>CAVTLP010000001.1:0-239713 GCA_963735555.1 uncultured Acidobacteriota bacterium
GTAGGCGGTGTCGCCGAGCGCGTCAACCTCGTCCAGGTACCCGGCCTGGGCCTTGAACCGCAACCAGGTCGCCCGCTGGGCCGGCTTCTTCAGCCGGTTGAACATCGACCTGCCCGTAGAGCCCGCCGTGTCCAGCAGGCCCTGCGCCCGCTGCCGCCCCTCAGCGCCCATCCGGCCGGTGATGCCCGCGAAGATCGCCTCGTTGACCTCAACGCGGATGGTGGTCGCCATCTCGTCCAGCGTGGAGTACGCCGGGAGCTCCAGCGAGGCCTCGATGATCCGCTCCAGCGCGACGTTGATCAGGTCCGGCGGGTGGTTCCGCACCTGCGCCGCCTCGCGGATCGCGGCCGCCGCCAGCGCCCGGGCCCGCCGCGGGTCACGGGTCGCGCCCTGCCGCTTGCGCACCAGGCCGCGGTGCAGCCTCACCGTCCGTTCCGCCCCGTGATCAGGCTCGGTTTCCGGGGCCAGGCCGAGGCAGTGCCGCACGTGATCGGTGACGGCGTGGGGGATCTCCTCGCGCGAGCAGAGCCGCGCCATCCGCTGGAAGCACTTCAGGTCAACCAGCAGCGCCAGCAGCGACTCCGGCGTCTCGGTCCGCTCCCGCGCCCACGCGGCCTCATCCTCCGACGGCGTGAAGAACACGTGCAGCACCCGCGCCGAGGTCAGCCACTTGAACTCCGGATAGGCAGTGCGCTCGATCGACGTCACCCGACCATCCCTCCGACCACGCCGAACCAAGACCGCGCGTAACGGTGAGCGATCATCCCTCACGCCGAAATTCACCGAACTGCAACCAGCTGGCATCCGGCAGTGAAGCTAGCCCGCAGAAAGCCGAGGCGGCCTCACCTCACTGCCGCTTTCCGCCGTACTTGGTCTGCCCCCGTGGGAGGCAGGCCAGCCAGGTAAACAGCGCCGCCAGCGATGGGTTCAGCGCCCAGGACCGGCCACGGACCGCATGAGGAGGCCGTCCGGCGCTGCCCTCAATCCTTGTCAAGGACAAGCTGGCCGTTCCATCGCTCACCGGGCTCACCTCAGCAATTAGTCCCAATGGTCGCTCAGGGTTTCTCCTCTGATCGGTTCTACACCCACCTCGACAACCCCCGCACCAAGATCCAGGTCAGTATCGGGGGAGGCTGGGGCGCCGACTTCCCCGCCCCATCGACTTTCTTCGGCCCGCTGCTGAGCTGCCAGTCGGCTGACGCGCCCGGCACAAGCAACTGGGCCGGGTTTTGCGATCCTCAGGTCGATGCGCTGGTCAGCCGGGCGCAGGCGGCGCAACTCACCGACCCCGCCGAGGCCCGCAAGCTGTGGGCCCGGGCCGACCGCATCGTCACCGACCAGGCACCCTTTGTCCCGATCCTCAACTCAACACTTGCCGGATTCGTCTCCTCCGGGGCCGGGAACTACCAGGAATCCCCGGTGTACGGACCGCTGCTCGACCAGATGTGGGTCCGATGACAGGCATCCTCAACGTTCCTCTGCCTGTTCCTCACCAGGCGGCTGAGCGGACCGCGAGGGCGCGGCGCAGGTCCTGAACCTGGTCGGCGAGGAGCCGCCGCAGCGACGCGGCCAGGCCGCCACCTCCAGGCGTCGCTCGCCGGCCCGCACCGTGGCGGCGTCCACGGCGTGCTGCGGGAAGCCGTCCCGGCACCAGACCCGGGCCAGGTCGGCCCGGCCCGGGCCGACACCGCCCGGGCCAGCGCCCGCCGCGACCCCGGCCAGCGCGGTGAAGTACCGCGGCACGTACCCGGCCAGCAGGCAGGCCTGGTCGGCCTGCCAGAAGCCCTGCACGGTCGCGGTCAGCTCATAGCCGGACAGCGTGCCGCCGAGCATGGCCGCCCAGGCGGCCTGCTTGGCATCTGGGTCGGGCCGCGCGGCCCGGCAGCGCGCCGCGCTCAGCAGGCCGGCCGCGGTGGCGTCGCGGCGCGCGTGGTGCTCGATCTCGGCCCGGCTGGCCGCCCCGAGCACGGCCAGCCGGAGCAGGATCTGCCAGCGGAGCCGCGAGTCCAGGTCCGGGCCGCCCGGCACCCGCCCGGCGGCCAGCCAGGACCACAGGGCGGTAACATCGTCCGGGCCTGACGCGCTGTCGATCAGGCCGCGCACGGCGACGAGCCGCGGTCTCGTCGCCGTCCCCGGCGGCAGGCATCGCAGGTCCCGGCACAGGGCGGTCAGGTCGGCCAGCGCGGCGGCGCGCAGTCCCGGCAGCAGGTCGCGGTCGGCGACCATCCAGCGGGCGTAGCCGATCACGTGCCCGGCGATGGCGCCGTCGGTCTCCGCGGGCAGGTGACGGCACTGTTCTCCACGGTGGAGGGTCGCGTCAAGCACCGGAACATGGTGCGGGACCCGCGGGTCAGCGTCAGCATCATCGATTCGGCCGACCCGGAGAACTACGTCGAGCTGCGCGGCCGGGTGTCGCTGACACCGGACGTGGCCGGCGGGTCGACACCGAGCTTTCCTGGAAGTACGACGGCCGCGATCCCGGCGAGGACCGGCCCGGTGCGGTCCGCGTGGTGGTGCGGATGGAGGTGGAGAAGGCCACCGGCTACGGCGCCTGAGGGACGGCAGGCTCGGCTGGCCAGCCGAGGCCGGGTGAGGTGTGTGCCCCGTCGACGAAGAGGAGCCGTCGGTCCAGGGCGGTCCGCCGGACGGCCAGGGCCTCGGCGTAGTCGGCCGAGGCATACCCCAGGCCCGCAGCCGCTCCATGCTCGGGAATTCCACGATGACGATGCGGACGCTGGCTGGCCAGTTGCCTTCGGCTACTACCGGGGCAGCGCCGCGAACGAGGTAGCGGCCGCCATGCCGGCGGCACGCCTTTCAGCCGAGGATGATGCAGCAGCAGCCGAGCCAGCTCCATGCCGGCATAACCGCTCACCCCCATCACCGCAGTTTGTACTTTGACCCTTCATCTCTGCTTCTCTAATCCCTAATGCCTAATCCCTGTTCCCTAATCCCTGCCTCACCCAATCATCTCTTCCAACCGTCCGCGCAGCGTCGACGCCCGTTTCTGGTCGGGACAGATAATTAGAATCGTGTCATCTCCCGCGATTGTGCCTACCACTTCTTCCCAGTCCTCGTGGTCGATCGCCAGCGCCACCGGTTGCGCGCCGCCGTTCGTGGTTATGAGCACCAGCTGGTTCTGCGCCTGCTTCACCTTCAACCCAAAGCTCGCCAGAACTTCGCGGATCGAAGGCTGATCGTCGTCTTCCTCGTTCACGCCGTTCGGCAGCGCGTAGCCGTTCGGGCCCTTGTAGAGCCGCATCTCATGGATATCCCGCGAGAGCGTAGCCTGCGTTACATCGAATCCAAGACGCACCAGCTTGCGGCGCAGCTCATCCTGGCTGGTCACGCCTGCGCTCGCCACCAGCTCTCGAATCGCATTGTGTCGGTCGTATTTCGTCAAAGAAGAAACCGCATTTCGTCAAAATAGAAAATCGCGGCATGGGTTAAAATAAAGTCCACACCGCGAATGCATAAACATGCAATCCAATGTATAAATATACAAGACAACCCTGTCAAGCGGTAGCGGATAACGTTTCTTAATCGCATTCATCGCATTTCTTTATGATGCACGGCCCACCCGCGCCAGTGCTGAACTTTATTAATGTCAGGGATCGAAGGAGGTCGTATATTAGGCCATGGGCAGCATAACTGTTTCTGATTTCTCGCGATCTTCCGAGCGCCCACAGAGCTCCCATGCTTCCCTGGTCGATCCTCGCTTCGAACATGAATCCTGCGGTGTAGGGTTTCGTCGCGACTCTCACCAATATACCCTCGCATGACATTCTTGAGAAAGCACTTACGGCGCTTGCCCGGCTCGAGCATCGCGGCGCCGTAGCCGCCGACGGCAAATCCAGCGACGGCATCGGCATCACGACTGCGATCCCGCGCGAGTACTTGCTCGCCTCGACCGGCGTCTCGCTCGACCCCTCCCGGCCTTTGGCCGTCGGCGTGGTCTTTTTTCCGCCGGAAACCGCCGAATCGCATACAGAATTCGAACAGGCCCTAGCCGCACAGAACCTCATCGTTCTTGCCTGGCGTGACGTGCCCACGTGCCCGGAAATCCTCGGCGAGATCGCCCTGTCCACCTTGCCCGTCATCCGCCATGTGCTCATCACTGCGGACGAGCCGGCCCACCTCGACCGCCGGCTCTTTCTAGCCCGCAAGCAATTCGAGCGCAGCCGCGCCCCCAAAGACGGAAGCAGGGGATATATCTGTTCGCTCTCGTCTTCCAATATGGTCTACAAGGCCATGTGCGCCGGCCGCCTGCTCGCCGACTTCTATCCGGACCTCGCCGATCCCGCCTTCACAACGCCCTTTGCCCTTTTTCACCAGCGCTACGCCACCAACGTCGCGCCTTCATGGGACCGCGCCCAGCCGCTGCGCATGCTGGCCCACAACGGCGAGATCAACACCGTCTGGGGCAACCGGGCCCGCATGGACGCGCGCGCTGCCACCTTTCCCGAAGACTTCAAGCCGATCTTCACCCAGGATGGCTCCGACTCCACCAGCCTCGACGAAGTGGTGGAATTGCTTGCGCGCAACGGGCGCACCGTCGCTGAAGCCGTCCGCATGCTCATTCCCCCTGCGGGAAATCTCGGCCGCTCAGCCTTCTATTCGTATGCCAGCGATTGCGCCGAGCCGTGGGACGGCCCCGCCGCCGTAGCCTTTACCGACGGCGACATCGTCGGAGCCGTGCTTGATCGCAACGGCCTGCGTCCTTGTCGCTTCTTCGTGACCGAAGACAACCTGGTCGTCCTGGGTTCCGAAGCCGGCCTCGTCGATCTTGACCCTGAAACCATCGTCCACAGCGGCCGCCTCGGCCCTGGACAGATGATCGTGGCCGACCTCGATGAGCACATCCTTCTTGAAGACGAGCAGATTCAGGCCATCTTCGATGCCGCTGCGCCGGAATACGTGAATCTCCTCGAAGACAGCACTCTGGAAGACCACGTTCCCGGCCCGATCCTCGAATCGGCGGAGCTGACCCGTCTGCAGCTTGCCTTCGGATACTCCCGCGAAGACGTGAACATGATCCTCAAGCCCATGGCCATGGACGGCAAGGATGCCGTCTGGTCCATGGGTGATGACACGCCGCTCGCGCCGCTGGCCCGTTCGCCGCGCCCCATTTACGCCTTCTTCCGCCAGCGTTTCGCGCAGGTCACCAATCCGCCCACCGATTCGCTCCGCGAAGCCCGTGTTCTGCAACTCCACACCCGCCTTGGCCCCTGGCCGCACATGCTCAACAAGCATGCTCCGCTTTCTGGCCTTTCGCTCTCGTCGCCTTTCCTGTCGCTGGCGCAGGCGGATGACCTGCGTGCTCGTCACCATGCGCTCGCCGGAAATCTGCCCTTGGCTGTGCTCGAATGCGTCTTCAGTCCGGCTTGCAATCTGGTCAGCGCCCTTGACGATCTGTGCGCGAAGGCCATCGACCTCGTACGCGGCGGAGCTGCGGTTCTGCTGCTCAGAGACCGTCATGGCCAACGTCGAGACGATCCCCATCCCCATGGCCATGGCCACTGGAGCCGTCCATCACGCCCTCACCCGCGCCGGCGTGCGCACCTCACGCCGGCCTGGCTGTCGAAGCCGGAGATTGCCGCGACCTGCACCACGCAGCCGTTCTGCTCGGGCATGGGCGCTGGCGCCAGTCTGTCCCTGGCTCGCGCTTGAGACCGCCCGCAGCCTCAACCCTGAAAAGGGAGAGATCAATCTTCTTCACGCCTTCGACCTCGGCCTCGCCAAGATCATGTCGAAGATGGGCATCTCCGTCGTCGACAGCTATCGCGGCGCGCACCTGTTCGATTCGCATCGGACTCGGCCCCGAAGTCGTCGACCGCTGCTTCTTTGGAACTCCCGCCCTGATCGGCGGCATCGGCTTCGCCGAGATTGAAGCGAACGTCCGCCAGGTCTGGACGAACAGCCAGAATCCTCCTGCCGAACCCTCAGACGATGATCGCGTGCCCCGCGCCGGTCGTCACCATCACAAAGGACCTCCCAGACTACGGCTGGGTCCGCTTCCGCAAGGCCGATAAGGCCGAGCCGCACTCCTGGCAGCCGCAGACCGTCAAGGCCCTGCAGACCGTCGTCGGAAGCGCGCGCGGCGTCGCTGCCGTAGCCGAGCCCGCTGTCGCCTGGGCCGCCTTCTCCACGCAGGCCGTCGAAAAAGAGCCCACCGTCCTGCGCGACCTCCTCGAGATTCGTCCCGCCGGAGCGCCCTTGGCCCTTGAGCACGTTGAGGCGCCGGCGCACATGTACAAGCGCTTCATCGCCAGCGCCATGTCCCTCGGCTCGCTCAGTCCCGAGGCGCACCAGACCATCACCGCCGCCATGAACATGATCGGCGCGCGCTCCAACACCGGCGAAGGCGGCGAAGATCCAGCCGTCTACCAGCCCACGTCGAGCTAGACCTGCTACGGCACGCGACGCCTGCACTGCTGCTCAACAACAAGGTCAAGCAGGTCGCCTCGGGCCGTTTCGGCGTCACCACCGAATACCTCATGCACGCCGAGGAAATCGAAATCAAGATCGCCCAGGGCTCCAAGCCCGGCGAAGGCGGCCAGCTGCCCGGCCACAAGGTTACCGAGCTGATCGCTCGCCTGCGCCACGCCCAGCCCGGCGTGCAGCTCATCTCGCCGCCGCCGCACCACGACATCTACTCCATCGAAGACCTGGCCCAGCTCATCTACGACCTCAAGCGCGTCAATCCCCGCGCCGCCATCGGCGTCAAGCTCGTCTCCGAATATGGAGTCGGCACCGTCGCCGCGGGCGTCGCCAAGGCTTACGCCGACTACATCGTCATCGCCGGCCACGCTGGAGGCACCGGCGCGTCGCCGCTCTCCAGCATCAAGTACGCCGGCAACCCTGGGAGCTCGGCCTCGCTGAAGCGCAGCAGGTACTGTTACAAAATGGCCTGCGCGGCCGCGTCCGGCTCCGTTGCGACGGAGGCCTTCGCACCGCCCGCGACATCCTCATCGCCGCTCTTCTCGGAGCCGACGAGTACGCTTTCGGCACCGCGGTTCTCGTCGCCCTCGGCTGCGACATGGCGCGCCAATGCCATCTCAACACCTGTCCCGACGGGCATCGCCACGCAGCGCCCCGATCTGCGCGCCAAGTTCCGCGGCAAGCCCGAGCACGTCGTCCGCTTCTTCGAAGAGCTGACCCGCGACCTGCAGGTCCTGCTCTCAAAGGTCGGCCTGCCTTCTCTCGAATCCGCCATCGGCCGCACCGACCTGCTCGAGCAGGTCCGTTTCGATGGAAGCCTCGACCTGGCGCCCGTACTGGCCGCTCCGCACAGCGGCGAAGCTCCATTGGCAGGGCCGTCGCAACAATGCGTCCCACCGACCACCCCCCGATCGACGATGCCTGGGTCGAGCCCGCTCTCGCCGCCTACAAGCGATGGACAGCACTTCATCCACGAAGCGCTCATCGCCAACGAAGACCGCACCTTCGGCGCGCGTCTCGCCGGCGAGCTCGCGGTGCTCAACACCAACGGGACAACGTCCGACGCAGCCCACTCGTCTTCAAGATGACCGGCGTCGCCGGCCAGTCCTTCGGAGCCTTCGCCGTTCCCGGCATGCAGCTCATCCTCAAGGGAGTCGCCAACGACTTCGTCGGCAAGGGCCTCTCCGGCGGCGAAATCATCCTCCGCGGACAGGGCCGCGCCGCCCTCCAGTCCGAGCTGCACGTCATCCTCGGCAACGTCGCCCTCTACGGAGCCACCAGCGGAGCCCTCTTCGCCGCCGGCCGCGCCGGCGAGCGCTTCGCCGTCCGCAACTCCGGAGCCCTCGCCATCGTCGAAGGCGTCGGCGACCACGGCTGCGAATACATGACCGGAGGCCTCGCCGTCATCCTCGGCGCCACCGGCTTCAATTTCGGAGCAGGCATGACCGGCGGCCTCGCCTGGGTCTTCGACGAGGACGGAACCTTTATGCGGAGACGTGCTCTACCACGCGGACTTCCTCAAGGCCGAGCAATACGAGACCCTCGACGCCGAAGCCCGCGAGAACATCCACGGCCTCGTCCAGCTCCACGCCGAGAAGACCTTCAGCAACCGCGCCTACCGTCTGCTCGCCACCTGGGACGAGCTCGCCCCGCGCTTCGTCCGCCTCACCCCGAAACCGCAGGCCTGATCCTGGGGCCACGTCGGCATGCTAACGTTCTGTCTGTGATAGATATGAGCGATGTCATCCTGAGCGGAGCCCCTCGCCGTTTCATAGCGAGAGGCGCAGTCGAAGGACCTGCTGTTTCAGCAACTGGTTCGACTACGGATAGGTCAATCGATGGCCTTTTCGGAATCATTAAAACTTACCGTCAAACGACGCGCACAATTTCGGTGCTGTCTCTGTCACGCCCTGTACGTGGAGATTCACCATATCATTTCCGAATCCGAGGAAGGGCCGGATACCGAAGATAACGCTGCGCCGCTTTGTCCGTCATGCCATGAAACTTTTGGGGCAAATCCTGAAAAGCGCAAATTCATAAGGGAGGTCCGCGATTTCTGGTATGAGCTCTGCGCGACGCGATTTGTCTCTGACCTAGACGAGTTTAAGACCGCCCTTTCGGATGCGCTAAAAGGTGTGGCAACCAAAGAGGATTTAGAGCGCTTGTCAGTGCAGAACTCTGCCTATGTTCTGGGGCAACCGGGAAGAGATAGCTCTGAAGTCTCACAAAAATCGCGCTATTCCTTTGTCCACGAAGAATATATCCACCCGCGTATCGTGCAGGAGCTAAAGGGCTGGATCTCAGATCGAAACCAAACAATTGCCGCCATCGATCTCAATGCCGCGAACAGGAGTAACAGATTCCATGGTAACTTTTGGGTCCGCAACCTTGACCAGCGTATCCGCGTCGGCTGGAGCGATAACGAACGAGAATTCTCGTACTCTCACATCGCCACATCCCCATCCGGTGTTCATATGGTCGAGTGCTCCGATCGTGGAGGCTCTAGCATTTTTAGATCGATACTATTGCTAGCGTTTGATTACGACCGTTCTCTCGATGAAGAAACATCCGGCGCTCTGTTCACACGAGAGCGAATACTCTTGAAGACCCTAGGATCGATTTCCCTCGGTGATAGATACTTCGGCCCAATTGAGTATGAAGACGACTGGTTGATTATTGGACCGGACGAAGGGCTTTTCAAGCGTGGGGAAGCGGCATCCAAGAAGATACCAATCCGATAGTGGCGACGGTTTCGGAAATCGCCTTGATATTTAATTGCCGGGTGCCGGGCGTCCCGCGTCCGGATTTTCGGACGTGGGTTCAAACCTTTAGCCTTTGTGCAGCAAAGCCCGGTAGAAGCGCAGGGCAATCGGGGCCCCCGGCGACAGGTCTTGGTCGCCGGGGTGATCTTCAGCCCTGCGAATAAGTGCCCGGTCCGAAGGATCGCACCTCGCTGCCGCAGGCGGGTTCCCGGCAGTCGAGAAGAGCTTCAGCAACTCGGCGGATCACCGCAGCATGGAACTGAAGTGGACACCTAGGTAGTAGGACCACAATACGATGGCGAAAACTCCCTTCCAAAAACTGAGGTGGAGAAATCCTATCGTGAAGAGCCAAGCGGCGATCCACACGACCCCCATAAAGGTGTGCTGCTCGATTCTTATCTTCTGCGTATTTTTTCCTTGGGTATCTGCTTCCACGATTTCCTCCGAGCCAATGTCCATAAAAGTTGCCGGAGAGGTAGGGAGCGTCCTCTTCGCCCAAAAAGTAGCACCATTGTACGGCGGGTGGCCCAACCTTAGCCCGCCACAACCTCGAAAAGAGCGTCTGACTCGCTAAACGAGATCCGGGTAGTCTGCTTGTAAGGAGAACGAGAATGGTGCCCCATGAAAGAAAGGGCGCGAAGCGAGCGGCAGCGATCTTGCTCGCATGCCTTGTCTCGGCCTTTGCGATATCGACCTCACAGGAAACTCAAACACAAATCAAGAAAGAATCTGTCCCGACATCGCCTGCTGCATCTGGTCAACAGACGTACATGACTTATTGTGCCGTGTGCCATGGAATCGATGGCAAAGGCGGGGGGCCGGCAACTCCTGCGCTGAAAGACCAGGTACCCGACCTGACCATCCTTGCCCGGCGCCACAATGGAAAATACCCCGCGAGCTATGTAGCCAGCGTCCTCGGTTTTGGGGTACAAGGCAATCCCGCACATGGAAGCCCCGATATGCCAATATGGGGACCCATCCTCCGGGATATGGGCACAACTCGGAGCGACAAATCCAAGGAGACCACAAGAATTGCCAACCTGAATCGCTATCTTGAGAGCTTGCAGGTAAAGTGACTGGAGACTGGGCGGAGTGGGGCAGTTCTCATCCGCGTCCGGATTTTCGGACGTCGGTTCAAACCTCAGCCCTGCGAAATAAGGTCGGTCCGAAGGATAGAGACACGCCAAACCCGTTCCATCCCAATATTGAGTTACCAGACGCCCTATGCCACAATCTCGAATATGGACAAGCGCAGCGTCATTCAGACCTTGCGTGCTCACGAGCTGGAGCTTCGCGCCGCCGGAATCGTGCATCTGTCCGTCTTCGGCTCTGTGGCGCGGGATGAAGCATCGGCAAGCTCGGACGTGGACCTGATGGCCGAGTTCGACAGCACGAGAAAGATGACCCTCCTCGATATGGTGGGCCTGGAAAATCGGTTGTCCGATATTCTCAGAATCAAAGTCGACCTCACACCCGCAAAGACGATGAAAGCGCGCGTCAGGGGAAAAGCAATGCAAGAGGCCGTTCTTGCCTTTTAGAGATCATCTCTCGTATCTGCGCGACATCGACACGAGCATCAAGCTGATCGAGAGCTTTATCGAGGGTATGGACTTCGACACGTTCTGCAGTGACCGCAAGACGGTTGCCGCCGTCGAGCGCATGATGCAGATTATCAGCGAGGCCGCAATGCGGTTGGGCGAAGAGGCTGAAAGGTTGTATCCGGGGCAGCCTTGGGGCAACATACGCGGCTTGGGTAACTGGCTGCGCCACCAGTACGACGATTTGGATCGCGAGATTGTCTGGAATACGATCCAGGAAGACCTGCCGAAGCTGAAAGATACCATCTCCCAAGCGATTAGGGATCGTGAGCAAATCTGAGACGCCTGGCCTGTGAGACAGACCACGTTCGTCTAATCCAAAATCGCTAATTGCTTATCCTTGTTCCTTGGCCGAGTATTTCCCCGAAATCGCTATAATAGAAATAGAAGGTAAGGCCCGGCGGATCGCAGCCGGGCCTTTTCTCTTGCAGGCGCTAACTCCTGCAGAATCAACGACACGGCGATAATCCATTTGCTTTCAATGATGTAGCAAGTACCTTGTTTTCTATGAAGTACACGAAGTACCTTAGAATCAATTAACTACGAGCCAAAGCATAAAGAAACTAATTTAGAATCAATGAGGTACGAAGAAAAGAGAGGGTAAGGGGGGAGGGGGGGCCTCCCCCGGAGAAATCAACCCAAACCTACTTCTTCACCAGGTCTCCGCTCTCATCCCTTAGCTCGATCGGTCCCAGATTCAGCTTCTGCAGGTCGCTCTCGATCTTGGCCCTGTCGCCCACCGCCATCAGGATGAAGTTGTCCGGATGCACGTAGTCGATCGCTGTCTTCTCCACCTCGTCCGGCGTCAGCTTCTGATACTCGCCCGGCAGCGTCTGGTAGTAGTTGACCGGCAGGCTGTAGGTGAAAATCTCGCTCATGAGCCCGGTCGTTGCCTGAACCGTCTCGAACTGCCCGGGCAGGGAACGTAGAGCGTTGTCTTCCGCCAGCTTCAGCTCTGCAGCTGTTGGCGGATCAGTCCGGATGCGATTCAGCTCGGTAAAAAGCTCCTTCGCCGCCGGAGCAGTCACATCCGTCCGCACCTCCGCGCCGCCGAAGAACGTGCCTCCATCGCGGTAGAAGAAGAAGCCCGAGAAGCCGCCGTAGGTGTATCCGTTCTTCTCGCGCAAATTCATGTTGATGCGGCTCGAAAACAGTCCACCCAGTATGCTGTTCATCACATTCAGCGCCACATAGTCCTTCGTGGCGCGTGCCGGCCCCTGCCCAAACGCCAGCAGCACAGTCTGCGGCGCGCCGGGTTTGTCGACGATCACGATCTTCCGTGTCGGCGGAGGCGGCGGTGCAGGCACATGAATGCTGGCGCTCTTGCCGTTCGAAGACCAGCCGCCGAAGTACTTCTCGCCCAGCTTTCTGGCGTCCGCTTCTGTAATATCTCCCGCCAGCACCAGCGCAGCGTCCTGCGGAGCGTAATAGGCCGACCAGAAGCTCGCCATATCGTCGCGTGTTAGAGCCTTCACCGACTGTGTTGTGCCGATATCGCGATACCCGTAAGGATAATCCCCGTAAAGCGTCTTCATCCCCACGCGCAATGTCGCGGCAACCGGCTGATCGCCCTCTTGCAGGATGGCCGTCAGCCGCTGCTTGCGGATGCGCTCGACCTCCGCGCTCTGGAACGCGGCATGCAGTGTCACGTCGGAAAGCAGGGTCATGGCTCCATCCACGCTATTGCTCAACGCGCGTATGTTCACGAACGCCGCGTCCATGGTTGCTCCGGACGCAAGAGTCGCCCCGATGCTGGCCGTATCGTCCGCCAGTTGCGTGGCCGATCGGTCGCTCGTGCCCTCCGTCAACATGCGCGCCGTAAAGCTGGCCAGTCCCGCCTTGCCCGGCGGATTCGCATCGCTCCCCGCCAGATTGGTCAGCGTCGCGCCGATCACTGGAAGCGAATGGTCCTCGACCAGATACACCTTGAGCCCGTTTGCCAGGGCAAAGGTCCTCGGAACCGGCAGGTGCAGCTCCGGCTCTTTGCCCGGGGCCGGCGGAGTCTTGCGCCAGTCCTGCTGCGCCTCGAACTCCGGCGTATAGGGATTGGTCACCTTGACATTCGCATCGGTGTCGGCCGGGCTCCGCGGTACATCCTCCGTAACCTTCTTGCCCGGCACCGTGATAACGACCACCCGTTGCGTCTTCGCAAAATCGTCCTGTCCAATCTTCTCCACCGAGGCGACAGTTGCGTTCTGGAACCGGGCAATATCTTTCGGTAAGTAGCCCGGATCGCCGACATATTGGTTGTAGCGGTCCATAGTATCGGCGATACCGCCGAAGCCCCCCAGCCGTTGCAGACCAGAAATCTTGTTCGTCAGAATTTCGTTCCGCGCCTGGTTCACCTCCGCCTCGGTCGGACCGCCACTACGCAGCGATTCGATCTCCTTGTCGATGGCTGCCTCCAGATCCTCGACTTTCACTCCAGGACGCGCTGTAACGTCGCACTCTGCAACGGAGGCCAGCCTGAGCGACTGGTTCTCGCAATTGACCGACTGCGCAATCTGCTGCTCGTAGACCAGTTTGCGGTACAGCCGGCTCGATTTGCCGTGACCCAGAATCGAAACGAAGAGGTCGGTTTCGGCATCGCCCGGCTGGTAGGCTTGCGGCGTCAGCCACGCCAGCGAAATTCGCGGCAGTTGAACCGTATCGGTGATGGTCACGCGTTTTTCGCTGGTGATGGCCGGCGTCGTCACCGCGACCTTATCCACCGGAGGCCCCTTGGGAATCGGCCCAAAATACTTCTCCAGCAGCGCCCGCAGCTTCGCCGGATCAAAGTCTCCGGCAATGGCGATGCTTGCGTTGTTCGGCGTGTAGTAGTGCTCAAAGAAGTCGCGCACGTCGTTCAGGCGGGCCGCTTCCACATCCGCATGCGAGCCGATCACGGCCGCGTGGTAGGGATGATCTTTCGGGAAGAGCTGATGGTACATCTCTTCATCGGCCAGGTCATAAGGCTGCCCTTCATCCTGCCTCAGCTCGTTGCGCACCACATCGCGCTGGTTGGTCAGCTTGGTCCGATCCAGAGTCTCCAGCAGAAACCCCATGCGGTCGCTCTCCAGCCAGAGCGCCAGCTCCAGCTGGTTGCTCGGCATGGTCTCGAAATAATTCGTACGGTCGAAGTCCGTCGTTCCGTTAATATCCGTCGCGCCCGCGCCCTCCACGTAGCGGATATGTGCCTTTTCCCCGACGTGCTCTGAGCCCTCGAACATCATGTGTTCGAAGAGGTGCGCGAATCCCGTGCGCCCCGCTTTTTCATTCACTGGTCCCACGTGGTACCAGAGATCGACCGCCACCAGCGGCAGCTTGTGATTCTCATAGGTCAACACTTCCAAACCATTGGCGAGTGTATATTTCTCGACCTTGAGTTCCGGCACCTTTAGCGGTTTGCTGGGAGGCATGTCCGCCGCGATCGCAAGCGTGCAGGCCATAGCCACCGCCGCAGCAGTAGCAAACCGCAGGCGCGGAATCAGTGAATTACTCATGTGTATATCTCCTTGGAAATGAGCGCCGAAAGTTTAGCAATCGAATGCAGTGAAAGGTCACCACGCAAATCATATACGTTTCGCTGGACCCGTCCGTTCACCGCACTGCAAGCACATCCGCCCCTTGCAACCGTCGCGCCGCGTCCGATACAGTTGACCCGCGGTGCTCAATCTCAAAACCCTTAACGACATCCTTTTCACCATCGCCGCCAACAACAGCGAGCGCGCGATCCTCGCGCAGGACGCAGCCGGTACCTGGCATCCCATCTCCGGTGCGCGGACCTACCAGCGAGTCCGCGCCGTAGCCCAGGCGTTTGCCTCCTGGGGCATCCGCAAGGGCGACCGCATCGCCATCCTCGGCGAAAATCGCTGGGAGTGGGCCGTGGCTGACTTCGCCACCCTTGCTCTCGGAGCCGTCGACGTACCCATCTATCCCACGCTCACCGCCGATCAGACCGCGGTTCTCCTTGCCGATTCCGGCGCGCGCATCGTCGTCGTTTCCAGCCGGGCCCAGTACGACAAAGTCGCCCAATCCCGCGCGCAGACCGGTGTCGAGCGAATCGTCCTAATGGACGAAGAGGGAGTAGCCGACGCGGTTCTTTTTTCCTCGCTGATTGGCGATGCCGACAAGAAGACCGACAGAGATGCAGGCTTCGACCGCGGCGCTTACGACGTCCAGCCTGAAGACCTCGCCACGCTCATCTACACCTCCGGTACCACCGGCGAGCCTAAGGGAGTCATGCTCACCCACGGCAACCTCGCCTCCAACATCAACTACTCCACCGCCGAATTTGGTTTCCTCCCGACTGACTCCTGCATATCGTTCCTGCCGCTTTCGCACATCACGGCGCGCCACCTCGATTACGCCCTCTACGCGCAGAATGTCACCGTCGCCTACTGCCCGGCTTTTGACAAGCTGCCCGCCGCTCTGACCTCAGTCCGCCCGACCATCATGGTTGCGGTGCCCCGCGTTTACGAGAAAGTCAGGCAGGAGGTCGAACGCCGCGCCTCGCTCTCGCCGGTCAAGACACGTCTGCTCAAGTGGGCCGTCTCCACAGGCGGCAAGCATAAGGACGCAGTCGCGCAGGGTCAGACACCAGGCTCATTGGCCTGGAAATCCGCAAACGCCCTCGTCTATAAGAAAATCCGTGGAGGCTTCGGCGGCCGGGTTCGCTACTACATCGCAGGCGGCGCCCCCCTTGGCCTCGACACCGCTCACTGGTTTGCCAGCGTCGGCATTCGCATCCTCGAAGGCTACGGCCTCACGGAGACCTCGCCTGTCCTTGCCATCAACACGCCTCGGCACAACCGTATGGGTTCCGTCGGCCAGGCTCTTCCCAACGTCGCCTGCCGCTTCGCCGAAGATGGCGAGCTTCTCGTGAAAGGCCCGAATGTCTTCGAGGGCTACTGGAAGCAGTCTCCGCACCCCCCCGAGATCTTCGACGATCAGGGCTTCTTCCGCACCGGAGACATCGGCCGCCTGGACGCGGACGGTTTCCTCTACATTACAGATCGCAAGAAGGAGTTGCTCAAGACTTCGGGCGGCAAGCTTATCGCCCCTCAGCCCATTGAAAACAAGCTCAAGGCCAATCTCCTCGTCGCTCAGGCAGCCCTCGTCGGCGATCGCCACAAGTTTGCCTCCGCGCTCATCTCACCCAACTTCGCGGCACTCGAGGCTTGGGTCAGCCAGCAGGGAATCGCCACCCCTACCCGCCGCGATCTCGTCGCCGACCCGCGCGTCATCGCGCAGTACCAGGCCATCGTCGACCGAGTCAACGAGAACCTCGCTCATTTTGAGACCATTAAGCGCTTCCACCTCGTACCCGACGAATGGTCACTCGATACCGGCGAACTCACGCCCAGCCTCAAGCTGAAGCGCCGTGTCATTCTCGAGAAATATGCCAATGAAATGGCTGCACTCTATGCCGACGAATCTGTAGCTCACGGATGAATCCATAACTTGTTGACAGAATTTTGTTGTTCGATCGCGTTGCCCCGGCCCCCTCGCCGGGGTATACTTAAGTAACGCTCGTACTTGAGTGGGTCTAACATCGCACGTAATGCTCCAAAGCACTGCTTGCCGCTACACCTTCCTCGAAATCTTCAAGCGAATTATCAACACCAAAAGGAACACCAATCATGGAACAGGGTATTGTCAAGTGGTTCAACGACGCCAAGGGCTTTGGATTCATCACTCGCGATAGCAACAACGAAGACATCTTCGTTCACTTCTCGGCGATCAACGCCAAGGGCTTCCGCAGCCTTCAGGAAGCGCAGCGCGTTCAGTTCAACGTCGTGCGCGGCCCCAAGGGCCTGCAGGCAGAGAACGTTCGAGCCCGTCTAAATTCGGCCGCTGAATAAAACCAAAGTAAGCAATCGGGAGACCCTTGGTCTCCCGGTTTTCATTTTGTCGGAGCCCAAAACTTGTCTCCCACCGGACAGCACTATCCGATTCCGGACACCCGATCCCGGAATCAGCCTGAGGGCCGTCTGTCTTTAAGCGTGCACTTCGTCAAGGAGTTACGGCGCCCGGCGATCGGCCACCGACGTGCTCTCTATTCGGCGGAGCTGCCATGCACAACCTTTTTCAAGATCTTCGTTTCTCGATCCGCCAGCTGCGCAAGAGCCCGGGCTTTGCCCTGACGACGATCCTCACGCTGGCTCTGGGAATCGGCGCCACCACCGGCATCTTCAGCCTGGTTAACGCTGTCCTGCTGCGCCCGCTGCCGTTTCCCGAGCCGGACCGGCTCATGCATCTCGCGGCACGAGAGTCGCAGGACGGGAACCCCGGCTCCGCAGAGCCTCAGCTATCCCGACTTCTTCGACTGGCGCAGCCAGAATCATTCGTTCAGCGCGATTGCGTCGTTATCACGACAACAGCAACACGCTGACCAACGTCGGCACGGCGCAGGTACTCGAAGGCCAGATCGTCTCCTCCGACTTCTTCCGGGTGCTTGGTGTTCATCCCGCTGCTCGGCCGTGACTTTCTTCCCGCCGATGAGAACGCCGGACACGCACGTCGTCGATGCTCAGCCATCAGACTCTGGCAGTCCACCTTCAGCTCGCGCCCGATATCGTCGGACAGACCATCACGCTCGACGGCCACGCCTACACGGTCGCCGGCGTCATGCCGCGAGGGCTTCAGCTTTCCGCTTCAGAACCCGCGCGCCGCAAATCTGGACTCAGCCTCGGCCGCTGACGCCTTCGATCCCGACGGCGATACGCCGATGACGCAAGCAGCGCGGCGCGCATCTGCTCGACGTGATCGGACGGCTGAAGCCCGGCGTGACCATCGACCAGGCCCGCGCCGACCTCAGCCTGATCGACAGCAACATGGCGGCGCAGTATCCGGAGACCAACAAGTTCTACACCTCCGCCGCTGGTCAAGCCCGAGCTGGAAGACCTGATCGGAGACTCGCGCCCGGCGCTGCGTATTCTCTTTGCCGCGGTCTCCTTCGTGCTGCTCATCGCCTGCGCCAACGTCGCCGGACTGCTGCTTGCCCGCGCTTCGCGCCGCCGCGCCGGAGATTGCCCTGCGCGCGGCGCTCGGCGCCAGCCGCGTGCGAGATCGTCCGGCAGGTGCTGGTGGAATCGCTTCTGTCCTGTCTCTCTGCGGAGGCGCGCTCGGCGCTCGCCCTGTCCGACGCTGTTTCTGCAGGCCATGCTGCGACTTCATGCCGAAGAATCTGCCGCGCCTCGATACGATTTCGGTTGACGGCCACTGTTCTCGCCTTTACCATCGTCTGGCCTCCGTCGTCACCGGCCTGCTCTTCGGAGTTGTCCCGGCGCTCGGCGCATGTCGCGCCTCGATCCCTCGCTCGCTCTGCGCGACGGCACACGCACCGTGACCGGCGGACGCAGCCAGCATCGCCTGCACAGCACGCTGGTGATCGCGGAAACCGCGCTCGGACTGGTGTTGCTCATCGGCGTCGGGCCTCTTTATTCGCAGCTTCGTGCGCGTGCTCTCCGTCGATCCCGGCTTCGACCAGCGCAATGTGCTTACTGCCGACGTCAGCTATCCTGCAGGCAAGGCATATGCCAACCGAAGTGGCGCAGTTCTATGACCAGCTTCTGCCCCAGGTCGCAGCGCTGCCCGGCGTGAAGTCCGCTGCTGCCGGCTGGCCGTTGCCGTTTTCCGGCTCCAACATCGGCGTTGGTTTTGACATTGAAGGCCGCCCAACGGCGGTTGGCGAGATGCCCGGCGCCAACGTCCGCATCGTCACGCCCGAACTTCTTCAACACCCTTCGCATTCCTCTTCTGCACGGTCGCGACTTCGCTCGCAACCGATACCGGAACGTCCACCCCCGTCGTCATCGTCGACCAGACCTTCGCCGCCAAATTCTTCCCCGGTGAGAACCCCATCGGCAAGCACATCAAGCCGGGCATCGACGACGGCAGTCCATCCCGAAGCTATGCGCGAAATCGTCGCCGTCGTCGGCGACGTCAAGCAGGGCAGCCTCACCAAAAGACGCGCGCCCAACCTACTATCTCCCGCTTACCCAGTGCGCAATCAACGCTCCGACGCTTGTCCTGCGCACGAACGGCGATCCCGCCGACGCCTCACCACGCCATTGCGCACGCTCATCGGTTCGATAAATCGCGACGTGCCGCTCTACCACATTCACACGCTCGAGGACATGCTCTCGCGTCGCCGCGTCGCAGCCGCGCTTTCCAGACGCTGCTGCTCACGTGCTTCGCGGTGATGGCGCTGCTGCTGTCGGCGATCGGGCTGTACGCGGTGCTGTCCTACATGGTGGCGCAGCGCACGAATGAGATGGGTCTGCGCCTCGCACTGGGCGCGCAGCGCGGCAATGTCCTCGCGCTGATTCTCAAACGCGGACTTACGCTTGCCGGCATCGGGCTGGTGATTGGTCTGGGCGCGGCAGCAATTCTTACGCGGTACATCTCGAGCCAGATTTACGGTGTGCACGCCTTCGACCCGCTCACTTACATCGCGGTGACGGCTCTTCTGGTCGTCATCTCGCTCCTTGCCAGTGCTCGCACCGGCGTGGCGGGCAGCCCGCGTCGATCCGATGAAGACGCTGCGCGAACAGTGAGGAGAGAACCATGAGCGGCTCATCACCCGCAAAAGCCAACGTCAAGCAGGTCGTTCCGTTCTTCTGCATTTCTGACATGGAGCGGTCTCTCCGCTACTACGTCGACGGCCTCGGCTTCACCCGGACAAACCAGTGGGTCGTCGATGGACGAGATACGCTGGTGCTGGCTCCAGCTCGGCGGCGCCGCGCTCATGCTCCAGACTTGCGCAAAGAAAATGCTGGACGCCATGCCGGCCGGCGCGATACTCGGCCAGGGAGTCTCTCTCTGGTTCCAGTGCGAGGACGCCATCGCCATCTACCACGATGTCAGGTCGCGCGGCATCGAGGCATCCGAACCGCAGGTCGGGAACGGCCTATGGGACACCGTGCTCTCCGACCCCGACGGCTATCGCCTTCACTTCGAAAGCCCTACCGACGTGCCCGAGGAAACCAAACTCTCCGAAGTTCAGCACTGATTTTGCGCGAAGGCGTATCGCTGGACGTGTAGTCCCTACTTCACGCGAAACGCCTTCACCGCAATCGCATTCGGCCTTTGGCCCGCGGGCAGCATGGTGAAGAGCGAGCCCGTGCGTACTGCGCCATTTGACGCATAGCTCTGTGTCCGCACCACAGAAACGTCACTTGACCGCGCATCCACCGCCAGCAGCAGAAACCCGTTCGCCGAAAACGCCAGCGCATCCGGACCGCCGCCCACATGCACAGTATTGATGAGCTTGCCGTCGTCGATCGAATAGACGCCGATCGAGTCCGCATTGAAGTTGCTGATCCACAGCATGGAGTTGTCCGCGCTCACGATCGCCGCACGAGGGATGCGCGCCGACGAGATAAGCGCCGCCCACCTCATTCGTCCCGGTCGCAATCTCCGAGATCGAATCGCTGTCGAAATTCGAGACAAAGATCTCGCCTCCATCCGGCTTGAGCGCCAGGTGCACCGGCGTCTTGCCCACATCCAGAAAGCTCAGCAGCCGGTCCGTATGCTCGCTCTCGATCGTGCTCGCTGGACGCGCCAGTCCGATGGCCATCACCTGATGCCCACCCGAGCAGGCGACGAACGCCTTCGACGAATCGGGCAGGATCACCGCGTCTGTCGCCTGCGGACAGCCCGCGAAACACCGCGCGCACCTTGAACTTTTCGGGATCGATGACCGAAACGCTGCCGCTCACTGCGATTTGCTGACCACGAGACTCTTGCCATCCGGAGAAATCTTTGCCAGCCCCGGCGCCTCGCCGTACTCCGATCGCGCCAATCTCCCGCCGTGTTGTCCAGATCGATCACTGAGACATTGTTCGATCCGGAATTAGCGACATAAGCCCGGCGCCCGTCGCTGTCCACATCGATGAAATAAGGCTTGCTGATGGACCGGAATCGTCGCGACCACGCGATTCTTCTCCGCGTCAATCACACTCACGCTGCCGCTGCCGGAGTTGACGACGTACACTTCGTTGCGCGCGGGATTCGCGGCCATGCCCGTCGGCTTCGCGCCCACCGCGCAGCACGCGATCCTGCCGGAGATTCACCAGGTCAAGAACCGTAACCGTATTGCTGCCGCCATTGGTGACGTAGGCGAATTCGCGATAGTCTGCTGGATACTCTGGAAAATGCTGGCGTCTGCAACCACTTGAACCCAGCCACAAAAGCACCGGCAACAATGCGCAGGCAGGAAAAAGGCGGCGCAATCGCGGCCGCCTATCCTTGGTCTCTGAGATTGTCCCAACCTGGGTGACCCATCCTTTCGCGCACTTTGCGAAAGGGTCGGAGGACGCAGCTTTGCGCTGGATGAAGCTTGACGCATTCTAACGAGCGCCGGCAGATCCCGCTCCTACAGCCTCCGTGATCTCGATGCCGCGCGGCACATTGCGGCGCAGCACGCTCGCGATCTGGCTGGCCTCGTCCATCAGTTGCACGAACTGCTCGGGATAGATCGACTGCGCGCCATCCGAAAGAGCCTTGTCCGGCTGATGATGCACCTCGACGATCAGCCCGTCCGCTCCTACTGCAACGGCAGCGCGGCCCAGAGGAACAACCTTGTTCCGCTTGCCCGTGCCGTGGCTCGGATCGACCAGGATCGGCAGATGGCTCAGTCGCTGCACCGCCGGCACAATGCTCAGGTCGAGCGTGTTGCGCGTGTGGTCCGCAAACGTCCGCACGCCGCGCTCGCACAGAATCACCTGGTAGTTACCCTCGCTCATCACGTACTCGGCGGCCATCAGAAACTCTTCCAGCGTCGCCGACATGCCGCGTTTCAGCAGCACCGGCTTACGCTTGCGCCCCGCCGCCCGAAGCAGGGAATAGTTCTGCATGTTGCGCGCGCCGATCTGGATCACGTCCGCATAGTCGTTCACCAGCTCCAGCGCCTCGTTGTCGATCGCCTCGGTCACGATGCGCAACCCGAAGCGGTCGCGAATCTCCGCCATGATCTTCAGCGCTTCTTCGCCCAGACCCTGAAAGGCATACGGCGAAGTGCGCGGCTTGTAAGCGCCTCCGCGAAAGAACTGCGCTCCGGCCGCAGCAATCTGTTCGGCAATGGCAAACGCCTGCTCGCGCGTCTCAATCGAGCACGGCCCCGCAATCATCGCCAGGTCGCGCCCGCCGATGGTGGCGTTCGTGCCCGGAAAGCGGATGATCGTGTCCTCTTCCTTCACATCGCGGCTGACCAGCTTGTAGGGTTTCGAAACCCGAATCACCTCGGCAACGCCGGACAGCTCTTCAAGATTTCCGGGGTCGATCTGCCCCTGGTTGCCGGTGATGCCAATCGCGGTGCGCTGGCGCCGGGCATCGGATGCGCCCGGAATCCCAACTGTCCAATATGCTCGCAGACCGCCTGGATTTCCTCCTGCGTCGCCTGCGCCTTCATCACGACGAGCATGACGTCCCTGACCTTTCCTTCCGCTTATGACCGCAACCCTTAGTCTACCGATTGGTTGCAGGCCACTGCAACCAACTGAGTTGACAGTTCTTAGGTTTTGACATTGGTCGCGCGGGCAGCACATGATCCAGCAGTCAGGTTATTTCCAAATTCCCCTCCACGGAAGGCCGAGTGAGTCATCTCGAAAGTCAACAGGCATCGGACTCAAAAGCCGCTCGATTCACCAACGGAGTTCTTGCACTCCTGGCCCTTGCCATCTTCATCAACTATGTCGATCGCGGGAATCTTGCCACTGCCGCGCCTCTGATTAAAGGCGAACTGAACCTATCCAACGCCCAATATGGCTTGTTGGTTTCGGCCTTTTTCTGGATTTATGCCCCAGGCCAGATCGTCGCAGCCTGGCTCGTCCAGAAGATCAACGCGTATCGCACGCTTGCGCTCGGCCTTGCGGTTTGGTCCCTCGCAACCATTGCTACCGGACTGGCAGACGGATTCCTGATGCTTCTGGTGCTGCGGGTGCTCCTTGGGATTGGAGAAAGCGCAGGCTTTCCTGCCAGTTCAAAATTATTAGCGCAGCACTTACCGCCTGAGCGTCTGGGAAACGCCAACGCGATCGTATCCGCTGGCGTATATCTTGGGCCGACAGTCGGTACGTTTCTTGGCGGGATATTCATCGCACATCTCGGCTGGCGTCCTCTATTCATCGTATTCGGAGCGATTTCAATTTTTTGGCTGGTTCCGTGGGCGATGAGCACGCGTTCTCTTTCCGCGAAGGCGCAGGGAGACATCAAAATTGCTGAGCCGCCTTTTCGCGAAATTCTGTCGAAGCGGGAACTCTGGGGCGCCAGTGTTGGGCATTTTTGTGCTAACTATCCTTTCTATCTGATACTTTCCTGGCTGCCTCTCTACCTCGTTAAATCCCATGGCTACTCGATCTCCGAGATGGCCCGGCTGGGTGGCATAGTCTATGGGCTTTCGACTGTCGCTTGCCTGAGCAGCGGGTGGATCGCCGATCGTTGGATTTCAGCGGGCTCCAGTTCAAGGCGCGTGCGAATGACGATGATCTGCTTGTGTCAATTCATTTGGCTGATGTGCATGATGGCCTGCGGGATTGGCAATGCGAAGTTCGCGATTGCAGGCCTTCTGCTTTCTTCCGCAGCCATTGGACTAGCCGGCCCCAACCTCTATGCCATTGGGCAGACCCTGGCCGGGCCACGGGCCGCAGGGAAGTGGATCGGCATACAAAACGCGGTTGGCAACATCGCGGGTATCGTGGCTCCAGTCGCCACAGGAGCAATCATCGATTTGACCGGCAACTTCAGTTTCGCATTCCTTGCGGCAGCAGTCGTTGCGCTGGCTGGCGCCTGTGCATGGATTTTCCTGGTGCGCCGTGTCGAACCCATCGCCTGGTCTGCCGTTCATCCGAAAGCGCTCGTTCCATCCTGATAGTTGTGAGTTGTACACCCTCTCACCGGCTCGAAAACACAAACTGGTTCCCGTCGGGATCCTTGAATATCCCCATCGTTCCCCACGATTCCTTCCTCGGTTCGGCCGCCAGCTCCACGCCATTTGCCTGCATGGTTTTTGCAGTGGCAAAGACGTCGTCGCACCAGAATGTCACCGTCTGAAAGCCGCCGATCCTGTTCTCATGCCCGTGCGGTGTGAACAGTGCAATGTTCGTATCCGATCCCGGAATGAGCAGCTCAATCCAGCGCTGACCTTCCCCGAACGGCTGATCCGTCGCAACTTTGAACCCCATCTTCTCCGTGTAGAACTTCAGCGAAACATCCTGATTGCTGACCGGTATGCTGACAATCTTTACGCCGCGAATCATCGTGGAACCCTCCATTCCTTGACTCCACCGAACATAGCCCGCAAGTCTCAGGGATGCAATCAGGTAGTGGTTGCTATACTTCTGAAAGGTATAGCAGTCCTCATCCCCAATGCTGACTTTCGACGAATACGTCACGGACGTCCTCATGCGCGACCTCGTCGGCCACGACCGCCGTCCCGCTGCCTTCCTTGTTTATCTGTGGATTGCCGCCGAGCAGCAGCGCCGTGGCTCGGCAGTTCAGATCAGCTATAAGGACCTTGCCGAGTCCATCGGCGTATCAAAGAGCTCCGCGCAGTCCTCCGTGGGATGGCTGGTGCAGCGCAGGTTGCTCGCCGTCGCCAGAGCCTCTGTCACCGCCACGCCCAGCTACACCGCCCTCACTCCGTGGAATCCGGCCCGCAAACCGGAACGTAAGGCCGCCCGTTAGCCGTTACTTCCCGCCATTCTCCTGCTTGTGCAGCTCGGACTCAAACGCCTGCTCCCGGTCCGCGACGTATGCCTTGTAGCCCGCCGGGTCGATGAACGGATTCTCGCCGCCATCCTTCAGCCGCGCATACTTGGCCTGCATGTCGTAGTAGCCGCCGTGCGCTCCCAGAAACACGTCGCAGGGCAGCGCCTTCAGTACGCGAAACGTCTGCTCGTAGTCCTGCGCAATCTGCGGATACGCCTTGTTGTTCAGCAGCTTGTATCCCGGATTGACATTCGGGCTGCCGACGATCACCACGTTGTAGCTCTTGCCCTTGTCGACGACCTTGAGTGTCCACGTCGTGCAGCCCTTCGTGTGCCCGGGAGTCTTATGCGCTACCAGAACCACGCCGCCCAGCCGCACCTCGTCGCCGTCGTGCAGCACGCGATCGACCTTCGCCGGCGGATACTGCATGTCCGTCGACTTCCCGTACTGAAAGTCGGTCTTGCCGCCGCTCTCGACGACAGGTACGTCGGCATCCATCACCATGTACTTCGCGTGCGTCAGCTGCTTGATGCGCGCGCTTCCGGCGCAGTGGTCATAGTGCGCATGGCTGATCAGCAGAATCTTGATATCGCTGAACTTGAACCCGAGTTGCTCCACGCTCTTTTGATCAGGGCCGGAGAACTCGTCAGGCTGCTGTTGATCAGGATGTGTCCCTGCGGCGTGGTGATCAGATAAGACGCGAGATCCTTGCTGCCCACGTAGTACACGTTCGCGATCACGCGATGCGCTGGAAACGGCTGTGTCCAGTCAGCCGGGGTCTGCGCCCACGCGCTGCCCGTAAGTGCAAAGAGAAAAATCAGGATTCGAGCAAGCATACGCAGGAGTATCTACCCGGAACTCGCCGGCCTCGATGTCTTTTCATGTGGAAAACCATTGCCGACGAAGATACCGGCCGCCTACCGCCCCGCTCCTGCTGTCGGCGCAGCTGAATCCGGCTCTTTCTGCTTCGACCTCAAAGGCGCTCGCCACCATGGGATGAAGCAGCGCCTGATGAGCCGTGTTGAGCAGCACCGCGTCGCTCGTATCGTCGCTCAGCTCCCAGATCATCACTCCGCCCAACCGCTCCTTGGCTGCGTAGCTCACTTTGTAGCGAACCGAAACCGCATCCTCATAGGTCCAGAACGTCTCGCCGTCAAAGAGCCAGGGAGCCTGCGAACGTGCATCGCGATACACCGAAGAACCCGCCATCAGGGTGCGGATATACCGGTAAGGCTTGTCCCCGTGCACGCTACGCCCTGCCTGAAACAGCCCGTTGTTCGTCCGCTCAACCGCCGTCCAGCTGTAGCCGTAAAACGGCACGCCCATCAGCAGCTTCTCCGCCGGCACCCCCGCGGCTATGTAGCTCGGCAATGCTCTTCTCTATGCTGTTCGAATGATGCGGGTCGGCCGAATCGGAGAACAGCGGAGCCAGAAATCCCGTCGTCGAACTCCACGGCCCCGTGTAGTCGTAGTTCATAATGCCCACCTGATCCACCAGCGGAGCAATCGCCGCAAAGTTTGTGCCCGGCAGCATGTGCGGCGAGTGTCCCACCGCTATCGACAGCCTCAGCCCCGGCCGTACCGTGCGCATCTGCCGCCGGAATTCTTCCAGCAGCGCAAGAAAATTTGCCGCATCTTCTGCATGAGGAGACTCCCAGTCGATATCGAACCCGTCGAAGATGCCCGGTTCCTGAATGCCCGCCGCAAACTGCCCGCGAAGAAAAATATCCACACATGAGGCGACAAACGCTTTGCGATTTTCCGGGCGCGCATCCTCGGCAAAGCCCGCGGGATTGCCCTCGAGTGAAATCAGAATTTTCAGATGTGGATAGCGCTTCTTCAGGTCTCTAAGCTGATGAAAGTAGCCGCGAAACGGCGATGCCGGGTTGTCCGGCTTTCCGTTCACGCTGTTGTCGGCGGGGTAAGTAGTGTTGAGATCCGCATTCGGATCGGCCACCGAGCACTTGCCATTGCTCACAAACCCCTGAGCGTAGTTGATCTGGTCCAGCAGCGCCGCACCCCCGTTGTCCACCAGCTGCTTCACGGAGTACGGCTGCTCGTAGTACAGGCCCCATTGCGGAAAATATCCCACCAGCATCGGGTGCGGATTCTGCGCATGTCCGTGCAGCCTCCACGCGGGCGCATGAGCAGGCGGCAAAAACAGAACAACGGTGGCCAGCGCGATCAGAATCATCCGCAACCGGCGGAACAGGGCAGAATGTCGCATTTCAACAATGAAAGACGTCCGGGCCCGAGGAACGGTCGAATAAATTTAGAACGGTTGAATAATTCGACAACTGGAATATAGATTACGGCAGGCTGGCGCGATTCCTGCCCTACGCTTCCTTATCTCCAACCGCCAGCAGCGTTTGAAAATGCGGAGCCTCAGCTTCCTTGTGCACCACCGAAATCTGAATCCCGCGAAACCCTGCCTTTTCCATTGCCGCTTCCAGTTCCACTTCGCTGAAGCCCAGCCACTCATCGGCATACAGCTCGCGCGCCTCTTCAAAGCGATGCTTCGCCAGGTCGAGCAGCACGATGCGGCCGCCCGGCTTCAGAATCCGCCACGCCTCGGCTACGGCACGCTCCGGATGGAGCGCATGATGCAGCGACTGCGAGAAGAAGACGAGATCGACCGAGTCATCTTCGATCGGAACCTCCTCCATATCTCCCAGCCGGTAATCGACATTCTTCACGCCCTGTCGCTTCGCCTGCTGTCGCCCGAACTCCACCATCTTGGCCGACGTATCCACTGCGATCACCTGCTTCGCCCGCTGCGCCAGCAGCAGCGAAAACGCGCCTTCGCCCGCGCCGAGATCGGCAATCACCATCGGAGACATCAGCTTCAGCAACGCTTCCGCCACGCTCTTCCACGACTTGCCTGGCACATAGCTCCGCCCGAATCGTCCCGCCACGTCATCAAAGAAGGCCCGAGTCTTGTCCTGCCGCTTCTTCAGCACGCGCTTCACCGCGGCCTGGTCGCGCTTTGCCTCGGCGATTTCCGCACGCGCCTGCGTAAGCAGCTCCGTCAGCACGCCCGCGCCATTTTCGCGCTTCAGCCTGTACAGACTGTTCTTGCCCGTCCGTCGATCCTCCACCAGACCGGCCTGCTTCAATTGCGACAGATGCGTCGAGATCGTGCTCTGACCCATTGCCAGAATTTCCTGCAGCTCCGCAACCGACAGCTCCTCGCCCTCCAGCAACAGAAGTATGCGCAGCCGGGTCGAATCGGCAACCACGCGCAGAATTTTCACAATTGACGCCATAGCGATCTGAGGTATTATATCAATGTATCTCGATTTGACGATATGAGGATATAACCATGGCAACAGCAACACTCGAACGCACCGCCGCTGAATTCAAAGTCGCAGACCTGTCGCTCGCCGACTGGGGCCGCAAAGAAATTTCCATCGCCGAGCATGAGATGCCCGGCCTCATGTCTATCCGCCGCAAATACGCTGCCGAAAAGCCTCTCGCCGGCGTCCGCGTCACCGGCTCGCTGCACATGACCATCCAGACCGCGGTGCTCATCGAGACCCTCGTCGATCTCGGCGCCGACGTGCGCTGGGCAAGCTGCAACATCTTCTCCACGCAGGACCACGCCGCCGCCGCCATCGCCGCTGCCGGCGTTCCCGTCTTCGCCTGGAAGGGCGAGACGCTCGAAGAATACTGGGACTGCACCTACCGCGCTCTCACTCACGCCGGCAACAAGGGCCCGCAGCTTGTCGTCGATGACGGCGGCGACGTCACCCTGCTCATCCACAAGGGCTACGAGCTCGAAAATGGCGACGACTGGGTCAACACGCCTTCCGGCAATCATGAAGAACAGGTCATCAAGGACCTGCTCAAGCGCGTTCACGCCGAAGATCCGCAGCACTGGCACAACGTGGTGAAGGAATGGCGCGGCGTCTCCGAAGAAACGACCACCGGCGTTCATCGCCTCTACAAGATGATGGAGCAGGGCAAGCTGCTCGTTCCCGCCATCAACGTCAACGACTCGGTCACCAAGTCGAAGTTCGACAACCTCTACGGCTGCCGCGAATCGCTCGCCGACGGCATCAAGCGCGCCACCGACGTCATGGTCGCCGGCAAAGTCGCCGTCATCTGCGGCTACGGCGACGTGGGCAAAGGTTCATCGCACTCGCTGCGTGGCATGGGCGCACGTGTCATCGTCACCGAAATCGATCCCATCAACGCACTGCAGGCCGCGATGGAAGGCTTCGAGGTCACCACCATCGAAGACACGCTCGGCCGCGGCGACATCTACGTCACCTGCACCGGCAACGTGGACATCATCACCCTCGAGCACATGAAGGCCATGAAGGATCAGGCCATCGTCTGCAACATCGGCCACTTCGACAACGAGATCCAGATGGACCTTCTCAACAACGAACCCGGCGTCGAGAAGACCAACATCAAGCCGCAGGTCGACAAGTACACCTTCCCCGACGGACACGGCATCTTCGTCCTCGCCGAAGGCCGTCTCGTCAATCTCGGCTGCGCCACCGGTCACCCCAGCTTCGTGATGAGCAACAGCTTCGCCAACCAGACGCTCGCCCAGATCGACCTCTGGAAGAACAAGGACACCTACAAGGTCGACGTCTACACCCTCCCCAAGAAACTCGACGAAGAAGTCGCTCGTCTGCACCTTGAAAAGATCGGCGTCAAGCTCACCACCCTGACTCCGAAGCAGGCCGAATACCTCGGAGTCTCACAGGAAGGCCCCTACAAACCCGACCACTATCGTTACTAGAGCCCGTTCCCCCAAGCTGTCACACAACTTACATCGCCGCGAGAGATCCCTCTCCCGCGGCGATTTTCTTTGTCTTCAGGCCATCCTGACGCGCCGTACCTCGCCTCCTATAAAATCGCCACCGGGGCGCGAGCGATCTCGAAGATGGATCTATACCTTCACGTCAAAGTGCTCTTCGGGATGATCGTGGGCCTCAGCGTGGCCCATCTTCTCAAGGGTGTTGCCGGCATCGTCCAGCACCCAAAGCGCTTCAGGGTGTATTGGATTCATCTTGTCTGGGTGTTGTTCCTCTTTCTTTATCTCATTCACTTCTGGTGGTGGGAGTTCAATCTGGCCCGCGTCCGCGAGTGGACCTTTCCTCTCTACTTCTTCGTTGCCCTCTACGCCGTTCTGCTTTATTTGCTCTGCACCCTCTTTTTTCCCGAGCAGATCGGTGAATACGACGGATTCAAAGGCTATTTCTACTCCCGACGCCAGTGGATATTCGCCCTCATGGCCGCTCTGTTCGTCGCCGACATCGTGGATACCCTGCTCAAGGGCCCCGCCTACTTCCACCGGTTGGGATACGCCTACGACATCCGCACCGCCGCCTTTCTTGTCCTCAGTCTGCTCGCCATCTTGATTAAGCGCCCCTGGTTTCACGCGGCTTTTGCAATCTTCGCCCTCTTGTATGAGATAGCTTTCATTCTTGAAATGTATCGAACGATCGGTTAAACCCTCATACTAGGACGGGCGGGGACAGCGCCGAACACAGGGAGACAAGGAATGCACTCGGCAGGCCGTCTGGCTTATTGGTTCGCCCTGCTCTTGCTGTCCGCATCGGTCGTAGTCCCTTATGCCGGCTCCGCGGAGGACAAGCCGAAGCCGATCATCATTTCTCTCGAACCCTTCGGCATCCCCAAGGCTTTCTTCTCCGGCTCCCTTATGCACGGCTGTTTCCACTTGCACGCCGCGGGAACCCGGCTCTTTTGGCTTGACTCCAGCCACATCTTTGTCGCCTTCACTACCAATCCTCCGTGCACCTTCCGGTCGCACTCAGAGCCCGAAAATCTGCGCAGCCTTGTCTTCGACAGTACCGGAGCCAAAATCGCCGCCCATGACTGGTCTCTCAAGGAGGACCTGGCCCTCTTCGCCGGCCCTAACCAATCCATCGTTGTATGGAAGGGAAGTAAGCTGGAGTTTCTCGACGCCCATCTTCAAACAGTCGAGACCGGCGAGCTTGCTGAGAAGCCCAAGGGTCTGTGGGTCACCCCAGGACGCCGCACCATCCCGCTGCTCTCCGCCGATGGCCGAAACTTCGAGTTCTATGGCGCGAGTCCGCTGCGCCTCCTCACGACGATTGCGATCGACCAGTCAACCGAAGCCAATGCTGTAGAAGACTGGGTTCCCGGTGATGAGCGTGTTGCGGGCGCGCACTGCAGAGACAAATCCGCGTATACCTGCAACAAGATTCTTGTCCTCACGCCGGACGCAAACTTTCTCTCTCCTGACGGCGCGCCCTGGTCCTATGACGAGTCCGACAAGCCGGTCGCTTTGCACCCCATCGGCTTCCTCGACTCCACACATCTCCTCATATTGCGACAGGAGAAGAAGCTCTTTCACAGCCCGGAAGTATTCATCGTCAGGCCCGGCAACTCGAAAACGCCCTTGCCCTCTCCCGGCGGCCAGTTGGATCTTCACGGAATTGCCGGAGTGGCTGCCGGTGGCAACCGCTTTGCGCTGGAATATTGTTCTGAAGGCGAGGAAGGCGAGTGCTACCCCTACAAGAAGTTCATTGTCGAGGAAACTGACCGGAAGAAGCCCCTCTTCGAGAAGAGTGCCTCATCCGTCTTCAGTCACGCCCAGCTTTCCCCCGACGGAAAGTCGATTGCCGTTCTCGACAACGGCGCCGTTACTATTTATCCGCTGTCCGCGCCCGAATAACTTCTGGCTATCCCTGAAAGCGCCACAGGGCGACGCCGCCGAACAGGCCGTCTTCATTCGAAACGGTAGAGACATACGGCGGGAGCTTGAAGTTAATTTCCTTTGCATTGCCGCCGCCCAGGTACAGGCGATCCCAGTTAAAGGTCTTCGCTGTTTGCTCGATGGCTTTCTCGAGAAGCCGATTCCAGCGCTTCTTTCCAAGTTTCTTCAATCCTCTCCGGCCCAGAAACTGCTCATAGGTCTTACCCCTCTGCCAGGGATGATGCCCAAGCTCCAGACCCGGGCACAGACGCCCGTCCGTGAAGAGTGCGGAGCCCAGACCGGTACCCAGAGTCAGAACCAGCTCCACTCCTCTGCCGCTGATCGCGCCGTAGCCCTGCACCGCCGCGTCGTTTGCCAGATGCACCGGAAGCTCCCACCGTTTTTCAAGAGCATTTCGCAGTGCAAAGCCCACCCAGCTGGGGTCAAGATTCGCGGCCGTCAGCGTCTTTCCCTGTTTGATCACTCCCGGAAATCCGACCGAAACGCGATCGCACTTAGGCATCTGCTTTTGCATCTTGTCGAGGGCGGCCAGCATGAGTGCCGGAGTAGCCGGACTTGGCGTGGGCGTGCGCAGACGATCAGTCAGGGGATTACCCCGGGCGTCGAGAGCCATCAGTTTCATTCCGGTGCCGCCGATGTCGACGGCCAATGTAATTGGGTGCGGGAAACGTGAAGTTGTGCTTGCCATAGGTCCGGACAAGTGTAGCTGATAAAAAAGGGAATTGGCGCGGCTTTTGTTGCGAATACGAGTAGAGGATTACTGCCCGGCCATCACAATCGGCAGTGTCGGCGTCGCCGAACCCTGCGCGTCCTCGATTGTCACGCCGAAAGCCTTGGCCTCAACGCCCTCGGGAAGCGGGGGCAGAATCACCGACGCGCTGCCGCTTGCATCCGGGCGGAACAACCCTGCCGGAATCGGCGCCTTGCCGTTCGAAGGAATCAGCCATAGCTCATAGGTCTTGTCTGCGGGCCACCGGGCGCAGATTGCTGGCGACAAAAATCAGTGCGCCGCGCTTGGGCAAATAAGTCGCATGGCCCACCGGCAAGGCTGGCTGTTTCGATTCCGTGAGCGTCACCTGTTTCGCTGCCGGCGACGTCAGCGCATCCGTCAGCTCCTGCGCCCGATCCGCCTGGGCTGCAAGCAGCGCGATCTGCGCACGATTCTCGCCGAGTTGCTCCTTCAACTTGAAGTTGCCGTAGCCCAGATACGCTGCAATTGCCAAAGCCGCTGCGGCCGCAGCCCAGCCCATCCACCCAAAGCCGGTCTTGCGCTCTTCGCGGACAGGGAACGGAGTCACCGCCCTCGGTGCCGCAACCGCTTCCTGCGGAGTCCTCGAAATCCGCTCTATGAAGCGCTGCCGTGCCCCTCGGGCAGAGCCTGCTGCTCGGCGGTCATGCCGATCCCTGCCAGATCCACAAGAGACTCTGAGAGCGCGGCCCGGCAGTACGCGCACTCGTCCAGATGCGCCTGCGCGTCGCGATTCTCCTCTGGCGTCAGCGCCTGCATGGCGTAGAGCGCCAGGTCTTCCTGCGAGATGTGAGGCGTCCTGCTCAAACGTTCAATGCCTTTCTGATCGTAATCAACGCCAATCGAATTCGTGTCTTCACGGTTCCCAGCGGATCGCCGGTCTTCTCGGAGATTTCCGAATGGCTCAATCCTTCAAAGAAAGCAAGCTCTACGGACTTCTGCTGCTCAACGGGCAGCGAAAGCATTACCCCCCGAATCTTTTCCAGAAGCGAATTTCGCTCTGCCTCCTGCGCCAGGTTGGTTGAAGAAGGCAATGCGAACAGCTCAACAGGTTCTGATCGGACGCCGCCTGCGAATCACGTCGATAGAACGATTCCGCGCCACCACCACCAGCCAGCCGCCGAGCGATCCCCGTCCGGAAACAAAAGCGCCGGGGTTCTTCCATATCTGCACGAAGGTCTCCTGCATGACATCCTCGGCTTCGCCCGTATCTTTCAATACCCTTAGTGCCACGGAGTACACCATGGTCCCATAACGGTCGAAGAGGGCGGACATGGCCTCCTGGTCGCCGGACTGAATGCGTGTCAGCAGGCCCATATCGTCCGGCCCATTCATGTTCACCGTTGTTCTGTGAGAAGAACGGAGGGCTTCACTTATTCGGATTGGGGAAATCCTGGGGCATGCTGTCGAGTCCTTGCGTATTCTATGATGCCGAAGAACACGGTGCCACAACCCAATGTCTTTTTTTGCGTTTCACGAAAAGGCGACCATGAGATGAAGACGCGCTTGGACAAGTTGCTCGTCGAACGCGGATTGGTGCCCTCGCGCGAACGAGCGCAGGCCCTCATTCTCGCAGGCCGTGTCCTTGTCAACGAGCAGAAGATCGAGAAGCCCGGCAGCGCCGTTGAGGACACCTCAACCCTCCGCCTTCTTGGCGCAGACCTCCGCTATGTTAGCCGCGGTGGTCTAAAGCTTGAAGAGGCGTTGCGTCACTGGCGAATCGACCTCACCGAAAAATTCTGCCTCGACATCGGCACATCAACAGGTGGTTTCACAGACTGCATGTTGCAGCATGGCGCTGCCCGTGTGCTGGCCGTCGATACAGGCTATGGCCAGATCGCCGAGAGCCTCCGTCGAGACCTGCGCGTAACCCTGATGGAGCGCACCAACGCCCGCAAACTCGTCACGGGCGATCTTCCGTCCGAAATAGATTTCGTCTCTATGGACGTGTCCTTCATCTCCGCCACCCTCGTGCTGCCCCCTGTCGTGCAAGCGATCGGTCCCGGACCTGAAGGTCGGAAACCCCTCGAAGCTGTCGTTCTGATCAAGCCGCAGTTCGAGGCCGGCCGTGAGCACATCGGCAAGGGAGGAATCGTGCGCGATCCGGCAGCGCACCGCTTGGCCATCGATCGCGTCCGCGCCTGTGTGACTGAGATCGGTGGAACCGCAATCGAGGTCATCGATTCGCCGATTCATGGAGCTGAAGGCAATCGTGAATTCCTTCTTCACGCGCGTTGGGTACACTGGTGACTCATGCGCCCCGTCGCCATCATCTCGAAGCCGCAAAAAGAAGAGCTGTTTCAGCTGCTGCCCAACCTTGTGCTCTGGATGAGGGCGCATGGGCTCGATCCGATCCTGGACCCGGTGAGCGGAAGCTACACGCAGCAGGCCCGCATCGTTCCTCGGCAAGAGATGCCTGCGGAGAATCCCGATCTCGTGATCGTGCTTGGAGGCGATGGCACTCTGCTGTCTGCCGCGCGAGTCTTCGCCAAGACCGAGACTCCCATCCTCAGCGTCAACCTTGGGTCACTTGGATTCCTCACCGAAGTGCGCCTGGCCGACCTGTATTCCACTCTCGAAGGCTGGTGTAACAACTGCTTCACCACCGATTCCCGCCACATGTTGCACAGCGAGCTGTGGCGTGACGGCGATCTTTTCAGCGAGCATGAAGCTCTCAACGATGTGGTCGTAGCCAAAGGCGCGATCGCGCGCATGGGCGATTTCAGCATCAGGCTTGACGGTCAGCTTGCCGCCGTCTTCCGGGCTGACGGAATCATCATCGCAACGCCCACCGGTTCCACTGCTTATTCGCTCGCCGCCAATGGCCCCATCCTGGTTCCCGATGTCGATGCCCTGGTTGTCTCGCCGGTGTGCCCGCACATTTTGACACTGCGCCCCATCGTCGTCCGCGGAGACGCTAATATTGTCGTCAACATTGTCGGGGTTCCCGATCAGATCTTCCTTACCGTCGACGGCCAGGAGGCGGTTCTCATGAAGGTCGGTGACGAGCTCCACTGCTGCCGCTCGCAGCACACCGTCAAGCTTGTCCGGCTCGGGAGCCACAGGATTCTTCGACGTTCTGCGCGCCAAGCTCAAATGGGGAGAGCGCTAAGAGCTACCGGATAACTAGCTCTTCGTCAGCTCAGCCAGCAGCACCTTGGCCTTCGTCACCAGCGTATTCGCTCCATCCAGATCATCCTGATCGAGCGCCTGCTTTGCCTTGGTCAGAAAGGTATGAATCTGTGTTACGGTCACCTTCTCATCCCCGGTGAGATCACGCTTTATGCCGTTCAGACCATTTTCCGTAGAGTTAATCTGCTCCAGGATGGTGTGCCGGCTGGGCAGACTGCTGGCGCCGCCCGAACTGGAGAGCTGACCAATCGGCGACATCTCCGGCGGCTGACCGGCAGACGCCTGCTGGCTCGTTGCCGCTGGTGTGTCCTTTGCCGCTTGAGCCGTGGTCTGATCGGCTGGCTTGGGCTTGTGACGAGTCGTCTTCTGGCGCGGTTTCGGTGGGGGCGGTTGCTGGGCTACATCCGATCCCGGTGGACCCACCTTGCGAGGCTCAGCGGGCGGCAGCTGCGGAGGTGGCGTGTCTTTCGTCAGGGTGCTCGGCGGCAGAATGGGCGCCTGCGCGGCTGGCGGCGGCGCAGCCTGCGTCTTATGCTTGCATCCGGCTATCAGGCAGAGCAGCGCCACAACCGCGATCTTGCTTGCGGAATTCATTCCCTGAGCCCCTTAGCGACCGATGTATGCGTTTCCAGAAGTCCGCGGAGTCTTGAGTCGGAGAAGTTGGCGGACGGAACGTATAGCGTAAACGTCGACCCCTCCCCGATCTTCGATTCTACGTCAAGCTGCCCGTGGTGCAGCTGAAGAATTCTGTAGGTCATTGCCAGTCCAATGCCGCTGCCGTCGCGTTTTGTCGTGAAGTACAGGTCGAAGATCCGCGGGCGGATGTCATCCGGAATCCCCTCGCCGTGATCCTGAACCTTCAGGATCGCCATACGCCCGTCCTCCGTAAGACGTACCGAGAGCTCGCCGCCATCCGGCATGGCCTGCGCTCCGTTCAAAACTACGTTCAGCAGCGCCTGCTTCAGCAGGTCGGAGTCTACCTTCACCATCACCGGGTGGTCCGGAAGTTCGCTCACCATGGTGACGCTATAGGTTTCCAGCCCGGCTGAAGCGAGCATCAGCACACTCGACACGATACTGCGCATATCCTGATCCTGGAGTTGCAACTCGACCGGCCGTGAGAAATCAACCAGTGTCTGTACTACGCGGTCCAGCCGGTGAATTTCGCTTTGGATCACCTCTAGATGCCTCGCCGCAGCCGGCTCGCCGCCGATCTTGCTGCGCAGCAGCTCCAGGTGAACCACGATCGCGTTGATCGGATTCTTCACCTCGTGACCCACCCCGGAAGTCAGTCGCCCGATCGCCGCCATGCGCCGCGAAAGCTCCAGCTCGCTTTCTATTTCGCTGACTGACTCAACATCGTGCAGAGTCAACAGTGCGCCCAGCGAGGGTGCCTGGTCCGGCGCGCGATCGTGGTCGTCATGGATAAAGTCGAGGGATAGCTCCAGCCTGCGGCCCGCTTCGGTAGTGATCTCTTCCTGAACAATCGACATTCCCGCATCGAAAGCCTGTCGCACCGTACGCCCCAGCACTGTGTTGCGGTCGAAGATGTCATGGACCTCGGCGCCCAACAGCTGGTCGCGGCTCACTTCGAGAAAGCGCTCAACTGAACGAGATACCAGGACCGCACGCGAGTCTCGTGTGAAGAGCATGATGCCGTCCTGCAGATTGGAGAGAATCTGATCGAGGTTTTCCTTGAGAGCCGAAAAGACCTCCTCCACATTGCGCATTCGGCGGCCGAGGCGCTCGATCTTGTGCGACACCTGGACGACAGCATCCGACGATCTGCCCGATTCAAGCTCGCCGGCCGGCTCTGCCTCCGCCTGCGACAAAGCATCCAGCCGCGAGCTGATCTGTTCCAGCGGCTGCAGGGCAAGGTTGGCGACGAATGCGGCCGCAATAAGGGAAATGAGAATCGCCACCCCCACATAGGTCAATGCCTCGATCAGAAACGGACGAAACGTACTTTCCAGAAGCGTCGTTCGTATGCCGATGCGAACAGTAACGAACGGCTGGTTATCGCGCTCCAGCCCCAGCGTGACGTTATAGACCTTCGGTTTCCCGAAAACTACCCGAAGTCTCTGAATCGCTGAGTTGTCCCGCAGCGGTGACATATTCTGGTCGCACCGGTAGGGGCTTGTCCTGCAATAAGGGATCATCCGTAACCAGTGCTCGCCCATCGCGGTCCGCAATCGCGATATCCAGAACCGTCGGTGAATAGCTGATTGATCCGAATTGATCAGCTCTTTTAGTCCTATGTCCTTGCGCAGCGATTCGGCAACGGCAGTGCGCAGTTCGGCAGGGTCATTGACATTTACCTGCTGTTGCGCAGACCCGTCTCCAGCGCGGTGCGCGTCGCGAACAGACAGCTGGTGCGCGACGACGTCCGTCGCTTTGTAGGATTGCTCGATGAGCTGTTGCAGCAGACTGGTTCAAATAGAGCCACGACAGGATCGTAGCCACCAGAAACACCAGGGCGACAATAGCCACAACGAGTTTGGTCTTCAATCGCATCTGTGTGGACAATCCTCTGGCAATGAATACAGCGGGTCAACGAGCGTCTATTCTTCTGTACCCGCGCTCGCGTAGTCTTTCAGCTTGTTGTGCAGCGTCTTCAGGCTGATTCCCAGGATCTCAGCCGCACGGGTCTTGTTGTTGTTGGTCGATTCCAGCGTCTTCAAAATCAGGCGGCGCTCCCCTTCATCGACAGTGGCGCCCACCTCTACCTGAATGGCATTAGCGGCGGTAGCCGTGTCGACCGAGGCCTTCACCGTCCGCATGCCAAAACCCGGTGGCAGAATGCTGCGGTTCGATCATCTCCGCCTCCGCACTAACACCACCGCGCGCTCAATCGTGTTGCGCAGTTCGCGCACATTGCCGGGCCAGTCGTAGGCCATCAGCCGAGCCATCATCTCCGCGATCTATGCCGGTCACCTCGCGGCCATGTTTGCGATTCATTTCCGCGATCATCGCGTCGACAATCGCCGGAATATCTTCCTTGTGTTCGCGCAGTGGCGGCATGTGAATATTGAAAGACGTTCAGCCGATAGTAGAGGTCGCCGCGCAGATGTCCGTTCGCCACCGCCTCATCGGGATCCTGATTCGTCGCCGACAGCACCCGCACATCCACGGCGATTCGACCTTGCTCCCCAGCCGTCGAAGCTTTCGCTCTTCGAGCACGCGCAGCAGCTTGGCCTGCGTGCCGACTGGCATCTCGCCGATCTCGTCCAGCAGCAGCGTACCCTCCTCGGCCAGCTCAAAGCAGCCCGCGCGCCGCTCCAGCGCACCCGTGAACGCTCCCTTTTCGTGGCCGAAAATCTCGCTCTCGATCAGCGTCTCCGGAATCGCCGCGCAGTTCACCGCCACGAACGGCTTTGCCTTGCGCGGACTCAGCTCATGCAGTGTTCGCGCCACCATCTCTTTGCCCGTGCCGCTTTCGCCCGTAATCAGCACTGAAACATTTGAAGGCGCAACCCGTTCGATCAGCGCAAACAGCTCCTGCATCTTCTTCGAGGACCCCACCAGCGACCCCAGCACGCCGGTATCGCGCAGCTTGCGGCGCGTCACTTCCAGTTCCCGTTCCGTCTCCCGCTGCCGGGTGGCATTCAGCAGAATCGTGCGCAGCCGCGTGGGATCGACCGGCTTCTGGATGAAGTCGTACGCGCCCATCTTCATCGCCTCAACCGCCAGCTCGATCGAGCCCTGGGCCGTAAGCACCACCACCGCCTGATCCTGTCTCAGTTCGTTCAGCCGCTCCAGTAGTTCGAGCCCGTCCATGCGCGGCATCTTCAGGTCGGTCACGACGATACCTGGCTGCCAGGCTTGCACGCGCTCCAGAGCCTCCACGCCGTCCCGCGCCGTGTCCGTCCGATATCCCCACCCTGAAACGAGTTCCGCCAGACCTGTCAGGGCATGCAGCTCGTCTTCAACGATCAAAACCTTTTCCTGATTCGCCATAGTGTTGTCTGGGGACACATTCCTTGTATCACGCGGGACCCTTACCACGCCCCCGAAGAAGCGGCTCTGAAAAGTCTGAAGGCTCGCCCTGTATTCTCATCCGTATGATGGATTATGAGATATCGACGCAGGAACTGAAGCAATTGCTCACCGCCGCTGGTTCCAAAAGTCACGTCATCCTCGACGTGCGCGAGCCTTGGGAGTACGAAGCCGCGCACATCGAAGGCAGCACCCACATCCCTATGGGCGACATCCCGGCCCGGGCATTTCGCGAGCTGGACCCGGAAGCCCACATCGTCACTCTCTGCCACCACGGAGTCCGCTCGATGAATGTCGCTGTCTGGCTTCGCAACCAGGATTTCAAAAATACCCAGTCTCTCCGCGGCGGCATCGACGCCTGGTCCGCAGAGATCGATCCCACCGTCCCCAGATATTAGTCTCGAGGTTCTAAGCGTGCCCTCAACACTCATGCGAGCGATCGCACTCTTGCAGCGATATCCGGTTCCCTTGCTGCTGCCCACGGTCACCATCGTGGCTGTGGGCGTGGGAGTCAATCATGCGCTGGCAGCGCTGAACCTGTCGCAGTTCGGGCACTTTGTTGCTTCCGCTATTGGTCTGCTGATCCAGTTTGTCCTGACTTGCCTGGGCTTCCTGTGTGTCGCGAATTACACGGCAAGAAGCGAGTCAAACAGCGAGCAGCCTGAGGTCCGTAACCTGCTCGACAGCTTCGGATATCCCGGCTTTGGGAAACTCCTCACAGGCTTGCTCACCCGTTTTGCTTTTGCGGTCGTTGTCGGTGGCGGCCTGTCAATGCGTCGCGCTGTCTCTCGCCTTTCGAATGCTGAAGGCCACCCATCATCCCGTACACCGGTCAGTTTCAGCACCGGCGTACGTATGGGTCGCCATCGTCGTCTCCGTTGTGATCCTCTCGCGCTGGGTCCTTGCCATCCCCTTGTTCGTCCAGTCCAAAGGGCTGCTGAAAGCTCCTCTCGAGACCAGCGTGAAGGCCATTCGTGGCCGTGAAAGTTTTGTCGTGGGCTTCACCCTGTTTCTGGTGGCCATTTCCTACCCGCTTATCCGGCTGACTTCGCCGCTCCATCCACATTTTTCCGATGGAGCCGTCCGTTACGTGCCTCAGCTTCTTGAAATAATCGCCGCCCACGGCTTTGGAGCCGTTGTCTGGACGTGGTGGATGATCGTGATGACCATGCTCGCCATGCAATTGCAGGGAACTGACGAGCCGTTCGCGGTCCTGCCGCTCGCACCCGCCTGAGCGACATCGCTGCCTTACCAGGCGTTCATCGCACTGGACGGGACTCGTTGCCGTTCCTTCTCGCGCTATGGTAAGAACTAAGCAGCGCGAGGGGCGCATCCAGTCCGTGGAAAGGGCCATGCCCACCCACAGAACTTCACAATCGAAGGTCACGAACCTTCTTTCAGCCTGACTCGTGCGGACTCCAGGCGTGCCATGAAAGGAGATTCGCATGTTTCCCAGTCCGCAGGCCGCTCTTCCGCTTCCGCCGCACCCCAGCCTCGATCGTTACCGCAAAATCGCAAAAGACCTGGTCAAAGCCTGTAAATCGGATGAGCCCGAATCCATTCGCTGCTGGGCCGAAGGGTGGGTGGAGACGCTCGTCAAATTATCGGGTCTGACGATTACGCCTGACCTTCCTGTGCACATTCAAAGCTGGAGGGATGAAGTCGCGGATTTCGCCCGCCGCAAACTATTTGTCAGTCAACCGGATGGCAGAAAGTGCGCTCTTGCCGATGCGCAATTCGTCATAGCGCGATCTCACGGCTTCGAAAGCTGGCCGAAATTCGTAAAGCATCTCCAGGCTCTCGCCGGAAACACTTCGGTATCGAAATTCGAAGCGGCGGTCGACGCTATCGTCGCCGGCGACGCCATAGCCCTCCAGCAATTGCTCCGCGACGAGCCCGATCTGGTTCGCGAGCGTTCCACCCGTGAGCATGGCGCGACCCTGCTCCACTACGTCTCGGCCAACGGTGTCGAAGGCTATCGTCAGAAGACGCCGCACAACATCGTAGAGATTACCCGGATGCTGCTGCGAGAGGGTGCTGAGATCGATGCCACGGCGAACGTGTATGGCGGCGGATGCACAACTGTGGCACTCGCAGCCACCAGCCTTCATCCCGAGCGCGCAGGTGTACAGGAAGATCTGCTCCGTACATTACTCGAATATGGCGCGATCATCGACCAGTCAGCCGAAGCCCGCAACCGGCAGTCCATCGTCAAGGCCTGTTTCGCAAATGGACGGGCAAAGGCCGCCGAGTTCCTCGCCGCCAGGGGTGCTCGTCTCGATCTGGCTTCCGCCGCAGCGCTTGGCCGTCTGGAGCAGGTCGAACCCTGCTTCACTGAGAACGGAACTCTGAAGCCAGTTGCCACTCGAGAGCAGATGAACGAAGGCTTTGTCTACGCATGCCAATACGGCCGTCGTGCCGTGATCGAATTTCTCATCGAGAAAGGAGTCGATCTTGCAACCAATGGTGGCACCGGCCAGACTGCGCTGCACTGGGCCGTGATCGGCGGCCAACTCGACATCGTGAAACTGCTCCTGAGGCATGGAGCGCCGCTCGAAACGGAGAACGTATATGGAGGCACTGTAGTAGGTCAGGCCCTCTGGTCAGCGGCGCACGGCGGCGATCCCGATTTGTATATCGACATTCTGGAGACACTGGTTGCCGCCGGCGCGAAGCTTCCCGAGCGCCATGTATCGGTCAACAAAGAGATAGACGAATGGCTGGATCGGCATTGGCACGGCGAAAAGCCCGGCAAGCCATAAGATAAGTCCCTTATACTCGTCTGTCACCGCCTTAAACCACGTAGGAGCCCTCATGCCGTCCGCTGCCATCGACTACGCCCGCAGAAACTATCCACGCTTCCTCGACGAACTCAAGACCCTCCTCCGCATCCCCTCCGTCTCCACACTTCCCGAGCACAAGGAGGATGTCCTCGCCGCCGCCCAGTTCCTTGCCAAAGAACTCACCCGTATCGGTATGGAGAACGTGGAGGTCATCTCCACCCCGGGCCACCCGCTCGTCTACGCCGACTGGCTGCATGCTGACGGGAAGCCTACGTGCCTCTGCTATGGACACTACGATGTCCAGCCGCCCGATCCCCTCGACGAGTGGAAATCGCCGCCCTTCGAGCCCACCGAGCGCGACGGCAATCTCTTCGCCCGCGGAGCTGTCGACGACAAGGGCCAGATGTATATGCACGTCAAAGCTCTCGAATCGCTTCTCGCATCCAATAAGGGCAAGCTTACCCATCAACATCCGGGTCATCCTTGAAGGAGAGGAAGAAGTTGGCGGCGAGCAGATCGCCCGCTTCGTCCGTGAGCACCGGTCACCGCCTCAGGCCGACTTTGCTCTCGTCTCGGACACAGAAATGTTTGCGCCCGAGCTACCCACCCTCTGCGTTGGATTGCGCGGCATGATCTACACCGAAATCGAGGCCCGCGGCGCGAAGACCGATCTGCATTCCGGCATGTACGGAGGCGCTGCGCCCAACCCCTTCGTCGCACTGGCCCAGATCATCGCCCAGCTCAAGGACTCCGCCGGACGCATTCTCATCCCCGGCTTCTACGACGCGGTGAAGTCGCCCCAGTCCCGACGAGCTCAACGCATGGAAAACGCTGCCCTTCGACGAAGAGCACTATCGCCACACCGAAGTCGGCTCACCGCGCCTCACCGGCGAGCCCGGCTACTCCGTCCTCGAGCGTACCTGGGCGCGTCCGACGCTTGATGTTCACGGTATGCCCGGCGGCTTCACCGGTGCAGGCGCGAAGACCGTCATCCCCGCGAAAGCTGTCGCCAAAGTCTCCATGCGCCTCGTACCCGACCAGACACCCGCAGCAGGCCTTCGCCCAGTACAAGGGCTATGTCGAATCGCTCAAGCCAGATGGCATCGAACTCGACGTCCGCCTCATCCATTCCGGCGATCCCATCGTCATCGGCACCGACAACCCGTACATCCAGGCCGCAACGCGCGCTCTCAAAAAGGTCTGGAACAAGGACACTGTCTTCATCCGCTCCGGCGGATCGATCCCCATCGTCGGTGACTTCGAGCGGCACCTGAAGATTCCCACCGTCATGATGGGCTTCGGCCTGCCTGACGACAATCTCCACGCCCCCAACGAGAAGTTCCACCTCGCCAACTTCTATCGCGGCATCGAGTCCATCATTCTCTTCTTTGAAGAGCTGGCGGCGTGAACGCTTTCGTTCTCGCCGGCGGCCAAAGCACGCGCATGGGGCGCGACAAGGCGCTCATCGAGTTCCACGGCCGCCCCCTCATCGAGTATGCCCTCGCCAGACTTCGCGCGTTGGGAGTTGCACCAGCCATTTCCGGAAGCCGTCCGGATCTGGTGAGATACGCCTCCATCGTCCCCGACAATTACTCCGGCTCCGGCCCTCTCGGAGGCATCGAGGCCGCGTTAGCGTCGAGCGATCAGGACCTGAACCTATTCCTGCCCGTCGATCTCCCGCTGTTGCCTTTGAATTTCTCCGCTGGATGTACTCTCCGCGCTGATCAGACGGCGCGCGCTCGCAACGATCCCGCGCCTGCAGGGACGACCGCAGCCGCTCTGTGCCGTTTATCGTCGCGATTTGCTGACCCGCGTTCGGGCGTCGCTCGAAGCCGGAGAAGCTAAGGTCATGCGCGCAGTTCGAAGGCTGCGCTGCCACCGATCAGCCATCGACCTTTTGACGTGGAGACCATCGCAGCCGCTCTGACTCCCGCTCCGCCTGGCCCGAAGTTCCGCCCGTCCACCGCTGGTTTCAGAATCTGAATACGCCCGGCGATCTCGAAAGAGCAGCTTTGGAAGAATCGCTGATCATCCAGTAAGCTGAGTTCCAGGAGCGATAGTTGGCCGCGCCGCTTGATTCTGCCGGAGATCGAGGTAGCAGAAGGGCAATCCGACGGCGACCTACAACGGTGCCAGAGCCATACATCGCGTTCGAAAAAGTATCCAAGTCGTTTGGCGATCTGGTCGTGCTCGATAAGGTCAGCTTCTTCGTCATCCCGGCGAGACGCTCTGCATCCTTGGCCGCAGCGGCGTCGGCAAGTCGGTTTCGCTGCAGCAGATCATGGGCTTTCTCAAGCCGGATTCGGGCCAGATTCTGGTCGCCGACGAAAACATCTGCGGATTTTCGCGAAGAGCAGATGCAGGCCGGTCCGCCGCAAGGTCACGATGGTCTTCCAGAACGGCGCCCTCTTCGATTCGCTCAGCGTTGGCGAGAATGTCGCCTTTCCCCTGCGCGAGCGCGGCGAGTTGATCGAGGACCAGATTCAGCAGATCGTCAACGGACTGCTGGAAATGGTCGGCGTCTCCGGCATGAGCGACCTGTTACCCTCCGATCTCTCGACCGGCATGAAGCGTTCCGTCGCCATCGCCCGTGCTCTCGCCGCGCAGCCCGAAGCCATTCTCTACGACGAGCCCACCACCATGGTCGATCCGCTCATCGCGCAGACTCCTCGGCGACCTCATCCAGAAGCTCAAGTACCAGTTGCGCCTCACCAGCATCGTCGTTACCCACGACATGCGCTTCGCCGAACGCCTCGCCGACCGCGTCCTCTTTCTCCACCAGGCCAAGGCCCGCTTCTTCGGCACGATGGAGGAGATGAAAGCCTCCGGCGACGAATGCTGCGCCAGTTCCTCGAACTCGACGCGATCGTCCTTCCCCAGGTATGACCATGCCGGAAGCGGTACCGCCACGAGCCTACGATGACCCAGGTCACCGCCGCGGACTTCGTCGGAACCTGGCGCCTCGTCGACTATTCCTTTGTGCACGACGACGGCATCGTCGAAAAGCCGTGGGGTACCGACGTCCGCGGCTACCTGCTCTACTCGGCCGAGGGCTACATGAGCGGCAACCTCGGTCCAGCCCGCCGCCGCCGTGGAGTCATCGAGCGCATGACCCCTGCCTCGCGCCCGCGTCGCAACCGCCGCTACATCGCCTACACCGGACGCTTTACCGTCGAGGGCGACACCATTACCCACCACGTCGAAGCGAGCCTCTTTCCCATGTGGGTCGGCCGCGACGAAGTCCGCTACTATAGCTTCGAAGGAAACACACTCACCCTCCGCACCGGCCCGCTCAAATCAGGACACCACACCATCGTTGCCCAACTCACCTGGGAACGGGTGCCTTAGCGCGGACAGGGCCGGATTCCAGGCCACGTGACGCCGATTCGTGCCAGATGTGATGCGCATCACAGAGCAGGCTTGACGCTCTCCCATATCGTGGAATCGTCAGCAGGAGCCGCTTCTGCTCGTTGATCTTTCGCCTCTTCGTGCATTTCAACCAGGGCAACCCCGGTGAGCCCTGCCGGAAAGAGTAAGGTGTCATGGCAAACATCGCTGCTGTTGAAGCGCCTGACTCTACGCCTGTATCCGCCGCGGCAATGAGAATCCTGTGCAAGCTGGCGCGTTTCCTCTTTGGAGGCGGGGCGATCCATGAATCGATAGCGACGCGGGTGCACATCGATGCGGCTCCGGAGTCCGTATGGAGCGGGATCGCATTCTATGAGGAAGTGCCCGGCAAACCGCCTGCGCTGCTCGCCTCGATCCTTTTTCCTTTAGGCACGGAAGGCGAAAAGTCTGAAGTAGGTGCCAGGGTTCTGTGCAGATACAGGCAGGGAAACCTGGTGAAGGAGATCACTGCCGTGGAGATTCCCTGCATAATCCGGTTCGACGTGATGGAGCAACATCTCGGTATCGAAGGCTGTGCGATAGCGCGGAGCGGTTCGTATAGGATCCTTTGCCAGGGCGCCGGTTCGGAAGTCGTGCTGACTACGAATTACCGCGCCTTTCTGCATCCGCGCTGGGTTTGGCGTCTAGTGGAGAAGCGTGCTCTTCACCAGTTGCACGGCCACATTCTGAACGGCATGAGTACGATGGTTGCCGTGGGAGACCGGCCGCCCATGCGAGTAACAACCGGGCGCGTCTGTCGAGGAGAAGAGGCATGACGAACATCGCAATCATCTTCCCTCCGCTCATCATCATTCGAAGTTCGGTTGCCGCCGTATGGCTTTATGAGGGATTGTGGTGCAAGCTTCTTGGCCGCCTGCCGTCTCAGTCGGAGGTCGTCGCCGCGGTTCCCGGACTCGGCCCGCGATTTGGCCCGGCATTCCTGAAGCTTCTCGGCCTGGTCGAAACCGGGTTGGCTGCGTGGGTGTTGTCCGGAATTGCGCCGGCCGTGTGCACCATCGCGCAGGCGGTACTCCTGGTAACGTTGAACGTGAACGGCCTCCTATGGGCGCGGCACCGCATTCACGATCCCGCCGGGATGGTGATTAAAAACATCGCCTTCCTCGTGCTGGCCTGGGTCGGAGGCGCGCTTCCCTGGGCCAGGCCGTGAGTGCGGCAACGCCGTGGCAGGCCGGGCGCCTGGACGCCTCGCAAGGTCCCGGCAGGCTCCTATTCGGCCAGATGTACGAGGATCCGGAAATCGAGCGGAAGGCCTTTCAGGGGCGCGGACGGATATTCTGCATTGCCAGCGCAGGTGACACGGCGATCCTGCTCTCGCAGGAGCACGAAGTTGTCGCCTGCGATATCAATCCCGTGCAGCTTGCCTACGCCCGGCGGCGCGTAACGGGCGGCCCGAGAGAGACAGGAGACGCCGAGCGTGCCATGTGCTTTCTGCGCCGTTTCGCGCCGTTGGCCGGATGGCATGAAGAATCGATTCGCGCATTCCTGGTTCTTTCCGATACAGGCAGGCAGTTGGAAGTCTGGCGCAGCCATTTCGATACGCGGCGTTTCCGCGCGGGATTCGACGCAATCATGTCGCGCTTCGCCCTGCGAATGATCTACTCCCCCAGGATTCTCTCAGCTCTGCCTGCGCGCTTCGGAGCAGTGCTGCGCAAGCGGCTGGAGAAGGGAATCGCGCATCATCCGAACGCCTCAAATCCCTATTTGCACGCCCTATTGCTCGGCGCGGAGATCAGCAGCCCGGCGCCGCAGGCCGCAAACATCGAGCCTGTGGTGGGAGACGCGGTATCGGTTCTCGACGCCTGGCCGCCTGCGTCCTTCTCCGGCTTCACACTCTCGAACATTCTGGACGGCGTTAGTCCAGCGTATCGGCAACAGTTGCTGCGCGCGGTGCGGCGTGCGGCTACTGAGAGTGCCGTCGTGGTTTTGCGGAGCTTCGCTGAACCTGCCCCCGCGAGCGCCACCAGCCACGCCGAACAGGATCGCTCAATGTTGTGGGGAGTCGTGGACATTCGCCGCGTGGCCGCACTCTAACAGAGCCTCCCTTTTTCCAGAACAGGAACGACTAGCCTGAACGGCATGTCTTCGGCAGCCTTCATGTCCATGCTGGTCCATTTCCCGTTTGTGCTGTTGCCATGGAATACGTGAGGGACGGGAAGAGCATCTCTCTAAATCGTGAGGCCAGCAGACAATGAACAGGATAGACACTCCAAAACGAAAAGTCGGTTTTCTCAAGAATCACGCCCTCGGCATTGCCGCCGTCGGCATTTTGCTCATGTGGGTTGTGCTCTATTTGTATGCCGATCCCCAGACGCACTGGGGCTCCTTTTTTGGTAACGCGATTGCTGATTGGACTGGCGTAGTTGTCACCGTCATTGCGACGAAATACTTCTACGAGATTGGTTCGGCAGAAAGCAAACAACCACCCCGTCGCTTTCAGGGGCGCCTGATCGAGGCTGTCCGGGATCATTCGCTGACAATCTTTCTTCTTTTCACGGGACTGGCCTGGACAGTGCTCTACATGAAGATGAACTCGGAATCGAAATGGGGACAAGTTATCGGCAACATAGTGTCGGAATGGACCCAACTCCTGGGCCTCGTTTTATTGACAAAGAAGCTGATCGAAAACAAATCAAAGGAAAGCGAGAAATAGCACCAGGGCCACACAGTGCGCGTCCTCTACAATCATTTCTTCGGAGAATGACCAGCCGTGCGCCACGTCCTGAGCTTTACGAAAGTCCTGACATCCGTTCTCATCGCGAGTATCCCCGTTCATGATAAGTTCCGCCTTCGCCCAGTCCCAGACTCCGGCCCCCGCCTTCGGCCCATCCAACCCCTTCTACGCGCCCAGCACGCTGCCCTTTCACGCGCCGCCCTTCGACAAAATCAAAGACAGCGACTACCAGCCCGCCATCGAGGCCGGAATGGCCGAGCAGCTCACAGAGATGGGCGCCATCGCCGACAACCCCGCGCCGCCGACCTTCGAGAACACGCTGGTCGCCATGGAGAAATCCGGCCAGCTCCTGCATCGCGCCAGTGCCGCCTTCGACGGCGTCACCGGCGCCAACACCAATCCCACGCTGCAGAAGGCCGAAGAGGCGCTTGCCCCCAAGCTGGCCGCGCACAGTGACGCGATCTACCTCGACTCGCGCTCTTCGCCCGCGTCCAGGCCGTCTACAATCAGCGCGAATCCCTGCATCTCGATCCCGAATCGCAGCGCCTGCTCGAAATTGTCTACAAAAAGTTCGTCCACGCCGGAGCCAACCTCTCCGACGCCGACAAGGCAAAGCTCAGGAAGCTCAACGAAGAGGAGTCGACGCTCTCGAACGCCTTCAAGAACAAACTTCTCGCTGCCACGCGAGACGCTGCTCTCGTCACCACCGACCAGTCCGCCCTCGCAGGCCTGAGCGATGCCCAGATCGCCGCTGCTGCGCAGGCTGCCAAGGCCCGAAGCCGAGCAGGGCTACCTCATCCCGCTGCAGAACACGACGCAGCAGCCGTCGCTCGCCTCACTCAGCAATCGCCCCACGCGGCACACGCTCTTTGAAAATTCCTGGACCCGCTCCGAGCGCAGCGCTAATAACGACACCCGAGCCACCGTCGCCCGCCTCGCACAGCTCCGAACCGAGAAGGCGAAGCTTCTCGGCTTCCCGAACTACGCTGCCTGGAAGCTCGAAAACCAGATGGCCAAAACGCCCGAGACCGCGCTCAAATTCATGGATGACCTCGTCCCGCCCGCCACCGCCAACGCGCAGAGTGAAGCAAAAGCGATCCAGGCTGTCATCGATTCACAAAAAGCCGGCTTTCAGCTTGAACCCTGGGACTGGAACTTCTACGCCGAGCAGGTCCGCAAGGCGAAGTACGATCTCGACGAATCGCAGGTCCGGCCTTACTTCGAGTTGAACAACGTCCTTGAGAACGGCGTCTTTTACGCCGCCAACCAGCTCTATGGGCTCACGTTCAAAGAGCGCCACGACATCCCCGTCTATCAGCCTGACGTGCGCGTCTTCGAAGTCTTCGATGCCGACGGCAAGCCACCTCGCGCTCTTCTACTGCGACTACTTCAAGCGCGACAACAAAAACGGCGGAGCCTGGATGAGCGAGTTTGTTCCGCAATCCAAACTCCTCGGCACGCTGCCCGTCGTCTACAACGTGGCCAACCTGCCCAAGCCCGTCGAGGGTCAGCCTGCGCTCATCACCTTCACCGACGTCATCACCATGTTCCACGAGTTTGGCCACGCTCTCCACGGCATGTTCTCAAACACCGAATATCCCAGTCTCTCGGGAACCTCCGTGGCCCGCGACTTCGTCGAGTTCCCGTCGCAGTTCAACGAACACTGGGCTACCGATCCGGCGGTCTTCCATCACTACGCGAAGCATTACAAGACCGGCGAACCCATGCCGGCCGAACTCGCTGCCAAAATCCAGAAAGCGCAAACCTTCAACCAGGGATACGCCCTTACCGAACTGCTCGCGGCCGCCGAGCTCGACATGCAGTGGCACACGCTCCCGCCGGGCTCGCCCCTTGAAGACGTCGACGCCTTCGAAAAGCAGGCCCTCGAGAAGAAGCACATCGATCTTCACACCGTCCCGCCGCGCTACCGTTCCAGCTACTTCTCGCACATCTGGGCCAGCGGATACGCCGCCGGATACTACGCCTATCTCTGGAGCGAGATGCTCGACGACGATGCCTACCAGTGGTTCGTCGATCACGGCGGCCTGACCCGCGCCAACGGCGACCGCTTCCGCCAGATGGTGCTCTCGCGCGGCAACAGCGAAGACCTCCCCGAGATGTACAAAGCCTGGCTCGGAACCGAACCCAGCATCCAGCCCATGCTCAAATACCGCGGTCTCGCGCCGTCAGGCAGTTCGCAGTGACAGAATAAAAATGCGGTGAAAATCGGTGCGAATGCTGGCAAGGACCCTTGCATGGCTCTTCCTGTCGGAGCATACTTCCGCAATCTGCTTCACAGCTCCTCCAGCCTTATTCGATAGGAGGTTTTATGTCAGGTTGCGCCGCACAGATCTTTTCCAGCGTTACAACCGCTCAGTTCAACTGCCTGGTTCAGGAAGCCGAGTCTTCCTTCGGCATCACAATCTCCGGCAACAGCGGCACACAGTCCAAAGATGGAGTCACAATCACCTGGGACTATGACCCCAATGCCGAGACGCTTAGTCTTCAATGCACGGACAAGCCGTTCTTTCTGAGTTGCGGAACGATCAACTCGAAGATTCACGACCTGGTGGACGCCTGCACGCAATCGTGACTGCGCGAAGCGGTTCACGGTTAGCGATTGCTACACTAAAAGTGTGAAGATCGCGCTCGCTCAGATCAACCCCACCGTCGGCGACTTTCGCGGCAACGCCGCAGAAGATTCTCGATTTCACCCAGCCGGCGCCGAGCAGGCGGCGCCGATCTCGTCGTCTTCTCCGAACTCGCCGTCTGCGGCTATCCTCCGGCCGATCTGCTCGAGAAGCCCTCCTTCGTCGCCCGCGCCGGGCAGGTCGTTCAGGAGATCGCCGCCGCAACCGCCGCCAGCCCATCGCCATCATCTGCGGATACGTCACGCCCGCCCACCACGGAACCGGCAAGCACGTCATGAACTCCGCCGCGCTGCTCCGCGACGGGCACGTCGAGTTCGTTCAGTCGAAGATGCTGCTGCCTTTCTACGATGTCTTCGACGAGCAGCGCTACTTCGCGCCCGCCGCACAAGCAGCGTCTCTTCTCGACTTGGCGGCGAGCATGTCGCGCTCACCATCTGCGAAGACGCCTGGAACGACAAGAGCTTCTGGCAGAACCGTCTCTATAGCCGTCGATCCCGTCGACGAGCTCATGCGCGGAGGGCGGCTCGCTCATCCTCAACATCTCCGCCTCGCCCTACTGGCGCGGCAAGCGCGAGACCCGCCGCGAGATGCTCGCCGCCATCGCGCGCCATCACGGCATGCCCGGTGCTCATGGTCAACCAGGTCGGCGGCAACGACAGCCTCGTCTTCGACGGCTCTAGCCTCGTCCTCGGCCGCGACGGCGCAGGTCATCGCGCAGGCCGCCTCGTTTGAGGAAGACCTCATCTTCGTCGACACCGAGGCCGCTCACCGGCGACATGCACCGCCAGACCGACCACACCGAAGACGAGGCCATCTACGACGCCCTCGTCCTCGGCACCCGCGACTACGTGCGCAAGTGCGGCTTCTCCAAAGCCCTCGTCGGCCTCAGCGGCGGCATCGACTCCGCACTCGTCGCCGCCATCGCGGTCGACGCGCTCGGCAAGGAGAATGTCCTCGGCATCGGCATGCCCAGCCCGTACTCCTCGCACCGGCTCGATCGACGACAGCCGCAAGCTCGCCGAGAATCTCGGCATCCGCTTCGAAGTCATCCCCATCAGGCGCTCTTCTCCGCAATACGAACAGGCGCTCGAGCCGCTCTTCGCCGGCACTCCAGCCCGACATCACGGAAGAGAATATCCAGTCGCGCATCCGCGGCATGCTGCTCATGGCGCTGTCCAACAAGTTCAGCGCGCTCGTGCTCACCACCGGCAACAAGATCGCGAGATGTCGATCGGTTACTGCACGCTCTACGGCGACATGGTCGGCGCGCTCGCGGTCATCGGCGACGTCGTCAAGACCCGGGTCTATGCGCTTTGCCGCTATGTCAATCGCGACCGCGAGATCATCCCCGCCGCCATCATCGAGAAGCCGCCCTCCGCCGAGCTCCGCCCGGGGCAGAAGGACACCGACTCGCTGCCGCCCTACGACGTGCTCGATCCGATTCTCGAAGCCTACGTCGAGCGCTATGAAACTCCCGAGCAGATCGCCGCCGACGCGGCATGTCGATCTCGAACTGGTGCGCCGCGTCGTCAAACTGGTGGAGCGCAGCGAATACAAGCGCCAGCAGGCCGCCCCCGTGCTCAAGGTCACCGAGAAGGCCTTCGGCATGGGACGCCGCTTTCCCATCGCCGTCAAGGTTCAGGTATAAACCAAGCTCGAAAGGGAATTGGATGCAACTTCGTTCTGTCTCTTCAGAGCACTGCTGTCTTTGTCGCTCGCCGCCGCTACACCGTAATTCACGCACCCGCCCAGGCCGCCGCCCGGCAGAAGTCTGACACGCCGCTTCCGCTCCGGCAGCTGCACCGAGCCGAAGTTCCCGCCGGTCGACCCCAAGAATTTCACCGCCGCCACACCCACCCGCGACACCGTCGAAGCCTTCCTTCATGTGTCCTGGGGATACGACCCGGACCGCGTCTGGCAGATGCAGGCCATCCAGAAGACCGCCGCTCCCGGCGTCAGCAAGGTCACGGTCTTCGTCGCGCAGAAGAGCAATCCCAACCCCCAGATCGGCACGCTGGTCTTCTACGTCACGCCCGACGGCAAGCATCTCATTTCCAGCGAGGTAGCTGCCGCTTTGGCGCCCATCCCTACGCCGACACCCGCCGCATTCTCTCGCACGCGGCCGACGGACCCAGCCGCGGTGCGCCGACAAGAAGATCGAATTCGTCGAGTTCGCCGACTTCCAGTGCCCGCACTGCAAGAAAGTCCAGCCCATCATCGACCGCCTCCTCAGCGATTTCCCCCAGGCGCATTTCGTCTTTGAGAATTTCCCGCTGACCGCGATTCACTCCGAAGCGTACAAGGCTGCCGCCTACAGCGTCTGCGTCGCACAGCAGGCCGGCAACGAGGCCTTCTTCAAGTTCGCTGACGCCGTCTTCGCCGCGCAGGACGGGCTCACGCCGCAGACCTCCGACGCGACCCTCGCCGACGCAGTCACCAAAATCGGCCTCGACCCTGTGAAGGTCGGCTCCTGCTCCTACACCGCAGCCGCCAAAGGACCCGTCGACGCCTCCATCAAACTCGGCCAGGATGTCGACGTGAACCAGACCCCCATTTTCTTCGTCAACGGCCGCCAGGTCCCCGTCGGCGAAGTCGCCAACAACGATATCCCCTACGACACCCTGAAGCAGATCGTCGCCTACCAGCTCTCGCTCGACCAATAGGAGGACGCTATGAACCCCGAGACAAAGACCACCATCGCTCCGATGCTCTCGGTCCGAAATGGAGCCCGCGCAGTCGAGTTCTACAAGGCTGCATTCGGAGCTACCGAGTTGTTCCGCATTGACGCCGAGGATGGAGCGGTAGTCGCTCAACTGTCTGTGAATGGAGCCGAATTCTGGCTCGCCGACGAGTCCCCGGATCACTTCGAACTTCAGCCCCGACTCACTCGGAGGCGGCACCGTGCGCATGGTAATGACCGTCGATGATCCCGATGCCGCCTTCGATCGCGCCGTTATCGCTGGAGCCACCGTAGTTAGCCCCGTCTGCAACGACTATGGCTGGCGCCTGGGACGCATCGTCGATCCCTTCGGACATCATTGGGAGATCGGTAAGCCCCTGCGTGAAGGCCCCTGACTCTTTGGATAGCGATGACCTACCCCTATAATCTGCAGCGTTTCCTCGATGCTCAGAAACCTGTCTATGACCAGGTCTGCTCCGAGTTGCGCCGGGGCCGCAAGACCAGTCACTGGATGTGGTTCATCTTTCCCCAGCTGAAGGGTCTGGGCTTCAGCGAGACCGCTCAACGGTTCGCGATATCGTCGCTTGAGGAAGCGGAAGCCTATCTTGCACATCCCATCCTGGGGCCAAGATTGATCGAATGCGCTGAATTAGTCACACGCATCGAGGGGCGACCCGTAAGCGAAATTTTTGGCTATCCCGACGATCTGAAATTTCGATCCTGCATGACGCTCTTCGCCCACGCAACTTCTCAAAACGAGGTCTTCATGCAAGCCCTCAATAAATACTTTGACGGCCAATTCGATCCGGCGACACTCGCTCTGCTCCAACCACATCGCTCCGGAATTTCCAGCCCTCAATCGATGTCATCCTGAGCGGACCCTGAGCGCAGCGAAGGGGAAGTCGAAGGACCTGCTTTTTCCTTCGCTCCGAAGGTGCCCCACTCAAGCCTGTTTTGGCCTGAGTGGGAACGAAACCACTATCACCGCGTCAGGTTGTAAATCAAACCAAACGGATCCTTCACATAGCACCTCGGAACCTCCGGCTCATTCTTGACGATATGGCAGCCATTCTCCACGAGACGCGCTTTGGCTTCTTCCACACTGCCCACCGTCACCTCCAGCACCGGCCCCAGCGCCGGACCGCGCTCGATGAACAGATTGATGTGCTTGCCATGTAGGCTGATCATCTCCGGCGTCTCGCCGGTGATCTCAAATCCCAGCTGCTCGACGTAGAAAGATGCCGCCTTCGCCGGATCTTCCGCCTGAATCAGAATATCTGTGCCAAAACTGTTCGCCATATTCGTTCTCGTGTGCCCTCAGGTTATCCGGTGTAGGTTTTTTCAAACATTCGCAGCCGAAGTCGAAGAGCCTGTCCTGAGCGAAGCCGAAGGAACCTGCTTTTACTCCCCCAACCACCGATGTCATCCTGAGCGAAGCGTAACGTAGTGGAGCGCAGTCGAAGGAACCTGCTTTTACTCCCCCAACCACCGATGTCATCCTGAGCGGAGCGCGGAGCGCGAAGTCGAAGGATCTGCGTTTACTTCACGTTGATATAGAACGCGATATCCAACGAAAACAGGCAGACACCCGTTCGCGTCTGCCCTGTTCCCTGATCCCTCTCTTACTGCTTGAGCGCCGCCTCAACCGCCGCCGTCACCTGCGGCGACTCCGGAGTCACATCCGGCTCGAACCGCGCCACGGGATTCCCATTCCGGTCGAAGAGAAACTTCGTGAAGTTCCACTTGATATCCCCGCCCAGCTTCGGATCGGTCGATTTGTCCGTGAGGAACACATACAGCGGAGTCTTGTCCGGGCCCAGCACCGAAACCTTGGCCATCATCGGAAAAGTCACGTTGTACTTGTTGGTGCAGAACTTCTTGATCTCCTCGTTGGTTCCCGGCTCCTGGGCCATAAAGTTGTTGGCCGGAACGCCCACAATCACCAGGCCCTGGCTCTTGTACTTTTCGTACAGCGCCTCCAGCCCCGCATACTGCGGAGTGAACCCGCACTTGCTGGCCACGTTCACCAGTAGCAGAACCTTGCCGTGATACTCCGACAGGCTCACTGGTTTCCCGTCAATCGATTTTAGCGTGAAGTCATAAATGCTCTTGACCGCTGCAGACATTCCACCCCCGGCGACGCACAACATAAGAAAGAAAGCGAATTTGCGCACAATACCCCTCCACTCTCGACGCCATCATAACCGATCCCAGCCGATAGTATCGTGAACTCCGGTTCAACAATCTTCGGTGTCAACCCTGAAATCAGTAAAACTCCCAGGTAACCTGCTCATTTCAATAGGCAATTTCCCAGATATATCTGGCGGAGACTTAACCCGCTTCCCGGTAGAATAGAGATATACATAGAAGGGCCCGGCTGGCAGCACAGCCGGGCCCTTCCATTTGGCACAAGGAACTGCTCCCTGTAACTAACGTGGAATCAATGACTGAGCACTAAATCCACGCATAATCAATGACAATCTGTAAGTCATTGAGTGTCTGTTATATGCATATAACCTGTTTGTAATGAAACGGTTACGGTCAACGTATGTCCTAAACCCAATGAAATGAAACGGTAACAGGAAACAAGGGGGGTAAGGGGGGAGGGGGGTCTGGGTCGCTGCTAAGGCTACTGCTGTGGCTGCTGTTGCTGTTGCTGCTGTTGCTGTTGCTGCTGCCGCATCTGTTGCAGCTCCAGCAACATCTGCTGCGGGGTACGCACCCCGCCCGGCGGACCCTGCGGAGGAGTCGGCGGCTGCTGCTGTTGCTGCTGGGTAGCAGGATCAATCAGCACTGGTTGCGCCTGAACCTCATCGTCGTTATCTTCGTCCTGCCTCGGTTGCTGTAACCTGTTCGGACCACTCGACGGCCCCGCCGCGCCTCGCGGACTCAGCGTGAGTTGCTTGGGCACGCCAGTCGGTGTCGCGCCCAGCATCACGATGTTGTACCCCGAGCCGTGCAGTAGCGCCAGGAGAACATCCGGCGGATTGCCCGGCCCATAACTTCCGAAGATGCGCTGATCTTGCCCCAAACCCTCGACCGTCATCCCGCTGGCCGCCGCCACCTGGTGCAGGATATCCATGAGGCTGGAATTGTCCGCCTGGATCGCCAGATGCCCGGCTCCGAGGTCGATCTTCGCCGACTGGGGTGGCCTGTCCAGCATCGAGGGCGCGGAGGTCGGGACGGGCGAAGGAGTCGGAGCTGGCGCCGGCTGATTCGGTATTGGAGCTTGGGCCGTCTGCTGCTGGTGGTGCCCGTGCATCCGCGGGAACGTGCCCTCTGGCTGCACCACTTGCCCGATCCCGGCGGTACCCAGCGCAAGGCAGGCACACCCCGCCCAACACGTAGCCCATGCTGGGGTCCGGATTCCGTGATGATTCTTCGGCTCCATTTTTGAATAGCGACTCGCCGGCTCCGCCGCGAATCTCTCTGTGTACTAGACTAGCAGTGGTTTCAGTTTGCTCACGAGTTTTCGCTGACCGATTCTCAACCCTATGCGCCTCGACCCAATCTGTCTCGCAGCTCTCCTCGTTCTATCGGCTTCGATTGGCGTTTGCCCCAGCGCAGAAGCCGTGTCCTGCACCACTGCCAGTCAGATGACGCCCGCGGAGCGCGACCATTATGTCCAGACTGTGCGAGCGCTTGGGACCCGGATCCAGACCGCCGACATCGCTGCCGTGCGCCAGGAGACCATCGCGCCGGTAGCCGCCCAGTTCGACCCTGTAGCTGCGAGCATCCAGGCAGTCGCCCCCCAGATTCAGGCGGCCACGCTGACCGTAAACGCCCTCTACTCCCTCAAAGCCGCCGACCTCAAAGCCACCCAGGACGAAACCCAGTTCTTCTGCTCCGTACCGGGCTCAGGCCTGGTCATCTCCGTAACCATCCCTCAGCTTCCGCCCGGAGACTACCTGCTCGCCATCCTGCGCGCCACTGGCGTCGAACATCCCCAGCAGCTCTCCCTCCTGCTGCAGAACGATCCGCCCGGCACCCCCCAATGGAAGCTCGCCGGCTTCTTCGTTCGCCCGCTCTCCGCTGCCGGCCACGACGGGGTGTGGTACTGGACAGCGGCCCGCAACTACGCTCAGAAGAAGCAGGACTGGAACGCCTATTTCTACTACCAGACCGCGGCATTCCTTCTCAACCCGGTGGATTTTCTATCCAGCCCCAATCTCGAAAAGCTCCAGAAAGAAGCGCAGGCGGTACGCCCCCCTGACCTTCCCGGAGCCAACCCTCTCGTTCTGAAGGCGAACGGCCAAAGCTTCGACATTACTAGCCTGCGAACCGAAAGTTTTCCCGGCGGACTCGACCTGGTGATCAACTATCGGACAAATGACGTGTCCGATCCCGTCGCAACGCATAGCCAGATTGTCGAATTGATGAAGGCCATGCTCGCCCAGTATCCGGAATTGCGACAGGCATTTCACGGGCTTTGGGTCTATGCGAATGCCGACAGGCAGAGCCCATACGCGATCGAACTTCCGATGAACAAAATCCCTTGACCGGGTAACGCTCCATGCCGTTGAGAGATTTCAAAAGGTCCGAATTGCACTAATTTTGAAAAGGAATGCTGCCCGCATGGCAAATTCGATGGAAAAGACACTGACCCAGGCTATCGCACAACGTCGTGCCACGGCCAGCTTCGATGGGTCGAGCATCCCTAACGATGACCTGAAGAAGATCCTCGAAGCCGGTCTTCACGCCCCCAGTGGATACAACATGCAGCCCTGGCGCTTCATCGTCGTGCGGTCTCCCGATCAGCTCCGGCGACTGCGGTGGGCCAGCTTCAATCAGGCTAAGGTGGAAGAGGCTTCGGCCGTTATCGTGGCCTGCGGAGACGCCGATGGTTGGCGCAACGGCGATCTTGAAGAGATGCTGCGCATGGGTTGCGAAGGTGGAATGCCGGAGAACTACGCAGAACAGGCCCGCCAGAACATTCCCAACTACTTGTCGAACCATCCCAATCTGACCGCATGGCTTAACAAGCAGGTCATGCTCGCCTTCACCAGCATGATGTTGATGGCCGAAGTTCTCGGATATGACACCGCCCCAATGGAAGGCTTCGAGCAGGAGAAGGTGCGCGAGGTGCTCAAATTGCCCCTCAGCTATCATGTTGTCGCGTTGCTCGCTCTTGGACATTTGAGCGGCGAGGACAAGTTCAACGGTGGGCGTTTCAGCATGGCGAGCACAGTCTTTGATAACGAATACGACAAGCCGATCAAACTCTGATGTCCCGCGAATATCCTGAGCGCCCGATCGTCGGTGTCGGAGCCGTGATCCTCGACCATGACCGCGTCCTGCTCATTGAGCGCGGACAGGCTCCGCTCAAGGGCGAATGGTCGTTGCCGGGAGGCGCGCTCGAACTCGGCGAAACGCTCGAAGAGGGCATTCGCCGCGAAGTCCTCGAAGAGACCGGACTCATCGTCGATCCTGTGGCCATCGTCGAAGTCTTCGATCGCATCTATCGCGATGCCGCCGGCCGCGTTCAGTACCACTACGTATTGGTCGACTATCTCTGTCGTGTGATCGGTGGCCGGCTTGCCTGCGCGACAGATGCTGCAGACGCGCGCTGGGCTTCTGGCGACGAGCTTGATGCAGTCGCGCCATTCACCGCGGAGGTCATCCGGAAAGCCTTCAAGATGGCTGCGGCCCTGCCCTTAGCCCCGATCTGATCCGATATACAATACAGGTCATCCTGACTCACCTGGCAAGCCAATCCGGTCGGCGGACGAAACGGTGAACGATCCTGACAACGTAGTCACCATGCCCCCTCCTCGCCCCGACCGGAAACCTTCCCGCACTTCTAACCCCACTTCGCTGGTACTGAAGAGAGCGCTGCTCGTCTTCATCTCTTTTGCGATCGGTTTCGGCCTCTTTGCCTGCCTGCGCCCGCTCGATCTGCTCTTTACAGTGGTGCAGATAAAGCTCAGGCTCGACGGGATAAAGAGTGAATTCGTCAGCATAGACGGCCATCGCATTCACTACTACGACGGGCGGCTCCGGTCCGCCGATTGTGCTTGTGCACGGCCTGGGAGGCAGGGCAGAGGACTGGGCCAACCTCATGCCTCAGCTCGGCCGCGGCGGCCATCGTGTTTTCGCCCTCGACCTGCTCGGCTTTGGCCGCTCAGCCCGTCCCCGCGACGCGGCTTACTCCATTTCGGAGGAAGCCGGTATCGTCGAGAAGTTTGCTCGCCTCCCAGAATCTCGATCGAACCGACCTCGCCGGCTGGTCGATGGGTGGATGGATCGCCTGCGGATTGCCCTCGATGAACCCGAGCGCATGCGCCGCCTGGCCGTCTATGACAGCGCCGGCTTGCGCTACGACGTGCCCTTTAACACGTCGCTCTTCTGGCCTGACGACTCCGCGAAACTCACCGCTCTGAGGAATCTGCTATCACCCGGAAGCGCCCCGCCAATACCCGCGCTATGGAGCGCGACATTCTTCGCGTTACGCGACGCAATGGGTGGATCGTCCAGCGCAGCATGCAATCCATGCTTGCAGGAGCCGACCTGCTCGACGGCAAACTTGCCGCCCTCAAAATGCCGGTGTTGATCGTTTGGGGTAGGCAGGACAAGATCACGCCTGTCGCCGTGGCGTACGCATTCCACGCGCAGGTGCCGCAGTCGGTGCTTGAGATTTACGACGGGTGTGGCCACTCGCAGCTCGCGAATGCAGCGACCGCATAGGCCCAAACACGTTACGTTCTTCAGGGCCGAGCCGCCGATCGCCGCCGGAGACAGAAGGAAATTCCGGCAGGGAAAGTGAGCGAGCTACTCGCCGCCCTTCCACACGTACGCGCCGCTTTGCGGCAGACCAATATGCGCCAGCACCCGGCAGACAAACTGGCGCGCCATTTCCGTCGAGTCGACCGGTTTGTTGTAGAAGGTGGGGATCACGGGATAGATGGTCGCGCCGGCGTCCGCAGCGAGCGTCATGTTGCGCAGGTGAATCTTATTGAAGGGCGTTTCGCGCACGCACAGCACGAGAGGACGGCGCTCCTTGAGGCAGACGTCGGCAGCGCGCTCGATCAGGTTCTCCGCCATGCCGTTGGCAATCCCGGCCAGCGTGCCCACGCTGCACGGCAGAACGATCATTCCGTTGGAGGGATAGCTGCCGCTGGCGATCGGAGCTCCAATGTCAGATTCGGATAGCTGTTGGATCTTCTTCGATTCGCCGCCGAGCAGTTTCTCGATCAGCCGGTTGCGCCCGCTGAGTTCAGTTCCTCTGCGATGACGCGCAGGGAGTTCTCTGACGGAACGAAGTGAATCGCGCGACACGCTCCGTCGGCTTCGAGTGCGCGCAGCAGCTCCGACCGAAGATTGCACCGCTGGCACCGGTCATGGCGACGGTAAAGTGCATGTGGTGGTCAGGCATGTCGTAATCGCTGATGAACTGATCATTTTCTCACGGTTCGATGTGAGCAGGTCACTGGTGCGGCGATTGTCGGAGATAGCCAGTCGACTCGTCCACATCTGCGCAGAAGGCGCACGATCCATCGCGCCGCGAGAATAGCGCACAGAATCAGGGTCGCTGCGATGAGCCGCGGCTGACCCACGGGTGCCGCGTGGCGAGCCAGGTGATGCCCAATAGCGACTGACGTCCTCGCCGGTGCTGAGGGCGATATTGGAGAGCGGTTCGGGACTCGCCGTTACAGCAGCGCGGACAGCGGTCTTCGATCCATGGGAAATCAGCGCGACGGTTCCTCCTGCCAGCGCTGCGATGAGCTTCATTTGTGGCGAAAGCTGCTGCACTCGCCTGGTAGGCGATCAGGGCAGCAACCGGGACACGGATGAAGGTGTGCAGCGCATTCCAGATCATGTCGAAGACGGGAATCTTATCGGCAACAAATTCGAGCGCGAACATGGCGCCACTGACGCCGATGATCCACCAGTGGCCCAGAACCTCGAGACCCGGTGGCAGAACCACCCAGTTCGCTGGGCGAGCAGCCCCAACGTCAGCACCGTGGCATAGACGTTGAGTCCCGCGGCGAAACTGGCGGCAATAATCAGCGCCGCAATATTGCTCGGTGTAAAGGTGGTCATGCAGAGTGCTCCTGTCTGGGAGGCCGGCCTCAGCGTGTACAACTCGCCGGATGCTTGACGCCGTTGACTACCACCCAGCCATTGTTGGCTCCCCGATGGGTAGAGCAGTGAACATCGTGGATGCCCGCCGCAAACTTCCCGCCCGAAGAAAAAAACGCCTGCCCATAGGCGAAGACCGACGCATTCACCGGTGCGGTGACAATACCATCGAGGTCATCATTCGTCACCACCTCAACCGGCCGCACGTCGCCGTTTGGCATGGTCACGCGCAGAGGCAGAATCTCATGATTGCCGTGCGCCCCTCCCCGCTGCGTGCGCGAAGAGCTGGTGGTGATTCCGCAAACCATTACATTGTCGACGCTGCCGCGTTGCCCCGAACTGAGCAGCCCGTACAGCTTCTGATTCACCTGCGGCGTGCACGATGTGGGCACGGCAACGTCGCGCTGGGCAACAGCCGGCACAGTGCACCCAATCGCAGCCACAAAGAATAGGAGGAACCTTCGCAGCATCGTTACGCCTCGTTCAGAACACGCTGAAAGATCGCATCTACATTTCCGAGCTGCCTATTCAGATCAAACGTTCGCGCCAGCTTATCCCCGCTCAATCGGCCAGTAATGTCCTGGTCCTGCGCAACAAGCTCGCGAAAAACAAGATCGTTCTGCCACGCATTCATCGCATGCTTCTGCACCAGCCGGTACGCGTCCTCACGCAGCATTCCTGCCTCGGTCAAATCGAGCAGCAGTTGCCCGCTGAAGATCAGCCCGCCCGTGCTCTCCAGGTTCCTGACCATTCTCAGCGGATACACCATCAGCTTCTCGATCAGGTTCGCCGTCTTCGCCAGCAAATAGTCCGTCAGGATCGTTGAGTCAGGTAAGATCACCCGTTCCGCTGATGAATGCGAAATGTCCCTCTCGTGCCACAGAGGCACATTTTCATAGGCGATTTGAGCATTCGCTCGCACTACCCGCGCCAACCCGCTGATCTGCTCGCAGGTAATAGGGTTCCGCTTGTGAGGCATCGCCGACGAGCCTTTCTGTTTTTCGGAAAAATACTCCTCGGCTTCGCGCACCTCGGTCCGCTGCAGGTGGCGGATCTCGGTCGCGATCTTATCCAGCGTCGCTGTAATAATCGCCAGCGTCGAAATGTAGTGAGCATGCCGGTCGCGCTGCACCACCTGCGTCGCCACCGGGGCCGGCGTCAGCCCCAGCTTCGCGCAGATCCGTTCTTCGTGCTCCGGCTTCAGATGCCCAAAGGTCCCCACTGCGCCCGAAAGTTTCCCAACCCGAATCTGCTCCGCCGCCGCATCCATGCGCGCCAGGTTCCGCCGCATCTCCGCATACCAGTTCAGCAGCTTCAACCCAAACGTAGTGGGCTCCGCGTGAACTCCATGCGTCCGCCCAATCGTGGGAGTGTGTTTGAACTCAAGCGCGCGCTTCTTCAACACATCGATCAAATGCAGCAGGTCATCGCGCAAAATCGCTGACGCTGCCTTAAGCTGCAGCGCCTGCGCCGTATCCACCACATCTGTCGACGTCAGGCCATAGTGCAGCCATCGCGACTCCGGACCCACCTTTTCTGCGACTGCCGTCGTGAAGGCAATGACATCGTGCCGAACTTCGGCCTCGATCTCGTTAATGCGCGCCACATCGATCGCACCACGCTCCCGAATGGCCTTCGCCGCTTCAACCGGAACAATTCCATCCTCGGCCAGCGTCTCGCTCGCAGCGGCCTCGACTTCCAGCCACATACGATATTTGTTTTCATCGCTCCAGATTTGGCCCATCTGCGGCCGTGTGTAACGTGCGATCAATGCGGAAATCCCCCGAAATCATCCCAAACACACCATTCTATCGTTTGCGCATCTTAGAATTGTGATCGAGCAATGAAAGGAACCAATGTCAGACGTCATCACTATCGCAAACTTCAGCGAGCCTCTTGAGGCCGAAATGGCTCGCCTTCGCCTGCAATCCGCCGGGATCGAGACATTTCTCTCCGGCGAAAACGCCCGCATCCTTGAGCCTGGCCTCGGCCCGCTGCAACTCCAGGTAAGCTCCGACGACGAAGCCGACGCCCGGGCCATCCTTGCCGATCCTGGTGATCCGAGAGCAGATTTAGAAACGAGCCCAACAGGGGACTAGGACTCCTCTGCGTTCAACGCAGGATTTGATTTAATCGGCGGCTGGCGTGATCTACCGGACGAGGCCGAGCCGCTCGGTCATCTCTTCATACAGGAAGCCGCGGCCCGGCCTGTAAGGCTGTATCCACTCGCCGTCGATCACAAATTGGGGAATCGCGCGCTTGCCAACATGCCGTATCAATTCGGCCGCCGCGCCGGGCGTCGACTCGACGTCGATCTCGGTGTAAGCAATGTTGTGTGTTTCCAGAAAGCGCTTGGCTTCCCGGCAATCGCGACACCACGCCGCGGAGTAGAGGAGCAGCTCCATCCCCCCATCTTAGATTGGTCCACCCTGACCGGGAAATATCTGGTTTCCTACCCTTGGCGCATTTATTGCGCGAAGGCTGCGATTGCCCTACTCGCTCAACTTGAAAACGACGTTGATCGTCGTCTCCACCTCAACCGGCTCGCCGCTCGCCTGCAAAAGAAACGATCCGATCGCAAACCATTTGCTCCGCGTGCGAATCCGCCCTGTGGACTCAACCAGACTGTCTTCGAACATAGCCGATCCCAACCAGAAAGTTGAGAGAGCGAGACACCTGCCTCAATAGACACCGAATACAGGAAATTTTCCGCACCCGCTGTAGTATTGTCTCTACATTCCACTGGAGACGATTTATGTTCAGAAAGTTACGCCGCGCTGGTGTCTGCTGCATTCTGGTTGGGTTTGCCCTGGTTGCTGCGGCGCAGCCGAGTTCGATGCATCGCGACAGTACGCACGACAGCAAACTGGAAGGTTCCTATCGTTTCGAGCGTGGCGGCTGGACCTATGTTCACCTGCAGGGTTCCCCGGAGCAGATCGGCTTTCAGCACGGCACTTTGCTGGCGGCTGAGATTGAAGACACCTACCACGTACTGAAGGTCGAGGCTGAGCATTCGACAAAGCGGGACTGGGCATTCTTTCGCGAAGCGGGCCGGACGATTCTGTGGCCGCATATCGACCCGGAATACCAGAAGGAATTGCAGGGCATTGCGGATGGAGCGGCGGCCAAGGGCGTAAATCTCGATGTGTGGGACATTGTCGCGATGAACGCCCAGATCGAACTGGCACAGTATTACGTGCCATGGCTGGACAAGCAGGAACATGCCCAGGGATTGCGGCCGGACGACGGGCCAGTGATCAAGGCCCCGGGCAATTGCAGCGCGTTTATTGCGACGGGCAGCTATACGAAAGACGGCAAGATCGTGATTGCGCACAACAACTGGTCGTCCTATGCGGAGGGTTCGCGCTGGGTGATCGTATTCGACATACAACCGGAGCAGGGGCATCGCATTTTGATGGACGGCCTGCCGGGGGTGATCACGAGTCAGGACGATTTCGGCATCAACGATGCGGGCATCATGGCGACGGAGACGACGATCACGGAGTTTGTCGGATGGGATTCGAAGGGCAAGCCGGAGTTTGTCCGGTCGCGCAAGGCTCTGCAGTACGCCAACTCGATCGACGATTACCTGGCAACCATGATCAAGGAAGATAACGGCGGGTATGCGAACGACTGGCTAGTGGGCGATCGCAAGACGGGCGAGATTGCATATCTGGAACTTGGGTTGAAACACACACCTGTGTGGCGGAAGAAGGACGGCTACTTCGTGAGTTCGAATTTCGCTCGCGATCCGGGGCTGATCAAGGAGGAGACGGAGGGTTTCGATCTGAAGGACATGGGGTCGTCGCCGAATGCGCGGCGGGTTCGCTGGGAGCAACTGATGGCGGCGAACAAGGGAAAGATCGACGTGCCGATGGCGGAGCAGTTTCTGGCCGATCATGAGGATACTTTCCTGCACGAGAAGAAGGCCGATCAGCGGACGCTATGCGGGCACGCGGATGTGGCCAGGGAAGGAATTCCGGTGTGGGAGTGGGGCGCGTATTATCCGGGCGGCGCTGTACAGGGCAAAGCGGCGGACAGCGATATGGCGGAGAAGATGAGCTTTGTGGCACATGCCGGGCACCCCTGCGGCGAGGATTTTCTGGCCAAGCCTTTCTTGGCGTCCCATCCCGAATATTCATGGCAGGCCCCGATTCTGAAAGACATGAAGGCCGGGCCGTGGACGGTATTTGCAGCGGGGGAGAAAGGCACGGAATAAGTGCAGGGAGACCTGGTAGCGCTGCTGGGCGAGACACGGACGGAATCAGGCAAGACACTGCTTGAGCTGGCCGATGAGCGGCCCGTGTTGCTGGTGTTTCTCCGGCATTTCGGATGCGCGTTTTGCCGCCAGGCGATCGACGACGTCTCGAAAGTTCAGGCGAAGCTCGCGGCGCGCGGAGTGCAGGTGGTCTTCGTGCATCTTGGCAGCCCGGAGCGGGCTAAACCATACTTCGACTACTACGGGCTTTCGGATGTGGAGCGGGTGAGCAATCCGGGCGGGTCGCTCTATCGCGACCCGGCGTTCACGTTGGCGCGAGTGAGTCTTTTTCAGATCTTCCGCCCTGCGGTGTGGATCGGATGGATCAAGGGTGCAATCTTCAAGTATCGGATCGGACTGCTGAAGGAAGACATCCAGCAGATGCCCGGTGTCTTCTTGCTCAAGGATCGCGCGATCGCGAATGTTTACCGGCATCGGACTATTGCGGATCGGCCGGATTATCTGAAGCTGGCGAGCTGAGCCAGTCTCTAGTTTTTAGGCTTGCCCCAGACACTGTCGAGGAAGAGATAACGGTCGCGCTGCGTGTCCGGCTTCGCCTCTGAGCTTGCATCGAGGTGCATGACCATCCATCCAGTGGATGCGTTGTAGGTGGGCCACTTCGGCAAGTCGGGGGCTGAGCTCGAGCCTCCTCCGTTGGGATCGCCGGTGCGGGCGAAGTTGGTCCAGTAGGTCTGCATCTGGTCGGAGAGCTTGCGGTCTTCGGGGCGCGCGGTGAATTCCTGGCGCGAGTCGAGGGTGCCGAAAACGTATTCGATGTCGTCGGAGTGGAAGGCTCCGATGGCGGCCGGATGGAACTTGTCGCCGGGCGATCCCAGGTCGAATTCGTAGCGATAGACCGGGGCGTTGCCGGTCTGCACCTGCGCTTCGAGCCAGCGCCAGGTGGAGAAGATGATGAAGCGGTCGCTGGCGTAGTCTCCCGCGGACGTGACGGCCTCGGCGTCGGTGTTGGCGGGATAGAGGGCGAGGAATTTGTCGGCGTTCGTCGCCGAACTCGCCTTTGGCCTGTGCTTTGAAGGTGTCGGCCGTGACCTTAGGATTCGCGAAGATCACGGCGGCGCGCATCTCGTCGTGGTTCCAGCCGCCGATCAATGGAATGTGCGCCTGCTTTCCAGCGGCGTAGATGTTGGGCACGCTGTCGGGCAGGAACCAGCCGTCGACGTCGGGTCCGAAGCGCGGCGGAGGCGGCGTCGTCTTGGCGGTGGCGGCCTTCACCAGATCATCGGCCGAAAGCTTGCGAAGCTCGGCGAGGGTAGCGGCGTGCAGCTCGGTCTCGGCGAATTTGGCGTCGCGCTGCTCACGGGCTTCGCGCGGCTCAAAGCCGAGGCCGGAGCTGTAGAAGGCTGCGCCGCTTTCGCCGATGGCTCTCTGGATGAGGTCCCTGGAGAGCGGCGAAGCCATCTGCGCGCTGACAGAGAATGATCCGGCGGATTCGCCAAAGATGGTGATGTTGTTCGGGTCGCCTCCGAAGGCCTTGATGTTGCGCTTGCACCCATGCGATGGCGGCCGCCTGATCCATGAAGGCCGTAGTTGCCCGATGCGTGATGCGGCGACTCAGCGGTGAGCGCGGGATGCACGAAGAATCCGAAGATGCCGAGGCGGTAGTTCATCGACACGACGACCACATTGCGGTGGGCGAGGAACTGGCCGTCCTGGCGGGCTTCGGAGGTGCCGCCAGTGTTGAATCCGCCGCCGTAGATCCAGACCATCACGGGCAGCGATGCCGGGTTTTGCGTCAGCGGGAGCCCAGACATTGAGGGTCGAGGCAGTCTTCGCTAGGTCCGGGATCGTGGAAGATCATGTCGGGATAACCGCCGGTTTGAACGCAGTGAGATCCAAAGTCCTTCGCTGCGCGAATGCCCTTCCATTTCGCCGCCGGCTGCGGAGCCTGCCAGCGCAGGTCGCCGACGGGTGGCGCAGCGTAGGGAATGCCTTTAAAGGCACGGACTTTTCCGTCAGTGGTGAGTGAGCCTTCGACCTTGCCCTTGTCGGTCTTGATCTGCAGGGGATTGGAGGCGCGCGCTTCGGGTAGGAGCGTAATGGCGGCAAGAAGAACCAGGGGTACAAAACCTTTTATGGTGCGCACATGCATCGATTTGCCTCGTGAATTCATACGGTAGCCAAACTATCACATGATCTCGGTTGCGAGCATGTCGGCGGTCGTTTCGCGGCGGCGGATGAGGCGCGCGCGCTTGCCCTCGACGAGAACTTCGGCCGGTCGCGGGCGCGAGTTGTAGTTCGAGGCGAGGGCGTGACCGTAGGCTCCGGCGTCGAGGACGGCGAGAAGGTCACCGGGGCGAACTGGCGGCAGTTCGCGGTCGCGGGCGAAGAAGTCTCCGCTTTCGCACACGGGACCGACTACGTCGGCGGTGATCTTGCGACGGCCTTTGGGAGGGATGACGGGGACGATCTCGTGGTGGGCCTGATAGAGCGCGGGTCGGATAAGGTCGTTCATGCCGGCGTCAGTAATGACGAAGGTCTTCTCGCTGTTCTTCTTGATGTAGAGCACGCGCGTGAGGAGCGCTCCTGCCTGGGCAATGAGAAATCGGCCCGGTTCGAGGAGCAGGGTGATGTCGTCGAGTTCGCCGATGGCTTGAGTAAGGGCGTGAGCATACTGGCGGACTTTTTCCTCGGGATTGAAGGGCTGTGCGGCGTGATACTCGATACCGAGGCCTCCGCCGGCATCGATAAACTTAATCCCCAAACCGTCCTTGCGCAGTTGGGAGATGAGGCTGGCAATGCGGCCCGCGGCCGCACCAAAGGGCTCGGCGTTGCGGATTTGAGAACCGATGTGGACGCTGACGCCGGCGGGTTCAATCCATTTGTAACTGGCTGCGTCACGATATACAGCGCGGGCGCGGCGGAAGTCGATGCCGAATTTATGCTCGCGCAGGCCAGTCGAGATGTAGGGGTGAGTCTCCGCGAAGACGTCTGGGTTCACACGCAGTGCGATGCAGGCGCGCTTCTTCAATTTCGAGGTGCGCTCGGCGAGGAGTTCGAGCTCGCCTTCGCTCTCGATGTTGAAGAGCATGATTTCCGAGCGCAGTGCGAGATCGATTTCGGGAGCGGTCTTGCCGACTCCGGAGAAGACGACGCGCGAGGAAGCTGCCTTGTTTACGGTGAGGATGCGCTCCAGCTCGCCTCCGGAGACGATATCAAAGCCTGCACCATGCCGGTCGAGGAGCTTCAGAATGGCAAGCGCGGGATTGGCCTTGACGGCGTAGCAAATCAGGTGCGGCTGTTCAGAAAAAGCCTCGGTGAAGAGCCGGAGTCTGTAGAGAAGATGGTCGGCGGAGTAGACGTAGAGTGGGGTTCCGTATTTTTTGGCGAGGGTGTCGAGGGGGATCGAGCCGCATGAGAGCGGAGCATTTTTGCCGGGGTGAATGAAGGGGCGGACTGGAAGCAAGCGGCCTCGGGTGATGGGATTTACTTCTGAGAGTATCGGGGAGCGGGAGTTGCGTCCAGCTAAGCGTGGTTTGCTTGTGGGTTCATTTAGATCACCATCGCTGGTGTCATGTCGCCCCGAATGATTGGGTTGCGGTATGCTTAATGGCGCTTTGTAATCGGTTTCCCTGGAGAATCTCTTCAATGCGTAGTCTCACTGTGCTCTTGTGTGCCATCTCTCTTGCTGCCGCGCCGGCTTTCAGCCAGCCGCAAATTGCCCCTACACCGCCAATGGGCTGGAACAGCTGGAACCACTTCGCCGCCCACGTGACTGACGCCGACGTCCGCTCCGCTGCCGACATGCTCGTGAGCACAGGCATGCGCGATGCCGGCTACATCTATGTCAACGTCGACGACACATGGCAGGGCAAACGCGACGCACAGGGTGTCCTCCATCCCAACGATCGCTTTCCCGACATGAAAGGCCTCGGCGATTACATCCACTCCAAGGGGCTTAAGTTTGGGATCTACTCCTCACCCGGCGCAAAGACTTGCGGGGGATATGAGGGCAGTCTCGGCCACGAAGCGCAGGACGCGAAGATGTACGCCGAATGGGGAGTAGATTTCCTCAAGTACGATCTGTGCTCGTTTCAGGAGAACATGAACAAGGTCAAGGCCGAACACCCAGACGATCCGAGTGCGGCAAAGAATCTGATGATCGCCGCCTACGGCAAGATGGGTGGCGCCCTCAAAGCCACTGGCCGCCCCATTCTCTATAGCCTGTGCCAATACGGAGTCGATCAGCCCTGGAAGTGGGGGCCGGGGATCGGCGCGCAAATGTGGCGCACGACCGACGACATCGACGATTCCTACGGACGCATGATTGCCATCGGCTTCAGCCAGGCTGGCCTTTCAAAGTATGCCGGGCCCGGCCGCTGGAACGATCCCGATATGCTCGAGGTCGGCAACGGCAAGATGACCGAGGACGAATATAAGACCCACATGAGCCTCTGGGTGATCCTCGCCGCGCCTCTTCTCGCCGGCAATGACCTCAGCAAGATGACCGACACCGACAAGAGCATTCTGATGAACAAGGAAGCCATCGCGATCGATCAGGATTCACTCGCCAAGCAGGGAGACCGTCTGTACCAGAGCGGTGATTTCGACGTCTGGACCAAGCCGCTCAGCGGCGGTCGAGTGGCCGTCGGCCTCTTCAACCGCAGCTGGGATAACCGCGATGTCTCCGTCGATCTGGCCGAGATCGGCTTCAAGAACGGCGCGAACCTCGCGCGACGTCTGGAAGGGCAAAGACCTCGGTCGTCACTCCGGCGTCTTCACCGACACCATCCCCAAACACGGGGTGACACTGCTCATCGTGAGCAAGTAAGCAGCAGAGACAACTACTTCGCCCAGGCGAGGCCGTCGGCGTATTTTCCGGCGTCGATCAGCGACCGCACCTTCCACTGCGCAAGATCGATGACGGCGACCTGGTTGCCATCGGGCATGGAGACGTAGGCCACCTTGCCGTCCGGGCTGGGGAGTATCTCGTTCGGAGCAGCAGGAACGTCGATTGTGCGAACAACCTTGAGGGTCTTCAGGTCGACGACGGCGACCTGATTCGTCGGCACCATGCAGACGAGGAGCCAGCGGCCGTCGAGGGTGGAGGCGGTTCCGTAGGCGACGGCCGGGAGCGGTATCCAGGTGCGGATCTTGTTGGTTGCAGTGTCGATGACAGCGAGCTGCGGCTTGGTTTGGTCTGCGGTGAAGACCATGCTGTCGTCGCGGGAGATGGAGATCCGCTGTGTCTTATCGGCAATTGGAATAACGGCGATGGTTTTGCGAGCCTTCATGTCGAGCACAGAGACGGTGCCGGGTCCTACGTTCGCCGTATAGCCGCGACTTCCGTCGCGCGAAAGGGCCAGCATATGCGACTGTTCCTGTGAAGTCGGGATGGAGCCAACGATCTTCAGCGTTTTCGGATCGACGATAGTGACTGTCTTGTCGAGTTCGGTGGTGACATAGAGCATTCCGGTGTTGGTGTCATAGATGACGCAGTGGGGGCGCACGCCGTGGCCGAAATTGACGTTGCCGACGACCTTGCGCGATGGGATATCGATCACCACCATGTTGCTGCCGTTGCTGCCCGGCTTGCCGACGCCGGCAGTCTCCGTAGATGGGAACATAGGCGGTATGGCCGTCAGGCGACGCAGCTACTTCGTGGCCGGTGACTCCGCCTTCAGGCACCGCGGCGATCTGACGAGCGGTCGCGGGATCGACGATGCTGAGGTCGCGGGTATTCTGATTGGCAACGAGCAGGGACGGCGCCTGTGCTGATGCGATCTGTGTCACGTAGAGGGGAAAGAGCAAAAGGCAGAGGAACGCTGGCTTCTTCATAGCCAGCACAGTATATCCGGATGATGTCCTGCGTGGCTCTAACGCATCGGCGGTGGCGGCGGTGGCATGGGATAAGGCAGACGCGCTCGCCATACGAGTGTGCGGATTACATAAACGAGAAAGAAGAAGAAAAGCACCGGAATGAGCAGCAGTGCGAACGGAATCTGCACGAGGTTCTGCCCGATCTGGCTGCTGGTGTAGTACCGCACGCTTCCAAGCACAGCAACGCAGTTGCCGCCGATGTGGGCATCGCGGCCCAGATTGATGTTGCCGAGGATGCTGACTGCATCGCCATCGATAGGTCCGTTGGATCGGATACCGCCCATGACCGCGACGACGTCCCCGTGGACTGCGCCGTCGATATGGATGGAGCAGAAAATGCACACCAGATCGTGGGCATCTTCGCCTTCGGCAACGTTGATGCTGTGAAAGATGGAGACGCGGTCGTCGTCGGCGTGCGCGCGGGGAGCGGCCGCGGCGACGAGGAACAGCGCGAGGACAGCCAGCAGGATGCGGCGCATGTGGATTCGCTCCGGAGGGGCGGACCACCCTGGGTGACCCGGTTGGTGCCTTGAAGAAAGGATACGCGCATCCGGCTGAATCGAGGTTCCGTGATGGAACCCCATTTGTTAGGCTTGTGGCCGTGAGCGTTCGCAGGGAATCGGGACCTGCTCGACGATTTCGACGTCGAAGCCCTGCAGCGCGGGGACGTGCGTGGGCGTGTTCGAGAGCAGGCGGATTTTGTGGATGCCGAGGTCGGCGAGGATCTGGCCGCCGAGGCCGACCTGGCGCAGGATACGCTGATGTTGTCGTCCTCGGGAGCGCGCGGCTGGGCTTCGCGATGGAAGAGGATGCGGTGCGGGTCGACGGTGCGGTCGATGTCGAAGCCGCGGCTGGTGTTGTGCAGGTAGACGAGCGCGCCGCGTCCGGCCTCGGCGATGAGGCGGAGCGAGCGCTGCACGAGCTGTGGCAGTCGCAGGTGGAGGCGGCGAAGATGTCGCCAGCGAGGCAGTGCGAGTGCACGCGGACGAGGACCGGCTCGTCTCCGAGGGGCGTGTCTCCGCCGACATCGCCCTTGACCAGCGCGAGGTGGCTTTCGCCGCCGTTCACTTCGCTCTCGTAGGCGATCATGCGGAAGTCGCCGTAGGGCGTGGGCATCATGCTCTCGGCGACGCGGAAGATGTAGCGCTCGTTCTGCAGGCGGTAGCGGATGAGCTCGGCGACGGTGAGCATCTTCAGGCCGTGCTCGGTGCAGAACTTCGATGCAGGTCGGGGACGCGGGCCATGGTGCCGTCGTCGTTCATGATTTCGCAGATGACGCCGGCGGGGATGAGGCCGGCCATGCGGGCGAGATCGACGGAGGCCTCGGTTTGCCCAGCGCGAACGAGCACGCCGCCGCGGCGGGCGCGCAGCGGGAAGACGTGTCCGGGACGGGCCAGGTCGTGCGCGGTGGAGCGGGCGTCGATGGCGACCTTGATGGTGTGGGCGCGGTCGGCGCGGAGATGCCGGTGGTCACGCCTTCGCGGGCTTCGATGGTTTCGGTGAAGGCGGTGCCGAAGCGCGAGGAGTTCTGCTGCGTCATGGGGCCGAGGCGGAGGTAGTCGGCGCGTTCCTCGGTGAGCGTGAGGCAGATGAGGCCGCGGCCATAGCGGGCCATGAAGTTGATGGCTTCGGGAGTGACGAACTCGGCGGCGAGGGTGAGGTCGCCTTCGTTCTCGCGGTCTTCGTCGTCGACGACGACGATCATGCGTCCGGCGCGGAACTCTTCGAGGGCTCCGGGGACGTCGGTGAATGCGGATGCTACGCTTGCATGCCTCTATTGTCTGCCAGTTTGGGACTGCTGGCGAGTGGATTGCTGGCGCTCTATTTGTGTGCGAGCAAGAAGCTGGTGGTGGGCGACGGTGCTGCCCCGTCCCGGCACGCGACAGCATTTCTCCGATGGGTGCATCCCGAAGCCAACCATGTCAAGTGGCCTTTTCCTTAAGAAAAGGCCACCCGGCACGTCGCCAGCCAGGGCTATCAATATCGGAGAAGTGCCTTAATCAGGCGTTTTCCAGAGTTTATAAGGCTCCGCTGCACGGCCGGTGCTGCCCACCGTTGAACGAAGTCGTATTATCGAGTCGTCTTGCATGCCTGATATATATCAGAATCAACTACTCTGAGCTGTTGCCTAGTTTTGTTCTTCGCCCGACCCCGACCTGACGCCGTCGAAATAATCCCTTCCCGGCTCTTTCCTGTTAAGCGTAGAATCGCGCCCGACACTCCCTTTTCTTCCAGTCTGGAGGCTGCTGTGCTCAAGTGTGTTGTGATTTTCCCTGCACTTTTTTTGTTGTGGGCGTTTCCATTTCTTCTGGCGGGTCCGCCTGCACAGGCCCCGGCGACCGCCTTCAAGGTGCCTCCCGAAATTGCCAGCCAGACAAACCCCGTGAAGCCGACTCCCGAGGGAATGGCGAAGGCCAAGAAGATGTATGGCTACGACTGTGCGATGTGTCATGGAGCCGATGGCGACGGTAAGGGCGACATGGCGGTGGAGTCGAAGTTCACGATGAAGGACTGGCGCGATCCGGCGGCGCTCAAGGACATGACGGACGGAGAGCTGTTCTACATCATCCAGAAGGGGAAGGGTGACATCATGCCTCCGGAGGGAGATCGCCAGAAACCGGACGCTATCTGGAATATGGTCACGCTGGTGCGTTCGTTTGCGAAAAAGTAAAGGGGCAGCTGGTGAAGCGGTCAGCTAAAAACCGGGTAGCTGATAAAGCGGGTAGCTAAGAAGCGGGAGGCTTTAAACACTCGGACCTTCATCCAGCTCTAGGACGGATGTATCCGAATTCGCCACTCAGCTAACCTGCGAAGGTCTCTTCATTTGGCTGCTTTATCGCTAGCCGCTTCTTAGCTGCCCGGACTTTAGCTACCCGCTTTATCAGCTACCCGGTCTTTAGCTAATTCTGAATCGAATGCGTTGAAGCCAGCGTGTTGCTGTCGTTAACCGAAGGATTTGCGGGGAGCGAGGGAGCCGAAGTGTTTCCGAGCTGCGTCCCTTCTGTCTTTTGCTGCGGTCCGAGCCCCAGCTTGATAATGGCCCGCGAATCCGGTGTCAGCTTGGTTTGCCAGCCGTGGTCGGCCTGGTACTTCAGCATGGCGGCTTCGGTTTGCGAATCCCACTGCCCACTGGGCGTACCCGTCATGTAATTCTCGCGGATCAGGGCACTCTGAATCTCTCTTGCGCGATCCGGGTCAATGCTGCGCTGGCCCTGTGCCACATGCGACGATTTTTTTGCCTTGTGGGTTGAAGATTTGGGGTGGCCGGCGGTAGGAGCACGATGAGTACGGTTGGCAAAAGCCGGAGAGACCGAAAGAGCAGTGACGATCAATAACGATTGCCAGGCTCGAGCTGAAAGCATGCAAAAGACCTCATGAGGATAAATATCGGCTAGAGCGATAAATACATGATACCGGGTTGCAGTGAGAGCAGCCTAATGGGGCGTGCGGTAAGAATGCAATAGAAAAATACCGGCTCCTGTTGCTTTTCCAGGAGCCGGTACTCTGGTTGATGCCCCCTTACCGCAGGGTTCCTCCGACGTAACTGCTCCCGCCTTTGGGCTTCTGCGGATCAACGAGTTCGAAGACTACATCGTCGCCCGACTTGAGCCCGGAGACGATAGCGCGGAACTCGGCGGCGTTGTGAACAGGGTGCTTGTTAACCGAGACGATCACCATTCCCTGTGCACTGGTGAGGTTAATCTCGTCAGCGAATGATCCAGGCTTAACAGATTGGATCAGGACTCCATGCAGTCCGGCTGGAGCGCCCTGGGGCAGGTCCGAAACGCTGAGACCGAGCTTGGACTGCGAGGCATCCGGCGCGGTGGGTCCGGCATTCTCTTCCTGATCCTGTACGGCGCTGGATGCGGCAATCATCTTGGCGCGGTCGCCGATGGTGACGGTGGCGTCAAGCTGCTGGCCATTGCGCATATATCCGATCCGTGCCGTAGTACCGGGCTTGCGCGCGGAGATGTCGTTTACCAGGTCGTCGCCATCCTTCACAGGGCGGCCATCGACGGAGGTAATGATGTCTCCTGGCTTGAGACCGGCCTTATCGGCGGCGAAGCCGGGCTGAACACTGCTGATGAGCACTCCGGACTTGAAGCCGTAGACGCGGCTGACAGCGCTGGGCAGATTGCCCTGAAAGGTAATGCCTATGCTGCCGCGGGTGACCTTGTGCTCCGGACTGATGAGCTGGTTGTAGACCCCGATGACCGTGTTGGCAGGCATCGCGAAGCCCACGCCGGCGTACGTCCCGGACTGGGTATAAATGGCGGTATTGATTCCGATCACCTCACCGGCCATGTTGAGCAGTGGTCCGCCTGAGTTGCCGGGGTTGATCGCGGCGTCGGTCTGGATGAAGTGCTGGAACTGGCCACGCTGGCCGGGGTCGATGGTGCGGTTCCGGGCCGATACGATGCCGGCGGTCACGGTCTGCGAGAGGGTGAAGGGGCTTCCAATGGCGATAACCCAGTCGCCGACCTCGGCGCCATCGGAGTTGCCCATCTTGACGGTGGGCAGCGGCTCGTTGGTGTCGATTTTGATGACGGCAAGATCGGTGTCCTTATCGACGCCGACGACTTTGGCCGGACGGCCCTGAATGTTTCCGCCATCGGGATCGCTAGAGAGTCGGACGAAGATCTTATCGGCCTTGTCGACGACGTGATTGTTGGTGAGGATGTAGCCCCGGGGATCGACGATGAATCCGGAGCCGAGCGATTCGCGCTCCTGGCCGCCCTCATCCGGCATTCCACCCTGTCCGCCGAAGAAGCGGTTGAAGAAGTCCTGGAAGTTGCCCTGACCATTATCCTGATCGTCATCATCGCCGTTGTCGTCGTCGGGAGGCTGTTGTTGCTGGAACTGGCGGGAGTGCGGATTTCGTCCGCGCGACTGCTGCTTTTCCTTGGGCAGGGTGATGGTGTTGATATTCACCACCGCGGGACCAACCTGCTTGGCGATGCGTGTGAAATCGGTGGAAAGTTCGCGGGGTTGGGGAATCTTGAGCGGAGTGGCGTCGGAGGTGTCAACCTTCGATTCCTGACCACGCACTCCGTGAGTGACAAACGAGCCGATAAGGATGCCGGCTGACAGGGTGGCAAGAATGATGAAGGTGGAAGCGAGACGGCTATGGCGGAGCCGTCCTAGAAGCGATTTCATTTCTGGTCTAACCTCGTGATTTTCGGTGAGCGAAATTGGATGTTGCTGTCTGCCCCTGAAGCTGACGTCGTGATCTTTCTTCCATCTCCCAGTATAAATCGGCTTCGACGACGCGGGGCCCCGCTGATCACCCAAAGTAATTTAGACGGATACGGCAGGCAAACTGTTACAACTCCTCATGCATGGGAGCCGTTTCGTGCGCTGTGGGTTGGATGCTCGAAGGAATCAGCTCGGTAACGCCGATTCCGGAGAGGATAAGCAGCGCGCCCAGGCTCGAGCGCAGCCCGAGCCGCTCTCCCAGAAATACAAATGAAGTAAGCCACGCGAAGACCGGCTCCAGGGTAAGAAGAAGCGCCGCGTGGGTGGCGGGTATAAATTGCTGCGCCCAGCTCTGGATGGTGAAGGCGGCGGCTGTCGCCAGCAGGGCAGCGATCAGCAGGGCGGCGACGACGCGCGCGGTCCAGTGAACAAAGGGGCGCTCGAAAATGGGCAGGCTTACCGCCATAAAGACTGCCGCAAAACCAACCTGTAGAACTGCCAGCTGCTCGAAGCGCACGCGTGGCGAAAAGTGGGCCAGGGCGAGCATGTGCAGTGAAAACCCAAGGGAACAGCCAAGCGTGAGCAAGTCGCCAAGGTTGACGGATGCGAAGTCCAGGCCGGCATCCCTTGGCGTGGTAAGCAGACAGGATGCCAAGGAACGCCAGCAACGCTCCTGCATAGGCGTTCCAGCGTGGAGCGTGCGTCCCGGCGGGGCGCAGCCAGGGAATGATAAGCAGCAGGGGAACGATGACGACGACGAGTCCGGTGATGAAGGCGGATTTGGAGGGTGTTGTGAGACGCAGTCCGGCGGTCTGGAACTGGTAGCCCATGGCGAGGCAGAAACCGGTGATGGCTCCGGAGATCAGAGCGGGGCGGCCGATACGGCCAATATGCACCCGGTAAACGAGTGCCAGGCACCCGGTCGCGAGCAGCCATGCGCATCAGATTGAAGAGCAGGGGAGAGATGTCCGCGAGTGCTCCTTTGATGAGCACGAAGGTTGAGCCCCAGACGAACACCACCGCGAGCAGGAGTAAGTGGGCCTTGAGGGAGCGCGACATTAAGTCAGGGTACAAGGACTGCGCGTGAAGCGACACGCGCCTTAAGCGCAAAGTTTCAGCTTGTGACGAGCGGTCAGATTTTTACAAGCGGTGTATGCAGCGTTCGCGAGACAATGGTCTTTGATGGCAACCACACCGGGCGAGCCGATTCCCGATTTAGAGATTGACCGAGCCCGGCGGACGGCGCGCGGCGGTCGCTTTCATCTTCGTCACCATCGCGCTGGACATGCTGGCCATGGGCATGATCGCGCCGGTATTGCCGCGGCTGGTGACGAATTTTCTGGGCGGGAACGAGCCACGCGCGGCGCAGATATTCGGCATCTTCGGGACCGTCTGGGCGGTGATGCAGTTTTTCTTCTCGCCTCTGCTCGGTTCGCTGTCGGACCGCTTCGGGCGAAGGCCGGTGATCCTGCTCTCGAATTTCGGCCTGGGGCTGGATTACCTGGTAATGGCGCTGGCGCCGACGCTCGGATGGCTCTTCGCTGGGCGGCTGATTTCAGGCATTACCTCGTCCAGCATTCCGACGGCGATGGCCTACATCGCCGATGTGACTCCGCCGAAGAAGCGGGCCGGGGCCTTCGGCATGGTGAGCGCGGCCTTCGGGCTGGGGTTTGTTCTGGGACCGGCGTTGGGCGGGTTGCTTGGAGGCGTCAATCCCCGGCTCCCGTTCTGGGCGGCGGGCGTTATGAGCCTGCTGAATGCGATGTACGGGCTGTTTGTGCTGCCCGAGTCGCTGGGGCTGGAATCGCGCGGCAAGTTCTCGTGGAAGCGGGCGAATCCGGTGGGGTCCCTCACCCTGCTGAGGCGGCATCGCGATCTGCTGGGGCTGGGTGCGGTGCTGTTTCTGAGCTACCTCACGCAACAATCGTTGATGAACACCTGGGTGCTGTATGTGGACGACCGGTACCGCTGGACGGACCGTGCGGTCGGATTGTCTCTCGCCCTGGTAGGCGTGTGTTCAGCGCTGGTGGGCGGGTTTCTGGTGAAGCCCGCCGTTCGGTTGCTGGGTGACCGGACAACGATGCTGGTGGGTCTGGCGGTAGGATGGATGGGTTTCGCCATCTTCGGACTCGCGCCGACGGGGCGATCTTTCTGACGGGAATTCCGGTGATGGCGATCTGGGGTCTTGTGCGGGCCGCCGGCGCAGAGCATGATGACGCGGCATGTGGCTCCCAATGAGCAGGGCCAGCTTGCAGGGAGCGATCCAGTGCATTCGTGGGTTGACAGCGCTTTGATCGGTCCCACGTTGTTTACGTTCACGTTTGCGGCAGGCATTCGGCCCGGAACAGGATTCCGGTTGCCGGGCGCTCCATTCTTCCTGGCTTCGGCGATTCTGCTCGCGGCGCTTGCCCCTGGCGTTGGTGGCCACCCGGCGGGAAGAGGCCTAGCTGCCGGGCTTCACTCGTGTAGACCGTTCTTGCCGTCCACCACCGTCCGCAGCACCTGTGTTTTGAGAATCTCGGGTGGGGCAACTGCAGTCAGGTCGCGGTCAAGGACGACGAAGTCGGCGACGTATCCCGGCGCGAGCTTACCCTTCCAGGGCTCGGTGAATTCTGCGTAGGCCGATCCCTGGGTATAGGCGTAGAGTGCTTGCCAGATGGTGAGCTTCTGCTCAGGATAGTAGGTCGCCGTCCCGGCCTCATTCATGCGCGTGACCGCTGCGTAGACTCCGCGGAAAGGCGTGATCGGCTCCACGGGATAATCGGTTCCGAAGGCGAGTGGAACGCCAGCGTCGAGGAAGCTCTTCCAGGCGTAGGAGCCTTTGGCGAGCTCGGGTCCAAGTCGCTGCTCGGCCCAGTGCCATGTCCGTGAGCAGGTGGTTTGGCTGCATCGAGGCGATGACGCCAAGTTGTTTGTAGCGGGCAAAGTCGGCGGCATCGACGACCTGCGAGTGCTCGATGCGGTTGCGCGGCGGAGGCCGATAGGCGATGCGCATGCGCCGGGCGCACATTGTTGTGAATCGGACCGGGACCTGCGGCAGCGATCTGCGGCGGCGTCGTAGGCGCCTGCCTGGGCCGCGGCAAAGGCATTCAGCGCCATGCTGACTGCGCGATCCCCGATTGCATGGAAGCCCTAAGCTGAAAGCCTGCCTGTGCACGCTCGACGGCTAAGGCGTCGAGCTTGGGTCTGCTGATAGCGCGGTATGCCGGAGTTGCCAGGATCGTCGGCGTAGGGGGTGTTCAGGGATGCGGTGCGCGAGCCGAGCGAGCCGTCCATGAAGCCCTTGAGCATAGTCGTGTGCAACATGCGGTCGGTCGCGGGATGCTGCTCGCGCTTCTGCTTGAGCACGTCAACCGATGCGCCGAAGGGTAGCCACTCGCTGATGCGCGCGGGAAGCCTGCCTTCCTTCTCCAGTTGCTCATAGACAAGGAAATCATCCCAATCCGAATTGTCCTGCACGGACGTAACGCCATGAGAGACGGCGTCTTCGAGGGCGAGAACGTCACCCTTTCGGCGTCGCTCAGGAGTGGGCGGCGGAATTTTCCTGTCAACAAGAGCCTGCGCTGTCTCGCGGATGATGCCGGTGGCGTCGCCATTCGCGTCGCGGTCGATCTTGCCGCCCTGCGGGTTGGGCGTATCGCGCATGATTCCGGCGGCGGCGAGCGCGGCTGAATTGGCGATGGCGATGTGGCCGTCAACACGGACGAAGAAGGCAGGATGGTTCCCGGTGACGGAGTCGAGATCGGCCTTCGTGGGCAGCGTTTTCGAGGGCCATAGAGTGTGATCCCACCCTCCGCCGGAGAGCCATGTGCCGGGCGCGGCCTCTTCGGCTGCTTTCTGAATGCGCTTCTGCATCTCTTCGAGCGACATGGATCCAGTGAGGTCGACTGACAGCTTGATCTCACCGCCGGAACCAAGATGCGCGTGAGCATCATTAAAGCCAGGCATGACGAACGCGCCATGCAGGTCGATAAGCTGCGTGGTGGCCGATTGAAACTTCGACTCGACGGCGGCAGTGTCTCCGGTGCCCACGATGACGCCTCCGGCGACAGCGATGGCCGTGACGCGTTCCGGATGCGGGCCCGTGAGATCGACTCCAGTGAGGATGTTGCCGTCGAAATAGATGGACTCCGCCTTCGGCGAGGTCTGAGGAAACAGCGGCGCGGCGAGAATGCACGGCAGGATCAGAGTTGAAATTACGTGGGCTTTCACAGCGAGAAGTCTATCAACAGCCTGCCAGCGCCAACAGCAAAAGAAGGATGCGGCGCAGGCCAAGCTCGCGTCCGCGGGCGTCGTACCACTCGCCGCGGGTGTGGATGCCGCCTCCTTCGCCGCCTGCCCCTAGACTTACAGCGGGCACTCCAAGCGAAAGGGGGATATTCGCATCGGTCGAGGCGACACGCGGTTGGGTGCGGATATTCAGGTGCCGGTCGACGGCCCGCAAAGTATCGTAGAGTGGGCTTTCGTGAGGTAGGCGCCCGGCGGGCGCGATCCGATTTTCTCGATGGAGAGTTCAGTCCTCTGCTTGTGCTTCTGGCCGCCGGAGTGGAGACGGTTCGCGGTAAGAACTGCATCCTCAACGGCGCGGTGCAGCTCTACCTCGAGAAGGATGAGCTGATCGGGATCGGTGGAGCGAAAGTCGAAGCGCGCGGAGGCCTGCTCGGGAATGGCGTTGATGGCCGTGCCGCCCTCGATGGTTCCGACATTGAAGGTCGTGCGCGGCGTGTCGGTGAGTTCGATCTCGCTGAGGCGGGCGATCGCGTGGCTCAGCGAGACGATGGGGTTAGGACGTCCGGCGTCCGTCCAAGAGTGGCCTCCGGGACCGCGCACGGTTACGAGATAGCGCTGGCTGCCGAGCGCTTCGGTAATAGCAACTTCGTGTCCTGCGCCGTCAAGAACGATGTGCGCGATGATGGATTCTCTGAAAGCGGAGCGCTCATAGAGGTGGCGCATGCCGCGCAGATCGCCCTCGCCCTCTTCGCCGACGTTGCCGGCGAAGACGAGATCGCAGTCCGGATCGATGCCCGCGTGTTCGAGAGCTGCGGCAATTGCGAGCAGGCAGGCGACGCCCGCTCCGTTATCGCAGGCGCCGGGCGCTTCCAGCCGCGTGCCTTGGAGCTTTGGCGTGATGAGCGTCTCGGCGGGGAAGACTGTGTCAATGTGCGCCGAGAGAAGCACGCAGCATTTTGATGACTCCGTTGTCTTCCTGATAGCGATGGCGTTACCTATTGGGTCGAGAGAGACCTCAGCGAGGTTGAGATCGCGAAAGTGCTGGCAGAGCCATTCTGCGCGTGGCCGCTCTCCAAACGGAGGCGCGGGGATGGCGACCAGATCGGCCTGCCAGCGCAGAACCTGCTGTTCCTGAAGGTGCAGCCACTTGAAGGCCCGATGCACGCGCCGGTCCGCCGCGAGTTGCGCGATGCGGGCGAAGGCCGATGCGGGGACCGTGGATGCCATGATCCATCAGCGTAGCAGGACTCGGCGTTCAGGCGAACCCCGCTTCGCGCCAGTGCAGATGGAGTTATAAGCCAGATTCGTAGAGTCTATCGCCTCAATATTCCACGCTATCCAGCCACAGCCCGCGCGCGGGTGCCGTCGCTCCGGCGGCGGAGCGGGAACGCCGATCGAGGATTTGCAGAATCTCTTCCGGCGCAATGCGGCCGCGTCCAACGTCGAGAAATGTCCCGACGAGGTTGCGGACCATGTGGTGGAGGAAGCCGTTGCCGCGCACTCGATAGATCAACAGGTCTTCGTTCGCGGTTGAGAACGAAGATGAAAACACTGTCCGGATGTTTCCGGCTTTGGCGTCCTCGTCGAGCGCGTCGGTTGCTCTTGTTGAGAGGTCGGGATCGCTGGCCGCAAGGGATGTGAAGTCGTGCTCGCCGATGACCAGCTCTGCGGCTTGCTGCATCCGATCGATGTCGAGAGGCCAGTTGAGCCCGTAAACGTAGCGCGCGATCCACGGCGGGCAGATTTCGCCGCGAAAGATGCGGTACTCGTAGTTCTTGGCCAGGACACTGTGCCGGGCGTGGAAGTTGGGGCCGGCATGCTCGGCGCTCAAGATGCGGACGGCTGCGGCCAGAGTGCGGTTGAGTGCGCGGTGAAGATTCTGCCGGGGGAATGGGCGCGCTCAATTCGAACGACGCCACCTGTGCGCGGGCGTGAACGCCGGCGTCCGTGCGTCCGCTGCCCTGGGGCAGGACCCGCTCTCCGGTAACGCGCTCGATCGCTCCGGCCAGCTCGCCCTGAACCGTGATGTGATGCGGTTGGATCTGCCAGCCATGAAAATCGGTGCCGTCGTAGGCGAGTGTGAGCTTCCAGTTCATGCAGCCTTCCGAATCTATCTTCCTGGGCGCATTCTCTCAAAACTGCAAGAAGTTCTGGGTCCTTTTGCCGAACTCGATCATCTGATTGCCTACGATATACTCAGATTTTCTTCTGGGCGGCGAGTCTATAGAGGCAAACCGCGCTCGCTGTCAGTTCCTTGGAACGAAGGTAAGTGCAAGGAACGAATCCAAAACCGGGAACGAAGCCAGAGTGGTTCGCGTATAGCAGATCAGCCGGAGAATCGACGGTAGCGGGATGGGTCTGTCGCGATTACAGCTGGGCAGATGCAGTGATGGCATAGATATAGATCAGAACGGTGCCGCAGGGCGCGACTGATCGATTGAATTCTGGAGAGGGCGAATGCATTGGTTTGGTGAACGCCGAAAGGCGCTGAGTAGTAAGCCGGTTCGCAGTACGAGCCTGTTCTTGAAACTGAAGTCTGCGGCAGCGGTGAGCTGCCTGTTGGTGGGCACTGCGCCCAGCTACGCCTTGGGACTGGGCAATGGCCTTGAACCGGGACAGGCACAGGCGAAGACTCCTGCAAACCCCGCTGGGGTGCCCAACACGCAGGGATTGCCGGCGGAGCCGACTCCAAACTTCACCCAGCCGCTCTATATGCGGCCGACAACGCGCGACTACACAAAGGAACGGCGCTACTTCCCGAACCCAATTGCCCCTTATAAACCAACCACGGCGCCTCCCGCCAATTTCATGAACTCGCCTCGTCTCGACGACCTGGTGAAGGGTGGCAAGATTTACCTGAGCCTGAGCGATGCCATCCTACTGGCGCTCGAGAACAACTACGACATCGCAATTCAGCGCTTCAATCTGGACATCGCAGACACGGATATTCTGCGAACACACTCCGGCGCATTATTTCTTGGTGTGAATAGCGGATTGGTCACCGGTACGCTCGGTGGCACCGGCACGACGGTGACCAGTGGCGGAGGTCCGGGGGGCACCAGTGTTGCCGCAGGCGGTGCTGGCACAGGCGCGGGCGGACTTGCGCTGACCACCAATGGCGGCGGCCCCTCACCGGTAAATATGGACCCTTACCTGACAGGAACGGTTCAACTGCAGCGCCAATCCTCGCAGGAGTTGAATCCACTGTTCTCCGGCAGTTCGAAGCTCGACCAGAACACAAACATCTACAACTTCGCTTACAACCAGGGATTCATCACCGGCACGGCCCTCGCGTTTGGCTTCAACAACAGCTACACGACCTCCAACAGTATCTTCAACACGTACAGTCCGGCTTATCAGACAACGTTTAATTTTCAGCTCACACAGCATTTGCTGCAGGGCTTTGGATGGGGCATCAACGGGCGCTTCATCGTGCAGGCAAAGAACAACCGCCGCATTGCCGACTCAGCCTTCCGCCAGCAGTTGCTCTACACCATCAACCAGGTAGAGGACATCTACTGGGGACTGGTGAGCGCTTATGAAGATTTGCTGTCCAAACAACGCGCTCTCGATCAGTCAACACGCCTGCTGGAAGACGACAGGAAGGCACTTGAGATCGGAACGATGGCTCCGCTCGATGTGGTGAGCGCGAATGCCTCTGTCGAGACGGATAAACAGGCTGTCATTGCCTCGCAGAGCAATCTTGAGTATCAGCAGCTGGTGATGAAACAGGCCATCGCGCGCAGCCTGGAAGACCCTACGCTGGCAAATGCCCCTGTGATCCCCACGGATCGCGTGAGCCTGGTCGAGATGCCCGAAGAACGGGAATCGGCCGATGACCTGGTGCGATTGGCCGATGCCAACAGTCCGGCGATCGAACTGGCGGTCATGACGCTCAAGAATGATGAGATAACGCTCAAGGGCGAGAGGAACGGTTTGCTGCCCACAGTCGACGCCTATGCCTTCTACGGAGCCTCGGCGCTGGGTGGCTCGCAGAGTCCATACTGCGTGAACTTTGAAACCAGCAAGCCATGCCCCCCAGGGACCTACCCCTCGGTCACATACGGAACCGCGTTCTCGAACCTGTTTAACAGCAGCAGCCCTAATAAGGGCGCCGGCGTAAACATCAATATTCCGATTCGCAATCGCACAGCGCAGTCCGCGCAGGCGCGGTCTGAGCTTGAATATCGCCAGGCGCAAATGCGGCTGCAACAACTCTACGTGCAGACCCGGATGCAGGTCATCAACGCGCAATATGCGCTCACCAATGACCGCGCGTCGGTTCAATCGGCTATCGCAACCCGCGACTACGACAGGCAGAGTGTCGATGCGGAGTTGAAAAAGCTGCACCTTGGCGCTTCCACGACTGCTCTCGTGCTGCAACAGCAGCGCGCGCTGGCCACGGCGGAGGCCAGCGTGATCTCGACCACGGCGAAATATGCCATTGATCGCGCTGCGCTCTCCCAGATTCTGGCCAGCACCCTCGACCGCTATAACATATCCATTGCCGATGCAGCCACGGGCAATGTAAAGACCGCACCCATCATCCCCGGCCTGGAACCGGCAAAGCAGGAGCCGGAGGTCACGGTTCCCGGGCAACAGCAGAAGCTGCAGGAGCAGGAGCAAAGGCCCGCACCTCAAGCGCAGCCAGCGCCGCCGCAGCCTGCTCCACCGCAGCAGTAACTGCTTTTCAGCAGGCACGAAGCCCCGGTCACGAGCCGGGGCTTTTTGCTTGCAGAATTAACACACGCTGAATGATTTTGAAGGGCGACTCCCTGATAAAATCTATTGAATCCATTCCACGGAGAAGCGATGCAGGCAATCCTTGCGCTCGAAGACGGGCGCATCTTCCGCGGTGAAGGCTACGGCGCTAAGGGCGAGTGCTATGGTGAAGTAGTTTTTAATACTTCTCTGACCGGCTACCAGGAAATTTTCACCGATCCCTCCTATGCGGGACAAATCGTCGTCCTGACGAATCCGCAGATCGGCAATTACGGCACCAACAACAACGATGACGAAGCCAACAGGCCCTACATTGAAGGCCTGGTGACTCGCGAGTTTTCGCCGATCTCCTCGAACTGGCGCTCGCAGCAGGTGGCCGACGAGTACCTGGAGCGCTTTCAGGTTCCGGTGATTTCAGAGATCGATACACGCGCCCTTGTGCGGCATCTGCGCAACCATGGTGTGATGCGCGGAGTCATCTCTTCCATTGAAACCAACGCCGACGCCTTGGTCGAGAAGGCGCGCTCGATTCGCAAGATGGACGGAACGGATCTGGCGAAGGTGGTTTCAACCAAGGCTCGCTACGAGTGGGAGCACGACACCTCCGATCCCCTGCAGCAGGATGCTGACGTTGTACCCGACGAACGCCCGGATCTGCATGTAGTTGCCTACGACTTCGGTATCAAAAAGAACATTCTGCGCATGCTCTCGAAAGAGGGCTGCCGCGTGACCGTGGTTCCGGCGGAAACCTCGGCCGAAGATGTGTTGGCGCTCAATCCCGACGGAGTCTTCCTCTCGAATGGCCCAGGCGATCCCGAGCCGGTCACCTACGCGCAGGAGAACATTCGCAGGCTCGCAGGACGCACTCCGATCTTCGGCATCTGCCTTGGGCACCAACTTATTGGGATCGCGCTCGGTGGCAAAACCTACAAGCTGAAATTCGGACATCACGGCGGCAATCATCCAGTGCAGCAAGTGGACTCCGGAAAAGTGGAAATCACCTGCCACAACCACAACTTCGCTGTCGATCCCGATTCGCTGAAGACCAGCGACGTAGACCTGACGCACATCGACCTGAATGACAACACGCTCGAAGGCCTGCGCCACCGGACGATGCCGCTCTTCAGCGTGCAGTACCATCCGGAGGCTAGCCCGGGTCCGCACGACTCGAACTATCTCTTCCATGACTTCCGAAAACTGATGGAGGAGTGGAAAGCCTAAATGCCACGTCGCAATGACATCAGCAAGATTCTCGTGATCGGCTCGGGGCCGATCGTGATCGGCCAGTCCGCCGAGTTTGACTACTCCGGCACGCAGGCCTGTAAGGCACTCAGGGCCGAGGGCTACGAAGTGGTGCTGGTGAACTCGAACCCGGCCACCATCATGACTGATCCCGAGCTCGCCGACCGCACATACATCGAGCCGCTTACGCCGCAGTACGTCGAGGAGATCATTCGTATCGAATCGGAGATGCTCACGAGCGAAGGACGCGGCGGCAAGTTCGCGCTGCTGCCTACGGTGGGCGGACAGACGGCGCTCAATCTCGCTGTCGATCTCGCGGACGCCGGTGTTCTCGACAAGTACGGCGTCGAGCTGATCGGCGCGAAGCTCGAAGCCATTAAGAAGGCCGAGGACCGGCTGCTCTTCAAGGATGCGATGACGCGCATTGGGCTCGACGTGCCTCGTTCTGCGCTCGTGAACAACCTTCGCGACGGTACGGACTTCGCGAACAAGATCGGCTTCCCGGTGATCATCCGGCCTTCGTTCACGCTGGGCGGATCGGGCGGCGGTATCGCCTACAACCGCGAGGAGATGATGGAGATTCTTTCGCGCGGCCTCGATCTTTCTCCGGTGCACGAATGCCTGATTGAGGAATCCGTACTGGGCTGGAAGGAATACGAGCTCGAGGTGATGCGCGATCTCGCCGACAACGTCATCATCATCTGTTCCATAGAGAACATGGACCCGATGGGCGTCCACACCGGCGACTCGATCACCGTTGCGCCGGCGCAGACGCTCACCGACCGCGAATACCAGGCCATGCGCACGGCGGCGATTCGCGTGATTCGCGAAATTGGCGTCGAGACCGGCGGCTCGAATGTGCAATTCGCGGTGCATCCCAACACCGGACGCATGACGGTGATCGAGATGAATCCGCGCGTCTCGCGCTCGTCAGCTCTGGCGTCGAAGGCCACGGGATTTCCAATCGCCAAGATCGCCGCGAAGCTGGCCGTGGGTTATACGCTCGATGAGATTCCCAACGACATCACGAAGATGACCCCAGCTTGCTTCGAGCCGAGTATCGACTACGTGGTCACGAAGATTCCCAAGTGGCAGTTCGAGAAATTTCCAGGGGTGGATGACACGCTGAGCCCGCAGATGAAATCGGTGGGCGAAGTGATGGCAATTGGACGCACCTTCAAGGAATCGCTCATGAAGGCGCTGCGCTCACTCGAAACCGGCAAGAAGATCGGCGCCGAAGAGATTGAGCCGCGACGTTTGACCCAGCGCCTGGTCACCCCGCAGCCGGAGCGGCTGAACTATATCCGCTTCGCATTTCGACAGGGGCTTACCGTGCGGGAAGTTGCCCGCATGACCTCGATGGACCCGTGGTTTCTCTATCACATCAAGGAAGTGACGGACACCATTGCCGAGGTCGGAGAGAACAGTCTCGACAGTTTGTCGCCGGCATTGTTACGCAAGGCTAAGCGTATGGGTGTTTCGGACGAGCGTATCGCCGAAGTATTAGGCATGCCGACCAACGAGGGTGTGGCCGCAGGTTCGGGCGCTGCGCTATCGACATGGCTTGAAGCCTGTCTTCAAGCTGGTGGATACCTGCGCCGCCGAGTTCGAGAGCATGACGCCATACCTCTACTCGACCTACGACGAAGAAGACGAAGCCTCCCCGACTGAAAAACGCAAGGTCATTATTCTGGGCAGCGGTCCCAACCGCATCGGGCAGGGAATTGAGTTTGACTACTGCTGCTGCCATGCAGCATTCGCCCTGAAGGAAGACGACTACGAGACGATCATGGTCAATTGCAACCCCGAGACCGTCTCGACCGACTACGACACGAGCGACCGGCTTTACTTCGAGCCTCTTACGCTCGAAGATGTGCTCGCCGTTTACGAGCACGAGGCTTCATCCGGCGCGGACGTAGGAATGATCGTCCAGTTCGGCGGACAGACGCCGCTGAATCTGGCGCTGCGGCTCAAGGCGGCTGGCGTGCCGATCCTCGGAACCTCGCCCGAGTCGATCGATCTTGCCGAGGATCGCAAGCGTTTCGGTAAGCTGCTCGAAGATCTCGACATTCCGCAACCGCCAGGCGTGATGGCGGCCAGCGTGGACGAAGCTCTCGCCGGGGCGGAGAAGATCGGTTATCCGGTGCTGGTGCGGCCTTCCTACGTGCTGGGAGGACGCGCCATGGTCATCGCCTACGATAGCGTCGCGGTGGCCCACTACATGAAGGAGGCCGTCGAGTATTCGCAGGAGCGGCCCATCCTCGTCGATCACTTCCTCGAAGATGCGATTGAAGTCGATGTGGATGCGCTCTGCGACAAGACGGACGTACTGATCGCTGGCATCATGCAGCATATTGAAGAAGCGGGCATCCACTCGGGTGACTCGTCGTGCGTACTGCCTGCTGTCGATATTGCACCGGCGACTCTCGACACCATTCGCGCGTACACGCGCAAGCTGGCTCTGGCCTTGAACGTGGTTGGCCTAGTGAACTTGCAATTTGCCATCCAGCGCAGGCCCGGGCAGTCGGACAAAGTCTTCGTGATCGAGGTGAATCCGCGAGCCTCGCGGACGGTGCCCTATGTGTCGAAAGCCACGGGCATTCCGCTCGCCAAGATCGCTTCTCGCTTGATGACGGGTCGGACGCTTCGCGAGCTTCTGCCGGAGCAGGTAGCTTCGGGGCGCGATCTTGAGACGGGCACATACTACTATGTGAAGTCGCCCGTCTTTCCGTGGAATAAATTCCAGGGTGTCGATACCGTGCTAGGTCCGGAAATGAAATCAACCGGCGAAGTGATGGGTGTCGCCGACAACTTCGGTGAAGCCTTCGCCAAGGCGCAGCTATCGGCCGGTCAAAGCCTGCCTCTCAAGGGCACGGTCTTCTTCAGCGTGAACGATCGCGACAAATCACAGCTCGTCGATCTGGCAAAGCAATACGTCGAACTGGGCTTCCACATCGTCGCGACGGAAGGAACCGCAACGACGCTGGAGCGCGCGGGTCTTATCGTCGAGCGCGTCTATAAGGTGAAGGAAGGCCGACCCAATGTCGTCGACCTGATCAAGGGCGAGCGCATTCAACTCATCGTGAACACGCCGCATGGGCAGGACACGTTTTTCGACGAAAAGGCGATCCGGCGCGCGGCTGTGACACAGCGAATTCCTACAATCACGACGATCGCGGCTGCTCGTGCCGCCGCGGAAGGTATCGAAGCGCTGCAGGAGCACGAGACGAACGTTTATCCGCTGCAGCATCTGCACGCGACGCGGATGGCATTGAAGTAACAGTAGCAGTTACATAATGTATGGAATCAATGCCCGCACCTGCTGCCTGTAACGGAGGTATTGCTCGCCGAACTGCTGAACCATGAAACGTTCTTCGGTTTGGGACTTGATCCACAGTGCGAGGATGCAGATGAGCACTCCCACAAAGCACCGGGCGAGTCCGTAGACGATGGCTGTTCCCAGCATGCCTGTTAGTAGACCCGTGTAGATGGGATGGCGGACGAAGGCATAGGGGCCGCGCTGGATAAGCTCGTGGCTCTGCTTGATGGTGACAGTGCCGCTCCAGTTGGTGCCCAGAATTGCGCGCGCCCAGAAGCAGATGAGGATTCCAGCTACTGCCAGCACTGCGCCGAACCATACCCAAAATGGCGTCTCTGGAACAAGGCGTGTGATGAGCAAGCCGTGGGTAAAGAAATTCCAAAAGTTAAAGATTAAGAGCATGCCGGTGAACATTAGACCAACGTGCAGAGCGAGTGAGCCGGAAGCCTGACGCTGCACGGTGCGCTTGGAAGTGAATCCCGCGAGCAGCCAAAGGATCCAGAAGATCCCCCAGGCGGTGCTGATCCACTTCACGATGAAGGGAGCCATTTTCGTTCTCCTCGACTACTGGAATACGCGCCCGACGCAGAGGAAGTTCATGCTTTTCTACGGGGCTCAGCGGGCGGAAAGCAGAATGCGCAGATCGCGCAGGTTGTTGCCGGTGGGGCCCGTGACGATGGTGTCGCCCAGCGCGGTGAACATAGGGCAGGTATCGAATTCCTTCAGCGTGGCTTCGGGATCGAAGTGAAAGTCCCGCGCACGAGAGATAGTCGTAGGATCGGCGATGGCGCCGGCCGCTGGACTATTGCCGTCGATGCCGTCCGATCCCGCGCTGAGCACGACCATCGAATTCCCGATGTGTTGCGCAAGATCGAAAGCGGAGATGAGAGCGAACTGTTGGTTGCGTCCTCCGCACCCAGCCGGACCATCGATCTTCACCGTCACCTCGCCGCTTGAGAGCAGGCAGAGCCGAGGAAAGTCGCGTCGCAGTTCGTGAAACCGCTTGAGCAGATACTTCGAGGCGTCACGGTAATCCCAGTCGTCGCAGCCATTGTCGATTACGACTTTATAGCCGAGCGATTGAGCATGGTCGCGGGCCGCGTTGACGAAGTCGTGGTTCGAGAGCAGGGTGTCGAATTGCGCATGCGTGAAAGCCTGCTCCTTTGCGGCGTGGGGAGGCGCCGAGTCAAGGTGCAGCCCCTCGAAATACTCGCGGACACTCTGCGGAAATTTTTCGAGCAGATCGAAGCGTTGAAGAATTTCAAAGCATTCTTGTGGCGTGGAGTGGTCCGGGAGGGTAGGAGAAGACGCGACTGCGGCCAAATCTTTCAGCGGCACGTCGGCCAGCAGCAGTGAAAGCTTTTCAGCCTCGGGCGCGGCCATGGCGAGCCGTCCACCCTTTACGGCGGAAAAGTATTTGCGCACGGTATTGATTTCGGTGATCGTCGCACCGGAGGCAACGAGCGTCTCATGAAAGGCGATCGTGTCGTCGAGCGAAATTTTCGGGTCGAGCGGAAGATCGAGCATGGCCGACCCGCCTCCGCTGATAAGAAAAAAAACGAAGGTGTTCTTGCGAGCGCGCCTGAGCAGCTTCAGTGCTTCACGTGCGGCCTCCAGCGAATCCTCGTTGGGCAGCGGATGGCCGCCCGCGAAGTAGCGGATACGCCAGCTACGCTTCCTGGGAATCTCTGGCGCGGAACACACTCCGCGAAACGGCATTTTCGGCGGCAGGCGTTCAAGAAGGGCGTCGAGCATGGTCAAACCGGCCTTGCCGAAAGAAATGACCAAAATCCGCTTGTAGGGATCAAGAGGTATGGTGACGGGTTTGAGCAGAGGCGACGACTGGCGGATGAGTGTCTTGCCCTCAAAGCGCAGGTGCCGGTCGAAAGCCTGGGCAATATCGCACGCCTTAAGAGCGTGATCGAAGATCGCGGCGGCATCGGTATGGAGAGCGTCGAGAGGAGTCATGGGACAGCCGAAGGAAGAAAGTGGGCCGCGCACCAGTTGCGAATGGCGTCCTGCACCTGGTCTAGTTTACCTGCGAAGAAATGGTCAGCCCCTTCGATCCAGACCATCTCTTTAGGCGAGGCTGCCCCCGCCACTGCCGATTCTACCTGCTGTTTCGGACCGTACTGGTCGCGTGTCCCGCTCGCGAAGAGCTTTGGCTTGGTGCAGCCAGTGAGAAAGTCGTAACGGTAGTCGCGGCCTTCGGCATGCACAGGCAGTCCCAGCGCCACAAGGCCCTTCACGCGCGAATCACCGCAGCACACATTCAACCCCACATAGGAGCCAAAGGAAAATCCGGCAAACAAAACGGGCAGGCCGAACTCACCATCAAGCCAGACGAGTGCGGCGCGCACGTCGTCCTGCTCGCCCCGTCCGTGGTCGTGCTCGCCTTCGCTCAATCCCGTTCCGCGGAAGTTGAAGCGCAGCACAGGCAATCCAAAACTTTGAAACGCCTTCATCGCGTGATAGACGACCTTGTTATGCATCGTCCCTCCGCCCATCGGATGCGGATGACACACCAGCACCGCGTACTTCGCGTCAGGCGCGCCGGTGTTGAGCAAAGCTTCGAGCCGACCCTCGGGACCGCGAAGGCCTTCGACGGTCCTGACTGAATACGGGGGAGTTCTGATCATTTGACCCACAGTTCCGGCACGTTCTTGCTGAAGTAGGCATCCGCAACGGTAAAGGGTTCTTCCATTCCCAGTTGTTCGCTCTCTTCGGGCGACCTCTTCCAATAGAATTCCCGGCGCTCATCTGCTGCGATCGGAGTTATTATCAGATTGCGATCCGCACTATGCTTGCGGTGAAACCGAACGATCGCTGCGTAGATGTGAGCCTGGGTCACGAGCATCCGCCACAAGACCGGTCTGCCCTCCGGATGGAATCCCGTGAATACGTCTTGCACGATCGCAAACGTCTGCTGAACTGCGGACTGCGGCTTGTGGAATTCAGATTCGAACTCACCGAAGCTCCTGATCCTCAGATCGCCGGCCGGGGGCGGGTCGCGGATGATCATCGACTCGACTGCGTTATCCAGACGGCCATAAGGCAACCCCTGTCTCCAGTACGTCGCGGGAGCGGTGGATCGCAGCGCCTGCCAATCCGGATTGTTCGGATCATAATCGCGGGCGCAAACATTTAGGCCCCACGCAAAATTGAAATCATCCACCCACGACCAGGCGACCTGCTTTGCCAGTTGATAGTGAATGGCGATGTTGCGATCCAGTGTCATATCCACCACGGTCAGTCGACGCCGCATCAACTTGTACACGGCGACAGGCGCAAGGAGGTAGTACAAGGTCGACGCCATGTAGTATTGGTCGTCTAAGAGCCAATCCGGAAGATCTCCTTGCCGGGCCGTTCGGGCCAGGCCGCGGATGCGGTCGCGGGCATTTTCTGAAAATTCGAGAAGCTCGAAGATGAGAGGTTCGCATTCGTGATAAAGGCGCTTACGAGCTTCATACTCGTAATCGAGTCGGGACTGTTTTCTGGACTGCTCCTCGGTCAGGACAGCCTGTGATTTCTGGAGTTCGCGCTGAGTCCTTTCGGTCAAATCTGCTTCCAGCTGCTTCAAACCCCGGTTGCTCTCAGCCTGCAGGTTTTGAATGAGCACCTGGGTTCCGGCAGTGAGTTGCCCCTGAAGTTTCGCAAGTTCAACCGCGTGCTCGCCTTCCAGACTCTTCAGCTTTCTGTCGAACAAGAACTTGATAATCGCAGTGTAGAGCGCCGTGATCAGGCCAATGAGGATTGCCGCCACGAGTGCGCCTCCCGGGGTGAACAATTTCGACAAAAGTTCGATCATGTCCTTACTCATCTGCCTTGTCCTTCAGCCGCGCGCAACCCCGATGTGAGAGCAAGCCAGTTTATAACGGATCGGGCCGGTGCGAGAGACTTTCCAAGGGCAGCCCGGTGGATTCAGTTGAATTGCCGGGCCATCTCGTCAGGTATGCTGAGATTCAATGAGCGCAAACTCCACCAGCCCCGTTGCCGCTCCGGTTGCCCCTTTCGACGCGATCGATTTGACGCGGCGGCTTATCGACATTGAGTCCATCACCTACAACGAGTGCGCGGTCGGCCAGTTTCTCGCCGAATTTCTCCGAGGGCGCGGCTTCGCGGTGGAAACGATGTCCGTCGAGCAGGATCGCGAAAGCCGATGCCAGGGCGAGCGCTTCAACATCTATGCATACACCGCGGGTGAGGCGCCGGATGTCGTCTTCTCCACGCACACCGATACGGTTCCACCCTTCATCGCGTCGAGCGAGGACGAGGAGTTCATTTACGGACGAGGCGCGTGCGATGCCAAGGGCATCATCGCCGCCCAGATTACCGCGGCCGAGCGGCTGCGCGATCGGGGCGTAAAGGCTGGCTTGCTCTTCGTCGTCGGCGAGGAGCGCGACTCAGCCGGCGCGAAGATAGCCAACAGAAATCCTCGCGGCAGCCGCTTTCTGATCAATGGCGAGCCGACGGATAATCGTATCGCGCTGGCCTCCAAGGGAACGCTGCGAGCGGAGATTCGCGCGACAGGAAAGATGGCTCATTCAGCGTATCCCGAGCTGGGCGAGAGCGCCACGCACAAACTCATCGATGCGCTTCACCGGGTGCTGGCGCTGCCATTGCCGATGAATACGGAAATCGGGCCGAGCACCTTGAATGTGGGCCTGATTGAGGGCGGGCGGGCTCCCAACGTGATTGCCGACCATGCCGTGGCGCAGCTGATGATCCGGCTCGTTGGACCGTCCGTGGAAACACGCAAAGCGATCGAAGACGCCGTCGCAGGGCTGGCGACGGTCGACTACACGCTGGAGATCCCCTTCATGCGCTTCCGCCAGATTGAGGGCGTGCCAACGATGGTGGCGGCATTCACGACCGATGTTCCCTGGCTAACCGAGTGGGGCGAGCCGCTGCTGATTGGACCCGGATCGATTCATGTGGCGCATACGCCTCACGAAAAGCTGGCCAAGCGCGAGCTGCTGGAGGCTATCGACCTGTACACCGACATCGCCGCGCGGTTGGTGAGCGGAGAGGCGTGAGTCTGCGGGTTCGCTTCCGCAAGGCGCTGCTGGCCTCGCTCTTCGGCTGGATCGCCGGGCTGCTCGCGGCTATGCCCTTTCAAATTCTTGAGGCGATCCGCGTCACAACCTCGGATCGTCGCATCCTACTCCCGGAACTTGGCTTCACTCTGGCTTTGTGGAGTGTGCTCACCTTTGCAGTGGTGCTCTACTTCTGCGGCTTCTTTCTTCTGCCCATAGCATGGATGCTTCCGGCAAGCTGGATTCTGCGGCACCGGGGGCTGTGGATTTCGACCAGCACCGTCTTTGGAATTCTTCTCATGGCGGCACGAGCTCATGTATGGACGACCCTGGACCACGACGGAGTGAGCCTCATCAATTTCTGGATGTGGGGTGTTTTTTCTGCGGTGTTTTTCCTGGTTACATCGGCCTCTTACGCAAAGTTCCTGCGTGCCGTGCCTGCAACAGCCTGAGTTGGCGCGCGTTTGCGAGCCGCAGGCATTAGACTTTTACTTGAATGTCAGATCAACGGAACTCCCTCGACCGAGCGGCCTCGTCGTATCTTCGCTCCGCTTTGCACCAGCCAATTCACTGGCACGAATGGGGCTCAGAAGCCTTTGACCTTGCGGCGAAAGAAGATAAACCCATCCTGCTCGATATCGGCGCGGTTTGGTGCCACTGGTGCCACGTGATGGATCGTGAGAGCTACGAGGATGCCGCGCTCGCGCGGGTCATCAACGAGCACTTCGTTGCCGTAAAAGTAGACCGCGACGAGCGGCCCGATGTGGACAGCCGCTATCAGGCCGCCGTCTCCGCCATCAGTGGACAGGGAGGTTGGCCGCTCACCGCCATACTTACCCCCGACGGCAAGCCGTTTTTTGGCGGAACTTATTTTCCGCGCGACGATCGCTATGGACGCCCCGGCTTCGAGCGCGTCCTGCTCACCATGGCCGACGTGTGGAAGAACCGGCGGCAGGAGGCGGTGGAATCGGCGTCAAGCGTTCTGGACGCGATCGAGCATGGTGAGACATTCGCTGGCCGCACCGGTTCTCTCTCGCTCGGCATCGTCGACAAGCTTGTTGAGAGCGCGGTCAAGCAGTTCGATCCACGTTATGGCGGATTCGGCAGCCAGCCGAAATTCCCGCATCCGGCGGCAATCGATCTGCTGATCGACGTGGCCGGCCGCACCGGCAATGAAGCCGCGCATCAAGCCGCCGTTGTCACTCTCGAACAAATGGCGCGCGGAGGAGTCTACGACCAGCTTGCCGGAGGCTTCCATCGCTACTCGGTCGACGAGCGCTGGGTGGTTCCGCACTTCGAGAAGATGCTCTACGACAACGCGGGCCTGCTGGGCAACTACGTGCACGCCTTCCAGACTTTCGTCGACGCGGACGCCGCGCGCGTGGCCCGCGACATTATCCGATGGCTCGATGAGGTCATGACCGACCGCGAACGTGGTGGCTTTTACGCTTCGCAGGATGCAGACCTGTCGCTCGACGACGACGGCGACTACTTTACGTGGACGCGCGACGAGGCCGCTGCTGTTCTCACGTCGGCGGAGATGGCTGTGGCCGAGCCGTTCTACGACATCGGCGAACTTGGGCGACATGCACCACAATCCGGCGAAGAACGTCTTGCACCGCAAGCTAACCGTTGAAGAAGCCGCGAAACGTGTTGGCGTGAGCGTCGAAGAGGCGGAAAGGGAACTGGGTTCGGCCAAACAAAAGCTTCTCGCGGCACGAGCCCTGCGGCCTACGCCATATATCGACAAGACGATCTACACGTCGTGGAACGCGCTGGCGATCTCAGCCTATCTCGACGCTGCACGTGTACTCGATCTGGCCCAGCCGCGCCAGTTTGCGCTGAAGACACTCGACCGCCTGCTGAACGAAGGCTGGGAGCAGGATCGCGGTCTGGCGCATGTGATTGCATACTCGGAAAACGCGGCCGGGTCGCGTTTCGTTGCCGGAGTGCTCGATGACTACGCCTTCCTGCTGCACGCGCTGCTCGACGCATGGGAGGCGACAGGGAATCGCCGGTACTACGATTCTGCCATCGAGATCGGCGAAGGTATGATTGCGCGCTTCTACGACTCGACAGGAGGGGCATTCTTCGATACCGAGATCACCCAAAATCCGGTGCTGGGCGCGCTCTCGGCGCGGAGAAAGCCGCTGCAGGATACGCCAACGCCCGCGGGCAATCCCGCTGCTGCCGCCGCGCTGCTGCGCCTCGAAGCACTGAGCGGACGCGCGGATTTTCGCGAAAAGGCCGAGGACACGCTGGAGAATTTCGCCGGAATCGTGGAACACTTCGGCCTGTACGCAGGCACCTATGGGCTCGCCCTGCAGTTGCTGCTGCTGCCGCCGATCCAGGTCGTGGTAATCGGAGAAGGGATGGAGGCGCGGCGGCTCGCGGCCACAGCCACTGCGCGCTATGCGATCAACAAGCGGGTGGTGATGCTCCACCCCAGCCAGGTGACGGCTGAGAATCTTCCCCCAGTGCTGGCCGAGACGCTGCCACATCTCCCGGAACTTCTTTCCGAAATCGCCTTTGCTGTCGTCTGCAAGGGCACATCGTGCCTGCCGCCGGCAACCGACCCGGAAAAGCTGTTGGAAGAACTGAACACTTCCCTGTGACCGATTCTTCACCCACCAAAAAAAGCCCCGGTTTCGAGGCCGGGGCTTTCATGGTTGCGGATCTTGCGTTGTTGTTATTTTCATAGCCTGTAGCTTGACGAATTCCAGACGAGATTCGACAGCACATCGCCCGCAAGGTGAAGACTGGTTCGCTGCGGCGCTTGCTTGTGCGCCTGCCAGTCAACCGTTTGCGTTATGGCCAAAAAGTTGTTCGGGCAGGAATGCTACTCTCGATGCAGCCTGTCAGCACTGTCAACCGTTTTCTACAAAATTAGACACGCCGGGGCGCGAAAAGTCGCGGACAGTGGGATTAGGGGTGCAGCGCGTAAAGACGGCTCAATGCGGGGTAGCGATTATCTCTCAGCAATAGAACAAAAAGCCCCGCATCGCTGCGAGGCTTTTGTCTTTTGCGGCGAAGCCGCGTGTCCCTGGACGCAAAGTCCTAGTACATGCCGTCCATGCCGCCGCCGTGTGACCGCCGCGGAGCAGGCGCCGACTTGGGTTCCGGAATCTCCGAGACCATGGCTTCGGTGGTCAGCATCAGGCCAGCGATGGACGCTGCGTTCTGGAGCGCGGTGCGGGTGACCTTGGTCGGGTCGATGACGCCGGCCTTCACCAGGTCCTCGTACTCGTCCGGTTGCGGCGTTGTAGCCGTAGTTGGCGTTCTTGTTCTCGTGGATCTTGCCCACGACCACAGCACCCTCTTCACCGGCATTGCCAACGATCTGGCGCAGTGGCTCTTCGAGGCGCGGCGGATGATCTGTGCGCCGATCTTCTCGTCGCCTTCGAGCGTCTTGATGAGCTCCTCGACTTCAGGAGTGCAGCGAACCAGGGCCACACCGCCGCCCGGAACGATGCCTTCCTCAACAGCGGCGCGGGTTGCGTGCATGGCATCCTCGACGCGAGCCTTCTTCTCCTTCATCTCGGTCTCGGTTGCCGCACCCACCTTGATGACGGCCACGCCGCCAACCAGCTTCGCAAGCCGCTCCTGGAGCTTCTCGCGATCGTAGTCGGAGGTGGTCTTCTCGATCTGGTTGCGAATTTCCTTCACGCGGCCTTCGATGGCCTTGTACTCGCCACGGCCTTCGACGATGGTGGTGTTGTCCTTGTCGATGGTGACGCGCTTGGCACGGCCCAGGTCCTCGATCTTCACGTTCTCGAGCTTGATGCCGAGGTCTTCGGTGATGGCCTTGCCGCCGGTCAGCTTGGCGATATCTTCCAGCATCGCCTTGCGGCGATCGCCGAAGCCAGGAGCCTTGACGGCAGCCACGTTCAGCGTGCCGCGCAGCTTGTTGACCACCAGGGTCGCCAGCGCCTCGCCGTCCACGTCTTCCGCGATGATCACGAGCGGCTTGCCGCTGCGGGCAACCTGCTCGAGCAGAGGAAGCAGGTCCTTCATCGAGCTGATCTTCTTCTCGTGGATCAGGATGTAGGGCTCTTCGAGCGATACTTCCATGCGGTCCGGATCGGTCACGAAGTAGGGGCTCAGGTAGCCGCGGTCGAACTGCATGCCCTCGACGACTTCAAGCTGAGTCTCGAGCGTCTTCGACTCTTCAACCGTGATCACGCCGTCCTTGCCGACCTTCTTCATCGCCTCGGCAATGATGTTGCCGATGGTCGAGTCAGAGTTGGCCGAGATGGTGCCGACCTGCGCGATCATGTCGCCGGTAACCGGCTTCGAGAAGCTCGAAAGCGCGCCGCCAGTCACAACGCCGTTCTCATCGCGCTTGCCGACGATGGCCTCAACAGCCTTGTCGATGCCGCGCTTCAGCGCCATCGGGTTCGCACCGGCAGCAACCGTCTTTACGCCCTCGCGGTAGATGGCCTGGGCCAGAACCGTCGCGGTCGTGGTGCCGTCACCGGCAACGTCGGAGGTCTTCGAGGCCACTTCGCGCACCATCTGCGCGCCCATGTTCTCGAGCGCATTCTTCAGCTCGATTTCCTTGGCCACGGTCACGCCGTCCTTGGTGATCGTCGGCGAACCAAACTTCTTCTCGATGACCACATTGCGGCCCTTGGGACCGAGCGTCACCTTCACCGCTTCAGCGAGAGTGTTCACGCCGCGCAGAATTGCCTGGCGGGAATCTTCTCCATGCAGAATTTGCTTTGCCATTGCCATTTCTCCTTACGACAGGGGAGCTCTGCTCCCGGTTTTAAGAATCTGTTTGAGGCGGATGCTCACGCTTCGTGCAGCCACGGTAGGCTGACAGCCCTTACTTCTTGAGGATGCCGAGGACTTCTTCTTCGCGCATGATCAGGAACTCTTCGCCGTCGATCTTGATCTCGGTGCCGGAGTACTTGCCGAACAGAACGCGGTCGCCAGACTTCACGTCGAGCGGAAAGATCTTGCCCTCGTCGTTCGACTTGCCCTTGCCTACGGAAATCACTTCGCCTTCCTGGGGCTTTTCCTTGGCGCTATCGGGAATGATGATGCCGCCACGGAACGGTCTCGCCCTCGTCGATCCGCCGGACCAGGATGCGGTCGTGCAGCGGAGTAAAGGTGGTCGCTACGCAGTTGCAGTTGCCATTGCGTTGCTTCTCCTTCGCGCGGGTTTATCCCGCGAGTCTTAGTACTGAATTCAATGGACTTTGTAGTCCGGTGAGGTCGCGCTGTAATACCAGGCCAGACGGCCTGTTAGCACTTACCCCTTCCGATTGCTAAGGTAGTCGCTTCGGAAGAAAGTTGTCAAGGGCCTCAAACGGTACCGAAGATGAAAAGTGAGTGAACTCGCTCAGGTTTATCTGGTAGCACAATACTCAGCTTGTCCGGACACCTGCAAATCCTTCAACGCCCGGTACGTCCGCGAAAAACGTATCCGTCGGCAGCGATGTAACCGGGCCCGGTGCCCATCAAGCACGACGGCTAGGGCGAAGCAGGCGAGCGGGAATTCATAGCCGCCTTGCCCCGTAAGTCCATGATGGAGATGAACTTTGAGGATGGCTACTGCCATCTCGATGGCCACGCCGAGCGCCGCCAGATGCACCAGCAGGCCAAGAATGATGAGCGCGCCGCCGAACAACTCCGTGAAGGCGGCCGCATAGCCCAGCCAGTAGGGCAGTCCCAGATGCGCGACAAACTGCGCAAATTGATACAGAGCGCCGCGCGGAAAGATCTTCTGTGCGCCATGCACCACCATAATTGCGCCCAGCACCAGTCGCGCAACCAGCGCCGCCAATGGCTTTATCCGTTCAAACGCACTGAACATTCCGATTCTCCCTTGCAGTTTTCTACGGGAAGCGCTGCGCTACGGCAACACCTCGTCGAAAAAACGTCGCAATGTTGGCTCATAGCCGCCTTGCTTCAATTCAAAGTACTCTTTTGGAAACGCCGCCGGTTGATAGAGCTCTTCGGTTCTCGATTTCGTGCCGCTGCGGTCAAGAAAGAGCTTGGGCACGGCAAGGCTTCTCAGCGTCTCCCGGGGATCAAAGCGTTCTGTGATCAGCCATCCGGGAAGTATCCGGGACCGGGCATCGGCGCCGATGACCTTCTGCGCCGCCTCGCTTGGTCCGTCGAGTATTACGCCGGCAGGCGCTTGTCTCGCCGCCAGATCCGCTGCCAGGCTCGCGCCGACGCCTGCTCCATAAATCACGATGGATTTCGCTGCGATGTGGCGCGTGTCGGTCAGGTAGGTCCAGGCGGCATCAGCGTCCTCTTTCATCCGCTTTTCGCGAGGTGTCGGCCCGGGGCTGCGGCCGAATCCTCTGTAGTCGAAGGCGAAGACGTTGATGCCGAGTGAGTGCAATGTGGCAAGGTCATCGACGCAATCCGAAAGTGATCCCGAGCCGTCATGGAGATAAAGCAATACGCTCTTGCTCCAGCGCGCGTCTTTTTCCGCCGGAATCCACCAGCCGTCGAGTCGCGCCGTCCCGGTCTCGGTGTAGTCAAAGCGGACATCGTCGAACTTGAGTCCTTGCGAAGCAGGCGTTGCGGTGATGGTTCTAGCCGGATGCAGCACCATCTGCCATTGCCCCTGGTAAAAGAGCAGACAGAGCGTCGCATAAGCGCAGAGGGCGGCGACCGAGAGGGCGACCGCCAGCGCCCAGGCAAGCCAGCGTCCGCTGATGGTGACAGGAGGGGAATTCTGCGTCTGTCTTGACGCGGTTGGGGGAACTGGCTGGCGAGCCGGTTTCCCAGCGGCTTTCAATTGCTGCTTGCTAACCAAAGGCCAACTCGTCGGCGGATTCCAGAGGAGTTCCGCAGACCCGGCAGATCACCGCGGAGCAGTCTCCGCAGACCAGGGGATCGTCGACTACGCGCGCGCAGTTGGGACACCACAGGACCGACGGCGTTCTGCGGTTTCGGAGGAGCTGGGATATCGTCGGGCATTCTAGTCAAAGCGTAGCAGGGAAGCAGGCGCAGAGCGTAAGTTGGCGCGGTTGAACCGGCAGATAGGCCGCTACATCCAGCTTCGCCAGCACATCATCGCCCTCAATCTTGTGCTCGTAGATGGGAACCCTGGCCCGCGGCTCGTGTTCCGCTACGCCTGTCTTCACGTCAAAAGCCCAGGCGTGCCAGGGGCAGATGAGCTTGCCATTTTCGATGATGCCCTGGCCGAGCGGGCCTCCGTTGTGCGGACACAGGTTGTTCATCACGGTGATCTCGCCGCCAGCTCTGGCAATGCAGAGCTGATACTCGCCGCAGTCGACCTCGCGCGCCTCGCCCTCTGCGGGCAGGTCGACCTTGCTCAGGATGCGCACAAATTCGGCCATCGGAATTCCTTTCGCTCCGCTGCTAGTAGTTCACGATCTTCGCAAACGACTGCGGATCGAGGCTCGCTCCTCCGACGAGGGCGCCGTCGATCTCCGGCTGATTTGAGAGCGCTGACGCATTGTCCGGCTTCACACTTCCTCCGTACAGGATGCGGATGCTGTCGGCTGCCTTGCGACCGAGCAGGCGGGCGATCTGGCTGCGGATGTGGAAGTGAGCGAGGCCGGCCATCTCGGGTGTTGCGGTGCGCCCAGTCCCGATCGCCCACACCGGCTCGTAGGCAACGATGAAGCTTTCGGCATCTTCGGGTACCACGGCCTTAAAGGCTATCTGGCACTGGCGGAGGAGAACCTCTTCGGTCTTGTCGGCTTCGCGTTCTTCGAGAGTCTCTCCGATGCAGATGATGGGAGTCAGTTTGTTTTTCACGGCAGAGAGGATCTTCTGGTTGACCATCTCATCGGTTTCGCCGAAGTACTGGCGGCGCTCCGAGTGGCCGATGATCACGTGTGTCACGCCGACGGCCTTGAGCATGAGTGGCGAAATCTCACCGGTGAAAGCGCCCTCCTCGGCATAGTGCATATTCTGCGCGCCGACAGCGACGCCCGAATCCTTGACCGCAGCGATCACGGTGGATAGGGAAGTAGCGGATGGGCAGATCACAATTTCGTCGCGCTCGGGATTTTCGACCAGGGGTAGAAATGCCTTTACGAACGTCTCGGCCTGCTGCGAAGTCTTGTACATCTTCCAGTTTGCTGCGATAAGTGGCTTGCGCATTGCTATGTGCTGTCCTTATGGTCTTTCTTCGGGTTCTTTTTCGCTGGCCGCTTCTTGGCTAACCGGATTTTAGCTGGCCGGACCTTAGCTGACAGCTCTTTCTACTTATTCGTTAACGCCTCAACTCCCGGCAGCTTCTTGCCTTCCAGAAATTCGAGCGAGGCTCCGCCGCCGGTCGAAATGTGCGTGATCTTCTCGGCCACTCCGGCCTTCTTTACCGCTGACACCGAATCGCCTCCGCCAACAATCGAGACAGCATCCTGATTCGCCGCTACGGCCTTGGCGATTTTGTTTGTGCCCACGGCAAAGGCCGGCATCTCGAAGACGCCCATCGGCCCATTCCACACGATGGTCGACGCATCGGCGATCTCCTTCGAGAACAGCTCGACCGTCTTAGGTCCGATGTCGAGCCCCATCCACTCGGCAGGGAACGGCCCATCCCCCTCGAAAATCTGCGTCTTTGCATCTGCCGCGAACTTGTCGGCGAGCACATGATCGACGGGTAGTAGGAAACGCACGCCTTTTGCTTCGGCCTTGACCAGAGCGTTCTTGGCGACCTCGATCTTGTCGGCTTCGAGCAGTGACTTGCCTGTGTCCTGCCCCTTCGCCTTGAGAAATGTGTAGGCCATGCCGCCGCCGATGAGCAGTGCGTCGACTTTTGACAGCAGGTGGTCGATCACCTCGATCTTGTCCGACACTTTTGCACCGCCCAGGATGGCCACGAACGGTTTGGCCGGCTCTTCGAGAGCCTTCCCCAGGTACTTCAATTCCTTCTCCATCAGCAAGCCGGCGGCGGACTTCTTCACAAAGTGTGTGATGCCCTCGGTGGATGCGTGAGCCCGATGGGCACTGCCAAAAGCGTCGTTGACGTAGATTTCGCACAGAGAGGCAAGCTGTGCTGCAAAGTTCGGATCGTTGGCCTCCTCGCCTGCATGAAAGCGCAGATTCTCCAGCAGCAGCACCTGGCCCGATTCAAGCTGGCGTGAAAGCTCGGTTGCCAGCTCGCCTACACAATTCGGCGAAAACGCCACATTCACCTGTTCGCCCAAATGGTGGTCAAGCAGCATCCTCAGCCGATCGACCAGCGGGCGCAGGCTGTACTTCGGACTCGGCTTGCCTTTGGGCCGTCCCAGGTGCGATGCCAGGATCAGCTTCGCCTTGTGTCGCAGCGCGTATTCCAGCGTGGGCAGCGTTTCGCGGATGCGCGTGTCATCCATAATCTCGGTTCCGTCGTCGCTCAGCGGAACGTTGAAATCCACGCGCATGAAGACGTGCTTATGCGCAAGGTCGAGATCGCGAATCGATAATTTGGTCATGATTTTCCGTTGTCTTTCCTGGTGCTTACTTTTTGTCGCTGATGACTGCGTCGGCCTCGATCTCTACGCGCCACGCCGGGTTGAGTAACTTGGCGACGACAACCATCGTTGCCGCCGGTCGGATTGCGCCAAAGGCTTCACCATGAGCCCGGCCGACCGCTTCCCAATCTTCCACATGCGTCAGGTACATGCGTGTGCGGACCACGTCTTCCATCCGAGCCCCGGCCTGTTCGAGCGCCGTGCGGATAATCTCCAATGCATGCCGGGTTTGCGTTGCTGCGTCGGCTTCATCGGCGCCCACGGGGCCTGTGCCGGAGATATGAACGGTGTTACCCACACGCACCGCGCGTGAGAAGCCGATGATGGGCTCGAAGGGCGACGATCCAGAGATATTTTGACGCATTGCCGGGGGAAGTGCTCCGCGTATTATTGTGGCGAATCAGGATACGGCTGCGCGGATTCGGTTGTTCCATGTTCGAACCGAATCCGGGTTAAATCGTAGTCGTTACAGACCCTTTTCAGCGAGGAAGAGTACCAGATCGCGCACGCGATTCGAGTAGCCCCACTCGTTGTCATACCAGCTGATAACCTTCACCGAACTGCCTACGACCTTGGTCAGAGGCGAGTCAACGATTGACGAACGCGCATCGCCCTTGAAGTCGCTTGACACCAGCTCAGCCGTCTCGTAGCCCAGGATGCCCTTCAGCGCGCCGTCGGCCGCCTTCTTGAGCGCTGCGTTCACCGTCTCGACCGTCACCGGTTTCTCGGCGATAAACGTCAGGTCGACCACCGAAACATTCGGGGTTGGGACGCGAATGGCAAAGCCGTCCAGCTTGCCTGCCATCTCGGGAATTACCAGCTTGAGAGCCTTCGCTGCGCCGGTCGAGCTGGGAATCATGTTGATCGCAGCCGCGCGCGCGCGGCGAAGATCCTTGTGCGGGAAGTCGAGGATCACCTGGTCATTCGTATAGCTGTGGATCGTCGTCATGATGCCCGAGACGATGCCGAACTCCTCGTGCAGCACCTTTACAACGGGGGCCAGGCAGTTCGTAGTGCAGGAGGCATTGGAGATGATGTTGTGCTTCGCCGCGTCGTACTTCGATTCATTCACGCCGAGCACAACGGTGATGTCTTCGTTCGTGGCCGGGGCGGAAATGATGACTTTCTTTACCGATCCCTGCAGATGCGCCTTGGCCTTGGTGGCGTCGGTAAAGATGCCGGTCGATTCCACCACGATCTGTGCGCCGGTTGAATTCCAGTCCAGCTTGGCGGGATCGCGTTCGGCAAATACCTTGATCGTCTTGCCGTCCACCGTGATCGAATCGGCGCTGGAGGTAATCTCATTCTTTAGATTGCCCAGAATGGAGTCGTATTTGAGTAGATGGGCGAGCGTCGCGGGGCTCGTAAGATCATTTACTGCGACGATATCAATCTCGGGATTGCCAAGCGATGCGCGAAAAACATTGCGTCCGATGCGGCCGAAGCCATTGATTCCAACCTTGACAGCCATGGAAACTTTTCTCCTTCGTGTGTTCTAGAGATATTCGGTGGAGTCTCGCTGATTTGGGGGACCAGCCGCGAGCGGGCAAAGGCCACAAACCCCCATTTAGCGATGCTAGCACTGTAGTCAATACCACGGCATAAGATTTTTCTATGGCCCGGATTTAATTTAATCCAGTCGCCTGCAGGAAGCGACTTACAGTGCTCAAAGCGGTTGGAAACTGGCGGCGCACATTGCGGCGCGCCGATGTCTGTGTTACATCCTGAGTTATGCGCGAATGGATGCGCGAAAAAATGAGACGACGTCCCAAGCGTGGACCGAACGATTCGGAATCCACAGGAAAGATCGGCCAGGAAATCCCTGCGAACCAGCCGGCTCCTCTGCGCCCTTCTTACGCAGCTGCACCCGCCGAAGAATCTGCCTCGCCGGCGGACAGCACAACCATGGAGCATGCAACCTCAGTTGTAACAGCGCCCATTATGGAAACTCCTCAGCTTTCGCCGGAAATCGCCGCCGCTCTCGGCGCTCCGGAGGAGCCGGGCAAACTGGAAGTGGAAACTCAACCGGAATTGCAATCGACTCCGCCCCCGGAACCGCAGGCCGCGGGCCAGCCTCATGGGCCGAAGGGCTTTGTCGTGCTCACCATCGGCCTTCCGGGATCAGGCAAGACCACGTGGTTCAAGCGACGCGGCGTCACGCCGCTCTCGTCGGACATGCTGCGCAGCATCTTGTTCGACGACATCACGGAGCAGCGCTACCAGGGGCTTGTTTTTTCCACCCTGCGCTCGCTGCTGCGCGCGCGGCTGATCGCCAAAATGCCGTGGAACTACGTGGACGCCACAAACCTCTCGCCCCATGAACGACGCCAGTGGATCAAAATGGCTAAGAGCTTCGGCTACGATGTGCAGGCCGTCTTCTTCGACGTTCCGCTTGAAATTTGCCTGGAGCGCAACCGCCGCCGCGAACGAACGGTGAACGACGAAATCATGCACAAGATGGCCGAACGGCTTCGTCCGCCGAACTTCAAGGAAGGCTTCTCGAAGATCACCGTCGTGCGCGTCAAGAGTCCAGGCTCTCCGGACGCGCCCGCCGAGGGCGAATAATGCAGCTGAGTTAGACTCCAATAGGGCCGGGCGCATATGCTCGGCCTTATTGTTTTGTCACAGATGCCGGCAGCCATTGAATTCCGCGATGTAAGCTTTACCACCCCGCAAGGCCGGGTGCTGCTCGACCGCATCTCGCTCGTCATAGAAGAAGGCACCACGACGGCGATCCTCGGCCGCAGCGGCTCAGGCAAGACCACGCTGTTGCGCACCGTAAACCGCATGGTCGAGCCAACCGGTGGAGACGTTCTGGTCAATGGCAAGAGCGTGCGCGACGTCGATCTGATCCAGCTGCGCCGCGGCATTGGCTACGTCGTTCAGGAAACGGGACTCTTTCCCCACCTCACCGTTGAGCGCAATGCGTCGATGGTGCCGGAAATCTCCGGCACGCCGCGCCATGCCCGTCGCGCGGGTGGGCACAAGCTCTTATCCGCCGTCGGTCTCGATCCTGCGACCTTTGCCCGACGTTATCCTCATCAGCTCTCAGGTGGCCAGCGCCAGCGGGTGGGTCTTGCCCGGGCCCTGGCCGCACAGCCGCCAATTCTCCTCATGGACGAACCCTTCGGAGCGCTCGATCCGCTCACCCGCGCCGAAATGCAGGACATGCTGCGCGATCTGTTGCGGCGGCTGGAGAAGACCGTTCTGCTCGTTACCCATGATCTCGACGAGGCCCTCTATCTCTCCACGCGCATCGTGCTGCTTGACCAGGGTCGGCTCATCGCAAATGTTGCGGCAGGCGAATTTCTCACCTCGACGCAGCCCGAAATCGAGGAATATGTGCGCGCCTGCCGCCGTGGTGAGCTGGCTCACGAGGAGGGCGCGTCGTGAACTCGCAGTTCTTGTCGCAATATGGCGGCCAGATCCTCCAACTCACCCTGGAGCACTTATGGCTGACTGGCGCCGCCATGCTCTTCGCCACCGGCATCAGCATACCGGTCGGGATCTGGCTTACGCGCGCGCCACGCCTTGCCGAGCCCGTCATCGCCGTCGCCAACATCCTCCAGACCATCCCCTCGCTCGCGCTCTTCGGCCTGCTCCTGCCCCTCCCATGGCTCGGAGAGCGCGCTGCCCGCATCGCCATTGTCGCGCTTACCGCATACGCATTGTTGCCGATCCTGCGCAACACCTACGTCGGCATCCGCAGCATCGATCCGTCCGTGATCGAGGTGGCGCACGCGCTGGGCCTCACCGGGCGCCAGCGCCTCTTCAAAGTGGAACTGCCGCTCGCCGTCTCCTTCATCTTCGCCGGCCTTCGAACCGCAACCGTCACCTGCGTGGGCGTGGCCACCATCGCCGCCGCCGTCGGAGCCGGAGGATTGGGCGAGCTTATCTTTCGCGGCGTTGCATCGGTCGATAACCGCCTCGTCCTCGCCGGAGCCATCCCGGCCGCGCTGCTCGCCCTCGTCGCCGACGGGGTGCTTGGCATCTTCGAACGCCGGCTGCGGGTGAAGTCCAAATGATGCGGCGGCTAATTGCCACAGTCGCGATTACATTCAGCCTGCTCCTCATTTCCTGCGGTCCGCCACGCCCCAACGAGCCGGTCATCGGCACCAAAAATTTCACCGAGCAGGTCATTCTCGGAGAGCTTCTTGCCCAGGAAATCGAAGCGAAATCCCATCTCAAGGTCGAGCGCCGCTTTTATCTCGCCGGCAGTTACATTTGCCAGCAGGCGATGGTCTCTGGACGCATTGACGCCTACGTCGAATACACTGGCACCGCACTCACCGCCATCCTAAAGCAGCCGCTCAATCGAGATTCACAGGTTGTCCTCGACACGGTGCGCCGCCTCTATGCTTCACGCTATGGCATCACGGTGGCCGCTCCGCTCGGCTTCGAAAATACCTTCGCCATGATTGTTCGCGGAGACGATGCGCGCCGTTTGCATCTTCAAACCCTCAGCCAGGCCGCGCAATATACGCCGCAATGGACGCTAGGTGTCGGTTACGAATTCGAGCAGCGCCCCGACGGATTGCCCGGCCTCAGGGCTGCCTACGGTCTCAATTTCAACGGTCCTCCGCGCACAATGGACCTGGGCCTGCTCTACCGCGCGCTCAACTCGCACCAGGTGGATATGATTGCGGGAAACTCGACGGATGGCCCGATTCAAGCCTTTGGACTGGCCGTGCTCGAAGACGACAAGCATTACTTCCCGCCTTATCAGGCTGTGCCGCTGGTCCGCGACGATGCCCTGCGCCGGTGGCCCCAAATGCAGACGGCGCTCGATGCCCTGGCCGGCAAAATCACAGCCGACGATATGAGGGCAATGAACGAGGCCGTTGACGGAGAGCATCGCGACCCAGCCGTGGTTGTGCGAGAATTTCGGCAGAAGAAAGGACTCTAGCAATGTCCACACCAGCCGATCCGCAAACTGTTCCCCAACCCGAACCCTGGCTGCGCGGTACGTACTCCGAACTGCCTGCCGTTTTGCGTGCTGTCCTGCACGCCTTCGATCTTGCTTGTGAAGACGCGGTGCACTGGGCGGATGACTTGACCGAGGCCGAGCTCCATGCCTCTCCCAGCGGACTCACGCCGATTGCCTTCCATATGCGCCATATTGCGCGGAGTCTCGACCGTCTGCTGACATACGCCGAAGGCAATCAACTCAGCACCGAGCAGCTTACGGCGGCCAGGACCGAGCTCGATCCCGGCATCTCGCGCGAAGAACTGCTCGCCGAGTTTCATCAGGGGTTAGATCGCGCCGCCGAACGCGTTCGCGCTTTCGCCGCAGTCGATCTCGAACAGCCTCGCGGAGTCGGTAAGAAACAGCTTCCTACCAGCGTAGGAGGCCTGCTTGTGCATCTCGCCGATCACACGCAGCGTCACACCGGGCAGATCGTCACCACGGCGAAGCTCCTCAAGGCCGGGCGCTGACTTTCAGAGGCAGCGCACAATCAGGATCGTCTGATCGTCGACTTGCTTCCCAAAGGCCTGAGCCGTTTCAAGAATCTTTGCCGCCAGATCGGCAAGGGAGGCTTGCGTGTTCGCGCCGATCACATCTTTCAACCGCTCCACCCCCAGCTCTTCGCCGCTCTTGTCACCTACCTCCAGAATGCCGTCCGTCGCGACGACAAGCAGATCGCCGGGCGCTGTTTCCATGCGCCGTCCATCGAAGGCTGAGACTGGCAGCAACCCCAGGGGAAATTGCGGCTCCTCCACGTGCGAAAGGTCTGCTCGCTTCGCATGCCAGTGCAGGATCGGAGGACTCGCCGCCAGAGCGTAGTACACGCTGCCGTCGACTCCCAGCCGGAAGCCGGTGAAGGTTGCGTACATGTGCGGTTCCTTCACCTCGGGTAGCACACTGTTCAGGCGGTCGAGCAGCAGCGGTAGCGTTCGCTCCGGCTGCAGTTCGCTTGCCTCGAGCAGGGCAGTACGCACCGCGGTCTTCAGCATGCCCATCAGGATTCCAGCCTGCAATCCGTGCCCCGCAATGTCAGCCAGGTACGCGATGGCATCGCCATTCGGCAGGCAGAGCGCATCGACAAGGTCGCCGCCAACTTTGTCGCTTGGCTTGGATATGCCGTAGACCTCGAAGCGCGCCGCTCTCAAAGCCACTGGTGGCACCAGCGTCTTCTGGATCCCGTGTGCCAGCTCCAGTTCATTGCGCACACGATATGCGTCCGCGCCTTGCCGGCTGATAAAGCCAATGAACAGGCTGTAGGACAGGATGACAAGCGCAAGTATTGCGATGGCCGCGACACGGATGCCCTGCGCCGAGGGCACCTCCTGTAGATGAAAGTGCGAGTAAAGGAAACTGACAAAAAGGCCAAACGCAGCCCAGAATGGAAGCTGCAGAACGCTGACGACTGCAAACCAGTAATACCGGTAGCGGGTAGCGATGAGCACATAGACGAGAGCCACGGCACCGCTGCCGAGGGCGTTCAGCAGGACGATTACATAAGGGGCCTTGCCCAGATTAAGCAGGTCGTTGAACAGCCCCATAATGCTGAATAAACAAAAGACGGCGAGAAACAACATCCGCATTTGACCGAGGGGGATGCCCTGGTAGTAAAGGGCTGTGCGCGGAGTCTCAGTCTTCCACCGTTTCCATGTCTGCAACATGCTGGACACGATAGCAGAGCAAACGAGCAAAATCGGGGAAGAAAATCGTTCTCCCCCGGCGTTGCAGTAATAACGAGACTTAGAGGAACAGCGGCGCCAGAACCAGCGTCACCGTGGCCAGCAGTTTGATCAGCACGTGCAGCGATGGCCCGGCGGTGTCCTTGAATGGATCGCCCACCGTATCGCCGACAACCGCGGCTTTATGCGCTTCAGACCGCTTGCCGCCGTGTGCGCCGCTTTCAATCAGCTTCTTGGCATTGTCCCACGCGCCGCCGCCGTTGTTCATCAGCATAGCCAGCAGCACGCCACTGATCGTACCCACCATCAGCAGAGCCGCGACCGCTTCCGCGCCGCTCAGGTTGACCGGCACGCCATTGATCATCGGCCAGTTTGCCAGCGCCGTCGGATTGTACTCCGCCCCGAAGTGGCGGAAGATCAGGCCAACCGTCAGCGGCATGGCTACGGCTAGAATGCCCGGCAGCACCATCTCCTTAAGCGCCGCGCCCGTTACGATGCGCACGCAGCGCCCGTAGTCGGGCAGCGATGTGCCTTCCATAATTCCCGGATTGTCGCGGAACTGCTCGTGCACATCCTGGATCACGGTCTGCGCCGCACGTCCCACAGCCTTAATTGCCATCGACGAGAAGAGGTACGTCAGCATGGCGCCCAGCAGCGCGCCTACGAACACCGGCACAGAGGCGAGATTCACGTTCGAGAAGCGTCCAGCCCTCGGGCAGAGTTCCACCCGCTGCCGTCACCCGCTGGTGGACGATGTCGTGAACTGTCGCCAGATATGCCGAGAAGAGCAGGAAGGCTGCGAGGGAGGCCGAACCGATCGCGTAGCCCTTGGTAAGAGCCTTGGTCGTGTTGCCTGCTGCGTCAAGCTTGTCGGTCTTCGTGCGGACACTGTGCGGCTGGTCGCTCATTTCAATGATGCCGCCCGCGTTGTCGGTGATTGGACCAAAGGTGTCCATTGCCAGGATGTAGGCTGCGGATGACAGCATGCCCATGGTGGCGATCGCCGTTCCGTAGATGCCCTTGGCGTAGCTGGAAATCGTCGTGATGTCGGCGAGGCCGTTTGTTCCGAAGTAATAGCTCAAGAGCAACGCCGCGCTGATCACGATCACTGGCAGCGCCGGCGTTTCCATGCCGACCGCAAGCCCCTGGATGATGTTCGTCGCAGGTCCGGTCAGCGATGCCTCGGCAATGCTCTGCACCGGCCTGAAGCGCGTCTCCGTGTAGTACTCGGTGATGCGCACAAACAGGAACGAGGTAACGATGCCGCAGATACCGCTGCCCAGCAGCCACCAGCGCGCGCCCAGCATGAAGTAAATGGCCACCGCGAACCCGACCAGCGCCAGCAGGGAAGTGACGTAGTAGCCCTTGTTCAGCGCGTGCATGGGGTCTTCATCTTCGCGGCTGTGGACGACGCTCACGCCCACGATACTCGCGATCAGATTGATGGCCTGCACGATCAGCGGAAACAGGATTCCCTTGAGCCCGAACACCGGATATAGCGCGGCTCCCAGGATCATCGCGCCCACATTTTCCGCGGCGGTCGATTCGAAGATGTCCGCCCCGCGGCCCGCGCAATCGCCCACATTGTCGCCGACCAGGTCCGCGATCACCGCCGGGTTGCGTGGATCGTCTTCCGGGATGCCTGCCTCAACCTTACCTACCAGGTCCGCGCCTACGTCGGCGGCCTTGGTATAAATGCCTCCGCCCAGCTGCGCGAACAGTGCCACCAGTGACGCGCCGAAGCCGAAACCTACTAGCTGGTAGGGGACCTGTTGCGGATCATGCAGCCCGCCAAACGCCAGAAACAGAAGGCCCACTCCTACCAGCGACAACCCCACGACCACCAGACCCGTCACAGCGCCGCCGCGCAGTGCAATTTTGAGCGCCTCTCCCATGCTCGTGCGAGCCGCCGCCGCCGTTCGGATATTCGCGCGGATCGACACCCACATGCCCGTCTGACCGGCCAGCGCCGAGCACGCCGCCCCAATCAGAAAGCTGACAACGACCTTGTTCGCATAAGGAGCGGTGAAAGGCGAGAGGCGGTATCCGATAAAAAGAACCACGGCCAGCGCAATCGCGATCAGTGCGATCGTGCCGTACTGCCGCTTCATGAAAGCTTCGGCGCCCTCCCGGATGGCGTTCGAAATGCGCTGCATCTCCGGTGTGCCCGTATCGGACGCGAGCACGGAGCGAGCAAAGAAAAGTGCGGCCAACAGGCCAACAATACCGGTCGCGAGCGCGATCCAGAGGTACAGGTTGTCATTGCCTGCCAGAGCGCTGCCATCGGCCTGCCAGGCCGCGACCGCTACGGGAACAAAAAACGCCATTCAAAAGCCTCCAAGAGCTACAAAATCCCTGCCTCACACGTCCAACTACTTGAGCACAGGAACGCTAAGTCCTTACCTCCCATGACCCGTCCGTCGTCGGGCGGCTCACTTGCTACGGGTGTAAACACGGACCGCACGCCCGGTGAGGCGCGCGAAACTTATTCAAAACGCGTCATTAGAGCATGCTGTCGAAGCGCTGGTCAATGCGGTTCTGGATTGGGAGTACAACGCTGCTAACACTGATATACGCATCCTTACTCTTGAGGTCCTGCCAAAAGCAGGATGCTGAGTAAGAAAGCTGAGTCTACGGCATCGAGAGCATATGGGGCAACTGAGTCGATCGCCAGCTGGGGGTTCCAGGAACGGACCCTAGGTTGCCGGTACCGTCCGCTCGCTTCCCAGGCGTGAACCGATCCACACGCTGATGGGATAGAGCACGAGCAATCCAATCCCGAACCAGTGTGGCACCGTCTTCCACAGCAGCGCCTGGGCCACAATCCCGATCGCCGAGCCCATGACGATCAGGCCCAGCGTCGCGCCTCGCCGGTGGTTCGCGGCGATCAGCGCGCACACATATCCGCCCAGTATGGAGTAGAGAAAATCCGTTAGCAGGCTGATCGCGAAGTAAAACGTGGGCGGCTGCGCCATCTGGCTCCATCCCGGAACCAGACGGTGAAACAACATATCGGTGAATGCAACCAACGCACCAATTGCCAGATATCCAGCGATCACTCCTACAACTGCGCGCCCCATATCTCCTCCCATCCTTGGGCTTTCAATGTAGCCCACTGTGCCCCCGAATGTCTGTAAATTCCTTTTGCCCGGTGGGGCTATTGCTTCAACATTCGGGGCATGTACAATCTGGAGTCCATTCGGGTAAGAAGGGACGGATACAATCAATTTTGTGAGGTAGTGAATGGCCCGAAGTGCGATCTCCGGCGCGGAACGGAGCAAGACGAAAACGGCATCCGGTCTGGCTCCGGATTCGATCTCGGCGCTCACCCCGGAGCGCCTCACGGAAATCTACCGGCTCATGTATCTCTCGCGCCGCACCGACGATCGCGAGATCATGCTCAAGCGCCAGCAGAAAGATCTTCTTCCAGATCTCCGGCGCCGGACATGAAGCCCTGCTCGTCGCTGCCGGCCTGGTGCTGAAACCCGGCTACGACTGGTTCTTCCCCTATTATCGCGATCGTGCCCTCTGCCTCGCGCTCGGCGTCACTGTCGAAGACCTGCTGCTGCAGGCCGTCGGCGCCGCAGCCGATCCGGCCAGCGGCGGACGCCAGATGCCGTCGCACTGGAGCAGCCCCGCGCTCCACATCGTCTCGCCAGTCCTCCGCGACCTCGACTCAGTGCCTGCACGCCGTCGGCTGCGCCGAGGCCGGCACGATACTTCGCGCGTCATCCCGAAGCAGCCGAAAAGCATGAGGGAGACTACCGCGCCTGGCGCGACGTCGAGTTCCACGGCGACGAGGTCGTCTATGTCTCGGTCGGCGAAGGCTCCACCTCGCAGGGCGAGTTCTGGGAATCGCTCAACACCGCCTCGAACGAGAAGCTTCCTGTCATCTTCGTGGTCGAAGACAACGGCTACGCCATCTCGGTTCCGGTCGAGGTCAACACCCCTGGCGGAAACATCTCCAGGCTGGTCGCCAATTTTCCCAACTTCCACTTTGCCGAGATCGACGGCACCGACCCCATCGCTTCATATCGCGCCTTTGAGGACGCAGTCGCCCACTGCCGTAGCGGCAAAGGACCAGCCTTTATCCACGGGCACGTCATCCGCCCCTATTCGCACTCGCTTTCCGACGACGACCGCCTCTACCGCCCCGAGAGCGAGCGCAACGCGGACGCCCTGCGCGACCCGCTCTCCAAGATGCAGATGTACCTGCTCCGCGAAGGCATTCTCGACGCCGAGGGCATCACGCGCCTCGAAAAGCAGGTCGACGAGGAAGTCCGCCAGGCCGCCGAGCACGCGCTTCGTTCGCCGCTTCCGTCTACCGGACAAGGCCCAGATCCTGAAGCACGTCTACTCCGAGAACTACGATCCCACGCGCTGAGCCTCATTGCAGACCGCTCCCGCGAAGACGGCCGACAGCCAGGAGCGCACCATGGCCGACCTCATCAACGCCTGCCTGCAGCGACGAAATGCGCCGCGACCCGCGCATCGTCGTCTTCGGCGAAGACGTCGCTGACTGCTCGCGCGAGGAGTATCTGGAACAGGAATTGGTCAAGGGCAAAGGGCGGAGTCTTCAAGCTCACCCACGGTCTGCAGCTCGAGTTCGGATCCGACCGCGTCTTCAACTCGCCGCTGGCCGAGGCCAACATCGTTGGCCGCGCCGTCGGGCATGGCCACGCGGGGCCTCAAGCCGGTCGTCGAGATTCAGTTCTTCGACTACATCTGGCCCGCGGTGCATCAGATGCGCAACGAGCTCGCCCTGCTTCGCTGGCGCTCCAACGGGACCTGGGCCTGCCCCGCCGTCATTCGCGTTGCCATCTGGCGGCTATCTCACCGGAGGCTCCATTTACCACTCGCAGAATGGCGAGAGCATCTTCACGCACACCCCCGGTGTCCGCGTCGTCTTCCCGTCGAACGCGCTCGATGCCAACGGCCTCCTGCGCACTGCCATCCGCTGCGACGACCCCGTGCTCTTCCTCGAACACAAGCGTCTCTACCGGGAGACCTATGGCCGCGCAGCCTATCCCGGTCCCGACTACATGATCCCCTTCGGCAAGGCTGCCAAGGTCCGCGAAGGGGCGGACATCACGCTCGTCACCTACGGCGCCCTGGTGCCGCGCGCCCTGCAGGCGGCTCAAAAGGCTCACCGCGAAGACGGTATCGAGACGGAGATCCTCGACCTGCGCACGCTCAGCCCCTACGACTGGGAGGCCATCGCCGAATCCGTCCGCAAGACCAGCCGCGTCATCGTCGCGCATGAGGACATGCTCAGCTGGGGATACGGTGCGGAAATCGCCGCCCGCATCGCCGACGAATTATTCGAAGACCTCGACGCCCCCGTCAGGCGCATCGCTTCGATGGACACCTTCGTCGCCTACCAACCCATCCTCGAAGACGTCATCCTGCCCCAGCCGGAGGATATCTACCGGGGAATTGTGGAGCTGAAGCGCTTCTAGGGTTCGCAGCAGCTGGAGTTTCAATGCGCGAATGCCCACGCTTGAATTCAGCGCAGGCTTTGAGCATCTTATGCTTTTCCCTTGCGCAGGGTAAGAATCCATACTCCCGCGAGCACAAGGATGTCTGCTGTAACGTGAAATACGATAACTGTCCACACGGCCGGAGGTCTGACAGTCAGCATGATCTTGTCAATAACCTCTTGAGTGAGCGTGGCGCTGGGTTTGAAATTTGAAATCAATTCCTTCGCGACATTTCTCGCGAAAGTCACGTCAACCAGGGCATCAAGATTCACCGCGGCAAAGGCAACGAAGGAAAAGGACAGTATCCCTGCCAGCAAGTTCCGTTCGGGCGACAGCTTCACGCTGCCGATGAATGCGAGCAACCCCAACGCGATCGTTACGTAGATGCTCCAAAATGTCTGCATCGCGCTGGAGCTTGTTGAAATAGGGTTCATTGGTGCTGCCATTACTGGGTATATTGGTTTTGCGATGCTGTTTGGCGAGGTATGTTGTTGGGCAGTTGTGGCTACGGCTTTCTTGAACACTCAACAGGGCGTTTTCAGGCGCAGTTCTGCGGGAGATCTTGCTCCGCGAGCTGCGCGAACAGCCTTGGCAGCCGCATGAGGTTATGAGCGGCACAACTGAAGACGAAGATCCAGTCGACCTTGTGCAGTCCGCGCAGCTTCACCTGGCGGATAGGGCCGGTTTGCTTGAGCCAGCCGAAGCTCTTCTCGACCAGCCATCGCCGGCTCAGGCTGATGGCATAGCCGGGGTGCCGCGTGGTCCGACGGTCGAGGTTCGAGCGGCGTCCGTTTTCGTTCTTCGTCACATGCGCGGTGACGTTGAGGGCACGCGCGGCGGTGATGAAGTCTTTGCTGTCGTAGGCCTTGTCGGTCCCGACGGTGATGCGACCTTTGTTGCCTTTTTGTTTCTCTTCAAGCATTAGCAGCGCGGCCTCGCGCTCGGCGTATCCATCCGCCTGGGTCGCCATCGCAGCCGCGATCAGGCCATTGCGGTTCTCCACCAGCGCATGGCCCAGATACGCCAGATGCGACTCCTTGCCATAGCTCTTCTTGTACAACCGCGAGTCTGGATCGGTGGTCGATTCGTGGGTGTCGTTCGCGCGCTTCTGGCCGTGGAAGTTCGCGCCATCGTCGTCCGAACCATCCTTCTTGCGGAAGCTCTTCTGCGACGCCAGTGCCTGGATCAGCGTGCCGTCGACGGTGAAGTGCTCATCACTCATGAAGCGCTTCGCCTGTTTGTTCACCTCGGCGAAGAACTGTTGCGCCACCTCGCTGGTGAGCAGCCGGTCGCGGTTCTTCCAGAACACCGCTTGGTTCCACACCGCGTCGTCCATGCCAAGGCCGACGAACCAGCGGAACAGCAGTTGAGAGAAGGACAGTATCCCTGCCAGCAAGTTCCGTTCGGGCGACAGCTTCACGCTGCCGATGAATGCGAGCAACCCCAACGCGATCGTTACGTAGATGCTCCAAAATGTCTGCATCGCGCTGGAGCGTTCGAAATATAAGGTGACAAGGTCCTTGAATTCCATCCGCTGTCTCCCAAAGGCATTTGGTCCAGGCTGAAACAGACTATGGGGGTGCGGCGGATTTCCCGCTCTCATCAACGGCAAGTTCCGAATCTTCCGTCATTCCATAATATTTGCGATTATAGCCCGCGGGATTTACCGCTGCGACAAGAGCCTGTGAGCGGCTGAAATACAGAGCCGGGCATAAAGACAACGGTCACAAAGTCGAATTGACAGGTTCGGTCCACCCCGACTTACAATGATCCGCCGGCCAATTCCCCCCGCTCCAGCCCGCCGCCGAATTCAGTAGAGCAGTCTGAGTTACACATGTACCAGCCGAGGCTGGTCCATAGCAGTTAGTTTCTGTCGTTTGGAGGCATGCTTTGAAAGATTACTCCCCGTCCGGAGTCACCACCACGCGCCGCCGCTTCCTCGCCATGGCTGCGGCTTCCGTCGCCGTTTCGGCATATCCCTTCCGGTCAGTTCTGGGCCAGGCCCCAGCCAAATTTCTCCGCCGGAACGTATCCGCCCAGGGCTTTCCCGCGAAGGTACTCAAAAGCTACGCTAAGGCGATCAGCGCGATGCTGAAGCTCCCTCCATCCGACCCTCGCAACTGGTACCGGAATGCATTCATCCACACCCTCGATTGCCCCCATGGAAACTGGTGGTTTCCGGTCTGGCACCGCGGCTACCTGGGATGGTTTGAGCGCACCTGCCGCGAGCTTTCGGGCGATCCCAACTTCGCGCTGCCTTTCTGGGACTGGACCGCCCAGCCGCGCATCCCGCGTCAACTCTTCCAGGGCGTCCTCAATCCCGCGAACTCCGCCTACGTCAGCAGCTACAACGCCTTCTTTGCCCAGTTATCCGATCCAATGAGCGCGCTCTGGAAGTCTTTCTCCGCCGACCAGCTCAAGGAACAATCTCTGCGCGGATTTACCTCTATCAATGATGTCTGGACGCAGGTGCAAAGCGATCCGATGTTCTGCCCGCCTCCGCCGGTGCGTGCCTTGACCTCCTCCCACCCCGGATTTGACACGCCAACAAAGAAAGCCGTCTCCCTCGACACCATTCATAAAGCTCTCGCGCCCAAAGACTACATCAGCTTCGGCAGCGACAAAGCGCCCTTTCACTCGCAGTCCGCCGGCTTCGGCATTCTCGAGGGCCAGCCGCACAACAACGTGCACAACTGCGTCGGCGGCCTGATGCAGGACATGCTCTCGCCCATCGACCCCATCTTCTTCATGCACCACGCCAACATCGACCGCCTCTGGGACGTCTGGACGCGCAAGCAGCAGAAGCTCAATCTGCCGACATTGCCCACCGGAGCCGACCTGCAGCCCTGGACCAGCGAGCCATTCCTTTTCTTCCATGACGAGAAGGGCAATCCTGTCACGCAGACCACCGCCGGCGATTACGCCACGATCGGTCAATTCGATTACTCCTATGAAAGCGGCTCCGGCGAAGACGTCGTCGCCAGCGCTGTCACCCAGCCCAACGCCGCGCCCGCTCAAAGCTTCCAGGGTGGTCTCACCAGCCCCGCATTGGCCCTCGGAACTGCCGCGCAGGGCCAGGTCACTGTGCCGGAATCCGTGCTCCAGCAGGCATCCACGCCGGGCTCAGCTGTCTTCGCGCGCGTCACGATTCAGACCCCGCCCCGGGTCCACGGAGTCCGCTTCAATGTCTTTGTGAACCCGCCCGACGGAGTCTCCGGCCTCACTCCGGACAGCCCCTGGTATGCGGCCACGATCGAATTCTTCGGGGCGCATCATCATAACGACCCTTCCACCTTTACCGTGCCCATCTCCGACACATTGAACACCCTGGCCGCGAAGCATATGCTCAAACCAAACGAGCCTCTCCGGATCGTCGTCGTACCGGAGACTACCCAGCAGCTGGGACCAAATGTCGCCCAGGCGCCTTTCTCCAGCAGTCTTGGCGGGGTTTCGGTGGGCACGTTCTAGTCGAGCTTTTATGCGGCAGTTGCTGAAGACGAGACTTTGCCGTGCGTCGTGGATCGTACTCGCGCTGGCCGTCGGCTGTTGCGGACTCTCCTGGGCAAGCGGCAAAAGCCAGGCCTACAATCTGCCCCTCCCCAGGACGACCGGAACGCCGGAAGAGTTGGTAGCGCGTGTCAGCGTGGGTCCGCTCAAGCGGGATCTTCGCATCGTTGTGCGCGTTCGCAATGGCGAGATCGCCGGAACCATCGCCCCCTACGGGACTCAGGCGCGGCAAGGCCCGGCCGTCTACACCATTCCGCTCCCGGCGGATGCCGCCCAGGGCGTCAATGTTCTCCTGCTCGTCGAGGTGCAACAGAAGGGCGCGGAAACTCGCCCGCCCACCCCGCAGGAAGTCCAGGGCATCAAGCTGGCTTACATCCCTGTCACGAAATCCGAGCCTGCGAAATAAACACTTCTGACATCTATCGGGCGGGGGTGCGCCCCTCAAATTTTGCAACCGTCAGCCGCACCATTATCATCACTGCGGAGCACTTTTAAGGAGAGCACTCAATGCGAGTAGGTCTGTTAACGGGCGGCGGAGACTGCCCTGGTCTGAACGCCGTGATCCATGCGGTGGTGAAAAAGGGAATCAACCATTACGGCGACGAGTTCGTCGGCTTTCTCGAAGGCTGGCGCGGGGTTCTCGACAACAATTCGATTCCCCTGACGCTCGAACGAGTCGACGGCATTTTGACGCTCGGCGGCACCATCCTGCGTACATCGCGCACCAACGTGCGCAAGATCGAAGGCGGAATCGAGAAGTGCGTCGCCACCCTCAAAGCCAACAAACTCGACGCGCTTATCGCCATCGGCGGCGATGACACGCAGTCGGTGACGAACGCGCTCATCCAGGCCGGAGTGCCCGGCGTCGGCGTCCCCAAGACCATCGACAACGATCTGAACGGAACCGACGTCTGCTTCGGCTTCGACACTGCCGTCAGCATCGCCACCGAGGCCGTCGATCGCCTCCATACCACCGCCGAGGCCCACAATCGCGTCATCGTCTGCGAGGTCATGGGCCGCGATGCAGGCTGGATCGCTCTCACGGCGGGCGTGGCCGGCAACGCACACGTCGTCCTTGTTCCTGAGAAACCCATCGACCTCGATCACGTATGCGCGCTGCTTAAGTACAACCACGACCACGGCAAGAAGTACGGCATTGTGGTGGTCGCCGAGGGCGCAAAGCTTCCGCGATTCCGATCAGGCCACCGTTGGCGGCAAGCTTGACTCATTCGGCCATGCTCGGTTGAGCGGCATCGGCCAGTCGTTGGCCGAAGAGATCGAGAAGCGCACCGGCTATGAAACCCGCTCCGTCAATCTTGGGCACACGCAGCGCGGAGGCACTCCGTCCGCGTACGACCGCATGCTGGCGACGCGTTACGGCCTGGCCGCCATCGATCTTGTGCACCAGGGCCAGTTTGGCCGGTTGGTTGTCCTGCGTGGAACCAGGATCGAGAGCATTCCGCTGGCCGAGGCGATCTCAACAAACCGCACCGTGGACGACACCTTCCTTGAGATACTGAGCGGACTGGAGCCAAAGCTCTAGGCGGATTTCTGTAGTCTTCACGATCCGTAAAGCAGCCGGGCAATCTGTCCGGCTGCGTTTTTGCGTCGGGTAAGTCGTTGGAAATGAATCAAGGCGGCCAACACACAACCTCTTGTGTCCGCAAAAGAGCGCAACTCAACTGCTGCGGATGGAAGCCAGGTTTTCGCGGTGCCACGATCAGAATCCCGCGACAAATAGCTGAGTCTTCCCATCAATTTACTGAAAATCCTTGAACAAGGTGGTCAAAACACGGTATAAGCAGGTCGCTGGCCTAAGTTTCCGCTGTTCTGAAGTCAAAACTAAAAGACGGAGCGCCCTATGAAATCCTCCACCGCACGCATGAGTGAGATTCGGGAAGTAATGGACATCCGGCAGGCTTCGAATTATCTCGGCATTAGCCCGGACACCTTGTACAAATATGCCTCGGAAGCCTTTATACCCGCGTTCAAACTGGGCAACCGCTGGCGCTTCAAGAAATCCCGTCTCGACGAATGGATGGATCACCAATCCGGACTCTCGACGCAGCCCGAGCCGGCGCCGAAGACAGTGCGTCCGCGCCAAAAGAAGCCCGTGCGAAGCACCCGCGCCGGTTCACGTCGCGTTGCAGTGTAGAGAATCTCCTGATCGCGCCCAGGAAGCCGAATCCATCTACCGCTCCTTGCCGCTCCGACTGGTCATAACGCTCCGACTGGTCATAAATCCTGTAGCGAGCTGTGCAACGGCGGGGTGATTTTCGTCGCTGCAGCATTTACTCTGAATAAGGAGGAGATGCATTGAACGCAGGTTCAGAGAGCACGCTGGCTTTGAAAGACGATCCGACACTGGTCCCGCAGTTCTCCTTACGCAACCGGCTGGCGCGCGCTTTGTGGAGCATTTGTTACGTATTGCTTTACCGCACTTCGCCCCGGCCATTTCATGCGTGGAGATGCCTGCTCCTGCGGTCCTTCGGCGCAAAGATGGGACAGGCCTGCCATTTCTATCCCAAAGGCAGGATATGGTCGCCGTGGAATCTCATCTGCGAGGACCGCGTGACTTTGGCCGACGATGCCGAATTGTACAACCCGGCGCCGCTCTTCATGGGGTCGCACGCGATTGTCTCGCAGGGGGCATATATTTGCGGAGCCACTCACTTGTACAACGAAGCCTCCTTCCGGCTGGTGTCGTTCCCAATGCGGTTAGGCGCTTATTCGTGGATCTGCGCGCGGGCGGCGGTAAACCCGGGCGTAAACGTAGGCGAGGGAGCGATTCTCGCCCTCGGCTCCGTCGCTACGAAAGACCTGGACCCCTTCGGAATCTACGCAGGCATGCCCGCGCGCAAAGTCAAGGAGCGGTCGCGCGCCGCCATCCCCAGCGGCCATGGGGAAGACCATCCCGCCCTCTGATGTCGCACCTTCCGAAGACAGAAAAGACGATACGATAGCTTTGCGATGAATGAAGCATCTCGTCTGCGCGCATTGCGCGGCAGAATGGCCAGTGAAGGCATAGAAGCTCTCTTAATCACTCACCTTCCCGATGTCCGCTACCTATGCGGCTTTACCGGATCGAACGCCGCGCTCGCCGTCACCGCGAGCAAGGCCGTTCTATTCACCGACGGCCGCTACACCACGCAGGCCCGGCAGGAGACGCAGGCAGCGCGGGTGTCGATCTCCAAAAAGTCCGCGCTCAAGGACGCCTGCGTGCTTCTCGAATCCTCCGCGAAGCGCGTGCAGCTATGATCCCGAACACACCACCGTTTCAGACCTTGCAGCGATGCGGTCGGCAATCAGCGCTGGCAATAGACGCAGCTTTTTCTCTCCCCTCAAGAAGCCCATCGTCTCCGAATTGCGCATGGTCAAGGACGCCGACGAGCTTAAGCGCATGACTGAGGCGGCTGCGCTTGGGAATCGCATCTTCAACGCCACGCTGCCTCACATCCAGTCCGGCATCCCCGAGATGGAGATCGCCGCTTCCCTCGAATTTTTCGCGCGCAGCATGGGAGCCGAAGGCATGTCGTTTGAGACGATCGTAGCTTCCGGGCCGCGTTCGGCATTGCCGCACGGCAGGGCGACAAAGCAGAAGACGCCCCGCAACGGCTTCGTGACATTAGACTTCGGTGTTATCCTCAAGGGTTATTGCTCGGATATGACGCGTACCGTGTACGTTGGCAGGCCGAGCGCGACAGAACGCTCTGCTTATGACGCGGTGCTCGACGCTCAGCAGGCGGCGGTAGCGGCCGTGAGGCCCGGCGCGACCTGCGGCGAGGTGGATGAAGCAGCCCGCAGCACGTTGCGCAAGGCAGGATTGGAAAAGTATTTTACGCATTCGACCGGACACGGCGTCGGTCTGGAGATTCACGAAAGTCCACGGATTGCCGCCGAACAAACGCTGGAGTTAACGCCGGGCATGGTCGTCACCATAGAGCCCGGAATCTATCTGGCAGGGAAGTTTGGAATCCGCATCGAGGATATGGTCGCGGTTACCGATCACGGCAACAAGGTGCTGACGCCGGTAACCAAGGCACTCATCGAACTGTAAGACTGGAAACGCAATGAGCGAACGAGAGCGCAAGAGATGAATTCGGAAGACATGCAGGAACTGAAGGAACTCATTGAGTTCCTCAAGGAAAACAAGATCGGCGAGTTTGATCTGGAGCGCGGCGACCTGAAGGTGCGCATCAAATTCGCGCCGGAAGGCGGCGGAACCGACTTGGCCGGCGTGGCACGGCTATTGGCGGCACAAGTCGCCGCAGCGCCTCACGTCCCAACCGTTCTGCCTGAGGTTTACGCTGGCGCGCCCCCCACAACAGCTACGCCATCAGCCCAGCCCGCTGAGGCCAACGACGAGGCATCGCTGCACATCGTCAAATCGCCGATCGTCGGCACTTTCTACGAGTCGCCCTCGCCCGGCGCTCCTGCTTTCGTAAAGATCGGAGACGAGGTCGAGAACGGACAGATTCTCTGCATCATCGAAGCCATGAAGCTTATGAATGAGATCGAATGCGATGCAGCCGGTGTGATCGCCAAGCGATTTGTCCAGAGCGGGCAGCCGGTTGAGTATGGCCAGGCTCTCTTTGCCGTGCGTCCACGTTAGGTTGACCGGAATATGTTTCGAAAAGTACTGATCGCCAACCGTGGCGAAATCGCGCTGCGTGTAATCTGCGCCTGTAAGGAACTGGGCATTCGCACCGTCGCTGTCTACAGCGAAGCTGACCGGCACTCCCTGCACGTGCGCTTCGCCGACGAGGCCATCTGTATCGGGCCGCCGCGTTCGGCAGAGAGCTATCTCAATGTCCCCGCCGTCATCAGCGCCGCCGAAATCGCTGACGTCGACGCGATTCATCCCGGCTATGGCCTGCTGAGCGAGAACGCCAACTTCGCCGAGGTCTGCCGCGCCTCGAACATCAAGTTCATCGGACCGCCTCCCGAAGTCACTCGCCTGATGGGCGAGAAGGAAAAAGCGCGCCAGGCGATGAAGCGCGCCAAGGTGCCCATTCTCCCCGGCTCCGAGGGGGTTATCCATTCCGAAGACGAGGCACTCGACTGGGCAAAGTCCGTCGGCTATCCCGTCATCCTGAAAGCCTCCGCCGGTGGAGGCGGCCGCGGCATGCGTGTCGTCCGCTCGGCGCAGGAGCTGCCCGCGCTGTTCCAGGCCGCCCATACCGAGGCGGCCAATGCGTTCGGCAATGGCGACCTCTACATGGAGAAGTTCATCGAGCGTCCGCGCCACATCGAGTTCCAGGTGCTCGCCGACCAGCACGGCAGCGTCATCTCACTCGGCGAGCGCGAATGCTCCATCCAGCGCCGGCATCAAAAGCTCATCGAGGAGGCGCCCTCGCTGCAGGTCACGCAGAAGATGCGCGACGACATCGCCAAAACCCTCAAGCGCTCTCTCGAAAACGTCGGCTATCAAAACGCTGGCACCGTCGAGTTCCTCATGGACGAGGACGGCAAGCTCTACTTCATCGAAATGAACACGCGCATCCAGGTCGAGCATCCCGTCACCGAGATGGTCACCGGCATTGACCTGGTCAAGGCCCAGTTGCGCATCGCCTGCGGAGAAAAGCTCTCCAGCATTCTGCCCCATCCCATCCCCATTCGCGGCCACGCCATCGAATGTCGCGTGAACGCCGAGCATCCTGAAAAGTTCACTCCCTCGGCAGGAAAGATCACGGCCTTCAACGTGCCCGGAGGCAACGGCATCCGCGTCGACACGGCGCAATACGCTGAGGGCGTAGTGCCTCCTTACTACGACTCGCTCATCGCCAAGCTCATCGCGCACGGCAACGACCGTGAAGAGGCGATGCAGCGCATGAAGCGTGCCCTGGGCATGTTCGTCGTGGAGGGAATCCACACCACGATTCCACTGCACAGCCGCATTTTCGAAGACGAAGAATTCCGCGCCGGCAAGTTCGACACCAAATTCATGGAGCGCTTCTTCGAACGCCAGAAGGCCGCCCAGTAATCCCGCCGAAGCGAATCCCGAACAGTCCAGATCTTCGGACATGGATTCGATTTAAAGTCCTGAAGCAGCACTACTCCTGTTAAACGCCCACCAATTTCACCCCCAGCACCTTCCCATACCGGCCAAAATCCAGGTCAGTGGTGAATAGCCCCCAGCCCCGCCGCATGGCTGTCGCGCATAGGAGAAAATCCGTCGTGCTTCCGGCCAGTCCAGCCGACCTGCACTGATTGTCCGCTGCGGCTGCGTCTTCGTAGTCCGCGATACCCAGTTCTACATCCTCAAAGCTGCGCAATGCCGCCGCTACTCGATCGAACTGCGCTTTGTGACGAATCCCGCTCAGGAGTTCCTGGCGCACAACGCCGAGCAGGCGGGCGCGACCCTCCACGATCATCTCCTCAAGAGCTTTGACAGTCTGTTGTTGCTGGGGGTTCAGGTCAGCCTTTGTGCGGCGCAAGGCAAGTGACCAGACGCAGGTGTCTACGAGCGCAATCATCGAAAGGCAATCACGGACGCTTGCGCTTCCGCGCCGCCTTGTAGTTCCACTCGGGATCGAAATCGATTGTCCCGAATAGCTTCGTCACTTCCGTCTGCTTGTGGCGCCGGATATATTCATCAAGCGCCGCTGTGACCGCCGCTTTTTTGGTCTTATGCCGGCCAAGCGCCCGCGCCTCTTCAATCAGGTTGTCGTCAATCGCGAGGTTTGTCGGCATGGCTCGATGTGTAGCTTATCACACAGCTAAACGTGTAGAGAGGTGAAACCGACATCATGACCCGGAGGTGACGGAGCTTGGGGATTACGGAGGCAGCGAATAGGCGAGGAGATGAAAAAGTCCTATAAATAACTTCATGACTGGCCAATGGCTCCATTGGTGGACAGATCCTGCATCTCCCCTCCGCCAGGCTTCGTATTTCCGTCTCCTGTTGGCCCTGATTCTCGGCGCGTGCGTCGGCGCGGAACGCCAGTGGCGGCAGCGCGCTGCAGGATTGCGAACCAACACGCTGGTTTGCTTTGGAGCAGCTGCCTTTGTTGATCTAGGGTTGAGGGTTGCTCCCGGTACGACGCAGGTAATCGCTTATGTGGTGTCGGGAGTAGGTTTTCTCGGCGCAGGCGCGATCATGAAAGACGGAGGCAGCGTGCGCGGATTGAATACTGCCGCTACGCTATGGTGTTCAGCCGCCGTGGGAGCATGTGCCGGCGCGGGTGAAATGGTCGACGCTGTTTTTGTATCCGTACTCCTCATCGCGATTAATCTGGTTCTGCGTCCACTGTCCCGCTATATTGATCGGCGTTCTCTCGCGGTACTGAATACGCATACGGTCTACCGCCTGAGGCTTGTTTGCGATAAAGAGCACCAGACCGAGGCCGAATATCAGGTGACGCGTGCCATTGCCTCCCGATCCCTTGTGCTCCGTGAGTTACGAGCGGACGTGGTCGAAGACACAGACAACTCGATCGTCCAGGCCATTCTCGAATCGACGATTCACGACCCCAGCATTATGAAAGCGATGGTCGAAGAACTGCGAGCCCTTCCCTGGGCCCAATCGGTAGAGTGGACAGAGACTGCCGCCGAAGCGGAATAGGCGACCCGTGCGCGCGTCCAAACCGCGGCAATTCGCGGCGGTCACACGGATAAATCTAGGCCTCCTCGCGGCGAATCTTTAGAGCCTCCGAGTCTGTAACTGACGCTGTACCACATTTCCACATTAAGGACGTCATTTCCACATCAAAAAATTCGCGAAACCCCCTTGCTTTCTTTGAGATCGGGAGTATCTTCAAATCAACGGAAGAGAGATCTTCCAGAAGGAGAGAGCAGACAAGGAGCTGCCGGGGGGACCGGAAACGGGACTCTCGGAAGCGATCGGGAAACCGGGTGCTGTCGGACAGAATCCGAGGAGGCTCTTACGACGCGGTGATTGCGGAAGAATTCGGGAAACGCGGGCTTCGGCTCGTAGGTCCTGAACAAAGACGTAGTGACAAAGCGTCGTGGTCTGGAAGCCGAACCAGACCTTCGAAAAATCGGAAAGAAGGGGCGAGATCCCGCAAGGGAAATCGCCCCTTCGCTTTGTTCCGAAGTCTTCCCGCCGCATAACCGCTCTAATCTTGAGGACAGTATCTGTCCACAGTCATCGCCGGCTTCACAATTTCTCACGCCCTCCATTGCTATGCTGATCCCGTCCCGAAGGAGGACCCATGACCGTTGCTGAAAAAACCATCGCCGGAAAGACCATCGCAGAAACACTACTCCCCGAGTTCGACTCGGAGTACGAAAACACCCGCAAGTTCCTCGCCCTGGTCCCCGACGACAAGACCACCTGGAAGCCCCATCCCAAATCCATGGAGCTTGGCCGCCTCGCCTGGCACATCGCCGACTTCCCGAGCTGGTGCAGGGATACGCTGACCAAGGATGTTCTCGTCTTCAAGTCCTCAGACGGCGAGGAGATGAAGAAGGCCTGGCACGGTAAGACCCATGCCGATATGCTCGCCCGCTTCGATGTTGACCTGAAGGAAGCCCGCGCAGCGCTCGCCGCAACGCCGGATGAAGCCTGGGCGGCCCACTGGAAGTTCGAGTGGGACGGCATCCCCTTCATCGACGAGCCACGCATCGACGTCTATCGAAAGTGGGTCATCAACCACATGATCCACCACCGCGCCCAGCTGGGCGTCTACCTGCGACTGAATGACATTGCCATTCCCGGATGCTACGGACCTTCCGCCGACGAGGGCTGAGCCCGCATACACTGAGGGGTGGCCCTTACAAAATTTCCACCGTTATATCCGATCCTCGACGCCGAATTCCTGCCGCCCGTGACGGAGCGAAGGCATGAGTTCCTGAGCCAGTTGGTTCAGAGCCTCGCTGAAGCCGGCGTCGAGATTTTGCAGTACAGAAACAAGCAGGGAAGCCAAGCCGAGATCCTCCGGGACGCCAAATATTTGCGCGCTGCGGCACCTCCACACCTCAAGCTGATCCTCAACGACTTTCCGCATCTCTCAGCCAGGGCAAGGTTTGACGGCGTGCACCTCGGCCAGCTGGATACATCTCCGCAGAAAGCGCGCACGCTTCTGGGCGTGGGGACGATCGTCGGTTTTTCGACCCACAACGAGACACAGCTCCGCGCCGCAGACCTTGAACCCGTAGACTACATCGCCATCGGCCCGGTCTTCGCGACCTCGTCGAAGCGGAACCCCGACCCGGTCGTTGGTCTCGACGGCGTGCGCCTGGCGCGCCGCCTGACGAAGAAGCCGGTGGTCGCGATCGGTGGCATCACGCTCGAAAACGCTCCGCTGGTCTGGGCTGCTGGTGCCGATTCCGTGGCTGTCATTTCCGCGATTTTCTCGGCGGGCGAAGACCCGGCAAAATTAGCCGGAGACTTTCTTCACATTTTCCGGTAGAACAAACTGAAACGTGCCCATCACAAGCCAAACTCAAACCTCTGCCCCCGCGGCAGGCACGCATCTCGTCCAGGGTCTCGGCCTTTTCAGCGCAACCGCGATTGTCGTCGGATCGATGATCGGCTCAGGCATTTTTATCGTGCCTGCCGACATCAGCCGTGGCGTCGGTTCGCCGGCTCTGTTGATTGCAGCATGGCTGGTAACGGCGGCGATGACCATGATCGGCGCCCTGAGCTACGGCGAGTTGGCCGCGATGATGCCGCGAGCCGGCGGCCAGTATGTGTATCTGCGCGAAGCCCTCGGGCCCATGTGGGGCTTTCTTTACGGCTGGACCCTCTTTCTCGTCATCCAGACCGGCACGATCGCCGCGGTCGCCGTGGCCTTCGGAAAATTCCTGGGCGTCTTCTTTCCCGACCGTCTCCGCTTCGCACTGGCTCTGGCACATCGGACATGTTCCGGCGTGGCGCGTCGGACCAATGGTCCTCGGCAATATGGACATTGGCGTGAACACCGCCAACCTCGCAGGAGTGGCGATCGTAATTCTTTTGACTGCGGTGAACGTTTTTGGAGTCCGCTTAGGCGCACTCGTCCAGAACGTATTCACGACCGCGAAGACCGCTGCTCTGCTCGGCCTGGTGATTCTCGGCTTCCTGCTGGGCCGCAACGCTGACGCCATCCACGCAAACTTCGGCCCGAATTTCTGGCAGGGAGCATCCTTCTCGACGCTCCATGCCGTGGAAGTCGGCGTAGGCGGCTCCATTGCCATGGTCGGGCTGTTTACCATCCTTGCCGTCGTACAAACGGGATCGCTCTTCTCCGCGGATGCCTGGAACAACGTGACGTTCACCGCCGGCGAGGTGCGCAATCCGCGGCGAAACCTGCCCTTGTCATTGGTGATGGGCACCGGGCTGGTGCTTACCCTCTATATTCTGTCGAACTTCGTCTACCTCATGGCGCTGCCCCTGCACGGCGATCCTCACGGGACGACTATCTTTGCGCGCGGCATCCAGTACGCATCCGAGGATCGCGTCGCAACCGCGGTGCTGGAACAGATTTTCTCCGCGCGCGGAGCGTATCTGATGGCGGCGGCCATCCTCATCTCGACCTTTGGCTGCGTCAACGGACTCACCCTGGCCGGAGCGCGCGTCTACTACGCAATGAGCAGCGATGGGCTGTTCTTCAAAGCCGCCGGCAAACTGCATCCGCGCTACAAGACTCCGGTGGCATCTTTGATCGTGCAGGCCATCTGGACCTGCCTGCTGTGTTTGTCCGGATCTTACGGCCAGCTGCTCGACTACACCATGTTCGCGGCGCTGGTGTTCTACATCCTCACCATCGGCAGCCTGTTCGTGCTGCGAGTGCGGCGTCCTGAGGCCGAAAGGCCCTACCGGGCGATCGGATATCCGGTCCTGCCGGCAGTTTATATAGTGATGGCCGCGTGGATATGTATCGTACTATTGCGTTACAAGCCCCAGTACACGTGGCCGGGCCTGTTCATCGTTTTGCTGGGTGTACCGGTCTATGCACTATGGTCTCGCAGAGGAACACCGCAGTCGTCTTGAATTTTTTCTGGAGGAACAGCCTGTTACATGGCTAAACTTTTGGCGGTCAAACCGCTCTCGATGCTGAAACAGGAAGCGGGAGAAGAAGGCGAGCACACGCTCAAGCGGTCTCTCGGGCCGGTCAACCTTATTACGCTTGGCATCGGAGCCATCATCGGCGCCGGCATCTTCGTACTCACCGGCCAGGCGGCGGCCCTCCACGCAGGCCCGGCCATCGCGCTCAGTTTCGTCGTCGCCGGAATCACCTGCGCTTTCGCCGGATTGTGCTATGCCGAGTTTGCCTCGATCATCCCTATTGCGGGATCGGCCTACACCTATGGTTATGCCACGCTGGGCGAACTGGTCGCCTGGATCATCGGCTGGGATCTGGTGCTTGAATATGCCTTCGGCGCGGCGACTGTTGCCTCCGGGTGGTCGGGCTATCTGCTGAGTCTCCTGGAACAGATTGGACTCACGCCCTCCGCTTCCCTGGCACGCTTCACGACGACCTACGGGAATGTGTTGTATCTCTACCACAACAAATGGGAGCCGCTGGCCTCTCTTCCGCCAGATGTGTCAACCGCCGGTTTGCCGCACGTCCTTGGGATATTTAACGTCGTCGCCTTCCTCGTGATCCTCGCTGTCACCGCGGTTCTGGTCATTGGCATCAAGGAATCGGCCAATCTCAACTCCGCGATCGTCATGGTGAAGCTGGGTGTCGTAGCCATCTTCCTCATCCTGGGAGTCCACCACCTGATCCATCATCCGGAGTTGCTCAAGGCGAACTGGCATCCATTCATTCCGCCTCACCAGGGGCCGGGCGCTTTCGGATTACAGGGCATAGTGGCCGGGGCGTCGTTTGTCTTTTTCGCTTATATCGGCTTTGACGCTGTCTCCACCGCAGCGCAGGAAGCAAAGAACCCTCAGCGCGACATGCCCATCGGCATCCTGGGCTCGCTGGTGGTCTGCACCATCCTTTACATTCTCGTGTCTCTTACGCTCACGGGCCTGGTTCCCTATGCCGAGCTCAATGTGGCAGAACCGGTTGCCGTCGGCATCGACGTGACTGGCGTCGCATGGGGCAGCCTGCTGGTGAAGATTGGGGCCGTCTTCGGACTAGGGACCGTGATGCTGGTAATGTTGCTTGGCCAGTCGCGCGTTTTCTTCTCGATGTCGCGCGACGGACTGCTACCGGAATGGGCCAGCGCGATCCATCCGAAATTTCGCACGCCCTGGATCTCAAATATCGTCGTAGGCACGATCGTCGCGTTTCTCCCTGCTGTGCTGCCCATCGCAAAACTGGCCGCGCTGGTGAACATGGGCACGCTGTTGGCCTTCTCCATCGTCTCTGCCGGCGTCTGGATTCTTCGCGTCCGCCATCCAGACCTGGAGCGGCCCTTCCGCACGCCGCTGGTACCGCTCGTCCCAATTCTGGGTGTCCTCAGCGCGTTCTATTTGATGCTCAACTTGCCTCTGCTCACGTGGATTGTGGCGATCGCATGGCTGATCGTCGGACTCGTGATTTATTTCACCTACTCCACAAAGCACAGCAAGGTACAGCAAACGTCTGCGGTCGTGACTCGCAGCAGCTAACCAACCTGCTAAGACGCCTCGGTCTCCTGACGTGGGAGGCCGTCGTCTCTCCATTTTGCGCCACCAGTCGCGCACGGCATTGCCTCCCAGAACTACAGGCTCGACGATCGTCGGCTCAGGCTGCATCACAGAAAGAGTGTACCCAGGTGGATAGCGTTCCCCACGCTCCCTGGTGTGCGAAGCATTACAAGAGCGGTTACACTTGGCTCACCCCCTCGCAAGCATGCAGACGTTCACCAGATTCGGGCCCTACGAGATTGTCGAGCAGATTGGTCACGGCGGCATGGGTCTCGTTTTCCGCGCGCACGACCTGCGTCTGAATCGCGACGTCGCCCTGAAAGTAATCGCCGACACGTATCTTGCCACCGCAATACCCATGGCCGATTCTCGCGAACGCTTTTTTCGTGAAGCTCGAGCCTCCTCGGCGCTCAATCATCCGAATATCTGCACTATCTACGACGTCGGCGAGCAGGATGGCCGCCCCTACCTCGTTATGGAGCTGCTCGAAGGCGAGACGCTCAAGCGTGTGATCCACGGCCTTGCCTTGCCGGTCGATCAAATGGTCGATTACAGCATCCAGCTTACCTCCGCCCTGGTCGAAGCTCACGCTCACGGCATCCTGCATCGCGACATCAAGCCTGCGAATCTCTTCATCGCCCGGCGAGCGCAGGGAAACGGCACTCTCAAGGTATTGGACTTTGGATTGGCCAAGCACTCGTCTGTGCTTGCCAGCTCGTCTGCGGCGAACTCGATTGCCGATCTAACCAGAGCAGCTGTAGATCAAAGCCTCACTAACCCGGGTTCGACCATGGGCACCGTGGCCTACATGGCTCCCGAACAGGCGCGCGGAGAAGAGCTCGACGCGCGCGCGGACCTCTTCTCCGTTGGCGTTGTGATGTATGAAATGGCGACTGGCTCCGCGCCTTTCTTCGGGCAGTCCATGGCGGAGATTTTCGCTGCGTTGCTTACGCGCGAACCCGAGTCCATTCGCAAGCGGGTCCCCCAATTTCCCAAAGATCTGGAACGGATCATCATGAAGGCGCTGGCCAAAGACAAGGCTCAGCGCTACGCATCGGCCAGCGACTTGTTAGGCGATCTCGAACAGGTACAGTACCGGCTCCTGAGCCGTACCGGCGCGAGCATTCCGTCGCAAACCGGCTTCCGGATGGTTCCGCGCCGCAGAAACCCCTGGCCCTGGGTGGTTACACCGATCGTCATCGTCCTGTTGGCCATCGCCGGATATCTCGGATGGCATAGGTGGAACGAACGCAAAGCCTCTCCACTCGTCGAGGCCGACTCCATCATCCTTTCCGAGTTCACGAATAATACCGGCGACCCGGTCTTCGATGTCGCGCTCAAGCAGGCTCTTACCTTTGAATTGGAGCAGTCGCCGCTGCTGAACGTGGTGAGCGAGTCGCATCTGCGCCAAAGCCTGTCGTACATGGGCAAGCCGCCCGACCAGGCGATCACTCCTGCCATCGCCCGCGAGATTGCCGAGCGCGAGGGCGACAAGGCTGTCATCAACGGAACCATCTCGAATATCGGCAACCAGTATCTGATTACCCTTGAGGCACAAAATGCCTCAACGGGCGAGGTCTTTGCTCGCGAACAGGCGCCGGCCAACGGTAAAGATCGTATTCCCGATGCGCTGCACACCGCCTCCGATGCCATGCGTAAGCGCCTGGGAGAATCCCTGGCATCGATCCAGAAACTCGATGTCCCTCGCAATGAAGCGACCACCCCGTCGCTTGAGGCATTCCGCGCCTACGCCATGGGACAAAGCCAGCAGGTACAAGCCAATTTTGCGCAGAGCATCACCTTTTATCAACGCGCCATCGAGCTTGACCCGAACTTTGCCATGGCCTACGCGAATCTGGGAGTGGCGTATGTAACCCTCGGCAATGAGACTCAGGGGAATGCAGCCATCACCCATGCCTTCGAGCTTTCAAACAAGGTTTCCGAGCGTGAGCGGCTGTATATCCGGGCGCGCTATTACCTGAATGTGGCCGGGGATCTCCCTCAGGCCATCAACACTCTCCGTGTCTACCGGGACACCTACCCGAACGATCCTGCCGTGCCCAGTCAGCTCTCCGTCGCTTATTTCACTCTGGGAGAGTTCGGTCACGCCTACGACCAGGTGAAGCGGACGCTCGCGCTGAATCCGAAAAGTGCCACGGCCCGCGTGAATGCCATACTCGCGCTCACCGCCCTCAATCGCTTCGATGAAGCGAAAGCTGTGTACCAGCAGGCAACGTCGTTGAATCTTGCCGAGGACGCCTCGATGCGCGGCACCTGGATCTATACGGCATATTTGATGGGCGACCAGGCCGCCGTCCAGCAGCAGGTGGAGTGGGCTCGCGGGCAACCCGACGGCTTCATTCTCAACTCGCAGATGGCCCTTATCCACGAAAATGAAGGCCGGTTCGCCGAGGCCGCGACGGATTGGCAGCGAGCCATCGCGCGAATGAGCGATCAGAAGCTGGGGAACGCCACCGCAACCCTGATCACCCAGCAGACTCTCGACCGGGCACTCGTCGGGTCCTGCACGGATGCCGTCCCGAACCTCGAGCGCAGCCTGAAGCTCGACCAGGAGCGCACCATGCAGGGAAGCGCGGCCATCGCCTTTGCGCTATGCGGACAACCTGCCCGCGCGCTGGCCATTCGGCAGGCTTTGGCCCGTGCCTATCCCCAGGACACCATCATCAACCACGTCTTTCTGCCCGATATCGATGCTGTCATTGAGCTCGGCAGAAACCGCCCTCAGGACGCTCTTACTGTTCTCGCCCCCGCCGCCGACTATGACATTCTGGGCATCGGATCCTACCTCCGCGGCCTGGCCCATCTCGCGCTCAAGGACGGAGCCGCGGCGGCCGCCGACTTCAATTTCCCCCTCGCTCACCGCAGCGTTTTCGTGCTCTGCCAGGTGCAGGGAATGAACGTTGCCTACCCGCTAAGCATGCTCGGACTGGCGCGCGCCGAGTCGCTACAAGGCGACCGGGTAAAGGCTCTCCAGCAATATCAGGCGTTCTTCGATTACTGGAAGAGTGCCGATCCGGATCTATCCCCTCTCGTCGAGGCGCGCCGCGAGATCGCGGCATCTGGACAGTAAAGTCAGATTGAAACTTTCGTGGACTGTCTCGATGAAAGCGCGTACATTTACGCAGGGAATCGCTGTGCGCAGCGCAATTGCCTTGAGTTCTGTGCGCGCGCACACGTACATTGGCGAACGTAAGAATTAGTTAGGGGAAGGATAAAACAGGGCACAGTGAATCTGACACTTATCGACTGGCTCATCATGCTTCTGTACTTCGTTTTTGTGCTGGGCATCGGCTTCGCACTCAAGCGATTCATGAAGACGAGCAAGGACTTCTTCCAGGCCGGTCGCTCTTTGCCGGCCTGGATTTGCGGATTGGCCTTCATCTCTGCCAACCTCGGCGCGCAGGAAGTCATTGGGATGGGCGCTTCCGGGGCCAAATACGGCATCGCCACCAGCCATTTCTACTGGATCGGCGCGATCCCGGCGATGATCTTCGTAGGCGTTTTCATGATGCCGTTCTACTACGGCTCCAAGGCGCGCTCGGTGCCGGAGTTCCTCCGCCTGCGTTTCGACGAGAAAACCCGCGCCTACAACGCCTGCTCCTTCGCCGTCATGACCGTCTTCTCCTCGGGCATCTCCATGTATGCCATGGCACGGCTCATCCAGACGCTCCATGTCTTCGACTCGGTTTTCATCAGGCTGAACATGCCCCTGGGCTGGATCTTCCACTTCGCCGTCATCATTTCGGCAGTCATCGTTCTCGGCTATATCTTTCTCGGCGGCCTCACCAGCGCGATTTACAACGAAGTGCTGCAGTTCTTTCTCATCGTCGCCGGATTCCTCCCTCTGGTCTGGGTCGGCCTCAAGAATGTAGGTGGGTGGAACGGTCTTAAGGCCACGCTGCCCAGCGCGTATACGCACTCCTGGCAAGGGATGACGAACCCGCACGACAATCCGCTGGGGGTGGAATGGTTCGGGCTATCGATGGGGCTGGCCTTCGTGCTCTCCTTCGGCTACTGGTGCACGGATTTCCTGGTTATCCAGACGGCGATGGCGACGGATACCGAGGAGTCCGCGCGCCGAGTCCCGCTCATCGCTGCGATTCCGAAGATGTTCTTTCCGTTCCTTGTGATCCTTCCCGGCCTGATCGCAATTGCAACTCCTGCAATCACACGACACGCCATGGCGCATCCGCATGTCGTGGGCACATCGGCCAGCGCGCTCGTCGCCACCGACCTCAATAACTCAATCGCGATGAACAAAGGCCTCATCCCGGCAAAGGTGAATCCGGTCACTGGCAAGATCATGACCGATGAGAAGGGCAACCCGCTCTTTGACTACGATCTGGCCATCCCCAACATGCTCTTGTACTACTTCCCAACCGGCATTCTCGGCCTGGGACTCACAGCGCTGCTCGCCAGCTTTATGTCGGGCATGGCCGGAAATGTGACCGCCTTCAATACCGTGTGGACCTACGACCTATATCAGTCCTACATCCACAAGAATGCCAGCGACGCCCACTACCTCAAGATGGGTAGGTGGGCAACGGTCGGGGGCATCATGCTTTCGATAGGAGCCGCCTACGCCGCAACGTCGTTCAACAACATCATGGACACGCTGCAACTGGTCTTTTCGTTCGTCAACGCGCCCTTGTTCGCGACCTTCCTGCTGGGGATGTTCTGGAAGCGCACGACGGGCCACGCGGCGTTCACCGGTTTGATAAGCGGCACAGTGGCCGCCGTCCTGCATCACGGCCTCACCCTTCCCACGGACGCACATCCCGGCATCCACGGTGGCTGGATCGCTGTAGTCCACAATTATCCGAGCCAGATGGCGCAGAACTTCTGGACCGCCATCTGGGCCTTCTCTGTGAACTTCGTTATCACCGTGGTCATCAGCCTTATGACCAAACCCCGCCCCGAGCCGGAACTCGTCGGACTGGTCTACTCGCTTACCCCCAAGCCTGTCGAGCACACCATGGCGTGGTATGCGCGACCCAAGGTGATCGCGGTTGGTTTGATCGCCATGCTCATTACACTCAATCTGATCTTCAAATAGGCGAGAGGAGACAAGCGGATGAATCTCGATCTTCGCGTTCCTATGGGAATGTTGTTCACCCTGGTCGGCGGTATTATGAGCGTTTTTGGATTCTTCACTCGCGGCAGCAATATCTATGAGCGCTCCGCCGGCATGAACATCAACTTGATCTGGGGTTTGGTGATGCTGGTCTTCGGCGTCACCATGTATCTGCTTGGCCGCAGGGCAGACAGGCGGCCAAAACCTCAGCCAGTCGAGGGCACGGCACGGCCTTTGGGCCACGGACACGGCGGCCACTGAGAGTTTGGCTGCGAGAAAATTCAGGCCAGACTAGAGTAGGCCGCTTATGCCTTGAGCTGACTGCCCGCGCAGGCCGGATGTTCACACTGGCACGAAAGTTCCGTCATTTGCTTCGCGCTCTCACACGGAGCGCTGCAGTATTTCTTGCCTTCCGGCGCCATACAGCTACAGGCCGGGTGCGCGCATTTCTTACTTTCTTTCGTCATGGGTCTTGCCTCCTGAACTTCCTCCTGAGTTGGACGCACATGCCGAAGACTCGGGGAGTTGGTTCGCAAGGATTCTATCTGAACAATGTTCTTTGTTGGTTCTGCGTAACGCTCGTGTAAGAATTCGAGCGGAATGCCGAGTACAAAAGCGTCCAGCCACAGCGCAATAACGAAAAAGATGTCGCGCCGGGCGTGGCTCATGATCGCGATATGTCTCCCGGTCATTTGCCTGGCCGTCTTTTACACGCCGCTGCTTGTGTCCCTGGGTTGGCACGTAACGCATGGCATGGCCGTCAACTATCGCGGACTGAGGATTCAGGTGCCATTTGGGTGGACCGCCGACGTCGGTTCCCAGAAAGAAGACTTTTCTGCCAACCCGCAAGGGATCACTCTGGAAAAACAGCCGGAGACGCTCCACTTTGTAGCGCCCGGTCCGGAGACGATGTACTTCAACCTTCTGCTGCCCGACGCGGGGATCACCCCGTCCCAGCAGGCCTCCCAGTGGGAGAGTTTCTTTCGTCAATCGCATCCCGCTTCAGACTTCAACATCTTCCGCCTCGGCGATCTCTCCCCGGACATGGACTGCCTTCAGGCCACGCCCCTCAATAGCCATGCGGCCGCTGCCTTGGCCTGTATCTCCCTGAAGAACGGCTGGGTGGCCGTATTTGCGGGTTCGCAGGCAAATGTGCCCTTGTTCCTTCGGGTGGCCGGCACATTGAAGACAAAACCGTAGCCAGGTCTTCAACAGCGGCCCACCCGTTAAACTGGAACCAGAATGAAGCATCGCACAATCAAGCACTACGAGTTAGTCCGCCGTTTGGGTACCGGTGGCAGCGGCATCGTCTACCTTGCCACCGACACCCTGTTGATGCGCCCCGTCGTGCTTAAAGTATTGAAGAGAGGCGCACTCACGCTCGAACAGATGCGCACCACCGTTCTGCGCGAGGCGCGCATGGCCTCGGCCATCGAGCACCCCAATGTATGCGCCATCTATGAGGTCGGCGAGGAGGGCCAGGAGGCCTTCATCGTCATGCAGTATGTACCTGGTCAATCGCTCGACAAGCTCATAGCTAAAGGTCCCGCAAGTCTGCAACTCCTGCTCTCCGTGGGTATCCAGATCGCCGACGGTCTGAGCGCCGCTCACTTGCTCGGTATTTTTCATCGCGACCTTAAGCCGGCAAATGTCATGCTGACGGATGGCGGTCTGGCCAAGATTCTTGACTTTGGCCTGGCCAGGCGCATTAACCTCGAAGACGCCGAGTTTGACCCGGCAAAATCCTCCCGCCGCAAGACTGATCCTGCCACGGCCACATACACCGCGCGCGGAGGCACCATCGCGCTACATGGCGCCCGAGCAGTTCGTCACCGGGCAAAGCAGCGTGCAAAGCGATCTTTGGGCCCTCGGCGTGATCTTGTATGAACTGGCCAGCGGACGCCACCCTTTCGCGCGTCCCGACGCGCGACGAGTTCCAAAGCATTCGTGCCATTCAGTACCTCGATCCGCAGCCGCTCGAGGTATCCGCCGAGTTGAACTCTGTCATTCTCAAGCTCCTTCAGAAGACGCCCGCCGAGCGCTACTCCAGCGCGGCCGATGTCCGCGAGTCCCTCAAGACCATCATGAAGACCTCGCAGATCGAAACTGGCATCATTCCCGGTGATGCCGGCGCCAATCTGCCCCCTTCGAACGCGGAGACTGAGAAGCGCACCACCGGATTGCTCTCCATGCTCGCTGAGCGCTTTCGCGAATCGGCGGACACGAAAGAAAAACAGAACACCATCCTCGTCCTGCCCTTCCAGAATTTTGGGCCCTCTGAAGTAGCGCCGCTCTACGGCTTCGCGCTCGCCGATGCCATTGCCGCTCGCCTGGCGCGCATGTCGTCGCTCGTCGTGCGCCCGTCGAGCGCGCTCATGCACCTGCCCGTCGCTCAGATGGATCCACTCGCCATCGGCCACAAGCTGCTGGTGGAGTGGGTGCTCACCGGCAACTTCATCCGTTCCGAGAAAGGATTCGACCTCAACTGGCAGCTGCTCAACGTTCCCGGCGAGAGCATTCGTGCCGGCGGAGCCATCAGCGTGCCGTCATTCGATCTCATCGCCGTGCAGACAGAAATCTGCGATGAAGTATTCGCGTCGCTGCAGGGGCTGGGACAGCTCAACCAGCATCCAGAACGCGGCAGCGCTCGCAGCGAGCCGCTGGCCGAGAACCTCTCCGAAGAATACCTGCAGGCTCGCGCCATGCTGTCGTCCTTCATGCAGCGCACCGGCAGCCGCCTTGACCTCGACCGCGCGCGTGAGCTCTTCGACAACGTGATCGAGCGCGATCCGTCCTTTGCTCCTGCCTGGACTGGCTTGGGCATCACGCATTTGCAATATCTTCGCCACGGATTTGGCGGCCACATGCACGTTATGGCGGCTCGCCGCGCCTTCGATCGCGCACTTGAGATTGATCCCGGGTCGGTGGAGGCAAATCTATATCGCGTCTACATGCTGTTGTCGCGCGGTGAAAAGGAAAGTGCGCGCCACGGCATCGAAAATCTTCTTCAGGAGGCCGCGAACGACTGGAATGTCCACATGGTTGCGGGCATCACGTTGAGGATGGACGGCATGTATGAGCAGGCCCTCGACCAGTTCAACCGCTCGCTGAGTCTCAATCCCTCGAATGCTCCCGTCATCTACAATCACCGCGCCCGCGTCTACCAGTATCAAAACCAGCTCGAGCTGGCCGGCGAGGAGCTCGACAAGGGTCTCACGCTCGAGCCGAAGCACCCTCTGCTGCGCACCTCCTACGCCTACCAGCGGATGCGTCTGGGCGATCTTCAGCAGGCTATCGAAATTCTCGAGGGGGTCATCCGCGACGACGACAGTATGCGCATCGCCTATCCGACGCTGGCGATGTGTTACGCCATGACAGGAGAACGCGACCGGGCTGCATCGTTCATCGAGGAAGGCTCCATGGCCGCCGCCGAGGCCGACAGCGAAATGGCCTACCGTCTCGCCACCTATTTCGCCGTGGATGGCGACGAGAGCGAAGCGCTGCACTGGCTGCGGCGCGCAATCTACCTGGGCAATGAGAACTATCCGTGGTTCGCGAAGAATCCGGCGTGGAATCGTCTCCATGGCCACGGCGATTTCGAACGCATTCTTGAAGATCTGAAGAAAACCTATCGCCGCAACCAGAAGAACTGGAAACGTCTGCTCGATCAGGCTCCGCAGAATTCCGCGTAGGCAGTTACTCGTCCTCAGCGGCCATTTGCTGAACCATGCTCGTCGGAGCAGTCATGGTCTACCCGTGTGATTGCTCTTCCAGCTCTTCCTTCGAAACATCCTTGATGTGCGTCCCGATAAACCAGTGAAAGCCGAATGGATCCGCCACGCCTGCCATCCTGTCGCCATAGAACTGGTCGGCTGGCTCGCGGAGGCTCTTCGCACCCGCTGCAAGGGCCTTCGCATAAACGGCGTCGCAGTCCTCAACGTAGATCATAAGGCTCATGGGCGCGCCTCCGTAGTGCTCGGGGTTGTATGCGCCGACGGCCTCGCTCTCGTCGGCCATCATGATGCAGGAGTCGCCGATCGTGATCTCTGCGTGCATGATTCGGCCATTCTTGTCGGGCATCCGCATCCGTTCGGTTGCGCCGAACGCCTTGGCATAGTACGCAATTGCTTCGGCTGAATTCTTGAAGTAGAGATACGGCTGCACGCTGTGGTAGCCGTCGGGAATAGCTTTTACTTCAGACATGTGATTTCTCCTCTGTGACAGCAAGTGTGACGCTCAGCGACGAATCTGGATTGTAAAAATCTGACCCCCGCCGTCGATCAGACGAGCGGTACATGGTTCAGATGCTCCGTGGCGCGCGCCGCGTACGCCGTCGGCGTAAATCCGGAAAAGCTCTGAAAATCATGGATGAAATGGGCCTGGTCATAATACCCGCAGTCAATCGCAACATCCGCCCAATCAACGCTGGGTGCGCGATGAACCTGTCGCAGCACCCGCTGAAATCTTTGCACGCGGCTGAACGACTTCGGCGTGAGTCCAACCTGGTTGTGAAACAGTTGCACAAACCTGCGGTGGCTCAAACCGATCCGGTCGAGTACCGACGCAACACTTATGCGGTGTGGACGAGCACAGAAATGGCGCAGCGCAAACACGACCCCCGGATGCAGTTCGAAGGGTCGCACCGCCTGCCGCATCAGAAAGCTCTGCGCCAAAGCAAACATGTCCTCAATGTCGGCAGACGCAAGCAGCCGCTCGCGAAGCTCGTGAACCGCGCCGCGCCACAGGCATTCAAGGGAGAGATCGCGGTCCGCCACTTCGGAAGCAGGTACGCGAAAGAAGGGAAATGACCCGCCCGGTTGAAATTCAATGCCAAAGACGCGGTCTTCCTGCTCGGTGTCGATCACGAAAGGCCGCGAACGCGCTCCCGACAGAACCGCGAGACCGAAGGACTCACATTTACCCAGATCACATGGGTCGTAAATGCGAATCGGTTCGTCGCGCAGGTTGATGATGATGGCGGGCTCGCCATTGGGCATCAACTGTTCTTTCGCGTGAGTCTGCGGAGCGCCTTCCCAGTACCAGAAGCACTTCACAAATTGCGCGAGGGGCGCAGGCGGCGTGTAAAGTCGATGAGTCATCGCACGCCGTCATTCTAAGCGTTGCTGATTGGCCCAGCAAAAAAGGAGCACCCGAAGGCGCTCCCTTTTGCGATCAACCCAAAATCTAATTCCGTGTCGGAGTAAGTTCCATTGGCTCGGTCAGGCTGAAGGTTACGATCGAACCCTTAGGCACCACGGCTGCACTGGGATGCTGCAACAGCAGATGCGCCGTAATCACCCCGGCTCCCACCAGCGAGCCCGCTACGGCCCCGCCCGGACCGGCAACATACGCGCCGATGATTGCGCCTGTGCCGGCGCCTACTCCATACGCGGCGACATTCTTCACCAGATGAGACTTCGGTTGGATACCGCCTTCGCTGTCCGTGCGTGTGCCCGGAGCCTCCGAGCGCGCAACCTGCGCAAACAGGTGATACGCTGTTCCGTCAGGCAGCAACACCAGGTCCGGGCGCAGCCGCAGCGTGGCAGACGAACCAAAATGGTGCCCCTGGCTCACACCAATCACGCGGCCCTTCAACTCTGAACCGGCCGGGATGATCACGCTCCCGTCCTTGTAAACATCCTTCACCACTTCGCCCTGGAAGGATGAACCTGCTGTGGTCTCTCTGGTCGATAGCTTATCCGCGATCTTTACTCGAATATTCGTGCCCTGGGCCAGAGCATTTCCGCTGGAGGGAACTGCGCTCACAATGCCATCGTCCACATTCGGACGCGTTTGCAGCGTCGCCTCGCTGCCTGTCGCGGGAGCAGCGCTCTGACTCGGTACTGAACTCACAATGTCGTAGTCAGGATTGGTTGCCGGCGCGGTAGTTGGAGAGGATGCGGCCGGAGCGCTGACCGGCGGGGGCGCGGCTGCTGCTGTCGCCGCCGGCGCTGTATCGGGAGCCGTCGCCGGAACATCCGGCGATGGCTTGGCTGGAGGCGGAGCCGGCTGTGCATCCGGATTCGCGACGATCGTGGTGTCCGGCGGAGGTTGCGACACGCCCGAATATGGGTCCGCAGCCGCAGCCTGTTGCGCGAAAGCAACGCCCGATACCATCAGCGTCGCGGCCAGCGTCGCAAGCGTCCATCGATTGCCCTTGCTGAATTTCGTCATAAGTACCTCATTCGGTTGAATTCGCCGCTTCGCTCCCCGAAGCGCAGGCTCCGCCGTAACCTTGGAAACCCCTACCGTCTCCAAACACGATCTTCCGGATACGGTCGCGGTCTTTTTATCAGCCTCTCCAGCCTAGTTGAGCGTTCTCACCCAAACCAGTACGTAACTTGATTACGAACCATAAGGGTTACCCATCGCACTCAGGTTGCTCCCCGACGCGCGTTCATCCGGCCGCGACTCACTCTTTGTTAGAATCTCCAAGGGCACCCGTAAAGACTCAAGAAGATATGTATGACAAGCTTCATCGACACGATCGGCGGAATGGCCGGTGAATCCATCCCTGTAGACCGCCGCCCCAAACTCAAAGACCGCTTACAGCACCAGATTTCAAGGAGTGACATGACGGAGATTGCTGCAATCCACGCGCGCGAAATTCTTGATTCGCGCGGAAACCCCACCGTAGAAGCCGATGTTGTCCTCGAAGGTGGCGCGATTGGCCGCGCGGCGGTTCCCAGCGGCGCATCTACCGGCGAGCATGAGGCCGTCGAATTGCGCGATGGCGACAAGTCGCACTATCTGGGCAAGGGCGTGCTGCAGGCCGTCGAAAACGTCGAGAGCGTTCTCGCACCCGAACTGACCGGCATGGACGCCGCCAACCAGCGTCTTCTCGACGCAACCATGATCGCTCTCGATGGCACGCCCAACAAGGGCCGCCTCGGCGCCAACGCCATCCTTGCCGTCTCCATGGCCGCTGCGCGTGCCTCGGCAAAGGCGCTTGGTATGCCACTCTATCGCTACCTCGGCGGAGTCAACGCCTCCGTTCTGCCCACCCCCATGATGAACATCATCAATGGCGGCGCGCACGCCGACAACAACGTCGATTTCCAGGAATTCATGGTCATGCCGGTCGGTGCGGAGCGTTTCGCCGACGCACTGCGTTGGGGCGCGGAGGTCTTCCACACCCTCAAGGGCGTGCTGAAGAAGCGCGGCTACAGCACCGCCGTCGGCGACGAGGGCGGATTCGCGCCCTCCCTCAAGTCGAATGAGGAAGCCATTGAGGTGATTCTCGAGGCCATCGAACTCGCAGGCTACAAGGCCGGCGAAGACATCGCCATCGCGCTCGATCCCGCCGCCAGCGAGTTTTACGACAAGGAGTCGGGCAAGTACGTATTCAAGAAGTCCGACATGAGCGAACGAAGCAGCGAAGAGATGGCTCGCTTCTGGCAGGAGTGGACCCGGCAGTATCCCATCGTCTCCCTCGAAGACGGACTCGCCGAAGACGACTGGACTGGCTGGAAATATATGACCCAGTTGATGGGCGAGCGCATTCAGTTGGTGGGCGACGATCTTTTCGTGACCAACACCGAGCGTCTGCAGCGGGGCATCGAAGAGGGCATCGCGAATTCCATCCTCATCAAAGTGAACCAGATCGGCACCGTCAGCGAAACGCTGGAGGCCATCGAGCTGGGCCGCCGTTACGGCTACACTTCCATCATTTCGCACCGCAGCGGCGAGACTGAAGACACCTTCATCGCCGATCTTGCGGTCGCTACAGGCGTTGGCCAGATCAAGACCGGCTCCGCCTCCCGCACCGACCGCATCGCCAAGTACAACCAGTTATTGCGTATCGAAGAAGAGCTCGGCCAGGCCGCCGAATTCCTCGGCCTCGAAGCTGTGAACTTCGGCGAGTAGACATTCAACCGCGCGTCCATCTCAAAGGCTGGCGCGCTCCTTCATTTATTCATCGGAGTATTCATGCGTAAAGCTTCACTGGCACTTAGTTGTTTCCTTCTGGCAGGCGTTGCCCTCGCCCAGCAGGCGCCCGCCACCACCTCGCCCAAGCCCGCGGCGGCGCCTGCCGCTTCAAAAGCTCCGGCTGCTCCAGCCGCGCCTGCCAATCCGCTCACCGACGCGCAAGCCAAGCAGATGCTTGAGATGACCGGCGCGTCCGCCATGAAGGAACAGTTGCTGCAAACCATGATGAACTACTTCAAGACGAACATGCCGTTCCTTGCCGCAGGACGTCTCCACCGATCTCGAGCAGTCGTTCCAGAAACTTGACTTTGATACTCCGATCATCGCCATCTATAAGCAGCACATCTCCACCGAAGATGCCACAGCCATCATCGCCTTCTACAAGACGCCTGCGGGCAAGGACATGATGCAGGTGATGCCTGAGCTTCTGCAGCAATCTCAGATGGTGAGCATGCAGTTGGGCCGCAAGACAGCCCAGGAAGTCATCCAGCGCCATCGCCCCGAAATTGAAGCCGCCGCAAAGAAGTATCAGGAAGATCACGCGCCCAAGCCCGCGCCGTCGCTCGGCCCGTCGCCGGCAACACCCGACGCAGCGCCCGCAGCGAAGCCGGCCACGCCTGGTACCACCGCTACGCCGCAGCCTCACTAAGGCTCAACGGGCCGGACCTCGCATCCGGCCCATCGTGCCAATAAGAGTAGAAACAAGAAGCAGGGAGCAAGCGTGCCGATCCACAAAAAACCCATCGTCCTGACGATCCTCGACGGATGGGGCTACAGCCCTCAGGTTGAGAACAACGCAATCGCGCTGGCTCGCAAGCCCACATACGACAAGCTGCTCGCCGAATTCCCGAACACGCTGCTTCACGCCTCCGATCACTTCGTCGGCCTGCCTGACGGGCAGATGGGCAACAGCGAAGTGGGCCATCTCAACATCGGCGCAGGCCGCATCGTCCGCATGGACATCACTCGCATCGACGCGTTGATCGCGAGCGGCGAGTTTCTTCACCCACCCGACCATCCTCGCAGCCTTGAAGCGCGCCCGCGAAGGCGGACGCCAGTTGCATCTCTTCGGCCTGCTCTCTGACGGCGGCGTTCACTCCCACCAGAATCATCTCTACGCCCTGCTCAAAGCCGCGAAACAGCAGGGTCTTGAACGCGTCTTCGTCCACGCCTTCATGGACGGCCGCGATACGCTACCCACTGTCGGCGCGGGCTATCTCGCGCAGCTCGAACAGAAGATGCGCGAATACCGGATCGGCAAAGATCGCCTCCGTCTCCGGCCGTTACTACGCCATGGATCGCGACCGCCGCTGGGAGCGCGAGAGAAAGGCCTTCGACGCAATGGTAAGGGCCACGCAGAGGGCGGTGCTCACATCAGATCCTGTCGCGCGCGTGAAAGAGTCATACAACAACGGGATTACCGACGAGTTTATTGTGCCGTTCGTGGTTACAGATGAACATGGCCATCCCAACGGAGTCATCCGCGACGAGGATGTCTGCATCATGTTCAACTATCGCGCCGACCGCGCCCGGCAGATTACCCGCGTGCTTGCCCGCAACAGCAACTTCACCAAGGAAGACGGCCTCGAACTATCACGGCGCCGAAGATCTCGACGAACACGATCCCGCGCAGCGACGTCCCGAAGGATCTCCACTATGTCTGCATGACGCAGTATGACAAGCACTTCACGCTTCCGATGGTCATCCTGCCGGAGTCGATGGAGAACCTGCTCGCCAACATGCTCGCCCAGGCAAATTTCCGGAATCTCCGCGTCGCCGAGACGGAGAAGTATGCTCACGTTACTTATTTCTTCAACGGTGGAATCGAAACGCCATTTCCCGGAGAAGACCGCGTGCTCATCCCATCACAAAAGGTGGCGACCTACGATCTCGCGCCTGAGATGAGCGCCGCGGGAATCGCCGACGCCGTCGTCAAAGCCGTCGAAGACACAGCTTTCGATCTGCGTCGTCGTCAACTTCGCCAACGCTGACATGGTCGGCCACTCCGGCAAACTCGAGCCCACGATCAAAGGGCGTCGAAACCGTCGACGCCTGCCTGGGCCGTATCTATCAATCCATTCGCCAGAACGGCGGATCGTTGCTGATTACCGCGGATCATGGCAACGCCGAGATGATGGTCGATCCCGTGACCGGCGGTCCTCACACCGCGCACACGACGAATCCCGTGCCGTTCATTCTTGTCAGCGGAAGACGCAAAGAACTACACCTTGCGCCCGGACGGTTCGCTGCGCGATATCTCACCCATTCTGCTGGCCATGCTTGGTCTCGAAAAACCTGCGCAAATGACCGGCAACGACTTACGGCAACGCATCGGCTAGACCGGCACAGGGCTTACTTAACAGGAACGAATCGCACTGCGTAGCCGCCGCCGGGCGCGAGCTTCGCTCCCAGATGGGAGGTGCGGCTCACTACTTTTGCCTCGACTCGCACATTTTCCGGATGCTTGTCCGCGTCCGGGGCATCCGAGTAAATAGTCGCGGTGTAGTCTCCTGCACCCAGAAAATCGAGCGGCAGGTCCAGTTGCCGGGCATCCCAATTGGTTAGGCTTCCCAGGAACCACTCCTTGCCGTGCCGTCTCGCGATGGTGACAAATTCTCCCGGCCTGCCATTTAAGACTCGCGTCTCATCCCAGGTAGCCGGCGCGTTCCGGATAAACTCAAACGCAGGCTGGCCCTCATACGCCTTTGGCCAATCGGCGACCATCTGAATGGCAGCCTGGTAGACCGCATACATCGCCAGCTGGTGCGCTCGTGTGCCCATCGTCATTGGCGATTCCATGCGCGGCACGAAGTCGTCGCGGGTTACGTTATGAAACGAGCCCGGAGTGTAGTCCATCGGCCCCGCGAGCATTCGCGTAAAGGGCAGCGTCGTGTGATGGTCGGGGTTGTCGCGGCTGCCGGCCTTGGATTGTTCCATGCCCAGCACTCCTTCGTAGCCCACAACATTGGGAAACGTGCGCTCCAGGCCGCTAGGCTTGGTAGCTCCGTGAAAGTCCACCATCAGGTGATGCTCGGCGGCTGCCTTGGCAACGCGATAGTAGAAGTCGATGCCACGCTGATCGTCTCGCTCGATGAAATCGATCTTGATCCCGGCGACGCCCCACTTTTCGTAGAGGGGAAAGGCCTCCTCCAGTTGCGCATCCACACTGCCGTAGTACAGCCAGATCCAGACCTTTACGTTTTTGGCGGCCGCATAACGAACCAGCTCGGGAATGTCCACTTTGCCGTTCATCTGCGTGATGTCCCGTCCGGACCATCCGGCGTCCACCAACATGTACTCGAAACCCGATCGCGCCGCAAAGTCCACGTAATACTTCATCGTCTCTGTGTTGTAGGCGGGCTTGCCGTCTGCGCCGAGGGAGCCGCTCCACCAATCCCAGGAAGCACGCCCGGCGTGAATCCAGGAGGTGTCCGCCACTTCGCTCTCCGGGTTGAGACTGGTAATCACATTCGACTCGACAAGTCTTCCCGGCTCGTCACCGACCAGCAGCACCCGCCACGCTGAATGGTGCGGCAGCGTTCCTTTGACGATTACGTCGGGATCATCCTCTGCCGGCGCCAGCACAGACTCAAACCAGTGGCCTGCCCAGCTTGCCGAAGGATTTGTCAGGTACATCGAGCTATTGCCTTGCAGGTCGGCCTCGGTGATGGCCATCCAGGCAACGCCGGGCACTTCCATGAGCGTCGGCAGACCGATCAGAACTTTGCTCGCCACCCCTCCTTGATTCGAAAACGCACTGATCGGCAGCTTCACGAATTCGCTTTCGTACATGGAACGGAAGTTTGGCAGGATCAGCGAGTAGGTGGTCGCATCCTTCGCGATGCGAAACTCCGTGCTCTCCTTCGTCAGGCGGAAGGAACGGATCGGGTTCTGTTCGGGAACCACATAGCGGAATGCTACCGCGTCGTCGTAGGCGCGCGCCTCAATCGTCAGCTTCCGGCGCAATCCGCTGGGTTCTTCCAGGTCGACGCGCAGAGCGTTGTAGTGGTTGCGAACTTCGCTCGCCTTTCCGGTCAGCAATCGATAGGTCTCGTCGAAGCTGGACGGCGTGGCCTTCACAATTCGCAGATCGCTCCCCAGCGGGTGCTGGCCCTCCAATTCCAGGCGAAGCGTCGATTGATCCACCAGCGGCTTGCCGCGGAAGGTCACGCGATAGACCAGTTGCGATTCCTGGGGATTTGCCGCGCTCGCGGAGGTCTCGATCACAAGAACCAGTCTCCCGTCGGGAGAGGACAGGGTCTCCGCCCAAGCAGTCAATCCAAAGAAGAATAAAGAAAAGAGAAGGACCTGTAAGCAGCGCGATGGTGTGAACATAGCGAACATCCTACAGCACAACAGAATGAAAGCTTTTCACACCTATCGCTAAAGCACGCTGGCTAGAACTTCTTGTCCATCTTCGGAAACCACTTGATCTGCACTGCGACCTCCGTGTCGTTCTGCAGGCCAGTCTTATAGATCGGCGCCTTCCATCCCTCGTACTGCACCCAGCCCTTGATCTCGATGTCCTTATGCACGCGCTTTGTCACCTCTACCTGATAGAGATTCTGCGTTGTGCCGCCGGGAATAAAATTCCACGTCACCTTGGCGTTGCGATACATGAACTGGATGTACTCGTTCGGAGAGAGATGGTATGCCAGCCATGCCTGGCCGCCCTTTCCGGCGCGCCCTATCCAGTCGGTGAACAGGGAGCCGTTCAGCGTGGTGCCCTGTTTCTGAACCGTTTCGTAAAAGAGGAAATTCCCATGGGCATTTCCATTGCTGACCGGATCGGTATTCGCGCCCTCGACCCGCAAGTCCAATTGAGGCAGCCCCGGGAAGTGCGAAAGATAAATTCCCGGATGTACAGCCGAACGGCGCGGCGCGCTGACCGGGCTCAGGTCGTCATGAACAAAGGAGTCGGTGTAAAGCAAAAGCCACTTGCGCATGAAGGGCAAACGCCAGTTGAAATCGAAAGCGCCAAAGCGCGCACCCGGATCATTGCGCGAGAACTTCTCCGCCTCCGACACGCCTGAAAGGCTGAAGAAGCTCTTCAGGAAAGTGTGAATTGTGATCGGCACGCTGCAGGTGTAAAAGTTGTTCGGCTCCGCAGTAAGGCACTGACGGTTCCAGCCGCCCCAAATCACTGTTCGCTCGAATCCAAATTCCAGATCCTTCGTGGGCTTGAAGCTGATCTTCTCGGCATGCACATACGGTTGGATAGGATAGTTGTGCCCCGGCAGACTGCCGATGAAGAAGTCGTACCGGATAGGACCGATCAACTTCGAGAGCAATGGAATGCGCAACGGCTCCACGCGATTGATCTCGAACGCGTACGTGCTTTCCGCGTTCGTGCTCCGGGCCATGGCCGCGCCTTTGTCGGGACTCCACCAGTGGTCACTCTTGCCGAACGAAATCTCATTTCCGATGATGTGATACGACAGCATCGCATTGAAAACCCGGAACCGGTTCGTCGCGGGAATCGGTCCCTCTGGAATCGTTTGTTGCATCGGGTAGTTGGCGTACGGGATTTGATCGACCTTGTCGGAGAGATACATCGACAGCGGCACGGAATAACCTGTAGCGCTCGGCGCGTGCTGATACTCGCCCCAGAAGTAAAGGGAAAAACGCCCGGCCTCTGCGCGCGCAGTGAAGCCGGTGTAGTTGTTAAAGCCTTCCTCGTACGGCCGTCCGTAATCGTTGATGATGGTCTGTCCCAGGTGATAACTATCCCGTAACGGTGTGCCGCTGATGCCGCGGAACTGGGAATATACGCTTTCAAACTCCGCGCGCCCGATGCGCTCGCTCCCCGCTGCTTCCAGATCGGGAGTCAGCTCTCTCATCAAGGCCAGATAGATTCCACGTGCTTCGTCGTCGTTGGTATCGGCGTCGATGGCGTCGGCCGACTGCTGCAGCATGTGCGCGATGCTCAGCCGCGTCCATGGGCGCAATCCCAAAAACGCCGTGTCGAGATAGCCCATCCCGTGCAGCCGGGACAACGCGTCGTACATCCAGCTGTCCATCGGCACATAGGTCGAACCCACCGAACTCGTGTAGACAATCGGTGACGCCGGCCGATAGCTGGGCGGCAGCGGCTGCTGAGAAGGTTCCGATCCCCCTCCTTCCGATTCTGCCGTCGAGGCGATTTGTGTACTCTGGGTTTCTACAGTTGTTTGCGCAACGGCATTCCGCAAGCCCGCGCTAAACGCAAGCAGCAGAAATATCGACGGGACAATTTTCACTCGCACCTCAATCAGCGGGGAGATTGATTTTGGTTTGCAATCTCAATTGGGTCGTTTGGAAATCCTTACGATCAGGCTAAAGCATTTCGCTGGTGGATGTATACCGTGGTTGAAGGCCTCAGCATTACCTTTTCATTAAGAAAAGGTAACTGCCACACGTCACATTATTGGAGACCGGCCGCATCGAATCAGCGCTGCGAAGGTAACGCCGCTTTCGTCTCTCGCTCGAACTCGGATATCACTTCGTCCTTCCATCTCTCGCGGAACAATTTCTTTCCCGTCAGATAGCGTTCCATGTTTTCGACAGCATTCACCGCCGCGCCATTCAGCGGATACGTCATGCACGCAATCAAAGCCGGGCCGCCGCCCTCCCGAACGCGCGTGATCGACTCGTGAGCAACACGGTAGACGGCCACCACATCGTGAGCGTCCACTGTGATGACCGGAAACAATTCGTTCATCTGATTCAGAAACTCTCCGGACGCGTTGCCTGGCTTCTTCTCGATGACATAGACGATTGGGAGCTTCTGCGCAGAGGCAACTTCCAGCGCCTCCGTGCATCCTTCTAGCGCCGCGCCATCCTCGATAAATGCCACGGTGACCGTATGATTCTTCGCAAGCTTGTTGGCCAGGGCCGCTCCCGTCGCGAAACCTAGTTGCGCGCTCAAGGCCGGAGAAGCCGGCGTCAGCACACTCACCGCTGAGCCGCTGAATGTCGCTCCACAACCATTCCCATTCGCGTGCTCATGATTCAGCATCCCTGGAAGCGGCGAGCCCTTCACGAACTTCGTTAGAAAGCCGCTCGGAGTCAGCACGACCGTGTCTTCGCGCTCCAGATTGAGCGTCACGCCCACGGCTCCCGCAATCTGGTTTTGCGCTCCTGCAGCATGGTTACCGCCAGAGCCTAAGCCCGAGGACAAACGTTCCTCAATCAGCCTGTACTTCAGCAGAGTTGCGTACAGCTGTCTGAATTTCGCATCGCTGATCAGCGAATGGCCATTCTTGCCGGCCACGGCCGCGGCTGCCGAGCGAGCCCTCACCTTCGTTGGCATGTGCAGTGTTTTGTTCCTTTGATCTGACGATCTAGCCGATTGTATCCCAGCAGCGAAGGCGAATCCGATCCTTATTTGCGCAGCCTCAGGACCCAAAGAAACGGTTCAGATTCTCACAAAACTCCAGCCCGTGCAATCCTCGAATCGCGCTGCTTTTCAACAGATTTGTGAATAACCCTGTGCATTTCCCGACCCTGAAAGCAGGAAAGCGCAGCATTGATGCGCCCTCTAGCAATCTGCACTCTTCCCGCTGCACCCTGCACACCGTTTATGTCGAATAGTCTGCGTTTATGCGGACGTACTCGGCTGTCAGATCCGTTGTCCAGAACCGGCATTTGCCGTCACCCATTCCCAGCGCAATCCTCACCGTGAATTCAGGGTTCTGCAGGTACACATGCGCTTGGTGTTCATCGAAGTCCGCCACCCGGCCGCCATTCTCGCAAATCTGCTGATTGCCCAGCCAGATCGCGATCCGATCCGGATCAATCTCCGCTCCCGAGTAGCCCACCGCCGCGATCAGCCTTCCCCAGTTTGGGTCGCTGCCCGCCCAGGCCGTCTTCACCAGCGGAGAATGTGCAATCGCCTTCGCCACCCTCAGCGCTTCGCCGTCGTTCGCCGCTCCTTCAATCTGCAGTTCGACCACGTGGGTAACACCTTCGCCGTCGTGCACAATCTGTTTCGCCAGCGACAGGCACACATCTTCGAGCGCCGTCTTAAACGCCGGATGACGTGCATCCACACTCGCCCCGCTCGCCCCGGAGGCCACCAATAGGACCGTATCGTTCGTGGAGGTATCGCCGTCGATCGAAATGCGGTTGAAGGTCGGCTCGACGGCGCCGCGCAGCAGCGTATCCAGTTCAGCGGGCGCGATCTCCGCATCGGTAAAGACGTAGACAAGCATCGTCGCATGCGGCACAAGCTGAGGATGAATCATCCCCGCGCCCTTGCACACTCCGGCAATGCGCACCTGCTTGCCGCTCACGTCCACCCATGCATGGGCAACCTTGGGCCGCGTATCGGTGGTCATGATGGCTCTCGCGAAGTCTGAGAAATGTTCTGCGTCCGCAGCCAGAGTCCGCTTAACTTCTGGCAGCGCCTCCACCAGTTTCTCCGCAGGCAGCGGAACGCCAATGATCCCGGTTGAGGAAGGGAAGACCTCGTGGCCTTCAGCCCCGAACGTCTTGGCTGCCGCGGCGCACACTCGCTCGCACGCTGCGATGCCGGCCTGACCCGTTGCGCAGTTCGCATTGCCGGCATTCACGGCCACCACGCGAACCCGTCCGCCGCTTCGTTCCAGATGCCGGCTGCCTATAGTTAACGGAGCAGCCTTTACCCGATTTCCAGTAAACATGGCTGCTGCGCTGGCAGGCGCGTCGGCGACGGCAACGGCAAAGTCGAGTTTGCCGCTTGTCTTCAATCCGGCTTTGACGCCGGCAAAGCGAAATCCGCGCGGAAGCGCGTTCTCAGAGAGCAAAGAAGTTTGAATCATGTGACTTTTTACTTTATCAAGAGAGAAGATGACCCGCTCGCCCAACGCCGCCCAGCCTGAGTCCGAATTCCTCAACATGCAACACGTCAACGTAGCCCGTGGTGACTCCATCGTGCTTCACGACATCACCCTCCACATCGCCACTGGAGAGCACGTTGCCATCCTTGGCCCCAACGGCTGCGGAAAATCCACGCTGATCAAGACCATTACCTGCGAGTGCTATCCCATCGTCGCTCCGGAAACCAGCATTCGTCTGCTCGGTCGCGACCGGTGGGATCTCTCGCAGCTTCGCCAGCACCTCGGCGTCGTGGAAGCGCACCTGCCGGGAGAGCGCACCGGCGTCACCCGCGGTATCGACGCTGTCGTCGCCGGATTCTTCTCCGCCTCGACCCTCTGGCCCAACCTGCACGTCACGCCGGAGATGCGCGCTCGCGCTCATTCCGCTATCGAGCTCATGCAGGCTGCCCATCTCGGAGAAAAGCTCGTCGGCCAGATGTCCGCCGGCGAGCAGCGCCGCATCATGATCGCCCGTGCCCTCGTCCATCAGCCCGGCATGCTCTTGCTCGACGAGCCCTCGAACGCCCTCGACCTCGCCGCTCAGCGCGAACTCCGCGAAGCCCTGCGACTCGTCGCTCGGCAGGGAACTGGAATTATCATGGTGACCCATCACCTTGCCGACATCCTGCCCGAGATCACCCGCGTCATCATGATGCGCTCCGGCCGCATCGTCTCCGACGGCCCGAAGGAAGAGCTCATCACGCCTGAAAAGCTCCGCGATCTCTTCGGCGTCGATGTCACCCTCACCGAGCGAGACGGCTACTGGCACTCCTGGTGACTCGTCGGCACTAATTTTGTCATCCTGAGCGAGGCGCGCGCAGCGCGCGGAGTCGAAGGACCTGCTTTCTTTCGATCAGGCAGGTGCCTTGATGCGCGTGCCTCGCCCTCGGGTAGCTGGGCTGGGGGTGAAGGCATTTCAATTTCTCTTCTTCCACGGATTCAGTAGTTTTACGTTGATATCCCGCACATCTTTCGTATTGCGGGTAACAAATGTCAACCCGTGCACCACAGCAGTGGCGGCCAGCAGCGTGTCGATGACCGGCCTGGGACGCCGAGCCGACCATTCTCCCCAGAGCCTTGCTGTCGCCGCATCGATGCCAAGCACGCGGTCGGAAAAACTGAATTCCAGTCCATCCACCCATGACCCAAGTTTCTTCGCCGCGTCGGGATCGGACTCCTGCTTGAATGCAACTCCCTTCCTCAGTTCTCCAAGCGTGAGGACGCTGAGGTAAAGCGCCGATGGATCGGTTGCGGCCAGAAATGAGATGACCTGCTCGTCGGCCTGTTTCCTGCGCGTTTCCGACAGCACATTCGTGTCGAGCAGGTATTGCACAGGCGCACTCACAGGCTGATCTTCCTGCCCGTATCGCGGCTCCGTTTCACCACGAAGGTGTCCACCTTCGGGCCGCCCAGCAGATACTCCTTTAGATTCGGTTTGTGCGCGGTAAGGGCGCGATAATCCGCGATCGAAAGAAGGACGGCCCGCTCCGATCCGTGCCGGGTGATAATCTGCGGGCCCTTGCTGTTGGCTTCTTCAATCACTTCGCTAAGACGCGTCTTCGCTTCCTGTACCTGCCAGATGGCCATATTGCTCTCTTTCTACACCAACTAGAATTATAGTCGATATAGTCGAAACATTAAAAACTCACGGCAGAGCTTGACCTCATCCGCGCCATTGTCTTAGCCTGCAGGCACACGGGAAAGGAGGATGATCCAGTCTATGAAGAATTCTGAAGGTAGTAGTTGCAGGACCCTACGTGAGGTGACTGAGGCTTAGAGCGCGCCCTTAGCTCTAGTCCTGGCGAACCGCAACTCCATCGCCGAGGCCCATCAGTAAGCGAGGGTGCCTCAGGTCAAACTCCACAGCTCACCGGCAAAAAGGCCCGCTCCGCCAAATCTGGCAGCGGGCCTTTTGCATAGGAAGGGAATTCAGCCAAAGCTCTCATAAATTCCGGCCACGGTAGTATGACCTTAGTCATAATTGGAGAAGCCCATGAAAACCATGCCCGCTGGAGCCTTCAAGACCCTTTGCCTCTCCGTCATCGACGAGGTCCACAACCGGCGCGAGGAGGAGGTTGTGATTACCAAGCATGGCAAGCCCATAGCGAGGCTGATTCCGATGAATGAGTCTCCGGAGAGCATCTTCGGTTTCATGCGCGGGCAGGGTGTGATCACAGGTGATCTGGTTAAACCCATCACGGATCCAGAAGACTGGGACACCGATATCTTTCCACCAGATGACGAAGAGGCGCGATGATTCTGCCCGATTAGTCTCTTTCTCTTTGGCCTCTCCGTCACCGGCGATCCCATGGATCGCATCATCGCCGCCACCGCCATGGCCGAAGGCATCCCCCTCATCACTGCCGACCAGCGCATCCGGCGTTCGGGCACCGCCAAAACCATCTGGTAGCCATTCCGCACTACAATATCGCTATGGAACCCCTCGTCATCGCCGGCAAGGCCTTTCAATCGCGCCTGATTGTTGGAACAGGAAAATACAAGAATGGCGCCGAAACCCAGGCTGCCATCGAAGCCTCCGGAGCAGAAATGGTTACCGTCGCCGTGCGCCGCGTGAACCTCGACCGCTCCAAGGAGTCGCTTCTTGACTTCATCGATCCGCGACGCTATTTCCTGCTGCCCAACACTGCCGGCTGCTATACCGCCGAGGAAGCCATCCGGGCCGCGCGCCTGGGCCGCGAAGTCGGCCTGTCCGATTGGGTCAAAATCGAGGTCATCGGAGATCAGGCTACCCTCTACCCCGACGTTCAAGCGACACTCGAAGCCACCCGCACGCTGGTCAAGGAAGGCTTTACAGTTCTCCCCTATACTTCTGACGATATTGTCTTTGCACGCCGCCTGATTGACGTCGGAGCTGCCGCTGTGATGCCCCTTGCCGCCCCCATCGGCAGCGGCCTCGGCATCCAGAACCGCGCCACCCTGCAGATCCTCCGCGAGCGCATTACCGAAGTCCCTCTCATCGTCGACGCCGGAGTCGGAACCGCCTCCGACGCCGCCCTTGCCATGGAAATGGGAGCCGACGGCGTCCTTATGAACACCGCCATCGCCGCCGCCGCCAACCCCATCCTCATGGCCGAGGCCATGCAGCACGCCGTGCTCGCCGGGCGTCAGGCCTACCTCGCCGGACGCATGCCCCGCAAACTTTACGCCACCGCGAGCTCACCGCTCGAAGGAATCTCAAAGTAGTAAACAGGTGGGCCGAAGGCGCGTATCGCCTGACGCGCAGTCGTGGTTTAGACTCACCCCATGCGCGTCTTCGGCATCGACTGCGGCACCGAGTGCACAGGCTACGGCATCGTCGAGTGGGACGACGCCGCGCGCAGTCCCCATCTGATCTCGCTCGGCGCCGGCGGCATTCGCCTGCCGAAAAAGGACCCGCTGCCTAAGAGGCTCGCACTCGTCTACACCACCCTGCTCGCTCTGCTTGAGGCTCACCAGCCCGACATCGTCGCCATCGAGGAAGTTTTCTACTCCGTCAACGCCAAGTCCGCTCTCAAACTTGGCCAGGTCCGTGGAGTTGCCCTGCTCGCCGCCGCCACCGCCCATCTGCCCACAGCCGAGTATGCCCCGCTCAAGATCAAGTCCACCGTCACCGGCTACGGCCTAGCGCAGAAGGAGCAGGTGCAGTTCATGGTGGCACGCCTGCTCAACCTGACCTCAGTGCCCGAACCATCTGACGCCGCCGACGCCCTGGCCATTGCCATCTGCCACATCCATCACTCCCAGACACTCATGCTTCAGACGGCGAATCTATAAAATGATGCTTGCCGTCGCCGCTCTCGCTATCGCCCTGTCCCAGGCGACCTCGCCTTCACCCACTCGAGGCGCGCAGATCACCTTCGCCTTCGAGGATGCGCAGCTCGATCCCGCAAGCTACACTTTGCTCATCCGCGAAGACGGCTCCGGGCACTATCAATCGGCTCCCGGCCCCGACAACAACCCCGCGGACGGCATCGCAGGGGCGGCGGCTGCCCGTGACATCGAGGTCCGCGACCCCCTACTCTCCGCCTTCTTCAAATCCGCCCGCTCGCACCAATTCTTCGCCGTCACCTGCGAAGCGCCCGGCAGCCATGTTGCCTTCACCGGAAAGAAAACCGTCGCCTACTCCGGGCCGGACGGTCACGGCGAATGCACCTTTAACTGGTCGCGAGATCAGCCGCTCAACCAGCTGGCCGACGATCTGATGGCGGTTGCCTACACGATCGAAGAGGGTCGCCGTCTGGCTGCGGAGCACGTGCACAGCCGGCTCAGCCTCGACGCCGAGCTTGAGGCGCTTCAGGAAGCGGTGAAGGACCACCGCGCGCTGGAGATTGAAAACATCGCTTCTGAACTCGAATCCATTGCCGACGATGAAGCGGTCATGAACCGCGCCCGCAACCGGGCCCGGGCATTGCTGAGCGGCAGTTCAAAGCATTGAACCGGCCAAACCTGAATCGCTCTGCCGGTCGCAACGTCCAATATCGTAGAGGCAAAACGTAAAACGAAACTTTCTATCCCCGCCTCACGTTGTTACGGTATAGAAGATGTAGCACCGGGCCCCCTGAAGGAGGTGTCCATGCGGCACCCACTCATGCACCGCTCTTGGCGCAGGCGAATCGGCAGCACACTCGCCGCCGCTCCCGTTTTCGCTTTCGTTCTTGCAGTCAGCGCTTTCGCACAGGAGCCGGCCATCCCGCCGCCGCCTCCGGATTCGCAATCCTCCGCACAGCCGTCCCAGCCGCCGTCAACCGACGCCAACAATGTCCGGGCCGTCCGCCTGAGCGATGTCGAGGGCAAGGTCCAGGTTTTCAACGGCGTCAATCTTGCCTTTGACCAGGCTCAGCCCAACATGCCCGCCGTAGAAGGCATGCGCTTCGTCACCGCCGAAGACGGCCGCATCGAGATCCAGTTTGAAGACGGCTCCGTTGCCCGCATCACGCCCAATAGTTCCGTCACCCTCACGCAGCTGCATCGCAACGGAGACGGCAGCACCGTCACCACCATCGACGCCAACTCGGGTCTCAGCTATTACGAGCTCAACGGCCGCGCCGGCCAATACACCGTTCGCTTCGGACCCAACAGCGTCACGCCGGTTGACAGCAGCATCTTCCGCATCAACCTGGACGGCAATCCCGCGGACCTGGCCGTTACCCACGGGACCGTTCATGTCTCGGATGGTCAGAACCTCTCCGTCGATCTGCGCACCAACCATTCCATCCACTTCGACACTCAGAACCCCGGCCAATACAACTTAGTCCAGAGTGTCGCAGCCGATACCTGGGATCAGTGGAATTCCGATCGCGATCAGGCCCTGGCCACCTTGGAAGAGAACGCAACTACCGCCCGCGCCGGCACCGGCAATCCCGACGATGCGGCCTGGAACGACCTCGACTATTACGGCGACTGGTACGACGTCCCCGGCTACGGTATGGCCTGGTCGCCTTCCGGTGTGGGCACCAGCTGGGACCCCTTCGGCGTCGGCTCCTGGGGCTACTATTCGGGCATTGGATACACCTGGATCTCCGGCTATTCCTGGGGCTGGTGGCCCTATCACTGCGGCGCGTGGAACTGGTTCGACAGCTTCGGCTGGGCGTGGTTTCCCGGCAACTGCGGTTTCGGATCGGTCGGCGTAGGCTGGTACCCCTATGCCACCGTATGGCATTGCCCGCCGAACTACAAACCGCCCTTCCGGCCCAAGGTTCCTTCGGTGCACGGCCTTCCGCCCCATGGCTATCTGCCGCACCCTGAGCCTCTCGTCGCTGTCAACCGGGGACAACAGTTCACCCAGCAGTTTCGCACCATTGGAAGCGCCAAACCCGCTCCGCGCGTCTTTGACTACGAGGGCAAAAGTATCGCCCCGGTCGAATCCACAATTCACATGCGCACCGGTGGTCCCATTGGCGAAGGCTTCACCACCGCCGCCGTGCGCACCAATCCCGAGATCCTCGACCACAGCCCTGCTCGCGTCGCCACTCCGGGTCATACTGTCTATCAACCCGGCCACGGCTCGCTTGGAAACACGGTAGCTCTGCCGCCGCCCAGTTACACATATCGCCCTGCTCCCGCCGCCGGCAACAACTCGCGCAGCACCTACGCGCCTCCCAGCGGAGGCGGCGTACACTACAGCCCACCGCCATCCGGAGGAGGGGTCCACGTCTCCGCGCCCGCGGCAAGCAGCGGCCATCCCCACTGAGGAGTTGAGAGACTACGTAGGTATTGCGGTCCGGGTGCCCCACCTTCGCGAAGCTAAGGTGGGGTAGTTTGAAAGGACTGGCACCCTCACCCAAACACATTCGTATTCAGAAAATCGTTCCGGAATTTCCCCTTCGGGTCATACTCCTTGCACAGCGACTGATACTCCGGCATCTTCCCATAAAGCTGCTTCAGCCGCGCGGGCGGCACGGTAAACAACTTCGCCCAATGCGGTTTGGCATTGAACGGCGTCAGCTTCTCTTCAATCTGCGGCAGTATCTTCTTCACCTCCGGCCATTCCGGCTTCCATGTGAAGTGCACCGCCATCGACGGACGCCTGTAAGCCATGCTCATCCACAGATCGTCGGCATCGATGGTGCGCAATTCCGTGACAAAAAGATGAGGCGTAATCTGGTCACGCAGTTGCTCCACCGCTAGAATCGCCTCGTAGCCTTTGTCTCGTGGAACAAAGTATTCCGTCTGCAGCTCCGCGCCGCTGCTCGGCGTAAAGTTCATCTTGAAGTGCGGCAGCCGCTCATACCATGGTCCCGGAATGCCCATCTGTTCCGTGCACGGTTCCGCCGAGTGTCCTGGAATCGGATGGAGCTTCTGAGTCGCCAGCTTTGCCCCAAACAATTCGGGCGCGAACTTCGAAGACGACCCTGGCTCCACTCGGCGCTTGACCCACACTTGCCCGATCGTGTGATTCTGCCAGTCCGTGAAGAGACTCACGCTGTAAGCGCTCCCGAATATCTCCTCCAGGTGGTGTTCCAGCACATCCATCGAAAGGTTCTCGTAGACCACCTGGCTCACCTCAAACGTCGGCAGCACGTCCAGCGTCACCTTTGTGACCACGCCAAGTCCTCCCAGGCCGACGACCGCGCCGTGAAATCGCTCGCCATCCTTCTGTCTGGACAGAACCCTCACCTCGCCGTCAGCAGTGACAATCTCCATCCCGGAAACCGCCGTCGACAGGTTGCCATTCTTGTTGCCCGAGCCGTGCGTGGCCGTCGCGCAAGCGCCTGCGACCGAAATATGGGGCAGGGAAGCAAGGTTGTGCAACGCATAGCCCTTGCCATCGAGATATGGAGCAAGCTGCCCGTACCTCACGCCCGCGCCCACCGTTACCGTGCGTGCCTTCTCGTCCAGCGTCATCGTGTCCAGCGCCGTCAGCAAGATCTGATTCTCCCTGTTGTCAGCGATTCCATTGAACGAATGTCGCGCGCCGAGCGCCTTGAGCGTGCTGCAGCTCTTCACCGCCGCCTGCACTTCCTCCACGGTCTTCGGCTGGAGCAGGTGATCGGCATGATATTCGTAGTTTCCCGCCCAGTTGGTCCGATGCGCAGCCTCTTCCTCCCCCGCCGCGAAGCGGCCCAGCACTGACCCGGCCATGAAAACCCCCGAAGCCTTTAAGAACTCTCTCTTATCCATATATACCCCGCAGGCCGAACCGCAATTCAACATACAGCTTGCTTGCAGAATTCACAATCGCGTCGTACCTTTTGTGAATCCATTGACTGAGCACAGCCGAGCGAGGCAAATCGCTTTCGGCAAAATCATTCCGCAACAGGAGACCCTCCCATGCCGCTTCCCACCGACGAAAAGATTCTCGCGCTCAGCAACGACATCCTCCACGCCTTCGAAACAATCTTCGGACAGTATCCCGGCTTTCGCCCCGCCCACGCCAAGGGCGCCATGCTCACAGGCACCTTCACGCCATCGCCTGGCGCGGCTTCTCTCACCCGTGCGGCCCACTTGAACAGCGCGTCAACACCGGTCACTGTGCGCTTCTCAAACTCCACCGGCGTCCCGCTGATTCCCGACAACGACCCTAACGCAAATCCACGCGGATTCGCCATTCGCTTCCACCTCGCTGAACACGTTCACACCGATATCGTCAGTCACTCAACCGATGGCTTTCCTGCCCGGACAGGTCAGGAGTTTCTTGAATTCCTGCACGCGATCGCCGCTTCCAGCGATCCCTCCCAGCCGCATCCATGGCCCGTCGAAGCCTATGTTGGCAGCCATCCGGCCGCGCTGGCCTTTGTGCAGGCCCCCAAGCCCTTCCCGTCCAGCTTCGCCCGCGAGACGTACTACGGCGTAACCGCGATGCACTTCACCAACAAGGATGGAGTCAGCCGCTTTGGCCGCTACCGCATCATCCCCGAAGCCGGCAACGACCATTTGGACGACGCCACCGTCGCGGCAAAAAGCCCGAACTACCTCTTCGATGAACTCGAGGAAAGAATCGCTCAGGGCGCTATCAGGTTCCGCCTCCTCGTTCAACTCGCTCACGACGGAGACATCGTCGACGATGCGACCATCCACTGGCCCGAAGACAGAACAGTACTCGATCTGGGTACGATCACTCTCACCGAACCCGTCCCGGATAATGCCCACGAGCAGAAGACCATCATCTTCGATCCCATTCCGCGTCTCGATGGCATCGCGCCATCGGAGGACCCTCTGCTCGAACTGCGTGCCGCCGTCTATCTCATTAGTGGACGCCGCCGCCGCGCAGCCCCCGAAGAATAGTTGAGGACGAATAGTCGAGGGCGAATAGCCGACCGTGCATCGGAGCACACACGCGACCGTCCCCCGGCCTGTAGTCCCGCTGGTATCATGTTCCGGCATCAGAAATGTTTCCGGTGAGGATTCGATGATCCCAGCCCCTGGCCATCGCTGGCCCGCTTTATTCGTCGCGCTGCTTGCAATCGCGACAGCCGCTTCCGCATCCGCACAAACGCCATCACCGGAGGCCAAGCCTTCGGTGATGCTCGACGCGGTCTCTGGCTCGCAGCCCCTGCAGGACGGCATTCAGATCCAGGCTGGCCCGGCGCAACTGCGCATCACGGCCCTTCGTGACGACATCATCCGCGTGCGCATCGCCCCCGGCGCCACTCTTCCCGAGGACGCATCCTGGGCCGTCCTGCCCGCTTCACGCACCAGCTCCGTCAGCGTCCAGCCCACCCAGGACGCATCCTCCGTCGGCTTCCGCACCAAGTCTCTCGATGTACGCGTCGAGCGCAATCCTCTGCGCCTTGTCGTTCGCGACCTCGCCGGCAACATCATCTCCGCCGATGCCCTCGGACGCCCCACCGCATTCGGCAATGGCGGCTTCTCCGTCTACAAAGACATGCCCCTCGACGAGCACTTTTTCGGTCTCGGCGACAAGGCCGGATTGTTCGATCGCCGGGCCCAGGCATTCACCCTCTGGAATACCGACGTCGGCCCGCAGGAAGCCGTCGACCCTCTCTACAAGAGCATCCCCTTCTTCCTCGCCATCACCGGAGGTCGCAGCTACGGCCTCTTCCTCGACAACACCTGGCGCACCTGGTTCGACTTCGGCAAGCAGGTGCGTGACGCCTATGCCTTCGGCGCCGAAGGCGGGCCCGCTCGACTACTACATCATCTACGGCCCCGCTCCCAAACAGGTAGTCGAAGGTTACGCCTGGCTCACCGGCACGCCGCCGCTGCCACCGCTCTGGTCTCTTGGCTTCCAGCAGTCTCGATACAGCTACACGCCCGAGTCCCAGGTCCGCGAAGTCGCCGACCGCCTCCGCGCCGACAAGATTCCCTCCGACGTCCTCTACATGGACATCGACTATCAGGACCGGAACCGTCCCTTCACCGTCAACCCCGTCACCTTCCCGAACTTTCCCGGCTTCGTCGCCGACCTCCACAAGCAGAACTTCCACCTCGTCATCATCACCGATCTGCACATCGCCCACGCGCCCAACCAGGGCTACATGCCTTACGACACCGGCCACGCTGGCGACCATTTCGTGAAGAACCCTGACGGCAGCGAATTCGTCGGAGTCGTCTGGCCCGGCCCCGCCGTCTTTCCCGACTTCACCCGCGCGCAGACCCGCGCCTGGTGGGGCAATCTCTACGCGCAGTTCGTCAAAGACGGAGTTGACGGCTTCTGGAATGACATGAACGAGCCCTCCGTCTTCGATCAGCCCACCAAAACCATGCCCCTCGATACCGTTCACCGTATCGAAGAACCCGGCTTCACCACCCGCACCGCCACTCACGCCGAGATTCACAACATCGTCGGCCTCGAAAATCCCCGCGCCACCTACGAGGGCCTCCTCAAGCTGCGCCCCGATGAGCGCCCCTTCGTCCTCACTCGTGCCACCTACGCCGGCGGCCAGCGCTATGGATTCACCTGGACCGGCGACAACTCCGCCACCTGGAACCACCTCCGCCTCGGCACCCAGATGATCCTCAACCTCGGCGTCAGCGGCATCTCCTTCGTCGGCGACGACATCGGCGGATTCAACCTCTCGCCTCCTCCCGATCTCCTCACTCGCTGGATCGAGGTCGGAGCCTTCAATCCTCTCTACCGCGACCACTCCACTCTCGGCTCGCTGCCGCAGGAGGTCTGGGTCCACGGGGCGCAGCATGAGGCCACCCGCCGCCGATACATTGAAACCCGCTACCGCCTCTTGCCCTACATCTACACGCTCGCCGACGAAGCATCGCGCACCGGCCTTCCCCTCAACCGCCCCATCTTCCTCGAATTTCCCGAGATCTTCACCCCGCCCTCCACCGGATTCGACGCGCTCGACACCGAATTCCTCCTCGGTCCCGATCTCCTCATCGCGCCTCCGCCCTTCGCCGAGGCGATGGACGACTACACCGTCTCATTCCCGAAAGGTCTCTGGTACGACTACTGGACCGGCCTCAAGGTTCCGCCTCCGCCCACGCCGCCCACCATCACCGAGATCGCCAGCGCCGCTCCCGGCACCAAATTCCCCGAGCCGCCGAAGACCCACCCAGTCCTCGAAAACCTGCCCGTCTTTGTCCGCGCCGGCAGCATCCTGCCTCTCCAGCCCCTCATCCAGAGCACCGAAGAAACCCCCAAAGGCCCGCTCGAACTCCGCGTCTATCCGGGTCCCGATTGCAACGGCTCGCTCTATCTCGACGACGGCCACACCTTCCAGTACCAGCACGGAGACTTCCTCCGTCAGGCCTTCACCTGCCGCTCTGAGAACAATGCCGTGACCCTCCACTTCGACGCGCGAAAGGGAAGTTACGCTCCCTGGTGGAAGAACATCGAGGTGGTGATCTACGACTGGCCCTCCGCCAAAGCCGATGCAAAACTCTCGACCGCGTCAACCTCTCTCAAGACCACCTATGACGCCTCCGCGCACGCGCTGCGCATTCTTATCCCTGACGCCGCGAGTGAGGCCGAGCTTCGCATCGGAAAACCGTGAGAGTACCTGCAATGAGGACCATGAAGAAATGGCCGCGCCGCCGACAGTTCTCTGTTCCGCTCCTCGCCGCCCTGCTCTTACCAATGAGTCCCTCCTACTGCACCGCGCAGTCACCCTCCGCACCGCAGCAGTCGATCTCGATGCCCGAATACTCTGTAACCATCGCATCCGGCGACCGACTCCGGTGGGCCTCCGCAGGTGAGGCTTGAACGTGGACATCAGACCGTCTTTCAGATGCCCGTCGTTGCCGGACTGGCCTCTCCATCGAGCGAAGAACATCTCTCTGACATCACCTATTCGCTGCGTAAATCAGGCAACGGCACATTCGAGTTGAACGCCACCGCAAAAAGCAGTTTGTGGAGCGACCGCCGTTTTCAGTGGCGCTTCTTACCCGACCGCGTTGAGTTCCAGCAGTTCGCCGGCGGATCGGGCAAGATTGGGCGCTGCTACTTTCTCTCAAATGGCGTTTCTGGACTCTGGGACAACGGAGCCACCAAGGGTTATGCATGGAACACGGCCATTTACGCCGACCGCTATTTTGCGCCAAACCCCAACCACGCCAATCAGTTTGAATTCAACATTGCCATGCCCCAGATTCTCGGCTTCAGCATCGGCCGCGATGAAAGCTCCGCGCAGGACTTCCGCCCCGAGCGTATGACCGGGATCTTTGCGCCGCCGCCATTGTTCCTCGCCTTCCACCTCGACAAGACATGGACCGGCATCGGGATCGGCGCGAAACCGGGCGACTACCAGTTCCCGGCGCTCGAATATTCGGGCTCACGCTACGCCGGCGCGTCTTTCTATGTGGACTACATGGGCTACAGGAGCGTTGATGGCGGCTTTGCCTCGCCTGTTCTCAACATCAACATGGCCTACAGCCCGCTCGACGCTCTCCACGGCTACACGTCGTGGCTTACGGCAAATGGATTCGCAACTCATTCCGTTACACAAGATGTCTACTGGCATCACCTGCCCATTTTCTGCGGCTGGGCGGAGCAGACGGTCGAATCGGTTCCTCAGGGCGCCGCGCCCAACAAGCAGTCCACGCAGGCGAATTATGAGCGATGGCTCGCCACACTTGATGAACGTGGACTGCCGGTGGGAACGGTCGTGATCGACGATAAGTGGCAACAGGGCTACGGAACGTTTGACGTCGACCAGCAGAAGTGGCCGGACATGAAAGGCTTCATCGCCGCCCAGCATGCCAAAGGACGGCACGTGCTGCTCTGGGTTCCCGTCGCCGATCCCGACGGCTTGCCGCCGGCGCTGTGCGTCGCGTATCAAGGCAAGTGCGTCATCGCCGATGTGGGCAAGCCGGAATACGAAGCCTGGCTGCGCCCGCGCATTCGCCATCTGGTCGAGGATCTTGGCGTCGACGGCTTCAAGGAGGACTGGGTAAACTCTCCCGCCGCGCCCGGTCTCCCGCTCACTGGCCCGGCCACCGGGATCGAATTCGTCCGCCGCTTCCAGTCGATTCTCTACAGCGAAACGCACAAGTGGAAGCCCGACGCGATGGTTGAGACACAAACCACCAATGCGCTCTTCCGTGAATCATCGGACGCAATCCGCCTGAACGATATCTGGTATGCCAGCCGCAACGTCACTGAGATGATGCGGCTCCGCGCCCGTATCGCAAACATCACGGGGTGGCCGCTTGTCGATACCGACAACGCCTCCTCCACAAACCTGAAGGAGTGGTGGGCCTACATGCAGGCGCAACCCTCGATCGGAATCCCGGCCCTGTATTTTGTCACGCGCACCGAGGCGACACAGGAAAGTCCCTCACCTGCGGACTGGAGCTATCTGGCAGCCCTCTGGCGGCAATACATCGACACAGTCAAAGTGACCACTCCGCAATAAGGAGGAGTAGAGGGAACTCGGTGGACTCGTGCGATAGTCACGGAGGGCTGCCGTACACTAGCTCGCCGTACACTAGCACCATGATCCGTCAGATCGCACCGCTGTTCTTCACCACCGACATTCCCGGCACGCTCGCCTATTACAAGGACAAGCTTGGCTTCGAGTGTCTGGGGACGTGGCAGGATCCGCCGGTCTACGCCATCCTGGCGCGCGACCAGCACGCGATTCATTTCCGCTGCGCCGAGCCGCCCACAGCCAATCCGGACAAATATGCGGACGAGCTGCTGGACGCATACCTCTTTGTCGAAGATGCAGACGCGCTTTATGCCGAATACGCAGCCAACGGCGTGGAGTTCACCCGGGAACTTGCCAACATGCCATGGCACTCGCGAGAGTTTGTCGTGAAGGATTGCGACGGCCGTCTGCTGGCCTTCGGCTCGAATTTATGAGCCCGTTCCTGACATATGGTTCCCCCGGATAGTGGCAGGTTCAAATGATCACCACCCAGACCCACGTGCCTCTTCCCAACAACGCCCGCGCTATACTGGACCCGGCGTATCGGACGCCTCCGTGTCCGCGGACAGGGCTGAGCCCACCGGGTGAATCTTGCGCTCACAATCGATAGGCGAATCTTCTTTTAGCCCGCCACGCGGACACCGGGCAGTGACCAAAAGGAGATCGTCATGTCCGTTACCCGCCCCAATCTCGCTCCCACGCGCCGCTTGCCTGAGCAGCCAAGCCTGGAGCAGCTTCGCAAACAAGCCAAAGACCTCCTGCATGACTACCGTTCCGCTGTGCCTGCGGCTGTCGCGGAGGTAAACCGTTTCGAACGCAACCCTGACGCCGCCGGCTTCGCGCTCAACGACGCCCAGAGAGTCATCGCTCGCGCTCACGGCTTTCCGAGCTGGCCAAAGCTCAAAGCCTTCGTCGATGGCGCGAACATCGCGCGCTTCGCCGACGCGGTCAAGGCTGGTGATATGGCTCAGGTCCGCTCCATGCTGGCCAGCCGACCCGAACTGATCGCGATGGACAGAGCCCACAACGACGAGCATCGCGCACTGCATTATGCGGTCCTGCGGCGCGATCCCGCGATGGTGCGCCTCCTCATGGAAGCCGGCGCGGACGCGCGCAAGGGCATCTTTCCGCATCGCGACGCCACATCTGCCTGGGCTATCGCGCGAGACCGGCAATATGACGAGATCGTCGCTGTGATCGAAGAGGAGGAACGCCGCCGCCGCGAGGAGATGAGCTGTTCCAATGCGACTGTCTCGCCCCTTCAGGATCAGATCACTTCCGCCATCTCTCGCGGCGATGACGCGACCGCCATGCGTCTTCTCGACGAGGATCACACCCTCATCCAGGCATGCGACCGCGACGGTGCGACACCGCTGCATGCGGCAGCGCGCTATAACAGCCTTGAATTGATTGCCTGGCTCCTGGCCCGGCGGGCGAACGTTCGCAAGCAGGACCCGAACAGCCTCACTCCGCTCGATCATGCCGCGCTGGCCGCCGACCCGCGCAATCATCGCGCTGAACACTTTCCCCGCACCGCAGCGATGTTGCTGGAGCATGGCGCAGACCTCACGGTTCGCGCTGCCGTCGCCCTCGGGAACGGCCCTCGCGTTCGACAACTCATCGAAGCCGAGCCCCGGTCTTCTCCGCCAAATCAGCAGTAGCGGCGGACTCCTCACGCTCGCGGTAAATCATCGCCAGCTTGCAATGGTTGAACTTCTCCTCGATCTCGGAGCGCGATGTGGACGAACGCATTCTCCTCGAGGAACTGGAAGAGCCGACCGAAAGCTGGGGGATGCCTCTGTGGTACGCGGCTTTGGCAGGCGATCTGGCAATCACAAAACTGCTGCTTGACCGCGGTGCCGACCCGAACGCGAATGTTTACGCCTCCGGATGGCCGCTCCGCAATGCCTGGAATCACCCGGATGACAGCGTTAAGAAATTGCTGCTCGAACGCGGCGCAAAACCGCAGCCCTACATGATCGCCGAGATGCACGACATCGAGGAAGCGAAGAGGCTCCTCGCAGAATCGCCGACCCCCGAAACGCCAACCCCCGAAACGCCAACCGAAGATCTGGCAAGCGAATTGGCCTGGTCCGCCGCCGACCACGGATGCCCCGAGATCGTCGCCATGGCTCTCGCGCATCTCGACTGGCCGCCTGCGGATCCCCGCTGGAACTGGGTTCTCATTCAACCCATCCGCGGCGCGGGAGCTGACTCCTCAAAGAATGAAGGTCACTTCAAATGCATGGAGACACTTCTCCGCCACGGCATCGACCCCAACGTCTCGCGTTTCCATCAAACGCCTCTTCACTTCACGGCCGCGCGTCACAGCGGACTATCCGGAAAAGACCGCGCCCGCTTTGCTGCAATGCTGATCGATCACGGTGCGCGACTCGATCTTCGCGACGACCTGCTCCAATCGACACCCCTCGGATGGGCATGCCGATGGGGACATCCGGAGCTGGTCGAACTCCTCATCCATCGGGGAGCGCCCGTGCATGAAGGTGACGCCGAACCCTGGGCTACCCCCGAGGCCTGGGCCCGCAAAATGAACCACCCCGAGATTCTCGCAATCCTTCTGAGACCGAAATAGTTGGCGGACTTATTCGCCTGAATAGATAGAATAGAAATAGAAGCTTTCCGGAAATCACAAAGACCGCCAACGCAGGCATCCAGCCTTTTGCATTTTCCAGACGTTGAGAGGCCTCAGCTAAGTCCTTTGCCATCTATTAAGTGTGTGTAAGTACCCTGTTATGAATTAACTGGCCGATAGCCTATATCTTAACTTCTTTAGAATCTGTTAGTAGCGCAGTTTTGGGTAGATAAAGGGGGTGGGGGAGGGGGAGGGGGGTACCGCGTGATAGGATGCGGGCTAATCTTCTGGATCTTCACAGACAAGGAAATCCCATGCGTGCAGCCGCCATTCTCCTGCTGATGCTCTCCACGATCGCTGCCGCCGCCCAGGGCGATCCCTTCGACGTCGTCATCGTGAACGGACACATCATCGATGGCACCGGCTCCCCGTGGTACTCCGGCCAGGTAGGCATTCGCGCAGGCCGCATCGCCGCCATCGGCAACCTGGAATCCGCGCCGCGTCAGCAGACCATCGACGCCAAAGGCATGGTCGTGGCGCCCGGATTTATCGACATGCTCGGCCAATCCGAGCTGACCATGCTCGTCGATCCGCGGCTGCCTTCGAAGATCTACCAGGGCATCACCACGGAGATCACCGGCGAAGGCGACTCCGCCGCGCCGCTCAACCCGGCGATCATCGCCGCCGACCGCGCCAGCTACGACCACCTCAGGATCACGCCCGACTGGACCACCTTCCGCCAGTACTTCGCCCGCCTCGAGCGTCAGGGCATGGGCATCAACCTGGCCAGCTACGTCGGCGCCACCAGCGTGCGACGGATGGTCCTCGGCGATGCCGACGTGCAACCGACAGCCGGCGCAGCTTGCCGCGATGCAGGCACTCGTGCGCCAGGCCATGCAGGACGGAGCGGTCGGGCTCTCCACTGCCTTGCAATATGCGCCCGCGCCCTACGCCAAGACCGACGAGCTGATCGCTCTCGCCGGCGTCGCAGCGGAGTATGGCGGCATCTACGCAACGCACATGCGCAGCGAAGGCGACACCGTGCTCGATGCGATCGACGAAGCGGTGCGCATCGGCCGCGAGGCGCATATCCCGGTCGAGATCTGGCACCTGAAAGCCGCCGGCAAAGCCAACTGGGGCCGAATGCCGCAGATTGTCGCCCGCATCGATGCAGGCCCGCGCCGCCGGCGACTGACATCAGCGCCAACACCTACGCCTACACTGCCTGGTTCAACACCTTCTCCGCCTTCATTCCGCCCTGGGCTCACGATGGCGGCGACGCCAAGCTGATCGAGCGGCTGAAAGACCCAGCCACCCGCGCCCGCATCCGCAAGGACATGCTCGCCCCCAACGGCAGACTGGGACAACGAGTGGCAGGAGATCCCCGGCCCGGAGGCAATCCTGATCGCCGTGGTGCAGAATCCCGAGCTCATGCCGCTGCAGGGCAAGCGCCTCTCGGAGGTCGCGGCGATGTGGAAGGAAGACCCAATCGACGCGCTCTGCGATCTGCTGATCCGCGACAAGGCCTTCACCGAGGTCGCCGTCTTCGGCATGAGCGAGCCCGATGTCGTCCTCGCCCTGAAGCAGCCCTGGGTCTCCATCGACAACGACTCGCAGGGCACCTCGCCCGACGGTCTTCTTGCCCAGGAGCATCCCCATCCCCGCGCCTACGGCACCTTCCCCCGCGTCCTGCGCAAATACGTGCGCGAGGAGCACGTGCTCACCCTCGAAGACGCGATCCGCAAGTTCACCGCGCTGCCGGCCCAGCGCATGCGGCTTACCGATCGCGGCGTGCTGAAGCAGGGCATGTGGGCGGACGTGGTCATCTTCGATCCCGCAACTATCCGGGACCTGGCCACCTTCGAGCAGCCCAACCAGCTCTCCCAGGGGATGGAGTACGTCCTCGTGAATGGCGTCCCGGTGATCGCGCAGGGCAAGATGACCGGCGCCCTGCCCGGAAAAGTGCTGCGCGGCCCTGGATATGTGGCCCGATGAAGCTGGGATAGGGAACTCATCGCTCCGTGGGGAAGGGCATCAGTGTCCGCCGGTTGGAGGATTCAACCCCGACCGGTTCCCTGACCGCTTCCCCGACCGGTTCCCTGACCGATTCGCCGGCCGGTTCACCGGCCTCCAGTTGGCCCGAAATCTCCGGTCGATCCTTGCAGTACTCGACAACAGCGTTACGCCCGCTATGCTTGGCATCAGAGAGAGCGCGCTCCGCCTCCCGCAATACCACCAGCGGTGAGCGCCCCCGGCTCTGCGCAATACCCATGCTTGCCGTGAGCGTGAGCATATCCCGTCCAGCCGCGAACGGCTTCTGCAGAATGGTTTTCTTCAGCCGGAGTGCCATCGAGAGCGCCTGTTCAGACGTGCATCCAGGTAGCGCGATCAGGAACTCGTCCTCCCCGCAGCGTCCAATCAGGTCGTAACTTCGCAGGAAGCGCCTGAATCGATTGGCCAGCTCCTGCAGGATCTTATCTCCGGCCTCGTACCCATATTCCTCGTTGATACCCGTGAAGTGGTCGAGGTCGAGCAGCAGCAGCGTGAGCGGCGTCCTCATACGCTGCACCCGGTCGGTCTCCGGAAAGAGCAGGTTCAGCAGCGACTCGCGATTCCACAGGCCCGTCAGGCTGTCGTGCGAAGCGTGAAACCTGACCGCGTTCGTTTGCTCATCGAGCTGGCTCACCAGAGCCTGGACTCGCTCTGCCACCCTCAGGCGCACCTGCAGATCGGCGACATCGATCGGCTTGAGCAGCAGATCGTCGATACCCGCATCGGTGGCGCTGGCCACCGTCGCAGCGTCAACCTGCTCACTCATCAGCATGGTCCAGGCCGGCCTCTTCGCCGCGCGCCGCTTTACCTCCGCCGCCAGCTCGATACCGTTCAGCATCGGCAACCCGGCATCGATAAGAGCAATACCCGGAGGCATCTGCCCGGTCAGCACCTTGAGCCCCTCCAGGCCATCGACCACAAGCTGGACCGGGTATCGCCACTCGCTCAGGACATTTCGCAGCCGGCCAGTGGCTTCGGCATCAGCCGAGGCAATCAGGATACGGGGGGTGGAATACAACGGAAGCGTCATCTGTCAGGGCTCTCTCAATCCTTTACAAGCCCTATATCGGAGAAGATTAGGAATTCTTAAGGCAGCCCAAAAAATATCTGGCAATAATTTGACAATGCTGCAAATCGGGTGCAAACTAAGTGGTCATCGAGTAGAGTGCCAGCCCTGAACGCAAGAGTGGCCCCCCAACACTCAAGAGCCGAAATCGGTCCGCGGAACGAGAAGGCAACAGAGGCTTCCTGAAGGCTTCTGGCCCCCGGTCGCAACCCCAGCGAAGGAGTCAAAGTCGATGCTCACGTCGATCACCACCACCCATGCAATTCCCAAGCGGCTGCCATCGGCGCACATTCATGTCCGGACAACAGTGATTGTGTGCCCATACTGCCTCGAAACCCTCGGTTCTACACTGAGCATGGTCGAACGCAAGTCAATTGAAGGCAGCCACAAGTGCCGCGAAAAGTTGCTGGCCAGACAGCCAGCGATCTCAGTGCCGTTTAGTTAGCCCCCGTATCTGAGTGAATAAGTGCGCTTGCGCATTCCGCTGTTCATTTTTTGCTTTAAACTTCTCCTGTAATCAGCTCTCTTTACAGTCGATCCGGACATCTGTAAGTGCGCAGCTTATCCCTCAGCGCTCTTGACGCTCTCTGCCTGGAAGCCGTCTTTTTTATATTGATTTATGGAGAAAAAATCCCTATAATGGGAGAGTTTGTGACTTCCCGGTAGGCCTGCTGATCCAGGGCCGAACGATCCGGACTTTCTGTACGTCACCTTATTGCTAGAGGATATAAATAATGGCAAAGCGTCGTGGCAATCCAAATTGGGGTAAGCCGGAGCCAATCGGCCCGGTGGTTCCCACCGTGACTTCATTCGAACAGGTGGTCAAGGAGTTTAAGCTCACCCCTGACCAATACATTCGCTCCACCCGGCTTCGCGAGTGGGCCCGCAGGAACCGCAATTCCAAGTACATCCCCGAGGCGCTTCTGGAGGCTTGGGGCTTTGAGATCGAGTCAACTTTATAAGCTGCTGAGAATTACGGTAGCTACGAACGCCGCCTTCGGGCGGCGTTTCTGCGTTCCAAGGCGTGACCAGCTCCCATCGAGGAATTCAAGAAGGGAACTGGCCAATGGAAAAGGCTCGCCGGATTGCCCCAGACCGGCAGTGCCAGGTCAGATTCAGCGAAGGCCGCCGGCGATCAGGAGGGTCTCACCGGTAATCCACGAGGCATCATCCGAGGCGAGGAAAACGACGGCGGGAGCAATGTCCTCCGGCTTGCCGATGCGGCCAAGCGGCGTCTGAGCGATTGTCTGCTTTTCGAAGTCGCTCCCGATGATGCCCATAGAGTGCGTGCCCTCCGTGGCCACCATGCCTGGATTGACTGCATTCACGCGGATGTTGCGAGGACCCAGCTCCTTGGCGAGCGAGATGGTGATCGTGTCGACGGCTCCCTTGGTCGCGCTGTAAACCGACGCTGCCGCAGGCGCCAGCGTGCTGACAATCGAGCTTATGTTGACGACGCTTCCACCTGCGGGGCCAAAGTACTTCACAGCCTCCTTGGTGGTGAGAATCAGGCCCAGCACATTCAGGTCGAACTGCTTGTGAAAGAGCTCCTCCGTGACAGTCTCAATGGGAGCAAACTCATAGATCCCCGCGTTGTTGACCAGAATGTCGAGCTGTCCAAAAGCCTTCTTCGTCTCCGACAACAACTTCTCGATATCCGCCAGCTTGGCAACGTTTCCCTGGATCGCTACCGCCTTGCCGCCCTTGCCGACGATCTCGGCAACCACCTTGTCCGCACCCTCTTTGCTGGAGGAGTAGTTGACGACCACGGCAGCCCCCTCGTCTGCCAGATGTTTCGCGATGGATGCGCCGATACCCTTGGACGCGCCGGTTACGATAGCCACTTTGCCTTTAAGTTTGCTCATGTCTCTTTCACTCCGTTTCAAAATTGGTGCCGCAACCTAGAGATGTGAGCTTCAGCGAGGGGATTCAGAATTATTTACCTATCGGTACAGAAATGGTCTAACATTGAAGAAGGATGAAAACGAACCAGCCGCCCGCCAGACCCAGGGGGCGTCCGCGATCTTTCGATCTCGACAAGGCCCTCGACGCCGCAATGCACGTGTTCTGGCGCGAGGGATATGAGGGGGCGTCTCTATCAGACTTGACTGAGGCCATGGGCATCAGCCGGCCAAGCCTCTACGCAGCTTTCGGGGATAAGGAATCGCTCTTCCACAAAGTGCTCGACCACTACTCGGAAGGACCGGCATCGTTTGTGCTCGAGGCCGTCCTCCAGCCCACCGCGCGTGGAGCGATCGAGGCTTTGTTCAGAGGCACCGTCGATCAAGCCACCAACCCGGCCAATCCACAAGGATGCCTGCTTCTTCAAGCCGGCCTGGCATGTGGGGACGGAGCCGTCTGCCATTCAGCAAGAGCTGGTCCGTCGACGCGACTCCGGTGAGCACCTTATACGCGAGCGGCTGGAACAGGCAAAGACGAACGGCGACCTTGGAGGTGACACCGATCCCGCCGATCTGGCGCGCTACGTCGTCACAGTCATGCGCGGAATCGGAGTTCAGGCAGCCAACGGCGCGAGCCGTGAGGAACTTCGCCGGGTGGCCAAGACCGCGTTGCTTTCACTTCGAAATTGATGCTGACTGCGCAGGGAGCTGATCGCAAGTGTTGGTTTATATATGATCCGGATCTTTCTAAACGATAAAGGCGATATGTCGAGAAATGTCAGCCTTATCAGATCGATTCCCAGCTATATTATGTCTGATAACGTATATTCTGTATAGTAAAGACGTCCCGGCGGCAGCCTTTCTTCTACAGCCCTCATTTACAATAACCCTACTGCTACCGCCACAAAGGAACCTCTTCCCGCTCCTCCATGCATATCATCCAGGCAGCGAATGGTGTCTTCCATCACTTTGAGCTGGCGCGCCAGCTTGAGGCTCAGGGTCACGACGTTGAGATCTACTCGACGTTTCCCTGGCGACGTCTGAAGCGCGAAGGCCTGCCGCAGGATCGGGTTCGGCGTTTTCCCTGGATCCACACCCCACAGCTTCTGATCGGCCGCTACGGCCAGATTCCCAACGGCCTGAATCGACGGATCACGCGGCTGAATTTCGCGACCTTCGACCGCTGGGTTGCCAATAACCTCGTACCTTGCGATGCCTTCGTCGGGCTTTCCAGCTCTGGGCTGAAAAGCGGAGCTCGAGCCCAGCAACTCGGCGCAAAGTACGTCTGCGACCGGGGATCCTCGCACATTCGCTATCAGAATGAAATAGTTACCGAGGAGATGCGACACTGGGGCACGGAAATCAGGGCTGTTGATCCCTGGATCATTGCCCGCGAAGAGGCGGAATACGCCCAGGCAGATGCGGTCACGGTGCCGTCGAAATTTGCGTATGAGTCATTTCTCAGGATGGGGTTTCCGGAGGAAAAACTGACGCGTGTCCCGTTGGGGGTCCTTCTTGACCGTTTTAAGCCGGAGGGCGAGCCGGCAACGGACCGCTTCGATGTACTGTTTGTCGGATCGGTGACGGTACGGAAAGGGATTCCCTACCTTCTCGAGGCTTTCGGCAAGGTGCGACATCCTCGCAAGCGGCTGCGTATCGTGGGCCCGGTTCCAAACGAATCGCGGAGCGTGCTGGCGCGCTTCGACCTCAAGGATGTCGAGCTTGTCGGGCAGATGCCGCACAGCGAGGTCCGCAAGTACATGAGTACAAGTCACGTCCTGGTGCTGCCTTCAATTGAAGACGGATTCGGAATGGTGATGGGACAGGCGATGGCCTGCGGCTGCCCGGTGATCAGCACCGATCATACCGGCGGACCCGACCTTTACACTCATGGCGTTGAGGGCTTCATCGTGCCGATTCGCTCCTCCGATGCCCTTGCCGAATAGCCTGCAGCGACTCGCCGACGACCCTGCGCTCCAGCGGCGGATGAGCGAAGCGGCGCTCCAGCGAGTGAAAAGTCTTGGCGGCTGGGCAGATTACGGCACACAGTACGCCGCTTTCTTGAAGAAACTCACGCAAAGTTAGCTATAAAAATGCCTTAGCGAACAATGCGCAGCTTTTCCAGTGTGTGAATGCCGCCCTGAACGACGGCCTTGCCCAGGCGGAAGACTGGGTTGGCATGCTTGATTAAGAATGGTTTGGCGGGCTGCAAAAGCCTGGCGATCTTGTAGCGGAAGCGCGTTGTGCGGAAGCTGGTTTGCAGCGCAACTCCCTCATTGCTGAAGACCTTCATGTAATAGCCTGGGAAAACGGCCGTGAGGAACTCGGTCTGGCGCGCCCAGCGAAGGTTATAGTCGATCTCGCACTTCTCCATATCCCTATCCTCGATGTACGGGCCCACCAGGTCGAGAGACGCGCGGGAGCGCAGGTGAGGCTGGTCGCAATAGAGGAAATCTTCCTTGTGATCATGTTCGTATGGCCGCGGAGTCACGTAACAGGGCTCAGTGCTTCCCTTCAGACGCTGGGAGAGATCGGGCGGGTGTGGGGCACCGGCAAAATTGATGAAGCCCACCTTCGGATTGGCTTCGAAGACGGAGACAGCGTTCGTCAGATAATCCGCCGGGCCACGGCACTCCCAATCGTCCTGGACCATCAAAATGTACTTGCCGGTGCAGTGGCGGAGACCATTGTTATTATTCGCGCCCAGTCCCCTGTTTTTAGGCGCAAGCGCGAAGACATCCACCGGAAGCGTTCGAATCTGCTCCTGGATTCCCGGACCGCTGCCGTCGTCGGCAATCACCAGTTCAAGACGCGGATACACCGTATTCCGGCGAAAACTCTCGACCGTCCTCTTCAGCAGGTCAAAGCGCTTATAGGTGATGAAGAGTACAGAAACCAGGGGCCATTCCATATCGGTCATATTCTCGTTTTGGCGCTGGGTTATGGAATCTCAATGGTAGCGGGTTCGGCAACAGCCGGGAGCCTGCTGCGACGCAGTCGGAACATCCCGTTCACGGCCCGGCGAACATCGTGGCGATCACGGTCCGTGGTCATGAAGAACCAGGCCAGCACGGCGTAGACGGCGGTGAATGTCACAATCTCGGCCAGCAGTCCCATGAAGTGTTTGTGCGCGATGGTGACATGTGCGTGAACCAAAAGCCCGAGCGCAGCAGCCGCGGCCAGCGGGATAATCGACCGGAGAGCGGTCCCTCCCAGCAATCCTGCAACGCCGATTTTAAGGGAGTCGTCGATTTTTCGGAGCAGAATCACCAGTTGCGGAAGCAGTACGATCACCAGCGCCAGCGTGATTCCGCCCAGGCCAAGATGGCGGCCGAGATAATAGGCCAACCCGAAGTTGGCGATTCCCTGCAGGATGGCCGTGAGGGAAAGCAGGCGAATCCAGCCGAAGATGAACGAGAACAGAATGGCGAGCTTCTGGATGGCGTTGACGACACAGAATGCGGCAAGCGAAGCGGTCAGGAGGAATCCGGCATACTGCTGCGGCCCTACCCAGGAGACGACGAGATCGCGATTGAAGATGAGCACCCCGACGGCCAGAGGCAGGTTGAATAACAGGAGCAGACGACAGAGGCGGATGAAGGCCTCACGTACCTTTTCGTGGTCTTTTCTACCGTGCAGTTCGTTGATCGCCGGCGTGGCCGCTTCCGTCATGCGATAGATCACGTTGTAGATCGTGGTGGTGGGCATCTGCGTCGTGTAGAAACTGCTGGCCGAGGCCGCTCCGTTGGTCAACCCTGCGAGCATGTTGCCCGAACTGAAGAAGAGCATGTTGCCCACGTTGAGAAACGCAGCATGGCCTCCAAAGCCGAGCATTTCGCGCAGGAGAGCCTTGTCGGGGACACCCCAACCGGGGCGGAGGCCGGGGTTCATCGTGCGGAAACGATAGCGATAGAGCAAATTTCCGATGGCCTCGGCGACGGTTCCTGACAGCATGAGCCCAAACAGACCAGTGCCGGCGAGGACAAAGACAAGTGACGCCACAGTACGGAGCACCCCGCTTAGGGCTCCAATGAGGTTCGTCGCCGCGATGTCCTGGGTTGCTACGGACGCATTCGAGTAGGCCGCAAGAGGCGTGCGCAGGACAGCCCAGGCGGCAATGACATACAAAGCGCGCCGGGCCTCAAGCGCAACGGGGGGACTGAGATGGAAGAGTCGCGCGATAAAGAAGCTGAACACAACAACCAGGACTGCAAAGACGCTGTTCGTGACGAGCAGAATCGTGCGCGAAGTCGTGAAGACATTGCGGAAGCGCCGGCCGCCATCGTCGAGTCCGGTGGCCTGGCCCAGGAAACGCTCCAGCGACCAGGACCCCGCTATGTCCACGAGCGCCAGCAGACTGATCGTCTGCATGATGGCCGCGTACGCGCCCAGCGTTTCTCGGCCGGCCACTTTAAGAACGATCGGAGCCAGCAGGATCTGTACCAGGATCTGCGTACAGTACTGGACGATGGAGGCAGCAAAGCCTTTGGCTGCTCTTGCACTACGGCTCATTCTTCAGGGAACTCCGTAAATTGTAAGAATTGTCTGAGAGGCGATCCGGGCAGCCCGAGGGTGCCCGACCAACTTACGGTTACAGGTAAATGTGTAGCATCCGGAGAAGACGTCCTCTTCATTATAAGGGATGCCCGGTGGCGGCGCCATCTTGCGACTCGCTGCCTTTTGCTCGGATATCATTGAGGGGAGGTCCATCTCCAAGTGATTGACAGATCGACGATTTCCGAGGGGCGAGTATTGGCAACCGGTAAGGATTCCGCACCGAGCCCGGCTGCGACAACAGCCCGGTTCAACCTGCGCAAAGGACTGAAGATCGCGATCTTTAACCCCGCTATCTCCGGGCGGGGCGGCGTGGAGACGATCGTCGCCGAAGTGATGACCCGTCTTGAAGCGATGGGAGACGAATGCCATTTGTACATTTTTGGCGGCACAGACGACTCGATCTGGCTCGGAAACATTCGTTGGCACAAAGTCTTCCGCCCGATTTCAGCTTTCCGCCCCTTGCGGCTCCTTGCCTATGTCTTCCATGCCGTTCATGAGATACTCCGCTGGCGTCCGGACGCTATCGTGTGCTGCGATCCCAGCACCGTTCGTCTGGCCCGCTGGGCGCGTACGCTGCACATTCCTGCGCAGAGTGCCGGTGCTTTGCTGGCTTCACTGCTCCGCCCATCAGTTGAAGGGGCAGGACGAATACTCGCGAGTGGATGCCCATCTGTCGATATGCGAAGCGCGGGCGAAAGAAGTCGGCCCTTCATGGAGAAATCCAGCGTCGGCTCGGCTGAAGACGTCTTCCTCGTATACAACGGGACGAAAGCGCTCGGTCAGCAGCCCATTCCCCGCAGCCGAACCCCTGTTTTCATCTATGTCGGACGCGTCCACTATGAAGCGCAGAAGCGCGTTAAGGACCTGATCGAGGCGGCCGGTCAGCTCCGCGGCGACTTTCTGATCCGGATCATCGGCAGCGGAAGCGACGAGGATATGGCAAAGCTGCACGCGCTCGAAGACAAATTTGGACTGACCTCAAAAATTGAGTGGTTGGGGTGGGTAAAAGATCCCTGGAGCGCCGTCACCGAAGCCTCCGCGATGGTCCAACCGTCGGCATACGAAGGTTTCTCGATGGTCTTAATCGAGGCCCTGGCACGCGGCCTGCCGGTGATCGCTTCGGATTTCGATGGAATTTCCGCGGAGGCCATCGAAGCGGGAAAAAACGGCTGGCTCTTCCCTCCCGGCAACGTCGATGAATTGCGAAAAATTATGCAGGCGGTTGTCGACAATCCGGCGATCCTTCCGCCGATCGAGACAGTTCAGGCAACCGCCGAACCCTTCGATCTGTCGAAAACTTCCCGCACTTTCCACGACGCTGTAGACCAGGCAGTCAGGCGCCGCGCGGCGCGCCAGCCGTAGCCAGTCACATCTTGTAGCGGCCGAGGTCCTCGTCGTTGAGACTCTCAAGCCACTTCCGCACATCCTGAGACGAGGCCTGCTCGGCGGGATTGGGAAGAACCTTGGCAGCGCGCAGAACGTCTTCGTCGACGAAAATGGGGCAATCCGTCCGCAAGGCCAGAGCCAGCGCGTCAGACGGACGCGAGTCGAGCGCGACAATCTCCCCATTCTGTTCCATCCAGATGACGGCGTAAAATGTGTCGTCCTTAAGCTCTGTGACTACAATGCGCTGCACGCGAGCGTTCAAGCCATGGATGAGGTTCTTAAGCAGGTCATGGGTCAATGGTCTCGGGGTCTGAGATTTCTCCACCTCCAGGGCAATCGCCTGGGCCTCGTAGAGTCCCACCCAGATGGGCAGCAGCGCTTCACTCTGCACGTCTTTCAGCAGAACGATCGGCATATTGGTGGAGGGATCGACCATGAGTCCCCGTATTTTCATTTCGACTTCCATGCGCTAACCTCTTAGACTGCCTCGCCGACCAGGCTGTTAGGAAAACTTTGCGTGACGCGCACAGGCAGATAGCTGCCCTGCGCAGGAAGTATGGGCTGCTTGGTGGTGAAATTCAAGGTCTTGTTCTGCGAGGTCCTGCCGATGACCTGACCACGGGCCGAGTTATGCCCCTCAACCATTACCTCAAGTATCTGGTTGATATGCCTGGCGTAATTGACCCTTTGTGATCTCACGTTGACGATCAAATAAGACTTGGAGCCGCAGAGACTTCTCTTCCTCCGGAATGGAATCCGGCATGGTGAGCGCAGGCGTGTTCGGCCGGGGAGAGTACTTGAAGCCAAAGACGCCGTCGTACTGGACCTCGGCCAGCAGGTCGATGGTCTGCTCGAAGTCGGCGGCGCTTTCGCCGGGGAAGCCGACAATGATATCGGTTGTCATGCTGATGGGTCGTTTGGCCGCCTTGATCCAGGAAATACGTTCGAGATACTGCTCGCGCGTGTACTCCCGCTGCATGAGGTGCAGGACGTGCGGACGACCCGCTTTGGACCGGCAGATGAACGTGATCGCAGAGTGCTGGCACGGCATCGATTGCTTCGACGATATCGCGGGTGAAGTCGCGCGGGTGTGAGGTCGTGAAGCGCACGCGCCGGATGCCCGGGATCTCTCCAACGGCGGCGAGCAGTTCGGCGAAGCTCCGCTTCCCTTCCGTGTCGCGGTAGGAATTTACGTTCTGCCCGAGGAGCTGAATTTCGGTGTAGCCGGCGGTCGGCCATGCGCTGCGCTTCGGCCAGCACCGACGTGGATGTCCGGCTGCGCTCTTTGCCGCGCGTATACGGAACGACGCAGTAGGCGCAGAACTTGTCGCAGCCCTCAATAATGGTGATGTAGCCCCGATGCGGATTCGAGCGCGCAGTGAACTCGGTCTCGAACGTCTCCTCGGTCTGGCGATCGTCGAGGCCGGTAATGTGCTTGCCTCCCTGCTCCAGTTGCACCAGCATCTGCGGAAGCTTGTTATACGACGCGGAACCGGAAACGATCGACACATACGGCGCGCGCTCGAAGATGCGTTCGCCCTCCTGCTGGGCGACGCAGCCGAGCACGGCGAAGCGCTTGCCCTTCTTGTAGAGCGCCTTGTAGTCGTTCAGGCGGTTGAAGACCTTCTGCTCGGCCTTGTCGCGGATGGAACAGGTGTTGTACAGGATGAGGTCGGCGGCTTCTTCGGTCTCGACCTTGGTGTAGCCCTGGTGCTCGAGCGTCCCGATGACCTTTTCCGAGTCGTGGACATTCATCTGGCAGCCGAAGGTTTCGATGTAGAAGGTGCGGGTGCGCGCCGCCTGATCGGTCTCCGTGAGGGCCGCGTCGAGTGTTTCAAGAGGCGCCATATCGCTTAAGTATATCGCCACTGTTGCCCGGCCACGTTGCCCGAGCACTTTGATATCTTCGCTGAGTGCCGGGGAAACGCCACATCGCAATGATTTCCTGGAATGCGCAGGCCGCTGGCGAGCGAAGACTCTTGCTCGAGGCTCAGGGATTCCGCGTGGATCCTGTGCTCAGCCGCAGTACCGGGATGGTTGGGAAGCTCGCTGCCGCAGCTCCCCTGGCGCTGGTTATCGATCTGGACTCGAAGCCGGCGTATGGGCGCGAGGCGGCGATCTACCTGCGAAACACCGCGTCTGTACGACACCTGCCCATGGTTTTTGCAGGAGGGGTCGCAGAAAAAATCGCCCGCGTTCGCGCCGAGATTCCCGATGCCGTGTACTGCGAATGGAATGCGGTGCAGGCGGGCATCAACCGGGCGATCACGGCTCCGCCCGTGCGGCCGGTTCGGCCCAGAGCACGCGGCGAGGTGGTGGCTAGCGGATCAGTGCTGGCGCAGAAGCTTGACCTTCGGCCCGGGACGACGCCTGTCGATGCAGGGCGATGTGATTGGTCTCGGAAAGCGGCTGGGGGTGGAGTACGAAGATCGCATCAGTCGGGAGACCGCCATGGCGATTCTCGTTGTGCGTTCGGCGCAGGACCTGGATGCTGCCTTCGACTACGCGGCTGGACAGCTTCCACCGAAGGCGGGGCTGTGGATTGTGTATCCCAAGCGCAGCGGCCGATTAAAGACCGATTTCAGCCAGAAGGACCTGCTGGCGCTGGGTGCGGCCCACGGACTGATCGGGTACAAGACCTGCGCGATCGATGCCGACTGGTCCGGCCTCAGGTTTGCGTGGAAGACCAGATCATCGCGATAGAGTAAATGTTATGGATCTTCCTGGACTGGATGAACTGCGCCTGGCGACAGAGCTGGTGCGGACCGTGATGCCGGCCACTCCCACTTACACCTGGCCGCTGCTGAATGCGCGTTGCGGCGCTGAGGTGTGGGTGAAGCACGAGAACCATTCTCCGGTCGGCGCGTTCAAGCTGCGCGGCGCGACGGTGTATATGGACTGGCTGGCGCGTCAGCATCCGGAATTGACAGGCGTGGTCGCGGCGACACGCGGCAATCATGGCCAGGGCGTGGCGCTCGCGGCGAAGAAGCGCGGATGGACGGCGACCATCGTGGTTCCCTATGGCAACAGCCGCGAGAAGAATCGCGCCATGCAGGCGCAGGGCGCGGAACTGATCGAGCACGGCGACGACTTCCAGGCTGCGAACGAGTATGCAACCGAATTGGCGGACGAGCGCGGCCTGCACAAGGTGAAGTCGTTCGACCGGCTGCTGGTGTTAGGCACCGGAACCTACGCGCTGGAGATGTTCGAGGCGGCTCCCGAGCTGGACACGGTGTTTGTGCCGGTTGGACTCGGGTCGTCGATCTGTGGAGTGATTGCGGCTCGCGCGGCGCTCGGGCTGAATACGAAGATCGTCGGCGTCGTAGCCGAGGCATCGCCGTCGTATGCCCTGTCCTTTGCTGCGCGCAAAGTGGTGCCCCACGAAGCCGGAACGAAGATCGCCGATGGGCTGGCCTGCCGCCTCCCGGTGGAGGAAGCGCTCGACGTCATCCTGAAGCATGTCGACCGCTTCGTCGAAGTAAGCGAAGACGAGATTCGATCCGCAATGCGCGCCGTCTACGAAGACACGCACAATGTTGCTGAGGGCGCTGGCGCGTCGTCGATCGCTGCGGTGATCAAGGAGCGTAACGGCGTCAAGGGCAAACGGGTAGGCGCAGTGCTAACCGGCGGAAACGTCGACCGCGAGCTCTTTCTGGAGGCGCTGGGTGCGGCATGACGACGAAACTGGTGCCCCTGCAGCACGGCGCGTCTGCATCATTGTTTCGGCTGCGGGCAGGAAAACAGGACCGGTCTGCGGCTGAAGTTCTTTGTCGATGACGAGCAGCGGGTTGTCTGCCGGGTGCGCGTGCCGCGCCGATTCGAAGGGCCTCCGGGGCACGTGCACGGCGGCGTGATTGCGACCCTGCTCGACGAGGCGATGAGCAAAGCCAATCGTCAATTCGGCATCGTAGCAATGACGCGCCAGATGGAAGTGGAATATCTCAAGCCTGTGCCGCTTCTCACATCGCTGACGTTAACCGCGCATCATGTGAGCGCCAGTGGCCGGAAGCATCGATGCGAGGCGCAGATCGCCGATCAGACCGGCACGATTCTGGCGCGCGGCCAGGCGCTATTTATTGCGGTCAATGCATCGGTACTCCGCACACTGAGCCGTTAAACCGACGTCGTGGCCTTTGGATACGACTCCGCTTCGATGGCTTGTCTCGGGGTACCCAGAACCCACGGTTTGATGTAGGCGCGGATGGAGTCGGTACGCTTCTCAAAGAAGAACCAGACCAGCTGCGCATAGATCATCACCGCGACGAAGATTGCGCAGCCCTCAAGTGCGTGAGCCGGAGTTGGCATCCATCGCGCCTGGGCGATCCACGCCGTCAGGAAAACCAGCAGTGGGACATGCACCAGGTACAGGGTGTAGGACGAGCGGGACAGCGCATGCGAAGTCCAGTTATAGGCCTTGGGCATCGGAGTGCGTGAACCACTCAGAATTACGTAGACAAGAGCTGCGACGACCAGACCGAGAACATAATCCGCCATGCTCGACCGGCCCTGTTTGCACCAGGCAAGAGTGGCACAACATGCCGCTGTCGCGGCAAGAAGCAACAGTCGCCGAAAAAGAACGTTGCCGGCCGGTATATGCGGCAGGTAGTGGATCGCAACACCCAGCAGCCAGATGATCCCGAGCAGCGCAATCTGCGGACGCACGAAAGTGATAACGGCAACGAACAGGAGAACATTCAGCAATCGCTGGGCAACCGAAAGGCGCGGCCACAGCGCACAGGCCAGCAGCGGAAACGCGAGGTAGTACCAGAATTCGTTCGCCAAACTCCACAGCGGACCATTCGATCCGAAGGTCGGAACATAGATGCCCTGCAGAAACGCGTAATTCCCCAACAGTATGGGAACACTCAATCGGTGGAGAACGGCAAAATTGAGTTCGTGCGTGCCCGTTTGTCCGGCGTAGATTCCCATCGGCCCAAAGAAGTGAATCCCGGCCAGGTCGAGAAGGCCGCCAAACAGCAGAGCAGGAATGAGCACGACGTAGAGGCGTGTGAGCCGGTTAAGCAGATAGCTGCGCCACGACCAGCGATCCAGAGCGAAGGAGCGCAGCACGCTCCCCCCCACCAGATATCCGCTCAGCACAAAAAATACGATCACCCACTGGTGTCCGAGCCCGGTAACGAGATAACCCGCCGCCAGAAGCGCATTGTGGTGCGGCAGTTTTGAATAATCCTGAAAGAAAAAATCGCGCAGGTGGCTGAGACAGACACCGACCGCCGCAACGCCTCGCAGCGCGTCAAGATGAACAGACGCCGCGCCGTGCGGACTGCGGAGATGAGATGGCACCTGACGGGGAGCGTTGGACATAGTAAGTTCGGGGAAATCTCAGACAGCTCGTCGTCCTGCGATTCCACCACCGCCTGTGGCGAGTGTAACCAACAAGCTAACTCGCCACAAGAATTTGAGCAGCTCAAGCGGCGCGGCAATCGCGGGTTAAGCATCGATGAAAACTGCTAAACTGGTGCTTCAGAGTTATTTGCGCAGCAGTGGCGGAGGCATTGCGGACGTTCTGCCCGGCATCGGAGCGCGGCTAAGAAACGGGAGGCACATCATGGCGAATCACGCGAACGCTAACGGCAATTATTCGAGCAACGGCACAGGGCTGCGTCTGAAAACCGGCCTGGCCGAGATGCTCAAGGGCGGCGTGATCATGGACGTGATGAACCTCGAGCAGGCGAGGATCGCGGAGGAGGCCGGCGCGGTTGCGGTAATGGCTCTTGAGCGCGTACCCGCCATGATTCGCGCGGAAGGCGGTGTGGCGCGCATGGCGAAGCCCAGCCTCATCAAGGAAATCATCGCTGCCGTCTCGATCCCGGTAATGGCCAAGGCCCGCATCGGACACTTCGCCGAAGCGCAGATTCTGCAGCACCTTGGAGTCGATTTTATCGATGAGAGTGAAGTGCTGACTCCCGCCGACGAAGCCCACCACATCGACAAGCATGCCTTTACGACGCCGTTCGTCTGCGGCGCGCGCAACCTGGGCGAAGCGCTCCGCCGCATCGCGGAGGGCGCAGCCATGATCCGCACCAAGGGGGAAGCCGGTACCGGCGACGTCGTTCATGCCGTCAAGCACATGCGCCAGATTGTGCAGGAAATGAAGGCTCTCACTGTGCTCAGTGATCAGGAGCTGTATGCCGCGGCCAAGGAGCATCAGGCGCCTTACGAACTGGTGCGCATGGTCGCGAAGAGCGGCAAATTGCCGGTGCCGAACTTTTCGGCCGGCGGCATCGCAACACCTGCCGACGCGGCGCTGATGATGCAGCTCGGAGCTGAGTCCGTCTTTGTCGGTTCGGGCATCTTCATGAAGGAACGCGCCACCCCGCTCGATGTTTCCGTGAACGAAGCCGGCAAGCCCAACAATCCCGCCGAGCGCGAAGAGGCTGAGTCCCGCGCCAAGGCCATCGTCATCGCGACCACACACTACGACGACCCGAAGATCCTCGCCGAAGCGAGCGAGCAGGTGACTGGCTCGATGAAGGGCCTTGCTATCGCCGCAATCGAAGAGAGCCAACTGCTGCAAACACGCGGCTGGTAATTTGGATAACGACAATGCAGATTACAGTTCAACTACCGGACGACCTCGCAGAGCACGAGAATCCCGGCCGGGAGGCTCTTGAGGCGCTCGTGGCCGAGGGTTACCGGAATGGCTCTTTGAGCAAGAAGCAGGTTCGTGCCATGCTGGGGTTTGAAACCGGTTATGAGGTCGATGGCTTTTTCAAGCGCTGGCAAATCGAGCGCGGCGCTTACGGTATCGAGGAATATGAGCATGATTTGGATGTATTGAAGAACAATGCTTGATTCCCCAGGGCGGAACGCTTAGATGACCGCCGTCCGAGCAGAATAGCTTGTCCACGAAGACGATCCAGATCGACAAAAGCACACGCCCCCGCATCGGCGTCCTCGCCATTCAGGGCGACTTCGATGCTCACGCCGCCGCGCTGCGCGAAGCCGGCGCAGAAGCGGTGCTGGTCCGCAAGCCCGAACAGCTCGACGACATCGACGGCCTGGTGATTCCCGGCGGTGAATCGACGACATTCCTTAAATTTCTGGAGCGCGACGGCTTTCTCGATCGCCTGCAGGCCTTCGTCCGGACGCGTCCCACCTTCGGCACCTGCGCCGGCTGCATTCTGCTGGCAAAAGAAGTCACTCATCCCTCCCAGCAGAGCCTCGGTGTGCTCGACGCGACCGTCGAGCGCAACGCTTATGGACGCCAGATCGACAGCGTGATCGAAGAGGCGGAGACGAAGCTCGAGGGCGGCCCGATGGAGCTGGTATACATCCGCGCGCCGCGCATTACGAAGACCGGACCCGGTGTCACGGTTCTTGCCGAGCGTGACGGCTTCCCTGTTCTCGTCGAGCAGGGACACATCCTCGCCGCAACCTTTCACCCCGAGCTCTCCGCCGATCGCCGCATCCATCGGCGCTTTGTCGATTTGGTGCGCGAACACTCCACCGTCCGTTCCTGAGGATTATCCAGACGATGCCCCTGCACGCGATCCTGCTCGAAGCTGTGCGCGTGGCATGGATGCCATCTGACGGGGCTTTGCACGGACCGGCCCTTGACCGTCTGATGCGCTGGAACCTCATTGCGCTGTGCCTGTGCTTTCTCGCCGCGCATACGTGGCTGATTGCAGCCATCCTGCGTCGGCGCAAGTCAGGACAAGCTACCGCCCGCGAAGGCCCTCCGCTGGACACTCCTCGCTGCGCTCTGCGCCATGTACGCCTGGATGGCCGTCACCGCCCAGCGTCTATGGGCAGAGAATCGCTTCTGCGGGTCCGGCCCCGGCGGCCATGCAGGTCGAGGTCGTCGGAGAGCAGTTCCAGTGGTACTTTCGCTATCCCGGCGAAGACGCGGCCTTCGGAGCGACGCGTCCCGAGCTGGTAAATGCCGCGGAAGGTAATCCGCTGGGGTTGGATGCCCGCGACACACGCGGCAAGGATGACGTTGTCTCCAGCGTCCTCGTCCTGCCCGTGGGCCGCGAAGCCGATCTCCGCCTGCGCTCGCTCGACGTGATCCACGGATTCTTTATCCCCGGAATGCGCCTCAAAGAGAATGCCGTTCCGGGACTCGTGCTGCACGTCCACTTCACGCCGTCGGTCATCGGAACCTATCCGATCCTGTGCAGCCAGGTCTGCGGTTCCGGCCACGCCCGCATGCAGGCAACGTTGTCAGTTGTTTCTCAGGCGGAGTTTCAGGCGTGGCTGGCGGCGCGGGAGCGTGCCCGCATCCAGGAAGGCGCGCGGTGAGATTGCGCCTCTTCACAACCAACCATCGCGCTCTGGGAATTCTCTATCTGCTCCTTGCGCTGGCCGCTGTGATAGCGGGGACGCTGCTTTCGCTCATCATGCGCCTGCACCGCGTTTGGCCGGACCTGGCGCTTCCCTTCTTCGGGACGATCAAGCCGGAAGGTTATCTTGCACTGGTCACCATGCACGGCACGCTGATGATCTTTTTTGTTCTCACCACCGCGCCGCAGATTGGCTTTGCGAATCTCGTTATGCCCGGAGCAGCTGGGCGGACGCGGTATGGCCTTTCCGCGCCTGAACGCAGCAGCCTTCTGGCTGACGGCGTTGGCGCTTCTTGTCCTGCTCGCGGCCTTCTTCGTGCCGCAGGGCGCGCCCATCTCGGGATGGACCAGCTATCCCCCGCTCAGTGCAGTTGCCGCCGCAGGCCCGGGCGAGGGCATCGGCATGGATCTCTGGCTGGCGAGTATCGGCGTCTTCTGCCTGGCTTCGTGGCTGGGGGCCGTCAATATGCTGGTCACGATTCTCGGCGAGCGCCGCGCGGGCATGACCTGGTCGCGTTTGCCGATGACTGTCTGGGCGTGGCTGGTCACATCGATCCTTACGCTGCTGGTCTTCAGTGTCTTGTTGGCCGCCATCATTCTGCTCTTCTCCGACCGGCACTTCGGCTCGAGCTTTTTTGTTCCCCGGGGCGACTTGATCAACGGGCACGTCGTCGGCCACGGAGACGGCTCACCGCTCCTCTGGCTGCATCTCTTCTGGTTCTTCGGCCATCCGGAGGTCTATATCGCAGTCCTGCCGGGCATGGGCCTTGCGACTTCCCTCTTCGCCAACTTCGCGCGCCGTCGCGTGCCCGGCTATCGGGTCATGTCAGCAATGTTAGTTGCCATCGGACTGCTTGGCCTCGTCGTCTGGGGACATCACATGTTCGTCAGCGGCATGAATCCTTACGCCGGAACCGCCTTCGCGCTCACCACCATGGCAATCGCTGTTCCCAGCACGGTCGAAGTGCTTGGATGGCTCACAATGCTCTGGGGAGGCGGGCTGCGGCTACGCACACCCATGCTCTTTGCGCTGGGCTTCCTCTCCTTTTTCATCGCGGGAGGCCTCACAGGACCGATCCTGGCGCAGCCGGCGCTCGACGCCTATCTGCACAACACCTTCTTTGTGGTCGCGCACTTTCATCTGGTGATGGCCATGGCTGGACTCTTCTCGATTTTCGCCGGCGTCTACTACTGGTTCCCCCTGATGACGGGTCGCATGATGAACGAAACTCTGGGCAAGCTCCATTTCTGGATCACGCTCATCGCCGCCTACGGAACCTTCCTCCCCATGCACTTTTCAGGTCTCGCCGGAGAACCGCGCCACTACGAACGCCTCGCCGGTCCCATAGCCGACTTCTCCGCGATTGCCGCCAACGAACGCGGCATTACCTTCTCCGCCCTGCTGCTGGCGTCGGCGCAACTCATTTTCTTGTGGAATGTCTTTGCCAGCGCTCGCCGCGGCCGCGCGGCCGAAGCCAATCCCTGGGAAGCGACAACCCTCGAATGGGCTCCCGAAATGCCACGCGGACGAGTAGAACGCGGACCCTATGAATATGAAATTCTGGCAAACGAAACGAACTTTCATCCACAGTGGGAAATGGCATCAAAACAGGAGTAAGCTGTCGTGTTAGGGGACTGCGATGCCAGCCACATTCACCCGCCACCCTGTTGAGATCGAGCGCAAAGACACCGGTATCGGGGGCAAACCGCCCCTCGACCGGCGGCCGACAGGCGGGGGAGGCGACGGCGACAACTGGGACAATCGCCCTTCCGGCCGGCGAGGCCCGCGCGAACTGCTCACCCGCTACCGGCTTGGAGTTCTCTTCGCGCTTGCCGGCGACCTTATGTTCTTCGTCGCCCTGGTCAGCGCCTTCTTCGTGCGCCAGAGCGCCGGACACTTCGACGCCCGCGAAAACTACGTCACCGACTGGCATCCGCTGGCTGTGCCGCCGATTCTCTGGATCAACACCGCCATCCTCATCCTTAGCAGCCTCACCATGGAAATGGCGCGTCGGCAGCTCTTCCACGAGATTGACGTGATGGACGAGTGGCTCGGCCTGGGCCGTCCCGCCGTCAAACGCGCTGCTCCCTGGCTGGTGGCGACCTTCGTTCTCGGCTCGCTCTTTCTCGCCGGACAGTGGATCGCCTGGGAACAGCTGGTCCAGCAGGGCTTCCGCTACAACTCGCCCGACCCCAGCAGCCACTTCTTCTACCTCATCACCGGAACCCACGGCATTCACCTGCTGTTGGGAGTGATCGCGCTGGCCGCGGCGCTCGCTGCGCTCTTTATCCTGCGGCGTGTTGAGCTGCGCCAGATCGTCGTCGACTGCACGGCGTGGTACTGGCACACCATGGGGCTCTTCTGGATCTTCCTTTTCGCCCTGCTTGTCTGCTTCCAGTGAGGCGCATTCGATATCTGCTCGTCCTCGCGGCCTTGCTGGCCGTTTCCGCCCTGAGTCATGCGCAGGGGTGCAGTCTCTGCCGGGACACGACTGCCGGTTCAGCTCCGCGCGTGAGACAGGGGCTGCGGCGCGCAATCCTCGTGCTTGGTCTTCCCGCAGGCGCGCTGTTCCTGGGAATTCTCGTTCTGGCGCGAAATATCAAACCGCGTGATGCCCTCGACACCGGCGAGTAGCTTATCCTTAATCACAAATTGTTAATCTCTCAGGCTGGATATCCTCAAGGACAAACCCAGGGAGGCGACTCGTGCACAATCCTAATTCTGATGCGCTGGTATTTTTTGGAGCGACCGGCGATCTGGCCTACAAGAAGATCTTTCCCGCGCTGCAGTCCATGGTCCAGGAGGGGAAACTCCACATTCCGGTGATTGGCGTGGCCAAGGCCGGATGGAACCTCGACCAGTTCAAAGCGCGCGCCCAGGACAGCCTGGAAACACACGGCGGGGTCGATCCCGTCGCGTGGCCGAAGTTGAGCGCCTTGCTTCAATATGTCGACGGCGACTACTCGGAGCTCGCGACGTTTCAGGAGCTCCGGGCTACGCTGGGCGCGGCTGAGCGGCCCGCGCACTACCTTGCTATCCCGCCATTTCTCTTTGAAACGGTGATCGAGCAGCTGGTGAAGTCGGGGTCCGCCAAGGGAGCGCGCATCATTGTCGAGAAGCCCTTCGGCCACGATCTGGCTTCGGCGCAGGAGCTCAACCGGATACTTCACACTGCCTTCGATGAGTCCGCGATCTTTCGCATCGATCACTATCTCGCCAAGGGTCCCGTCACCAACATGGTCTCCTTTCGCTTCGCGAATTCGTTCATGGAGAAGATGTGGAATCGCGATCATGTGGAGAGCGTGCAGATCACCATGGCGGAAGACTTCGGGGTTCAGGGCCGCGGAATCTTTTACGACAAGACCGGCGCGATTCGCGACGTCATCCAGAACCATATCTTTCAGGTGTTGTGCAATGTGGCCATGGAACCGCCGGTGCGCGGCGATAGCGAGTCGCTGCGCGACGAGAAGGTCAAGGTGCTCAAGAGCATTCCTCCGCTCGAGCCGAAAAATCTCGTGCGCGGTCAGTTCGACGGCTATCTGCAGGAGAACGGCGTGGCCTGCGGCTCCAAAGTCGAGACCTTCGCCGCCCTTCGGCTGGAGTTGAACTCGTGGCGCTGGGACGGAGTTCCCTTCTACATCCGCGCCGGCAAGAATCTGCCCATGACCTGTCTCGAGATCATCGCCCGCTTCCGCCGCCCTCCCGCGACCCCTATCAACCAGGACCTGCCCCAGAACTATCTGCGCTTTCGCCTCAGTCCGGACATCACCGTGGCCATGGCCGTCTCCGTCGCGCCGTTTGTGGAGGGAGGAAGGCGTCCGGACGTAGAGCTCGTCGCCAGCCGCCATCCGCGTCCCGGCGAGATGGAAGCCTACGCGCGGGTGCTGAGCGATGCCATGGCGGGCGACGCCACGCTCTTCGCTCGGCAGGACTACGTCGAAGAAGCATGGAGAATCGTCGATTCCGTCTTGGAGGCGGACACGCCTGTCTACGTGTACGAGCCGCATACCTGGGGACCTGCCGAGGTAAACCAGGCCGTCGTCCCGCCCGGTGGCTGGGAGACGCCTCACGTCGAGGTCGCCGAGGGCTTCCGCGTCATCAAACAGGACTAGCCCCGAAACCAACAGCCCCGGAACCAGCAGCCCCGGAACCAGCGGGTAGTCCGGCTTTCGTCCGCCGCAACGCTCGCTCATACTCAGTTCAACGCTGCCGGGGGATAACGATGGCCCATTCCAGACGAGACTTTCTTAAGGCGGCGCTTGTCCTGAGCGCAGTCGAAGGAACCGCTGTTCATCTTCCTAACCACGATGTCATCCTGAGCGAAGGCTGCGGAGCAGCCGCAGTCGAAGGACCTGCTTTTCAAACTTATGTTGTCATCCTGAGCGAAGCGCGCAGTCGCAGGAACCTTCCTTTAACTGTCCCCAGCTAGAAAGCTCTTACCCCAGTCTTCACTCAAATCCTCCCATGTCGGATTCCCGCGTTCGATCAACGCAATTTTCTTCGCCCGCGTCCATCCCTTCAATTGCTTCTCGCGCGCAATCGCCACGGACGGAGATATATAACGCTCGTACCACACTAGCCGAAAGCATCGATATCTCCATGTGAAGCCAGCTTTCTCCGCAGCGCGGTGCTGCGACAGCCGTCCGAAGAGATCGCCGGTTACACCAACGTAGATTGTGCGCGATCGGCTGGCGACGATATAGGTACAGTAGTAGCGCTCCTGCATTCATGAAAAGTAAATCGAGCTTAATGTCGAGAGGAACGCTCGAAGCACCCTTAAGAAATCAAAGGTAACTTCGCCCTCCCCGGCGCGAGGTCGAAGAGCTTGTCCTGAGCGCAGCCGAAGGAACCTGCTTTTTCTTCCCCCCAACTTATGATGTCATCCTGAGCGTAGCGCGTAGCGCGTAGTCGAAGGACCTGCTTTTTCTACCTCCAAAAACTTACGATGTCATCCTGAGCGTAGTCGAGGGACCTGCTTTTCTTTGCTGATATCCCGAATTGTCCTCTCGAACGCAGTACTCCGAAATCATCCCGATCGTCACCAGCCACTCTACCAACTCGGGCCATCCCGTTATCGGAAACTTTGTGCGCCGCAGTCCGCCAATCCACCTACGACTCCAAAGCGGGAACCGTCACCGCCATCACCGCGGACCGTACTTGTAACGGCAGCAAACGTGACGAAATGCGTTTATCTGCATCGCTGAAAGAAGCCGCTAAGAACTCCCGACAAGAGCGCGAGCAGTTCCCGAGATACTCAGAATCAACTCTTTGGCGTTTCCCAGTGCCACATAAACTCCCGGATCATTCGTCACCGTCACCTTCCATCGGGTGAACGGGCTCACTCCAACATACGCCGTCGCTGCTGCATTTCCGGGATCAAGACTGGTATCGCTTCCGGCAAATTGTGCGTTGGTCTGAATGGGGCCACCTGAATCCTGAACCACAGTCCGAGGAGGCGTCAGGAATTCATATATCTTTCCACTGACATCCTTGAATTTGTGATATCCCGAATGTTCAAGATTGAGCTTGATCGGCAGAATCGGCGATCCGTCTGCTCCAACAAAGGTCAGTGTCACCTGATTGGCCAGCACCTGTGCCAGGTTCGAAAAGACCGGGTCGATCTACGCTGATAAGAAACGAATACATGCCTGTTGCGGCGAGGGCTGTTCTATCGGCGGACGTCAATGGAATGACGAATCCGCCCGCTGCGGTAGAAAAGGTTGCCGGAGGATTGGCAAACACTTGCAGTGCGTCCATCTTGCGTGCAATCAATGTCCCCAGAATGCTCTGGAGTCCGCCGAAATCGTCGTATTCCTGCGTCGTATCCTGCGGGTTCAATGTCCAGAAGTCCAAAGCTCTGGATTGTTGGAGAAGTTCAAAATATGCGCTCTTCAAAAGAACATTTTTCGCATCTGCGAGATCCTGCGCGACTGTAGTCAGAGCTTGCTCTTGCCCTTGCAGCGTGATTAGATCACCATTCGTAGCCGTTATGCTGTCTTGCAATGTGTTGGTGCTATCGTCCAGGTTTGCCACTTTGAATGCCAACCCATCAAAGCTGAGTAGTTGCTGGTTCCTCAGTTGGACTATATCCAGATAATTATTTACAGCATCCTCATAGTTATCCCTCTCAGGCGACTCCGGAAGCTGCTTTACCTTGGTCTCAAACTGAGCTCGCACCGTCGCAAAGTCCGAATCGGTCATTACAAATTTTGTGCTGTCGTCTTTCGGATCTGGTGCATTCCCTCCGAGTGATGCTTTCAAGTTGCTATAAGCGGTCACTAGTTGGTTGGAAGGGTCTTCTCCTGCCCCAACTGTGCTCATAAGAAAATTGATGTTCTTAATGACCGGTTGAAAGCCAGGTAGTGTTGGCGGGTCCGCTAGCTTATCGGCCGTTGTGGCCGCAGATGCGACCGCCGTAGCAATGCTGAGGACGCTGCCACCGCCGGTAGCAGCGGCTGCAACGGTGATGATCAGAGTGACCGCACTCATGATTTCCGAGAATGTGCAGCCATGCCCTGAGGACAGGGCCTCTTGTAGCTCAGCGGATGTTTCGTTCACCACGGCCATGGCAGCCATCTGTTGGGTCAGCAAAGCCTCCAACTGCTCGCCCAGCAAACCTCCCTGGGTTATCAGGTTCGCTCGGTCGGTTGTATTCTTTGCGAGCTGACTTTGCGCCTTGTGTAACGAGTTCTGCAGGTCGGTGATTTGCGTCGCCTCTGCAACTTCCTGCGACTTATACGCGTCCAACGCAGTCTCGAGACCTACCCCGTCACTGACCAGGGCGGCGTTATTGGTTTCATAAGTCCCCACCGACAGCGCCTGTACATAATTCCTGGGATGACCGTATACATCGAGTCCCGCTTGCATTTGCGCAATCAGGGTGCGCGCACGGCTCACGCTGGCATCGACCGTCGTAGTTCCGTTGGAGCCGATCGTATTCATCCATCCCAGTGTGTTCCCGGCTTGGGTGTAGCGATCGTCGTAGTAAAACTGTGTCGCGTACGACAAAAGCATGCTCCAGTACGAAGCAGGAAGGAGACCAACGATCGCACTCACTAAGCCGGCTGGATCTGCAGTCGAAGTAGCCGTTCCGGCTGCGCCAATTGCACCCGGTCCCCCTGACGGCTCAACGGAGCCAGTTCTGCCGGGATATGTAGGAGACCCGGGAATCCAGGTTAACTGTGGCTGCGTAGGGTTGTCGCTGCCACGAGGACCCTGCCCCCATCTGCCGGTCTGTTCGCCCGCGGCCCCGCCCCGGCCTGGCTGGCCGGCGTTACCAGGAACTCCTCCGGATCCGCCCGCCGCAGAGATAGATAAAGCAGCGCCACTTATGTCTCCGGCTTGAACAACAATCGTTCCGCCGCTACCGCCATCACCGCCCTGCCCGCCGCCGCCTGCCGCGCCTCCATTGTCGCCATCCTGCCCCGGTGCGCCAGCCTGCCCAGGCGCTCCATCCCCGCCCTCCTGGCCCGCGCTGCCGCTTCCACCATTCGCGTTTAACGTCGCACTCCCGGTTATTACCTGCGCGTAGATGTTGATAGAGCCGCCGTCGTCACCGGTCGCGCCAGTTTGCCCAGCTGCTCCGTTCCCACCAGGGTTATCTGCAGAAGAGGCTTTGAGAGCCACTTGACCTGCTGCTCCGCTGACATCGAGAACGGCCCCATCGGCGAACACGAGATCATGAGCAATAAGGGTGAGCTTCCCGCCCGGAAACGGAGGAAGGTTCGCAGGCACATTGATTGAGTAGGCATATACCGTGATCGCCTCCGAAGAGCTGCCGCTCCCAGGATCGGTTGAAAAGTCCCATTTATACTGCAATATCACGCCTGGATCTGCCATGAGGACCTCGCCACGCGACCTTAACATGACCGCTGTTTGGAGTGTTAAGAAATCCCATACTGGTTCTGAGTCAACTGCGCCCTGCTTTTTCTTGGCCGGGTGCCCCATTCAAGCCCGGTTTTGGCTTGGGTGGGGACAGACACCGAGCCCTTCGGAGATGTCATCCTGAGCGAAGTGCGCCTCGGCGCACGGAGTCGAAGGACCTGCTTTCCTTTGCTGATATCCCGAATTGCTCATCTCGAACGCAGTGACGGGTGGCCCACCCTTTCCTTCCACGCCCCTCTAGGACCACGACAAACGAGGGTGCCTGGTGCCCCATTCAAGCCCGGTTTTGGCTTGAGTGGGGACAGACACCGAGCCCTTCGGAGATGTCATCCTGAGCGAAGTGCGCCTCGGCGCACGGAGTCGAAGGACCTGCTTTCCTTTGCTGATATCCCGAATTGCTCATCTCGAACGCAGTGACGGGTGGCCCACCCTTTCCTTCCACGCCCCTCTAGGACCACGACAAACGAGGGTGCCTGGTGCCCCATTCAAGCCCGGTTTTGGCTTGAGTGGGGACAGACACCGAGCCCTTCGGAGATGTCATCCTGAGCGAAGTGCGCCTCGGCGCACGGAGTCGAAGGATCTGCTTTCCTTTGCTGATATCCCGAATTGTTCATCTCGAACGCAGTGCAGCAAGCTACTCCGAAATCATCCCGATCGTCACCAGCCACGTCTCCGCCAACTCAGGCCATCGCGTGATCGGAAACTTTGTGCGTCGCAGCCCAAACGCATGGCCGCCCTGCGCATACAAATGCATCTCCACGGGAACTCCGGCGTTCTTCAACGCAATGTAGTAAGCCAGCGAGTCGTTTACGTTGTCGACGTGATCATCCTCAGCCTGCAGCAGAAACGTAGGCGGCGTCCGGCTGGAGACAGGAATCGCCGGATTCAGCCCAAGATCTTTATCGGCATTCGCCGGATGCGGAACCGCAAACTTTTTGGTGCCTTGCCTGGCATCCCACTCCGCCGCGGAAAGCGACAGATGTCCCGGATAGATCGCCACCGCAAAGTCCGGGCGGCAGCTTTCTTTGTCGGCGGCATCGACAGGCGGATACAAGCGCTTCTCAAAATGCGTGCTGATCGCTGCCGTAAGATGCCCGCCCGACGAAAACCCGAGCACGCCAATCTTGTGCGGATCGATGTGCCACTCCGCGGCGTGAAAGCGCACCAGGCCCACCGTCCTCTGCGCATCTTCGAGCGCCATCGGTGATTCCGGATATGGCCCCGATTTCGGATACGGCCCTACATCCGTCACGCGATATTTCAATAGGCGGGTGGCCCACCCTTCAGTCTTCTCGACCCGCCACGATCGGGGGTGCCCCTCCTGAGCGAAGCGAAGGGTGGGAAGCATTACCCCTAAGGCCGCAGGGGGAGCGAGCGCGTTTCCTAATCCCTAATGACTAATGGCTAATCCCTGCTTTTTCTGGCCGACAATTCCCCCCAATCCGGTAAAATAGAAATAGAGATCAAAGAAGCCTGCCCACCCGGCGGGCTTTTTCATTGTTCAGGAGCCAATCATGCCCGAAATCCTGCCTCCAGCAACTCGCAGCAGCACAATCAGTTACACGCGGTTCCAATGAAATGAAACGGTTACGAGATTCGGCCCGCTTCGCGTCCCGTAAGTTCAGCCGCAACAAACGGTTACGAGACCGCCTCAATGGAATGAAACGGTTACGGACTTGCCGCAATAAGTAACCTGGAATGAAACGGTTACAAAAGTGAACAAAACCCGGGGGGGAGGGGTACCCCTCACGGCGCGGTCAGCGTGAATCGGTCCTTCACCTCAAGGCTCAAATCCGCCGGCAATCCGGTCACGCGATACATCGTCGCGTCCGCCGTCTTCCCGTGAATCACGAAGGAGAGGTAGTGGTAGTTGGGAAAGGACCGGTCCCGGTAGAGATCCTCCGGTCCCCGAACCACCACGCGGTAAGGGAGGGCGCCACCTCCCCCGACACGATGTAGCTGACCTTCCCACTCTCGAAGCGTTCGTAATTGTGGATGTGTCCGTTGACGACGATCAGCTTCGCGTGGACGTTAGGCGCTTCCTTGAGAATGAATTCCCGCAGCGATAACTCAGCCGGATTCGGCACCGTGGCCAGGACCTGGCTCTGCAGATCGGCGTACAGCGGCATGTGCGACAGGAAGAATACGAAGTCCACCGGCATCGGCAGGTGCTCCAGCTGCGCTCCCAGCCAGGCGCGCTGCTGGCGAGCCCTCCGCGTAGGATTCGGTGCAGTTCAGGGTAATGAGATACACATTGCCGATCTGGACCGAGTAATAGAGATAGCCCTTGAGCTCCGGAAAGGTTGAGCGGAAGTTGCGCACTCCTTCATCCCATCCTCCCTTCACGTCGTGATTGCCAAGCGTCGGATAGACGCGCAGATGGCCGGCGCTCCAGGCGGCTGTCTCCTCGCGATACACCTGCCAGTCCGCCGCATCGGCCCCGTTAAAGGGCAGATCACCGGTCATGAAGATGGCGTCCGGCTTCTCCCGGGCAATCTGCCGGACGAGATACTTACGGACCCGCGGGCTCGTATCCGCGTCATCCTTGGTAGCCGTAAACCGGGTGTCTCCGTAGGCGACGATCTTGAGTGTCTGCCCCGGCGCGATGCCGGGAACGATGAAGGTCGGCCCAGACGCCGGGGGCTGAGGCGACTGCTGCCCCCACGCCACCGCCGCCGCGGCGAGGATCACCGCCAGCAGGGGGCGGCCCCGAGAAGACGGTCACCGCTACACCCCTCCCCCGACGAAATGGACGATTTCAAACTTGTCGCCGGCGTGGACGGCCGTCTCAGCCCATTCGGCTCGGGAGACGATGCTTCCGTTGTGTTCGATGGCGACACGGTCGCCCTTGAGATCGAGCGCGGCTACCAGGTCGGCAAGGGTCGCCGAGGCAGCCAGATCCGCAAACTCCCGGGGCTGCCCGTTAATGACGAACTGCATGTGTTGAATTTACCAGCAGGATGGACCCTGCCGATAAGACGCCCATGCGGGATTGTGCGGTAACGCGGGCTTAGCGCAGCAGGCGCCAGAGTTCCCACCCCGCAATGCCGGTCAGCGCGAGCAGAAGGTTGAAGACCATGGCAAACGCCAATCCGCGAAAGACTCCGATTGGATTTTCCTGGTAGAAGTCGTCGGTGGGAGCGAAACGCTCACTGCGGCGTACGACCAGGGCCAGACTGGCAGAATCGAGCGATGCTCCGGCAGGGGTGATCATGACCGTGAACCTCCGTTGCCCACTGTATCGGCGGGAGGATAGCGGCTCTTGAAAACGCCCGGTGTCATTCGGATTCCTGTTTCAGATTGGGACAAGACAGGCGCGACATTTCACTTTGGGAACGACTCGTGCCAGAGTTCGGCCCCGGAGGATTCAGCCCAGAGCGTTCAACCTAAGTCCAGCACGATCTCATCGATATAGCACCAGCCCCAGCTTTCCCCACGCTCTATGGAGCGCATGATGGGATGTTTGAGCGCGTGGAAGTGCTTCGTCGCGTGCTTGTTCTTCGAGGAGTCGCAGCAGCCGACGTGGCCGCACTCCAGGCACATGCGCAGATGCACCCAGCGGTCTCCCATCTTCAGACACTCCTCGCAACCGTTGGGAGTGCGCGGAACTACGTTGTGGATATGACTAAGGTGTGCGCAGGCTGGCATCGAGGCCCCCTAAAATACTACGAGCAGAGGGATGCACCGCCACAACACTGCGGCGCTTTATTTTCGAGTGGCGGCCAGCAGATCGACCTTCTCAATGGAAGGCGGTGCTGACAGAAGCTCAGGCGCCTTTGCCATAAGTGCGGCGGCGACTTTGCCATTGAGGTGCGCATCGCGGCCGGCATCGCCGAGGAAGGTATCGAAGATGCCGAAGGTCGACGGGCCAATCTGCAGTGCAAACCAGGAGATCGTCTCCGGTTCGGCGTCGACCAGTGGGACTGCACTTTTGAGAAATTCAGCCAGGTCGCTTTCCTTCCCCGGCTTCGCCTGAAGCATGACCCAGAGCGCTACTTTTTCCATGATTCTGATTTCTCCTCGCCTTCTGAAGATCGTCATTCTCCACTTGGACGCGCGAACGTGCGTGCGAGTTACCGCGAAGTCGCGTGAAACTTGACTGTTGACAGGCGAAAAACTAGAGTCGGAGGGTAGGCGTTTGACGTATTCTTCTGAGGCCGAGCAGCTCTATGCAAAGTCATCCCTATAGTTGGAATTACATCCCCCTGCTGATGCAGATTGTGGTAGCGGTGGGGATGGGCTGCAGCATGACGATCTTGTCGTGGTTTATTGGACGCCACCGCAACCTCAAGACCAAGCTTGAGGCCTACGAATGCGGGATTCCGGCGGAGGGCGACGCGCGCGGCCGTTTCTCGGTCCGCTTCTATATGGTCGCAATGCTCTTCATCCTCTTCGACGTCGAAGTAGTCTTTCTGCTCCCCTGGGCAGTGATCTTCCGCAAATTGCCTGGCATCACCGGCTCGTCTATGTTTGGCTTTTGGGAGATGCTGGTTTACCTGGGATTTGTGATGGTAGGGCTCGTGTACATCCGGCAAAAAGGTATTCTTGACTGGGCCTCGGACAAAGGCGATCTTTAGGATTCATAGGACGAAATGAACGCGACCCCCGGCAAAGACGCGGTTCTTGAGGTCCACGCACAAAACAGGGCCATTTCCTCACTTCTCTCTTCCCTCCCAGGGTCCATTCAGGACGCCAAGTTCGACCGTCAGGAACTGACGCTCACCATCGACAAGGATCAGATTCGCGCGGCATGCGAGGTCGTGCAGGCCGCCGGCTACAACTTCCTTGTGGACGTTACCTGTGTCGACTGGTATCCCAGCGAGCCGCGCTTTCAGGTGACCTACCACATTCTTTCGCACAGCTTGAAGGAGCGCCTCCGGCTGGCAGCGATGGTTGACTCGCTCGACCCCTCCGTCGACAGCATCACGCCGGTGTGGCCTTCCGCAAATTTTTATGAACGGGAGGTGTGGGACCTGTTCGGGGTAAGATTTCACGGACACCCCAATCTGCGCCGTATTATGATGCCGGACGAGTGGGAAGGTCATCCGCTGCGCAAGGACTATCCCGTGGAGGGCTACCGCTAATGACTGATTTCGTCGGCACCTCCACGCTGATCGCGCCTCGCCCCGCGGAGGGCTCCAAAGACACGACGATGGTCGTGAATATGGGCCCACAGCACCCTTCAACGCACGGGGTGCTACGCCTCGTGGTCGAGATCGACGGCGAGACCGTACTGAAAGTCGTCCCCGACATCGGCTACCTGCACACCGGCATCGAGAAAACCTGCGAAGCGAAGTTTTACCAGCAGGTGGTTCCGATGACCGACCGCATCGACTACCTGAGCCCGATGAGCAATAACCTCTGCTACTGTCTGGCGGTCGAGAAGCTGCTCGAAATCGAGATTCCGCAGCGGGCGCAGTGGATTCGTGTGCTTCTGAATGAGCTGACGCGTCTCAATTCCCATCTTGTCTGGCTGGGCACGCACGCCATGGACATCGGCGCGCTCACTGTCTTTCTCTACACTTTCCGCGAACGCGAAGAGATCCTTCGCATCTTCGAGCACGTCTCCGGCCAGCGCATGATGACGTCGTACTTCCGCGTGGGCGGCCTGGCGCTCGAACCGCCGCTGGATCTGTTCGACCGCATTCAGAAATTCCTCAACATCCTGCCCGAGAGGATCGACGAGTATCAAAACCTGCTCATGGGCAATCCTATCTGGATTGCTCGTATCAAGGGCATCGGGCATCTGAGCGCTGCGGACGCTATCGCGCTGGGCGTGACCGGACCGCCGTTACGCGCATCCGGCGTCGATTGGGATCTGCGCCGCGATATGCCGTACTCGAGCTACGAGAAATTTCAGTTCAAGGTTCCCACCTCGACCGACGGCGATGTGTGGGCGCGTTACATGGTCCGCGTTGAAGAGATGCGCGAGTCGGTGAAGATATGCCAGCAGGCTCTCGATGGAATGCCTGAAGGCGACATCAAGGCCGACGCGCCCAAGGTGATCCTGCCTGACCGCGAGAAGATGAAGACCCAGATGGAGTCGCTCATCTACCACTTCAAGATTGTGACTGAGGGTTTTCCGGTTCCTGCCGGCGAGGTGTATCAGGCCATTGAATCGCCGCGCGGCGAAATGGGCTATTACGTGGTCAGCGACGGTACGGCGAAGCCCTACCGCGTTCACATGCGGAATCCCACCTTTGCGACTCTGCAGGCCTTGCAGACCATGTGCGCCGGACGGTTGATCGCCGATGTGGTCGCAGTCATCGGATCGATCGATATTGTTCTCGGGGAGATTGACCGATGAGCGCTTCGTCCATTGATGCAAGAATGACAGATACGAGAGTGTATGCGGAGCTGTGGATATCCTTCACGGCCCTCATTCGCTCGTACGTGGCGGCACACGATCTCAGCAAGCCGGTTTCCGATCATGCTCTTGTGGAAGAGGACGCAGACGGGCACCTGACCCTTCGCGGTGAAGGAAAAATTCTGGCGCTGGAGTATGATCCCGCAAGCGGCGAGGGCAGTTGGACGATGTATGAAGATGACCCCGGCCCCGAGCGCGTGCTCGAGCGCGGCGAGTTCAAAATTGACGAAGCCAGCCAGGTCGAGCTGAGCGATCGCCGCGGCAAACTGGAGTTGGAAGTAGCAGCTGAGGCATTTACCGCAAAGGTTTTTGACGAGGAGTAAGCGTTGGCTACGGAAACGACAACGATCTTTTCACCTGAGCTTGCCGCGCGCTTCGACAAGCTGGTGACGCAGTATCCGGTGCGGCGCTCGGCGCTGATTCCCATGCTGCTCTACGCGCAGGACGAAGTGGGCTACCTCTCCCCGGCGGTGATCGCCGAGGTTGCCGTGCGCGTCGGCATTCAGGAGAACGACGTTCTGAGCGTGCTCAGTTATTACTCCCTGCTGCGGACGAAACCCGCCGGCAAATTCAACGTGCAGGTCTGCACCAACATCTGCTGCATGCTGCGTGGCGGCAACGAACTCTTCGAACATTGCAAGAAGCGGCTCGGCGTAGGCAACAAAGGCGTAACCGCAGACGGGGTCTTCTCGCTTGAAGAAGTTGAGTGCATCGGAGCCTGTAGCTGGGCTCCTGCCGTTCAGGTCAACTACGACTTTCATGAGAACCTGACGCCGGAGTCGATGGATAGCCTCCTCGACGACTATCGCGCGAAGGCGGGCAAATAGCGATGGCATATCTCACAACGCATCCTGACGTCGTGCCGCTCGTCTCCTACCGCTTCGGCAAGGGTGCGACCTCGATCGACAAGTATCTGGAGCTGGATGGCTACAAGTCCGTGCAGAAGGCCATCGCCATGGGCGCGGATGGCATCATCGCGGAGATGAAGGCCTCGGGTCTGCGCGGGCGCGGCGGGGCAGGCTTCCCCACCGGATTGAAGTGGTCGTTCGTCCCCAAGCAGTCTGCCAAGCCGAAGTACGTGCTGGTGAACGGCGACGAAAGTGAGCCGGCGACCTGCAAGGACCGGCTGATCTTCGAGCACGATCCGCACTCGGTCATTGAAGGCACTATCATCGCCGGTCTTTCCGTTGGTGCGAAGATGGGCTTCATCTACCTTCGCGGCGAATATCGCTACCTGCTCAAGATCATGGAGAAGGCCATCGACGATGCCTACGCCAAAGGTTTCCTCGGCAAAAATATCTTCGGATCTGGCATCGACTTCGACGCCATCTCGCACACCGGTGCCGGGGCTTACGAAGTGGGCGAAGAGTCGGCGCTCATGGAGTCGCTCGAAGGCAAGCGCGGCATACCGCGCATCCGGCCTCCCTTCCCTGCCGTGGTCGGGCTTTATGGCGGCCCGACGATCATCAACAACGCCGAGACGCTGGCGACCGTTCCTCACATCTTTCGCATCGGCGGCGCGGAGTACGCCAAACTAGGAACCGAACGAAACGGCGGCACGCGGTTGTTCTGCCTGAGCGGGCACGTCGAGAAGCCTGGGGTCTATGAACTGCCCATGGGCTACAACCTCAAGAAGATGATCTATGACGTGGGCGGCGGCATTCGAGGCGGGAAGAAGCTGAAGGCCGTCGTGCCCGGCGGATCGTCGACTCCCGTTTTGCTGCCAGAAGAAATCGACATTGGCATGGACTTCGACCAGGTGGGCAAGGCGGGATCGATGCTCGGCTCCGGGGGCGTGGTCGTGCTCGACGAGACCGTGTGCATGGTCGAGTTTGCGCTGCGGACGATGAAGTTCTACCAGCATGAGAGCTGCGGCTGGTGCATTCCCTGCCGCGAAGGCACGGACTGGCTGAAGAAATCGCTCACCCGGCTGCACGCCGGCGGCGGGGTGGACAAAGACATCGACAACATCAAGTATCTTGCCGAAAACATGCTTGGGCGGACCTTCTGCCCCCTTGGTGACGCGGCGGCCATGCCGACCATCGCGTTTGTGCAGAAGTTCCGCAAAGAGTTTGAGGACCATCTGGACGGCAAGGGCTGTCCCTATCACCACTCGCTGGAGCGCGAAGCGGTGCTGGCTTAGAGCGCGAGGAAAGAGATTGCAATGGCTGACGTAAGTTTTACAGTCGATGGCAAGAAGCTCACGGCGCCCGCGGGCACGCTGCTCATTGACGCCTGCAGGGCTGCGGGGATCGAGATTCCTGCGTTTTGTTATTACCCTGGCCTGTCTCTTCAGGCGGCCTGCCGCATGTGCGTGGTGCGCGTGGAGAAAATGCCCAAGCTGCAGACGGCCTGCACGACGGCCGTCACCGAAGGCATGGTCGTCTCGACTGAAACGGACGAGACCAAACAGGCGCGCAAGGCAACCATCGAACTGCTGCTCGGCAATCACCCGCTTGACTGCCCGGTGTGTGACGCTGGCGGCGAGTGCGAACTGCAGGACATGACCTTCAAGTACGGGGCGCACGAATCGAAATACATCGAGACGAAGCAGCATCGAGAGGAGCAGAAATGGTCGCCCGTTGTTTATTTCGACCGCCCTCGCTGCATCCTCTGCTACCGCTGTGTGCGCGTCTGCGGCGAAGGCATGGACGTGTGGGCGCTGGGCGTCGAGAATCGCGGCGTCACCAGCGTGATCGCGCCCAATGAAAAGGATCACCTCGACTGCGAAGAGTGCGGCATGTGCATCGACATTTGCCCCGTCGGCGCGCTCACATCGGGCACCTATCGCTATAAAACTCGCCCCTGGGAGATGAACCATGTGGGCACGATCTGCACCCACTGCGGCGACGGCTGCAAGACAACGCTGGGCGTGCGGCCGACCGACGATGGCGTCGAGATCATCCGCGGAGACAATCGCGACAAGAGCGGCATCAACGGCGACTTCTTATGTATCAAGGGCCGTTACGCTTTCGATTTCGCAAACCATAAGGAGAGGCTCACCAAGCCGCTCATCCGCCAGTCCGACGGCAAGCTGGCCCCCGTGAGCTGGGAGCAGGCCCTCGACTTCGCCGCTAAAAAGCTCGGCGAGATTCGCGATTCCCGCGGCGGCAATTTCATCGGCGTGATCGGATCGAACCGGACGACCAACGAGGAAGCCTACCTGCTGCAGAAATTCGCGCGCACGGTGCTTCGCACCAATAACATCGACCACCACCGCACGGCTGACTACGCAGCCTTCGCAGCCGCGCTTAAAGGCCATGCGGGACGCGAGGCTTCCCTGCGCGATTTTGCCAGCGCACCAGCGATTTTGCTTCTTGGGAATGACCCGACGAATCAGCATCCCGCGCTGGCGTGGCAGATTCGCACGCAATGTGCGCCACAATCGCGCGCGTATCTATATCGCGAATCATTCCGAGATCAAGCTTCGCCGCCAGGCCAAGGCTGCCGTCGAGCTGCCTTTGGAGGGCTACGCCTCCTTCGTCGAATATCTCGCGGGCAAAGACGGCTCCTTTGAAGCCAACGAGACAACTGCAGCCTTCCGCGACGCCATCCGGCAGGAAGAATCGCTGCTCATCGCTTTCGGGTCAGAGTTTCGCGGACGCGATATCCAGGCTCTCGTGGAGTTCGGGCTCTCGCTGCCCAACACGAAGTTTGCCTGCCTCGGAGACTACGCCAATTCGCGCGGTGCAGCCGACATGGGACTGCTCCCCGATCTGCTTCCCAGGCTACGTCCCCGTCACCAATTCGGCGCACTTCGCCGAGGAATACGGCAGCGCCTCGCCCACGCAGCCCGGCCTCGACCTTATTCAGATGTTCGATGCCGCCGGACGCGGCGACCTTTCCGCGCTCTATGTCGTCGGATCAAACCCGGTCACCCGTTACGGCATCGATCCGGCGACGCTCAAGAACAGCTTTCTGATCGTGCAGGACATGTTTCTCACCGAGACCGCCGTCCTCGCTGACGTTGTCTTCCCGGCCGCAAATCTGTATGAGAAGTCGGGCACCGTCACCAATTCCTACGGCGATCTGCAGCTGGTCAAGAAAGCCGCCGACAAATCCGGGGTTCGCACCGACTTTGAGATCATCGTCCGGCTCGCTGACAAGCTGGGTGCCGATCCTAAGCAGCTCGTGCCTTTCAGCAAAGGCGTCCGTGCCGACTTCGGCCAGACCCGGGGAGCGCACTCAGGCGAGGCCGACCGCCACGCCGTATGGCTCTCGGCGAACAACCTCGAGCCGAAACTCAGCCCCTTCGACCCGTTTGCCATCCTCGATGAAATTCAGCGGCTGGTGCCGTCCTACGACGTTCCGCGCCTGAATCTGCTCACCGGAAACGACGAGCATCTCAAATCGGAACTGGTTCAGATTGATGTCGGCGCTATGAATGCGACCACGGGCCGGCGTGATCTGGTTCTGCCCGCGAACGACGCTACTTTATACCTCCGGCACCCTGGGCAAATACAGCGCCAAGCTCACCGAAGTTGTCGAATCACACACCATGCTCATGAAGCCCGCGGAGGCGGCAGCAGACTGACGCGATAGCAGAAGAAATGTAACTGTGGCAGAACGTATTCCGGGAAGGCCCTGTGGAAGTTAACATCTGGATTTTTCTACTGCTGAATCTGCTGAAAGTCATCGTCCTGACGGTGATCCTGCTCATGTGCGTTGCCTATACTGTGCTTCTCGAGCGCAAAGGTCGTCGGGCGCATCCAGAACCGTTGGGGACCCAGCCGCGTCGGTCCCTTCGGTCTGCTGCAGCCCATGGTCGACGGCCTGAAGCTCTTCCTTAAGGAAGACCTGATGCCCGCTCAGCGTCTATCGGCCGCTCTACATCCTTGCGCCGATCATCGCGCTCAGCCTGCGCCCTCATGTCCATTTCGATGGTTCCTTTCGGAGCCTGAGACGTGGCCGCTTCACGGGCGTCCAGCTCTTCCAGATTTCCGACGTCAACATCGGCTTGCTCGATCTTCCTCGGCATCACTTCCGTCGGCGTCTACGGCATCGCGCTCTCCGGCTGGTCGTCGAACAATAAATACTCACTGCTCGGTGCGCTGCGCGCCAGCGCCCAGGTCGTCAGCTACGAGCTCGCTCTTGGCCTCTCGCTGGTTGGCGTCGATCCTGCTTTCGCAATCGCTGCGCCTGCGCGACATCGTCGATCGGCAGTCCGCGCATGGCCTTCTCTCCTGGAATATTCTTCGGCGGCTTCCAGATCGTGGCCTTCTTTATCTATCTGACCTCGGCCTACGCCGAAACCAATCGCGCGCCCTTCGACTGCCGGAAGCCGAAACCGAACTCGACAGCCGGCTATCACACCGAATACAGCTCGATGAAGTTCGCCATGTTCTTCATGGCCGAATACGCCAACATGATCACCGTCGGCTGCGTCGCCACGTTGCTTTTCTTCGGCGGATGGTGCGAGCCCCTTTGGACATCTTCTGCCCGACATCGGCGGTCCCGTCATCGAAGCGCTGCTGCCGGTCTTCTGGTTCGTCGCCAAGGTCTTCTTCTTCCTCTTTCTATTCATCTGGGTGCGCGGAACGCTGCCGCGCTTCCGTTACGACCAACTGATGGGTTTCGGCTGGAAATTTCTGCTGCCGCTGGCGATTTTGAATATTGTTGCGACGAGCCTTTGGCTTGCTCTTCGCGGCACGTAGTGTGGTTTACAATCGTCCTTCTGGTTTCGATGAATCTTTCCGCTGTTCTGTGTTGTCGAGTGAGCGACTGAAGACATGCATCTCGTTCTGTTCTTCATCTTTGGCGGGTTGTGCGTGGCGGGAGCACTGAATCTCCTGTTTCAGCGCCACCCGATCAACTCCGCGCTCTCGCTCATCGTCGTGATGAGCTCGCTCGCGGTGCTCTACCTGCTCCTCGGGGCCGAGTTCCTCGCTGCGGCCCAGGTCATCGTCTACTCGGGCGCCATCATGGTGCTTTTCACTTTCGTCATCATGCTGCTCAACGCCGGGCGGGAGGAGCGCACCCACGGCAGCAAGGCTGCCTATCTTGTCGGATTCCCCGGTGCGGCTGCATTGATCGGCGCTGCTCGTTTACGTCTTTCTCTCGTATCGCAAGCCACTCGGCAACGCTGGCCTCGGAGATTACCTCGTCACCACCAGCGATCTGAGCCGGGTCCTCTTCCACGAGTCTGCTGCTACCGTTCGAAGTCACTTCGGTCCTCATCCTCGTGGCCATCCTCGGCGCAGTTGCGCTGGCGCGAAAGGAGCACTGAATCATGGTGCCGATCTCCTATTACCTCATCCTCAGCGCCATCCTCTTCTCCATCGGGGTCGCCGCTTTTCTCATCAAGCGCAACATTATTACCGTCTTCATGTCGATTGAGCTCATGCTCAACGCCGTCAACCTGACCTTCGTTGCGTTTGCGCAATCACTGGCATCAGGTCAGCGGCCAAATCTTCGTTTTCTTCGTGATGGTCGTGGCGGCAGCCGAGGCCGCTGTGGGACTCGCCATCATCATCGCTATCTTCCGCACGCGCGAACACGCTCAACGTCGATGAAATCGACCTGATGAAACTATGACCGGCTCCCTCAATCTCTGGCTGATTCCGCTCGTCCCCTTCGCCGGATTTCTGGTGAACGGTCTCGTTGGCCGCAAACTGCCAAAGGCGCTTGTGTCGACGGCAGTAGCGCTCATCGCCACCCTTATTCCCTTCCTTCACGTCGTGAAGATCTGGTTCCAGTTTCCTTCGCTCACCGTGCCTTACGTGGAGAATCTCGGAACCTGGATCTGGACCGGCAGTCTTCCACGCCGACTTCGCCCTGCAGCTCGACCAGCTCACCATGATCATGCTGCTCGTCGTCACCGGCGTCGGCTTCCTCATCCATATCTACTCCGTCGGATACATGGCGCATGAAGAGGGCTACTGGCGATTCTTCGCCTACTTCAATCTCTTCATGTTCTTCATGCTCACGCTCGTGCTCTCGGAGAACTTCCTGCTGATGTTCGTCGGCTGGGAAGGGGTGGGCCTCGCGTCGTACCTGCTGATCGGCTTCTACTTCCTGCGTGACTCGGCGGCCAAAGCCGGTATCAAGGCCTTCGTCGTCAATCGCATCGGCGACTTCGGCTTCCTCATCGCCTTATTCCTGCTCATCGCCCACTTCGGCACGCTGAGCTATCAGCGGGGTCTTCTCGCAGATCGCACAGCATCCCGAGTGGCAGGGCGGAGTCCTTACCGCCATCGCGCTCTTCCTCGTCCTCGGCGCAACTGGCAAGTCGGCGCAGATTCCCCTGTACGTCTGGCTGCCCGACGCCATGGAAGGTCCGACGCCCGTCTCCGCCCTCATCCACGCCGCCACGATGGTCACCGCCGGCGTCTACATGGTCGTCGCGAACCCACGTCATCTTTGACCGCTCGCCTTTCGCACTCGAGCATGGTGGCCATCATTGGCGCGGCCACGTGCTTTTTCGCGGCGACTATCGGTCTTGTCCAGACCGACATCAAGCGCGTACTCGCCTACTCGACCGTCTCGCAGCTCGGCTACATGTTCCTGGCCTGCGGAGTCGCCGCCTACTCGTCGGCCATCTTCCATCTGGTCACGCACGCCTTCTTCAAGGCTCTGCTCTTCCTGCGCGCCGGGTCGGTCATCCATTCCCTGGGCGGCGAGCAGGACATGCGCGTGATGGGCGGCCTGCGCAAGAAGATCCCCATCACCTTCTGGACGATGACCGCCGCCGTCTTCGCCATCTGCGGCTTCCCGCCCTTCGCCGGCTTCTTCAGCAAGGATGACATCCTCTACCAGGCCTTCATCTCGCCGCAACGGCGGCAAGATACTCTGGTTCGTCGGATGGGTGACTGCGGGCCTGACCTCGTTCTACATGTTCCGGTTGTGGTATCTCACCTTCCTCGGCGAAAGCCGCGCCGAATCGCATGAGCTGGCTGAACACGGTGCCGCCGTCCACGCCCGATCCGACTCGAAGCTGGTAGTCGAAGCCGAGCACACCCACGCCGTCCACGAGAGCCCATGGGTCATGCTGGGCCCGCTCGTGATACTCGCCATTCTCGCCACCATCGGCGGTTTCATGGGAGTGCCCGCAGCCATGGGCGGCCACAACGAGATCGGCCACTTCCTCGACCCTGTGCTCGGCTCCGGTACTCACGCTCCAGTCGGCGAAAGCTCCGGGTCTCGAGCTCGGTCTCTCGGCCTCGGCCGTGCTGATCGGCCTGCTGGGTCTGCTCGTAGTGCATATTCTTTACAAGGCTAAGCCCGAACTTCCCCAGAAGCTTGCGACGCAGTTCCGCGGCCTCTATGCGCTGCTGCTCAACAAGTACTGGATCGACCAGATTTACGGAGCACTCATCGTCACGCCCCTCCTGCTTATTTCGCGATACGTACTCAAAGGTCTCATCGACCGTGGAGTCATCGACGGCGCAGGTTTCGCTGCCGGTGCAACTGCGCAGGGATTCGGCGCAATCGTGCAGCGGGTACAGTCCGGCAATATTCGCTCTTACGCAGGCTGGCTCGCGCTGGGCGCGGCCGTTCTGCTTATCGTTAGCTATTTTGGATTTACGGCGCACTTTTAACTTATGAACGACGCCCGATGAAGCAGAGACAAGGAACGTATTCGTGCTGACTGATTCCATATTGACGCTCGCGACCTTCGTGCCCACCGCCGGCGCAATCGTCGTAGCGCTGCTGCCGCGCAAAGGCCGCGTGCTCCAGTGGTGGACACTGATCGTCTCGCTCGTCACCTTCGGGCTCACCCTGCACCTGCCCGCGCATTTCGCATATGGGCAGCCGGGCTACCAGTTTGAGCAGAACCACATCTGGATCGTCAGTCCAGCCATTCGCTATCACCTCGGAGTTGACGGCCTCTCCATGTGGCTCGTGGTGCTCACCGGCTTTCTCTCCGTCGTCGGCGTGCTCGCATCTTGGAACGTCATCGAGAAGCGAACGAAAGAATTCTATTTCTTCTTCCTGCTGCAGCAGACCGCCATGATTGGCGTCTTCGTTGCTCTCGACATGTTCCTCTACTACTGCTTCTGGGAGCTGTCCCTCGTCCCCATGGCGATTCTCATTGCCATCTTCGGATCCGAGCGGGGACCGAAAACAGCCCTCAAGTTTTTCAGCTACACCTTCATTCCATCCGCGCTCTTTCTCGTCGCCATTCTGTGGCTCTATTCCAAAACCGGCACATTTGACTACGTCGAATTGCAACACGCCCTCACTACGAACAGTGCGCTTTTCGCGCCCCAGGCGTTATGGTGGGTGGCTCTGGCATTCTTAGTGGCATTCGCCGTAAAAGTACCGGTCTTCCCCTTGCACGGATGGCTGAGCGACACCATCTACGAAGCCCCGACCGCGATGGCGATGGTGGTCGCCGGAAAATTGGGCCTCTATTCCATCCTCCGTTTCAACCTCGGCCTCTTCCCCGCCCAGGCGCGTATCTTTGCTCCTCTGATGATTGCCCTCGCCGTCATTGGCATTCTCTATGGAGCCTGCGTCGCCCTGGCGCAGACCAACCTGAGGCGGCTGGTCTCCTATGCGATGCTGAGCGCGCTCAGCTTCTGCATTCTCGGCATCTTCTGCTTCTCGCTCTCCGGCCTCAACGGCGCGGTATACCAGACGCTCAACGAAGGAATCACCGGCAGCGCCTTCCTCATCCTCGTTGGCTTCCTGCACGAACGCTACGGCACCTATGAGATGTCGCAGTACGGAGGCCTCGCTGCCCGTCTTCCAAACCTGGCCACCTTCTACGTGATCACTGCACTCGCCCTCATCGGCCTGCCCATCCTCAATGGATTCGTCGGCGAATTCCTGATTCTCAGCGGCAGTTTCGCTCCGCATCGACGGTGGGCGGGCCTGGCCACCCTTGGCGTCATCCTCGGAGCCGCCTACATGCTCTGGATGATCCAGCGCATTTTCTACGGTCCTAAGTCGTCGCTGGTTACGAACAGCCCCGCTCCCGATCTCGTTGGGCGCGAATATGCTGCCCTTGTGCCGATGGTAGTGCTCATGCTGCTGATGGGCGTCGCCTCGCCCTACTGGATGCGCGCGATCAATGAGGGAGTGAGCGCTCTGGCCGACTCTGCAACTCCGAATGTGACCAACCCGGCCGTGGCGGAGAAGCGATGAATACCACGCTCAGCATTCTTCGCATTCTTCCTGAGGTGATTCTCTGCGTCACCGGCGCGCTGATCATGCTGACCGAGCCGCTCCTTCCGCCTGCCACCAGCCGCAAATCACTGGGGTGGGTGGCAGTTCTGGGCGTCCTTGGGGCGCTGGCGGCCAGCTTATATCAATATCAGCTCGCTCCCGGCACAGCTTACTTCGGCGTCTTCCAGACCGATCCCTTTAGCGTCTTCTTCCACGTTCTCATCTGCGGCATTGTTCTCGCCTCGCTGCTCATTGCCCTTGATTCGACCAGCGATTCCACCAGCGGCCTCGGCGAATACTTCGCGCTCGCCTGTTTCGGCGCAACCGGCATGCTCCTGATGACCAGTGCAGTCGAGCTGCTGCTGGTCTTCATTGGCCTCGAAATCTCTTCGATTTCCACCTACATTCTTGCCGGATTTCGCCGCAAGAGCGCCAAGGGGCCGGAAGCGGCTCTCAAGTATTTTCTGCTCGGCTCCTTCGCCACCGCATTTTTCCTCTACGGAATTGCGCTGATCTTCGGCGCTACGGGAACGACAGCGATTTACGACATCGCCGCCAAGCTGGGATCGAGCCAGATGCCGCTGCTCGCGGTCGTCGGCCTGGGTATGATCCTGATTGGCCTCGGATTCAAGGTCTCGGCAGTCCCCTTTCAGGTCTGGACTCCCGATGTCTACGAAGGAGCGCCTTCGCCGGTCGTCGCCCTCATGTCTACCGCGCCGAAAGCCGCTGCCTTCGCCGTGCTCCTGCGCATTCTTTATGGAGCTTTGCCAACGCTCCACGCTCACTGGGTCCCGATTGTCTGGTGGCTGGCCGTCCTCTCGATGACCTTCGGCAATCTCGGAGCCTTGCGGCAGAAGAACGTGAAGCGCCTGCTGGCCTACTCCTCAATTGCGCACGCGGGATATATCCTCGTCGCCTTCACCGCCCTCTCTGCGGACGGCATCGCCGCCGCCAGCTTCTACACCCTCAGCTACGCGGCCATGAACGTCGGCGTTTTCGCCGTGGTCAGCCATGCCGGTGGCTTCGACGACCGGCTCACCCTCATCGACGACTACCGCGGCCTGGCCTATCGCTCACCCTTGCTTGGCGGAGCGATGGCCTTCTTCCTCATTTCGCTGATCGGAATCCCCTTCACCGGCGGCTTCTTCGGAAAGTTCTATGTTTTCTCCGCCGCGCTGCACTCGGGCTTCCTCTGGCTCGCGGTCATCGGTCTTGCCAACAGCGGACTCGCAGCCTTCTATTACCTGCGCGTGGCCGTTGCCATCTATTCGAAGGCGCCCGACAGCTCTCCCATCGCTTCGGTTCCCCGGGCCACCGTGCCGCTGCTCTTTGCGCTGCTGATCACCGCCGCCGCGACGCTTATCCTCGGTATCGCGCCCGGCAGGATTCTGGGCGTCGCCAAAGCCGGAGCCGCCACCTATCCCTCGGTGAACACCGTTGCTCCGGAAACGACCGCAGCGGGCCGCTAGGCTCGCATCCTCCGGCATTTTTGCCTTCCGGCTTGAATGACAGCCGTTTTGCGCCTGTGATATACCGGATGCGCTCCCGACGGGTGTCGCCCGACTCCCCGAATGCTCCCATAAAAATCTGAACAAAGAGAGGAATATCGCGATGAGAAGAAGCGGGATATTAGCCGTTGCATTGACCGCTGTACTGAGTCTGTTCTGCCTCACTCCCATGTTTGCTCAGCTGACAGCGAGTGACTCGCATGATGACTCGCAGTCGTCGGCATGCAGGCAACTGCCCTCCCACACCGCGCTGCGTGCCGCCCTGGTCGCAGCCGTGAACGTCCGGGGAGGAAACGGAGGCTTTGGCCTCAACATGTGGGGCACCGTCGTGAACCGTGACGGCGTTGTCTGCGCAGTCGCCTTCACCGGTAATGATCGCGGAGACCAATGGCCCGGAAGCCGTGTGATCTCCGCCCAGAAGGCAAACACGGCGAATGCGTTCAGCCTGCCCAAGCTCGCGCTCTCAACCGCGGACCTCTACTCTGCCGTGCAGCCGGGCGGAAGCCTCTACGGTCTGCAGCACAGCAATCCGGTCGATACCTTTGTCGCCTATGGCGGAAACTCGGCTAACAATGGCCAGTCGAACGATCCGATGATCGGTGGAAAGATCGGAGGCGTGAACGTCTTCGGCGGCGGGCTCGCCCTCTACAACGCGCAGGGAACGCTCATCGGTGCGATCGGCGTGAGCGGAGACTCATCTTGCGCTGATCACAACATCGCTTGGCGCACCCGGCATACGCTGAACCTCGACTTTGTCCCTGGAGGCGTAGGCCCCGACAAAACCCGGCCTGACAACATCGTTTACGACATCACTCCTGCGACCGGAGTCATGATCGGCGTCAGCGCCAGCGGCTGGGGACACCCCGTCTGCAGCCCGGACGCTCAAGCTATTTCCCTGCTGTTGCCGGCCGTGCAGTAGGTTTTAGACAAGCACGCAGACAAAAGGCCTCCGGGACATCGGAGGCCTTTGCCATTTAAAGCTCTAAGTGCGCTTATTTCACCTTCAGGAAGATGATGACCAGCGTGAAGAGCGTGAGCGACTCGATCAGCGCCAGGCCGAGGATGAGCAGAATCTGAATGCCGGCACGGGCTCCGGGGTTGCGCGCCAGAGCCTCGACGGCCGATGCCGTCGCCTTGCCCTGGCCCAGACCGCAAAGGCCTGCGGCAATCGCCATGCCGATACCGGCGCCGATCGGCACCAGGCTGGCGGACCCGCCGTCACCGGTTTGTGCGAACGCTGGCATGGCCATGAACAGCACCGACAGCGTCATAAGAACATACTGAAGTTTGCGCATACTTTCTCCTGCTTCCTTGATGAATTACCGTCAGTGGGTGGTTGAGGCTCACCGTGCTGGCCCCCTCACGCTCACGGCGCGGACTGCGGCGGCGGAAGCGCTCCGCCGAGCCGTAAACTCAAAACTCAGTGATCGTGCGCGACCGCCAGCGACAGATAGATCAGCGTGAGCAGCATGAAAACATAAGCCTGAATGATCGAAACGAAAAAGTGCAGCCCGAGGAAAACGGCTGGAAGACCAATCGGGATCATCGAGAAAAAGACCAGCGTCAGCAGGTCGCTCGCAAACATATTCGCGTAAAGACGGATGGTGAGCGACATCACGCGAGCCAGATTGGAAATGATCTCAATCGGAGCAATCAGCCACGATATCTGCCACATCGGCCCAAGAAATGTCTTGATGAAGCCAATCAGCCCGTTGGCGCGCAATCCTTGCCAGTTGTAATAAAAAAATGTGGGGATGGCGATGCCCAGCGGAACTATCGGCTCCGCCGTCGGCGTCTCGAACCCTGGAATCAACCCGATCAGGTTGCAGCTCAATACGAACATCAGGATCATCGTCGCGTACGGCACAAACCGCTCGAAGCCGTGGCCAACGATCGAATCCGCCTGGTCGCTGACAAACTCATGCACCACCTCTGCCACGTTCTGCACTGTTCCCGGCTTCTCCACGTTCAGCGAGAAGCGGGCAACGACGAAGAAGAGCAGCATGCCGGCAGCCACCATCAGCTCGAGCGTAAGCGCGTCATTAATTGGCGAGTTCGGGCGCGCGACATGAATGCCCAGCGTAGTGAGCAGCGCCATGATCGGCCCGGCAAAGATCAGGTTCAGCAGTCGCGTCAGCGAAGCGAGTAACTCGTGCATGATTCCTGCAGTTCGTTGATTTGCTTCTCAGGAGCGCGACTGACGCGCGACTTCGATCAGGAGGGCCAGGGCCGCTAGACCCAAACCGCCTACCAGAGCGTAAACCGGTCCCCGGAAACACTTTAGACTAACATAGATCACCGCGGCGGCGAGCCCTAGCCGCACTAAAAACATTCCCAGAACAAAGCCCGTCGAATGTGGCGACTCCTGCTGATCCAGCTTCGCGTTCATGTGCCCGACCAGCTGCTGCCACTCGTACAGCCCCGTCGCCGAAACAAGAACTCCCGAAAGAAAAAGGGCGCCGGTCTTCCAACCCAGGAGAAAACTGAGCACGCCGAAGGCAAACACTGCCAGGGCCGCCGTCATTCGGAATGCCCGACGCATCGCAGCCTTCAGGTCGGCGTCAGAAAAGTGCGAACTTGGATTGGCTTCACTCATCCTTGGGCTTCCCTGCCCGCAGCGCCTGCCGCACGACTTCAAACAGTCCCGCCGCTGATCCAAAGAGCAGTCCCACAATGTAGATCCAGCTGGTGTGCAGCCACTTGTCGAGCAGTGCCCCTGCGCCCCAGCCGATCAGCACCGCTGCCGGCAGCACGAAAGCGATCTGCAGCAGGCTCTCGGCCTTAACGAAGCGTGTCCATGGCGCCGCCGCTCTCGGGTTTGCGGCGATCGGAATTCGGATCCGGTGTACTCATTACCATGCCTGTTATACATCAGCGCCTGCGACGGTGCCCCATTCAAGCCCGGTGTTGGCTTGAGTGGGTCCGCATGCCCGTCCGAAAGCTATACTGGCAGGAGCCATTTTCATTCAAGGAAGCCCAGTGTTTGAGTCAGACTTCGAGCGAAACCTCTTCGCTCTCCGCCAGGAAAAGCTAAAGCAGATCGAGGCCCTCGGCCAGCCCGCCTATCCCAATTCGTTCTCCGCGACCCACACCATCGCGCGACATCCGCGCGCATACGACAACGCCACGGCAGAGCAGCTTGAAGCCGAACGCATGAATGTCTCGATCGCCGGCCGCATCATGGCGATTCGCGCCCAGGGCAAGGCGGGATTCGCGCAGCTCCAGCAGAACGGCGAGCGCCTGCAGATCTACGTCCGCAAAGACGCTGTCGGCGAGCAGGCCTTCGAGCTTTACAAGCTGCTCGATCTCGGCGACCACATCGGCGTCACCGGCTATCTCTTCCGCACCCGCACCGGCGAGCTCACCGTGCACGTCGAGACCATCACCTTCCTCGCCAAGGCCATGCTCGCCCTGCCCGAGAAGTACCACGGCCTCGCCGACGTCGAGCTGCGCTACCGCCAGCGCTACGTCGATCTCTTCATGAACACGCTGCTCAATGAAGGCACGCCCGCCGAGACTCACGTCCGCGAAGTCTTCATCAAGCGCGCCAAGATCCTCTCCGCGCTGCGCAGATTCTTCGACTCCCGCGGCTACATCGAAGTCGAAACGCCCATGATGCAGCCCATCGCCGGCGGCGCAGCCGCCAGGCCCTTCACGACGCATCACAACGCGCTCGACCTCGATCTCTTCCTGCGCATCGCGCCCGAGCTCTACCTCAAGCGCCTCGTCGTCGGCGGCATCGATCGCGTCTACGAGATCAACCGCAACTTCCGCAACGAAGGCATCTCGACGCAGCACAATCCCGAGTTCACCATGCTCGAGTTCTACCAGGCCTACGCGAACTACCACGACCTGATGGACCTGACCGAAGAGTGCATCAAGTTCGTCGCGCAGGAAGTGAACGGAACAACCATCGCCCACTTCAACGGCAACGAGATCGATCTGGCAAAGTGGGAACGGCTATTCAATGCGCGAGGCCATCATCGAGTGCTGGCCAGAAGATGCCGGAGCCAAACCGACAGTGCCGAGCTTCGTGAGCTCGAAAGCTTAAACGCGCATTTCACGGCGCTCGCAATGCATCGATCTCGACGAGCCAATGGCGTCGCAAAGAGCCAGGCATATCGGGGCTTCCGAAAAGCCACGATTATGACGCAGTCGCCAGATGAAGCTTCGAGGCATAGCGGCGGAAATCCGCCAGGATCGCATGTTGCGTCGCGACCTGCTTCAACTGAGCGAGGACCAAGTCGTCGGCAAAGCTCATCGCGACTCTCTTCGAGTCTGTCGCCGAAGCATCACCTCATCCAGCCGACCATCATCTACGACTTCCCGCTCGCCGTCTCGCCGCTCTCCAAGCAAAAGCCCGACGAGCCCGACTGGGTCGAGCGCTTCGAGTTCTACATCGGAGGATTCGAAGTCGGCAACGCCTTCAGCGAGCTCAACGACCCCGAGGAACAGACGCAAGACGCTTCGAGCAGCAGCTAACCCAGCGCGAGCGCGGCGACGACGAAGCCCACCAGATGGACGAGGACTACGTCCGCGCCCTCGCCTACGGCCTGCCGCCCACCGGAGGCGAAGGCATCGGCGTCGACCGCCTCACCATGATCCTCACCGGCGCCAGCTCCATCCGCGACGTGATTCTCTTCCCGTTATTGCGTCCCGCGGAAGGCTGCCACGACGCTGATGCGGAGACGCAAGAATCAGAACAGGCGTAGACGAAAAACACGGAACTACTCTCCCAGCAACAACCGCTGAATCGAAATCGCCCGTCCTGTCTTGCCGTCGCATTCAATCAGAGTTGCCGCCATGCGCGGATCGCCCTTGGCTGCCTCGAATTTCCCCGGCATGCCGGTCAGGAACCGCTGCAGCACCAGCTCTTTCTCGTACGCCGATCACGCTGTCGTACGGACCGCTCATGCCTACGTCGGTCTGGTAGGCCGTGCCGCCGGGCAGCACGCGATCGTCCGCGGTTGGAACGTGCGTATGCGTGCCCAGCACGGCGGTCACGCGGCCATCAAGATACCAGCCGATCGCCATCTTCTCCGAAGTCGCTTCGGCATGGATGTCCACCAGAATGACCTTCGCCTTGATCTTCTCAAGCAGCTTGTCCGCTACACGAAAGGGATCGTCATTCGTTGCCATAAACACGCGGCCCTGCAGATTGATGACTGCGTACTTCTGGCCGCCCGGCAGCTCGCCTTCATAGACACCGTAGCCCGGAGTTCCCGCAACGTAGTTCGCCGGACGTATCAGCCGCCGCGGACGCTCGTGGCTGTCTTCCGGCGCAGACTGCATGTACTCGATGATCTCGCGCTTATCCCACACATGATTGCCGGTTGTGAGCACGTGAGCGCCAAGATCGAAAAGATCCTCGGCGATGGCTGGAGTTATGCCAAATCCCCCGGCAGCATTCTCGGCGTTGATAACCAGCAGATCTACGCGCCGCTCCGCAACCACGTGAGGCAGGTGCTCGCGCACGATGCGCCGGCCCGCGCTGCCGAAAATATCGCCCACAAAAAGAATCTGCAAAATCCGTCCGTCTCCTGACCTGAATGAAATGCCAAGTGAAGAGACTTCGATGCTATACCGTTTTCAGCTGTGAAATAGCTCAATCAACAGAACAAATTCGCGTGATGCTCACCTCCGGCTGAGCTCGCGTAGCACACGCAAGACTCGCCATCTCGGAAGGCGCCTCGACTTTTCGCGATACGGAATTCGGAAAACCTGTGTTAGCGTGGCATCATGGCCATCAATACCCGATTCGCTACCGGCGTCCACGCCCTCGTCTTGCTCGCTGCCGAACCGGATGTACTGCAGACCTCGGAGGACGTTGCTCGTAAACTCAACACTAACCCCGTAGTTATCCGTCGCGTCTTCTCACTGTTGCAACATGCGGAGTTAGTTGAAAGCCAGAAAGGCCCGAACGGCGGCTCGAAACTTGCACGTCCCGCAAAAGAAATCACACTTAGCGATATCCATACCGCTCTCAACACCGGAGGCCTCCTTCACGGAGCATCATTCTCCGGCGCACAGTCCAAAGTAAGCTCGGCCCTCGACCAGGTATTCGCAGACGTGGCCCGCGCAGTCGAAAAAGAACTGGACCAGACCACCCTGAGCCAACTGGTAAAAAAAGTTACCAAGAAATCCAAGCACTAGGCCGCCAGTCCTCAGATCAGTACATCTCAGTCTCCGCCAACTCCCCGTCATCGGGAGCCACCCACATTTGCGCCCTGCCAACGGCGCAGCAGTACAGACGCAATCACAATCAGCGCCAGCGTAAGTCCGGTCCACAGGCCCGAAAGTCCCCACTTCAACCGGAAGCACATCAGTGCGCCCAGTGGTAGCCCAAACAGCCAGTACCCGGCAAAGTTCGTCAGCATCGGGAACCGTGTCTCGCCCATCCCGCGCAGCGCGCCCGTCACAACCGTCTGGCAGCCGTCGAATATCTGAAACGCGGCCACAATCATAAGAATGTGCGCACCCATTGCGAGTATCCGCGGATCGCGGCTGAAGATCTCCATGATCGGCCGCGGCACCAACAGAAACGCCGCCGCCGTTAGCACCATGAAGCCCACGCCCAGCCCCACCGCCATCCACCCCGCTCTTCTTGCGCGTGCCGGATTCCCTGCTCCGATCGCGTGCCCAACGGCAACTGCCGCAGCCGCGGAGATCCCCAGCGGAACCATATACGTGTAGGCCGCGCAGTTTAGCGCAATCTCATGAGTAGCCAGCGCTACTGCGTCGAGATGCGCTGCCATGATCGTCGCCGCGCCGAACGCAGCAACCTCCAGCACTACTTGGAATGCAGCGGGCACTCCGAGATTTAGCAGCGTGCGAATCCGTTAACCAGTTGGGTCCTGGCCAATGCGCAAAGAGCGGATGCCCGCGATCGCGTTCATACCGCCACGCGAAGTACATCAGCACTGCTGCCATATAAATCCGCGAGACTACCGTGGAAAGCGCAGACCCGTTCACGCCCAGCGCGGGCACTCCCAGCTTTCCGTAAATAAATATCCAGTTGCCTGCGAGATTGATCAGATTTGCAGAGACCAGCGCGAACGTAACCGGGCGCACCAGCCCTACGCCTTGTAGATAGCGTCGAAATCCGCCGTACACCAGGAGGGGAAACGTACTCCAATTCAGAATTCCGACAAACGACCGGGTGTAAACACTCACCTGTGGATCCACACCGCGCGCCGAAAGCACTGGTTGTGCAGCGACGATGAACAGTATCAGCAATGGAGTGGAGGCGAGGGCTAGATACATGGCTTGCGCCAGCCAGCGATGGCAGTCATCGAAATCGCGCGCCCCCCACGACCGCGACACCACCGTATCGAGCCCCAGCAATAATCCAATCCCGAAAAGTGAGGGCGCAAAATAGATCGCGTTGCCCAGACCCACGGCGCCAATCGCCACCGGTCCAAGCTTGCCCACCATGACTACATCGACGACGGTCATCGTCATCCAACCGATTTCCGAGAGCGCTACTGGAATGGCCAGCGCCAGTAACGCGCGCAGTTCCGCGCCGTAGTTCACGCGTCCGTCGTGCTCATCAAAAACATGCGTGTCGGGATGTGTCTCCGGTATCAGCATCTCTCAGCCAAAAATGCGCGAAGTTCTCCGATTGTACCCGCTATTCCAGCGGCCGTGAGGAGCAAGGGCCCTGTGCTAAATTGAAGGTAGCTGTTGCTGGAGAGATGGCCGAGTGGCTGAAGGCGCACGCTTGGAAAGCGTGTTTAGGGGAAACTCTAACGTGGGTTCGAATCCCACTCTCTCCGCCATTACTAATACCTTCCGTCTATATCCTTCAATCACCTTCCAGGTTGCCTTGCCGGTATAGTTTTTCCTAGAACACCCTGCCAAGGCTGAAGAAGAAGCGATGGTGTCCGGCGTCGCCTACGCTACCGCCGATCAGGACCGGGCCGAAGATGGTATTGACAATGAGCCCGGCAGCTCCGTCGGCGGGATTGCGGTATTGAGCAGGCTGACCAACTGGAGTATCGACTCGCTCGTACGCTCCGCCCTCCAGGCGGCCCAGAATGTACACATTTCCCCCAAGAAGCGGTGGCAGCTTCGCAAATTGCCAGATATACCCGAATTGTCCGTAGCCGTATTGGTTGGTCAGGATCTCATTGGTGCCGTAGGCAGCGAAAAGGTGCGGACCGCCAATCGAGAACACTGGAAGTCCGATATTGGCATTGTTGGTGCCATATACAGTTCCTCCGCCCCCCGAAAAGACAAGCGTGTTGCGCGAGTTTAATGGAACGAATTGCTCGATGCCACCCTGGCTCAAGGGAAAACCGGGTATGTTGTAAGCCTTGGTAGGGCTCGGATAGGCCTCGAACCATTGGGTCCTGAAAGCGCCTTCCTGACCGGTCGTTGGTATCACGGGATCGTTCACGTGGAGGAGCGTGTACTGAAACTTAGCATAGCCCTCCCGCCCCGAAATCGTCGGCTCGGTATTTTCCCCTACCTGGAGCGAATAGCTGAGGTATTCCGTGTGATAACCAGCACGAAATTCCTGACTTCGTCCGAGTTGATAGCCAAAATCCACGCCGCCGCCTGCCTGCTTAACTCGATAAATGGACGCAAGACTGCCGCTGCTCGTGTAGGCATTGAATGAGTTACTGTCGAGAAGGCCCTCCGGGAGATACGAACCAGTTGCTGCCAACGCGCACCGGGTGGTAGTACTCCGTTCGCAGCCCGTATTCCGAACCGAAGATGACGTCATTCCGCAATTCCGATCCGTAGCTGCCGACGTTGAGGAAGGTGATTCGGCCGCCGATGCTGAAGAGGACGTTGTTGTACTGGGAGCCGTCAAGGGTGATCTGTGGGCGAACGATAGGCGGTGCGTAAGTCTTTTCTTCTGCGGTGACCAGCAGGCCCGGGGTGTCATGCTTGTCGACTATGCTGTAGTTCAGGCTTGCATAGCGTCCCTCGCCCTGTATATCAAGGATCGTGTTCTGTATTTGCTCGTTGTTGATGGGTTGGTTGACCGCCGGCTGAAAGTCTTTTCGGATGGCCTCAGCGCTGCGAGAGTCTGTTCCGGCGACTTCAATAAATTCCGGCTTTGGCGTTTGCCGACGACGCGCGGCGCGTTCGATCAGATACTGGTTCCAGTTGGCTTCGTCCACAGAAAACCTGGACAGAACTGCCGCCTTGCTTTGCGCTGCGTCGTAACCCGCTTTGATCAGAGCGTTTGCCTGGCTGTAGTCCATGGTGTTGAACTTGTCGAGCGGAACGGTGATCAGCACGTCCGCCATTTCCATACTGTGCACTTCATTGGCGGCGATCATCACGGAGATGGACTTCCCGAGGACGCCGAAGGAAGACAGGGATTCGTTCGCCGACATCGGCTGCGTCTCAAGATAAACCGCAAGAGTAACATCCGCGCCCATCTGCTTCGCGACGTCGACCGGAAGGTTGTCGAGCAGTCCGCCGTCGGCAAAAACGTGCCCGTCGACGTGGACCGGTGAAAAGAACCCCGGCAGCGACATCGTCGAGCGCAGCGCCGTCGCGAAGCTGCCGCTGCGGAAGACAAATTTCTTGCCGGAGACAAGGTCGGTGGCGACGCAAGCGAAAGGTATCGGAAGTTGGTTGAAGTTTTCGATGGTGGAATATGGAAGCGCGACGCGGTCGAGAATGAACTGAACCTCCTGCCCCGTATTGAAGCCTTCAGGAAACTGGACGCCCTTTTTCAATCCGAACTCGATAGACCCAGGGTAAACAACGGCATCCTGCTTGCGGCGAAAGTCCAGATTCTTGAAAGGCACCTGTCCGCGCAGCACAGCGTTCCAGTCGATCGACCCAACCAGATCCCGAACTTCCGCTGGGCTGCGTCCGGTGGCGTAAACACCGCCCACCAGGCCGCCCATGCTGGTGCCGGCAACGTAGCTCACCGGAATTCGGTGCTCTTCCAGCCACTGGATCACTCCGATGTGCGCCAGCCCGAGCGCGCCGCCGCCTTCCAGAACAAGACCCAGCTTGGGCTTGTTCCCGGCCGCTGGTGCCTCTTGTGTCAAGCCAGACATCGAGGTGAGACAGAGTAAGGCGGTTGCAAGGAGAATTCGCGATCCACGGATCATTCAGGCCATCCCTTCTGTGATCAATATAGCGAGCCCGGAGCGCACGAAACAGAAATACTGATCCGATCAGCCCATTCATGTGCGCGCTACACTAACAATCTCGCTGGTACAAAGATCGGGTGGGCCGGGTGCTTCCCGCCTTCTACAACGCTTATTAAGGTGGAACGCTATGAAACTTCCAGCCGCAATTCTCTCCTGCGTACTTCTTGTCGCCACGCCCCTCTTTGCGCGCGACAAATCCGACGTTCTTGTCATGAACAACGGCGACCGCGTGACCTGCGAGATAAAAGGCTTATCCGCGAGCGTGCTCTACGTCAGCGTCGATTACATTAACGGCACATCCTCGGTCGATTGGTCCAAGGTGAGTCACGTGGAGAGCAAGCAGTTGTTTATCGTGAAAACTCAGGATGGTTCCGTTTATACCGGAACACTCTCCACCGCGGAAACCGGAGGAGCCCGGCCTGTGCAAATCGAGATAGCGGAGAGCGCGGAGAAAAATGTGGTGCTTGAACGGCAAAAGATCGTGAACATCAACCAGACTTCGGACCGCTTCTGGCAGCGATTCAACGGCAGCATCAACTCAGGGTTGATGTATTCCAAGGGAAATGAGTCGACGCAATACACTCTTGACACGCAAGTCCAATATCCCCGGGAGCGGTGGGGCGCAGGCGCATCATTCGATTCCACGCTTTCAGGAAACACCGGGGCTGCAACCTCCACCCGCAACAACGGATCGCTCTACTACCGCCGCCTTCTGCGCTGGAACAACTGGTTTTACGCCGGAGTGGGTGACCTTCTGCAAAGTTCGGAGCAGGATATTGACCTTCAGACGAATATCGGCGGCGGCATTGGCCGCTTTTTGAAGAATACGAATCATGCGACTATTGCTTTGACCGCTGGCTTGGCCTGGCAGAATACGAAATATTCGCAGGCCACAGACCTTCAACAGTCGCAAAAGGTTACTGCGGCACTGGTCGCGGCGAACGTGCAGCTCTTCAAATTCGACAAGACCAATCTGAGTATCCAGGAAACTGTTTTCCCGGCGCTTACGGTGCCCGGACGTGTTTACACCAACACCAACATGACCTATTACGTAAAGTTCTTCGGCAACTTCACCTGGAATGTATCGTTCTACGGCAACTGGGACAACCAGCCGCCGCCGCACTCCTCCGGCAGCAACTATGGAACCAGCTCGGGACTCGGCTGGACCTTTGGCAACAAATAAGGCGCGGTCGTCTGAAACAAAATCCGACTGAAGCCTCGATGCGCTTCAGAGAATCTCCTTTCCCTATCCGCTCCTCGATGCGACCATAGTGCAATCACTTGCAATCGCTCAGAGGACATGAATGCGCTGCCGTTCCCTGCTTAGCATCCTCGGTCTTCTTTCGCTTTTCGCTCTGCCATTCCTGACCGCCACGTGCGCAGGTTCCCACGCCGGCCTCTGTCCTCGGACACAACCCCGGCGACGACTTCTACCTCGCCGACTACGACGACGCCATCCGCTACTTCCACGCGCTCGCCGCGAGCTCCGACCGCATCAGGATGTTCAAAGTCGGCAAGTCGACCCACGGCGAAGAATTCGAGATCGCCGTCATCTCCTCGCCCGAAAACCTCGCGCGTCTCGACGAATACAAGATCGATCGCGCGCAAACTGGCTGACTCGCGCAGCCTCACCGACGCACAGGCCCACGACCTCGCCCGCACCTCTAAGGTCATCGTCCACATCGACGGCGGCCTGCACTCCGACGAGGTCGCCGGCGGCCAGCACTCCATTCAGCTTGCCTACAAGCTCGTCTCGGCGCAGGGCGACCCCCAAATCGACGCCATCCTCGAACAACGTCATCCTCGTCCTCTGGCCCACCATCAATCCCGACGGCCAGAACATGGTCGTCTCCTGGTACCGCCGCAACCTCGGCACATCCTTCGAAGTCAGCCCCATGCCGTGGCTCTACCAGGAATACGTCGGCCACGACAACAACCGCGACGGCTACATGCTCAACATGATCGAGTCGCAGGTGGTCACGCGCACCGAGATCGAATACAGCCCCGTCATCTTCTACTGCCAGCACCAGACCGCGCCCTTCCCTGCCCGCATCTGGATACCGCCCTTTGCCGATCCCATCTCCTCCAACATCAGCCCGTACATGCGCAGCTGGCTCAACGTCGTCGGCACGCAAATGTCTGCGGCCCTGCAGGAGCAGCATCTTGCCCGGAGCCATCTCACAGGCCCAATACGACAACTGGTATCCCGGCTTCCTCGACTTCACCCACGTCTTCCGCAACGAGATCTCCTTCTTCACCGAGACCGCCCTCTACCGCTACGCCACGCCGCGCTTCTATACCGTCAACGATTTCCCCAAGCCCTCGCAGGACCTGAAAGCGCTCACCCTCTACACCGATCCCTGGCAGGGCGGATGGTGGCGTCTGGGCGACGCCGTGAAATACATGGTCGCTGCTTCCATGTCCGTGCTCGACACCTCGTGCGAAATACCGCGAACAGCTCCTCTACAACCGCTGGCAGGCCGCGCACGACAACATCGAGCACTTCAAGCACTCTGCGCCGTTCGCCTACGTCCTGCCCAATCCGCAGGCCGACACGCCCGAAGCCGCGCTCCTTGCGCAGAAGCTTCTCGACAACGGCCTTGAAGTTCACCGCGCCACCCGCGCCTTCCACGCCAACGGCATCGACTATCCCGCCGGCTCGTGGGTTGTCCTGATGGACCAGCCATTCTCCGGCCTCGCCAAAGAGCTCTTCGAAGTGCAGCACTATCCTCAGGCCATCCTCGACGGCAGCGCGAAGCCCGTGACTCTGCCCTATGACGTCACCGGCTGGACCCTTCCCATGCAGATGGGCGTGCAGGGTCGATGCGGTCACCGATCCCGTCGGCGAAGACCAGCGCTCCGCCCTCGAGCTCGTCTCGAAGATTGACTCGCTCTCCGTTCCGTCGAAGGCAGTGGACCAACCTTCGTCCTCAGCCACAAACCCGACGCGAGCTTCATGGCCGTGAATGACATCCTCGCCTCCGGCGGCTCGGTGGCGTTTCGCGCGCGAGGAACTCCAGACCGCCGAGGGTCCTGAGAACCGGAGCCTTCGTCGTCAGCGGGCATCGGCCGCGAAAAGCTTCTCTCGATTGCTCAGAAATATGGCGTCGGTGCGGTCTCAACCACGCGCACTCCGCAGACCATCGCCATTCGCAGAGCCCGCGTCGCACTCTATCGTCCGTGGGCCCCATCCATCGACGAAGGCTGGACGCGCTGGATCCTCGAAAAGTACGGCTTCGCACCCGAGATCGCTGTACAACTCCGGCGTCAAAGCCGGCAATCTGCGCGCGCGCTTCGACACCATCATCCTCCCTGACATGTCGAAGACCCAGCTCACCGACGGCTTCAAGCCCGGCCTCGTTCCGAGCGAGTACGCCGGAGGCATTGATACCGCCGGTGTCGACGCGCTTCGCCAGTTTGTCCAGCAAGGTGGCACCCTCATCGCCTTCAATCAAACATCGTCGGCGGTGATCGACCTGCTTGGATTGCCCGTCACGAATATCCTCGCGGACGTGAAGAGCGACCAATTCTTCTGTTCCGGAGCCTTGCTCCGCGTCCAGCTGAAGGACACCGCGCGCCCCAGCCTCTACGGTCTCCCCGCCGATCCCGTCGTCATGTTCGAACGTGGACCAGCCTTCGCTCCAAAGCCAGGATTTGAGGGTGCAATTCTCGCGACCTATCGCCAGGGCACCAATCCGCTCGAAAGCGGAGTGCTGCTGCATCCGGAGAAGATCGAGGGTCAGGCAGCCGCTGTCGAAGTCTGCCTATGGCAAAGGCCACATCTTTCTTTATGGATTCAAGCCACAGTGGCGCGCACAATCTCACGGCGCCTATAAGTTCTTCATGAACTCGCTCTACCGCTATGACGAGCCGCCCTTCGCAGAGGTAACAATCGCCAAGCCTGCGGAAACCGGCAAGACAGCCAAAGCCCCGGCCAGCGCGGGGCAAGACGACGACGATGAGTTGAACTAGGGCCTGGTATTTGAAATCACTGCACTCTTTGTTACGCTCAAACCATGTTGAATGGTTCAACCAGAATTGCGCCCGGACAGACGTTGCTCATCGATGCCGACGACACGCTCTGGGAAAACAATATCTATTTCGAGCGCGCGATTGCCGGGTTCATCTCCTACCTCAACCACCACGAGTACTCTCACGAGGAGGTACGCCATATCCTCAACGAGGTCGAGCGCGAAAACACGCGCCTTCACGGATACGGCGTCTCGAGCTTCCGTCGCGCCCTCGTCACCTGCTTCGAGCGGCTTTCAATCGAGGCCGTCACTCCTGAGAGGCACGAGCGCATCGTGAGCTTCGCTCAATCTATTACAGACCAGGAGATCGAGCTTCTCCCCGGCGTTCAGGAAACGCTGCCGCAGCTTGCCGACCGCCATCGCCTCATTCTCATGACCAAGGGCGACCCTGCCGAACAGTCCAGCAAGCTGTTGCGATCCGGGCTGGGCGAATACTTCGCCGCCGTCGAAATCCCGCACGAGAAAAACCCCGAGGCGTATCAAAGTGTCTGCGCCCGGCATTCTCTTACCAGCCGCACCACCTGGATGATCGGCAACAGCCCCCGCTCCGATATCAATCCCGCGCTCGCCGCTGGACTCCACGCCGTCTACATCCACCACCCGAACACCTGGGTGCTCGAGCACGACACCCTCGACGCCGCCCCCGCCGGCCAGCGGTTTATCGAGCTGGATGGATTCGCAAAGCTGAGTCATCACTTCTAGACTCTTCTCATTTAGTGAAGCATTAGAATCGGCGCTTCAGCTTGCGAAGTATCTCGGGCAGTTCCACCTGCAGAAAATTCCACAGGACCAACTTCCGCACACCAACCACTCCTTCGACAATCGGCTCCATCTCGGCCGATTCATCCTTCTTCGGCTTCTCCACATCTTCAGAAAACCTGCGCAGGTCGAACCGCTCCTTCAGCAAAGCGATTTCAGCGTCTTTCGCGGCGATCGTCGCGTTCTTCAACTGCACTTGTGCGGCCCAGAGCTGCACTTGTCCGTGAAAGTGAGCCAGGTTCGCCTTCAACTGGAACACGGCAATATCGTTAAGTCCCGCCGAGACTTGGTCGAACTCCTTCAGCGCTGGAATCTGCAGATAGATTTCCAGCGCCTTCCATATTTGCTCGAGCGCCTGGCTCTGATCTCGCGGCTTCACCGTAAAGAGAACGCCGCGAGCTTCCTCCTTGAGCTCCGCTCCAGCATCGATGCCGAGATCGCTCAGAAACTGGACAAAGTAGATCAGGTACTGCTCACACGCGTTTCTAATCGAAACCGGAAAATTGAACTGAACTCGCACCAGCTTGTTAGGAGCCAGCGCCGCCTCGACATGATTCTCAAACTCGATGAGGCTCGAACGCGACAGCATAGTCTTTAACGACTCGCTCGCCGTCGCACTCGTCGATACTCCAAATCCTTTTCGCAGATTCTGATCGCCTTGCCAATAAGCGAATCCCAGTTCCGGATGCGCAGCAGCTACAGTCTGCAGCGCGGTGGACAAGTCGGAGATGCTGAATGGCGCCGACCAACGGTCGAAATCTTGGTCTATCTTGAAAAGTACCTGCCTCGTCGGTTGAGGCTCAGGCTTGGTGAAGCGGAATTCCATGAAGTCAAACGCCCAGCTAAACGGCGAGTCTCGAATCTCTGCAAGCGCAAACTGAATATCGCTGAAGTGAGCCGCCAATTCCGAAATTGACAAGCCCTCCACATTACGAATTGCATCTCCCCATAGCAATGCCGAAAAGCGTTCGTCACTTCCGCTTCTCAGCGCAACTGTTTGCTCCCACCGCTCGCCGTCAACAATCAGCCTGTATTTAAACGGGAAATATTTGTAGTGATACTTCGGTGGAAATAGCTTCGTGTTGTAGCGATCCAGCTCTTCGGAGAGTTTGATTTCGCGCATAGAGGCGTGCTGAACTCGCCCTCCATCTTAAGCCAAAGGTCCTGCGCAGGTAGCTACTGCTTCAGATCCTGCGCGAGCAAGCGATGAAAGAGATGCTCGCCGCCTTCCCGCCGTACCGACAGGCGGCCTGCATGGTAGGCGCGCGAGTGCAAGCCGCGTTGCACAGATTCACAGATGTCGACATCCTCCGCCTGTACGCGATCGCTCACCGCGACGCTCTCTTCGTTGTATCCGCGCCGCGCCTCACTAATGTCGGCAAAGAAAAAGTCGAAATAGACCATGCACTTATCGAGGCCGAGAGGCATTACAAGGTTCGTATCCATCACTCCCTCATAAATATTGATCATGAAGTTTGGATACAGCCAGTAATACCAGGCACGATCGCCGGTGCGAGTCTCCGCGAAGGCGGCTTCGTCGCTGGAGGAGACCATTGGACTCGACTGCAGACAGTAGCGTGCGCCGTTCTCAATGGTGTAATGGGAGTAGTCGAGCACGCTGTTCAGGCCCTTATGAAGATGGGGCACGTGGTAGCCGCCGTCAAGATAGTTGTCTACGTAAACCTTCCAGTTGCAGGCCAGCGTGTAGCGCTGCCGCGAAAAAAACTTCAGCTTCGATATGCCTAAGGGCGCGAGACGCGCAGGAAGATCGCCGAGCGCCGCCTCAAGCGAGGGTGCGTGTTCATCGAGAGTGACAAAGACAAACTGCTCCCACTCGGCAACGCGCACTGGAACCAGGCCGTTCGCAGCACGGTCGAAGTTGCAGACGCCGGCAAATTCCGGAGTACCCTTCAGCGACCCGTCCAGGCCATACGTCCAACCGTGGTAGGGGCAGCGGAGGTTTTCCGCGATCCCACACTCGGCGATAGCCACCGCCGCCGCGTGATGACGGCATACGTTGTAGAAAGCTCGAAGCTCGCCGTCAGCGCCGCGCACGGCAACCAGCGGTTCGCCGGCAAGATTGAAGGTGAAGAACTGGCCGGTCTTCTCTACCTGATCACGGCGGCCGACGGCAATCCAGTTACGGCCGAAGACGCGATCGCCTTCCAGCTCTCCGATGCGCTGATCAAAATACCAGGATGCAGGAATCGTGAAGGCTTCCTCGAGCGGGGCGCGCTCATTGTAGCCAGCCAGAAGGTCGGCAGCGGAGATCGTCATAGCAATTCCCTTTCCTCAGGACGCTGACCCAGTATAGAGAACGCCCCGCGCCTGGGCCGGACCTGAAGGGTCGTTCTCTACCCGCCCTCTTTTGCTATACTTTTAGAGGACAACGCCTCACCCAAGTGCGGAAGTGGTGAAATGGCAGACACACCATCTTGAGGGGGTGGCGCCGAGAGGCATAGGGGTTCAAGTCCCCTCTTCCGCACCAAATGTCCGCCAATTTATTGAGGATTTCGCTCAGAAAAGCAGCCGCATGATTTATCTGTTTATCGTGATTCACGTAATTGTTTGTCTGTTCCTGATTGGCGTCATTCTTCTCCAGCAGGGCAAGAGCGCCGATCTCGCCGGAGCCTTCGGCGGCCAGGGCTCGCAGACAGCCTTCGGACCCCGCTCGGCGGCCAACCTGCTCACGCGCGCAACCAGCTGGTGCGCCATCGTGTTCATGATCACATCCATCGGACTCACCATCCTGATGCAGAAGCAGACCGCGCACCAGCGCTCAGTGCTTTCAGGAACTCCGACTTCGCAGAGCAAACCGGCAAACAAGAAGTAGTCCCACCGACTCGACTCACCCAAGGGCAGGCCTCAGCGCCTGCCTTTTTGTTGTTTGTGATAGTCCGCGAGAAAATATTAATCGCATCCGGTGGAATGAGCGCGATATCATGGCTTCGCTCCGCAATCACCTCAGGAGACCACATTGATGGATCTTTCCCGTCGCAAATTCCTCGGCACCGCCCTCGCTGGAACAGCCGCAACCCTCATCGGCACCGCCTCCACGAGCTTTCTTCTTCCCGAAGCCGCTCTCGCCCAAAGCAACCTCACGCCCGATGAAGCACTCAAGGCCCTCCTCGACGGCAACGCGCGGTACATTGCCGGAAGCTTCACGAGCTTCGACAAGGATAAGCAGATCATCCGCGACCACACGGTCGACAAGCAGGAGCCCTTCGCCGCCGTACTCTCCTGCGCCGATTCGCGCGTGCCCCCCGAAATCATCTTCGACCAGACCATCGGACACATCTTCGTAGCCCGTGTTGCCGGCAACGTGGTGACGCCGGAGATCATCGGCAGCCTCGAATACGGCGCCGCCGTCCTCGGAACAAAGGTCATCCTCGTCCTCGGCCACGCCAGCTGCGGAGCCGTCAAGGCCGCCATTGCCGGCCAAAGCCGTCCCCGGCCAGATCAGCTCCTTGTTCCCACACCTTCAGCCCGCAGTCGATCAGGCCGGCCACGACCTTGCCGCCGTGACTAAGGCAAACGCCTCCATCCAGGCCACGCTCTTGAGCAAGGCCTCTCCCGTCCTCTCTCCGATGATCAAGGAAGGCAAACTGAAAATCGTCGCCGGATACTACGACCTCGCCTCTGGCAAAGTCACCCTCGTCTGACGTGCTTTGCCCGGCCGGCTCACTTCACAGGAAAGCAATCCAGGTCGTTGGCGAATGCAATTGGACCCGAATATCGTGCCTGATCTCCGCCTCGGTCTCCCTCTCCTTTCCCAGAGTCCGCAGCATCCGATGAGACAGTACCAGCTGCTTCACGTGAGCATTCGCCGCGATCGCTCCGATCACCGAAGGCGGCATGTGGAGCCGTCTTTCCACTCCCGTAGCTCCTTCCGGCACTGCGTTATGAGCGACGAATAAGTCCGCGTTCAGCGCCAGCTGCGTCAGGCCGTCGCCGTCTGCCGTTCGTATCTCCGCTGAAGACGATCCGCTTGCCGCCAATTTCCACTCGCCACGCCAGCGCGGGAAACGCCCCATGAATGACGCGCACCGCATACACGGCCATGTCGGCATTGCGAAACACCAGCACCGGCGTCGCACTTGCCTGCCACATTGTGCGGCTGCAATCTTGTAGCTGCTTCCGCTACCCGGATCGACCAGCTCGCTCAGATAGCGCCACGCTCCGTGCGGATCGCTGAAGAGATCGTGCACAAACTCGGTAGTCGACGGCATGTATTCGTTTCCCGGCGGCCCGTAGATCGGCAGCGGACGCTTGCGGTCTTCAAACCACGACGAAAAGACCAACGCCGGAAAATCACCGCTGTGATCGACATGAAAATGGCTGAACAGAAACACATCCAGCTGGGACATCTGCGCGCCGCTCTCCCCAAACCGCAGAGCGCTGCCTCCTCCTGCGTCGACGATCACCCGCGCGCTGCCCGTTCTCCCATATCAGATAGCTGGTCGACGCGCGCTTGTCCTGCATCTCCGGACCGCCCGAGCCGAGCACCTGCACCGCCAGACCTGTCGACCCGCATGATTGCGCCGTTACTGGCAAAGCTGCGCACACCGAGAAGAGAGCTCCAAGAATAACCAGAGCACTTACCGATAGTCCTGGCGAGTCCATATCGCATCCTCAATCGTCGTCGTCCTTCTTCTGTTCGCCGTGCGGATGCAGCACCATCCAGGGGACGGGCTTGTTGCCCATCGCATCCTTCCACAGTATGACGTTGAGCTTGCGGGCGTCGGCGCGGTCTTCGTGGGTGAAGTCCATGCGGCTGGACTCCTTCGCGCCGGGAGCCTTCTCGCTTGTTGGCGGTGTAGATGAGGCCGTTGGCCTGGTTCGAGTAGTCGGCGGTGAAACGCAGGCTGATCCCCGGCGCCGGCAAAGAGCGGCGCGATGAGCGGCGCGAAGGCGTCGTTGTTGTTCATCGGAGGAATGCCCGAGCAGGTCTTCCATCGTGCGCAGGATGCTGACGGTGGTGTAGAAGTCGTGATCCACCAGCGGCTGCGCCTGTCGCGGCGAGTACTTGCTGATCACCAGCGCGACCGAGCGATGCGCATCGACGTGGTCCGCGCCATCCTGGGCATCGTCCTCGAGGATGAAGAACGCGGTGTCGTCCCAGTAAGGACTGTTCGAGACAGCCTCGACGGCGCGGCCGACGGCCAGGTCGTTGTCGGCGACGGAGGCCTTCGGAGTCGGCGACCCCGGACGCGTGCCCGCAGTGTGGTCATTGGGCAAGCGCAGCATCACGAATGACGGCATGGTGTCGCGGCCCTGCATCCGATCGTTGACCCAGACGTTGAAGTGGGTGAGAAATTCGTTGACACGAAGCTGGTCGGGAAAGTGGAGATTGAAGTCTGGAAAGGCCGGGTCGAAATGCCCTTCGAGCTCAGGCTTGGTCGCCACGTTGCGATAGATCAGCGGAATCTTCCACGGATAGGGGCTGTCGCCTCCGCCATAATTCGCGGGAATCTGCTCGCCGTTGCTCGATGTAAGCAGTCCTTGCAGAACTGCGTCGGCTCCGGTGTTCCTTCGAGCGGCGACTTCTGCTTCGGAGCCTCGCCCGAGTCGTCGCAGAACTTGGTCGAGACAAACTCGCCGAAGTGGTAGAGCGTCTTTCCCTGCCGCCTCAGATCGGTCCACAGGTAGCCGCTGTCCGGCTCGTTGATGTCGGAGATCTTTTCCTCCATCGGATAGCCGTTCTGCGACAACGCCCTCGAAGTCGTAGGTGCGCTCGCCGCCGCGATACGCCTGCTGCCAGTTGCGCTCGTTGTAGTCGCTGGTGATCCCCGCCGTCGACCACACGTGGCCGTCGCCGGAGACCTCGCCGGAGTCGTAGAAGTTGTCGAGCACGCCAAATTGCAATGCCAGCTTGTGCACGTTCGGCGTGATGTCCTTCCCATACATCGTCAGCGAAGGATCGCCATCGCCCGCGCCCAGGTCGCCCAGGATCTGATCGTAGGTGCGGTTCTCCCGGATGATGTAGATCACGTGATGAATGGGATTCGTTCCCGTCGTAGAACTGCAGGTGATTCTGCGCGGCCTGCATCATGTTGCTGGCGACGACTTGCTTCGTGAGATGCGGGGAGATTTTTCTCCGCCTCACTGCAGATCAACGCTGGCGAGCGATCCATAGAGCAGAGTGGCGATGTAGGTGTGCAGACGCTTCATGCGCCGAGCCAGATCTGGCGACGGAACTTTGGGCTCGGTCTGCGGCGCGCCATTGGGGCCGGTTCCACGGCCCTTCGCCCGTAGCGATGTATAGCTCGTTGTCCTTCACGGTGACGGCCGTGGGATACCACTCAGTCGGAATGAAGCCAATCGGGATTTCGGGCGCGCCTACGAGGCTCGCGGGCTTGGTGTGAAAGACCGCTATCGAGTCGGTTCCGGAGTTGGCCGCGTAGAGCATCGCTCCGTCGGGCGAAAGCGCGACCGAGTCGGGCATGGCGCCGAAGTAGGTCTGCCCCGGGCAGCTGGGTGTCGTACAGACGCGCCAGCTGCATCAGGCTTCGGCCCAATGCTGGACGCCTGCCACCATGTCGCGATTGGCGAGCGCGACGTACAGCATCTTTTCGTCGGGGCTCAGGACCATCGATATTGGGTGCGAACCGGGACGGATCGCGACCGACGGAGGAAGCAGCGGCAGCTTGTCCGACCACTTTCCCGGCGCGGAGGTCCAGTTCGGCGATGGCCGAGCCGTTCCACAAGGCGACAAAGGCACGCGCTGCCGTCCCTGGTCGGCGATCACCGCAATCGGATACGTCGACGGCACGATCGGGATGGTCCGCCAGGTCAAAACGGGTGACAATCTTTCCCGACTGCGGCATCGACCAGCAGCACATCATCGGAAAACTCGTCTGCGACGAGGATCTGCTCCTTCCCTTCCGCGCTCTTTACGACGGCGAGTCCGGTGGGAGCCGGAATGGCCATGCCATCCGGAAGCGGCTTTCCGATCTCGTTCTGGGTACGGCCCGGCGGCCAGATGCTGCAGAGGAATGGGGATCAACCGCTCCGGCGTGAGCTCGCCATTGGCAAAGCGTGTAGACAGCAATTGCGTTGCCGGTGTGGTTCGCATCACCGCCTTCGGGATACCGTCAGCGAATCGATGCTGACGTACAGATGCGGGTTCCGTCGAGCGAAAAGGCGATCCCCGAGTACATCGTCTGGCTGGAGCCAACGAAGGTGCGCGATCGGGAAAGTCGCGTGATGCTGGCAGGGCTGGCTTGCCGCCCGTGTCGGGACCGGCGGTGTCGACGATTGCGATCGACTGTGAGTAGTTCGAGTCGACGGTGCCGAAGCCTGCGTTGACCATCGCCAGGTAACGATGGTCCGGGGACCAGGCCACGCCCATCGGCAGACTGTTCAGACGCACCGGCGATCCGGGGACCGGCTCATGAATCTGCTTGCTGGTGGAGAGATTGATCGACTGGGCCGCGGCGAGCTGGGCACCGACAACAAACGAAGTTACGAACCATTTAGCGCACGAGAGCATAGGTTGATCGTCTGCGGATGAGATTAACAAAGGATAAAGCCCGGCCTGTTGCGGCGGCTCGGCGCCCGTCCGGATTGACTTCGGCCTGGCGGCCCGAGCTCGACTTTAAGGCCCTGGATCGCCATTACAAAACTCTTACAAGCTGTCAGACCCGTGCTGTTACGGTCAAATAGAGATCAGTTCCCCCCGGAGATATACGACTCGATGCCCACGGAACTCTTAGACATACCCACGCCAGTCGCGACAGAACATCCCAGGACCGCCGCGAATGCTTCACCTGCGAGAGAACAACAAGGCCCCACGCCTCGGCCGCGCCGCGCAGGGCGGCACCCTCAGCTCGATCACCACCGTTTTCATGGTGCGTTCCACATCGGCGCCATCGCCGCGCTCTTCTTCTTCAGCTGGACGGCGCTCATCGCCGCCGTCATTCTCTACGTCTTGGCCATCAATGTCGGCATCGGCATGTGCTACCACCGGCTGCTGACGCATCGCGGATACAAGGTGCCGAAGTGGCTGGAATACTTCATGACCGTCTGCGCCACGCTCTCGCTTGAGGGCGGACCGATCTTCTGGGTAGCCACGCACCGCGTACATCACCAGCTCACCGATCACGAAGGCGACCCGCACACGCCCACACGATGGCGGATGGTGGGCGCACGTGGACTGGATCCTGAAGGGCGACTCGCTGCACGCACGAGACGGCTCTGCTCTCGCCGTTACGCTCCGGACCTTGCGCAAGGATCCCGTTCACGTCTGGCTCAGCAACTACCACTGGGTTGCCCATCGTCGTCGTCGGCCTCGTCCTGCTCGCAATCGGCGGATGGTCGTGCGCTTCTGTGGGGCATCTTCCTGCGCGTCACTCTCGGCCTGCACTCCACCTGGCTGGTGAACTCGGCGACGCACATGTGGGGATCGCGCCGCTTCGAAACCCGCGACGAGTCGCGCAACAGCTGGTGGGTCGCTCTGCTGACCGGCGGCGAAGGCTGGCACAACAACCATCATGCGCACCCCGTCTCGGCACGCCACGGCCTCGCCTGGTACGAGTTCGATCCCAACTACTACGGCATCTGGCTGCTGAAGAAGCTCGGCCTGGCCGGACAGGTCAAGATCGCGCAGTACGATCCCGCGAACCCACGTCCCGCCGGCGCAGCCTAAACGACATCACCGCATCACATAGCGGCGCCTCTCGGCGCCGCTATACTTTTGTCGGTCACCGGCTCACACTGAACTCCGAAGCATTTCGGCTATCAGGTAGCCGAAGCCAGGATGCGTACGCAGCTTTCCGTCAAGAAAGGCGCACTTCGTCGCAGTTGGAGAGGCAAAGGCAGTAGGAGAAATGCTTTATGCGGATCACGCGGCGGGGTCGGGCGATATTCTCTTCATCGCGCTCGGTGTCTGTCTGGTGGGCGTCGCCGTCACCCTCAAGGTCGGCTGGATCATCCTCAACTGGCGCCGCCTCGCGCCGCTGCGTCATTGGCATCCCCTTCTTCGGCCTGCTCATCGTCGGGCTCATCCTCAACACCGTCTTTCTGGTGCGCGAAGTGCGCCGCAATGAGCAGCAGGACAGCTTCCTGAATGCCGTGACGCACGAGCTGAAGACGCCCATCACCTCCATCCGCCTCTAC
>CAVTLP010000002.1:0-80967 GCA_963735555.1 uncultured Acidobacteriota bacterium
TCCCACCGCGCGTCCCAGCCCCTTCGCCGCGCGGCTCAGCGAGTTATCCGGTACAGGAGCAATCTCCGCCGGCGCAAACTGCTTCACCACCGTCGCGAACGGATCGCCCACTACCCAGTCCCGCGTTCGCGTGGGGTGAATATTGTTGAAGAAGCGCAGAATGCGCGCGCCGTGCGTCGGCCGCGTCGGAAATGCGTCGGTATGCAGCAGGTCGTTGCGCTTGCGCAGAGAAAGATCGCGCCCCTCCTCCTCCTGCGGACGAAAGCTGGCGTAATCCAGCCGCCACTTTGCGTGATATGGCGAGAGAAAGCCGGTCAGAAAGTCGACCACATGCTTGGAGTATGCCCGCATGATCTCCTGCAGACGCGCCACCGCCGCCGCGTCGGCGGTCTTCGTGTCCACGCCGCTCAACTTATCGATCTTCGGCTTGTAGGCGATGTTCTTGTGCAGCGAGCTGTCCGTCTGCTGCTGCCCCAGCAGGAACGCAATATCCTCCCGCCGAAGCCGCACCGGCGTCTCGGGAAAATAAAGAATCTCTCCCGCTTCAAGCTGCGCGCACCACACTCGAGCCTGCGCGTCTGAAATCGGCTTTGCCAACTCGCCGCGAGAAATCGTCACCAGCCCCACGGCGTCTATCTCCCGGCGATCTTGCGCCGCAGCCACAAGCCCAGCAGCACGACCAGCGCAAAGCTCAGCGCTCCTAGCCCGGCCGGAAGAGCGACGTACCGATAACTGTCCGCCATATTCACCGCATGGTGCCCGGCCGAGTTATAGAAGAGCAGGCTCAGGATGGCCACAAAACAAGTCACGAAGAAGATGAGGAATCCAAACGCAACCGCCATCAGCAGGCTTGAGAACAGACCGAGTTCGCCCAGCGGGATCCCAAAAATTCTGCCCGGAGCTCCGCCACTCGAAACGCCACCCGACGAACTGATTTCGTGAACTGACATAATCATCCTGCGCCGCCAGACTTGCCAGCCGCCTCAGCTAGAATACAAGTTTATGGTTGACACCGCCCAGATGCCCCTGCTCACCGCCGCCCAGGTTGCTCAGGAGGCGCACGTCCAGCAGGCGTCCAACGGCATCTTCTACGCAAGTTTTGGAGAGACGCAGATCTCCCCCGAGGACCTGGAACGCATCGTGCAGGCCGTGCCCGCGACCGTGGCCAGCGCCCTCACCCGCCGCGCCTATTACTTTGTGCCGCTCGCCATCGGCGAAGGCGACGAGACGACCGTCGCCCCTGCATACACAGTCGATCTCGGCGACCGCGCCATCTGCCATCGCAATGTCAGCTTCGGCTCGTCGGAATGCATCTTCATCTCCACGCGCCTCATGCAGGATCGCTTCGCCCTGGCCTTCGAATACTTCATCAACGTCGGTCATCACTTCGTCGAAGCTGTGGGAGTGCCCGCAAGTTTCTCCGATCTCGTCTGGTCGCAGGCGCAGGCCGACGTTCGCGGAGAGACCAGTCAGGATGCATGGGAGAGCCGCCGCCGCGCCCGCGATCGCAATCAAAGCCGCGGCCAGGACGGCCCGCAGGACGCCAGCAGAGACCACGGTGGCCCCGAACTTGTTCACGGACAGATCGACGAAAAGGCCAAGTCGAGCTACTTCGAAGCGGCCTTCTCCGATGCCATCGCCATTTACATGCTGGCTATCACCATCGACTTCGATTACACCGAGCTGCGCGAGCGCGAATACCCGTTGCTAGCTGCTCCGGCCCTCGCCGAGCGATTGCGCCACGTCGCGGGGCTCTTTCCGGCCAATGCTGGATATGAGTTTGAGATTCGGTATCGGCGGAGAGGGTAGTTGTTGGATTCATGAGTGGCGGCCGGCATTCTGCGCTACACTCCTCCCGTGTATAAAGAGCATGCACTTATCGCCGCGTTCGTAACGCGCAGCAAGCGAGACCGCTATCGGGAGATGTTGTCGGATCCACGCCTGCGCCACAAGTTCATCAGCAAACTCGCACACTTCTCGGACTTTGATCCCCAGTACCGCCTGCCCATTCCCAGCAATAAACTTTTCGTTGACAACATCGCCCGCGAGTTGCAGATGCGGCACTCACCTAACGTCGTCTTCGCCATCTCGGAAGACCCCGCGCTCGACCAGAAAGAGCATCGGCTCGTCGAAGCGCTCAACAAGATTGTTGGAGGGGGGATGGGCACCGTCCTGTCCTGTATCCCAGGACGCCTAGCCTTTGTTGAGACAGAGGACGAACGCTTCATCCTTGAGCGTCATGATCCGCTGGAAAAACGGGAGTATATCCGCTTCGTCATCGCCCGCAAAGATGATGACAGTCATGTTGGGCAGGGAATCTTTCACGCGGTAGGGCAAGCGCTGGAGTGGGGAAACATAATTGGTTCTGACGCGGACAAACCAAACGAAATACGAGCGTGGTTCAACGAGAATCTTGAGAAGCCAACTTCCTTCGGACATGACAAGCGCACCCTCGGCATCTCCTGGTTCAAGACTGATTCCAATGAGCACATCTCGCGCATCTGGCAAATGGTTAGTGTCCTCGAACGCAATGGTATCTTTGTAAGGAAAATGAGAACGGACAAGCCCGGCTACGTGGTCTACGAGGACGAATGGCAATTGATTGCCGAACCCTTTCGCAAAGGCACGCTGCCAGGAAACTAATGACTGGGGACTAACAACTGTAACTGTGATCCCTGTACCCTGCTTTTATGATCGCCCACCTCCGCGGACGCCTCTTCTCAAAACAACCTGGCCAGGCCATCATCGAAGCCGCCGGCGTCGGCTACGACGTCGTCATCAGCATCCCCACCTTTACGTCGCTGCCTGCCGAGGGTTCTGAAGTCTCGCTCTACATCCACACCCAGGTGCGCGAAGACATCCTTGCCCTCTACGGCTTCCTCGAACTCCGGGAGAAGCGCCTCTTCGAGCGCCTCATCACCGTCACCGGAGTCGGCCCCAAACTCGCCGTCACCATCCTCAGCGGCCTCAATCCCGAGCGCACCGTCGCCGCCATCCGCGCCCAGGATCACGCCACCCTCACCCACATCCCCGGAGTCGGCAAGAAGCTGGCCGAGCGTTTAGTTGTCGAGCTGAAAGACAAATTGGAGGACATGGCAACCGCGCCCGCCGTTGTCTCCGCCGGGCCCGCTGCGGAAGACGTCCTCTCCGCCCTCACTAATCTCGGTTACCAGCGTCCCGCCGCCCAGAAGGCCATCGAAACAGCCGTCGAGAAGGACAAATCCCTCGGCCAGGACTTCGACGCCCTCTTCCGCGCCGCGCTCAAAATCATTCGCTAGGTCCCGCGAGGAGCCGGATGGCAGGTAAGGCTGCGCCCGATCTCTGCGCGCTCTGTGTCCCCCGTGGTAAATCTCCCAAAATGTAAGACCCCTGCCGCCCCACCCCTGCCGCCTTATCCCTCCACGTTCCCATTGACGGTGCCGTATCGCGGCGGTATTATCCGAGGCCCGAGGTCCCCATGAGCGAATTAACGACGACAATCAGCGCGGTAATGAAGCGAAAGGCCGGAGAGGTCTGGTCTGTGACGCCCGATGCTTCCGTGTACCAGGCCGTCGAGATGATGGCGGAAAAGCAGGTCGGCGCGCTTCTCGTAATCGTGCAGGGTGAACTGTTGGGCATCATCTCGGAGCGCGACTACGCCCGGAAGGTCATTCTCAAGGGGCGATCGTCGAAGGAGACCTCTGTCTCCGAGATCATGTCCAGTCCGGTCATCTTCGTTTCCCCGCAGCATACGGTAGGCGACTGCATGCGCATCATCACCGAGAATCGCATCCGCCATCTCCCCGTGGTGCAAAGCGGAGCCGTCATAGGCCTCATCTCGATCGGCGACCTGGTGAACTGGATCGTTACCGAGCAGCAGGAAACCATCCGCCACCTCGAAGCCTACATCTCCGGGATGGCGACCTAGCCCGAAGGGCGACCAAAGGGCAGTCCGAAGTCGAGATTGCCCTGATGAAAGTTGGCACAGGAGAGCAGTTCATCGCCATAAAAGGCGGCCCCGCCACCGGAAAGCCGGGATTCGTTCCTCTTTACTTTGCAGCCGCGGAGCGGAGCGAAGCCAGCATCTCCCGCCGCAAAATCGCGTTGATACGCGACTGATAGCCCTTCCCCTGCGCCTTGAGCCAATCCAGCACATCGGCATCGACACGCGCCGTAATCTGTCGTTTGAGCGGGCGATAAAATTGACCGCGCTTGGCGGTCTTCCACTGTTCGTCCGTCATTTCGGGGATGTCGCTCGTATCTATCTCGCTGTCCGGACGAGCCGCCAGCGCCTCGAGATTGGCCCGCTGCGCATCGGTCAATGGCGGCAAAGTATCCAGGGTGTAGTTAATCGTTTTCCTCTTCATAGCGTCGCCTTTCCTTTGAGGTGGCGGGCCGGGCCGAGATGATACGTATAACGTCGAACGAAGTATCATCCTCGATTTCCTCTCGAACGGTGTGCGCCACCATCAAAAGGAGCAGGCCTCCAACCAGCCCGAAGGTCTGCCATCGCTGCTCGCCAGCCTCAATGCGGTCCTGCACCGAGACATGCAGTGGATCGTGGAACACCTGACTGGCCTCTTCGAAGCTCACACCGTGCTTGAGTCGGTTGGAGAGACTCTTCGCTTCATCCCACTCGAACCGGATGCCTGTCACGCCATTATTGTAATTATTAATTTGCAATTATTAAAGTAGCTTCGACGCTGTCGTGGCGCCGTTTTGCGGCAGTGTGCCAGGAGAGTACCTGTGAACTCAATTTATTGCTGACCGGGCGGAGCCGTCGCCGCCGGAACCTGGCTCGCATCCTGAAGCAGCTCCCAGCGCTGCAGCGAGAGCGGCACGTTCCCGTTGTTCCAGACAAAGTCGTTGAACTTCAGCATGGAAAAGTCCGCGCCCTGCTTCAGGCGCGTGTCCGACAGAAGCTGAATGATCTGCAGCTTGCCGATCTGGTAAGAGATCGCCTGACCCGGCGTGCTTGAGAACATGGCCGCTTCGCCGAGCGCCGTCGCTACGATCCATCGGGACTGTCCTGGCCAGATAATTCGCCGCCTGCTCCAGCGTGAACTCGCCCAGCGCCAGCTTTACGTCGACCTCGACCCTCAGCGCCCGCAGCCGCATGAAGTTGTAGATCGTCGAGCGGGTGTGTGGATTGTCGTCGAAGAAGCCTGCCTGCAGCATCATCTCTTCGGCGTAGAAGCCGATGCCTTCGTTGGCATTCGAATCGTAATAGTGGCGCCGGATGGGATCGTCGTTGTGCCAGCCGAGGCAAAGCTGAAAGTAGTGTCCCGGTACCCCCTCATGCACCAGAATCGGCCGCGGATCGCGCGCCGTCGAAAGGCAAAGTAGCCCAGGTTCGGACTGGGTTGGCGAATGTAGCTTGTGCCGTCTTCGTTGAGACGCGACGGTCCGGTGAGATCATCCGTGACCCCCATGCCTTCGAGCGGTTCAAGGTAAGCTGGAAGCAGCAGGTTGCGGTAGTGTTTCATCCAGTCCGGCACGCTGAGAATCTTCTGATCGACGAGGAACGCTCGCACCTTCTCCTCATCCGTTTTTTCCGCTGCAATCTGCGCGTCCGCGCTGGGAAAGATCGTCGCCGGCGGTAATCCCGCAAGACGCGCTTCCTGGTAGGCCTCGAAGGCGACCGACCGGCTCCACTCCAGGCTGCTCATCTCCAGCAACTGCTCCGGCGTGTAGGGCAGCAGCGCGATGTTGCGCAGGAAATAAATATAGTTGTCGCGCCCGATGGCGGTGTCTTTGCGGGCCGTGGCCAGTTTGGTTTCAAGCCATGCGCGATACTGCGTAAGCGCAGTGGCCGCCGCTGGAATCGCCTGCTGCAGCGCTTGTGCGTTGGCAGAGCTGAGCTGCGGCGCGAGAGCCGTCGCCATCTGTCCGGTTCGCTCGGAGACATTATCGAGCGCGTCGATCGCCAGCTGCACAAACGGCTGCCGCATGTCGGTTAAATTCTGCTTCGCGGTCTCGATCGTCGCCGGAATCTGCTTCAAGCGCGCGACGATCTCCTGCTGCCGCGCTTCGGAAAACGGGGGCGGCTGCAGCAGCAGAATGAACACGGAGCCCAGCGTCTGATCCACATAGAAGTACGGGTTTCGCTTCCAATTCTGCTCGATCGAAAGCTCAAATCGCGCCCGCGCCAGCGCCGAGCCGAGAAGGCGGTAATCGACCTGTTCCGGTACCGGCGTCTGCGCGGATGGCGCGAGACTCTTCCATCGCTGCTCAAAGACGGCGAGCTGCTGCAGCCGCTGCGCTATGGTCTGCTGCGACCAGTCGACAACGTAGCCCGCGGGCCGGTCGATGCGCGGGATGTCATCGTTTGTGAAGGGCTGCTCCTGCGCTCGCCACTGCCAGAAGCTATCACTGAGCTCGCCGAGGCTGTCGGCGTGCGCGCAGACGTTAAAGACAGACAGCAGGGACAGAACAACCAGACACCGTAGGAGGTTCAAGGGCGGCTCCAGCACCATGTTTTTGAGAAGCCAGTGTATCCCGGAGCTGCGAAGAGAGAACCCGAAATCGTTTTAAGCGCATTCAGAAGACGGATTTTCCTTGATTCTGCTGATTCAAATATGATGCAATATAATTCAGAAATGGAGAACGCCTGATGGCAGCCTCTTTAGCGCTTCCCAACGTCCCGGATACCGTTCCGAATCCGCCGCTGACCTTTCCGACCCGCGACACGTCGCCGTCTTAGTCCTGCGGCCGTCAAGGGCTTCCTCGGCATCATGGAAAAGTGGGACCTGCGCGATCCCGGACGCGCGCCAGCTTCTCGGCGGCATGTCTACCGGCTCCTTTTACGCGCTCAAGAAAGAGCCCGAAGGGCCGCACTCTCGACCAGGACATGCTCACGCGCATCTCGTTGCTGGTCGGCATCTTCAAGGCGCTGAACATTCTCTACAGTCCGAAGCTCGCCGACGCGTGGATGACGCTGCCCAACACCAATCCCATCTTCCGCGGCCTGACGCCTATCGCCTACATCATCCAGCGCGGTCAGCCCGGTATGATCAGCGTGCGCCAGTTGCTCGACGCCCGCCGCGGAGGCCAGTAACGCAACTCACAGACCCAGACCCCATGCCTCTCCCCCCGGCCTCCGAAGTTCGCATACCCGTCACCTCGTCGATCTTGAGGACACGCACCGCCTCATTCCGGCCGAAGTACAGCCGAGAGCGGCACGGTTCTGTCGCGCCTCACCTAGGATGAACACATGCTTGATGACCTGCTCGAACTGGACGGCGCAACCAACGACCGGCTGCTCGGAGAGGAAGGTCTGCTGCCCGGCATCGGCGTGCATGAGCTGGTTTACGGTAGTCGACTACGCGCACATCGTCAATGCTGCCTTTACGCATGCTGCACCCGATGGCGGCCGCTTCAATTCGAGCGACCGTGGAGCATGGTACGCCGGCCTGGAGCGCGAAACATCGCTGGCCGAGGTTGCATTCCACAAGCAGCGGCAGTTGGAAGAAGTGGACTGGCCGGAAGATGAGATCTCGGTATACGACGATTATCTTGCCGACTTCACCATGCCCGCGCACGACCTGACGTCCGGCCGTCCGCGGTTTCGCAAATATCTTCGGCCGGAACCGATTCCCGAGTGCTATATCGAACCGCAGGATCTTGCTGCAGGCCTGATGGCACGCCAATCGAATGGAATTCTTTACCCCAGCGTTCGCCGGCGCCCAGGCCGATGCCTGGTTTGCTTCCGGCCGGCACTCGTTTATAACGTCCGGCGCGGCAAACGGCTGCAATTCACCGTGCGGGCCGGGACAGTCATTCGCGGAGCCCCAGGCTCATGAAATTCCTATTCGCAACGACTAGGTCGCGATGCTAGCCAGGGCGCCACATACCCGTGGCAGACCCATCCGGGCTCGCAACCACTAAGGTGTAACCGTCCGGATCGCGCATCCAGCATTCCCAGTGATTCGGTCCGCCATCGCCATCCAGAGGATTTCGATGCCTGGGCAGGACGATCTGCACTCCCATTTCCGAGGCCCGCTGCAAGACCTCATTGAAATCCTCCACCTCGAACCAAAGCAAAACACCGTTGCCATATGGCTTGTCTTCCCGGTTTCCGATGAGGCCGTGATGGTGCTCAACTGTAAAACTATGTAACTGGAGCACAAGCGCGGCCTTCGATACCAGGCGCTCGTATGCCGGTCCACCATGATCGCTTTTGAGTCCGAGCAGCCGCTGATACCATCGGCTGCTGGCTTCTACGTCTGTGACTGCTATGAGGGGCTGAGGACGCATCGCCAACAGTATAGTGTTATCTCATTCGCCCTTGTACTTCTGGAACAACTCCGGAAACTGCTGCTTCAGCGCCGCGATCTTGGGCCGGTCGCAGACATAGATGTAGGGGTTGTTGGGATTCTTCAGCGCGTAGTCCTGGTGATAGTCCTCGGCCGCATAGAACCCCTTCAGCGGAACCACCTGGGTCACGATCGGCTCGGGAAACGCATGAGCCGCATCGAGCTGAGCAATGTAGGCGGTCGCGATGTGCTTCTGCTCGTCGTTGGCATAGAAGATGGCCGACCGATAGGATGTGCCGACATCGTTGCCCTGGCGGTTGAGCTGGGTTGGATCGTGAGCGACGGAAAAGAAAATCCGCAGAAGCTGTCCATAGGTGATCTTCGACGGATCGAATACCACGCGCACGCTCTCGGCGTGCCCCGTCGTTTCCGTCGTCACGTCGGAATAATGGGCCGTCGCGGCGGAGCCGCCCGAATAGCCCGCAGTTGTCTCGACTACTCCCTTGACGCGCTCAAAGACCGCCTGCGTTCCCCAGAAGCAACCACCTGCAAAGACGGCCGTCTCGCGCGACGAAGACTTGCGCCAACGCGACATCGTTTGTCGCCACCGGAATTGGCGCGTTGTTCGCGGCGTGGCAGCTCACCAGCGGCAAGCCCGCAGCCAGCAGCACCATCGCCGTGCAATTGCTTCTGAACATGGAACACTCTCCCGATATTGGAGTAGCCAGCGGGCCAAAAGGTTACGCACCGTTGATTCGGCCTCGGATCCTTAAGAGCACGCTTCAGACCTCGAGCTGCGTGAGATGCGGTGATACACGACCTGCCTGCGCGCTTCCACGAATCCCATCCGGAGATAAAGTTCGATCGCGTGCGTGTTCCCGGCGCTCACGTGCAACCAGGGAGTCTGACCCTCTCGGCGATGGTCGCGAATCACCTGCCACATCAGCGAGGCGGCATACCCGTTGCCGCGGTGGCCGGGATGCGTGCATACGCCGCTGACCTCGGGATAGCCGTCGAGCATCATGCTCTCTCCGCTCATCGACACCAGCTCACCGCTCGCGAACACGCCGTAGTAGCGGCCCATCTCGCAGGTCTCGAGCGCGAAAGAAACCCGGGAAAGGCAAGGTCAGTCAGCGCGACCATCGTCGGACGCGTCGGCGCAGGAAAGTGAGAGCGATTCCGGCACGGTTCGGTCCGGGCGGCGTTACGCTCGTCCGCCAGAACCATCTGCAGGCACTCGATCGTCGTCTCAAATACGAGCGCCGGGACAACTGGGAAAGTTCGTCTCGGCGATCCAGACCGATTCGTCCGGGCACAAGCAGCGAGTGCAGTTCGATCACAGCGCGGCACGGCTCGGCTCGGCTACCGCTGCGAAAGGGGCAACGTCTGCGGGATATCGGCAGGCTTGTCCGCTGCTGACGGCAAATGGCGTGCCGGGTATGCAGAGCATGCCATACGGGATTGGAGAAAAGATCTTCCGGCAGACCAGCCATCATGAGAGATGCGCGGCCGATCCGGTTTCGGAGTTCCAGATACTTCGGCGGTAACGATGCATCGCTCGGAATGAGGATTGATAGCGAACGTATTGGATTCTTTTCAGCTCTAGGATGTCCTTCTGTCAACGTCAGGTGGTTCACAATTCCTGGATCATCACGATTTGTATGCTTCACGTGCTTCGCGACGTCGGGAAGGAACTCGTCGATAAGGTTATCAATTGGCGCGGAGGCAATCGTGATGATCGAGCTATCCGCCGTCGGCCAGAAGCCGCGCTTTCGTCCCGGCACGTAAACGTTGGCGAGCGAGATGGCCGCCGGAACCCCGATCAACATTCCATAGTTCGGCATGTGATTGCCCTTGTCGCTGCGCGCCCAGACCGGCTGAATGATCGCGTTTCCGATACGCTGGGGAATGGAAGCGTTTGGCATCCGGTAGTACCGCGGATCCTGTTTCGCGATTGAGGGGATGAGATATGTGACAAAGAACGCTCCCGTCATATCCTCTGTCAGCAGTGTCGCGGAGTTCTTCGCCCAGCCCTTTAACCCCGGCCCGTAGCCGGTATTCGGATCGCTCCCGATGGTGATTGCCGCGGTGGCCGCGATCGTGAGCAGGTTGAACGGATCCACCACGTCACTCGCCGCGATGCGCGTTTGTCCTTCGAGGTAAGAGGCTGCCCATGCCCGGGCGGCTTCCCTAACGGATAAGCGAAATCAAACTTATGCTGGAAGGGGGCTCCCGCATTTTTCTGTGGCACGCCGGCGCCGGCCGCGCCTCCCATCCCCTGACCAGTTTCTGTTGCTGGCGGACACTTCTTCTGGGTCGTCGCCGGTTGCGCATCCGCTGTCTTGGGTGAGCTCTGAGATTGCGGAGCGTCCGGCAACTCACCGACCTCTGCCGATTCAGAGGTCTGCCCCCAAAGCCGTTGGACGGCTCCCGCCAGCAACACTAGCATCGCTGCCCGAAAAAACACCTGTCGTCGCTGGCCGCGGGATAGGAATTGGAATCTCACGTCTGTTTAACACCGCGTAGATTCCGCGGGGGACAGAAAGATAGAATCCGTCACGACAGATTTATACCGCGAAATCATTCGCGCGTCACATACTCATTTCGTTGTTGATCGGGAAGGATTGGCTCCCATTACTTCGCCGCGTAAAAACTGTACTTTGCCGCATATGGCACCGGAAGTTCTCCGGTTGTACATGCCTCTTTGGGAGCGGCGCCACCGGTCGTCTCCGTGCGCCGAATATAGGCTACCGTGGCGAACTTGCCGCTCTGGCTGCCCGGCACGGCTCCCACCAGCAGCCACGGAATCGATTTGCCGTCGGGAGCCGGCTGGCTCGCGATCATCTTGCCCTTCACTTCGCTGCCATCGTTCAGCCGCCACGTCGGTCCGGCAAAGTGTGTGCCGATCAGCTGGCCCTGCGCGTCCAGCAGCCTGGCGTCCGGAGCTTTCAGCACCCAGTGCGAATCGGTGCAGGTGTAGACCTGATCGCCATCTCCCTTCGCCTCGAGCAGCAGCTTCACTCCCGCGGGAGCCTCGATTGAGACGGGCGCCGGTTGAGCCGGCAGAAGCGAGATCGAACCGAGAACAGCGAGGAATGGAAGCAGAATTCGCATGACGGTGTGAGTCTAGCAAGAAAGTGTGAATGCTTCAGCCGCTTAAAATACGAAGATGCCCTCGCGAACGGCGAAAAAGCCCGTCCCCGCCAAACCATCCCAGCCTGCACAGCCATACTTCACCCGGCAGACCCTCGACTTCCTGCGCCAGCTCAAACGCAACAACCGGCGCGAATGGTTCGAGGCGCGCCGCGACATGTACGAGCGTGACCTCAAACAGCCCATGCTCGCGCTCATCGAGAAGATCACGCACGGCATGATGGACTATGCCCCCGCCCATGTTCGTCCGCCGCAAAAGTGCATGCTGCGCATCTATCGCGACACCCGCTTCTCCGCCGACAAGACGCCCTACAAGACCAATCTGGCCGCCTGGTGGACGCGCAACGGCCTCGAGAAGACTTCCGGCGGTGGCTACTACTTCCACCTCACCGCAACCGAGATGATCGTCGCCGCCGGCGTCTACATGCCGCCCAAGGAACAGCTCCTTGCCATTCGCCGGCACCTCCTCGCGCACCCGGATGAATTCAAGCGCCTCATCGAATCGAAAAAGCTCCGCGCAAAGATGACCCTGCACGACCCCGCCGCACTTAGCCGGCCACCCAAAGGTTTCCCCGCCGATCACCCCGCCGTCGAATGGATCAAATGGCGGCAGTGGGGCGTAACGGCCACTCTTCCCGTGGACCTCGCGCTGCAACCCGGATTGGCTGCGACCGTCGGCGCATATTTCAAACTGGCCCAGCCGCTGGTCGATTTCCTCAACGAGCCGTTACTCCGTAGCCTCGACAAGCGAAAAAAACCGCTCTTCGGCCTTTACTAGTCTCGTTGCTCGCGCCTATAGTCGCCCAATAGGTCATCGCTCGCAGCCGCTCTGGACAAGGGTTTTCGGCGCTTCTGGCGGCTTGCCGCCGGTACTAAAACGGCATAAAAACCCGAAAATACCCATAAAACCCGTGAAAATCCTGTGGAAACCCGGCTTTTACTGTTGACAATGGCGTTGAAAAGCCGCAAGGTAAACGGCGGTGGGTTCTCTCGGACCCGCATAAACACAGGGTTTCCCGGCTGCGGCTGAGAAGCCGTGATGCGGAAACGAAGGAACCGGCAGCAAACAATCGGTAACAGCGCGCACCACGCGCACCGGTCGAGTCAAGACGAAATCAGGAGGAAATAAACATGGCAACAGCATTGACTAAGACAGCTCTCGTGCGGCTTTTGGCTGAGAAGCTTGAGCTGACCAACAAGCAATCCGCGGCATTCCTCGACCTGTTGGCAGAAACCGCCATCAAGGAAACGAAGAAGAATGGCGTATTTATCATCCCGGGCCTCGGCCGCCTGGTGAAGGCAGAGCGGAAGGCGCGCATGGGCCGCAATCCGCAGACCGGCGAGGCAATCAAGATCAAGGCGAAGACCGTCGTGAAGTTCCGCGTGGCCAAGGCCGCGAAGGACGTCATCGCTCCGCCGAAGAAGTAGTCTCGCGATTGTGTACTACGGCAGCCGCCGCCCACACGACGATATAGCGGTTAACTCTTATTAGGGAGAGGGGGACGGGTCTGAGGTCCGTCTCCCATTTCTTTGTGCCCCGACTCTTAAGAGTTCTGCGGTCGGCTGATCGTCAGCGCCCGCACCACCAGTGAAACCCCAAAGCAGATAATGAGCGCCTGCGTCAGCAGCAGCGCGTTGTAACGCCATGCGAGCACGGCGAAGCACAACGTCATTCCGACTGGATAAATCTCCGCCACAACCGCCTGAATCCACCTCGGCTTTACCGCAGATGCCGGCACCCGCGCCGCCACACTGGGAAACAACCGCGGCACGCGGGCCTTGTAAGCCAGATACGGCTCACCCTGCTGGGCTGCAAGATACGCCTCCTCGCCCAGGATCAGCCGTACTGTCTGTAAAAGACACGCCACGATGAAGAAGATCGCGCCCGTCGGCGTCATCAGAATTGCCACGGCCAGCGAAAACACAAGGCTGCCAAAGTACAGCGGATTCCGAAGATAGCGATACGGGCCTGCCGCGACCACGGTCTGCGCATGCATCGCGCCTGAGGTCACGATCCCCGCGCCCAGATAGGCCGTTCCCCACACGCGAAACACCGCGCCGACGGCAGCCAGGAAGGTTGCCAGAAATGTCACGGCTACGGTCGCCGATTGCAGCGTCATTGCGTGCGTGCTGGCCAGCCCTCCAGCAAGCTCAAGCCACGTCGTCGTCACTCGCCCCGCGCCTGGCCCGTACCGTATCCAGGGGGCCCAGAAGCCGAATACGTAAATCGCAAACCTGACCCACAGGCGATAGCGAAACTCAAACTGCGTTGCCTTCACTGCACCTTGACCTCGTTCGTGGCGCCCCCGTTTTTGTAGACCACGCCCGCCTTCATCACGAAAGGCACATGCTGCAGGATACGAACATCCTTCAACGGGTCTCCATCCACGGCGATAACATCCGCCCATTTGCCTGCTTCGATCGAGCCAACCTTGTCGGACCAACCCATCAGCTCCGCTGCGTTCAACGTGCCCGCCTGCAGCGCCGCCAGCGGAGTCATCCCAAACTGATTTACATACACATCCAGCTCATGCGCATTCAATCCATGCGGATACACTGCTGCATCCGTGCCCAGCGCGACCTTCACGCCTGCCGCAATCGCCTTCTTCGCATTGGCCTTCTCGACAGCGCTCACGTCCTTCATCTTTTGTGCGTAAAACGCCGGTAGATGCCCGCTCTGCTGCATCCAGTCAACCAGGTACGCGGTGGGGACAAAGTAATTGCCGTGCTGCTTCATCGCCGCAATGTCCTCATCGTTCATATAAGAGCCGTGCTCGATCGAGTCCACGCCCGCTTCCGTCGCCCACAGAATTCCCTGCGAGCCATGCGCGTGCGCCGCAACTTTGCGTCCCAGGCGATGCGCGTCCGCCACAATTGCCTTCATTTCTTCAAGCGTGTACTGCGACGCCTGCGGATCGTCGCCCTTTGAGAGCACGCCGCCCGTCGCGCATATCTTGATCAGGTCCGCGCCATACTTGATCGTCTCGCGGACCTTATGCTGCACCGCCTCTACGCCGTCCGCCACGCCTTCGGCAGTGACGTGATAGGAAAACGGGAGCAGGTTCTCGTCGCAGTGCCCGCCCGTAATTCCCAGCGGCGGACCACTCACCTGCATGTGCGGTCCTTCCACCAATCCCACGTTGATCGCATCGCGTAGGTCCACGTCGGCGTAGCCTGCAGCGCCCACGTTGCGCACCGTCGTGAATCCGGCCTCCAGCGTCACCTTCGCGTTGTGCGCGCCAATCAGCGCGCTCATCGCTACGCTCGTTGAAAGCTCATGATACGGATCGAAGTTGTTGTCGTCGGTCAGATGCGTGTGTACATCGATCAGTCCCGGCAGTACCGTCAACGTTCGCAGATCGATCTCTGTATCGCCTGCCTGCTTGGGTGTCGATGCCGTCGGCGCAATCGCTGTAATGCGGTCGCCGGTGATTACGATTGTTTGATCGGCCGGCTCGTTTCCGCTGTGAACATCGACCACATGTCCCGCGCGAATCAAAATCCGCGACTGGCTCGCGTTCTGCGCCGCGAGCGGTACTACTGCAATAAGTAACAGTGACAGTGACGTAAAGAGTGAGCGATGAAATACTTGCATAACGGCCTCGCTGAAAATAGCACTGGGGTTGGTGCGGAGATTTGATTCCCGCAAGTGTAGCAGTTCCGCGCTTGCCGGCCCCGCTTAGCTTGCCGCAGAAGACTCAAGCGTAGCCCGCAGCCGTCCGTGCGCGGCTTTCAGACGCTTCTCGGCCTCTTCGCGGCTCATGCCGAGCTTCGCCATCACAATCGCCGTCTTCACCGATCCGGCCCGGTCCAGCAGCGCAATGGCGTCCTCATAACCAAGGCCTGTAACCGTTCCAATAATGCGACCCGCCCGGTCGCGCAGCTTCTTGTTCGTCGGCTGCACGTTCACCATAAGGTTTCCGAAGACGTACCCCAGCCGTACCATCGCGCCCGTCGAGAGCATGTTCAGCACCAGTTTTGTCGCTGTCCCTGCCTTCATGCGCGTCGATCCCGTGACAACTTCCGGCCCGGTCGCCGGCGTAATTGCCAACTCTGCTGCCTCAGCAAGCAGCGACTGCGGCACGCAACTTAGCCCAATGGTGAGCGCGCCGAGTTCGCGTCCGTACCGAATGCCTCCCAGCACATACGGAGTGCGCCCGCTCGCCGCGATGCCCACCAGCACATCCGGGCCCGAGAAGCCGTGCAGCTCCAGATCGCGCCGCCCTTGCGTCTCATCGTCCTCCGCCCGCTCGACTGACCTCCGCAGTGCAATATCGCCGCCCGCGATCAGCCCCTCCACCAGCTCCGGCGGCGTGTTGTAAGTCGGCGGACACTCCGAGGCATCGAGCACGCCTAACCGTCCCGAAGTTCCCGCGCCGAGATAGAACAGGCGTCCGCCCTGCTCCAGCCGCGAGACAATCGCGTCGATAGCCCGCGCAATTTGCGGCAGTTCGCGCTGCACCGCGGCCACAGCCTCGCCATCGGCTGCATGTATCGCTGCGACCAGATCGAGAGTCGACAGCTCATCGAGGCTCTCTGTCGCCGGATTGCGCGCCTCAGTCGGAAGTTGTGAGAGATTTTGCATTTTGGAGTGAGTCGCTGTCTAGATTCCGGAACTCAGCGATTCGCTGATAAATTGGGGTGACTTGGGGCGAATCAGCCGCCCAGCCGCTCCATCAGAGTATCGAAGTCGTCCAGCTTGGAGTATTCGATAATCACCCGCCCCCGGCCGTTCTTGTCCTCGATGCTTACCTTTAGCCCCAACGCGCGCTGCAAGAGGTCCCGTGCCTCGCGGACATTAGGGTCGAGCGGCTCTTTCACCTTTTCTTCTCCCTTGTGCTTTTCCGGATGAAGAATTCCCTGTACATAATTCTCGGTCTGCCGCACCGACATCGACAAGCCCACTATTTTTTGCGCCGTCTTCAGCACAGTTTCAGGATTCTCAAGCGCCAGCAGCGCCCGCGCATGGCCAAAGCTTAATTCCCCAGCCTCGACCTTGCCTTGAACCTCGGCAGGCAACCGCAAAAGGCGCAGAAAATTAGCCACTGATGTTCGGTCCTTGCCGGTGCGCTGCGCCATCTGTTCCTGCGTCAGCTTGAACTCGCGGCTCAGCCGATCGAAGGCACGCGCCTGCTCCATTGGGTTCAGATCTGTCCGCTGCAGATTCTCGACGATGGTCATCTCCATCGCCTGCTCGTCCGACACCTGACGCAAAATCGCCGGAATCGTCGCCTTGCCCGCCATTTTTGACGCCAGCCAGCGCCGCTCCCCAGCAATCAGCTGGAAGCGCCCATTGGCCAGCGCGCGTACCAGGACTGGCTGTACGACACCGATCGCCACAATCGAAGCCGCCAGCTCGCCAAGCTGCGCCTCGTCGAAGCGTGTCCGCGTCTGGTAGGGATTCCGCTCAATCTCGCCCAAAGGAATCTCACGCGGCATCCCATCCGCTGACCTTGGCACAGTTTCCTCAACACTCGCCTGCGCGCGTGGAAGCAAGGACTCAAGCCCCTTGCCCAGTGCCTTCCGTTTTGGGAGATCTATACCAATCATTGCCATCCGCACCTCTCTTGAAATCGGATTCCTCGTCTTACCCGTAGGGCCAGAAGCGTACCGTCGGTTTGCTGCGAGCGGAGGCCGCTGCCTTCCGTTCTTTGGCGCGCGGGCTCTCGACCGCATGTCGGCTCAGCAACTCCTCCCCCAGGTCGCGGTAGCTCTCCGCGCCGCGCGACCGCGGATCGTAAAGTTGCACCGGCTTCCCATAGCTTGGAGCCTCCGCCAGTCGCACATTTCTCGGAATGGCCGTCTTGAATAGCTTTTCCTTGAAAAAATCGCTGAGATTTTCCTTCACCTGCTGGGCCAGATTTGTTCGGTCGTCGTACATTGTCAGCAGCACTCCCTCAATCTCCAGCCCCGGATTGAATGCTCCCCGCACCCGTTCCAACGTATGAACTAGCTCGCTGATGCCTTCCAGCGCAAAATACTCCGCCTGCATCGGCACCAGCAGCCGATCCGCTGCAACCAGGGCATTGAGAGTCAGTAAGTCCAGAGCCGGCGGACAGTCCAGCACAATGTAGTCGTACTTCTCGCGCTCTGGCTCCAGTGCCTCTCGAAGCTTAAATGCCCGCCTGTCCTGCTGGATCAACTCGACATTCGCCCCAATCAGATTTTTGCTCGAAGGAACCAGCCAAAGTGTTTCGATCTCGGTCGGCAGAATGGCTTCGGCCAAAGTGCTCTCGCCAACCAGGACATCATAGGTCGATTTCCGCTCTTCATCCCGGGAGAACCCATACCCACCGGTTGAGTTCGCCTGGGGATCGCAGTCAATCAGGAGCGTTCTCAGGCCTTCCAAGGCCAGTGCAGCCGTCAGGTTAATCGCGGTGGTTGTTTTCCCCACTCCGCCCTTCTGATTGACGACCGCCAACACCCTGCCCATGGAGACCAAGACTATCGGGGAGAGGCTGTCATGTGCAATCCAGACCGGCTGTGCAGAACAGGGCAGAATCTGTGGAAGACTTTCGCGAATGCGAGCGGAGACCGGTCGTAAATTCAACCAACAACTTGGGATGCGAGCAAAATCTGATTGCTACAGGACGGTTGCAGCCTTAGAAGCATACGTGGAAATCTTTGTTCCACGTGGAACGTGCACGCGAACCGTACCTCTGGGAATGTTGCCGATGGCGCATATTTAGGCCGAATGTTTCACGTGGAACACTAACTTCTTCGCCCCAGCATCAACCAGCCATCCTTCATTCCGGCCACTGCCAACCGACGCTCCCAATCCACCTCGGGCAGTTCGAATCTCAAACCCTCCTCCGTCCCCGCCGTTGCAAACACTACAAGCCAGCCGCCCGCTCCCAGTCGCTCCGCCGCCTCTTGGCAGGCCTTCGCCATCTTATCTACAGCCCGCACCGTCACTGCGTCGAATACCCGCTCCGTCGCCATCTTCTCAATTCGCTGGTCAAAGACTTCAGCATTCAACCCCAGGGTTCGCACGGCTTCCCGTAAAAACACCGCTTTTTTCCCCTGCGATTCTCCCAGTGTCACTTGTATCTCAGGTCTTACAATCGCAATCGGAAGCCCTGGCAGTCCCGCTCCAGACCCAAAGTCGAGCAGCGTCTGCACTTCAGGAAGGACCTGCGCGCACTGGACGCACTCCACCAGATGCCGCCGGACAATCTCGCCAGGCTCGCGCACCGCCGTCAGATTCAGCTTGGAATTCCACTTCAGAAGCAATGCAAGATAGGCCGCAAGTTGCTCCGCAGCGCCTGGTGGCAAGGCGGCCAGGTCAGCCGCTGCAACCGCCGCCTCAATCTCCGCAGACGTCATCGCCCACCGTCACTCAGCCACCGAATCCCGGATCTCCCTCGGTTGCCACTCGCCCGCCGCCTTCACAAACGCAGCAAACAACGCTCTGGACGCGGGGCTCGAATCGAACGTTCGCTCCGGATGCCACTGCACCGCGATCACGAACTGCTCGCCTGTCCCTTCGATCGCTTCAATCACGCCGTCTTCAAGGCTCCTTGCTACCACCGCCAAACCATCACCGGGATGATCCAGCGCCTGATGGTGGCTGCTGTTTACCGCCAGCTCCCCCTGGCCCGTAATTTCCGCGATCCTCGATCCTTTGGCGACAGAAACGCGATGCGCCTCTTGCACCTCGCGTCCAGGAGCGTGATTCACCCCGGTCTTCAGGTCCTGAATCAGCGTTCCGCCCCGCCACACATTCCAGGTCTGAAAGCCGTAGCAGATCCCCAGGAGCGGCTTGTACAGATTCGCCGCATCCTGCATCAGAAGTTCGTCTACCGCTTCGCGTGCCGGATCGGCCGGAGCGCACTCCGGTATCCGCGGGTGTCCGTACTTCTCCGGATTCACATCCGCCCCGCTCCCCGGCAGCAGTACGCCTTCGCATGAGCCCGCCAATCGCGCCACCTCCGCCGGCGAGGCAGCCAACGGAATCTTCACAACTTGCCCGCCTACGGCTTCTACAGCCGTGGCATATTGCTGCCAGGAGCGATCGTTGTACTTTGTATCCGTGGAAGTTGGCTCCGGAATCGCAATTCGCGGCGTCTTCATGATTGTTCCTCCCCCAGGATATTCCCCGAGACGTCTACCGAGATCGCCTCCAGCTCCAGCTTCACCGGCTGTTCCAGATAGGAGTGCCGGTAATACAGCCGGCAAATTTCTTCGCTTACCCTGGCCGTCAACTCGTCTATCTGCCTCATCCCATAGCCCTTCGTTTCGATCGGCTCACCCACCGCCAGCGTCACCGGCACTGCATGAAACTCCGTCGAATGCATGGGCAGCAGCTCATAGGTCCCGATCAAAGCCATGGGAATGATCGGAACCCCGGCCCGAATCGCCATGAATGCCGGCCCGTTCATGAACTCCGCCAGATGCCCCGTCTCCGATCGTCCGCCTTCCGGAAAGATAAACACCGGCATCCCTGCCCGCAGCGTCTTCACCGCACCGCCCAAGCTCGAAATCGAGGCCCTCGGGTTCGTCACATTCACCGGAACCTGACCCGACCGTCGCAAATGCCACCCAATAAATGGCAGCGTGAACAGATCGTGCCGCGCCACAATTCGAAATTGAAACGGCAGGGCCCCGAAAATCACCGGCGTGTCCGTATATGAAAGATGGTTGGAGACATAGACTGCCACCCGCCCATCCAGATGTTCATGCGCTATCCGCGTCAACTTCGCGCCGCTGATGCGAACCACCGTCCGTCCCCAGCGCTGCGCGATCGCGTGCTGCGTTTTGCCGTCCTTGTCCCACAGCGACGCGACCAGCGAAAGGCTGCCGAAAAATCCAGTAGCGAGGAAGAACAAAGGAGCCCTGACGCAGAAGCTCCCCGCCCTCTCGCTCCATGGCAACGGGTTGGGCCTTGGCCCGAGCGTTCGGTTCTTCACTGCCCGGCCTCCACTAACATCGCCCGCACCGCACCTACGAGATAAACCGACCCCGTCACCACCACCAACCCGTCCCCAGGCGTCGCCGCCCACGCGCTCTCCATCGCATCCCTGACATTCTCCGCCGTCACAACCTTTACCCCCGTTGCTCTTGCAGCCGTCTCCATCTCCGCGAGGGACGCCTTCCGGGGCGAACCCACCTCGACGAGCACGACCGTCTCAAACATCGGGAACAGGATCTGCGCCATTTCCCCCAGCGGCTTGTCCCGCAGGCAGCCAAAGACGGCCGTCATCGTCCGTGGTTCAGGATCGAGATGCGACAACGCCGACCGCAGCGCCCAGGCTCCCGCGGGATTGTGCGCTACATCGAGCAGCACGTCCGCCCGCCCCGGCTCTGAAAGCCGCTCCAGCCTCCCCGGCCATTGCGTCCTGCGAATTCCCTCCGCCATTTGCTCTGCTGAAATATTGTAACTGTGATAGTTACGTAATTCAACGGCCGTCGCAATCGCCAGTGCCGTGTTTCTCTGCTGATGTAAACCCTTCAGCGGCGACCTCACTTCGATCTGCTCGCCCAGTACCGTTAGCGAATATTCATCCCCATGCGTCACTTCGCGACCCGGAACATAAGCCGCCGCACTTACCCCGCGCACGCCCAGCTCTGTCGCGGTCTCGCCGATTGCCTGATTCGCCTCCGGATGTTGCGGCAGCGTCACCAGCACCCCGCTTCTACGCAGAATCCCGGCCTTTTCTCGGGTAATCTCAGCGATCGTGGAGCCCAGCCACTCCGTGTGATCGATCGAAATATCGGTAATGACCGACACGACCGGCTCGACAATATTCGTCGCATCCAGCCGCCCGCCCATGCCCACTTCGAGTACCGCGATATCGACCTTCTTCTCCGCAAACGCCAGAAACGCCAGAGCCGTCATCGTCTCGAAAAAGCTGGGATGCCCGCGCAGCGCGCCTTCGCTAACCAGCCGCCGCGCGCAATCGTCCACGCGAAAGTAGTACGCCGCAAAGTCGTTGTCCGAAATCTCGACGCCATCGATCCGCACCCGCTCGTTTACTCGCGACAGATGCGGCGAGGTGTACAGCCCCGTGCGGTAGCCCGCACGTCGTCAGAATCGAAGCCAGCGTCGCCGAGGTCGATCCCTTGCCGTTTGTACCCGCCACCAGCACAGAGGGAAACCTGCGCTCCGGATGCCCTAGCCCTTCGGCCAGAACACGCATTTCACTCAGTTCGAATTTGCGTCTCGGCTGTCCCGGAGCCGCATGCAGCTCCCCCGCAAGCGAAAACAGACCATCGATAGCCGCCGCGTAAGACATATATTTAGATTCTAGAAGAAGAGTGTCAGTCCCACCTTTCAGCTTCAGTCCACCGCGATCCGCTGCCGCGCGCTGTCCCGCAAGCCCGTGATGGGCACGTACTCTCCCGCGCGAGCCAGGCCCCACCGCGGCATATTCACGTAGACCGTCTCGAAGTGGTGCGGCTCGACCAGATAGGTCTCGTGCCAAATGCCCACCGTGCCGTCGCTGCCGATCGCGCGATTGAAGGCCGCCCAAGCAGGCAGATGAGCCGCATCCCGCGCGTGAGCATAGGCGGCGAGGTGCTCAAACGACTTCCAGTATTGCAGCATGGTCGGGCCGCGCCAGCTTAGAAGGGTTTCGCCGCTCAGGAAGCCGAGCTCCTTGTGCCGCGAAAGCTCTTCGAGCATTGGCGGCATGGCCCGGGCCACCTGCAACCACTTGCGCAGGGCAAACAAACGGTTCACCCGCATCCCGATGAGAAAGACCACGAAGCTGCCTTCCATTTGCGCCGTGAACCGGCCCGGAAAAATCTCTGCCATATGTCCGCCTCTCAGAGCATGCCATCAGCCTACTCAACACCGCCCTGAACCGGAAAGGACGCCGGCGCTTTACGCGATTTTTTCGCTCCTCTCAAACAACCGTCGTGAAAATACGATAGCGTCACGCAAAGACTTTGGAAGGAGATTCTTCGTCCAAGCGACGTGGCCACTTCGTCAACGACCGATCACGCTCGAGCCCGTGATCTGCGCACGCGGGATCTTCTTGAGGTGATCCTCGGCTACAGCCTCATCCTTGCCGTCATCTGGATCCCCAATCCGCTGCAGCGTGTCCTCTACTGGATCACCCTGGCGACCATCCTGCTGATAACTTTACTGCGCCGCGAAGACCTGAAGACTCTGGGCCTGGGGACAACGGGTCTGCTCGCCTCACTCTGGATTGTCTGCCTCGCGCTCGTGCTGGCCGCAATCGCGGTATGGGCGGCCTCTCGCCTGCACACGCTGCATTCACTCTTCGGTCAGGCCCCTCTTTTCGCACATGTCTGGGGATACCTCATCTGGGCGCTCATGCAGCAATTCCTCATACAAAGCTATTTTCTGGCGCGCTTCCTTCGCCTCACGGCGCGCCGCTGGCAGGCCGTCGCCCTCACTGCCCTGCTCTTCAGCCTCGCCCACATTCCCAATCCACTGCTCACAGTCCTCACGCTTCTCTGGGGAGCCATCTCCTGCCTTTTCTTCCTGCGCTATCGCAATCTCTACACGCTCGGCGTGGCCCACGGCATTCTGGGGCTCTGTCTCGCCGTCACCGTCCCCGATCACATCCATCGACACATGCGCGTGGGACTGGGCTACCTGCGTTACCATCAACGCCCTGCGATCCGGCGGCAGTTTTAGCGGAAGAGCGCGCCCCACAGCGTGTCCACCGTGGTATGGGTGACCGCCGAGGCGCCAATTCGCCGCTCCGTCCGCCATGCGCGTCCATAAAAGACTCCAGCGATGGACGCAAGCAGCACGTAGCGCCAGTTAAAGAACGCCGCTCGTTTGTTGAAATGCGAAAGGCCGAACAGGACGGCTGTCACCAGCAGTGACGCGGCGCGGCCGATTCTGCGTTCCAGCAGATTCTGCATCCAGCCGCGAAAATAAATCTCTTCGGGCAGAGCGACGAAGAAAAACGTAAAGAGCCATGACAGCGGAAGGATCCATGGCCGATCCACGCGCCAATGCCAGTGCAGAAAGCCCAGCGCCAGTCCCAGCACAACCGCAATCGGCGTATAGAAGACCCACTCCCGCAGCCCGATCTTCCAGTCACTCCACTTGAGCCTGAGATCGAACCCCACGCCTGTTAGTCCGCGCACGCACTGAAATCCACAGAGCCCGGCATCGAGCAACAGCAGCTTGTTCATGAAGACGATCCTGCGCGGCCATGCCCCTTCAAACCAACGCAGATCGACCGCCAGACCCAGCAAGAGCAGCACGACGAACTCCAGCCAGTGCCCGTTCTGCTCGGGATCAATCTTCGCAACCAGTGACAGCATCGCCGCCACTACGACAGGTAGCAGGGCATACAGCCCAAACCACTCCCAGCGAAACCACCCCAGCGGCCACGCCGCCACGAGATAGGGAACCGCCAACACTGCCGGCAATGCAATCTGAAGCGCGCGTGGGAAGGCTCGAAAGCGCTCGATCAGCGTTGCTCCACACAGCCCGAACGCCACCACCGGCGCAAACGCAAGGATCGCCGCTGCGATGGTTGTCCAGTGAGTGAATTCAGGAGGGACTTGCATCACGCAGCTATGGTAGCCGGAGCGCCGCAATATCCCGACCAAAACGAAAGGCAGGCCCGAGAGCCCGAACTTCGCTGACAGTCAGCTACCCCGCTTCTTAGCAGATTCCGATCTACCGCACCCGCGCCGCAAGCAGCGTTGCCGAAGAGTGCCGGACCGGAGTCTTCGGTGGCACCGAAGGCGCATATGACTTGTACACCGTGATATGGAAGCAGGACTGGTAGAACTCCTCCTCCACATCGAGCTTGCCCGCCATTTGCAGCGGCAGCAGGTACCCGCGCATCCACGCAATTTCAGAAACAGTCAGGCCTTTCTTCGCGATGTCGATCGTCGCTCCGCTCAGATGCGGCGAGGCGATATCACCGTCCGCCGGTGCTGCATTCCCATTCACTTCGATCAGGCGGCGCTGATACTCCACCGTCCGCACCGCCGAGTTCACCTGCACATACCGATGGAAGCGCGCGTAATGCGCACGCGCCAGGTCGGCCAAAAACCTGGCCGTCCAAGGCCGGCAGTAGCGCCGGTTCATCGGCAGCCCTTCGTTGATGCGCAGTGACGCGCTCACAGGCACCGCGACCAGGGCCTTCTCGCGGCGCAGCTCGTTCAACTGCGCGTCGTCTTCGATGCGCGAGAGGCCGTCGGCTTCTGTCCGCTGATTCTGCCGCACCAGCGACTCGTGCGACCCGGACAGCGCCGCCAGATGCATGTTGATCAAAGGCACGGGAGGAATTGTTTCGGTCACGCTGGCACGCTCCGGCGCCAGAGCGATTTTGTGATGCCTTGAGCCCGTGTGATGACCAGCCACCCGCGTTTCGGTTGCATGCGCAGCGTGGTTCGCCGCAGGCGCGTGGCCAGAAGCCCTTTGGCCGGAGGCTTGATGATGCACTGCCGCCTTGTGAGAGTGAGCTACGGGATGCAGATGCTCCGCAGCCGCAGGTGTGGCGTGGGAGTGAGAAACGGTGGCAGCAGGCAAGGCGAGCCCGGAAGCCAAGGCAAGAAAAACGGCAGATTGTAAGTGACGCATGAGGTGGACCGCGGAGAAGCCGTCCAGAGCTTCTCGAGATTACTGAACACCGGCCAAAAAAGAAAGTAGCAACGGGGGTTCCCCGGTCCGGATCGCAGCGCCAAATCTCGTCCGGCGGAAAAAAAAGCTCTAAATTCCTCTTGACAACGCTACCCTATCGTCATACGGTGTATTTAACACACTGTATAATACACAGTGTGCGACAAACATGGAATCGGGTCATGGAAACTGAAGTCTTCGAAAATCTTCGCCTGGAGCTACGACGCGGCAGCCTGACCATCGCTGTCCTAGCCCAGTTGCGCACCGAGCTCTACGGATACGCCCTGCGCAAGGCGCTCGCCGACCATGGCCTGGCCATCGACGAGAACACCCTCTATCCGCTGCTGCGCCGCCTCGAAACCCAGGGCCTGCTGGTGAGCCACTGGCGCGAGGAGGAGAAACGCAACAAGCGCTTCTACCGGCTATCGCCGCAGGGTGAAATCATCCTCTATCAGCTTTTGAATGAACACGAAGCCATGCACGCCGCCATCGACCGGATCATGGCGCCGAGCCTCCCGCCCCAGGCGGTCTCGATCACCGAACCGGAAATCGACACCCAGGAAAAGGAACAACTGCAATGACCAAACCATCTACAGACCTCATCGACCGCTACCTGCAGGCCGTCGGCTTCTGGCTGCCGCGCGATCAAAAGCAGGACATCCTTGCCGAGCTCTCCGAAGACCTGCGCTCCCAGCTTGAGGACCGCGAGGAGGAGCTCGGACGCGCCCTCACCGAATCCGAAGTTGCCGATCTGCTGAAGAAGCGTGGCCGCCCCATCTTTGTCGCCGGACAGTTTCTGCCCCAGCAGAACCTCATAGGCCCGGCGCTATACCCGATCTATGTCTTCGTGCTCAAGATCGTCGCTCTTTGCTACCTCATCCCCTGGCTGGTGGTTTGGCTCGGAATCCTGATTTTCAATCGCGCGCAGTCGGCAACCCATCTCTCCGGTGAGTGGCACTCCCTGGGCACGCTCTGGACCATCGTCTTCACGCAGTTCGGCATCATCACGCTGATCTTCGCCGTCATCGACCGCGTGTCGGTCAAGTCGCCATGCATGAGCGACTGGGACCCGCGCAAGCTGCCCAAGATCAAGATCGAGACCCCGGTAAAACGCCGCTACAACGCGGTTTGCGGGATCATCTTCGGAATCTTTGGCCTGGTGTGGCTGCTGGCCATTCCGGATTATCCCTTCCTGATCATCGGTCCGGCTGCGTACCTGGTAAGGGGCGCGCCCATCTGGATGACTGTCTACTGGCCGATGGTGGCGCTCGCCGTTGCCGGAATCTTCGAACACGTCGTCCGCCTGCTGAGGCCCGATCTCACCTGGTTCCCCCCAACCTTCAAGTTTGCGACCACACTTCTCAGCGCCTGGATCGTCAACGTCCTTCTGCACACACAGACCTATGTTCTGCCGATTGGACCGCAAGGGGCAGGCGTGGCCGCAGCCGTCAATCTCTCCCTGCTGATCACCAGCGGCGTCCTGGCTGTGTGTTGCGTCGTCGGACTCATCGTCTACGGCTGGCAGGCAATCCGCGAGATCCGGCGCTCGATGCAACCGGCTGCCCTGCACATGGCCTGATACGTCGTGACGGAGGATTTTCATTCCGCACCAACCTTATAGCGGGGTACAATCCCGCCAAACGTAAATCGCCCCCGCTAACCGATTCCCGGAGAATCTTATGCCTGACACCACAGCCGCATCGTCCGAGCTTACCGCGCCGCCGCTCACCGAAGTTCAGCGCGTCGTCGACACCTTCACCGCGCCGTCTAAAACCTTCACCGACATTCTCCGCAAGGCCACCTTCTGGGGACCGCTGCTCATCATGATCCTGGTCAGCATTGGCTATGCATTCAGCGTCCAGCAGAAGGTTGGGTGGGACAAGGTCTTCGAGAACAATCTGCACCAGAGCCCAAAGCAGGAGGAGCGATTCGCGCAGATGCCTGCGGATCAGGTTGCGGGCGCCAAGGCAATTTCCGCCAAGATCACCGCCATCGCCTCTTACTGTTACCCGGTGATCGGGCTCATCTTTACTGCTGTTTTCGCGCTGCTGGTATGGGTCACCGCGAATTTCGCTTTTGGCGGCAGCTCAAAGTACGGGCAGGTCTTTGCCGTAAACATGTATGCCAACCTGGTGATGAACATCAAGTTTCTGCTGGCTGCCGTCGCGCTCTTCGCGGGGGTCGCTGCCGATTCGTTCCTCATCTCGAATCCCGTCGGCACCAACGTTGGCTATTACCTCAATCCCGACACTGCGAAACCGCTCATGGCCCTCTGCACCCACATCGACATATTTGAGATCTGGTCGGTGATCCTGACCACGATCGGTGTTTCGATCGTGGCGAAAGTGTCGCGCGGGAAGGCCGCAGCCGCTGTCGTTGGATGGTGGGTTGTGATCGTACTGGTGCTGGTTGGCCTCGCCGCGGCGTCGTAATCGAACAGAGCGGAGGCCTGAAAGAACGAGAGGCACAGCCGAATGCTGTGCCTCTGTTTTTTTAAGCGAGCGCTTGCACCTGAACGGTCAGTCCTCCCAGCGGCGAAAGACCAGCGAGCCGTTGGTTCCGCCGAAGCCGAAGGAGTTCGAGAGCGCCATGTGGATTTCCGCTTTGCGGGGCGTGTTGGCCACGTAGTTCAGCTCGCATCCCGTGTCGATATGCTCCAGGTTCGTGGTCGGCGGAGCAATCTGGTGCAGCAGCGCCATCACGGTGATGCCTGCCTCCAGGCCGCCTGCGCCGCCCAGCAGATGCCCGGTCATCGACTTGGTCGAGCTGACCAGCAGATTGGATGGCGTGTTCGCCGAAGAGCCGCTGTATGGCCTTCGACTCCGTCACATCGCCCAGCGGAGTCGAGGTGGCATGCGCATTCACATACTGGATCTCCGACGGCAGAAATCTTCGCGCTCTGGACGGCGTTTTGCATTGCCCGGAAGCAGCCGTCACCATCCTCCGGCATGCCCGTGATATGGTACGCGTCGGCGCTCATCCCGTAGCCGATGATCTCCGCCAGGATCGTTGCTCCGCGCGCCTTCGCATGCTCCAGCTCTTCCAGAATCAGAATGCCTGCGCCTTCTCCCACCACAAAGCCGTCGCGGTCGTGGTCGAAAGGCCGGCAGGCGTGCTCGGGATCGTCGTTGCGCGTCGACAGCGCTCGCATTGCCGCAAAGCCGCCCACGCCCATCGGCGTAATCGCCGCCTCAGCGCCGCCGGCGATCATCACATCCGCGTCGCCGCGCTCAATGATGCGGTAGGCATCGCCGATCGAATGCGCGCTTGTGGTGCAGGCCGTCGCAGTGGCTTCATTCGGACCCTTTGCGCCGTATTTGATGCTTACCTGACCGGCCGCAAGGTTGATGATGGCTGCCGGAATGAAGAAGGGAGAGATCTTGCGCGGACCCCCGGCAAGCATCGCGCTGTGCTCGCGCTCGATCACGTCGAATCCGCCGATGCCCGACCCGATATGCACGCCGATGCGGGTTGCATTCTGCGGCGTGACCTTCAGGCCCGAGGTCTCCATCGCCTCGTGCGTCGCCGCCAACGCCAGGTGGATGAAGCGCCCCATCTTGCGCGATTCCTTCTTGTCCACAAAGTTCAGTGGATCGAAGTTCTTCACCTCCGCCGCGAAAGTGACCGAGAAACCCGTCGTGTCGAAGCTGGTGATGGGAGCCATTCCGCTCTTGCCCGCCAGCAGATTGTCCCAGATCTCGGGCACGGTATGTCCTACCGCGCAGACCAGCCCGATCCCCGTAACTACAACGCGCCGCTGCAAGGTTATTTGCCGCCCTTCGCGTTCTTCTCGATGTAGTCGACAGCGTCCTTCACCGTCTTGATCTTCTCGGCGTCTTCGTCCGGAATCTCGATATCGAAGGCTTCCTCAAACTGCATCACCAGCTCGACCACGTCGAGCGAGTCGGCGCCCAGGTCTTCCTGAAACGAAGCGCTCGGCGTAACTTCGGCCTCATCCACTTGAAGCTGCTCGACGATGATCTGTTTTACTTTCTCTTCCACTGCCATGCGTATCTCCTCTCAGTTGATGCTGCTCTTATGCTGTTGATGCTGAAACTTATCGCTACAGAACCGCCTTCGGGCCGGTCCTCGCGCGCCCTCTTGCAGGCACACCTTCTCCTGGCCCCGAAATTCCAAGTCTACTGACCCCCCCATACCGTGTAAAGCGCAAGCGCTTCTTTCTTCGCAGGGATTTACACCATCTCCACAGCCGTCCGCACGACGCAGCCGATTTCCGGGCGGTATATTCAGGCATGCTTCTCGCAATTGTGATCGCGCTCGCCGCCGTTTTGCTCGCGGGCGTCATTCTGGCATGGATCGCCTCCGGCAGCCGCAGCCGCGAACTCACCCAACGTACCGCCGCTCTCGATGCCGCCCAGACGGCGCTCAATGCGCAGAACCAACAGATTGCTGAACTCAAGACCGAAAATGCTCGTCTCGAAGAGCGCCTCAAGGCTGAAAAATCAGCGCTTGAACAGGCGAGAGCTTCTTTGAGCGACACTTTTAGCGCACTGGCCGCAAAAGCTCTGACGCACAACAACGAGTCCTTCCTCACCTTTGCCAAACAGGAGCTCGGAAAGCAGCAGCAGAGTGCAGCCAATACTCTCGAAATCAAAGAAACGGCGATTGCGAACCTGTTGAAACCCGTGGGCGAGGCGCTCGACAAGCTGCAGAAGGAGACTCATACGCTGGAAGTGAAGCGCGAGGGAGCGTACGAGGCAGTTCTCACCGAGATTAAGAATGTTCAGGAGACGCATCGAGGCCTGCGTCGTGAAACGACACAACTCGTCCAAGCATTAAGAGCGCCAAAGGCACGCGGCAACTGGGGAGAGCTCCAATTGAAGCGCTGCATCGAGTTTGCAGGCATGGTGCAGCACGCGTCCTTCGACGTCGAAGTCTTTGTCCGGGGTGACGAGGTATCGATCAAGCCCGACTGCGTAATCCATCTACCGAACGAGCGGACCATCGTTATAGACGTTAAGACGCCCTTTGATGCCTTTTTAGACGCTATGAGCACAACGGACGAGGAGACTCGCTCTCTCAAACTGGCCGCGCACGCAGAACGTGTCCGTGAACATCTCCGTCAGTTATCCGCAAAGGCATATTCAAAACAGTTCAAAGACAGTCCCGATTTCATTGTCTGTTTTCTTTCAAGCGAGGTGCTATTCAGTGCGGCTCTCGAACAAGACCCCGGCCTGATCGAATTTGGGAGCAGATCCAATGTCATGCTTGCAACGCCGACTACCTTGATCGCGTTGCTGAAGGCTGTTGCCTATGGCTGGCAGCAGATGGCGGTCACGCGAAATGCAATCGAAATAAAGGAGGCGGGCGAAAAGCTGTACGAGAAGCTGGCTACAGCGCAGGAGTACTTCGGCAAGATGGGAAAAGCGCTTACAAATGCAGTCGCCCAATACAACAATCTTGTGGGCTGCATCGAAGGCAGCAGGGGCGTATTCTCTCAGGCTCGCAAGCTACATGAACATGGCATCAGCAGAGATGAACTTCCTGAAGTTCAGCCGCTCGAATCCGTCACACGCATTCTGCAAGATGATGACTGGTCTCATCCGCAAGCAAGCCTACGACTGTACTCCGACCACGAAGAAATTGCGGAGGAGCCGGAAGTGTAGCTCTACTACTTTCCGCTCGCCTTGGGCAGGGCGTCAGCCGGCTGTACCTTGGTAAATGATCCCGTCGCGTGCTGACCGGGCGCTGACGCGGGATGCTTCTTTCCCAGGCCGTCCTCGATATTCAGTCCCAGCAGCCGGCGCTGCAATGACCGGCTTGCGCCCGTCAGATAGGCGTCTTCCGGTTCCAGCAGCTGCACACTTGCCGGAGATGTCTGCCGGCTTGCCAGCTGTTCCTCTGCCTTGTTGTCCGTGTCCGGTTTCGACGCTGCACGGAAGCGCGTCTTTGCTCTGATATTCATTGCCATGGGGAAGCTCCCTGAGACTCAGAATCTACCAACGCTTGCAGGGTCCGGCTGAGCCACCGCAAGGAAAGTCCATGCTCCCTTGTTATCGACTCGTTTGGGCCCGGCCCTCACCTGACTTGGATGCAGCTCGGCGAAAAGTATTCAGTGAAATCGTGGCCGGCGATTAATCCGTCCGGTCCACCGCCGCGAACGCCTCGCGAAGCCGCCGCCAGGTCACCGGCAAATCCTCCGGCAGAACGCGCGTCTCCGCAATCGCGGTCATAAAGTTCGTATCCCCGGCCCAGCGCGGCAGCGCATGCAGATGAAGATGCCCGGTCACGCCGGCCCCCGCGGCCTTGCCCAGATTCAGCCCCATATTAAAACCGTCCGGACTGTACACGCGGCCCAATGCCCGCTCCGTGCGCTGCGTCAGATCCATCAACTCGTGCGCGATCTCCGGCCCCAGCGCCGCCAGCGAACTCTGATGCTGATACGGTACCACCATTATGTGTCCGGCAGTGTACGGGTATCGATTCAGGCAAATAAATACTTGCCGGCCCCGGACCACCACTCCCGCCGCGCGCTCCGCGTCATCCACCGACGTGCCCTGGGCAATCGCGTAGTCCACCGCTGCAATCATGTTGCAGAAGACGCAGTCAAAGTCGCCGGTCCACGCCGATAACTCCCTCGGAACCCCTTTGCGCATATCAGGATCCGTATCGGTGATATAGGCGTAGCGCCATGGTGTCCAAAGATGATCCATGGCGCGAGTTTACAGCAGCTAACAAGCGGACAGCTAAGAGGCGGACAGCTGAAATCCGGTCAGCTAAGCGCCGGGCAGCTGGTAAAGCGGGCAGCGATGAAACGGGCTAACCCAACGGGTGGAGTAACATTGTCACGTCACATCCGAGTTATCCTGGTCCAAATAAAGCGGGGCAAGCCCCAAGGCCTGCCCCGTCTTTCGCTACCCGCCTTTTAGCTACCCGGACTTCAGCTGACCGGATCTAAGCCGCCCGCCTCTTAGCTGACAGCTTTCTCGCTGCCAGCCGCCTGCTCCTTGAGAGCCGCGGCCTTGTCCGTCGCTTCCCACGGGAAGTTGCTGTCCGTGCGGCCGAAGTGCCCATAGGCCGCCGTCTTGCGATAGATCGGCCGCCGCAGGTCCAGGCTCTCGATAATGCCCTTGGGAGTCAGCTTGAAGTTCGCCCGCACCAGCTCCTGCAGCCTGGTCGATTCCAGCTTTCCGGTGCCGAAGGTATCCACCAGCACGCTCACCGGCTCTGCCACGCCGATCGCGTAAGCCAGCTGCACCTCGCAGCGGTCGGCCAGGCCGGCGGCCACGATGTTCTTCGCGATATGCCGCGCCATGTACGCCGCCGAGCGATCCACTTTTGTCGGATCCTTGCCGCTGAAGGCGCCGCCGCCGTGCCGACCCATGCCGCCGTAGGTGTCGACGATGATCTTGCGGCCCGTCAATCCTGTGTCGCCCATCGGTCCGCCGATCACAAAGCGCCCCGTAGGATTGATGTGATACTTGGTGTTCTCGTCCAGCAGAGCCTCGGGCAGAACCGCCTGGATCACATGCTTCAGAATGTCCGCGCGCAGCTCCTCGGTCCCGATCGTTTCCGCGTGCTGCGTCGAAATCACCACCGCGTCAATGCGCACCGGCTTGTTGTTCTCGTCATATTCGACGGTCACCTGGCTCTTGCCGTCGGGCCGCAGATATTGCAACTTCCCGGTCTTGCGAACATCCGTCAGGCGCTTCGCCAGCTTGTGTGCAAAGGAAATGGGAGCCGGCATCAGCTCTTCGGTCTCGTTGGTTGCATAGCCGAACATCATGCCCTGGTCGCCTGCGCCGCCGGTGTCCACACCCATGGCAATGTCACCCGACTGCTTGTTGATCGACGAGATCACCGCGCAGGTATTTGAGTCGAAACCATACAGGGCATTATCGTAGCCGATCGACGCCACCACTCCCCGCACCAGCGACTGAAAGTCCACATAGGCGCGCGTCGTGATTTCGCCGGCAATGACCACCAGGCCAGTTGCGGTGAGTGTTTCAGCGGCAACCCGGCTGTAAGGATCCTGCTCCAGGCAGGCATCGAGAATGGCATCGGAAATCTGATCGGCGATCTTATCCGGGTGCCCTTCTGTAACAGACTCGGAAGTGAACAAAAATCTATCGCGTGCGGACAATGCTGGTTCCTCCATGAATGGACTAAGGTCGGCTGCCGCAATCGATCTCGCTCTTACGCAAAAATCGCGGGGCCGTGAGGGAGCGGCGTCGCAAAACCGGGATGAGACATCTAAAGAGATGGTACTAAACCGCGTGCTCCACGGGGTAAAGCCAATGTTTTAACGGGGAAAGAAGGAGGCCCAGCGGGGAAATTCTCGCCGTGAACGGCGCTACCGGTCGAGAGCGGCCCAGACCTTCGCTGACTGCTCGACCCGCAGTGCAATCGCAACCGCAGGCCGCTGCAGCAAACCCTCATCCGAGATTCGGCCGTGCACATATCGCCAGACAAACCATCCCAGCCCGACTAATAGGAGCAGAAGCATGGCTACTCCCGCCCAGCGCAGCCGCAGGTCGGGCCTGTGTCCTTCATGATCCCGGCTCTTGCCGACGTTCTCGGCGAAGGCGATCCAATCGGCGTCGTCGGTTTTCAGCTGGCCGCTCTGCTGGTAGGCGTCCATGTAGCGGCCCACCCAGAACTCTTCATCCAGGCCCACTACGCGCGCATAGCTGCGCACAATCCCCTTGTTGAAAACGCCGCCGGGCAGTTGTTCGAACTGGTTTTGTTCCAGCGCCGTCAGGTACCGGCTGCTGATCTTTGTCGAGTCGCAGATCGCTTCCAGCTCGATGCCCCGGCTCTCGCGTTCACTGCGCAACTCTTTGCCAAATTCGCCCATACTTCTGAACCTCAAGACATTTACGGCTAAAATCTAGGGATTTCAGGGGTTAAGCTAACCATAAAACCGTCCGCGCGCTAAGGTCAAAAGAAAAATCGCTCTTTCCCTCTCTTTTCATGGATCGAGAGCCGGTCCTTGATACGCTTTCCACAACTATCGACTCGTTTTGCGATTCCCTTCAACGTTCCGAACCGGTACATCTCCGGAAGTTCCATTTTGCTACACTGGGCAGGGGGAATCCCAAAAGGTCCCTCTTTCTCAGGACGCGATGAAGCATCCGCCCACCCTCCGCCATTTCGCTATCCCCGGATTCCAGTCAGTTAGACCTTTATAGACCCTCCATGAACAAGCTCGTCCTCGGCAACCTACTTCACCGCCCCCTGCGTACCGTCATCAGCATTGCGGCCGTGGCCATTGAAGTCGTCATGATCCTCTCCATCGTCGCCATCATGATCGGCCAGGTCACCAATGCCAGCCGCCAGACCGGAGGCATCGGCGCGGACATGATCGTCCGTCCCCCCAACGCCAGCTTCATCAGTTCCGTGGGAGGCGCGCCCGTCCCCGCTAAAATCGCCGAAGTCCTGCGCAAGCTGCCCCACATCGCCGTAGCCGCCCCCGCCATCACCGACTTCAACATGACCGGCGGAGTTGAAACCATCTGGGGCATCGACTTCGAAAGCTACAATGCGCTCCGGCCTTTCGTTTTCGTTGCCGGAGGCCCCTTCACCGGACCCAACGACGTCATTATTGACGATCTCTACGCCCGCTCCAAGCCCAAAGGCCCCGGACAGAACCGTACCGTCGGCGGCACCATCCAGGTTCTCGGCCATCCCTTCCGCATCTCGGGCATCGTCGAACACGGCAAGGGAGGCCGCGTCTTCCTGCCCATTCATACCCTGGGCACGCTCATGGGCGGCCCCGACAACGCCTCGCTCTTTTACCTAAAGAGCGACGACCTCCGGAACCAGGAGCTCATTCGCCAGGAAATCCTCGCCACCCCCGGCCTCAGTCTCTACCAGGTTCAGACCATCCAGGAATGGATGTCGCTCATGACGCCCGAGCATCTTCCCGGCTTCAACATCGCGCTGCGCGCCGTGATCGGCATTGCCACGGTCGTCGGATTTCTGGTGATCTTCCAGTCCATGTACACCGCCGTGCTCGAGCGCACACGGGAAATTGGCATCCTCAAGTCGATGGGCGCGTCCAAGGCCTACATTGTCAACGTCGTCCTGCGCGAAACGGCCATCGTGACCATCGCAGGCATCCTCGTGGGAATTCTCTTCACCGAGGTCTTAAGGGTGATCCTCGGCTACCGCTTCCCTACGCTGCCTTTCCCGATTACCGCCGAATGGCGCATCCGGGGAGCGATCATCGCCTTCATCGGTTCAACCCTCGGCGCAGTCTACCCCGCGTGGAAAGCCGCCCGTAAAGACCCCATCGACGCCCTGGCCTACGAATAACGAATCGCCCGTCCAGGGGCTAAACCCAGGAAAAAACAGCAGCAGAATCAGAGAGTCTGTGTATACTCTCCCCAATTCCTTTAGCCGTATCCGGGTTACTGTGCGGGCATTAGTCATCGCCCGCACAACTTCTGCCAGCATTTCAGGTTCCGAAGAGAGTACGCCTTAGCTCATGCAGCGGACGCACCCAATCCGGCCCTATTTCTACTGGCTCTGGCTGGCCGCCATCGCCGCGGTCTTTGCGCTGCACGCCGTCCATCTCCGCGCCGACTTCCCCAACCACTCCCCCTGGATGGACTACTCCAAGTACACCGACGAAGGCTGGTACGGTAAGGCCGCCATCGAGCACTACGTTCTCGGCTCCTGGTATGTGCACGGAGATTTCAACCCCTCCGTCGCGCTCCCGGTTCTGCCCGCGCTCGAAGCTCGCTCTTTCGCTTCACCGGAGTCAGCCTGGTAGCGGCGCGCCTGCTTACTCTCTGTCCTCTTCGCGTTGAACCTGCTGCTCGCCTACGCTCCTCCTCCGCACCCAGGCCTCGCGCCCTATCGCGCTCTTTGCCGTCACGCTGCATGTCACCAGCGCCTTTCTCTACGCCTTCAGCCGCCTCGCCATTCTCGAACGCCGCTGGTGCTCTTCCTGCTCGCCTCGTGGCTGCTCGCCCTCCGTCTTCTGCGAATCGCCTCCGCTCTGCGCAACATTGCCCTCATCGTCATCGGACTCCTGCTCTGCCTCATGGTCCTCACCAAGACCACGGCCATCTTTCTGCTGCCTTCAACGTTCTTCCTGATTTGGCACGCATACGGTTACAAATTACGCGAGAGCCTCAAGCCCGCGCTCATCGTTGCTCTCTCCGCGGTCGATTCCTTTCAGCGCTTACTACCTTCTCTTCGTTCGACCGTATTATTTCTTCGACTACCATTACCTTTTCGCAGCCAACACCTGGGACCAGCCCGCGACCTTCGTCCGGAAGTATCGCCGCCTTCTGGTACGCCCTGCACGGCACACTCTGGATCGACCCCTGGCTCTGCTCGCTCGGCGTCGCTCTGCTGCTTCTCTCTGTGGTCTTCTTCCGTGACCTCTGGCGCAACCCGCTCATCGTTGCCTCGCTGGTGGCCTCCGCCGGATACGTCTTCTTCATCGGCTGGCACAACAACATGCAGCCGCGCTATTACCAGGTCGCTCGCCTGGCCGCTGGTCTTTTTCATTGCGCTAGCCACGCAAGCGCTCTTCACAAAAACGCCGGGTTCCAGGCGCTCCGCCGCTAGGCTGGCGCGCCCTCTGGCCTATGCGACGGTTGCGCTTGCCGCCATCGTCAGCGCCGACAATCTGCGCCAGATCCTCCACTGGACACGCCACCCCGAATACACCTGGATCACCGCCGCCAACCAACTCACCAGCTACATCGATCAGCACCCCAACGGCAACCGGCTGCTGCTCTCGATCAGCGGAGACAACATCACCCTCATCACCCATCTGCCCGCCATCTGCGACGACTTCGGCACGTGGGATCTCCCTCTACCGCATCCACAGCTACCGGCCTGGCTGGTATGCCGCCTGGAACGAGATCGATCCCGGCACCCTCGCAGACCTGCAAACGCAGTACACGCTCGAGCGGGTGGCCGCCTTTCACGCCTTCGACGACCCTGACCGCAACCAGCTCATCCTCTACAAGCTTCACCCGCTGCCCCGCGCGCGCCAGCATTACAACCAGGCCATCGAAGAACAAGCCAACGCCGGCAGGTAGACAGACAACCCGGTCGCCGCTACAGCGCCTTCTTAAGCTCTCGAATGGTCTCTTCGACTTTTTCCGTGTCGCCCGCCTGCGCACCGCCCCCCGCATCCAGATATTTCTGTAGATCCATCATGGCAGCGGCGGGCTGGTGTTTCTCCTGCCATATCTGCGCGCGATTGTAGAGCGAGTCGACATCGCCGGGATCCAGACGGATGGCTTCGCCATAATCCTCCAGCGCGCCGTCCGCATCGCCTTTGGCCGACCGCGCGAGCGCCCGGTTATAAAATGCCACGGCAAAATCGGGCTTCAGCCGGATGGCCTCATCGTAATCTTTCAGCGCTCCATCCAGGTTCCCTTGCTCAGAAAGAACCAGCCCCCGGCCTGAGTACGCGCGCGTAGAGTCCGGCTGAAGACGGATAGCCTCTGTGTAGTCGCCGAGTGCGCCCGCCAGGTCACCCCTGGCTTTCCGCGTATTGCCCCGATTGACAAACGCAGAGGCAAGATCGGGCTTCAGCCGAATGGCCTCGGTGTAATCGGCAATCGCGCCGTCCCGATCCCCTTTGCCGTCGCGCACAAGGCCCCGGTTGTAGAACGCGGTGGCATAGTCGGGCTGCAGCTGAATGGCTATGGTGTAGAAGCCCATTTTTTCGTCCGGATCAGTAGCATTGACGCCGCGCTCAAAACATCCCTGTGCCGTCAGTTCGCTCTGCGTCGCTGCCGGAGCCGCGATCGCCGCCGCCTGCTCCGCCTTTGCCGCCTGCACGGCGGGGGCGGATGCCGGATGCAGCACAGCATCCAGAGCAATATTCAGAAACTTCGTCCTGAGCCGCTCCATGGCATCGGAAAAATATTCAACCGAGACCGAGAATGCGTTGTACTTCCTCAGCAACGCCAGCGTGCCCGTGAGTTGACTTGCGATGCCTGGACTATCGAAATCAAAGCCTTCCAACATGACCGAAACGATATTGCGCTTGTCGCTGATCGCCATCTCAATCTCGGCGCGAAACAGATCTCCGGGCTCGCTGCACCGCTCCAGCGCCGACGGGGTCAGCAGCACCACAAAATGCGCCCGGTCCCTGATGTTCTCTACAATCACTCCTTCAAAGTCGCCGCTGCCAATGCCGTTAAAGTCGAAGAAGACATCGAAGCCGTGGTAGGTCAGATCCTGAAAGATGGCCAGTGCCCAGGGACCGTTTGTGCGGCGATAACTGAGGAATACCGTTTTCTCGATCCGTCCCATGTTGAACCGTTGTTCCCTTCGCGCAATGGACAGAATGAACCATACCAAAAAGCCGTCCCGTTGGACTCAAATCGCTCCGTTTTCGCCAACAGAGTGCATTAGACTCTTATGCAAATCCGCGCCACATGATCCCCACTCTCCACACCGCACGCCTCGTCCTGCGCCCCATCTCGCTCGACGACGCGCATCAGGTTCAGGCCATTTTTCCCCAGTGGGAGATCGTCCGCTACCTCGCCAGCCATGTGCCCTGGCCCTTTCCGCCCGATGGAGTAGTCACCTATTACCGGGAAATCGCTCTGCCCGCTATGGAACGCGGCGATGGGTGGCATTGGACGCTGCGCCTCAAGACGGAACCGGATCGCATCCTCGGAGCCATCAACCTCGCCAAAGGAGACAAAGAGAACCGCGGATTCTGGCTCGCCCCTGCGTGGCAGGGCCAGTGCCTCATGTCCGAAGCCTGCGACTGTGTTACGGATTTCTGGTTCACGGTCCTCAAATTTCCCGTCCTGCGCGTGCCCAAAGCCATCGACAACACCAGCTCGCGCCGCATCTCCGAACGGCAGGGCATGCGCGTGATCGCCCTGGAAGACCGCGACTATGTCTCCGGCCGCCTGCCTTCCGAGATCTGGGAGATCACGCGCGACGAGTGGCTCGCTCGCAGGGGGACCGGCTGAATGAAATTATCTCCTTGCAGAAGCTGGCCGCTTGTGCGATAACTACGTCATGCGTAGTACGCGAGACGTAGTAAATCGCCAGCAGGACCCTGAAATGGGTCAATACTCCGACCCGCCACTTCTCGTTCTCGCCAGTCTCGCCAGCGGACCGAAGCACGGGCATGCGATGATCGAGGACATTGCCCGCCTCTGCGGTACCCGCCTCGGCCCGGGCACCCTCTACGGAGCGATTGCTCGCCTTGAGCAGCAGGGATGGATCGAGCCGCTCCCGCCCGAGGAACGCCGCCGTCCTTATCGCATCACTCCTGGCGGCCTGCGCGTTCTGCGCGCGAAATTGACTACCCTCCAGCAGTTCACCAAAGCCGGACTTCGAAGGCTGGAAGCCCTATGACCCCCCGCCTCGCTCGCCTGCTGGTGCGCCTCTATCCACGCCGATGGAGAGAACGCTATGGCGAAGAGTTCGAGGCACTCGTTCAAAGCAGCGGCGGAGGTCTGCGCACATCCGCAAACGTCGTTTGGTCAGCAATTTGCGAACACATCTCTTCGACGCGAGGACGCAACATGGATCAACATCCCACTTTCGGCGCAATCGTCAGGCGGCCAACCGCCTTTCTTCCCATGGCCATGTCGCTCACCGCCCTGGCGGTGGTGCTCCTTCATATCGCGATCTACGGCGCAGCCCGTGAAGCCGACGAGGGCACAGCCGCACATATCTGGCAGATCCTCATGGCCGCCCAGCTGCCGGTCCTGGCGTTCTTCGCGATCAAGTGGCTGCCGCGAGCTCCGAGACAGACGCTGTATGTGCTGGCCTGCAGGCAGGAGCCGCACTCGCATCCATAGCGCCCGTCTTCTTTTTCAATCTGTGATCTACAGGCCTCCGTGCGGACATATAGCTCGCCAGTCGCCACCAGCTCACGGCTCGCTCCGCTCCAGGCTTTGTTCGACGCCGTCAATTTCCCCATGCATGATCGCGCCGATCGCTTCCACCATCTGCTGCCAGCGGCCATGATCTGATGCCAGTTGCTTCTTGCCTGCAGCCGTAATGCGGTAGTACTTCGCCCGCTGGTTGCTCTCCGTCTGTTTCCACTCCGAGCGCACCCACCCCTGCCGTTCCAGCCGGTGCAGCGCGGGATAGAGCGATCCCGTCTCCACCTGCAGAATCTCGCCCGACTCGGATGCGAATCGCCTGGCTGATCCCATACCCGTGCTGCGCGCCCCACTGCAGCGTCTGCAGTATCAGCATGTCCAGCGTGCCCTGCAGCAACTCAATTCTGTTCTGATACGAACTGCGCTTGTCATCCTGCTTTGCCATAGCTGTAGGCACTCTACTCCCATCGCCAGTAGAGTGTCTACACCCCTGTCCTCATTACCTTCGTGACCTGTTCGGAAGCGTTCCCGCTTCCTATCCTTAGGCACCATGCTCCGCAAAAAATCTGGCCTCGCGATTCTGGCCCTCGCGCTGGCCTCAACCCTCGCCCACGCGGCCGCCAAGTCCCACGCGGTCACCCTCGGAGCCGTCCGCAAAGTCCCCTACTCAATCACCGGAGATCCGGCCGGAGCCCGCAAAGACGAAACCGAGTTGCGCATCCGCCCCCTCGTCGTCGACGGTAAGGTCAAGGAGTGGACCACCGGAGACTCCCACGACGTCACCGACCGAAGTTTCGTTGTCCGCCGCGCCATCCGACTGAATGACGCCCTCCCCACGGATGCAGGTGGCCACACGGGGGCCGGACGCTGGGTTTGGCAGCGCGGCCCCTGGCTGTTCATCGACCGCGTCAGCGGCAAAGTCATCGCCCTGCGCCTGCCTGACTACGACCCCGCCGTTTCCGAGGTGGTCTGGTTCCGCGACTACGCAGCCTACTGCGGATTAAACTCGACCGGCCGCCAGCTTTACGCCGTGGTCGCCCAGATCGCCGGCCGCAGACCGGTGCTCAGCCGCAAGCTGCACGAGTGGAACCCCTCCGACCACCCAACCCCTGCCTGCACCTCGGCCTCCTGGCAGCGTGAACCCCTCCGCATCGCCTTCCAGCCCACCGGATCACAACCTGTCAGCTTCGACCTCGTCGGCCTCTCCGCCGTGCTCGTCGAAGACGGCGATACGGCTGATGCGAACGATACCGCAAATTGACGCTTGGCATCCTGGTAGGGCGCGAGCCCTAAATGACAAGTGATGTCATCCTGAGCGGAGTGCCGCAGGCGCGCAGTCGAAGGACCTGCTTTTCCCCAACTCACGCTGCAGGTCTACACTTCAGTCATGGAGTCTTTCGACGACCTGCTGAAGCTGGCCGAAATCGCGCACGGCCACCTTTGCGCCGGCCAGATCCTCGGCGTGCGGATGGCTATGCTCGGCTGCAGCCGCCTCGGCATCGAAGAGCCGCGCGGCAAGGACCGCAAGCGCCTGGTCACCTACGTCGAAATCGACCGCTGCGCGACAGATGCAATTGGCGTCGTCACCGGATGCCGCCTCGGCAAGCGCGCCCTGAAGTTTCGCGACTGGGGAAAAATGGCGGCCACCTTCGTCGACCTCGACTCCGGACGCGCCCTGCGCATTGCCGCCCTCGAATCCTCAAAGGCGCGCGCCCGCGAACTCTATCCCGAGATAGAAAGCAAGAACATGCAACAAATGCGCGCCTACCGCGAACTCCCCGTTAACGAACTTTTCTCAGAAGAATGGGTCCAGGTGCAGATTGAGCCGAAAGAGTTGCCCGGCTACAAGGGCGCGCGCATCGCCTGCGCCGAGTGCGGCGAAGGCATCAATTACGAACGCTTCATCGAGCGCGACGGCCAGATCCTCTGCCTTGCCTGCGCCGACCCGGAGGCCCGCTACTATCGGCCTCTCGGCTCATCCACTGAATATGTAACCATTACGGCGACGACTTCAGATCCGCGCTGCGAATGCGCGTAAAAGGCCGCTTACAACCTCTCGACTGCCTGCCCCACCCGAAACACCGTCGACTCCCCGAAATGCTTGCCCAGAATCTGCAATCCGATCGGCAGCCCCGAACGTGATTCGCCGCAGGGCACCGACACTCCGCAGATGCCCGCCAGGTTCGCCGTCACCGTGTAGATGTCCGCGAGATACATCGCCATCGGATCGTCGGTCTTCTCGCCGAGCTTGAATGCCGGAGTCGGCGCCGTTGGCGTCACGATCGCGTCTACCTCGATCGAAGGCCTTCAGGAAATCGTCGGTCAGCAGCCGCCGCACCTGCTGCGCCTTCAAGTAGTAGGCATCGTAGTAGCCCGCGCTCAGCACGTAGGTTCCCAGCAGAATGCGCCGCTTCACTTCCGCGCCAAATCCGTCGTCGCGCGAGCAGTGATACATCGCCGACAGCGTCGCCGACGTCGCCGCGCGATATCCATAGCGAACGCCGTCAAATCGCGCCAGGTTCGCACTCGCTTCAGCTGTCGCCATCAGGTAGTACGTCGGAATGGCATAGCGCGTGTGCGGCAGCGAAACCGGCACGATCTCCGCCCCTGCTGCCTTCAACCGCTCAATCCGTCGTCTCGACGGTCGCGCGCACTTCAGGGTCGAGCCCTTCGCCGAAGTACTCCGCCGGAACACCGATACGCAGCCCTTCAACCGGCTTGTCGATCTCCGCCAGGTAATCCGGCACCGGTTCCATCGACGATGTCGCATCCATCGGATCGTGCCCTGCAATTACGCCCAGCATCGTCGCCGCATCGCGCACATTTGCAGCAAAGGGACCCACACGATCGAGCGACGAAGCAAAGGCGATCAGCCCATACCGCGACACGCGCCCGTAAGTCGGCAACACGCCCACCACGCCGCAAAAGGACGCCGGCTGGCGGATCGAGCCGCCTGTATCCGTTCCCAGCGTGGCCACCGCCATGTTCGCCGCCACCGCCGCCGCCGAGCCGCCGCTCGACCCACCCGGCACGCGCTCCGTGTCATGCGGATTCCGCACCGGCCCGTAGGCCGAATTCTCGTTCGACGAGCCCATCGCAAACTCGTCGCAATTCAGCTTGCCCAGCAGCACCGCGCCCGCGTCGCTCAGCTGGTGCACCGCAGTTGCCGTATAAGGCGGCCGATAGCCTTCGAGAATCTTCGAGCCCGCCGTTGCCGGCTGCCCGTCGATCACCAGCACGTCCTTGATGCCCATCGGCACGCCCGCAAGCGCCGGCAGAGTCTCGCCCGCCGCAGCCCTCGCGTCGATCTCCGCAGCCCGCGCCAACGCACCCTCGCGGTCGAGCGACAGGATAAGCGTGGATTGTCGCATCCTCTTCGTCAATGCGGCTGAAGCACAGCCGAGCGGCTTCCTCCGCCGTCGTTGTGCCCTTCGCGACGCCTTCCACAAGCTCGTCGATCGTAGGCAGCTTTACCTCTGAAATTTTTGTCGTCATGAAATGATCCGAACGGCCGCCTGAATCCGGCCGAGCCTTATCGCTCAATCACCTTAGGGACTTTAAAGAAGACCCCATCTGTCTCGGGAGCGGCAGCCATCACCCGTTGTCGGTCCGAGAGACGGCACAATCCGGTCCTCGCGCAGGGACGCATTCACGCCTTCGCCGCTTCTGAGCACATCGGAGACCTGCGCCATCGGCGCCACCGCCGACGTGTCGAATTCATTTAGTTGAGCTACGTAATCGAGAATGGCGTTCAGGTCCCGCTGCATGCGGACCCCTTCGTCCTCAGTCAGCTCCAGGTTCGCCAGCTCCGCCACCCGCCGCACATCGTCGGCGGCCACTCTTTCGTTTTCGGCCATAAAGCAACATTATAGTCGCCGCTGAGCTCGAGGGTGCCAGATTTGCTGGCTGGCGCGCTACTCCAGCGTCTCCGCCGAGCGCATCTTCCCAGCTGGGCAGTGCGACTCCGAATCGAGCGTGAAGCTTTGCGTTCGACAAGACCGAATTCTTCGGCCGCTTCGCCGGCGTCGGATACTCCGTGTCCGGAATACCCACCACCTCAGGCCAGGGCTTGTGCTCCGGTGGAACAGAGCGGTTGAAGATCTCCTGCGCGAAGCCGCACCAGCTCGTCTTACCCGCGCAGGTCATGTGGTAAATCCCGGACCAGTCGCCGCTTCCAATGACTCTTCCGCATCCAGCAGGTCGATGACCACCCGCGTCCCCATGGCCAGCTCCGCCGCGGTCGTTGGAGCCCCGATCTGATCGTTCACCACGCGCAGCTGTTTCGCGTTCCTGCGCCCAGCCGCAGCATGGTGCGCAGAAAATTCTGGCCATGCGGACTGTACACCCAACTGGTGCGAAAGATCAGGTGCCGCCCGCCGGCCTGCGTCGATGTTCCGCTCGCCTGCCAGCTTGCTCGCCCGTAGACATTGATCGGATTGCGGCGCATCCTCCTCGACCCACGGCTCCGTCTTCGATCCGTCAAACACATAATCCGTGGAGTAGTGCACCAGCAAGGCGTTGATCTTCCGCGACTCTTCGGCCAGAACGCCCACCGCTTCGCCGTTCACGCGCATCGCCAGCTCTTGCTCCGACTCTGCCCGATCGACTGCCGTGTACGCCGCCGCGTTAAGCACGATCTCCGGATCGAACCTCGGCCATTGCCTTGCGAATCGTTTCCGGCCTGCTCAGATCGCACTTGTCGCGGCCCAGCGCCGTCACTTCTTCGGCACTCAGAAACGTCCGCTGCAGTTCGATCCCCAGCTGCCCTTGGGCGCCCAGGATCAGAATGCGCCTCACTGTCACGGAAAGACCTCCGCATCCTTCAGCCGGGCGCCCTGCTGGTCTTTTACGGAAACAATCGCGTCCTCTGCCGAAATCGGCCACGCGATGCCCAGCTCGGGATCGTTCCACAGCACCGTCCGCTCACCGGCAGGCGAGTAGTAGTCCGTGACCTTGTAAGAGAAGCCCGCCTTGTCGCTAAGCACCGCGAAGCCGTGCCCGAAGCCCGGAGGAATCCACAGCATCAGGCCGTTCTCCCCCGAAAGCTCGACCGCGATATGTTTGCCAAAGTCCGGAGAGCTTTGCCGCAGATCGACGGCCACATCGAGAACCGCTCCATAGGCCACGCGCACCAACTTACCCTGTGGCTGCGTGATCTGATAGTGAATCCCGCGAATCACATTTTTGACGGAGATAGAAAAGTTATCCTGCCGCCAATCCGTCGGCAGACCGGCCTCGCGCATCTCTCGTTCATTGTAGGTCTCGAAGAACGCGCCGCGCGCGTCCGAAAACATCTTCGGCGTGAACAGCAGCACTCCGGGCAATGTGGTTTCTGTGATCTGCATACGGCTAGACCGCCCCGCCCGGAAAACCCGGCTCACTCAGCAGGGAAAGCAGATACTGCCCGTAGCCGCTCTTGCGCACCGGAGCCGCCAGCGCCTCCAGCTGTTCGCCGGATATGTAACCGTATCTGTACGCAATTTCCTCCGGACACGCGATCTTCAGTCCCTGCCGCCGCTCGATGGTATGAATGAACATCCCCGCCTCGAAGAGGGAATCGTGCGTGCCCGTATCCAGCCACGCCATGCCGCGGCTCATGAGCTCGACCTCGAGCGTGCCGCGATCGAGATACGCCTTGTTCACATCGGTGATTTCGAGCTCGCCGCGCGGAGAAGGCTTGAGCGACGACGCGATCTCGACCACGTCGTTGTCGTAGAAGTAGAGCCCGGTCACTGCGTAGCGCGACTTCGGCGCTGCCGGCTTCTCTTCCAGGCTGATCGCGCGGCCTGCTCGCGTCGAACTCGACCACGCCGTACCGCTCCGGATCCTGCACCTGGTAGGCGAAGACGGTCGCACCGCTCGTCTTCTTTGCCGCCCGCTGCAGTTGTCCCGGTCAGCGAGTGCCCATAGAAGATGTTGTCGCCGAGCACCAGCGCGCTCGGCATCGTTCCCAATAAAGTCCTTGCCGATGATGAAAGCCTGCGCCAGGCCATCCGGGACTCGGCTGCACGGCATAGCGTCAACTCGATACCCCATCGCCGGCCGTCGCCCAGCAGTTCCGCAAATCGCTGCGTATCCTGCGGAGTCGAGATGATCAGGATCTCGCGAATCCCCGCCAGCATCAGCGTGCTCAGCGGGTAGTAGATCATCGGCTTGTCGTACACCGGCAACAGCTGCTTCGAAACAACGTGTGTCACCGGATAAAGCCGCGTTCCCGAGCCCCCTGCGAGAATGATGCCCTTCATCGCACGAGCCGATCTGCTACGGGTTCTTCCGTCGCAAGGCGATCCGCATAGTTCAGATCGATCCATTCTTTGTAGTGGCCCGACGCGCACGTCATCCACCCAGTCCATATTTGCCAGAAACCACTCGACTGTCTCGCGAATGCCGCTCTCGAACTGCTTCTCCGGCTGCCAGCCGATCTCGCGCGTGATCTTCTCTGCGTTGATCGCATAGCGCCGATCGTGCCCCGGCCGGTCTTTCACATAGGTGATCAGTTCGCGACGGCTGCCCAGCTTCGCGTCGGGCCTCAGCTCGTCCAGAATGTCGCAGATCGTCGTCACCACATCGATATTCTTCCGTTCACTCGAACCGCCGATGTTGTAGGTCTCGCCCAGCCGCCCGCGCTCCAGCACCTGCCGAATCGCCGCGCAGTGATCTCCCACAAACAGCCAGTCGCGGACATTCAGCCCATCGCCGTAGACCGGCAGCGGCTTTCCTTCGAGCGCATTCAGGATCACCAGCGGAATCAACTTCTCCGGAAACTGATAGGGCCCGTAGTTGTTCGAGCAATTCGTGGTCAGGACCGGCAGGCCGTAGGTGTGAAAGTAGGCGCGCACCAGGTGATCGGAAGAAGCCTTCGACGCCGCATAAGGACTGTTGGGTGTGTAGGGCGTCTCTTCGGTAAAGGCCGGATCGTCCGCCCCCAGCGTTCCGTACACCTCATCGGTCGAGACGTGCAGAAAGCGGAATGCCGCCTTGTCTTCCGCCGGCAGCCCGCTCCAGTAAGTTCTTCGCTTGTTCGAGCAGAGAGAAGGTGCCCGACGATATTCGTCTGAATGAAAGCGCCCGGCCCGGCAATCGAGCGGTCCACATGGCTTTCCGCCGCAAAGTGGAGAATCGCCCGCGGCTGGTATTTCTCGAGCAGCGACCCCACCAGCGCGCTGTCGCCGATATCCCCCTTCACAAAAATATGCCTGGGATCGCTCGCAATCGACAGCAGATTCCGGCGGTTGCCGGCATACGTCAGCAGGTCCAGATTCACGACGCTGGCCTTCGTCTTCGCAATCCAATTCAGGACGAAGTTGGAGCCGATAAACCCCGCGCCACCCGTCACCAGTACCGTATCGTTCATGCCCGTCCAATTCTCCGCATTCTCTTTCGATTCTCCCAGGTAAGGTAGGTGGGAACTGCTTCGGAGCCAGTCTAGTTATCCTACGTGAGGCGTCTCTCGGTTGGGATTCCCCAATCGGGGCAGTCGTAACCCGGCCATCCCATTAGCATCCATTGGTTAAAGGCCGGATCGCTGCCCTTCTTTGCCGACGGAATCACGAATGCGGCGTGCGTCGCCGCCGGTCCCGGAGTTATCGACAACGGCCAGCTTGCCTACTACGGCTGTTACGTCGGAACGGCAGGAATTTGGCCGAGAATTTCCCCAAACCCGCTACAATAGAGATAGAGATATAAAGGCCCGGTTGCCATTCGCATCCGGGCCTTGCGCATTTTGGGGAATGGTTGCGGGATTCACCACGTAAGTACCTTGGAAGCAACGACCAACCTATAAATCCAGTGTTTTCATTGACGCCATGTAACTTGTTTATTTTCTGATAGATGCATGTACGTATTTTGTTATCAATTAGCTGGCGGTAAACCCTTAGGCTAACTCCAATCGAATGAATCAGTAACAAAGAAGTGGGGTAATAAGGGGAGGGGGAGGGGGGTACCCCTCGGTATGGACCGGCTCAACGAACTCTGCCATGTCTCTCCCCGAAGCTGATCGACTATGAAGTACGGTTCACGATAGTTGTGCGGTCTTAAGTAGCTGCTCCACGTAGGGATCGATCTTTCGCTTCGCGGATGAAGCGGTTTTCTTCCCGCGACCGACGGAGCCAAACCGCTGCGCATTCCGTTCAAAAGGTTCACGCTCAGCGCCCGACTCTTCGGCAATTCCGGATGGAAGAGGGCCACTGCGGCGAAGGCAAGCGCGGCTGCCCGGCTATCCGGTGGACGACTGGTGCCCTGGACAGCCTGGGCGAGTGCGGGCTCGATGGTGGACGGCCCCGCGGCCGGAGCGTGTACCAATGCAACGTACATGAGAACCGCGCGATGATAGCCGGTAGCCTTGGAAAGAGTCTGTTGGACGGTCTTGGAATCGAGATTGCCCGATTCACTCAAAGAACGAAATGCGATCGTCGAGGTGATAGCGTTAGCGTCCGCCATCAAAGCCTTCAAAGACATTTTGTCCACGGCCGAAATCGGCTGCCTGGACAGGACCTTATTTTTTTTCAACGCGTCGAAAGCGGGTGCAACATTGGTTTCCCATCCAGTCGGAAGAAGACTGACCGCATCAAACTGCGTCGCTCCCTCGACCTCAGGGTTGTGCCTGCAGAGGACAGTACCTCCTTTGACAAATGGCCGGTAGATATCCTCCGGATCAAGCTTGCGCTTCTCATACTCCAGCGGCTTCGTCCACTTATAACGGCCGCGCTGCTTTCCTCGAGGAACACCGATCCGGGTAACCAGCGCCCAGGAACCTTCTTCGATCATGCCGGAAGAAAATGAGTTATCGGCAGCGGGCTTGCCGGTAGCTGCGTTGATCAGCTGTCCCGTTTTCGCATCAAGCGCCGCCCCTACCAGGGTCTCCGAGCCACTATATGGATCTGGGGTGAGTCGCACTACGGACCAGGGCTGGTTGCCCACCTTTGCGGCCGGGTCGAGGTGTAGATTCCCCATGTCATAGATGGCGCGCAGATCGTGGAGGTGCTGTTCGGGAGGCGCTGCCAGAATGTCTTTGTCGCTCATCGTCAGCCTCACTTAGTGAAGTTTGTCGTAGCTGCTCCAAACGCATTGTTAACGGTTGTAAGAGCAGCATGGTTTGACTGTATCCCGGTAGCAGGATCCGCCGAAGCCGCTGCATCGGCGGTGACGGTTGCGTGCTGAGGAGAGGCGGAAGCACTATCCAGATTGATATCCCAGGTTGCTTCCCGCAACGAGAAGAACGCGTTCGTCGACTGATTGAAAACGACACAGAAGGTTCGGAAATGCTGCCTCCTTGTGGTGTTTACCCGGTTCGTCCATGTGACGGTCGCTACCGTAGTACCAGAGCCATCCTGTACGGCGAGTTGGGTGGTTGGAAGAGGCGTATGGAAGGGGCCGTCACTGCTTTGCGCCGTTCCGGACCCGGAGCAGCCGGATGGAGTCGTCAACGCCGTGGCCGAGTTGTCGTAAAGGGGCGCCGCGCCGTCCAATCCGTCGTTCACCGGCTGCGTTACGGTGGAGGCGTAAGTAGTGACGCTTCGCCTCGAGGTCGGAACCGTAATGGTCGTTCCCGCCGGGGTTGCGGCCAGCCAACTGACCGTGGGAGTATCCCAGGTGACCTCAATGTCCTTGTTGCTGCTCTCCTGCATGATTGCGATGCGCAGGTTTGTCAATTGCGGGGCGGTACAGTCGACGCCGGCAGGACGAAGCCGCGCTCTCGAAGCGAATCCTGTGGCGATGCCGCCCGCGGGAGCGTACTGGCCGGAACCGTTGATGCTGTAATTTCCTCCCTGCGTGAGCTGCATTGCCGCCGTGTCAAAGCTGACGACCGTTACATTCTTGGTCGTGATCTCCGAACCGTTCGTCAAGGCGATATGAATCACTGCGTCATTCATCGCAGCACTTGCGGCGTTGCCCGAGATCGTGAATGGCGCGAAGGCGCCGCCGGCGTCCAGCGTGAGGTTTACAGTGGTATTGGCGGCATTCGGGAAGCGCAGTCGCCCATCCGGATTTGACAACACGACAGTCACGTTGCCAACCGAAGGACCCTGGAGCCTCATTTGGCAGTTCACGTTGAATTGCCGGGCCGGATGAGTACTGTTCAAGACCACCAGATCGTCGTTGGTGGCCGTGGTGTTATTGATCTGAATGTCGAGCGAGTGGACCGCCACGGTGACCGTCTTGGTCACGCCGCCGCAGGTCGCTGTTACAGTCTGGTTTCCGGTCGCGCTCCACCGGGTTGTGAATGTTGCACCGGTGCCAGTCGCTGGGTTCGCCGAGGAGCTGGTCGTCCATGAAACCGTACCAAGATTGCTTCCCTGTGCCGTAAAGATCTGGGGTTCGCCAGCAAACAGTGAGGCATTGGTGGGCGTAATGCCGGTGAGAGTGCAGCCTCCGGAGCTTGAGCTGGAGCTGGAACTGCCGCTTGAGCCCGAGCTACCACTGGAGCTGGAACTGCTACTCGAGCTCGGGTGACTGCTGGAACTGGAGCTACTGCTGGAGCTGGAACGGCTGCTGGAGCTACTGCCAGCGCCACCGCTGGAGCTACCGCCAGTGCCGCCACTGGAGCGACTGCTGCTGGAGCCGGAACGACCACTGGAGCTACTACCTGAACTATCTCCCGAACTGCTGTCGCCGGAACTGTCTCCCGAGCTACCGTCTCCCGAGCTACTGTCTCCAGAGCTATCGCCACTACTGTCGCCGGAGCTGTCACCGGAACTATCTCCACTGCTGTCGCCAGAGCTATCTCCGGAACTGTCGCCAGAGCTATCGCCGGAACTGCTGTCTCCAGAGCTGTCTCCGGAACTGTCGCCAGAGCTACTATCGCCAGAGCTATCGCCCGAGCTGCTGTCTCCGCTATCTCCGCTACTGTCACCGGAGCTATCGCCCGAACTATCACCAGAACTGTCCCCGGAACTATCACCAGAGCTGTCCCCGGAACTGCTATCACCGGAGCTATCCCCGGAACTATCTCCAGAGCTGCTGTCGCCAGAGCTGTCGCCGCTACTGTCGCCAGAGCTATCGCCGGAACTGCTATCACCCGAGCTATCCCCGGAACTGCTATCTCCGGAGCTGTCGCCGGAACTGCTATCTCCGGAGCTACTATCACCAGAGCTGTCTCCAGAGCTGCTGTCTCCGGAGCTATCTCCGGAGCTGTCTCCAGAGCTGTTGCCCGAACTGTCTCCAGAGCTACTATCGCCAGAGCTATCGCCGGAACTGCTATCTCCCGAGCTATCCCCTGAACTACTATCACCCGAACTACTATCGCCGGAACTGTCTCCAGAACTATCCCCGGAACTGTCTCCGGAACTGCTGTCACCAGAGCTGCTGTCGCCAGAACTGATCCCCGGAACTACTGTCCCGGAACTGCTATCACCGGAGCTGCTATCACCGGAGCTGTCACCAGAGCTACTATCACCCGAACTATCACCCGAACTGTCGCCAGAGCTGCTGTACGCCTCGTCGTGGGGGCTGACCAGCCGCTCCTGGATCTTGGGCAGATTCAGCGCGATGGCAGCTACCGCCCCGGAGGGCGTCACCGTCACCCTGGGCTGGTCCTTCGCCAGCAACGGCGGATCCCCCTCGTCATAAGTCGGATCGAGGGTCACCGTGAGCGAGGTGGCAAACTCGGTCGTCTCGCTGATCCTGCATATCACCGACGACTCGCCGCGCAGAGCTTCGATCAACTCCCGCAGATCGTCGTCGTACATCCTTACCGAGCCGTTGGTCGCGTAGAGGAGACGGCTGGCGGGATTGGGAGTGCCGGCGTGGATCACCAGTATGTGGCGGCCGTTCTGGTCGGCGATCGCCGCCTGGCCCCGCACCGGCTCCAGGGCGATCATGCCGAAGCGGCCGAACAGGGTCGCGTCGTAGGCGGTGCCGCGCCCGGTGCGCACGATGCCGCGCAGGCGATACTCGCCCGTCGGCGTGTCTCCGTAGGGCTGCAGCGGAGAGCGCGTGGGGTTCCGGTGCTCGCTGGCCGCGAAGTCGTTCGCACGCCCGCACACCGAATACGGGCCCGCCAGCTTGCGCCCGGCGTCGTCCTTCAGAATCAGGCGACCCACACGGTTCCGGTCCGACGCCAGAATGATTTCAATCGTAGGCATGAGTGCTTTCCTCTCCTGTTTTTCTCACTAGCAGCCCACATCCCCTGGGATAGCCACGCAGCCGCACGTGCTCTTGCCCTATCGTGCGAGTAAAACGTTTGCGTCCAGTTTTAAGCTTGCATGAGCCAACGCCCACAACCGCCCGGCACGGCTAACGATCGGCCGGGCAGATCAGGATGGATCCAACCGTAGAGGGCATCCCAAAACTCCACCGGAGAGTAGCACTGTTTTCCGGCAAAGACAAACACGGCGACGCGGCGCCAATTTATCAAGATGAAAAAAGTGTTAACGGTCAGGTTTCGTTTGGCGATAGCCCGGCAAGCCCGTGCCTACTTCCAATGATTCGCGTCGTCGTAGATCGCTTTGAGGTCGGAGCGGTGCAGGATGTTTTCGGCGCCGGGTTCTGACTTGATCGCCTCCAGGAGGCGCACCGCTTCGGCGTAGTGATAGGCGATCTGAGTCCGGTCCGTACTGCCGCTGAGTCTTCCCGACATGCCCAGCAAGTAATTGATGCGGGCCATATCGAGACGCATGCCGGCCTTTTCGGCAGCGCTCAGGTTCTGTTCGAGATCGCGCTGGGCATGGGCGTAGTCCTTGACGCCGATCTCGGCCTCGGAGACAGCGATGGCGCTTCGCAGCGACAGGTAAGCGCTCACTGTGCCGTCAGAGTTCAGCAGTGGACGCAGCAGAGAGAGCGCGTCCTTTGCACGGCCCTGCGCGATCGCCATCTTCGCCACGTTCAGCTTCGATTGCACCAGCGTGTCGTTGTCTTTTGCGCGAGCGGTGAGCCGCATAGCGGACTGGTATAACTCCTCCGCGCCCTTGAGGTCGCCCTTGTAGAAGGCGACATCGCCGCGGGTATTGAGAATCGCCGCTGTCAGCCCACCGTTTTTCAGCCCATGGGCGATGGCTTCCGCCTCATCCAGCGGTTGCGTGGCCTCGTTGCCTCGTCCGGCCTGCGCCAGCGCGCCGGCGAGATCGTTCTGGAACGCGGCCATGGCGTTGCCCGACTCGCCCTGGTCGCGAAAGGCCTTTACGCCGTCCTGCATGGACTTTACAGCTGCGCCGAGGCGGCCCTGATATTCAAAGACAAGGCCGATCTGGTGAGAGACAAGTGCGATCGAGCGGGCTTCGCCGACCTTGCGGGCAAGTTCAAGGGCCCGCAACAGCGATTTGAGCGCTAGATCGTACTGGCCGGTGTGGGTATAAGCTTCGCCCAATCCTTCAAGGGTCTGCGCGATGTCGCCGGGGACGCCGAGCTTCTCGCGCAGTTGCAGGGCCTGCTGGTAGTTGGTGAAGGCGTTGTCGGTGTCCCCCTTGGCGAGATAGACGGCGCCGATATTTGTCAGACACAGGGCCTCGCTTCCCTGATCGCCGATTTCCCGCTGGATCTGGAGTGCCTCTTTGTAACGGGCGAGCGCCTGATCGTAGTCGCCGCGATCCTGGTAGACGGTACCCATGTCGAGCAGCGTGTCGCCCGCCTCTTCTTTCATGCCAATATCGCGCTGCAATGCAAGGGCCTTGGTGTAGCTGGCCAGCGCGGCGTCGGACTTGCCGCTCATGGCCTGAAGGGCGGCCATCTCATCGAGGGCCGCCGCCACTCCGCGCTTCTGCCCTAGCTTCTCGTTGATCTTGATGGAGTCTTCATAATTGCGCAGCGCTTCGTCGGGTTTGTTGAGCATCCGGTAGGAGATGCCCTGCGAAAGAAGGATCAGCGCTTTCTGCTCCTGGTTGTCCACCTGGATGGCGAGACTCAACCCCTTGCTCAGCGAATCGAGGGCCGCCTGCGCATTCCCGCGGGTGATCTCCACCACCCCCATCTCCCAAAGCGCCTTGATATTGCGGGGATCAGCCTCGAGGATCTTCGCAAAGATGTCGTGGGCCCTGGTGTAATCGCCCGTGGACATATACAACGTGCCCAGGCTGTACTGGACATCGACATCGCCCGGCCAGCTCTTCGAGAGGTTCTCGTAGGCGTCGATGGCCTCTTTGTTGTTTTTAATGATCCGCGCATGGCTGGCGCTGATCAGATACTGCTCGGGCAGCGGCAGATTCTCGCTGCGCGAGAGCTCGACGGCGCGGCGGGAAGATTGCTCCGCGTCGCTGACAAAGCCCAGCTCTGTCTGCACCTCGGCCAGCTTTGCATGTGCCAGGGCAAACTGCGGATCCTCGGTCGTTGCCGACTGAAAACGCTTGAGCGCGTCGAGGTTCTTCCCGGCGCGCATGAGCGCCAGTCCCTGGTTGTAGTCGCGCAGCGCGTCGATCGACGTAGAGGTTGGCTTGAAGGACTGTGCCTTGAGCTCCTTCATGACGTCGGGCGAGAGGGAGAGGTTCTGGCGGACCGCGTCGGCGAGCTGGTCGATGGCGGCCGGGAGATCTTTGGGCAGCGCCTGCGCCTTGATCGGCACGCTCTGATCGCGCTTCAGATCGTGGATGGTTGCGTTGATGACGATCTGGTCGCCGAAGCGCGCATACTGCCCCGAGACGACGACGTCGGCACTGCTGAACTCCGTCACTCTACGCAGCGTGTCCGGATCGATCTCCGTTTGCGGACCTATGCGCAGGTCCGTAAACACCTGCCGCAGGCGATCGCTGGGCACGGCGCGCAGATGCGCTGACTGGCCGATATCGGTGCTGAGCATGTCTGCCACGCTCGACCCGATCCAGTCGTCCTTCACGTCTCCCGAGGCGTTGCGGAAAGGCAGGATGGCGAGCGACATCGCGGGGACTACGGCGGAGGGCGTCTGCTCTTTTGCAGCCGATTTTGCGTGATTCGGACGCAGCCCAAGGTATGCGGCGAACGCGAGGACGAGTACGACGGCGGCGGCTCCTCCTCCGGCAAGCCACCAGCGCTGCCTGCGCAGCCATACGCGCATACCAGGTCGATAGAGAACAGTCGGCGCGATGTTCGATCCCGATGAGCTTTTGCCCTTCCACCTCTGGAGATCGGTGTAAAGCTCAGCGGCGCTCTGGTATCTCGAGTTGACGTCGCGCTCCAGGCAGCGATTCACGATGCGATCCAATGGCCCGGAAATGCTGCTGTCGTGATGCGATACGGGAACTGCCCGCTCCTGCGTGCGCTTGATGAGGCTGGCGAGTGCGCTGTCGGCGCGGAAGGGCGTCTCGCCGGTGAGCAGCTCGTAAAAGATGAGTCCCAGCGAGAAGATGTCCGAGCGCTGATCCAGGTTCTTTGACAGCGCCTGCTCCGGAGACATGTACTCCATCGTGCCGACGAGAGCGCCGGTCTGGGTCATGCCGTCGCCTTCGAGGGTGCGCGCCAGGCCGAAATCCATGACAAGGATGCGGCCGTTCTGGTCGCGCATCACGTTCTGCGGCTTCAGGTCGCGGTGAATCACGCCGACGGCGTGCGCCGCTTCGAGCGCCTTGCACACCTGCTGAATGATCTCGACAGCCTCCTCAGCGGGAAGCTTCTTGCGCAGATGGATGAGGGTGCGCAGGTCTTCGCCCTCGACGTACTCCATGGTGATGAATTTCATGCCCTCGGCTTCGCCCAGGTCGTAGATGCGGACGACGTTGCGGTGGGTGACCTGCGTGGAGAGGATGAGCTCCTGCTTGAAGCGCTCGATGATGGCGGGGTTTCCGGCGTATTCGCGGCGGATGGTCTTGAGGGCGATGATGCGATTCAGCTCTATGTCCCTGGCTTTGTAGACAGCGCCCATGCCGCCTTCGCCCAACAGCGAGAGGATTTCATAGCGCTGCCCCAGCAGGAAGCCTGCCTCAAGAATCGGCTGACCGCCGAAAATGGAGTCGCCGGTGGACCGACCGGCGGAAGAGGAGCCCGGACGGCTCGGGCCCCCGGAATAACCAGCAACCGGAGGAGGTCCGATGTAGGTAGGCGCATCGCTCGGCAGGCGCCTGTCTGAAGACGAGCTTTCCCCCTTGAGTGGCGTGCGCACACCACCGGTCCCGCCTTTCGGAGGGTCATCGTGCGGGGGAACTCGCCTATAGTCGTCTATGGTTCCGCGCTCCCACCGCTAAATGGAACAAACCCTTGGAATTGCATGTCTCTGGAGGGTAGCGAACGAGGTCAGTATATAACGTTGGTAACCCGGTGTCTTGTTGAACCCGTGTACTGCACCCGGTCTGCAATTATTTACATCGGTGGGGACTGTAATTCATCTTCCTATTGACAATCTATAGGAAGCGGCTAACACTCATATAGCCATTCGATAGGACTAGCGAATGACTTCAAAGCAGACAAATCTCCTGCAAGGCACGCTCGATCTGCTCATTCTCAAGGCGCTTGGCGCGGGAGAACTCCACGGTTTGGGCATTTCGCGGCGCATCGAGCAAATCACGCATGGGACGTTTCTCGTCAAGCCTGGTTCGTTATTTCCGGCCCTTCACCGCATGGAAGAAGCGGGATGGCTGAGTTCCTTCTGGGGCGAATCGGAAAATAACCGTCGCGCAAAGTTTTACCGGCTTACAAAAGCGGGAAAGAGCCAGCTTGAAGTCGAAACAGAGCAATGGACAAGGGTGGCCCTGGCCATGACAAATGCGTTGAAGGCAACTTAGGGGGCGAAAGATGAAACTCTGGTCCCGCGTCAACAGCCTGCTGCGAAATCTCTTTCGGAAACAGCAGGTTGAGAGCCAGCTTGACGATGAGGTTCGTGCCTATGTGGACATGATGACAGACGAAAGGATCGCTGCCGGCATGTCTGCGTGCGAGGCACGACGCACCGCGCTTGCGGAGTTCGGCGGCATCGAGCAGGTAAAGCAGACGGTGCGCGATCACCGCGCGGGCACCAGTGTGGAGCTTCTTTGGCAGGATGCACGCTACGGATTGCGCCAGTTGCGGCGTAATCCCGGCTTCACGGTGACGGTGATCCTTACGCTGGCACTTTCGATCGGCGCAAACACGGCGATCTTTTCCATCGTGAATGCGCTGATGCTGAAGAGCCTGCCCTATTCGCACCCAGAGCGGATGGGCACGATTTACACGCGGATCACCGGCCCCATGGCTTCCGATGAGCGGCACCACGTGAACGGGGAGCAATGGGAGCTGCTGCGCGACAATGTTCCCTCGCTGATCTCGGCTGTTTCAGGCATACGAGCTTCGGGCGTCAATCTCCAGGCCGGATCGCACGGTGCAGTATCTTCACGCCGGACGCGTCTCGGCGCACTACCTTGACGTGCTGGCGATCCATCCGATCCTCGGGCGCAACTTTCTCGGATGAGGAAGATCGTCCCCATGGGCCGAAGGTCCGCCATTCTGAGCTACAGCTTGTGGCACAACACTTTCGGCTCGAATCGCAGGATTCTTGGGCAGAGCCATTCTGCTGAAGGGCGAGCCGTACACGGTGATCGGCGTGCTGCCCGAGGGAGCGACGACTCCGTTGAATGCGGACGTGTACACGGCGCTGCAGCCGAGCCACGACGGCGAAGGAGGCGGAACGAACTTTGAGGCCATCACCCGGCTGCGCGACGGCGCGACCTGGCAGGAGGCGGACGCCGAGATCAACCGCGCATGGTCTGCAGCGCTCCCATCGCTACGAATTGGAGAACAACCCCGGCGCGCAGGTGACCTATTATTCGGTGCCGCTGCAGAAGGGTCAGACGGCCACGCTGCGCCCGCAGGCTCTGGACGCTGATGATGGCGGCGGGATTCATCCTGCTGATCGCCTGCGCCAACCTTGCCGGGTTGACGCTGGTGCGCGATGATGCGGCGCACACCGGAAGTGGCCACGCGGCTGGCGCTGGGCGCCTCGCGCTGGCAGATTCAAAGACAGTTCTGGATCGAGAACCTGCTGCTGGCATTCGTGGGCGGTGCGGCCGGCGTAGCGGTGGGCTTTCTCGCGCTGCGCGGACTGCTGCTGCTGCTGCCCGAACACTTTCTTGCCCGTCGCCAGCGTTCCGCTCGATGGCCGCGTGCTGGCGTTCACGCTTCTCCTCTCGCTGCTGACCAGCGTGCTTTTCGGCATGCTGCCCGCGCTCGTAACGCGACGGTCGATCTGCGTTCCTCGATCGGCATCGCGCACGCAATCGGGGGCGACCATGCGTCTGCGGCAGGCACTGATCGTCAGCGAGATTGCGCTGACCGTGGTGCTGCTGGCCGCTTCGGGCCTGCTGATTCGCACTCTCATCCACCTTGAGAACTTTGCCGCCGGGATTCAATCCGAATGGAGTGATGACGGCGAGGTTGTCGCTCGACGATGCGCGATATCACGACACGGCGGCGTTTCGAAAGCTGCTCAGACGAAAGCCTTTCGGCAATGCGACGGATTCCCGGCGTGCAGCATGCGGCAGTCGGATTGAGCCTGCCGTATGAGCGCTCGTTGATCCTCGGAGGGTTGGCCATCAGCGACGGCAAAGAGGCAGGGCAGATAGTGATGGCGGATGAGGTATACGTCACGCCAGATTATTTTGCCACGTTGCAGATGCCGATCTTGCTGGGGCGCTCGTTCACCGACGGCTGATGGCCCGAGTACGCAGCGGGTGGCCATCGTGAATCAGACATTCGCGCGCAAATTTTTCCACGGGGCCAATCCGGTCGGCCGTCACGTGATCAAGGACACGGTGATTGTCGGGGTGGTGGAAGACGTGGCCATGGCGCCCGGCATAGATGCTGTCGCACCGCTCACCGGCGAGGAAACGATGTATGTTCCCGCCGCGCAAATGGGAGCCGGACAAGTCTCGATGGTTCACGTCTGGTTCCAGCCGAGCTGGATTGTGCGTACCGCCGGCCCGGTGGAAGGATTGACCGCGCAGATGCAACGCGCGCTGGCGAGCGTCGATCCCAACCTGCCCTTCTCGGGCTTCTACAGCATGCGCGATCTGCTGGCGAAGACGCTGGCGACGCAGCGGGTTGAAGTGGCGCTGCTGAGCGCAATGGCGGCACTGGCTCTGCTGTTGAGCGCGGTAGGAATCTTCGCGCTGGTGGCAAATATCGTCGCGCAGAAAACGCGCGAGATTGGCATTCGCATCGCTCTGGGCTCAACGATTCGCCAAGCCATGATTCATATCGGAGCGACCGGGAGTGCGAGCATCCCTGCTGGGACTTGTTCTGGGTTTGATTTTATGTGCGGGAGCATTGCGGGCGATGCGGAGTGTGCTCTATGGAGTGGGCGTCTACGATGTGCCCACCATCGTCACCGTCGTGCTGATGCTTGCATCTGTAACGATCATTGCGGCAATTGTGCCTACCTTGCGGATTGCGGGGATCGATCCTGCAACGACGCTGCGCGATGAGTAGGAGAATGGACTCGGTTTATTCCGAAAGAATCGGGTCCAGGACCTCCTCGGCCTTGGGTCGCAGGTCTTTGTGGCTCTCGAGAAAGCGGACGCAGGCATTCCAGCGCAGAATCGCGTCGTCGTTACCCGCCGGCCGCACCCGCTCCGCTTCCTCGAAGAGATGCAACGCTCTGACCAGCCAATCGTAGATATAGCTGCTGGAGCCGGGTCCGCCAGCGTGAAGGGCTGCCTTCGCGCGCCGCTCCCAGGCGATGCCGGAATAATAGGCGCGATCGTACGGCGTTTCGAGGCCAGACATCTCCCCCATAGCGGCGGCAAATGCGCTCGGAGCTTGTGGTATCTCGTCGGTCAGAGCCAGGATCAGGCTAATTCGCGCCTGCCGGTTGTGCGGATCAACTTCGAGGATGTCACGGCAGATGCTTTCGGCTTCATGGGGCTCGTTTAGTAAGCGGTAGCGTTCGGCTTTGGCTAGCGCGCTTTCGACGCTGTCGCTGGAAATGGGTTTGAGCGTGAACATGGGTTTGTACTCCTAGATGATGTGAAAGAGCTGCCTCAGAGGATCGAAGAACTGGTCCACGACGCGTTCTTTAAGCGGGATGATCGCGTTCTCGGTAATCGTGATCGACTCGGGACAGACCTTCCGGCAGCAGGTTGTGATGTTGCAGTAGCCGATGTTGTGTTTTTTCTTCAGGTCACTCACGCGGTCTTCCGCGTCAAGCGGATGCATTTCGAGCGCCGCGGCATGGACGAGGAGGCGAGGCCCGATGAACTCGTCGTGCTTATGGTGCTCGCGCAGAACGTGGCACACATCCTGGCAGAGAAAACACTCGATGCACTTGCGAAATTCCTGCACGCGTTCGACGTCGGCCTGCTGCATGCGCCAGGTTCCGTCGGGCGAGTCGGGCGAGCGCGGCTTGAATTTCCGGATTGTCAGTTTGGCACGGAAGTTCCACGAAACGTCGGTGACCAGGTCGCGGATAACGGGGAAGGCGTGCATGGGCTCGAGGATGACCGGCATCTCCAGGTTGAGATTGCTCAGCCGGGTCATGCACATGAGCTTTGGCATCCCGTTAATCTCGGCAGAGCAGGAGCCACACTTGCCGGCCTTGCAGTTCCAGCGCACGGCGAGATCGGGCGCCTGCTGCGCCTGAATGCGGTGCACGGCGTCGAGCACCACCATGCCTTCCTCCACCGGTGTGACGTAGTCCTGAAATTCACCGCCTGCGGGATCTCCGCGCCAGATGCGAAATGTTGCGTTGGTAGCCATCTCACTTACTTCCTTTTTAGGCAGCCCACTCAAGCCAACAACGGGCTTGAATGGGGCACCGTCGAAACTTTGCTTGAGCGGGCATCTATTTCATCTCCTCGATGACGGCTTTCAGTTCGTCGGGCATCGGCGCAATGGGATGTTTTTCGATGAGCATCTCTCCCTCGAACTCACCGCGCTTTACGACGATGTTGAACTTGCCCCACTCGGGATCCTTGTTCGGAAAGTCTTCGCGGAATTGTGCGCCGCGGCTTTCTTTGCGAAGGAGGGCCGCATGCGTGACGGCCTCGGAAACGATGAGCATGCTGGAGAGGTCCATCGCGGTGTGCCATCCATTGTTGTACTGGCGATTGCCGCCGATGCCGGCGCGGTCTGCGCGCGCCTCGAGCTGCGTGATCTTGTCGAGGGCCTCCTCCATCTCGCTCTCGGTACGGACGATACCGACAAGGTTCTGCATGGTGTCCTGGAGGTCATACTGGATCTGATAAGGGTTCTCGCCGGTGAGACCGCGATCGAAGGGCGCGAGGGCGGCGCTTGCGGTTGCCTGAAGCTGGTCTTCATCGATGCTTGCCGATGAGTCGTTACTGCGGGCAAATTCGGCGGCATAGCGGCCGGCGCGGCGTCCGAAGACGACGAGGTCGGAGAGCGAATTGCCGCCGAGACGGTTTGCGCCGTGCAGTCCGGCGGCCGCTTCTCCTGCGGCGAAGAGCCCGGGAACGGTGGACATCTGCGAGTCGCCATCGACGCGGATGCCGCCCATCATATAGTGCGTAGTGGGTCCGACTTCCATTGGCTCCTTGGTGATGTCGAGGTCGGCGAGCTGTTTGAACTGGTGATACATGCTGGGCAGTTTGCGCTTGATGTGCTCCTCGGCCTTGGGCAGGCGCTCTTTGATCCAGGCTATGTCGAGGTAGACGCCACCGTGGGGAGTGCCGCGTCCAGCCTTAACCTCGCGATTGATGCAGCGTGCGACGTGATCGCGCGTGAGGAGCTCGGGCGGGCGGCGCGCATTCTTGTCGCCCTGCGTGTAGCGCCAGCCTTCGTCTTCGTTGTCTGCAGTCTGAGTTTTATAGAGGTCGGGGATGTCGTCGAACATGAAGCGGCGGCCTTCGCTGTTGCGCAGGACGCCGCCTTCGCCGCGGACGCCTTCGGTGACGAGGATGCCGGCCACGCTGATGGGCCAGACCATTCCGGTGGGATGGAACTGCACGAACTCCATATCCTGCAGTTCGGCTCCGGCGCGGTAGGCGAGGGCGAGCCCGTCGCCGGTGTATTCCCAGCTGTTGCTGGTGACCTTGAAGGCGCGGCCGATGCCTCCGGTGGCGATGACGACGGCTTTTGCCTGCCAGAGTTGGAAGAGCCCCTTCTCGCGGTCGTAGCCAGCCGCTCCGACGACGCGGCCCGAGTCCATGAGCAGGTCGAGCACGGTGCACTCCATGTGGACCTGCATGCCGCAGTGGATGCCGTGGTCCTGGAGGGTGCGGATCATTTCGAGGCCGGTGCGGTCGCCGACGTGGGCGAGACGGGGATATTTGTGTCCGCCAAAGTTACGTTGCAGGATGCGGCCGTCTTTGGTGCGATCGAAGAGTGCGCCCCAGGCTTCGAGTTCTCGAACGCACTCGGGGGCTTCTTTCGCGTGCAGCTCGGCCATGCGCCAGTTGTTCAGGTACTGGCCGCCGCGCATGGTGTCGGCGAAATGCACCCGCCAGTTGTCGCGATCGTCGACGTTGGCCAGAGCGGCGGCGATGCCGCCCTCGGCCATCACGGTGTGGGCTTTGCCGAGGAGGGATTTGCAGACTACCCCGACCTTTGCACCGCTGGCAGCGGCTTCAATCGCGGCGCGCAGACCGGCACCGCCCGCGCCGATCACTAATACGTCGTAGGAGAAGCGCTGGAACTCCGGCATCTAAAAGATTCTCCAGTCGTGCCAGACGCCCATTGAGCAGAGGCGGACATAGATGTCTGAGAACGCCACCCAGAGCAGGCTCGCCCATGCCCACCTCATGTGTCCGCGGTTGAGGCAGCTCACGCAATCGTAGAGCTTGTGACGCACGGGATGCTCGGAGATGATGTCGAGGCCGCCACCGGCGAGATGGCGGAAAGCGTGACAACCGAAGATGTATCCGGCCAGAAGCACGACGTTCACAACCAGAACGAGGCTTCCGATGCCGACGCCGAAGTGGCCATCGAATCGAAATGCGACGATCGCGTCCCACACGAGGAGTGCCCAGACGATGTAGGAGAGGCGAAGGAAGTTGCGATGGAAATTCTGCAGGATGAGCGGAAAGCTGCGTTCGCCAAGATAGGTCTTGCGCGGCTCGCTCACCGCGCACGCCGGAGGATCGGCCCAGAACGATTTGTAGTACGCGCCGCGATAGTAGTAGCAGGTCAGCCGGAAGAGGCCAGGTATCCAGAGGATGAAAAACGCCGGAGAGAACGGCAGAAAGCTCGGGTACCAATGCGGTTTGGGACCAAACATGGCGTGCGGCGAACTGCCGAAGAGTTCCGGAGAATAGAAGGGCGAAATATAGGGGCCGAAAGTGTAGTGGCTGTTCTGCCAGGCCGCCCATGTGGAGTAAACGATAAACGCGGTGAATCCCAGAAGAACCGCCGACGGCGAGAGCCACCACGTATCGCGCCGAGACGTCTGGCCGAACTTGCCGCCCTTCCAGACGACATCGGGAGCTGCCATCTTCCCCTCCACGGTAGAGGGAACAGACCAGGCCCTTCCCACCGCTGGCATGGGATTATAGCAAGAACTCGCGAGGCCGCTCCCGCAGGCTTACACAGATCTCATTGGCGTAGCTCTAGAGGCTGATCGCGATGGAGCTGAAGAATTCTGCCGGGATTGCTCCGATCAAAATCCAGCTGGATCGAGATCGTAAAAGCCAGCTAGATTCGTTTGACAGTAACGACTTAATTCGATCAAATTAGCTAATTCCGTTGCCTGTTTCGTTCCACAGGTGTGCCCGTTTTCCGTCGATTTCGGTGCCGCTTTGAGATGCCGTTCCCAGCCATAGCTGGTTAGAAACGTGAGTCCTTTCCAAATTCGATGAGGGCGAAAATGTCATTAGCAAGTCGTCGTTTGCCTGTAGCGATCTTGTTTCTGGTATGCACCTTTTCTGCCGGAGCCCAGGTGTCGGCAAACTTATCCGGAAGAGTCACCGACTCGTCAGGCGCGGCGGTGCAGGCAGCCTCGGTGACGGCGAACGATCTTGACACGGGCGTCTCGCGCACCACGCTCACCAATCAGGCGGGAGAATATAAGCTGTTTGAACTTCCCGTCGGACATTATGAAGTTCGCGCCAGGAAAGACGGCTTTGCGGAGAGAGTGCGGACGGGAATTCTCCTGGCTGTCGGGCAGGACGCAACCGCGGACCTGACTCTGCAGGTCGGGGAAGTGAAACAGCAGGTGACCATTGCTGAGAATGTTCCTGTGGTGAATGTGACGACTCAGGACATCTCGGGGCTGGTGGGCGAGCAGCAGGTAAAGGCGCTCCCGTTGAACGGTCGCAGCTATGACCTGCTTCTCACGCTCAATCCGGGCATTGTGAATTTTACCTCGCAAAAGACAGGCGGCATCGGCGTCTCGAACTCGACCACGGGAAACAACTTTGCGGTTTCGGGAAACCGCCCGCAGCAAAACCTCTTTCTGCTGAATGGCGTCGAGTTTACCGGAGCGGCGGAAAACAATATGCAGCCGGGTGGCCCGAGCCAGCAATTGCTCGGCGTGGAGGCGGTGAGGGAGTTCAATGTGCTGCGCGACTCCTATGGCGCCGAGTACGGCAAGCGGCCGGGAGCACAGGTAATCATTGTTACGCAGTCGGGAACGAACCAGTTGCATGGTTCGGTTTATGAGTTCCTGCGCAACAACGCTCTGGATGCGCCGAATTATTTTGACCAGGGGTCGGCTCCGCCTTTTCAGCGCAATCAGTTTGGAGCCGCGCTGGGCGGGCCGTTGAAGAAAGGCAAGACTTTCCTGTTTGCGAATTACGAAGGATACCGCCAGAATCTGCATCAGACGTCGGTTGCATTCGTGCCCGACCTGGCCTCGCGGGCAGTTGCGGTACCCAGCGTGAAGCCGCTTCTGGATCTGTGGCCGACGCCTTCGGCGGACGATCCTGACTTCAATGGAATCTCGGCGTATTCCAGCAGTCCGCTGCAGACGATTCGAGAGGACTTTGGAACCGCACGCTTCGATCAGACCTTCTCGTCCAGGGACACGTTCTCGACGGTGTACACCATTGATGACGGCGGCGACGTGACGGCTACCATCGCGAATCCCTACAGCACCGACATTCTGAATCTGCGGGAGCAAGTGCTCAGCCTGGACGAGACGCATGTCTTCTCGCCTGCTTTGCTGAACGTGGCCCGCTTCGGTTACTCGCGTGCCGGCTACTACTTCACGGGCGAACCCACCCCGGGCACTCCTGCAGCGAGCGTTCCCGGCTTTCTGAGCGGGCATCAGGTGGGCGCCGTCGTAGTAGGCGGGAGCGCTGCTTCCAATCCGCAAGCGCAGATTGGCCTGGCCGGGAGCAACAACGGAAGCAACCTGCCGATCAAGCGGAATCTTTTCACATACGAAGATCGTGTGACCTGGTCGCACGGGCGGAACCAGTGGAGTTTCGGTGGGTGGCTCCAGCAATTCCAATCGAACGAGACGATCAACCTCAGCCAGTTTGGGCAGGCGACATTCGCCAGCCTCACGACCTTCCTTGCAGGAACGACGAGCAGTTTCTTATATAGTCCCGCGCCGACGGAGATGAACTGGCGATCGCTGTTCGGAGCGGTGCATGCGCAGGATGTGATTCGGATCAACCCGAAGCTGACGGTAAGCCTCGGATTTCGCGGAGAATTCTCAACCGGCTGGAATGAGGCCCATGGACGTGCCGCCAACTACACCTTTCCCGATGGAGTTATCTCCAGCCAGCCGCATATTGGAAACAATGCTTTCACTACGAACAACGCGAAGTTTCTGCCGGAGCCGCGCATCGGAGTGGCCTGGAGTCCGCGGCTGAACAAGACCGTTGTCCGCACCGGCTTCGGTATTTACAACGAACTGCTGGACGATCTGGGCTATCGGATGGATCAAAACGCGCCCTTCAATCCGACCTACAGCATCGCTTCGCTGCCCGGTGTCGAGTCTTCCGATCGACCCCAACGCTCCCCCGCCGGCGAAGGCGCTACTGGTACCGGGCGGCGTGCAGCCGAATGTGAAGATGCCGACGCTGATCTCCTACTCTCTGCGAGTCGAACAGGAGGTGACTCCGAATACCTCGCTTACGGTTGGTTACGTGGGTTCACATGGGTATCACGAGCTGATTGGCGTCGATGCGAACCAGCCTGTCCCGGCGATTTGCCCGGCATCGCCATGTCCGGCCGACTATCCGGCGAACTTCCCCGCACCGCTGGCCCACACGGCGGTTCCGGCGGGATCTTTCTACATTCCAGCTGGAACGCCGAAGGCGAACCCAAAGCTGGCCAATACCTGGACGTACTTCTCGTGGGGCAACAGCAACTACAACTCGCTGCAGGTCGATCTCAACCATCGCTTCAGCCATGATGTGGCGCTACGCGGCGTTTATACATGGTCGAAGGCGCTCGACAACGGGGATTCGTTGAATCAAACCACGGCTGGGAATGCGCCGGGCCTGGTGTCCAATCCTTATGACCTGCACGCGGACTGGGGTCTGGCTACCTACGATGTGAGAAATATCGGCGTGATCAGTGCGGTCTATATGCTGCCCTTCGGGCACGGCAAGGTCTTTGCCAATGATCTTCAGGGCCTGGCCAATGGCGCGGTGAGCGGCTGGTCAGTCAACAGCATTGTTACGATCCAGTCCGGCTTCCCGCTTACGCCCCAGCTCAGCTACAACCCGTCGAACAACGGGGATACCCGCAATCCGGTAAGACCGTTTGTGAACCCGGATTTTCATGGGCCTGCGATCCTAGGCACGACGGCGCACTGGTTCAACACGAACGCGTTTTTGCCGCCTCCGCCGAACAGTGGATTTTACGGCAATCTCGGCAGAGATACCCTGATCGGCCCGGGATTGGGCACCTGGGATTTTTCCACGCTCAAGGACACGACCATTCACGAGCGGCTGACACTGCAGTTTCGCGCCGAGATCTTTAATCTGCTGAACCGGGCCAATTTCAATACACCCAATCTGATCGTGTTCACGCCGTCAGGGCTTTCGGGGACGGCCGGGGCAATCACCAGCACCTCCACCGCGTCCCGGCAGGTTCAATTCGCGGTGAAGCTACTGTGGTAGCAGCTTAACTCGCCGGTGACGTGGGACGCGGGATGCTGGCGACGGCGCTTATCGCAAAGACGCACAGTAGCGGGTCGATGGGAAGGCGGAAGCGGGGTTTGGCAAGGGTCAGGGCCGAACTGAGGATCACCAGCCCCAGCGCAGCCCCGGTGAGCCACGCGATGGGATGCCGCCATCGGAGAATCAGTCCGGCAACACCCAGCAGTACAACCGGCAACAATGCCCATCCCACAATCTGTGCGAGTCGTCCGGAGTTCACCCCCTGGGTCTTCGGCTTGCCGACTGAATCGAAAACGGCCAGGGCACGCAGAACAGAGAGCTCAGCGTAGCGGGCAGGATGGGCGTGAATCCAAGCGACGGCCTGCTCTTTGAGAAGCTGATCAGCCTTGACTTCGCCCAGCTCCCAACGCGGATAAAGAGTAATCCAGTTGCCGGAGCGGGGGGTAGCTTCGTCGTTTGCTCCGAGCTCGAGGTTGTAACCGCCATTGGTGGCCACAGTGAAATCGTGCATGACGATTTTGTTTCTGACCATCCAGGTAAGTACGGGTGCGAGACCGAATAAGGCGATCAGGATGGCCAGCTTAATCCGCCGCTTGAAGGCGACGATGAGGGCGGCGAGAAAAGCGATAGGTGCGAAGGTCGTGGTCGCTGTTCCGGCGATGCCGAACGCGATGCCGGCGCCTATGGCCCAGGAGACGCGATTTCGCCGGATCGACTCGAAACAGGCCAGGATGGCGAAGGTGAGCGCAACCGTGGTGAGGGCGGTGGGATAGAGAGTACTACTGGCGTAGTCCAGTGCAGGATGAAACGCCGCCAGGGTTGCTCCGATGTTGGCGGCAAGAGCGCTGAGGCCAAGGCTACGGCCGATGCGGCTGCAAAGAAAGGGAAGTGTAGCAAGCAGCAGCGCCTGGAAGACTTCGACTAAGACCGGCTGCCGGCCGGTGACTCTATATATCAGGGCAATGAAGACTGGCTGCGCCGGAGCGCGATAGGCGGTGTAGTGGTCAGGCTCCGGTAATCCAATGGTGTGATCCATGAAGCCGTGGCCCTGCAAGATGGAGACGGCGATGTGGTCGTAATCCACTTCATCGTAGAAGCGCCCGTTGTGGAGGGTCTGCACGATGAGGACGAAGCGAAACAGTGTGCCGGCAACGGCGAGGATAATGAGCCAGCGGCGACTTTCGATCAGTAATCGCAAGGGCTGGAAGCGTGGGGATGAGGCTGCTTGGTTCACAAAACTCTCTCTGGGACTAGGTTCAGGAATATGTAACTGTAACTAACGCTTAATCGGATAATTTGTAACAATTATAGAACGATTTATTTCAGTGCGAGGGTGCCCTAGAGTTGGGCCTTACAACCTTCCGGCCAGCGCGGCCCATTCGAAGATGCGGATCTTCCAGTCGCGACGCTCAATCGCGAGTGCTCCGATAAAATGCGGGCCCAGGGCGAGTGAGACGAGCGACCATCGCGACGGCTCCCGCGAATCCCATTCGCAGGAAAGAAGCTCGGGGAACTCTTCGGGGGCGAGGCTGACGGCAAAGGAGTCAAGCGGCATGGACAGGCCGTGCCCGTCGGCTTTCAAGAAAGCCTCTTTCCGCGTCCAGCAACGGTAAAACGCATTCTGCCGGTCGGATTCGATGGTGCTGTGCAGGGCGGCATACTCTTGCGGCGAGAAATGCGATTGCGCGACGGCCGCCCAGTCTTCCATGGGCCGCAGGGCCTCAACATCGACGCCAACCTCGGAATCGGAGACACACGGCGAGGAGGCTGAGTCCGTCGGTGTGAGAGAGGTTGAAGCGCAGGCGGTGATTCGTGAGTTGTGGTTTTCCAAAACTATTTTCGGCGAAAACAAGGTCTTCCGGCCTGGACTGTGTGTAGGCGCCAAGAAGCAACCGGAGCCGGCCATGATCGACGATGAAGTTCCGGGTGAGATGGGAGAAACGGAATCGTCGGGCGCGATTTTGTTCGTCGTCGCTGAGGATCTGAAAATAGCGTGAGAGTTCGACGGAAGGCTCAGGCCGGAGTCTCCAGATATGGACTTCGCCATCCTCAAGGTGAGGTACGGGCGCAAGGCCGGAACCAATGTCCGCGACGTGCTCCGTGATGTGGAGATTGCCCATCGGATTCAAATTAGGAACTCGCGGCCTCGGCCTTCGCGAGACTGCTCCGCAGGATCTCGCCGACCACTCCGAGGTTTGGTTCGACAAACATGGATTCGTGCGTGCCCGGCGCCCATTCCACGTCGATGCCCTTGCCGGCCAATGCGCCCCAGCCACAGCCGGGCTCGGCTCCCGGAATATAAACGGAGTCGGTTGCGCGGATCAGCGTGATGCGTCCGGGGAAAGGCCGTCCGTTATAGGTTCGGATAGCCTCCAGGGTCTGCAGGCTGACATTGTGCATAAAATTCGGCAAGGGCAGCCCAAACTGGTTGAAGAGCCGCTGGGCAAAGCCCCAATGCCTGAGGTAAAGCTTGGCGCGCGTCGAGGAGATCTTTTGCGCGATGGCGTTCCAGGCATACTTCAGCTTGGCTGGTGTGGACAGCGACTGCGTTTTGAGGCGATGGTAGCGGAATTTGCGGTGAACCCTGGCACGCAAGGCCATCTCCGGCATGCGCTTGTGCTGCGCTGCCAGTTCGGCGGCATATCCAGGTCGCCAGGAGTCAAAAAGGACAACCATCGCGACCTCTTCTCCGGCTTCTATCAGCTGCCTTGCCGTTTCGACGGCGAGCGGACCGGCGGCACACCATCCGCCAATGTAGTACGGACCCTTCGGCTGAACGGAGCGGATCTCCTTCGCGTAGGACGCAACCCGATCCCCCATGGTCATCGATTGGTTCAGTTCGCGCAGACCGTAGAACGGCCGATCTTCGCCTAATACACCTGGCAGTCCTCCGTATAGGAGGTACGAGTGGATCAGAAAAAATGGCGGTTTTGAGCCCTTGGGTTGTACCGGCACCAGCGGTGAATATAGGGTGCGGCCACGGATGATATCCGCGAGCTGCTCGATCGTTGGTGCGTTGAAGATGGTGGTGATCGGCAGAGAAACCGACAGCGTGCGATTGATGTTCGCGAAGAGGCGGACGATCATCAGCGAATAGCCGCCCAGCGTGAAGAAATTGGTGCGGATGCCAATGCCGTGTATGCCCAGCACCGATTCCCAGATAGCAACCAGGCGCGTTTCGAGTTCGTCGCGCGGAGGGACGAAGCCGGCTTCCTGGACGAGGGCAAACGAAGACAATCCCGGAGACGGAAGCGCCGCGAGGTCGGCTGAACCATCCAGCCGGCGCGGAACGGAAGCGACCGGAATCACCTCAGCCGAGGACAGATGCTGAGGCCCAGCGGACTTGAGCCAGGCGCTGACGGCGGAGACCGAAGGGTGACCTCCATTCTTGCCTGCGATGTAAGCAACGAGCACCAACTTGCCGCTGGGGTTGGGCTGAACGGCGGCCTCTGCCAGGGCCACTGAGGGTTCCTGCATGAGCAGATCTTCGAGTTCGCTGAGCCGCAACCGGTAGCCGTGAAGGCGAGTCGAGCGGCCAAGCTGCTCTACGACCTCAAATCCACCGCCCGGTGAGTAGCGAGCCACATAGCCGGGACGAAGTTCGGCGGAACCTCTCTGGACGATGAGTTCGCCGGGGACGCCAAAGGGTACTGGGCTGCCCCACGCGTCGAGAATTTTCAGGCTGTCGCCGGGCAGCGGAGCAAGAGGCCACTGGCGGTGCTGCACTTTATCGAGACGCGCGACCGCGAACGGCCCCCCTGTATCTGGCGACGAAAGCATCGACCATACGCTGCAGGGAGAGGTTGCGAGCTGATCGGCGATTACGGAGGACAATCGCGACCCACGGCAGATCAAACGAACTCTGCGATCGCCGGGCCATCCGCCGTCGAGAAGGCGAGACCATTCGGAGGGGGCACCGAGAGCGAACGAAATCTGCTCGCGATCCAGCGTGGCTTGCAACTCTTCGGGGCTGGAGTCTCTGGAATAGACGATGGTTGCGCCGGATAGCAGCGGCAGCAGGAGATCGGTCCAGGTATCGGTCAACGCGAGTGGCGAAAAAGCGGTCGCGGGAAAGACGAGCACGGCGTCGCCCGCACTAAGGCCGAGAGCCTGAGCTGCGCTCCGCAAGCTTCTGATGGAGGCGGCATGGGATACGGGAATGCTTTTGTAGCTGCCATCGGCACTTATTCTCGCACCCAGCCATGCAGTGTCCGCGGCAGAGGGATGCACCCGATTGTCGGGCGTGGAGGATTCCACATCCAATTGCTCAAACGCCGTTACAGAAGAGAACTTCTCCGCGAAACTCCGCGCAGCCAGCGACAAGGATGGCTGGAATTCAGCCCGGATTGTCTGCCATTCCGCCGAACTGACGCTGGCAGGCACGGGCAGGACAACCGCGCCCAGACGCAACGCCGCTATGGCCGCAGCGGCTGCATTCGCGCTGGGCTCGATGCTCACTGCGACCGTTTGCCCGGGGCGCAGGCCCAGATTTTCCAGCGCACGCGCAAAGCGGAGGCTTCGGCTCTGCAACTCACTCCAGCTGATGCGCGATTCTCCGCTGACAACCGCGACGGAATTGGCGCGCGCTTCCGCCTGCAGGTCGAAGCATTGTGCAAGCGAGGCCGGTGCGGGCTGAGTTTCAGATTCCTCGCTCAAAACGGGACTTGGAACAGGACTCAAGGCGGGGCCGGTGCCAGCGAGGGTCAGGGTCGACTGCTCCTGTGGAGAGAGCAGAGGAAGGTCGGAGACGGCGAGCATATCGTCGTCCATGACTGCCTCGAGCACACGGATGTACAGATCGATGAGGCGGCGTACGCGTTCGCGCCGGAAGAGAACGGTGTTGTACTCGATCTGCAGGCGCGGACCTTCGGCGCGCTCGACGATGCTGACCAGCATGTCGAAGTTGACGCCTCCGCTTACCGATGGGCGCGGATGGATTCGCAGGCTTCCGGCAGTCTGCGGCTGCATGAAGGCCTTCTGGTAAACGAAGTAGACCTGCAGAAACTGCGATGTTGCGCCCGCCTGGTCAAGTTGAAATTCCTCGGTGAGGCGCGAGAAGGGGAGATCCTGGTGCGCGTAGGATTTTGCGCTCCAGTCGGTAACCCGGCCCAGCAACTCACGGTAGCTGGGATTGCCGCGAACGTCGGCAAGGATAACCTGGGGATGTGCAAAACGGCCGATGACATTTTCCATCCCCGGCTGCGTACGGTTGGCGATCGTCGATCCCAGCAAAAATTCCGTCTGCCCGGCATAACGGGAGATGAGCGCTTCAAAGGCAGCCAGCAGGAGTTGATGCATGGTGGCGTCATGCTGCCGGCAGTACGCCTTGAGGCGAGCGGTCAGGGCCGACGACAGGAGCTGCCCTTCGATATCGCCGGGAAAACTCTTCTGCGCGGAGCGGGGAAAGTCGGTCGGCAGATCGATGGCCGGCAGATCGCGCTGGATGTGCTCTTTCCAATAGGCGAGAGCGGCCTGGGCTGCTTCACTCTCTAGCCACGATTGTTGCCAGACGGTGAAGTCAGCAAATTGAAATGGCAGCTCGGGCAACGCCGGCTCGCGCTTCTGTGCTGCAGCCTCGTAAAACGCCGCGAAGTCCCGCACCAGGATGCCGTTCGACCATCCGTCGCAGGCGATGTGATGAACGGTGAAGGCGAGGTAGTGATCGCTGTCCGTAATATGAATGAGGCGGACGAAGAAAGCCGGTCCGGAAGCGAGATCGATGTGAATCCGGCTATGCTCACGGATCAGTGCCTCTGCCTTTTCGAGGCGTGCGGCCTCGGGCAGGCCACGAAGATCGGAAACGGCGAAGCTGTAGACCGGCTCCTCAGCGATGATCTGGGAGAGAGCCTCGTCAATCATGCGGAAGGTGGTGCGCAGCGCCTCGTGACGCAGCACGAGCTCCCGGACACAGTGCTCCGCCAGAGCATCCTCGATGGGGCCCTCAAGGCGAAAGGCGACGGCCATGTTCGAGGCGGTCGAGGCACCGGCCAGTTGATCGAGGAGCCAGTAACGGCTCTGCTCCAGGCCTGCGGGGAAGACATAGATCCCGTCCGCCGATGGATCTTCGGACGCCGGAGCTTCGAGAACGGGCAGGTCTTCAATGTTCATGTTAAGTTTCGTACTAACGGAATCAAGGCGAACCAAGGCAAAAAGATGGTGCTAGCAGATATATTCGGGGTTACTGCAAGCTACTGCAATCAATCATTCGTGTTATTGCAACACCGTGCGCGGTCTGCGGTGCAACGAGCGAGGCACTGCCTTGATCGCTCCACTTACCGGTTCGGCGGACTGGTCGTCACGGTTCTCACGAACCTGTGCGCAGATCGCCGAGATGGTTTTGTACTGAAAGATATGACGGGCCGTCATTTTCATTCCGGCCTGATTGGCGAGCGTGTTGATTCGGAATATCATCAGCGAATCGCCGCCTAACTCAAAGATACTATCTTCGACGCTAACTTCTTTAAGGTTTAAAACATTAGCCCATATCAGGGCAAGTGTTTCTTCCTGCGGGTTGCGCGGATAGACGATCGAGCGCTCGTGCATGAGCTGCTCGGGCTGCGGCGTGGGAAGGGCGCGACGGTCCACTTTTCCGTTGACGGTGCGCGGAAAGCTGTCTACGGCCATGATGGCCGCGGGCTGCATGTAATCGGGCAGCTGGGTTTTGAGATAAGCGCGAAGTTCTGCTATCAGGCTTGCTGCATCGTCCGGCTGGGATGGGATGATGTACGCGGCCAGCCGCTTGTCTCCAGGCGCGTCATGTTCGGTGACCCAGTCGGTGCGCACGCAGGCGACGGCGGAGCGGACCAGCGGCGAACGCTCGAGTGCGTATTCGATTTCTGCAAGTTCAATGCGATAGCCGCGTACCTTGACTTGCGTGTCGGCGCGGCCAAGGAATTCAACCGTACCGTCAGCGCGATAGCGCGCGAGGTCGCCGGTGCGGTAAAGGCGCTCTGTAAGGCCTGGGGCGAAGGTCGTGGCTGATGAATTTTTCGGCGGTGAGCTCGGGGGCGTTCAGATAGCCGAGCGCGACTCCATCGCCGGCGGCGAAGAGTTCTCCGCTGACGCCCACGGGCACGGGTTGCATGGCGGCGTCGACGATATAGATACGCGTGTTAGCGATGGGGCGGCCGATTGGCACCGTTCCCGATGCCAGGCTGTCGAGCAGTGATGGTGTGGCAGCAGGTAAAAGTAGTGTTCTCGGTGGGCCCGTAGCCGTTGATCAGGCGAAGGTGAGGCAGCTCTTCGAGAACGCGACGCACATGCGTGACAGAAAGAACATCACCGCCGGCAAGCAGTTGACGAAGCGGACGGAGAGTTTCAAGATGCGTGGTCGCGATCAGATGGAAGAGCGCCGCGGTGAGCCAGAGAGTGGTGATTTTGTGCTGCTGGATCAGCGCGCCGATATCTTCGGGCGTGACGCGCCCGGCAGGGGCGAGAACAAGGCGGCCCCCGTTGAGTAGCGCGCCCCAGATCTCGAAGGTGGCGGCGTCGAAGGACAGAGGGGCGAGCTGCAGGAAGGTTTCGTCGGCGGAGAAGCTGGCGAAGGAATTGTTCTTCACCAGGCGCAGAACGGCGCGATGCGGAACAAGCACGCCTTTGGGATTGCCTGTCGAGCCGGAGGTGTACATCACGTAAGCCAGGTCGTCGGGCCCCGGCGCGGGAGCGAGATTTTCTCCCGATTCGATCGCGATGGCCGGCCAGTCGGCGTCGAGAGTGATGACGTTGGTCGCGAGCTGCTGGGGCAAGGTTCCGGCGATGGAACGTTGCGTGAGCAGCGCCTGCGCCTTGCGAATCATGGATGAGGAAGCTGAGCCTTGATGCCGGGTAAGTAGGATCGACGGGCACATAAGCGGCGCCGGTTTTAAGGATCCCGAGCAGCCCGACAACGGCTTCGAGCGATCGCTCGAGACAGAGGGCCACGCGCGCTCCGGGCTTTACACCGGAGCTCTCAAGGAAATGCGCCAGCTGATTGGCTTTCTCGTTCAGCTCGGTATAGGTGAGCGATTGATCGCCGAAGGTGACGGCGACGGCGTCGGGAGTGCGCCCGGCCTGCTCCTCGAAGACGCGCTGGATCGAACTTGCGCGTGGATATACGGTCGCGGTCTGGTTCCAGTCGATGAGCAGTTGCTGTTTCTGCGCCGGCGTGAGGATCGAGACCTGCCCGGCGGGCTGCTCTGCGTTCTCTACAAAGGCCTGAAGGATGGCCTCGAGGTGGCCGCACCAGCGCTCAATGGTCGATTCGTCGAAGAGGCCGGTGTTGTAGTCGCAGTCGAGCCAGAGCTCGTTACCGCGATCGACGAAGTTGAAGAAGAGATCCATGTTGACATGGGTCTTGGGGTTGCCGCTGAGGTCGACGGAAAGGCCGTCGAACTTGAGGCCGGAGCCAACCTGCTCGACATTGAACTGCACTTCGACCAGCGGCAGCCGCGAAGACTCGCGCTGAATCTTGAGTTTACGCAGCAGCGTTCCGTAGGTGTAGTCCTGATGATCCTGCGCGTCGAGCAGCTTCTTACGAGCCTGCTTGAAGAACTGCGACAGCGGCTGATCGGCCTGAAAGCTGCTGCGAATGGGAAGGAAGTTGACGCAGTGGCCCACCAGCGTTCCGCCATTATCGAGAATGGACTGGCCGGCCATGGGGATGCCGATGACCACATCATCCTGCTGCGAGAGGCGGTGAATGAGCTGAGAGAAGCCGGCAAGCAGCGTGGCGAAGAGCGTGCTGCCCTGCTTTGCGCCTGCCTTCTTGACGGCCTTGAGGAATTCCCCTGGAAAGATGAATCGCTTGGTTGCGCCTTCATTGCTGCGCATGGCGGGACGCGGCCGGTCGGTGGGCAGTTGCAGAGCCGAGGGCGTGGTCTTGAATTCATTCAGCCAATAGGCTTCGACCTCAGAGTTTTCCTGCGACCCATGGCGCGCGTTTTGTTCGTTCGCGTACTGGCTGAAGGTGAGAGGCGCGGGCAATGAGACGACTTTCCCGGACACGGCTGCGTTGTAGAGTTCGCCGAGTTCGGAGTAGAGGACGTTCGTGGACCATCCGTCGAAGATGATGTGGTGCGCGCTGAAGATGAGCACATGTTCCGAGGGCGCAAGGCGGACGAGACGCACGCGGAAGAGCGGGCCACGGTAAAGATCGAAAGGCGTAGATGCCTGCTGTGCGATCAGGCTCGTTCGAGCTGTTCGTCGCGGGCTTCAATCGAGAGTGCGCTCAGATCGTCGCGTTCCAGCGGCAGTGGAATGTCGAGCCGCGATGTGTACGGTGTCTCCGTTTTCGAGGACGGTGGAGCGAAGCGCCTCATGCCGCGCGACCAGCTGTTCCAGGCTGCGGACAAGCGCGGCTTCGTCGAGCGAGCCGCTCAGACGGAGAGAGGTCGATTCGTTGAAGGCGCAGTTGGCTTCGTCGCCGAGCTGCGTTCCGAAGAGGATTTCGCGCTGCGGCTCGGTGATGGCGATGTCGCGGTCTACGGGAACAAGCGGCTGTGAGACACGGGCGCGGCTACGGGTTCGGCTTTCTCCGGGGCAAGAGGCAATGCGGGTGCAGCTGCGGACCCTGCCGCGTCTGCGTGGCCGATGGCCTGGCCGGCCTGCATCTGGCGCAGGCTGGTGCGGAAGGCTTCGCGCACGAAGTTGAGATCGGCATCGGTGTGCGCGGTCGTGAGGAAGCAGGGGAAGCCCTCCTGAATGTGGATACCCTGCTCGCGGAGGTGATAGTAGAGGAGGCGCGCCAGCTTCGGTTCGGCGGCGGCGCTCATGTAGAACCACGACGAGAAGGTTTCGATCGACTGAGTGGTAAGAGAAGTCGCGGAACATCGCATTCAGATCGGCGACCAGCGACGCAGTCTTTGCCGTGAGATCGGTCTGCAGCGCAGGGCCGGAGCTCTTGATGTGTTCAAGGCTGGCGCGAACCGCTGCCAGGGCCAGCGGATGGCGCATGAAGGTTCCGGCGTAGAAGGTAACGCCGACCTGCGGGAAGGAGTCGTCGCCATACTGCCACGCTCCGCCGTCGAGGGCGTCCATGTAAGCTGGGCTTCCGGCCAGGACACCGACTGGGAGGCCGCCGGCAACGACCTTTCCGTAGGTCGCGAGGTCGGCGCGGATGTCGTAAAGCGCCTGCATGCCGCCGGAGTGGGTGCGGAAGCCGGTGACCACTTCGTCGAAGATGAGGCAGGAGCCGCTCTGTTCGGTGATCGTGCGCACCTCGCGCAGAAACTCGACGGGGCGAAGCTCGGGATGGCGGCTCTGCACCGGCTCGACCAGCACTGCGGCGATTTCGTCGGCGCGCTGGCGGATGATCTCGAGGCTCTCCGGCGTGCCGTAGTCGAGCACGAGGATGTTCGCGACGCTTTCGCGCGGAATGCCGGGTGCGACCGGCATCGAGCGCTGTTTGCCGACCGACTTCGACCAGGACTTCGTCGAAGCTGCCGTGGTAGTCGCCGGTAAAGAGCACCACCAGGTTCCGGCCGGTGACGGTGCGCGCGAGGCGCATCGCGCCCATCACGGCCTCGGAGCCCGTGTTGCAGAAGGTCACGCGCTGCATGCCGGTCAGCTCGCTGATGAGCTCAGCGCAGACGCCCGACAACTCCGTCTGCGGCCCGATCGCGAAACCCAGATCGAGCTGCTTGCGCACAGCCTCAACGACGAAGTCCGGCGAGTGGCCGTAAAGGATGGCTCCGTAGCCGTTGAGGATGTCGATGTAGCGATTGCCGTCCTTGTCCCAGAGATACGCGCCCGACGCCGTGATCGACGACCAGCGGATAGACGAGCTCCTTGGTTTGCGCATTGAAGCCGGAGACGACACGGCCATCGGCGAAGACGCCGCGATGCTCCTGGGTAAACTTCTTGGAGCTCGAGGTGCGCGAGGTATAGCTCTCGATCAGATTCTTGAGATAAGTCTCCTGCACCGGACTCAGGCTTGCGGACTCGCCGCGCTGTACAGGCTTGAAGGGAGTGAAGGCCGGCTTCGGATGGCTGTTGCCCGACGGCGGAGCCGGGCACGGGAGCGCGCCGGTGCAGATGCGGCGGAACGGATAATCGTAACTGCCGCTGCGACAGATGTCGGGAGCGACTGCGGAAATTGTAACTGAACAGATACAGAAGCGGACGGCATGACCCTGCAGCAGCGCCATCTGCTGCTGAAAGAGGCCAGTCAGTGCCTGCACCTGGCTGGCGAAGAGCGCTTCATACGATCCAGCGGGTGGCGGCGGCGTCCCCGGAACGCGAAGGAGCCGCTAAGGTTGGAGCTGGTGCCGCGGGAATGGCTTGGCGTAGCTTGCAGCGGGCGCGACCGGCGCCGGCGTGGCTGCAACCGCAGGCAGCACTGCGCAGCTCGGGCGCCACCGTGGCATCGAGATGCGTAGCCAGCGTGCCGAGTGTGGGATAGCTTTCCATGATCTGCCGGAAGGTGAGCTTGAGGCGGAACTTACTCTGAATACCCTGCGTCAGCTGGGTGAGGAAGAGCGAGTCGAAGCCCAGTTCGAGGAACGAGGCGTCCGACTCGGCGTCGGCAAGATCGGTGCCGGAGAGATCGGTGATGAGTGCTTTGAGTTCATTGCAGCATAGTGTCGTTTGGTACGGCAGAAGCAGGTGTAGCCATGATCGAAACCTCAGCAGTCGGCACAGATGCCTGATTGGTATTGCAGCAGTTTGCTGGTGTCGCGGCAGCGGCAGGTGTTGCTGCGCCGGCTAGGATGCGGCAGGCGCGTCAACCCAATGCCGTGGCGTTCGAACGGATAGGTGGGCAGCAGCGACCCGTCTTGCGGCGGTAGCCTGCGTGGAAAGCCGTCCAGTCGGGATTGGCGCCCAGCGTCCAGAGACGGCCGAGCGCGCAGAGCACCGCGCTGTCTTCGGGTCGGTCGCGCGTGCGGAACCCAGCGACGAGAGCGAAGCCGGAGCACCCGCGCCGGCCTTCGCCGTCTGCCGGATGAGCGGGACCAGCGTCTCCGCGGGCCCGACTTCGAGCATGATGCGCTCGGGCGTCTGGAGTAGTCTCGCGCACTGCGTCGGCGAAGCGGACGGTGTGACGGAGCTGCCGGGTCCAGTACTCGGGCTTCGCGACTTCGGCCAGCGGTCGATCCAGCTGCCCGTCAGCGTCGAGACGTAGGGAATCGACGGCTCGGCGAAGGCTGATGGTGCGAACGACCTCGGCAAACGGCGCCAGCGCCGGCTCGACCATGCTGCTGTGGAAGGCATGCGAGGTGGCGAGCTTGCGGTGCACGATCTTCTCCGCATCGAGCCGCGCATGAAGCGATCGATCGCGGCATCCTCGCCGGAGACCACGCAAAGTTGCGGGCTGTTGACCGCGGCGAGGTCGAGATCTTCGGGCATCAAAGCCGATGACGGTGGCCTCGTCCTTACGGATGGCCAGCATCGATCCGCGAGGAAGGTCCTGCATGAGGCGGCAGCGGGCCGCGATCAGCCGCAGGGCGTCGTCGAGCGAGAACACTCCGGCGAGGCACGCTGCCACGTATTCGCCAACGCTGTGCCCCACCATGGCCGACAGGCCGGATGCCCCACGAAAGCCAAAGCTGAGCGAGCGCGTATTCAAAGGCGAAGATCGCCGGCTGAGCATAGAGCGTCTGGTTGAGCCGAGTTTGCGCTTCTGCCGAGGAGTCAGCCGGATAGATGACGTCGAGCAGGCTTGCGCCCAGGGCTGGAGCAAGAATCTCGCTGCAGCGATCGAGCGCATCGCGGAAGACCGGTTCGGATTCATAGAGCTTGCGCCCCATGCCAAGCGACTGCACGCCCTGGCCCGGGAAGCAGAATACGACGCCGGGATTCTCGAAGGGGGTGTCCTGCCGAAAAATGGCGGGGGAGTCGCCAGAGCTGAGCGCCTCGGCTGCTTCATGAGCAGACGCGGCGACCAGAGCGCGGCGGAAATGGTGGCGGCTGCGGCCGGTCTGGAGGGTCCAGGCGGCATCCGCGAAGTTGCGATCAGGCGTTCGGGAAAAGTGCCGAGCAAGCGACTGCGTTAGATTGCCCAGGGCCGCCGTGGTTTTCGCGGACCAGACCAACAACTGATGATCGCGTCCGCTATCGGACGGCCGAAGTTGGGGTGGCTCTTCGACGACGATGTGAGCATTTGTTCCGCCGACTCCAAAGGCGCTTACACCGGCGCGCAACGGAACTCCGTTGGTCTGCCAGGACTGGAGCTCGCGGTTGAAATAGAACGGGCTGTTAGCCAGCTCGAGGTGCGGGTTGGGCTGTTCGAAGTGGAGCAGGCCGGGGATGGCGCGGTTTTCAATCTGAAGAACCGTCTTGATGAGGCCGACGCCGCCCGCAGCTACGTCGAGATGGCCGACGTTAGCCTTGGCTGTGCCGAGCGCGCAAAAGCCCGTTTCGGAGGTCGATGCGCGGAAGGCCTTGTTCAGGCCCGCTATTTCGATCGGGTCGCCGAGCGGAGTGCCGGTGCCGTGCGCCTCAAGATAGGTGATGGACTCGGCGGGAACGCCGGCCATTTTCTGCGCGCGCTGGATCACCTGTGCCTGACCTTCGACGCTGGGCGCTGTGTATCCGACCTTTACGGAGCCGTCGTTGTTGAGGGCGAAGCCGCGAATGACGGCGAGGACCTGGTCGCCATCGGCGACGGCATCTTCGAGGCGTTTGAGCAGGACGATGGCCGATCCAGACCCGAAAACTGTGCCGCTGGCGCGATGGTCGAAGGGACGGCAGTGGCCGTCGAGCGAGGCCAGACCGCCTTCCTGCGGGATGTAGCCGCGATGCTCGGGGAAGGTGATCGAGACAGCTCCCGCGAGAGCCATGTCGCAGCCTCCGGTGAGCAGGCTCTGGCAGGCCTGAGCGACCGCGACCAGCGATGTCGAGCATGCCGACTGCACGGTCATGCTGGGTCCGCGCAGGTTGAGTTTGTAGGAGATGCGGGTGGGCAGGAAGTCCTTGTCATTGCCCAGCATGGTGACGTAGTTGCCGACCTGGTAGCTGCCGGTGAAGTCCTCCAGGAACTCGCGGCCGGTAGCGAGATTACGCATGAAGTAGGTGTTCATGCTGCAGCCGGCGAAGACGCCTACCGATTGCGTCGTGTGGGCGGGATCGTACCCGGCGCGCTCGAGAACCTCCCAGGCGCATTCGAGGAAGACGCGGTGTTGCGGGTCCATGTGCGCGGCTTCTTGCGGATAGATGCCGAAGAAGGCAGCGTCGAACTTGTCGGTGTCGTTCAGGATGGGACGTGCTGCGACGTAGTTCTCAGCGCGACTGGCCGTCTCGCGCTCATGGGTGTCCAGCTGTTCGCGATCGAAAAAAGTGATCGATTCGACGCCGGAGGCGAGATTGTTCCAGAACTCCTCAACGCTATTGGCGCCGGGAAAGCGCCCGGTCATGCCGATGATGGCAACAGCGGACAAGGGCAGCGGCTGCGACGAAGGTGTGCTGCTGGCCTGGGA
>CAVTLP010000003.1:0-74017 GCA_963735555.1 uncultured Acidobacteriota bacterium
ATTGTGGTGCCAATCACAGTCAGCACGTCGGTATTGTAAATGCCGCCGTCGGCATTCCCCTGAAATCGTACAATCGATCACCATCAGCGTGCTGCGATTGACGATGCCACCGGCGGGACCGTCCGCGATTGCCAGACCCGACAGAACCGTATTGTTTCCTGTTGAAAGAATGGGGGAGTAACTGAGGTTCGTACCGTTGATGGTGACCAGTTGCATCCGCGTCGCGCCGCTGACTGTCGTCGGACCAAGGATTCGCGTGTTGTCGGGAACGTTCAACGTCCCGGCACTTCCCAACATAATTGTTCTTGCCGAGGCGGGCTCGCTGGCACCAAAAAGGGCTGCATCGAAAGTGACATCTGCGCCCGAAGTCGCTGCCGCAGCGGCGGCGAGCGCATCACGCAGGCTGCATGGCGAACTGCTGCCGCTGCTGCAATTGGCCGCGGTCCCGACGCTGTCGTCGAGGTTGGTGTTGACCGCGTAAATTGGCACTGCGGTGAACTTCGCCGTCACGGCTTCCTGGGCAGTCATCTGGACCGTTGTGATCGGGCTCGACGTTGAAGCCACATTGCCCGTCCAACTCACAAACGTATAACCGGGATTTGCGGTTGCCGTCAGATTTACGAAGGTGCCCGATGGATAATACGTGCCAGATGCGGGAGAAACAGTTCCCCCTGGGCAGGGTTCGCCGAGATGGTGAGCAGATACGCGGTATTAAACGCTACCGTGTAGTTAGAGCTGGTAATGGATGCTGTCACCGTGTGAGTGATGGCTCCGCCATCGCTCCAGGCTGCGAACGAGTATTGCACGCTCGATATATATTGCGGAGAGGCCGCTGACAGCGTGTGTTGCGAGCCGATGGGCCACGTCAGAGTCACAGGCGAGTTGTAGGAAACCCCATCCACCGAAAAGACAGGGCCCGTGGGTGACACCCCGACTGTTACGTGAACACCTTGGGATTTTGTGACATCGAATGCAGTACTCGCCGCACTGGTATTAGCCGCAGGTGTGACCCCGGATGCCGTCAGAGGCAGCGTCGCCACCAGCTTATCGTTCGTGCCGGGAGTGCCGGCTCGAAGCTGGCTGCTCGAAGCGATTCCGGCGGAGTTGGTGCTGAGGCTGCTGCTGTTGAGAGTGCCATTACCTGCTGGAGCCAGCGCAATTGGTATGCCGATGCCGCTGACCGGGAAGCGGGCTGCCGCTCTCGCGGAGTTGCAGCGCCGCGGTGAAATTGGCGTCCGCTGGAATGGTAGATGGAGGCTCCGTACTGAAGGTAAGAGAGTAATGTGTCTGGACGGGTCCGGAGTCAACGCAGGGGGTTCCGTTATATGTCGTGGTGCGTGGGAGGCCACGCTGATCGGTGGTTACGCCTGTGGGGATGTCCGCGATGACACCGCCGCAAATCGCCGGACTTCCCGGCAGCGGTAGGGCCGTCTGAGTGGGGCCGCCGTAATTACCAAACGGAGAAAGCAGAACGTTTGGACCGATAGCATTTCCATTCTGCCCACTAGTTGGGCAGCCTGAGCCATCGCAATCGTCCTCCGATCCGTTCGTGGTGTTTCCAGAGGCGATGCTGTTGGTCAGCGTCATCGTGCCGTAGTAGTTGGAAATGCCACCGCCGCCGGCCCCGGCGTAGGACGGGGGATCGGCACTCCGGCTCAAGTTCGCGCTGTTTCCGGCGACGACGCTATTGGTCATCGTCAGCGTCCCAAAGTTGTTGATGCCGCCGCCGGCTGCAAATACGCTTACAGCACCTTCTAATACGAAGCCCAAAGCACTGTTCCCCACGACAGAGCTGTTGGTTATCGTCAACGTCCCCTGGTTGTCGATACCACCGCCCGAAGCGAGGGGGCTATCATAGTAGGAGAGCGGCCATCACACTATTCCCCGCGACGGTGCTGTTGATCAGCGTCATCAAGTGCCTAGATTCTCGATGCCTCCGCCACTGGCGCTGTGGGGCACGTTGCCGTTCGCACTGTTGCCCGATATCGTGCTGTTCGACACTATCAGAGCACCGCTATTGAGGATGCCGGCACCTTCGTACGCCGCTCCCCCGGTGATCGTGAGCCCGGAGAGGGCTGCGGCACCGGGGTTGACGTGAAGACCGGTGCGCCGCCGCTCACGGTGACCAGATTCGTCAGGGTTGCGCCGCTGCCCGTGGTTGGACCGGTGATAGTTGTGCGTGACGGAACAGGCAGTCCTCCCGAGTTGCCCAGCGAAATTGTCTGAGCACTGGCGAAGACGGTGGGATCGAAGGTGATGTTTCCAGTACCGGCTGCGGTTGCTGCGGCCAGTGCGTCGCGCAGGCTGCAATTCGAGGAGCCCGCAGCCGGTGCAGTTCGATGCGACACCTGAGGTGGTGTCCGTGGTGACGGTCACGACGAACCCGGGAGTCGGATTTACCGTTTGAGTAAGGGAGTTACTGGTGGTGGCGGCGAAATTGCCATCACTCGCATAGACGGCGGTCAAGGTGTCGGGTCCGACCGGCAAGGATGCGATTTTGAGCGTGGCCACACCGGCGGAAAGCGTGCCCGTGCCAATGCTGGTTGCGCCGTTGTAAAAGGTGATCGTCTCACCATCGGTGGCAAAGGTGCCCAGCGAGGAAGGGCTGAGGGTTGCGGTCAGCGTGATCTGAAGGCCAGTGTAGGTGGGATTGGAGCTGGAGGCGAGGGTCAGCGTAGTCGCGACTTGCGTTGCGAGCAGAGGCACGGTCCCGGAAGTGCTGGCGCTGTAGTGAGCATTTTTGGGGTAGCTGGCTTCGACCAGATGCGTCTCGACGCCTGACACAGAGGCATTGCTGAGGGTTGCCGTTGCCGTCTCGGTGAACTGGTTCAGCAGCGCAGTAACGGTATCGTCGCCCGAGTTAGCTGTCGCCAGGTCCAGGGTGCCGTCGCCGTTGAAGTCGGCCACCGCCACTGCCCACGGGCTGGTTGCCAACACTGAGCGCGGGCAGGGCGATGAACATCCCCTCCCCGTTGCCCAGCAGAAGGGTCACCGTACCGTCTCCGATAGTTGGCCACCGCCAGGTCCGTGATGCCGTCTCCGTTGAAATCGCCAACCGCGATCGATGCAGGCGATGTGCCGACACTGGAAGTCGACGCGGTGGAGAATGTCCCGTCCCCGTTGCCCAGAAGAACCGTTACGGTACCGTCTGCGAAATTGGCCACGGCCAGGTCCGGCATACCATCGCCGTTGAAGTCTCCCGCCACGACGGAATATGGTTCGCGGCCGACACCAGGCGTGGATTTGGTCGTGAATGTCCCATCGCCGTTGCCAAGCAGCACGGTCACGGTATTGTCGCCCGAATTCGCTACCGCCAGATCCGGGATAGCATCGCCATTGAAATCGGCCACTGCGACGGACCATGGCCCGCTGCCTGCGGCGGGCGTGGACTTGCTGGTAAATGTTCCGTCTCCGTTACCCAGCAGCACCGATACGGTGTTGTCGCCAGCATTGGCCACGGCGAGGTCCGGAATCCCATCTCCGTTGAAGTCGCCGACTGCGGCGGAGCGAGGAGAGGCGCCGACGGCGGGCGAGGATTTCGTGGTGAACGTCCCGTCTCCGTTGCCCAGTAATACGGTTACGGTATTGTCTCTACCGTTGGTGGTGGCCAGATCCAGGATGCCGTCCCCGTTGAAGTCACCCTCTACGACGGAGTTGGGCTCGTTGCCGACGGCGGGAGAATTCGCGAGGACAAACGTACCATTTTCCCGTCCAATTAAAACGGATACGGTATTAGCACTGGAGTTGGCAACGGCTAGATCCGTGACGCCGACTCCTTTGAAGTCGCCCACCGCTATAGCGACAGGCCCACCGCCGACAGCGGGTGTGGACCCCAATGTGAAGAACTCCCCCGGTGTACCCGCTCCCAGGGTCGCCGTGCCCAGTGATGCGTTGGCGTTCGTCGTATCCAGGAAGGAAACGCTGCCTGCCGGAGAAACAAGGTGGCTGCCCATGCCCACAACGGTTGCGGTGAGCGTGTAGTTCCCGGGCACCCCTGACGATGCGATGCTGGTTGCCGTCGGATACAGAGCGATCTGTGTCACGGCCAGATTGGCCGCCGTCGATATGCTCTTTGCGTAGCTGTTGGTGCCGACGAAGACGGCCTGATAGCTGTGGCTTCCAACGCCCGGCCTGAATGTGAATTTAGCTGTCCCGGCAGTGGTCAACTGCGCTGTTGCGAGCAAGGCTGAGTCTTCGCAATGGGCCGCTGTTGCAACGCAGAACTTTACCTGGCCGGGATGTACCGGCGTGGTTCCAGAGACCACGGTCGCGGTTAGAGTGACCACGTTGCCTGACGCCTACGGACGTTACTGGGGTGGTCCCGACGGTTACGGCTCAGCGTCGTGGTGGTCGGGGCGGCGGCCCATGCCTGCGGAGGGATCAGATAGGCACTCATTGCCAGCATTGTTGGCAGAATGAAGGCGCGAAGGGTGGCCTGACGAGGAAGAGTGCGGCGGAGGGTGGAAGCCAGATCAGAGTGGGTCATGACGGCTCCTTTTTCGTTAACCTACCCCCCGGATGCTTTCGTGTCGGTGACGCAGCGCACGGGTGTTGCCCGGGTGCGGGCTTGGCGAGCACAGCTCGACTTCACAGCACAGATTGTTGCCCTGAACGAGCGAATGGGCGGGAAGAGATGTGCTGGTCGGAGGGACGGAGTCGACGAGGAGCGGAATCAGACAAACAGCCCCAGACGCGCGAGCAGTTTCTATAACTGGGGATTGATTGCGTCTTTGTGCCTGACTGCAAAAGCGGCTAAATAGTGACAGCTTGCCCGTCACTCGTCAAGCAGAATCCCGCCGCGCGATGGTCTTTAGTGCTGGACGCGATGCAGAAGAATCGGGGTATTCGGCTGGCGGAGCCACGAAGGGTTGATCGATGGATCCGATCCGTCGGGGGGCGGTCCAACGGCCGGGCGATTCGCTTCTTCCTTGGCGGGCTCCGGCATCGGGAAGCCGAGATTTGCGGTTCGCCGCAGCTCGATCTGCTCGCCCTTCAGGGTTCCGGAAAACGTGCTGTTTCCGGCTTTGAAGGAGATCTGATCGCCATCCACCTTGCCCTCCGCGATCGGAATGGGCACATCGCTGCCGCCAAAGAATCCTCACGTTGCCGCCTTCCACGGTGCCGGTCAGATTGCCTCCATCCTGCCGGAGAGTGAAGACGGTGCTGCCAGCGCCCATCAGGAGAGCGAGCAGGCCGGCGTCGCCGCCCGCTGACGGCACCGGCCTCCACAGGCCGGTGATGCCGGAGCCCATCGGAACCTCGCGCTCCCAGACGGCCACTTGCGGACGCAGCGTTACTCGCTTTTGCCGTAATCGTGACGGTCGCGGCTGCGAGTCCCGGCGAGGTCGCCTCAACGGTGATGTTGCCGGCATTCTTCGTCGACTGCACAACGGCCATGCAAAAGCCCGAGAAGGCCTTTCGCGATGTGCCCTTGTCGGGTTCCTGATCGGTGGGATCGCCATTGCCGGTGCCGATCAGCTTTCCCGCGTCCGGAAACCCGGAAGGTCACTTCGTTGTCGGTGATGGGCACGACGCGGCCCTGCGCATCCTGAACTTCGACGGCGAACATGGCCACGTCTTCGCCGTCGGCGGAGAGTTCCTGGCGATCGGCGTTCATCACCAGCTTCGCCGCGGCGCCGGTGGTTTCGCGCTTCGCCGTCATGACGACCTTGCCGCCTTTGAAACCGCGCGCCTCGATGGAGCCGGGAGCGTACTTCACGTTCCAGGCCAGTGCGAATCCTTCTTCATGTCCTTCGCGCCCAGGCTCTTGCCGTTGCAGAAGAGCTCCACCTTGTCCAGGTTGGAATACACCCAGACGGCGATCTCCTTGCCTTCCATTCCCGGCCAGTTCCAGTGCGGAAAGAGATGCAGAACGGGCTTGGCGGTCCACCACGACTGGTAGTAGAAGAAGGTAGTCCTTCGGGAAGCCGCAGGTATCGATGATTCCGTACTGCGAGCTGATGTTGGGCCAGCCATTGGGCGAGGGCTCGCCACGATAGTCGAAGCCGGTCCACACGAAGCCGCCCGAGCAGCCACGGACTGCGAATTGCAGAAGCTCCACCAGCCTTCGGCCGAGGCGCGGCCGGTGGTGGTGTAGGGATCGTAGGAGCCGACATAGCCTTTCGCGGCATCGGTGACGTAGATGCCGCGCGTGCCGACGGCGCTCACGGTTTCCGTGCCAATGACCGGCTTGTCGGGATGCGCCTTGTGATACGCCTCGCGCCTCCGGATCCATGTAGTTGTAGCCCATCACGTCGCACACCACCAGGCCGCCAGTTCCAATCGCCCGGTCGGGGCGATCGAAACTGGCCGCGAACCGTCGTGCTCGGTCGCGACTGCTTTCATCGCGGTCAGAATGTGCACGCCCGATTCTCCGTGTTCGCCTGGCCTTCTTCATTGCCCATGGACCACATGAAGACGCTGGGATGATTGCGGTCGCGCCGCACCAGGTCGCCGAACTGGCTCAGACCCTCCGGATTCGAAGACATCATGCGCGTCTCATCGAAGACCAGCATTCCCAACTCGTCGCAGGCGTCGAGCAGCTCGGGAGTGGGAGGATTGTGCGACGTGCGGATGGAGTTGCAGCCCATCTCCTGAAGCTTGCGGATGCGGTAGTACTGCACGGCGTCGGGCAGCGCTGCGCCAATTCCGGCGTGGTCCTGGTGATTGCAGGTGCCTTTCAGCTTGACTGACTTGCCGTTGAGAAAGAAGCCCTTCTCGGCGTCGAATTTTATCGTGCGAATGCCAAACGGTGTCTCGTAGCGGTCGACGACTTCGCCGCCCGCTTCCACCTCGGTCACCAGCTTGTAGAGATTTCTCTCTTCGAGAGACCACAGCAGAGGCTGCTTGACGACAATCTCCTGCTGGTAGGTTTGCTCTCCGCCTTCGCGGAATCGTTGCCGGCGATGAAGACGTCTTGCCCACCGCCTTGCCGGAGGGGTCGAGAATCGTCGAGATGACGCGCGCATTCTGCGCAGCCTTGCCCTGGTTGCTCACCTCCGTGCGGATCGAGAGCGTCGCTTCGCCGGGCCGGACCTGCGCTGCGCACAAAGGTGCCCCACTTCTTCACGTGCACGGGATGCGTCTTCACCAGCCAGACGTGCCGGTAGATTCCGGCTCCTTCGTAAAACCAGCCATCGCTCGAGGTCGCATCCACGCGAACCAGCAGAACGTTTCTGCCGCCCGGGAATTCGCGAAGTCGGTCACGTCGAAACTGAAGGGATCGTATCCACCGCTATGGGTGCCGATGTAAAAGCCGTTGAAGACCACCATCGTTTCGCGGTAGGAACCATCGAACTCGATCGTGATGCGTTTGCCTGCGTCCTCGGCCGGAAGGTCGAAGACACGGCGATACCAGCCGACGCTGGTTGCCGGATAGGTTCGGCCCAGCGGGTAGAATCCCTTGCTCTGACAGCGCGGGGTCGTTCTGTGAAAGGCAGCTCGATGGCCCAGTCATGAGGCAGATCCACGCTGCGCCAGTCGCTGTCGTCGAAGGCAATCGCGCCCGCAGGAAGGAAATTTCCCGTCTTCTGAAAGTTGCCGGTCCGTCCACTCCCGAATCCGAAGTCCTTGGTTGGGTCGTCCGCATTCCCGAAGTGGAAGCGCCAGCCGAAATCGAGGAGGAGGCGATCGCGTCCCGCGCCAGGGCCGGGGCCGGCATTCTGGCTTGAAGCTTCGCGCGCGGATCTTGCAGGAGGGGGAGCTGGAACCTCGGCGGCCGCGTCGATCGCGGAGCCGAGCGGACCGATTCCGTGGACAGCGGCGGCGGCCGGAACCAGCAGGCTGGTCTTCAATATATCGCGGCGTGAAAGCGGTTTCATCTGGTCTCCTGAATTTGTTCTGGCAGCGGACGGTCACCAACCGTTTTACACCGGGAATATTTATTCGCAGTGCAGCGCAGGACAGTATACGCCACGCCGGGGCGCATGCGACGAGGTCCTCTGAAGCGATCCAGCGAGGAAGGCTCACGCGAACGGAGCTAGCGGGATGCTCTCCATATGCCGATGGCGGTCATCAGACAGGCGAGGGCGCGGAGATAATTGATAATCCTGAGGGGGCCGGCCTGGTAGAACAACACGGTATCCGTCGCGTGTAGCGAGATCACTTCAGCCGACCAGCAGGCGATCGACAAGAGGGCTCCGACTATCGCCAGTACCGCGCCCGGCACCGATCGATACCTCCGCCGGGCGAAGCCGATTGCGGCCAGAAGCAGCACTGCGAGGAGCGCCAGCATCCCAATCTGCGGCCCGCGCCTGTAGTCGTACCACTGATTGGCCATTGCCTGGTCGCGCAGCAGGAGATAGAGTTTCCATCTCCAGTCGAAAGCGGTATCGAAGAGTAACGCTGTTTCCAGAAGGCCGAGGACTACCGCCAGATGCGATATGCGCTTGTCCCGCCGACCCCGGATCGACGCCACTGCACACGATGACGCCGCAAGGAGATAAGCCGCCACGCCGGCGATGCGTCCGGGGATTAACCATTCTGTTACTGTTCTCATGTCTGCCACGTATCTCTTGTGTTAAGTTCTGCTTTACCGAGGGCCCGCTTTGATCCTCCCCCCTTTGTTGGCCTACCTCGCGTGGATTCCTGTCTCGCTGATCTTCTTTCGGCGTTATCCCATTCGTGTCGCTATCCTGCTGAATTTCGTCGGCGGCTGGGCAGTTCTGCCTGCGGCTCGCTATGCTTCCAGCGGCAATCCCCTTCCTTACTGGATCCTGGGCAACAGCCTGCACACGGAATACTTTCTTACCAAGGCGACGGTTACCGGGTTTACCGGGCTGCTCTGGGTGCTGACCTTCGACCGGCAGATCTTTCGCAGCTTCCGGCTTACATTCTGGGATCTGCCCATGTGCATGTGGTGCATTGTCCCATTCCTCTCGGCGATCGCCAATCCGGAGTTCTTCGGGCAGGGAATGGCCGGCGGGGTGTACCAGGTTCTCGCCTGGGGCGTGCCCTATGTGCTGGGACGCCTCTATTTCTCCGACACGGCCTCGATTCGCCTGGCGGCCAAGGCCTTCGTGATCGCCGGACTGCTCTATGTTCCGATCTGCCTGGTAGAGATCTGGACGGGTCCGCAACTTTACGCGCACCTCTATGGCTATCAACCCTATCAATGGGTGCGGGCGCACCGTTACTTTGGATATCGGCCGATTGGGCTGCTCGAAAACGGCACGCAGCTCGGAATATGGATGGCGACCTCCGCGCTGATTGCCGTCTGGCTGTGGCTGCGGCACACGGTGGATCGCATCCTCGGCATGCCTGCCGCCTGGGTAGCCGCGATCCTGGTCGTGACGACGCTGATGTGCCAGTCCGGCGGGAGCATCCTGCTGCTGATCGGACTGCTGCCGTTTGTCTTCGTCAGCCGCCGCAATTTTCCGCGCGTGTGCGCTGTGCTGCTGGTGCTCGGAATCTTATCCTTTGCCGGCCTGCGGCTTGCTAACGTTGTCTCGCTGCGATCCCTGGCTCATCAGCACGCGTCGGCTCGGGCGGTTGCAAACTTTCTGAGAAGGATCGGGCGCGGTTCTCTGGTTGCGCGGCTGGAGCGAGACGAGCACACCGTGAACCTGGCGCTTGAGCAGCCGCTGCTCGGTTCGAACCAGTGGGACTGGTGGCGCAATTCCGGTCAGCGGCCATCGGGACTGTGGCTGCTGGCCTTTGGGATGTACGGCCTGTTCGGACTGCTCGCGCTGGAGGCACTGCAACTGATCCCCATTATCCGCGTGGTCTGGTTTCCTTTTGCGCGCTCGGATATTGAGGACCTGAATCTGCGCCATGCCTTTGTGGCCGTCATCCTCATGACCGCTATCGATAACCTGCTCAACAGCGCGATGATCCTGCCGCTGCTGCTGGTGATGGGAGGCATGAGCACCTGGGAGGCCGCCGCGCATGCGGTTCATGTCGAGATCCAGTCTCCGGATGAAAAATCCGACCCGGAGCTCCTTCGCCTGGAGGGGCACTGGAGCGGCGATTTCAATCGATTGGAAGCGGGTGCACCTGTGCTCGACCCCATGCCGGCGAAAAAGGCGGGCGAAGTTGACCCGGTCGATGCGAACAAATGGTCGTGAGAGGCGGCAGGGGAAAAGAATTCAGTTCGACGCGCCGGCAAATCCACACGAGGCTTCGCCTTCGCGCAGGACTCTCCGCAATATCTTTCCAAAGTGCGTGAGATGGGGATCGCGGAACATGGACTCGTGGTCACCCGGAGCATACTCGACGTCCACGCCGTCCTTGGCTACGACGTTCCAGCCCAGGGACGGTTCGGTACCTGAAATTCGGACAACATCGGCAGCACGGAAGAGCACGATCTTGCCTGGATAGAACTGCTGAGCGCGTGGCCGCAGGTTTTCGAGGCTGAGCCCGGCGAGCCGTTCTCGCATGGCTTCCGGAAGAACAAAGGGCAGATTGCGCTGCAGCCAGCGAAACTGCTTAGTGTGTTGGATGGAAAAGGACTCGAGCTCATCCTCCCACCAGCGCGCCGCATGCGCGGAAAGATAGCGGAACCTGCCCTGCCAATCGAGATCCCGCATACGCACGGAGTGGAAGCGGGTGAAACTCAGGAAGCGTGCCTTCATCAGGCTGCTGCCGTCGGTAAGCATGGGTTTGTATCCCGGCCGTTCCGAGTCGAAGAGAGCGACCAGAGCCACGACCCGTCCATCCTCACGCAGCTGGCGAGCGACCTCCACGGTGAGGGAGCCAGCGAGGCACCATCCGGCGAGGCTGAGCGGCCCCTCAGGGTACGCGCGGGCAATCTCCCTGGCATACACGGCGGCGCGTTCTTCGAGGGTTCCCATCGGCTTACCGTCATCCAACTCGCGGACGCCGTAGATCGGGCGTTCCTCGTCGATGGCTTCGCAGAGGGCGGCGTAGATCAAGTACGAATGGATCACAAAGAGCGGAGCGGAGCGGCCCTCCTTCCGGATGGGTACGACGATGGGCAGCGCTTCACCCTTCTGGATGATCTGCGCCAGACCGCGAGCCGTAGGCGCATCGAAGAGGAGGCTGATGGGCAGCTTCTGACCGAGCACGCGATGGATACGCGAGAAGAGCCGCGCCGTCAGCAGCGAATATCCACCGTAGTCGAAGAAACTGTCGGTTACTCCTATGGATGAATGGCCCAGAACCTCGCGGAATATCTCGAGCATGCGGGCTTCCAATTCGTTTTGGGGAGGCACGTTCGCCGAGGGCGGCGGTGCGTCGCCAGCCTGTCCTTGTACGCTCTCGGGCAACGGCAGGGCGCGCCGGTCGACTTTGCCACTGGCGGTAAGCGGCAAAGCGTCGAGAGTAACGATCCTCGCGGGCAGCATGTATTCGGGCAGGGAGCGGGCAATATGATCCTTCAGTTCGATTGCCAGCGGCCTCTGCCCCGCAGGTTTCTGCTCGTGAAGGGTTACATAGGCTACGAGGCGAGGCTCACCCGGAACGTCTTCCCTCCGGATGACCGCCGCATTGTCAACCGCGGAGTGGGTTCGCAGAACGGCTTCGATTTCAGGAAGCTCGATGCGGTATCCGCGCAGCTTTACCTGGTGATCCAGGCGGCCCATGAACTCGAACTCGCGGTCGCTGAGCACGCGCACCAGGTCGCCGGTCCGGAAGAACATAGCGCCGGGCTGAGAGGCGAAGGTGTCCGGTACAAAGCGCTGCGCGGTCAATTCGGGCCGCTGCAGATAGCCCGGGACTGACGCCCACTCCGCCGATGTACAGTTCCCCGGGCACCCCGATGGGCACGGGCCGTCCGCCTTCATCCATGCACATAAAAGGTGGTATTGGCGATCGGCGCACCCATGGGCACAATGCCGTCCCCCGCCTCAACGCGAGTGGATCCGGAGTAGATCGCCGTTTCCGTCGGGCCCGTAGCAGTTCCAAAGCTCGCTGCCAAGAGGCAGCAGATCGTTGGCGAGATCGCGCGGGAGAGCCTCTCCGCCGGAGATGATCCTGAAGTCGCGCTTGCCGCTCCAGCCAGAGTTCGCCAGAAGACGCCAGGTGAAGGGCGTCGCCTGCATAAAGGTCACATCGTGTTCTTCAATCAGGCCCGCCAGTGCGAATGGATCTCCACTCGCATGCCGATCCGCGACGACGAGCGTGGCGCCGGAAGAAAGTGGAAGCAGCATGTCCATCGAGGCGATGTCAAAGGAGATGGTGGCCACGGCCAGCAAGCGGTCGTTCGCGCCCAATTCCGGCATCCGATGACTCCTGCCGTCAAACAAATTCACCAGGGAGCGGTGCCTGATCCGCACCCCCTTGGGCTTTCCCGTCGTCCCCGAGGTATAGATGATATAGGCCAGGTCGTCGGGAGAGACAGGAACGGCGACCGGTCCGCGTGCCTGTGTCTCCGGCCAGGCTTCGTCCATACAGAGGACTGGAGCGGAAATGTCCTGGAGCGACGGAGCAATGGCTGAGTCCGAGAGCACGGCAACGGGTTGGCATTCCTCCAGAGTGAGGGCGATTCGTTGACGGGGCTGCTGCGGATCAAGCGGTACATAGCAGGATCCCGCCTTGAGCACGGAGAGCAGCGCGACCGGGAGTTGCTCGGAGCGCTCCATGCAGATCGCCACCGGGCGATTGGGACCGGCGCCCATAGCCACAAGATGGCGTGCGCGCCGGGTGCTCTGCTCTTCCAGCTCCTGGTAGGTCAAACGCCGGTCGCCGAAGATCACGGCGGTGGCCTGCGGATTGCGTTGGGCCTGCCGTGCAACCAGGTCGTGCACACAGGCTTGCGTGTCAAACTCGAAGACGGTCTGATTCAGAGTCCGGTAAAAGCTGACAATCGCGTCGTCGTCGAGGAGAGGCAGCAGCTTGAGAGGAGTCTCGGGAGCTTTCGCCGCGGCCAGCAGGACGCCTTGCAGCAAAGGTAGCCAGTCTTCGAGAGTACCTTGCGCCCATCTGCCGGTGGCGCTGGCCAGAGTCAGGACCAGCCGGTCAGAGTCTTCTTTTACGGTAAGGCGGAGGTCGGTGTGGAGATCAGTGCCATCGAGTGGAGGCTGGGGAGCGGAGCCGTGCAGAAACACGTAGCTGGCGCCGGTACGAATGGGTAAGTCAGCCGAGGAAAAGTCATCGTATCGCACTGCTCCAAGAGCCGCGCGGAAGGAGACGCCTTCCTCCCATGAGAAGGTGGCCACGGAAGCGCCCGGCGAGAGGCGAACGATAGAGATGGTTTCCTGCCAGGCAAGTCGCGAGAGCAGACCGGCGAAGCCGCCCAGAAGCAGATCCTCCATGCGGATGGACATTGCCGCAGCAGTGTCCTGGAGAAGAGCCCGCGTCTCGGGGGCCAAGACTGTCGATGCCTCGGCGGATGCAGCCGCCTGGGGACGATGGCGCTCAGCCGGCAAGCGGCGCAGGGACGCCACGGCGTCCGCGCGCCCCACCTCAGGCAAGGGGCATGCGAGGGCTGCATCGAATAGCAGGCTTCCGGCTTCGTCGCCGCGTTTAGGATTCATTCGTGTCAACACACCACTAATGTTTGTGCTATTCGCGCAACACGGGGTTGTCTGAAGGGTGCTCCCCGCAGAAAACTCCCCCAGGAACGAGTCTATAATAACCCGCAATATGCCCGGGAGCCGTCAATGAAGGTACCACTTTCGCTGCTTGCAGTATCGATTTGCTACTTAGCTTTCGCTCGCAGCGGTGTCGCATCACCCACTGAGCCAGCCACGAAATGTCCGATCAGCCTCGATCGGCTCGATCTGCGTTACAACCACACGGGGGGGGGTGTCCGTCCCGCAGCTAAAATTGGCCTTCGCCAACCGGACCGACAAGACGATTACCGATATTCTACTCCACTTGTCGATTCTTGATCCCGAGGGAAATCCACATCCTTACTCCGACGACCTGACTTACCATCGGGACATCCCTCCCGGGACCCAACTTCGCAGCCATACGTGGACTCTGGACGCGGCATCGGTAGACATGCACCACACCGGAGAGAGCGTTGCCTTACAGCAGGTTGAGTTTGCCGATGGCACCACCTGGAAGGATGACGGTTCGCTCGCCTGTACTCTTTCTGTCGATTTTCATGCGAAGTGAGTCATCAGCGGTCAGGCCTCATCGTGGTGGATAAGTTCGGTTGCCGCACCGGTCTCAGCTGGAAGGTCAGCCAAGACTTCTTCCAATTGCTGCTGCCACGAGGCCAGCTCAAATCCGAATGTGGTCATGAACTTCTGGCAGGAGAGGAGAGAGTTCTTGGGCCGCCGCGCAAAAGAAGAGTGTTCGGTGGTCGAGATAGGAATAACAAGGGGTTTCCGCTGCCGGAAGGTGGCGTCGAGCAGAGCAGAGGCGAATCCATGCCATGTGGTTGCTCCCTCCGCGGTCAGGTGGTAGATACCGGTGGGAAACTGCGTCTTCCGCGAGTTGGCGTACATGCGAATCAGCCGTTCCGTGGCGCGCGCTATTGATCTTGCCGAAGTTGGCGCTCCGACCTGGTCGTTTGCCACCTGCAACTCGCTGCTATGTTTCGCCAGGCGAAGGATGGAACGCAGGATATTATCGCCCTGCGCGCTGTAAATCCAGCTGAGGCGGAGAATAAGCGCGGGCGCGAAGCTGGAAGCGATCCCTTGTTCGCCTGCGGCCTTGGAAGCTCCGTAGACGTTCAGAGGCGAAGTCCGATCTTTTTCAGTGTAGGGCTCGGATTTGCTTCCATCGAAGACCTGATCCGTCGAGTAATGGATCAGGAGCGCGTCCAGCCGGTGAGCTTCCTCGGCGAGTACCACGGGAGCCATCGCATTGAGGGCGAAGCATGCGTCCCAGTTGCGCTCAGCGGCGTCTACATCGCTGAAAGACGCGGCATTGACGATCACATCCGGTTTTGCATCGCGGACGAATCGCCGTATTTCTTCTTCCCGGGTCAGGTCGAGTTCCCGGCTTCCGGTTGAAATGATTTCCGCAGTGCCCTGGCCAAGTTTACGGAACTCTGTGCCTACTTGCCCGTTTGAGCCAGTCAATAAAATACGCATCAGGTTTATGCCCCAGTGACTCAACAGCGATCGAGTCAACATTCATGATTGGTAAATCGAGGGGAGGAGTTCAGCTGGGGGTTACCGCAATGCATCTCAGCGGATATAGCGATCCAGCTCCCGAGTCCGCTGCGGTCTCGGTTATGGCTGCTGCACTATGAACCGGTGCCGCGCAATACGACCTCTGCAGTTCTGACTAGGATTTTCAGATCCATCCAGAAGTTCCAGTTTTCGACGTAGGCGATGTCGAGCGCCACGTATTGATCGAAGGAGGGATCGTGTCTCGCCCGGACCTGCCAGAGCCCGGTAAGGCCGGGCAGAACTTCAAGCCTGCGATAGTGCTTCAACTCATAGCGCGCTACTTCATTGGCCAGCGGAGGACGAGGTCCGACCAGGCTCATGTCGCCCCAGAGGACGTTAAAGAGCTGCGGCAGTTCGTCGAGGCTGAACTTGCGCAGGATTCGGCCCAGCGGCGTGACCCGGGGGTCGTTCTTGATTTTGAACAGAATGCCATCGCGCTCGTTGGAGGAGGCCAGAGCCGCCTTCATGCGATCAGCGCCGACCTTCATCGTCCTGAACTTCCAGAGCCGGAAGACTCTGCCTTTTTTGCCGATCCGGTCGGAGACATAGAAAGCAGGACCCGGCGAGGTCAGCTTGATGGCAATGGCGATCACCAGGAAGAGCGGCGCGAGAAAGAGCAACAGCAGCAGCGAAAGTGCCGTATCGACTACCCGCTTGATCAGACAGGCGAGAGCCTTGTCGTCGCGACGATGAATGGTCACGACCGGGAAGTCCCCGAGGTAGAGGATCGGCGCTTCGGGAGCCATCTCTTCATATAAGCCGGGGATAGCGAGAATCTCGACATCCAGATCCCTGGCCATCTCGACCAGCTCCACTACCTGGCTGGTGTCGCAGCTCCCGGTGATGATGATCTCGTCGATAAAATGCTGACGGACCAGGGAGCGCAGCTGGAAGAGGGTTCCAATCGCCTCGTTCGATTCATTGTGCGCGGAAACATCTCCGGGCAGCTCTACGAATCCCTTGAAGACACGCCCCAAGCCGCGGTTGTTGAAGATCTGCTTGCGCACCGCCTCGCCAATGTGGCCGGCACCCAGGATGAGGACGTTCTTCGTCCCGACTCCCTTTTCGTAATTCCGATGCGAGGAGTAGCGCCAAAGCCCGCGGGAAATGCAGAGGAAGGCGGTTGTGAAGCAAACCAGGGAAACGACGACCGATCTGGGAACGGCCGTGTCGTGGGTCATGTACATCGCACCGCACAACAACAGGCCGGCATTGATGCAGGTCTGGATTGTCCTGTGAAGCTCATGAAGCATAGGCTGGGTTTGCAGGCGACCATAGAGCCCGTCGTGCCAGCTGAGTGCCAGAAGCCCCGCGATGAACCAGACCAGATAGCCAAGCTCCAACAGGACGGCCGGACCGCCAGCGAGAGTCTGCTGCAGGCTGCCCCAATTTCCTCGCGCATGACCGAGATCGAAATGAAGCGCGAGGAAGAGCGCCACCATAACAGCGACCACATCCAATACCATCATCGATACTGCGGCGACCGATGACTGGCTCGCTGAACGCCTGTTGAGGGATACCAAGCCGCTGCCGGCTATGCCTGGCTTAGACTTGACGACCTCTTGACCGAAGACAGAAGTAACTCCTAAATTTGCGCCCATTGCTATGGTGTCCCCACCGTGATGCTTGCGAGTCTTTGTTATTCGGAAGAGCTGATTCGAGGAACAATAGTCAGTCGACTATCCGACGTGCCATCGCATGAGGGGGTTCGCTTGCCTGGAGGAGGCAGAGGCGGTATGCGGTATTCCCGAAGTCGTATCCAAGAACTCTGCTGGCAACGTGCAGGAAGAGATTGGAGTTAAAAGTTACGATTTCGGCAAGGCTTCGCCCATGTCACTCCATAAGGGGTGCCGATGCGAAGAGTCGATAGAGATGTTTATGAACGACGAACGAAACCAGGTAAAACCAAACAGTAGATCAGCCCAACAACTACTTGCTTTCCAGTGAAGCTGCCGTTGACTCTAGGTAAGTCGCAGAGAAGCTTCTTGTATTGACATGCTGAAGTTAGCAGGCGGAGCCGCGTGCCACCATCCCCAAATGGTAATCGCGGCAGGAATTAGTGGGCACATCCGAAAAGATTACCTATGCTCGTTACGAACAGGGGATGGCGGAGCCTGTTGTCCTGGAAGTAAACTTGTACAGATATCGCGAAACTGCCGGAGCAAAGACGCCGGCATGTGCCGCAACTCAAGAGCAAAGCGGACCACAGAGTCCAGCAAGGGCCAGATTCAGCTTCGTTCTCCCACCCCCATTTTTGCCTGTTGGTTATCTCAGCCCATGAAGGATCTCGTATGACCGTCGCTGCCATCAGTTCCCGTTATTTCCCATACGACTTGCCTTCGCATGAGACCTTTCAGACGGCGTTCGATCGCAAGCCGTTTCCCTTCTTTCATTCCGTTCATGAATCCGATCTTTTCAGCTGGCCCATTCTGTCAAAGCTTGCGGCCCGTGCCGAGGCCAAGTCAGGCGGCTATTATTTTGAGTCGGGAAATACCGCGCCAGGCGAGAAATGGCGCGGCGTGCCGGAGGGCAAGTCTCTGCTCGACGTTCTCGAACACATTGGCGAATCGAACTCCCTGGTCATGCTGAAGCGGGTGCAGGAGTACGAGGAGTATGCGGCTTTTCTGAAAACGTGCATCACGGAGTTGAACCGGCTCTGCGGCATCGACTTGCAGCGCTCCTACCGCGATCCGGTGATGACGATCCTCATTACTTCGCCCGGCCGCGTCACCCCGTACCACATCGACGGCGAAGCCAATTTCCTTCTCCAGATTCAGGGCTCGAAGACAGTGCACATCTTCAACGGGGACGACAACGAAGTGCTCACCGATATCGAACTTGAAAAATTCTGGTCGGGCGACGATACGAAGTCACCCCAGTATCGCGAGCACCTTCAAGCCAAAGCGTGGCAATTTCATTTGAGTCCGGGAACCGGTGTGAGTAATCCCGTGACCTTTCCTCACTGGGTAGAGAATGGTTCATCCGTCTCCGTTTCCCTGAGCATGAACTTCAAGCGCGTGGTGGATACGGCAGCCGACGCGTACCGCATCAACAACGCGCTGCGCAAGGCAGGACTTCATCCACGCAGGCCCGGCAGCTCGGCGATGCTGGATGGCATCAAGAGCGGCGGTTATCGCGCGGCACGAAGCCTGAAGAGGCTGATACATCGCTGATCTCCGGAGGCCTTCGGCGTCGCCCCCCTGACTGCGTTTCAAGTGACGATATACTGAGCGGGAGCCGAAAACGTCGCCCGCAGCTCCATCCTGTTACCAATTTGTTCATAGATAAGGACATATCTGTTTGCGATCGAAACAGCAATGCGAGGCCACGTTGCTCTCCATGCGGATACCCCGCTCTCTTCCAGTGCGCGCAAGGCGAGACGCGCCCTGTTCAGCCAATGAAGCGCGGGTAAATTTCCAATGACGGCTCAATCCAGCAGTCATGCGGAGACGGTGGCGATCGCACCGCCGAAGCCGGCAGCGAAGCCGGAGGCGGAGTCCGCGAAGAAGCGGCCCAAGCTGAGCAACGTGACTGCCGGAAATCTGGGCGCTGATGCGTCCGCGGCGCTGGCTCCTTCTTTTCGGCCTTGTCCTCCTTTTCATCAACCGCGCTGCCGGGCTGGTCCTGCCACTTTCCACGAAGTTCCTGATCGACGGCGTGATGATTCAGCGCCACGGGCGGTATCTCATTCCCCTGGTAGGCGCCGTACTGTTAGCGACCGCGATCCAGGCAATCACGGCCTTTGCGCTCGCGCAGTCTCTCTCCAAAGCGGCATGGACCCTGATCACCGACCTGCGCATTCAGATTCAGGCGCATATTGGCCGCCTGCCGATCGCCTTCTACGACTCGAACCGTACCGGAGTGCTGGTATCGCGCATCATGTCCGATGTGGAAGGCATGCGGAACCTGATGGGCACGGGCCTGATGGAGTTCGTCGGCGGCTCGCTGACTGCGCTGATGTCGTTGATCGTGCTGATTCGGATCAGCCCGAAGATGACCATAATCGCGTTTCTGATCATGGTTGGATTTACGCTGGCTCTGCGAACGGTCTTCGCCACCATCCGCCCGATCTATCGCGACCGGGCGAAGATCTACGGCGATGTCACCGGACGCCTCACCGAATCGCTTGGCGGGGTGCGCGTGGTGAAGGGCTACCGGGCCGAGGGCCGCGAGGCGGCCGTGTTTGCTGCCGGAGTGCGGAGCCTGCTTGCCAACATCATGCGGTCCATTACGGCGATCTCGTTCATGAGCGTGTCGTCTACGGTCGTTGTCGGCGTTATCGGCGCGCTGGTGATGTATATCGGAACGCGCGAATTTCTCGGGGGACAACTCACCATCGGCCAGTACGGGGAATATGCGCTGTTCCTGGCCTATCTTATCGCCCCGGCTTTTCAGGTGGTGTCCGTCGGCACCCAGCTTACGGAGGCGATCGCGGGCCTGGACCGCACGCGTGAATTGCTGGCTGAAGCCGAAGAGGACGACGACCCGCGCCGGACATACCGGATCCCTAAGGGAGAGCTCGCCGGCGACGTGACGTTCGACGATGTTCATTTTGCCTATCAGGCAGACAAACCGGTTCTGCGCGGCATTTCCTTCTCGGCGCCGCCGGGAACAGTCACTGCGCTGGTGGGACCGTCCGGCTCAGGCAAGTCGACCATCATCAGTCTGGTGACCGCGTTTCACAATCCCAATAGCGGGAAAATTCTTCTCGACGGGATCGATCTCACCACGATAGAACTGGGGAGCTACCGCAGCCACCTCGGCGTGGTGCTGCAGGAATCGTTCCTCTTCGACGGCACGATTCGCGAAAACGTGGCCTTCTCGCGGCCTGACGCCTCCGAGGAACAGATTCTGGAAGCGGCGCGCATCGCCCGCGTCGATGAATTCGCGGTTCGTTTTCCCGAAGGGTACGACACGATCGTTGGAGAACGCGGCGTCAAGCTGTCCGGCGGCCAGCGCCAGAGAATCTCCATTGCTCGCGCCATTCTGGCCGATCCGCGCATCCTGATCCTGGACGAAGCGACTTCCAGTCTCGATTCCGAATCGGAGGCCCTCATCCAGGAGGGTCTGGCTTACCTGATGCGAGGGCGCACGACATTCGTGATTGCCCACCGCCTCTCGACGATTCGGCGCGCCAACCAGATTCTGGTGATCGACGGCGGGCTTATCCAGGAGAGCGGCACGCATGCGGATCTACTCGAAGCACGGGGACGCTACTACGATCTCTATACTCGCCAGTACGCCTTTGAGAGCAACCTGTTTCTTGCGCCGGGGGAAGGGCGATCTTCAGCCCGATGAAGAGGCGGCTTCAGGAAGCAAGTTGAAGGAGCCGAGTTTCTCGCAGGTACTACGGGGACTGAACTGATTTGGACGGCAGACGAAAGTAGAAGCCCCGGAAATTCGGGACAAACCTTTCGGGATGAAACGGGACATGCAGTGTTCGCGGCAGTTGCCACCGATCGACGGTTTCATAACCCAGCGCTTCCATCGACCGCACAAATTGCGCGGTATTGCCCACCTTGTGAGCAACGTAGGAGTGCTTCGAGGACTGAACGGTGTAGTAGGGCTCGCCCTCGTACATCGGCACGCGATTGACCAGCACGTGACGCGGCTTGGATGAAAGCTGAGCCAGGATTTCGGGGAGGTCGGGCTCAATATACTGCAGCGCGCCGTTCGTGAGATAGATCGAAGAGCCGTCAGCCGCGGAGCGTTCTGTCGTAAAAGTGAGGTTCGTGACATTCTGTTGCCGCGCGAACTCCGGTCCACGCGACATGAACGGCTTCACATCGCAGACCTGCCATTGCAATCCTTCGGGATAGCGCAGAAACTCCTGATATTTGTAATAGCACTGCCCGAAGCCGCCACCCAGATCGAAGACTTTGCTTCCGGGTTCAAGCGCTTGCGACAGCCACAGCAGGACCGGGTAGTCGTTCGGGTTGAAGAGAAATTGCTTGCCGATGAAGAAATCCGGCACAGCCTCAAGATTGAAACCCTCGGGCCGGCCTTTGGGTATGGCGCTCTCCGCGGCAGCAAACGACGAATAGACGCCGCGGTATCGCGGGGCCTTCTCCTGCGAATTGAAATAGCGGTAGGTGTAGAGATCTCGCGCAACCGCAAGAGTTCGTTGCAACATCCGTTTCATCCTTTGATTCCTTGAAGCAGTCACTCGTTGGCCGGCATGATGACTGCGCAGCTCAGACATCTTCGCATATCACGAAGAGGATGGCGCCGGTCCGGTCTTAACCTGGCCGCTTCGTGGGCCGGACGAGCTTCTTGCCGTTCAGCCCTACCTGAACCACGAGCCGCTTCGTGTTATCGAGCAGAGCGGACCGTCCCGGAGGCGTGGGGTTCAATCCAAATTTACGCAGATAGTAGTTCGCCTGGAAAACGTACTTACGCCGCCAGTCCTTATATTGATAGCTGATGCTGAGCGAAATCGATACATTGTCGCCGTTTTTCAGCCAGTGCGGCGAGTTTACCGGGATGTGCACGCCGGTGCCCGGCTTCATTTCGAAGACATAGGCACGGTCCTGGTACTGAGGCTTGTAGACAGCGGCGTTGTTATCCTTCGACCAAAATGCTTCCAATTCCGGTTCGGAAAGAACGTCGCGGTCATTGCGATCGAAGACGCTGATCGTCTTGTTGCCGCGCACCTGCATCAGGAAATTGCATTCGCGATCGATGTGATACGAAGTCACGCGGTGCGGAGAGGTGAGGAAGATGATGGCTTCCTGACTCTTTTTGTCCTGATCGATCTGCCGGCCGCTCAGCCGCTGCACCTCGTCGAGGCATTGCTCCAGCAGCTCGTTGTAGTCGGGGTCATTCTGGACGCGCTTCATCAGGATCCAGGCGCCGGCATTGTCAACCCTGTCGAAGGTCTCCTCGAGCGTCTGCTTTCTCTCCGGTACTGAGTCCCACCGCTGCTCTATGCGAATATCTCCGGCGTCGTAATAGACGCCCGGTCGAGTGGCGGGATTTTCAATCAGCTTGCGCATGCGCGAGAGTTGAAAGAGAGGGTGATCGGCCGAGAAGCAATGGGTGAACTCGAAGGGTTTCTCATCGAAGTCTTCCCGGAAGCCCGGATTTTCGGCATCGAAGATGGAAGCCTTCGGTCGCGCCTCGTCGATGGTTGCGGTCTGCATGCTTCCTCCTGCCAATGGGTCAAACAAGCGTGATACCACTTCAACAATGATCAAACTATAGCCGACGCGATTCCGCGCCACAATAACACTTCCGGCGCGGATACAGGCGGCTTCTAAAACTGGAAGTACAGAAATGAAGATGTATCTGTCATGTACCAAAGGACGGCAATCATCACCATTCCGAGAGAGGTCGCCCATGCCAGATTCGGGCGCCAGAGACCTATCTGTGCGAATCCAGTGATGCCGGGGTGTTCTCCCTTGACCTGGCCGAGAATCTCCTGCGTATTCGGCAGGAACCAGACAACGGGGAAGAGCGCCAGAACCAGGAAGGCCTTGCTTGACAGCAGATGCATCGGCGCAGCCAGAAAGGGACGTGCAGCACGCCCGGAAGAGCCGTTCCCAGCTTCGCGATTACGGCTGCCGGTAATCCGAGGCCGTTTGCGCCAAACATGCCGCCAAGCAACTGCAGGGCATCATGAGTCGAGTCGGCACGGAAAAAGACAGCGGCGACGCACACGGCAAAGAAGGTGAGCAGCACGCTGACCGGACGCCATTCGATGAACCTGGAGACGATTGTGCCTTCGCGTCGGAAGATGCGCCATGCATGATTGATGGTGAGGTAGACGCCGTGCAGCACTCCAAAGATGATGAACTGCAGGCCCGCTCCATGCCAGATCCCCGCCAGAAACATGGTGGCAATCGTGGGCAGGGCAACCATGGCGGAAAAGCCGCCCAGCGTCCGGGTGGCCTTGCGCGAGGTGGACTTGCCCTTCATGAGCCTTCGCCGGCTGATGGATAAGGACATGGGATTGTAGAGATAGACGGTGAGATAACGGCTCAGCGTCATGTGCCAGCGCTGCCAGTACTCAATTACGCTTTGCGACTTGTAGGGTGAATTGAAGTTGAAGGGCAATTCGATGGAGAACATCCGGGCCAATCCCAGAGCCATGTCGGAGTAACCGGAAAAATCAAAGTACAGCTGCAGGGCATAGTTAAAAACGCCGAGCCATGCACTGAGCAGAGGCAATCCCGCGGGGTGAGCAAAGGTCGAGTCGGCAAAACGGGCAATGCGGTCGGCAATCAGTACCTTCTTGCAAAGCCCGAGGATGAACCAGCTCAAACCGAGCGCAACGTCGTTCCACTTCAGGGAAAAGTCGCGGCCCTTGGCAAACTGCGGCATGATCTCGCCGTGGTGCAGGATGGGTCCCGCGATCAGGTGCGGGAAGAAGGTTACGAACAAGACATAGCTGATGAAACTCTGTGGCTCCGCGGCTCCCTGAGCCAGGTCGATCAAATAGGCAATCTGGGTGAAGGTGAAGAAGGAAATGCCGAGCGGCAGGATCACATTTCCAAAGGAATGATGCAAGACCCCGACACCATCTAGAAAGTGAAGCAGCGCAAAGAGGTATTTGTAATAGAAAAGCGCTCCCAGATTGAGGCTGACTCCGACGGTCAGGCAAGCCTTCTGAATACCCGGGCGAGCCTGGAATTTCCAGATCAACCGGGAACAGACAAAGTTCACAAGGATAGAACCGACCAACAGAATCAAGAATGCCGGCCGCCAATAGCCATAGAAAGCCAGGGACATGAAGGCGAGCCAGCAGACAACCGGCAATCGCCCGAATCGACCGGCGACCGCGAATCCGGCCAGGACGATGGGTAAATAGCAGAAGAGAAATTCCGGAGAGTTAAACAGCATTGCGCAGCGCGTGCCTTTCACTCGAAGATCGCGTGCCGTTCGCCCAACACCTGAAGCGCCGGAACCGCATCTACTTTTTGCTTTGTTGCAGCGATTGAATTTGTTGTGCGATCTCTTCCGAGGATCGATCCGCCCCAGTAAGAGTCAGGTGGCGATCGATGTCCAGGAAAAGAGATATCGGATACCGCGGCAGCGCATTGTCGGTAATGCCATCAAGCGACGAAGCGATTTGCCCGGCATTGTTGGCGCAGTCGGGGATGGGGGCTACATTAATGATGACGTGCGTTCCGTTCGCCGAGTATTTCTCGCGTAATCCTCTGACCCACGACGAGGTAGGCGGCATGAATGTCCATGGCTTGGAGCACTCCGTCTCGGGCGGTTTGGGCAGGACGAGCAAACCATGCCGGGAGCGAAACGTCGCCTGCATCTCAGTGAAGTCGGGTTTGGGACCCAGCGCGCCCAATCTCGCCTTGATCGCCCACATGGCAAAGCCGTAAGCCTGCTGCGGGTGGGCAAGCAAGGTAAACAGCGTGCTTACTCCCATTTTCCTGCGCAGCAGAAAGGTCAGACCCTCCGGCCAGAAAAAGTCCTGGCGGTTTCGCGCGAAGGATTCCGGAGCCAGCTCGATGACGAGGTATTTGGGCGGCTGATTCGATTGCAAATAATTGTCCAAAGCCGTCGTGCCCATGAGCGCAAGAATGCTCTGTGACTGGGCGATGTTGCAGGTCTTCAGTCCGGTGTTTTTCTCGATTACTGTAGGATCGACGCCGGTGATCGCGGTGGAATCGCCGAAGATGAGCACATCGCAATCCACGTGGCTCAGGCTGTACGCGTAGTCCGGGTTGAGCAGAAACGGATCCTGAGATTCGACGGGGAAGTTCTTCGACCTGACAATGAAGATGGAAGACAGAAGAAAGAGAGCAGGAAGCGAGACGACGACGAGGCAGTAAACCGGGTATCTCCACCAGGAGACACGATGGTCATCCGGGGGAGCAGTTTTCTCCACATTGGCGGCTTCTGGGACAGCCAAAGTCGTGTCGGTCATAGAAGGATTCCAAGCTAAATATTATCTTCAATCCAAAGCTTCACGAGTTACACCTTCGTTGTAGCAACGATGGCGGAAACGGCGTTGTGTGCGTTTGGTCGACACGGTACACTTACGTACAGCCTTGCATCGAAAGACAGATTCTTCAAACAGCCTTGGCATGTAAGACAGATTCTTCAAAGAAATTGCGTCTTCCGGTCGGTCGCATCTTCCTCCGATGTCCCGAGTCCATCCAGGGCCCTGCTCGCCCTGACGGTTTAAAGAGCGTTCTTTCGTCTGAAGCTTCACACGAGAAGACGCCCTTACCGAAGAAGCTGTGTCTCCTGCCGAAACGATATGTTTGAGTGTCTGACAGGCTATGGCTGCATCGCAACATTTCAGCGTGCAGGTGGGCAAGTCCCGGCGCCGGTTGTTGCGAAGTGCCTGACAGGATCCACCAGTAAGAGCCACGAAGGCGGCTGGCGGCGCACCGAGTGGTCATACATTCGGCGGCCCGAAACGAGAGCAGTGGTTGAAGTACGAATCTGGAGAGTCGGATGCGTGAGGGCCAGGAGAAAGCAAAGCCGAGCAGTTGGCGGGCTAATTTATTGGGAACATGCAGTTCTGAAGAATGCAAAGTGAACAACTAGTTGTGAGCACAGAGAGCTTGTCCGAAAAACCTTCCAGCGCACTCCATGGTCTCAAGAAGAGCGCCTTGACAGCTTCGTTCTGGACGATTCTCGAATATGGGTCCGGGATGGCTCTGCGCGTGGTCAGCAGCCTCGTCCTCACGCGGCTGTTGCTCCCCGCATACTTCGGACAGATTACGCTGTTGATGACGCTGATTACTGGGCTGACGCTGCTCTCCGACATTGGAGTGAGCCAGAGCGTGATCCAGGCTCCACGTGGGGACGATCCTGCTTTCCTGAACACAGCGTGGACGATTCAAATGATCCGCGGTATCGTTCTCTGGCTGATTGCTGTTGCGATCAGCTGGCCAATGGCCATTTTCTATCATGATCCGCAACTGAAGTATCTGCTTCCCGTCCTCTCCCTCATGATTCTGATAGGCGGTTTCAACAGCACGAATCTGCTTAGTCTGTCTCGTCACATGAGGGTTAGGCGGCTCTTCGGAATTGACGGCAGCACGGCGGTCGTCTCGCTGATCGTCACGGTGATATGGGCTTACTTCTGGCCATCGGTGTGGTCCATCGTCGGCGGCCAGGTGATCTCGTTTTTTTATCGTCTGGTGCTCAGCCACATTCCATCCGTTGCGCCCGGCATCCGGAACAAGCTTCATTGGGAAAAAGCTTCCGTTCATGGCATTGTGCATTTTGGAAAGTGGATCATGGTCGGAACGGCTTTTTTCTTCTTCGCCTCTCAGGCCGATCGCTTGATCCTCGGTAAGTTAATCAGCTTCACGCTGCTCGGCATTTATTCGATCTCTTATCAGCTCTCCGATGTTCCGCGCGCAGTCATTCTTTCCCTTGCCACGAGGGTCGCCTATCCCTTCATCTCCAGGATGATTCATCTGCATAAGAATGAGTTCAGAGCGGAATATCTGCGCTACCGCTTTTATGCCCTGTTGGCCGGGGCCTTTCTGCTCAGCCTTATGGTCAACTGGGGCGGCCTGTTGATTTTAAAACTCTACGACCATCGCTATCATGAAGCGGCGTGGATGATTCCGATCCTCGCACTCGGACTCTGGCATACGCTGCTCTATCAGACGACTGCACCGGTTCTCTTTTCACTCGGCAAGGCGCAGTACAACGCGATCGGCAATGCGGCTTACTGCGTTTTCGTATTTGCCAGCATACCCATCGCCTTTCATTTCTTTGGAATGTTCGGGGCAGTGATTGCGATCGCCGCCGGAGATTTTCCCCTGTATGTGGTGACCCAGTTTGGAGCTACACGCGAGGGAGTCCGGCCGTTGCGGCAGGACCTACAGATGACCGGAATCTTCCTGGTCATTCTTCTCGCATGCTTCCTGTTAAGGCGCTCATTTTCCTAGCCAGCTGTGGACTGAAGAGTAGATCGCCGGATTCAAGCGATCAGAAGACGAGCCTGAATGGGGACGCGTCGTCCCGAACAGCTTCTGTCATTCTCGAATGGGCTTGCCTTAATTGGGGACTCATCCAGCCGTCCCGTTATTCACCGGATGGGTAAAGCTCCTTAACAAACGCATCCGTTTCTGCCATTCGGTCATACATGTGAACTACAGCCGTGGTGCGGCCGTTGAAACGGATTTCTCCGTTTTCCAAATGGACACCTTTTTCATCCATCCCTTCCAGGGTCAGCACAGATCCCTCTCCATTTTTGTGAAAGACGACCTTTTCCGGAGGAATTTCCAGATGCAGGATCATGTTGGAAATGGCCTGGTCGATTGGCCGGTATTTGTGGCTAAGGATCACTTTTGTCATGCGAGAGAGATAATCCATCATCGCTTCGCGTCCGCCAATCGTAGTTCCACAGCAGGCAACGGCACGGCCCTGGAGTCGATCAAGCACATCCTTTCCAAGCACTCCTTGTACCCATTCCGAGTCAAGGTAAGTGTCCGGATCCAAAGTGTCCTTAGCTTTCAGAGCACTGGAACTGAGGTACGTGGTGGCTAGCTCATAGACGTGCAATTTCGTCTCATCAAGATCGCGGAAGGGATTACCCTGAAGAATAACGTCCCTTGCGTCGGAGATAAAGATCATCCGGTAGTTGCTGCGGACCTGCAGAAAGGCTTCGTAAGCAAAGTGACGTTGTACGATGGCATGAAGCCAGGGATAGGCAATGGTCCGGTGAACGTAGCTGCTCGTCTCTGATTTTCCAAATATCTGCGGATAACGTTCGAAGCGTTCTGCCAGAGCGAGAATGAGGCGATAGAACAGCTTCATTTGCTTCGAGTCTCGGATCTCCTTCCACACACTGTTGCACGGGATCAGCTCAACACCGCACTCCTCCGCCATTTGGTGGAATTTCGAGCCCAGAGGATTGATGAATACCGCGATATCGACTTCGTCAGGCGGGCAGAACCGGCGCGCAGATACAAGAAGACGCTTCAGATCATCGAACTGGATATCCGTTGCATAGGTTAAGATCAAATCCTTAGGCATACCACCTTCACTCTACCGCATCGTCCGGATGCCGGATAAATCACGACCTTCGCCTCGCGACCCCATGGCAATGCGCATTTCAAGGATCGTCGGCCTGGGATCCCCGCTTTTCGGGTAACGCGACAGTGTAGCCCGGCGGAGTTGCATCGATGCTTCTCCGCATCGGTTACGCCGAAAAAACTTAAGTGTTATTGATACTCGCCCTGGCTTGTACTAAAACTTGAGATGAACCCATCAGCCCCCTCTAACCACGCGCCCACCGGGCCCGCTATAAGGAAAACCCATGAAGGAACTGCTTAGTGATGAATTTGCCAGTAAGCTCGAACGGCTGGCCAAGGAAAAGGCAGAAGAGTACAAGAATGCCAAGCCCTTTCCTCACATATATTTCGACGACTTCCTGCCGGTTGAGGCCGCTGAAGCGGCGCTGAGAGACTTTCCTGAGCCAAAACAGTTGAAGTGGCAGAGCTTCGAGAATCAGAACGAAGTCAAGCTGGCTTTCGACGCCGTCGAGAAACTACCTTCCGGCGATCGCGACGTCCTCTATTTTCTCAACAGCCGTCCCATGCTCCAGTTTCTCGAAACGCTCACCGGAATAAAGGGCATTGTCCCCGATCCTTATTTCGTGGGCGGTGGACTGCATCAGATCAAGCCTGGCGGCAAGCTTGCGGTCCACGCGGATTTTAATCACCACGACAAGCTCAATCTCGACCGCCGAATCAACGTTCTGATCTACCTGAACAAGGATTGGAAAGAGGAGTATGGCGGGCACTTTGAGCTGTGGAACCTGGAAATGACTGCAGCCGAGCAGAAGATTCTGCCACTATTCAACCGCTGTGCGATCTTCAGCACTACCTCGACCTCATTCCACGGTCACCCCACACCGCTATCCTGCCCGCCAGATCGCACCCGCAAGTCGATCGCGACCTATTACTACTCTAACGGCCGGCCGGCAGAAGAAGTCGGCGACTCTCATTCAACGCTCTTCAAGCTGCGTCCAGGAGATACAAACGAACCGCAGCCGTCGCAGTCCTCTTTAAAAAGTTTTGTTCGCGCCGTCACGCCGCCAATTCTGGTCGACGCGTACAAGAGCCTTCGCAAGTAGGTTCGCCCCAAAGATCGGATTCACGAACCGCATGCCACACGGCGTGCGGTTTTTCTTGTTGACCTTCACGTCCTGGGATACCGGCGCGGGGGACTCAAGATATAGGCCAATCGGATGTCAATCCCACTTTTGGTCCATAAGCGGGGCGGGGTGGCGCATTCTTTTCAGACACTTTCGCATTGACAGGGCTGCTTGTGGGTTAGACAATCCTATGGTTCCAGTAGAAGTCCTGAATGGATTTTCTCTGAATACGTGCTCGTCCAGGCGACCTCCAGGAGTTGCTGTCCCCCCGGCCTTTCACGACTTTGTGAAGCCTTCTTGAGGCGTGATCGACTGCTTTCATTCATAACGGGAACTGCGATAGGAGATTGCGCCCATGAAACAAGCTTTCCTTCTGCGTGCCATGACAGCCGCTGCGTGCGTGGCGGCGGCCACTTCGGCGCTTGTTGCTCAGACAAATTCGGCCCCCATCCAGATATTTGGCCCCACGAATGTCCGCCTATCGGCGAACGGCACGGGGAACGGCGAGAGCCAGGTCATCTTCAACAGCTCCACTGTGCAATTGAGCTGCAACGCTTCTCCCATAGTGGCGACACTCTCTTCGACTCCAGACGGAACGGGCAATGTCCTCGTCGACAACTTCATCAATCTCACCGTCTCCGGCGGCGACTCTTCCAGCGGACCGGTGAACGTTTGTCAGGGCGGCGTGGTCGAATCAGGATATGTGGACTGCTTTACCTTGGGCTATCAGACGCCCGCCAGCCAGGGGTTGCTCACCGGGCAGGATCCGGACAACTTTACGAGCACCGGGGGCGTTCCACCCATCGACATCAGCGGCAGTCTCCCGTCCGGGCAGGTGCAGGCAAAGATTGACCTGGTGGACACTGGCGGATATCTGGCAAGTTCCTCGCTTTACCTGAACACGAACTGCACCCAGGCCGGCGTGACCGGTCCGGCGGAGATTACCGGCAACCCCATCTCGTCGACGAATCCTACACCCCAGCAACTGACGCAGACATTTCCCTTCGACTCATCGACGAACCAGCAGATCCAGTTTGTCTACGATCTCTCCCAGGCGGAGACCGCAGGCCAGTTGTCGATCACGAACAACACCATACCGAACGTTGCCGATTCTCCGATTGATCCCGCCGTCTTTATCCCGGTCTGGGTTCCCGGCACTTCTTTCGCCACATCCAGTTGCCTCGCTCATACCGGCGAGATTTTGCCGAGCGGAGCGCCGGCCTGCAAGCTCTACACCCTGCAATGCGCAATTGACACGGGCACGAATCAGAGCGGCGGCCAATGCCCCATATCGCAGATACCCAATGAGATTTTCCAGGAAATCTTTGACGGCCCGGCCTTCACCCTTCCCGACATCCCCACTCCGGGTGGACCGACCTTCCATCAGGGCGTCGGCTTCCTGATGGCCAGCGAAGGCTGGACGGGTGGACCTTGCGCCTTCGATCAAACGACGGACTTCAAGACTCTGCTCTGCCCACAAAACATGCTCACCAGCTTCACCGGGCCGGGTGGCTATACCAGCACCAGCACCAGCAAGCACCCGAACTCGAGCTTTATTACTGTGGCCCCCGTACCTGAGGATCTGACTACGGTCACCGTCGCCGGCCAACATTCGGGCGGGTGGATCAATGGCCAGACCGCCGCGGTAACCTTCTCCAGCCAGCCGCCCATGATCGGTGGCGTTCAGCCACCTCTTCCGGGACAAGCCAACTTTGTTCCAGCGCCTATCCAGAGCATCACCTACGGCATTTCTCTGGCAGCGAACCCGCCCGTGCCCGGACCAGCACCCGTGCCCGGCGATATCACGCTGACGAACAGCATCGCCTGCCCAACCTCCAGTTCACCCACAGAACCTGCCGCTACTGTCTTCACCCCGCCGCAGCAAAGCGTTCCCATTCCCGATGGCGACGGTATGTATCTGCTGCACTACTTCGCCCAGGATTGCGCCAGCACCCGGGAGCTCAAGTTTACGCAGGACGGCAGCGGCAGCTGGTCGACCGGCTTCTATACGGTGCCCATCAACGTAGACACGACGGCACCGGTCGTTGCCACCGGCCCGATCCTGTCTCCTCCACCCTCCACCAATTACGGCGTGGCGAACTCGTACGCGCTAAACCAAGCGGGGGTGAAGGCTAACTACAGCTGCACGGACAGCCTTTCCGGGGTGGTGAGCTGCGGTACGGCTACATTCCCGCCGGGAACGTTGAATACGGGAAATGTCACGACTCCGATCGACACGTCGAGCACCGGCGTCAAGACGTTCACAGTCAAAGTGACCGATGCCGCCGGAAACCCGGGTACGCCGGTTTCAGTCAGCTACCAAGTTGTGGCTCCCCCACCACCAGCGGTGGACCTGGCGATCGCAAACTCTGCACCCATTCTGGTGAGTCACAATGGCGTGTTCGCGTATCAGATCGCAGCGGCGAACTTTGGCGGAAGTACGGCCACCGGAGTCGTGGTGACCGATACGCTTCCAGCCGGGGTCACGTACGTGAGCGCGACGCCGAAGATCTTCTCCTGCAGCAGAAAGGGTTGCGGCTTTTCCACCGTGGGAACGACCTGCTCGTACGCCGGCAATACGGTCACCTGCACGCTCACGTCTCTTGATCCGATCAGCTGGTCAGGACTGGAGGAGTTCAACGTTGTGATTACGGTGCGGGCAACTGCCGCAGCGGGGTCAAGAGATCATCGATACGGCGAGCATCTCGAGCGCCAATCCCGACAAACAGCCGCGCAACAACCAGTCGACGGCGACTACCATAGTCGTAAAGTAAACAGCGAGGGGCGATCACCTGGGGCGAAAGTCCGGGTGATCGCTCAAGTCCGAAAATCAGGTATCACTCCACTGTCAGAGTCAGCTGGACGGTGTGGGTCAAGCCCGGCGCCGTACCCGTGACGGTGAATGTGTACGTTCCCGACGGTGTGGGGTGGGTTGAGGTCGGAGGGGGAGAGGGACCGGACGACCCGCTGCCCGGTTTGACTCCCAGACCGCACCCAATCAGCCCCAGGCATCCGATCAGGACCGCCAGAAATCCGAGCAGCAGAAGGTTTCTACCGATGCGGCGTCTCCTGGCAAGGAAGCCGATTGGAACCGCCAGCGCCAACGCAAGTCCGATCTTCGCAAAGCTGTCCCTTACGGCCGCACTTGAGCCCGACTGACCGGTCGCAATGGTCACCGTCGACCCGGCCGTGCTGCCTCCAGTGAGCGTCACCGACACCGGGTTCAGCGTGCAGGTGGCGTTCTGCGGCGCCCCTGTGCAGACCAGCGCCACTGTCCCGGTCGAGCCGTCCACGGGCGCAATCAACAGGGGGAAGGTCGCGGTCTGGCCGGTGGTCAGTACCGCCGACGAGGAACCACTCACCTGCAGGGTGAAGTCCTCTCCGTTGCCGGCGAGCGCGACCTTCAGGGTTGTGGCGAGATTGGCCGCGGTGACGGTAAGACCGCCACTCAGCGGCCCCGCCTGGGGCGGCGTAAAGACCACGCCGATCTCGCAGGCCGCACCGATTGCCAAGGTCGCTCCGCATGGGTTGGAAGCTGACTGGATCGCAAAATTGCCAGTCACGTTAATGCTCAGACTCTTCAGCGCGACACCGCCATTGTTGGTCAGTGTTACGGTCTGCATCGCGCTCGTCTGTCCAATGGCGTAGTTGCCGAAGTTGATCGACAGCGGCGTCGCCGAAATCCCGGCTGGAGCAACGCCGGTGCCGGCCAGCGCAACCGTCTGGCTGCGAAGGGCATCGCTCACAATGAGTGTTCCCGTCTCCGCCCCAACCTGCGTGGGCACGTAATTCACCGCAATGGCACAGGTAGCGTGGCCAGCAAGCGTCGTGCCGCACTGGTTGACGGCGTTGAAGTCGCCGCTCACCTGGGTCGCGATCAGCTGGAGAGGCTGGTCGCCATTGTTGCTGAGTGTCACCCGTTGCACCGGGCTGGGCGTGCCGACGATTTGGGGAGAGAATGTCAGGTTCAGCGGGGCCAGTCCATCCGTCGCAAGCGATTCGCCGATACCGGAAAGCTGTGCGGTCTGAGTGCCCGCGCTGTCGACCACGGTCAAGACTCCGCCGCGGCTGCCAGCGGAAGTGGGCGAGAAGGAAATACTCACCGTGCAGCCGGAGTTCGGATTGAGAGCGCCGGTGCAGGTATTCGCGCTGATTGCGAAGTCTCCGGTTACCGATTCGCTGGTCAGGCTTGCCGGCACGCCGCCTGTGTTCGAGACGGTGATGTCCTGGCTCGCGGTCGTCTTGCCCAGAAGAGTTGGGACGAAGTTCAGCGTGAGGGGCGTCAGCACGACCGCCGCGCCCGGAACCCCGGTTCCGCTCAGGGACACTGTTACCTGTCCCGAAGCAATGCCTCCCGAGATATTGCCGTACACCGTCAACTTTCCGGTCCGCTGCCCGGTCTGCGAGGGAGTGAAGGTGACCTGTATGGTGCATGCATCTCCCGGCGTAATGGGTTGCGTGCAGCTGTCGGTTTCGGCGAAGTCGCCGGTGATGGCGACCTGGGTGGTATTGAGCGTGATGTTGCCCGTGTTTGTTATGACTACCGTCTGCGTCGCGCTTTGCGTCTGTACCTGCTGGGCGGGGAAGGTCAGGGAGGCAGGCGTCGCGCTCGCCGTCGTCTTTGCCGTTCCGGCGGAAAGCAGACCGATCTGCCAGACACCGCGTCCGTAGGTCGCCGCGCGCAGGACGGAGGTCGAGCCCTCATTGAAGGCGACCAGCTGGATGACCGGTGCATTGGGAAGCGAGGTTCCGAAGACGTTCCAGCAATTTGAGGAAGGAATCGCGCAGGAGGCGACATTCGTGGTTACGTAGACGCCGGTGTCGAGCGCAACATAGACGGTGTTGGCGTCATTCGGATCGACGACGATGCTGTTGGCGGGTGCGTTGGGCAGGTTGGTGGTGAGGTTCGACCAGGTGGCTCCCCCGTCGGTCGATCCATAGACGAGTGCTGCGGAAATCTGGTTGCCGCTGAATCCTTCGACCGTAGCGTAAATCGTCTGGCCGGACGAGTCGTGCGGATCGATATAGATGCTGGAGATATCGAAGCCGCCCGGGTTGAACTCTCCCTTGCTTGCGCCTCCATTCGCAACGGGAGAATGGAAAAGATCCGTCCAGGCCGTCGATTGGCCCGAGCTGCTTGTGACCGATGCGGTAAAGATGTGCCCCGGAACCGTGGCTCCTCCATCCAGCAATCCTGCCATGCCTGCATAAATCCGCTCCGGCGCTCCGGCCGGGTCGGTTGCGCTTCCCGATGCTGCCAGGGAGCGAATCTCGGCATTTCCGTTGCAGAAGGGTCCCTGATCGGTGTCCAGCATTGGACTCAACAGATTGGCGCTGCTCCAACCCGAACCACCGGTGCCCGGCCCACGCCATACCCGGCAGGTTCCAAGGATCACGTTCGCCGTGTCCTGCGGATCGAGGATCCATGGCGCGGGAATCGTCTGTTGACCTCCGTCTCCGCTTACCTGCGTGGTTCCTATCACGGGTTGCCCAAAGCCCGCGGCATTGCAACCGGCCCCCTCGGTACAGCGATTGATCGATACCCCGAACTGCGACGTCGCGTACCAATTTGTGACTGCCGCCGGATCGATGGCCGCATAGTTCCCTTCGCCATCCAGCACCTGGGCCCACGCGCCCGGCGAGCCTGGCGTGGCAGCCGACCCCTGGGGAGCCGCCGTGCCCAGGGATCCGAGCGACACCATCATGTTCTGCTCGGTGACCGGGTCTTCCGCGAGGTTCTCGACTTCCGCCAGCGAACCCATGCCCGTATTCAGGTTTTGATAGTGCGTGGCATCGTCGGACGAACACTCCGCCGATTGCTGATTCACCGCGTCCGTGGATCTCCATAGACCGCCATCGTTGCCGAAGTAGAGCAGGCCCTGCGGACCCAGCGTTGCATCGATCGCGTGCTGCGACCAGGCTACCTGCGCCGACGCGCAACCAGTCGCGTGCGTTGTATTGCGCCACGCGCAGCTGTTCGCCAGACTGCATCGGTAGATGTCTTCGGTTCCAGCAAACAGGAGCGTGTCCTGCTGCGAAGGAACGGCTGCAAGGTAGAAGTCATAATCGGCCTGCGGAATTGTTGTGTCGCCGTTGCCGGCCTCAAGCGCCGCGTCGGCAATCTGGTTCGCAAACGTCACCGTGCCGGAGGAGCACGTGCCCGAATTCAATGCGCAGACATCCTGCCACAGCCCCTGATCCAGATTGTTCAGATCGACCGTGAGCGCGAACAGATCGCCTGTCACCGGCTGCACCGCGAGCGCCCCGCGAAAAATAGGGCATGCCGGCGATCCCGTCGAACCCGGGTTCGCAGGGCAGTACGCCGTCGTCAGGTTCGCGCCGGGCTGGTTCTGCAGTCGCGTCCAGTTGATTCCGTCCGCCGACTGGTAGTAGCCATGGAAACGTACGGCCGCGTAAAACATCTGACGTATCGGATTCCACACGACCGACGTGACCGCATTTCCGGTGGTCGTAAAGTTGGTCTGGTCAGACTGCACGAGGTTGTTCGCCGAATCAGAGATCGACGCCATGCTCCAGGTCTGTCCTGCATCCTGGGAGTAATAGATTCCCATAATGCTGGTCGCGGTATTCACGGCATTCACTTCCACGCCCTGCGCCGCCTGCGAAACCGCGGCAATCACCAGATTCGTGTTTGCTGTACTCCAAGCGAATCCCGCAAAGCCGTTCCCTGTGAAAGTGAAATTCACCGCTTTTCCGTTGACCGTATCAGCGGTTTGCGAGATCAAGCTCCAGGTCACGCCGCCATCGGCCGAGCGCAGAATTCCAGCGCCGTAATACGAATCCGTGGCGTCGTTGGGGTCGCCGGTCCCGGCCAGCACCACTCCTGTGCCTCCGGGCTGCACGCTTACCGCGCCAATGCTCAGGGAAGCGATCCCCGCGTTAGCATAGGCACTCAGCGTGTCGGTGAGCGGAGTGAATGCAACCGATGCGGGATCTCCCGCCGCATTCGTTGACTTCCACACGCCTCCGCCGGTGGTCCCCACATATACGGTGTTGCCGCTTGCATCCGAGGGATCGACGGCGATGCTGGTCACGCGGCCGGTCACATCTCCGTACGCTGATGTGGTTACCTGTGCTGGGCCCACCGGCTGCCATGGGGCGGTCAGCGAGGTGAGTGCCGGAGTCTGAGCCGCCAAGGCATGATGTTGAGACCGGGCCTCGGCCAGCATCTCTGCAGGGCTGCGTTGATAAATCCGCGCCCCGTCCCGCTTTTGCCCGATGCCGCGTTGCACAAGAAATCTGCCTGTCCGTTTCTTCTGCTGCGTGGTGCGCGTGGCCCGGATCGCCGCCGGCTTTTGCGCCTGTGCGCCGACAATCGCTGCCGAGAACGCCATCCATGTGCAAAGCCCGAGCTTGAGTCGATACCTGTTCACGGTGCGCCAGCCCTCGCCCGTCGCAGAACGGGTCTTCGTCCATTCCACACAATGCACACCGATGCATGAGCACGGAGGAACGCGAAATACCAAGTCAGTTCCAAATTGGTAGTGTTGGGCCCATTATGGGACTCGCGCCGGAAGGCACCTAGATTACTTCGGTTTGGAATATTTCAAGGGGCGTACTGCTCTGCGCCGAGAAGCCAGCTATCTAAGGCCCTTCGCCTATGACCTGGCGGATATACCGCTTCGAGTCGAACTTCTTGCCCGTCGATGTTCCGGACATGTAGCGAACAGTGCCGAAGATAGGCCGGTCGAACCAGGGCCGGTCATGCACTCCGCCCATCGCCCATGCGATTCCGTTGTAACCATTCGGATCGCGCCCGTCGAGCTCGTACTTGTCGTTGAGAATCACGGCCCACTCCCAGGCCAGCGCGGGGTTGGGAGCCCACTCCAGAATCTTCTTCGCCCAGTACATGCGGAGGTAGTTGTGCATCCATCCGGTCCTGACCATCTGCGTCTGCGCGGCATTCCACAACTCGTCGTATGTCTCCGCCCGCTCAAGCTGCTCCAGCGTATATATCGGATCCCTATTGTCCCGCGCATGCTCGCGCAGCGTTTTCTGAGCCCACTCCGGAGCACACTCGATCGAGTCGTAATTCGGGACATGCTTCACGAAGTTTACCGAGAGCTCCCGCCATCCGATCAGCTCGTTGAAGTAGGAATCTCGCGCCTCCGGTGTGACCTTGCCCTGTCGCAGGGCCTGGTCTACGGCGAGTGCGATGGTCACCGGGCTGATGTGTCCGAAATGAAGGTAAGGCGACAACTGGCTGGTGCCGTCTACCTCTGGATGGTTGCGCTGCGTGGCGTAATCCTCGAGCCCATGCGCGACAAAGTGCTTCAGGCGCTTGAGTGCCGCGTGCGTTCCGCCGGTGAAGCTGTCGACCGGCTTGACGGAGCGGTCGAAATTCTTCCATCCCGCTGTTACATCGTCCTTCACCGCAAAGCTCTCGAACCCGTGAGGCCTCGACCAGGCTTTCCTTGCCTTGGGGCACTTGCTCGCTACGAGATACTTCGGAAACTCGGCGTACAGCTTTGGCCGCATGATGTGCAGCATGTACTGGTGTTTGGGAAACAGGGATGACGGGACAGCCACGTCCGCATCCACTGTCCAGAAGGGAAGCGTGAGGCGCTTCGCGAGCACCTTACGCCATCGCTCAGGCTCGCGGCACGGGTTCTCATCGCCGATCAGCATGCATGCGTCGACCTCGCTTAACAGTGCGTCGAGCGAGTTATCCGGAGGCCGTCGGACGATAAAGCTCACATTCCTCTCGGCGAGGTCCTCCTCAATGTCGGCAAAGCCCTGGTTCAGGAATGCATAGTGGCGCAGGTTAGCGTTTGGGAAGTTGGAGATGGCAGAAAAGTAGACAATCAGCGGCAGGCCAAGCTCGTTCGCGATCTCGATGGCAAGATCGAGCGCAGGGTTTTCAGTGCTGCGCTGGGCTCGCTGCATCCAGTAGACGATGCACTTGCCATCCTTGAAGGGCGGTCCCGGACGACGCACGGTTACGCGCGGGTTGTCGGCCAGTTTCTTAAGGAACTCGGGAGGGCGCTCGCTCTCGCCCAAATTCGCAGTCACAACCACAATGCTAGTGTGCGCTCCTCTCGGCTCTCGCCCAAACCCCCGAGGCGATTCCACATTCACCAAAATCCCGCTCCGAATTATTGACCCTCCCAAAAATCCAGGCTCTGAATCCCGTTCCCGGAACAATTCTTCGGGGACATCCGATATTGATTCCGCATTCGAAGCCCAGCAGGCAGGCGATCGGAGCGATGCTACACTCAACTCACGATGGGGTTTCCTCCGGCGGGGAGACTGCCTGGAACTCATCACATAATCTGGTCGAGAATGAGTCTCATGGACACGGGCCACATTATCCAGACGCTGCGCGCGCACCGCGACGAACTTCGCGCCGCCGGCATCGTACATTTGTCTGTTTTCGGCTCGGTCGCGCGTGGGAATGCTTCGGACCAATCCGATGTCGATCTAATGGCGGATTTCGATAAATCCAGACGCCTTACGCTGGTTAAGATCGGGAGCATGCAGCATCGTCTGAGCGAATTGCTCGGTGCCGAGGTTGAGCTCTCGTCCGCGGAGTGGATGCGGGAACCTGTGCGTTCGAAAGCGATTCAAGAGGCTATTCTTGCCTTTTAGGGAAAACTCGACACACCTTCGCGACATTATGGGCGGGATCGAGTACATCGAGGCATTCGTGGCCGACATGGACCTCGATGCGTATCGGGCAGACGTCTTGAGAAGGTCCGCCGTCGAGCGCCAATTGCAAATCATCACGGAAGCGGCGAAGAGGTTGGGCGAAGATGCTTACGTTCTATGTCCCGATGAGGACTGGAGGGGCTTCTGCCGCATGGGTGACATTCTGCGGCACGGCTATCACAGGATTGACGATGAGATTATCTGGAACACGGTGATGGATGAATTACCGAAGATGCGAGAAGCGGTGACCAAAGCTCTCAAATCCTTGTCAGCAGGTTTTCCGCCGGAAGAACCGCACCCAGGGTAATGCAGTAAGGCGGCGCAGAAGGCGCATACGCTCGAACGGGCGAGTCCTACCACATCCCCCAGGCGCGGCTGATGTAGTCGGTCATGGTCATAGTGATGAGTACCACGAAGGTGAAGAAGCCTGCGGCGACGGTGAGCTTTGTGAGCCGCGAGCTGTACTTGACATGCATGAAGAAGAGGATGACCAGCACGGCCTTGATGCAAGCGATGGCCAGTGCGACCACGGCGTTGAAGGCGTACATATCGATGTAGGACGCACCCACCGTAATCGCCGTGAAAAGCATCAGCAATCCGAAGATGATCCCATAGACTTTCGGCCCGACGATGTGCTCTGCGTGATGCGTCGGCTCGGTGTCGAGTATTTCCTGAGCTTGAGTATGTTCAGACATCGTTTGCCCTCAAATCCTTTTGTGCCGCAATCACTGGTGCCGGCTGATCAGATATAACAGCGGAAACAGGAAGATCCACACAATGTCGACGAAGTGCCAATACAGGCCGAAGTTCTCCACCGTCGTCATGTGCCCCTGCGTGTAGGCTCCGCCCCAGGCGCGTATCACCAGGATGATCAGGATCGAAACGCCGATGATCATGTGCAGAGCGTGCATGCCGGTCATAGCGAAATAGAGCGAGAAGTAGACCTGCGTCTTCTCCGCCATGTCCGGCGCAAGCGGCTTGTCCTCGGGATAGTTCGTGTCTTGATGAGTGAATCCAGCGGCGCTGAAGTTCAGGCCGGGAACGTGATGCTTCTCCCACTTCTCGTGATACTCGACCGCCTTGATGCCAAGGAAGATGCTGCCCAGCACAATCGTGGCCAGCAGCCATCCCACCAGCGCCTTGCGCCAGCGCATCTCCGACGAGTAGACGGCCATGGCCATCGTAAAGCTCGAGCAGATCAGCACGGCGGTATTGGTCGCGCCCAGCGCGATCGACAACTGGTGGCTGCCGGCAACGAACGCCGGGTAGTACCAGTTGCGGTAGATAAGGTAGGCAGCGAAGAGGCCGCCGAAGAACATGATTTCCGTCAGCAGGAAGAGCCACATGCCGAAGGTCGAGGTCTCTCTCTGCTGCTCCAGATTGGCAAAGTGATGCCGCAGGTACGGCGAATGCTCGTGCTCTGCGTGCTCCTCCGGATGGGTTGCGATCGCCTGGCTATCCAACGGTCTGCACCTCGTGTTTGGTCTTGTTCGCCAGCCACTCGTAGTCGTAGGCCTCGTAGTCGACCACCGGCGTCTCAATGAAGTTCGTGGTCAGCGGAGGCGACTGTATCTGCCATTCGAGCCCGGTGGCCTGCCACGGATTCGGCCCGGCAATCTTGCCGTACTTGAGCGACCAGGCCAGGTACAGCAGCGGAAGAACATACCCCACTCCCAGCACCGTGGCGCCCGCCGTCGAGAGCACGTTCAGTACCTGGAACTCCGGCGGATAGGCTGCATAGCGGCGCGGCATGCCCAGGTATCCGAGGATAAATTGCGGGAAGAAGGTAAGGTTGAAGCCGATAAAGGTTATCAACGCGGCCAGTTTCGAGATGCCCTCCGGATACATGCGGCCGGTCATCTTCGGCCACCAGAAGTGAACGCCGGCGAGGAACGCCATCAGCATGCCGCCCACCATCACGAAGTGAAAGTGCGCGACGATGAAGTAGGTCTCGGTCAGATGGATGTCCATGCCCATCGAGCCGAGGAAGACGCCGGTCAGGCCGCCGATGGTGAACAGTCCCATGAAGCCGAAGGCGTAGAGCATCGGCGTTTCGAAGGTGATTGAACCCTTGTACAGGGTGAACGACCAGTTGAATATCTTGATCGCCGAAGGCACGGCAACCAGCATGGTGAGGAGCGAGAAGACCAGCGCCGAGTAATTCGAGACACCCATGATGAACATGTGGTGCGCCCAGACGAAGAATCCGAAGACCGCGATCGCGACGGAGGAAAAGGCGACGGCGGTGTATCCGAAGACCCGCTTGCGCGAGAAGGTGCTGATGACTTCGGAGATGACGCCAAATGCCGGGCAGAATCATGATGTACACAGCCGGGTGCGAGTAGAACCAGAACAGGTGCTGGAAGAGCAATGGATCGCCACCCTTGGCCGGATCGAAGACTCCGATGCCGACCACGCGCTCCAGGATCACGAGGACCAGGGTAATGGCCAGCACCGGCGTGCCCAGCACCATCAGGACCGACGCCGCGTAGTGCGACCACACAAAGAGCGGCAGGCGGAACCAGGTCATGCCCGGCGCGCGCATGCGATGAATGGTGACGATGAAGTTGAGACCGGTAAAGATGGAGCTAAAGCCGGCGACGAAGATCGCCAGGCCGGCGGTAATAACGTGGGTGTTCAGGTAATGCGTGCTGAGAGGAGTGGTGAAGGTCCAGCCCGTATCGACGCCGCCGAGCGTGAGCGCCGCCAGCACGAGGATGCCGCCGAGAACATACAAATACCAGCTCAGCAGGTTGATCTTAGGGAAGGCGAGGTCTTTAGCGCCCACCATGATCGGGATCAGGAAGTTTCCGATCGTCGCCGGAACAGACGGCACCAGAAACAGGAAGACCATGATGATGCCGTGCATGGTGAACATCTTGTTATAGGTGTCCGCCGCCATCAGGTCGCTGGGCGGGGTCAGCAGTTCCAGGCGGATCATCCCGGCAAAAAAGCCACCGATAAAGAAGAAGATCGTGATCGAGATCAGATAGAGGATCGCGATGCGCTTGTGATCTCCGGTGAGCAGCCAGCTCTTCAGGCCGTATTCCTCGTTCAGATAGGACCGCTTCGGCAGCGACTGCCGTCTGCTGGTCCGGAAGCATAACGATTGTGCTCATGGCTTCACCATCCCCGACGCTGCTGGCGCCGTTTGCTGCACCTGGGTTGAAGCCGGGCTTGCGCCTGGCTTTGTACCTGGCTCGTGTTCAGCGTTTGCTGAACGCGATAGTTCGAGTTGAGTTTCTTGATGTATTCGACCAGATCGATCAAACCTTCTTCGCTGATCTGGCCCTGATACGTCGGCATGATGGGCGCATAGCCGGCGGTCGTGTGCATGGTCGGGATTCAGAATCGAGTCGCGCAGGAAGGCGTCGTCGACGGTTGCATACGACCCGTTGGTGAGCTGCACTTGTTGCAGCGTAGACTGCGGCAAGATTGGGGCCGCGGGCTCCGGCATTCCCGGAATGACAGGCATTGCAGCCCAGGCTGGCAAAGAGCCGCTCGCCGTTCTGCGCGAGCGACATGCCGCTGGTCGAGCCCTGCCGTCCAGGCCTGGTAATCCGTCCGGCTTCATCACGGTGATTTCGCCGATCATTTGCGAATGCAGGGTGCCGCAATACTGGGTGCAGAAGAGGTGATAGGTGCCGACCTGCGTGGCCGTAAACCAGACCGTCGTGTAGCGGCCGGGGATGACTTCGCGCTTCACGCGGAAGGCCGGAATCGAATAGCTGTGGAAGACATCCTGCGAGATCATCGTGAGCTGCACCGGCTTGCCCAAAGGAATATGCAGCGCATTGATCTCGTGCTGGCCGCCCGGATGCTCGGCCTTCCACATCCACTGCTTGCCGACGATGTAGACATTCATGGCGTTGGAGGGCGGATTGTAGATGCGGAAATAGAGCAGCGCGCCCCAGACGAAGCAGACCATGAAGAGCGCGAGCGGAATGATCGTCCAGGTGGCTTCGAGCAGTGTGGAACCTTCGATCTGGGTGGCCTCGGGATTGCGCTCCTTGCGGTAGAGGACGGAGAAAGCCAGTCACCAGCGCCAGCACCAGCGCCATGCCCACCAGCGAGATCAGGATCAGAAAGAAATAGAGCGCATCCGCGTAGGGAGCGATGCTCGGACGCTTCGGGCGGAAAGAGCGCGAAGTGCGTGAGCCAATTAACTAGAAATTGCCAAAGTACTGGACTGATGAAGAATGCATCGTTCCCTTTTATCCGTTCACGTTTTTCCCGATCGCTGCTTCAGATCACGCCGGAACATGATCGTCATGTAGCCGCCCAGACCGAAATACCGTAACCAGCCCAGCCGAGCTGCACCACGCGGGCAATCACCAGGCTGTGCCGGTTCAATTTCGGATCGTAGCGGTAGCAGTAGGTCAGGATCGCGTCCACCGGCGAGCCGATCTTGCCCGCCGAAGCCTCCACCAGCCCCAGCCGTAGATCGTTCGGCGGATATTCGACCCCGAGGTAGTACTGCGAAAGCCTGCCGTCGGCGGTCAGAAGCTCGATCGCGCTGGCGTGGGCAAACTGGTCATCACGCCGTCCGGACCCGGGACGCGCACGTAGCCGAAGCCAACCGCGCTCGGCCAGAGCATCGATCGGCTGGCTGCTGACCGGTCAGGAAATGCCAGCCATTGGCTGTTTCCGGATGACCGTAGCGCTTGAGGTAGAAGCGCCTTCTTCTTTCGCCGCCATTTCCGGGGTCTCACTCGGGTCGATGCTGACGACGACCATGTCGAAATCCTTGCCCGGCCTGAACTTCACCATCTCCAGCGCGCTCACCAGGCCGTCCAGTCTCCTCCGGGCAGAGCGATCGTGCACTGGTAGTAGACGAGCGAAAGAACGACGGGCCGCTTGCCGAAATAGTCGCCCATCCGGACCGCCTTGCCGGTCTCGTCGCGAACTCGCCGTCGAGCGGGAATCTGCGTGTTCAGCTTCTGGATGATCGTGACCTTGTTCGAGATCGTCGGGCAGGATGGTCGCTGCACCTCGCCCATCTGCTTGTCGCCGTAGCTCGAAACCTGGGCGAGCGAGGCGGAGGCGACAAGACAGAAGATAGCCAGCGCGAGCAGACAATGCGCCCGCAACCTGCTTGTCGATTCCCGCCTTGTCGCTCTGTCTCCATGCTAATCCGTTCTGCTTCACGTCTTCCGCTGATCCCTGTCCTAGTTATTGTTCGCCTTCGTCGATGCCTGCTCACCGGCATCGCTTGGACGCGCCCGTCTCCTGCTGCTCGTAAGCCGGTGCGCGCAAACCCATCGTCAGTGGAGCCTGTGCACAGTCGGCGTCGCTATCGCCTGCCATCAGCGGCTCGGTCTGATGCCTGCTTCTGCGGCAACCGGCAATCCGCGCTGCGCGATCAGTTCCATGGCGCGCTCAATCGGAATCCGGACCTTGCCCTGCGAGCTGATCGATCCAGCTGTAGTGGTCGAGCAGCAGGTCTTCGCGGGCATGCAGATCGGCCAGGTCCTGGTTGCCGTCGTCGTCCTGCAGGCGCGGCGTCGGGAAAGGTCTGCGTCAGTTGCTGCAGCTCCTGTTGCACTGCTGCCGGGTTCGACTCCATGTTCTTCAACTTGCCCGCTGCGGCCGCGGCACTTGCATTCCACTTGTTCGGCGGGCCGTCGCGCTTTTCGAGCCCGTTATTGATGACGTTGCCCATGCCGAAGCAGAAGACGAAGAAGACGCCCACCGAGATGAAGAGGCCGATCAGGAAGACGATGATTCCGTGCACGCTGACGTCGGTGACTTCGTAGCCCTCCCGAACGGACGCGGTTTGTTGTGCGACTCGTGCTCGTGTTAGGCGTGTGCATGTTCAGGCTCCAGAATCTCTACCAGGTGCGGGTCGTTGGTCGCGATCAGCGGCCGCTTGCTTCAGTTGGGTAGAAGTAGTACGCCATCCAGAAGGCCATCAGCGCTACCGGCAGCGCGGCATATTCGAGAATGCCGACGCTGAAGTGCAGGTTCCGCGCGCGCGTCGGGGAAGTTCGGCTCGATCAGCCACCACATATCCCAGCAGCGGGCAAAGATCATGATGCAGCAGACGACGGCCAGGCGGCTCTTGATGCGCTTCAGGTCGCGCGACAGCAGCAGCGTGAAGGGCATGCAGCCAGTGGAAGATGACGTCGAGCGTGGCGACCACGCCCCAGTTGCCGCGAATGCGGTCGAGGTACCAGGGAATCTCTTCCGGCGAGTTGCCCGACCAGATGATCAGGAACGAGCGCGAAGGCGAGATACATATTCAGCATGGTGAAGGCGAAGCAGAGCTTGCCGAGGTCGTGCTGCTCGGTGACGCGCAAGATGGTCTTGATCGGCTCGGCCTTCGACAGGCCGATCAGGGTCAGGATCGACCAGCGCCAGTACTCCGTAGGCCTGTCGCCACCAGGAACTGCAAGCCGTACACCGTCGAGTACCAGGTCGGGTCGAGCGACATGACGCAGTAGATCGCGATGGCCGAAGAGCAGTGATCGCGTAGAGCAGCGATGCCGAAGCCGCTGAGGTTCTCGAACTTCGTTCTGCCAGTAAGGAACATTCGGCTGCGGAATCGGCATCGCGCTGCAAGCGACCACTTGTTGAGCAGCGTGATGTAAAGGCCAGGATTGCGAAGCAGCAGAGAATGAGACCCAGAAGCTGACGCACGTTGAGCATGGCGTGCTTATAGTGGATGGCATGCGCCTGCTCGTGGTGATCAGGCCGTTCTTCAACGCCGTTTCCGCAGTCGGGTACTTCGCCCAGAGATACAGCTTGCCGAACGAAGCGCCGAAGATTCCGACCGGAAGGAATAGCAGGAAGACCAGCGGCCAGCGTGCGCGTCATGGCTTCCAGCGGACGGCGAATGAGCAGCCCCCACTTGCCGCCGGACAGGTACTGCACCATGAGCAGCGCCATGCCGCCGAAGCAGAAGTCGAAGCGTGATCATGAAGCCCGTGCAGCCAGGCGCGCAGGAAGTGGTTCCAGCCGTCGCCGCTGAGAAAGCCGAGGATGATGGCGAGGACAGCAAACACCGACGCCGACGATCAGAGCGCGCTGCTGCGCCAGACATCGACAAAGGCTGGTGCGGCAAGGTCAGCGGGCAATGTCTTCTCGTGATATCCGTGTGCCATTCGTTCTGTCCTTAATTCTTGCCGGCGGTCTGGCGAAGTCGTCTCTGCCTTGTTTAGTCGTAGCTGCTTCGTTACAGGCCTGGTGTCGACGTTCGGGGTCTTGGGGCTCTTGGCCGGAGCTCCAGCCACGATCGCCCACCGTCGGCTAGCGCTCGTACGTTCGTGTCCGCGGCCATCGGCCATGGACCAGCAAAGCTTGCCGGAAGCCTTCCTGCTGCGGCGATGTCGCTCAGGTTTTCGACCTGCGCGCCCTGGGGGTACGTCGGATTCCTTGGCATTCTGGCTGAGTTGCAGCGCGCGGATGTACGCCGCGACCGCCCAGCGGTCAGCCGGAGTAAGCTGCGCGGAGTAGTCCGGCATCGCTCCATAGCCGTTGGTCATGACATAGAAGTAGTGGCTGAGCGGCTGCGCGAGACGCTTCGAGTCGTGATAGTTGCCTGCCGGCTTATAGCCGCGCTGCGACGATCATGCCGTCGCCGTTGCCCACGCGCGAGTGACAGGGCGTGCAATAGACGTTGTAGCGCTCCTGCCCGCGCTCAAGAACCGTCAGCGTCGCCGGGAAGGGCAGCGCGTCCTGCTCCTTACCATTCACCAGGCCGGTGTAGAAGTACTCGTCCTCGCGCAGCTGTCCGCGGGCTACCGTGTGTTCGACCTGCGGACGGGCCGAGCGGCCATCGGCAAAAAAGTGCGATGCCGCGCTGCGGAACGAATTTCGGCTGGTCCTGCATGTCCTGCCGGCAGCCGGCGAGCAGCGAAGATCAGCGCCAGCGCGCTCAAGGCAAGCCCCTGGCACCCCATCGACGAAGACCTGCGCCGGAGACCCCGTTGCCCGGATTCGTCTTCATGGTATTAATACTCCACCTCCACGACCGAGACCGGCGCGACAGCCCTCGAGAAAGGCCCGCGATCTCAGCAGATATCGAACTTCGGATCGGTCGACTCGAGGCACAGGAAGAACTTGTCGCTGGTTGCGCCGCTGCGAAAATTCGGTGCGTTGAAGAGCGGGTGATAAACCTGCGGCAGCCCGTTCATCGCCAGCATGCCGAAGGCCGCCGAGAGCCCCGCGAAGAGGATGGTCCACTCGTAGGCCGGGAACGACGAACGCGGGCCATGAGATAATACGGCCGCCCGGCAATGTTCAGCGGATAGGCCCAGACCGAGATCCATGTCTCCAGGCTGAACATGGCCAGCACGCCCAGCATGCCGCCGATCAGGCAGACGAGCGAGACCTCGTTCTTGTGAAAGCCGATCGCCGCCGCCGCTTCTTCGACCGGATACGGCGTGTAGCAATCCATGCGGCGGTAGCCCGGAGTCGTAGGCGTTCTCGCGCGGCCCGCACCAGTTGCGCTGGGCGTGTCGAATTCGGCCAGCAGTCCGTAGGTTCCTTCATGATCGGCATCAGTCACCTGCCTCCGTGCGGCAGTTCGGCTTCGGGCCGAATCTTGGCCTGCGGCAGCATCATGCGAATCTCCGACATGGGAATCATGGGCAGGAAGCGGATGAACAGGAAGAACAGAGAACGTGAACAGGCCCAGCGTTCCGACAAAGGTCGCGTAGTCCCAGCGCGTCGCCCGTAGGTGCCCCACGAGGACGGCAGGTAGTCGCGGTACAGGCTGGTGACGACGATGACGAAGCGCTCGAACCACATGCCGGTATTGACGATGAAGCGACATGATGAACATGAGGCCGACATTCGGTGCGGAACTTCCTGCAGCCACATCAGTTGCGGCAGCGCGATATTGCAGGTGATGAGAACCCAGTAGGACCAGCCCATCGGCCCGAACATGCGGTTCCACATCATGAAGTATTCCCAGTGGCTGGCCGAGTACCAGTACGACATGAAGACTTCGATCCCGTAGCCGTAGGCCACGATCAGACCCGTCGCCAGCATGACCTTGCCCATGTTGTCGATGTGGCGGATGGTGATCAATGTCTTCGAGGTGATAGAACTTGCGGATGGGAATGGCCAGCGTGATGACCATGGCGAAGCCGGAATAGATGGCGCCGGCGACGAAGTAGGGCGGGAAGATGGTCGTGTGCCAGCCGGGTACGAGCGCCACGGCGAAATCGAAGCTGATGACCGTGTGCACCGAGAGCACAAGCGGCGTCGCCAGACCTGCCAGCAGCAGCGAGGCCGTCTCATAGCGGACCCAGTGCCGCACCGAACCGCGCCAGCCGAGGGCGAGCCATGCCATAGAAGAACTGCGCCAACCTTCGACTTGCGAGCGATCGCGCAGCGTCCCAAGGTCGGGAATCATGCCGATGTACCAGAAGACGACCGAGATCGTAGCGTACGTCGAGACCGCGAAGACGTCCCACAGCAGCGGCGAGCGGAACTGCGGCCAGACGTTCATCGTGCTGGGATAGGGGAAGAGCCAGTACCCCAGCCACGGACGGCCCGACGTGAATCAGCGGGAACATGCCGGCGCAGACCACGGCAAAGATGGTCATGGCCTCGGCGAAGCGGTTGATCGAGTTGCGCCAGCCCTGCTTGAAGAGCAGCAGAATGGCCGAGATCAGCGTTCCGGCGTGGCCGATACCGATCCACCAGACGAAGTTGATGATCGCAAAGCCCCAGGCCACCGGCTGCGTGATGCCCCAGATACCGGTGCCGCGCAGGAAGAGCCAGGTAACCGCGACCAGCAGCAGCGTGGCCACGCCGCCCGCCAGCATGAAGCCGCCAAACCAGCCCAGCGGCGTATGCGGCGTGAGCACGATGCGCGAGATCTTTTCGGTGACCGACTTGAAGGTGTGCCCGGGCGCAATGACCCGCATCTCCCCGGTTATCGGATCGAGCATCGGGTCATTAACCTGTGGTTCTTTGGTTGCCATCGCTTAACCTCTTAGCCTCGAACCTCTTAGCTAGTTCTCGGCGCGAATTCCCCACGCGCTTCGGCCAGTTCCGCGTTCAGGTTCAACACTTCTGCGACGTAGGTCGTGCGCGGACGCGTGTTGATGTCCGCCAGCACGCCGTAGGTCTGCGACTGCTGGCGCTTGAGCTTGCGCACCTTGCTGTTGCCGATCGTTGATGTTGCCGAAGACGATCGCATCGGTCGGGCACGCCTGCTGGCAGGCGGTCACAATTTCGCCGTCGCGAATGAGCGCGGTTTTCCTTGTCCGCCTGGATCTTCGCCGCATTGATGCGCTGCACGCAGTAGCTGCACTTTTCCATCACGCCGCGGCTGCGCACCGACACGTCAGGGTTGCGCATCAGCTTCAGGCTCTCGGTTTCGTAATCGGAGAAGAGCAGGAAGTTGAAGCGGCGCACCTTGTACGGGCAGTTGTTCGAGCAGTAGCGCGTGCCCACGCAGCGGTTGTAGACCATCGTGTTGAGGCCTTCCGGCGTGTGCACCGTCGCGCCGACCGGGCACACCTGCTCGCAGGGCGCGTTCTCGCAGTGCTGGCAGGCCATGGGCTGGAAGTGCGCGCGCGGCGCGGCCAGATCGCCTTCAAAATAGGTGTCGATGCGCAGCCACTGCATGATTGCGGCCGACTTGTCACCTGGTGCTTGCCGACGACGGCGATGTTGTTCTCCGCGTAGCAGCTGACGATGCAGGCGTTGCAGCCGACGCAGGAGTTCATGTCGATCGACATGCCCCAGGCGTTGTTGTCGTAGCGATACGCCGGGAACATGCTCGTCGTCGGCTCGGGCAATCCGTGGCCCTCGCCCTCGTGCGCGAAGTTCGGGTTCTGCTTGAACTCTTCGAGCGTCGCGTAGCGGATGATGCCGCGGTCCATCGCTTCGTTGCCTTCGATGGAATGCGTCCCGCTGCCATCGCCGCCCACGCGCCACCGAGCGGTGATCCTGGTAGTGGCTCTTGGTAACGGCGAATCCCGTACGTTTCGCCGGTCTTCTTCACCGTCGCGCCGGTCGCGAACAGCGGAGCGTCGGAGGCCGGATCTGCATAGGCGTTGAAGCCAACTCCGCTGCCGACGCGGCCCGCGGCCTGCGGCCCGTCCGAGGTGCAGCGTGATGCTGTTGTCGGCGTGGCCGGGAACGGCGAGTACCGGCGGCCAGAACCTTCTTGCCGTTCAGCGCTGATCTCGATGACGTCGTGCTCGGCCAGGCCGCAGCTTGTTCAAGCGTGGCGTAGCTCATCAGCGCGGCGTTGTCCCAGGAGAGATTCGTTACCGGCCGCGGCACTTCCTGCAGCCAGCCGACGTTCGCGATAGCGTCCGTCGTAGACGTTCGGGTCGGGACGGAAGACGATTTCCAGCGTGTCGGCGCGGGAGACTGTGCGCCGGGGCCGGAATCGAAGCCTTGCCGCCGCCGCCCTTCGGCGTGAAAAGGCCGTATCGGCGATGAAGCCGTCATGCAGGGCCTTGCGCCAGCCGAACTCGAAGTCGGCCCTTGGCGTGCCAGCTGTCTTGTCCTTCCAGGTCTCGCGCACCGCTTCGTATGCCGACAGGTCGGGATTGTCCAGCAGCGACTGCACGATCTCGTGCGCCGAGTGCCCGCCGTACAGCGGATCGATCATCGGCTGCATCACGCAGACGGTGCCGTCATAGGCGCGGGCGTCCGACCAGGATTCGAGATAGTGCGCCCTGTTGATGTGCCAGTCCGCTAGCTGTCCGGTCTCGTCGTAGTGCGAGCCGAGATGAACGATCGTCTTCACCTTGCTCAGCGCGTCTTCAAACTGCAGATCGGCGGGCGCCGAGTAGACCGGGTTGGCGTTCGAGAATCACCAGCCAGTCCACTTTGCCGGCGTTCATGTCCGCGACCAGCGACTTCAGATCGTCGCCCTGGATCGAAGGGAGCGGATTGACGGTCTCGGTGTAGACGACGGTCTTGCCGACGTTGCCCAGCGCGTCGTTGATGGCGATCGCGGCCAGGTGCACGCGAGCCGATTGCTGCTCGCCGGGAATGACGACGCACTTGCCGCCGTTGGCCTTCAGGTCCTTGGCAACTGCAGAGAGAAACTTCTGCGCGTCGTCCGACCAGCTGTAGCCGATGGAGCCGAGCCCACGCCCACCGCCGCCGCCAGCGCCGCCGCGAAGCCGGCAATATCGCTCGCCCGGAGCGCCAGGCGATGATCGGCCTTGAGCCCGGTGGTCGTCGTCATGCTCTCGACGACATACAGCCGGTTCATGCCGAGTCGCCCGACCCGCGCTCGAGCTTGCGCTGCGCTTCGCGTAATCCTTCGCCAGCCTGTGGAAGCCGGGCTGCGCCGCGCCGGAGAGGAAATCCGCATCGAGCGAGACGATCACATCCGCCGCGTCGAGCTTGTACTGCGCGTCGACATAGTCGCCGAAGGCCGCCTTCGACGCCGCATAGGCCGAGTCGCGATTCACCGGGTCGTACTGAATCCAACTTCGCATTCGGGATAGGCCGCCTGCGCCTTCTTCCACTGCGCCGCCAGGGTCGGCGAGGTGACCGTGCCGCTCAGGAAATAAATCCCTGCTCCGCCCGACGACTTCTTGTCGGCCAGCATCGAGCGGAAGCTGGCCAGAAAGACTGGCCAGGTAGCGCGTTTTCGCCGCGATGCAGTCGAGATGCTGCGACCGGTCGGGATCGTACAGGTCGAGCAGCGTTCCCTGCGTGATCGGATCGGAGCCGCCCTTGGTTGTATGGGTGCTCGGGATTGCCGTCGACCTTGATCGGCCGGTAGGCGTCGCTCTTGACCAGGACCGGAACCGCGCCGGTCGGGAACGGGAAACGCCGTCGCGAAGTACATCGGCTTGCCCAGAACCAGGTCTTCGGGCGCCTTGACATAGGGATAGATCGGCTCGTCGGGCTGCTTGGTGCATCCGGCGAGGCCGGCCAGCGCCATCGACGCGCCCATCATCTTCAGGAAGCCGCGCCGCGACACCGGATCGATCCATTCCGAAGCCTGCTGCGGGAAACTCCGGCTCAGCATCTCGCCTCGAACTCCGGCGTCCCGGCCAGCTCGTCGAGGACCGCCAGTACTTCTTGCCCGTCTTGCCCGGCCAGCTTCGCCCGCACCTCTGCGAGCGTCAGCTTCGCGCTTCCATTCCCCTTTGCCATCGTCCTCGCTAATCCGTTTCTACTCAGCTCCTGATCTCACGCTCGCCGGTCGTCTTCATCGGTGGCATACCTCGCAGCTTGACAGCTCCCGCGGAGAGCGGATGTTGTAGTGCTGCAGCCAGGAACTCGCCCAGCGCCTCCTGGCTGGTGAACTTCGTATAGTTCAGCCAGCCTGCGAACGCCGCAGCGCCGGCATCGGCGCGTCGGTCGTCCATGCATTCACGACCGGCATCAGGTGCAGCGAAGCCTGCTCCGAGCTGCCCGGTACCCGGATTGGGATCCGTCGTCGTGCAGCTCACCGATCTGCGCCGTCGGAGTACCGGACTTCGCGTCACGTGGCCGCGCACCACACCGGAGCTCATCTCCGATCGCGCCCTTCCACGCCATGTTGTAGATTTCGCTGGTCGGCCGCAGGTTCTTCGCCGGGTTGCGGTGGCAGTTCAGGCACCACTCCATCTGCAGCGTGTTCTGCTGATACATGATGGGCATTTCGTCCACGCGGCCGTGACAGCTCGAGCACCCGATGCCCTTGTTCACGTGGATTTCATGGCTGAAGTAGACGAAGTCGGGAAGATCGTGGACCTTGGTCCAGGTAATCGACTCGCCCGTCGCCCAGCTGTGCCGGACCGGTTCGAGCAGATTGGCATTCGTCCAGATCTGCGCGTGGCAGTTCATGCAGGTGCGGGTAGGCGGGATGCCCGCATAGCTCGACTTCTCGACCGACATGTGACAGTACTGGCACTGCAGGCCCAGACCCTCTACGTGATGCTTGTGGCTGAAGGGAACCGGCTGATCGGCCCGCTGCCCCTGGCGTGTGACCCACGGAGACCGTTGCAGTTGGTCCAGCGTCACTCCCAGGGCAATGACAATCAACCCCGTCAGGACCAGGCTCAGCCCGTGCCAGCGCGTTCGAGCTGCGGTCAAAAATCTGCGCCATGAATGCGTCCTTGCTTCCTCAAAGAATCCTGCTCGGTTGGAGGGCAACCACGCGCTGCTGTGGCGCGCGGCACTCGTCCGGGACATGAATCTGACCCGAATTTCACATTAAGTCGAAGATTCAATATAGCAGGCGAAAGGGCAGCAAAATCAAGCGCGGAGGGATGACCGTGAAAAAATCCGAGACAATTTCCGCCTCCATAAATAAGGACCAAAGCGGTCGTAAATCAGGCGCTCTCGGCAACAGACTTGCTTTGCGCTCTCGCCCGCCTGCGCCGCACTCTCCACCACACAAACCAGATGATCAGCGCCACCAGCGCGATAACAAGGTAAGGCAGACGCGAAAAGATCCAGATCGCGTGACGCAGGTTCCGGTCATACTGTTGCCCCGCCGCCACCTGTTCGGCTGGAATCGTCACGGTCTGGCTCCAGTCGAGGGACGCCATACGCGACAGAAAGCCCTGCCGGATGCAGCCCTCCAGGCTGTACACGCCGACCAGCTTCGAAAAGTGAGACGCAACAATGAGGTCGCGCGAAAAGTCATCCCAGTTAAGCGCCATCAATCCGGCCGCGCGGTCGTCGAGCGTCGTTCCCACCGCCAGCGCCTGCGCGGGCATCTGTGTCTGCTTCCCGTAATTCCACACGAACGCCGACCCCGCCGCACGATTCATGCTGCTGTAGGCCATCAGCACTTCTTCGTTGCCGGACACGTCCACAATTCCGAACAGCCGCTCGATCAGCGTCGAATGCGCCGCCCGCTCTTCGGCCAGAAAGGGCATCTGGTAGGTCTGCACGGGATATCCCGCGGCCCGGATTCGCTCGACCAAGGCAGAGTAAGCCGACCTCGCCCTCCCAACGCTGCCATAATCGAAAAATCGCTTCGTCAGCAGCCAAAGGAAACGTCCTTTGTGCTGGCTCACGGCCTTGAGTTGGTCAAAGTTCGGCTCAATATCCAGGCCCACCGCGCCCCACCGCAGGCCGTTCTCCCGGGTCCACTTTTCAAACTCATCGAAGCGTTCGCCCGCCTCCACTGGATTCCCGGCGTTGATGTAATGCCCCTGCTCTCGCGACATCACCAGCCACGCTGTCAACGGAATCCCCACCTCATTTAACTCGCGCACAACCTGCGCCCGCTCCGCACTGAAGTCGCTGATCTCGACTGCCAGCCCTGCGTGTAATTCCTGAAGCTGCGAGATCACCTGCGGATTCGCCACCCACGACTCCATATCGCTCATGCCCTGGTCGCAGCAGGCAAAGAAGATCTGCGGCCGAGTGCCCGGTCCTTGCACCTGGATCGCTTCGGTCTTGGCCTCGGCTGCGATAACTCGCTGAATGCGGCCAGCAGTCGTGAAGGCTACAACGGCAATCACGGCGACGAGGGATGCGGCGATGGAAGAGCGCTTCAAAGGGAACTCCATCCTGCTAAACTATCTTGGAAATAAGTATCTTACTCCTAAGATAAATATGGCAAGCACCAACTCCTTTTCGAAAGCTGCGCGCCACGCTCCTTCACCCGCCGATAATCTCGGCCGCGATCTCAGCACCGCCATTGTCTTCTTTCACGAAGCCATCGCTGCGCGCCTGGGCATGAGCGCCGGCGAGTGGAGATGCTACACCCTGCTTGCCCAGAACGGCCCACTCACCGCCAGCCGCCTTGCCGAGCTCTCGGGATACACCACCGGAGCCATCACCGGCATCGTCGACCGTCTTGAGCGCGCCGGCTGCGCCCGCCGCCGTCCTAATCCCGAGGATCGCCGCAGCGTCATCCTCCAACCGCTTCGCCTCAAAGAAACCGAGCGCCGAACCCGGCCCATCTTCGACTCCCTGGGACACGCCATGAACGGCATCGCCGCGGACTTCAGCAAAAAAGAACTGGCAGCCATCGCGAAGTATCTGGCCCAGACGATCCAGGCACTCCAGACCGAAACCCGAAAGCTCGCGGACTGTCCCTGACCGCAATGCCTCTACAACCTATCCCCTTCACCCTGTAACCTGTTCCTCATGACTGATGGCCGCCTCGCGCCCCGCTACGATTCCGCACTCGCCCTACGCGAACTCACCGCAGCCGATCCCATTTTGGGACGCCTTATCGAGCGCGCCGGCCCCTACACGCTCCGCCTCAAGAGCCAACACTCACCCTTCGAAGCCCTGCTCGAGTCGATCGTCTACCAGCAGCTCAACGGCAAGGCCGCTGCCGCCATCCTCAAGCGCGTGATCACCTTCTTCGGAGAGCTGCACCCCGCGCCCGAGCATGTTCTCGCCGCGCCCGACGACCGCCTGCGCGGCTGCGGACTCTCCGCCAACAAGCTGCTCGCCCTGCGCGACCTCGCCGCCAAGACCCTCGACGGAACCGTCCCCACGCTCGCACAGATTCGGCGCCTCTCCGACGAAGAAATCATCGAGCGCCTCACGAAGGTGCGTGGCATTGGCCCCTGGACCGTCGAGATGCTGCTGATCTTTCGCCTCGGCCGTCCTGATGTCCTGCCCGTCAGCGACTACGGAGTCCGCAAAGGCTTCGCTCTGACCTTCAAGCGCTTGCCGAAGTCGAAGCCCTTCGACGCAACCATGCTCGCCAAACCCGACGAGATGCTCCGCCGGGGAAAGCGCTGGCAACCGTGGAGGTCTGTCGCCAGCTGGTATCTGTGGCGCGCCTGCGACCTTGCGGGAAAGGCGTCACCGCCGCCGGATTAGGTCATGGCTCTCACGCTCACGGGCGGGCCCGTGCTCTTCGATGCTTATCGCTTCACTGCAGCCAGAATCTCTTTCTGATTCGCTAATATTTCCTTCTGGTTCGTGAGAATCTCCTTCTGATTCGACAAGATCTGTTCCAGTGCCACCTGATTTTTCTTTATCGTCTCTTGATTCTCGAGGATGTCTTTCTGGTTTTTGAGGATGGTGTTTTGATTGTTCAGAATCTCGCTGTCGCCCAATGTGTTCTCCCTGCCATTCGAATAGTTTTTGTCTCTGGACCCTGTTCAAGGTGCCAGTCGATATCGTAATCGATTACCGGGCGCTCCGAATCGACGTCACCATGTGTAGCGTTCGTATACTACTTAGGTTGGATAGCGAAGTTCCGCGAATTGCGAGAGCATCTTAGAGTAGGTCGAATTACGTCGTCCACGAACCGGCAGGCTTTGGGAAACGCTCCCGGGAGTGGCGCGAACGATTCAGAGGCAAGCCGCCCCGCGCGATAAGGGCGGCCATAGACGCGCCTTTAAGTGAAGCGCACTCTTCGGTCCGGATTACGGATCTTTCAACACCAGCGTGAGGCCTGGAAGCCGGTAATGGAAGCAACAGTATTTCTAGTCTTGTTACTTTCTATCTACTACATCAAGCGATACTCGATCGCTGATGCGACGCTCTACGTTTATTTGCCCGCGTTCCTCATCATTCCCGGCGTTTATTCGTTCAGGCTGCCCCATCTGCCCGCGTTGGACTTTGGAAGCGCGGCGCTGATCCCCATTGTGGTGGCGCTCATCGTCGGCCACTGGAGGGAATGGAAGTTCCAGCGCACAGACCTGTGGATAGCAATCTTTTTCATGGGATCGTTTTATTCGGAGCTATCGCACTCCGGACCGTCCAACGCCGGCCTTATCTTCTTCGCAGGGGTCTTCGGAGGTGTCTTTCCCTACATTTTGGGCAAGATGCTGCTCGAACAGGAAGGCACGCGGGAACGCTTTGCGCGGCAATTCGTGTTCCTCTGCTTCGTCATTGGCATTTTGTCCGTATGGGAATTTCGAATGGGCAACGACCTGTTTACGGCTGTGGCTGCCGTCATCTTTGGCCACAACCGGGCCTGGATCGGTCAGCCTCGAAACGGGTTCATGCGCATCGCCGGACCCTTCACGGGAGCCATCATGGCCGGTACGATGTTTTCGATCGCCGTGCTTCTGAACATGTGGCTTGGAACTCTGGATAAAGAACGAGGGAATGAGAAAAAATACTGGGGGATGCGGCGGTCGACAATCATGTCCATCGGCACGGTGGGCGGCCTGCTCATGACTCTGTCTCGCGGACCGATTATCGGTACGATTCTTGGATACCTGATCGCCCGCATTGGCAAGGCAAAGAATATGCGCACGGCCGCCATCGTTACCGTGCTGCTGCTGACGATCGGCGGGACAATCGGCTATATCGAGATTCAGCAATACACCAGCGGCGATATTTTTGCGGCGAAAAGCAAAGAGCAGGAGAATGCAATTTACCGTCGCCAGCTGCTTGACAACTACAAGCCTATCGTCGCAAAAGGGGGGCTTTTCGGATATGGCGTTGTTGAGAAACCGACGGTGGCCGGCCAAAGCTCGATCGACAACGCCTATCTCTTCCTTCAGATCATTCAGGGCAACCTTGGTCTGTGGATGTTTCTTCTGCTTGGCTTAGAGTCGTTGCTCGCGGTATATAAGGCTGCGCGCCGTTCGACAGAGCGCTCCGACATTCTCTTCGTTCTCTGTATAGGCGGGGGAATGGCAGGGTTCCTGCTTGCGCTGACGAGCGTTTATCTGGGGGGACCCATGTATCCGTTGTTCTTCATGCTGGTCGGCTGGACCCAGTCACTGCGCCAAACTCAGACTGTAGGCGTGACGTTGCCGCAACCGGTAAATGCCCGCTTCTCATTCCGGCGAGTCATTGCTTGAGCAAAACCCGGCGTCGCCGACTGAGCGTTCGCGCGGAAACCCTATCGCAAAGCTGCTCTGCTGCGGCACAGCGCCAGGGAGTCGTTTGATGATTTGTTTGGGAGATCGTCCGGGGAAGATGTTGCCGTATCGCCGGCGTGAAAACACGCACGGCCGGAGTTGGGCATGAAGGCTATTTTCGATCAGCGACGGAACAATATCGATTTCGTCCGTATCTTTCTCGCGCTGCTGGTCATTTTTTCGCATTCCTTTCCGCTGACTTTGGGGCACGAGCGGACGGAGCCTTTTATTCTTCTTTCGAGAGGACAGGTGACGGGCGGTCACATCGCCGTCGATCTGTTCTTCATCCTGAGCGGCTTTCTTATCACTGCCAGTTATGAACGATCCCGCTCAGTGGCTTCTTTCCTCCGTAAGCGCGTTGCCCGCATCTATCCCGCGTTCCTCTTGCTCGCTGTGGTTACGCTCCTGGTGATCAATCCACTGGCCCACGCGCGCGTCGACGGAACTTCTCTCCTGGACAAAACAGTCAGTGTGGTTGGCAACACGCTGCGATTGTGCGGGTGGAATTACTCCGGAGCCTTTCCTTCCAATCCTGCGCCGGGCGTGATCAACGGATCTCTCTGGTCGATCTCCTACGAGTTCTGGTGCTACATCGGAGTTGTGATCCTGGGCCTGACCGGGCTTCTCCGCTCCAAGATTTTTCTAGCGCTCCTGTTCGCCGCATCGATTGTAGTGAGTCTGCTGTTTGCCTATTTTCATTGGCACATCTCCGGTGGAGTTCTCGGGAAAATATGGGGATATCCTCCATTCTGGGCCCGACTGCTGCCTATGTATCTGGCGGGCGTTGTCTTCTACCGCTTTCGGAATTCGTTCCCGCTCTCTCGTGGACCGATCCTTATCGCATCGCTCGCTTTAATCGTGGCCTGCGTCACGCCTCTCGGATATACAGCGATCTTCCCGATTGCCGGCACCTATCTTGCGATGTGTTTTTGCTTCTCTCCGGCGATTCGGCTTCATCAGACCAACCGCTTTGGCGATTTTTCGTATGGCACCTACCTGTACGCATTTCCGATACAGCAACTCATCATGTCGGCGATCGGTCATCCTATTTCGCCGCTGCTCCTTTTCGCCCTCGCCGCTCCGCCCACGCTGCTGGTTGCCGCGATGAGCTGGTACACGGTGGAGCGCCGCTTCTTGCAAGCCACGCATAAGAAGGCGGAAGCCAAGCCTCTGGTGCTGGAACTCTCGTAAATCTGCTGAAATGAATTACTGGGGAGTCGCGCCAGTGGAGTAGGTGTAAACCGAAACGCTGTCCGGAGGCACCGTGTCTCCGGCGGTAATGTCGAGTGCCGTATCAGTCTTCAGACTAACCTTGGCGACTGCGGTATTGGTGACCCAGTTCCCGGGCGCTTCGTTGGTGTCGAAGGGATTCTCCGGAGCCAGCCTCATTCGCTTCACGCCCTTTGCAGGCGCCGCCCGGCCGGCCCAGGTGATCGGATAGGAAGCGGTCAGGCTCTCATTCACAATGGCAACTGCATATTGACTCGGGTTCGCGGCCGACTGGAAGCAGTAGGCGTAGATCACGGGCACCTTTTTCTGCGCATTCACGCCATTGTTGTTTTGCGGCAGATCATACGGGGCCGCTCCCGTGGCTCCTGAAATCGAGCAGCCGATCATCTTTCCGATTATCAGGTTGCTGGCCAGCTGGAGACCCAGCAGCACCGGCCGCGGACAGAAGTTCCCACCGAAGAACGCTCTGTTGGTGAAGCTGCACGCGCCTCCGTAATCGATGGCAGCACCCCAGATCTTCACGTACCTCGAGTGATCGTATTGGAAGTAGCCGGTCAGCTCATAAAAGTTCTGCGTCATGATATTGCCGGTCTGCATGTTCTGGAGAAACTGGTTGAAGGTAATGACACCGTAGGCCCCGCCGTTTGCGAATCCATTCATAGCGGACTGTGGCGCGTTACCCCCGGCCCCCCCGTTGTTCTCTTCATAGATATTCGCCTTGCACGGGGTCGCATGATTCGCGCCGCACGTCTTCTGTGCCTGGATCGCCCTATACGACTGGTAGATTCCCTGTGCAGAATCCGGCTGATTCATATTTACGTAAGCCTCGGCAAAGGCCGGCGCGAAGAGGAGCGCGCTGGTCGCATAGTCCGACACCGATGTCTGCGTATATTCCGCGATTTCGATCGCGTCCGGGTGCCCGTAGGTAGCCACATTCGGCAGGTAGGATCCAGCGCCAGCCGCCTGCACACCCAGGATCAACTCCGTTTGCGCACCCACGTAGCTGGGCATGGCGCGCATGTCCGTGGCCAGCGTGTTGAACCTCGATGTGTAGTCCTGGTAAACGCTGGCCACCCCGAAACGAAAGCCGATGGCCTGCCCGACGAAGCCGCCGTTCCAGTTCTCGTTACCCAGCTCCAGGTGAATCATTTTGAAAACGGAAGCGTAGCCGCCGGCGGCACTGGGGCCGCCCAGTGCGATGCGCTTTGCTCCGTACGCCGTATCCGCTCCGCCGTAGAGAAAATCCACCAATCCTTTCGCGTCGGCCTCGGTAAAAGTGATGGGCATGATGATGAGAGGGTCTACGCCGAGAACCTGGCAAAGGCGCAGGAAGTCCTGGAGAGAAGTGTTCGATGTGCCTGAGGTGTAGAAGCCTTTGTCCACCCCCGCATTGGTGACCATGCGCGCGTAGAGAGGCAGCAACCAGCTGTCCAGGGTCTCGGAAGACGGCGCGGGATTGTAGCGAAGCGTGCCCGGATTGCCGGGGGTTCCGGTCGCAAATACGGTCTTGAGGGCGTTGACGTAATGATCGGAAAAGACGGTGGTATTGGCCCGGTCAGTAGTCGCAGGATCCTGCTCGAAATCCAGGTTGTCGAGATACACCACCCCACCATGCTGTCCGATCCATTGCACCTGAATCTGTCCGTTTTCCTGCCTCATCACCCCCTCGGAAATTTTGCAGGGGATCTTGAATTGCGACCACGTAGGGGTGAGGACGGCTCGATAGGGACCGCAGTTGAATCCTCCGGCTCGAAACGCCTGAACAGAGAGGATCGTGTCGCCCGAAACCTGCTTTGCCATGAACTTCAGGTGGTAGGCGCCGTCAAGCCGGCGAAACATATTCACGAGCGTGCCGCCGACATTCAGGTTGTCGACCAGAAACTTGATCGTCGCCGAAGCATGGCCACCGGCAGTGAGATCCATCTTGAAACTCGATGCCCCGCAGCCGTCGCACACATCGGTCGTTTCTTCCGAGATGTGTCCGCCGTCGGCTTCCGAGATATAAGCCCCCCAACCGCCGGTGGTTAGCTGAGTTTCTGTAAGCGGGGCAAAGGTTTGCTTCAGAACGACCACATCGCCGACTGCAATCGGCGCCCGGCACGCGGGAGAGAAAGTGTAGGTGGCTCCATTGGGAGACGAGCCCGCTTTAGTATTAGCGACGATGGTCGAGGAGCATCCCAGCTCGGCACCGCCTCCCGAGCAATTTTCGGAATTCGCCCCGCACGACTGGATGACGTTGAGATTCGCGCCCTTCCACCAATTCTCCGGCACCTGGTCGTACTGCGAGTTATTGATGTTCGGATTGAATTGCGTAGCAGAGAGCGGAGCGGCTCCGGACTGCACCTGCCACACCTGTTGCAGCAGGGCTCCTTCGCCGCCGACATTGGCCGGCAGAAGCAGGTTTTTGTAGATGATTCCGGAGTCGTAATTGGTCGGCGTCCCCATGTTCGCGCCGGGCTTCTGCGTGTACTCGTGGATGACCTTCGCGGGATCGACGGTAACGACCGTCTGCGCCCGGGTCAGGGACGGCAGGGTCATAAGTGCCGCGATAAGCAGGATCGGTCTATTCATGCAGCATCAAGGAGTTACAGGGATGGTCGTGCACACCCGGTTCGGCGTGGCATCTGGATAATGAACCCCGCCCTTCCACGTGAAGGGATTGATCTTTCTCAGGAGCTGAATATCCATGAGCAGGTATCCTCGTTCCCGTAAATGCACTCCATCGTCTGAGTAGGCGCTCTTCATTCCCTGGAGAGGCTTGTTGTAGTCGACGAGAATCACCTTTGTTCCAGCATTATTCCAGCTTTGAACTTCCTGCCTGATCCTGTCATTGAGCGAGTCCACCGCGCCCTGATACTTACCGCCATCTTTGTAGATCGGCGGCAACGTGCCCACTACGGTCTGCAGCCTGGCCGCTGTCGCCTGCTTGATCATCTCGTGTAGATTGGCGATCGTCTTGTCCGGATCGACGCCCTTGAGCACATCGTTCGTTCCAGCGAGGATGATCGCGCGGGTAAACTGGCCATCTAGCACTTCGTTAAACCGGCTAAGCATCTGCTCTGTTGTGTTTCCATAGCCGCCGTAATTAACGCCCGGCAGCGTCCACTCCTCGGTCAGTGAATCGCCAAAGAAAACCACATCCGCAGCGGTCCTGGTACGGGTCGCGAGCATCGCGATCGCGATCAGCGAGAGCAGCCACGCAGCAATCCAGATTCCTCTGCGGGCCTTTGTTCGGCCGCAAGCACTGCATTGGGTCATTAAGAGTCCTGTCCGGGAAAGCTCGGTTGAAAATTGGATATCGTCGCCCCGTCAATGTCTGACAGTGAAATGCAGAATCCGTAGCTATCCGGATTTCTTTATTCTGAGGATTCAGGCGGTCATCCGATCTTTGAAGCAATAACCTCGACCAGGTGACCTACGTTGCGCAGCGATTCGAGCTCCGCCGTCTTGAACTTGATCTTAAACTGCACTTCGGTGGCGACAATCAGGTTGATGTGGTTGAAGGAATCCCAACCCGGCACATCGTTGGCGGTAAGCTCCGGTGTCAATACGAGGGACTCATCGTCGAAAACATCGCGGAAAATGTCAGTGAGCTTCGCGTAAATCTGTTCTGTGGTCAAGGGTCCCTTCCACGATTTGAATGAATGTGGGCTTCGCTTCAAAAGTGTCGAGTTCGAGCATCCAGCTTGAACTTCCATCTTCAGCAAGGCTGGTCTGCGAAAATCCCAGTCGTCCGTAATGATCTTTCACCATGCCGTTCTTCGCAGTGGGCAAATAGAATCCGGCGATGCGCCTGGCTCCGAGCAGCTTCGCCTGCTTCACAATCAACTCCAGGGTGGCTTCCTCCACCTGACGGCCCAGAACGCGGCAGCTCATCAGCCAGGTGTCCAGTTCAAGCACGTCTTTGTCAGTCCCATGCGCGAGCCGGCCAATAATGATCGCGATGATGCCGTTGTCTCCAAAGCGATCGGTGAGGCGAAGCTGCAAGGTAAGGCACTCCGGTTGTCCGACTAGCTCGGCTACCTCTGCCTCAGTGTAGCGGCGGGTGGTGAGGTTGAACTGATTGCTCTTGTTAATGAGCTGGGTGATGCGGCTGAGCCCGACCGCGTCGAAAGGCGACCAGATCAGCTGCATTTCGAGCCCACCCAGGTAGCCCGCCATATCCGTCGAGGATTCCTTCAGGCGGTTGCGCTCGGCGTTGAGTTGGTACTGCTGTCCCCGTTCGAGATCCTCTTTGGTGACCGACAGCGCCTCGAAATAACCGGCGCCGGCGATGGCGGAGGCGTAGAGGGCAGGATCTTCCGGCAACTCGGGCACGGCAACCATGGGCAGCTCCTGCCGGATCAGATTGCGCTCGAAAGGGTTGTCATCGGCAAAGACCAAAGAATCGAGTCCGATATTCAGAGTTTCGGCAATGGTCCGCAGATTCGTGGCCTTGTCCTGCCAGTTGGCAATGAAGCAGGCTATGTCCTTAATGCGGAGAAGCATTTCAGGATGCCGTTCGAACGCCGCACGGGCATTGGCATCGTCGTTCTTGGAGCACACGGCGAGGATGACCCCGCGGCCGGAGAGCTCTTTTGCGTAACGTTGAAACGCGGTATGCGCTTCGCCCACGGCATGTCCCTGGCCAAGGAGAATGCCCTCAAGGCCGTCATCGCCGATGACACCGCCCCAGAGCGTGTTGTCGAGATCGAGCACCAGGCATTTATAGGAGAGACCACGCAACGCAGCCAGTAAACGGCCGACGTGATCGCCGTAAAGAGGCGCCATGCGGGGGCTGACTTCCTGCTTGGAGCGGTGCCACAAGGCCGGATCATGCCAGGTCTTCATGCCTTCGTCCTGCGCCAGCGTGTCGAGCGAAAGCAGGTGCACGCCAGCTTGTGGCGCTCCCTGGCGCAGCCGGAGGTTCACTTCGGCAACAATCGAAAACGGAGAAGATGGAAGGCGCTGCTCATTGTTTCCCAACAGCGGTGCAAAGACCGGCAGGATCGTTTGCTGGATCACGGTTGCACCGAGCTGATCCTGGGCAAGCTTCCAGCATGCGGTGAGATTCGCCAGCGAGTGCTCCGCTGAAGCGCCGTTGCCGCCGGCAATGTGGTGAGCGTCGAGGGCCAGCAGCACGACATCCGGCTGGAAGGCGTAAAGCGCGGAGGAAGGATCGGCAAGCTCCTGGTGGTACATGCCGTAATCGCCTTCAAAGACGTCGAGCCAGAAGCCCCGCCGCAGAGCCGCTATCCGGATCGCCGGCACCAGGTGAGTCAGCGTGGACGAACCGAGAATCGCCAGCCTCATGGGGCGCGTCCGGGTCAACGCATCGCGTAAGTCACCCCCGGACTGCTGCACGATCTTGTCCAGCTTCGTCGTCTGCAGAAAGTCGATCGAGGCGTTTGCCAGTGCGACAAAGCGAGGCGCAACTTCATGGGCAGGCAGCTTGCGGGCTTCCTGGAGCGCGGCGTTCCAATCGGGTTGTTGTGGCAGCCAAAAGAGGCTCATTTTTTGTGGTCGCTGGGTTCTGGAGATGATGAGTGGCGGAACAAAATTCCAATCAAATGGTACCTGAAAGGCCTCGGAGAAGAATCACCACTTTTGTGTGCCTGGCGTCCACGATTGTGTGTGTTTCCGGTCCTTCAATGCGTGGCTGCATTTCTGCGTCACTTTGTCTTGACACCCTCAGATTCCTTGTATTCGATCAGCGCGCGCCGGTTACCGCGTCTCTGGTCCAGGGCAAACTGCAATTGTCCAATGCAAATAGGAATCTGCTGAAAATGAGAATGAACTCCATAAAGGAGCAGCGTAACGACATTCCCGGATTTCCATCGCGACTTCCAGGCCGAACGCAGGGATAGCGCAAGGAGCAGCGCGATCCACAGGGCAAAGGGAAGAATATTGAAGCTGAGAACGCTCGCCGAGACTGCGATCGCGAACGACGCCACCCAGAAGATGCCGCGGAACAAATTGCGTTTGCGCTCGACATTCCAGGCAGGATCGTCGCTGTCGCGAAAGCGGCGGGAAATCTCCGCAAAGGCGTGCCCGGCGCGCGTCGCGCGCTTCCAGTATTGACTCCAGCGCGTCATTTGCAGATCGTGCCCCGTCATGGGGTGGTCGATATGCAGAATGCGGTAGCCAAGGGCTCGCATGCGGCGGCACATTTCGGGTTCTTCGCCGGCAATCAATTCGCTGTCATAGCCGCCGACATCCACAAGGGCATGGCGGCGTATCAGCACGTCGCCACCGCAGAACTCGGCGATGCCGGGGGCGTATACCCAGTCCAGATCGAGGATGCGGTTGTAGATCGAGACCTCAGGATGAATCTCGCGCCGATGACCCCAGACCGCTACGATCGATGCGTCCTGCTGCATCGGCTCCAGGGCGGCCTCGACGAAATCCGGATGCAGGACCGTGTCGCCATCGAGGAAGAGGATGAACTCAGCCTTCGCTGCTCGCCAGCCGGCGTTGCGGCCAAGCGCCGCCGTCGGGCGCTCCGCATGAACGACGATCACTTCTGCGCCGTAGCTCGCGGCCAGCTCCGGGCTGCCGTCCTTCGAAGCTGAGTCGACATAGATAATCTCGATGCTTTGACTTTCGAAGCCGCGCATCAGGCGAATGGATTCCAGGCATCGCGCCAGCCGCTGGCCCTCGTTCCGCCCGATGATCACGACGGAAATTGCGGGCGCGTTCAAGCCTGCACCTCAACAACTCTGTCCTCGGGAATTACTTCCAGGGGCCGACGGGGCAGAATTCGCGCGGGAATTCCCACCGCAATGGAGTTTGCGGGCACATCTTTGAGGACAACGGCATTGGCTCCGATGGCGACATCGTCGCCGATGCGAATCGCTCCAAGGATCTTTGCGCCTGCTCCGACATCGACGCGGTTGCCAAGGATCGGCGCGCCGCGGACGCCCGTATGCCGCAATCCCACCGTGACTCCGTTGCGAATCACGCAGTCGTCGCCGAAAACCGCATCTCCGCTGATCACGATGCCGCCGAAATGGTCGATCCGGAATCGTCTGCCAAGGGTCACTTCACAAGGCATTTCAATGCCGGTGAGAATCTCGGAAAAAGGCTTGAGGAGTTTATATAGAAAAGAGAAAGGAAGCCGCAGCCACCGCTGCCGGATGGTATAGCGCCACCGCCCAAAACGGTAGACCACCATTACCCAGAGCCCCTGCCGGGACCACTGGCGGTCATAGGTGCGAAAATCCTCGCGGAGATTTTCAAACAAGACAGGCTCCTCACTGCGAGCGGATCGAATGCCTCAGGCAGCAGGCGCCAATCCACATTTAAGCGCTGACTTCGGTGCGCTTCGCCTTCGACTCCACAATGCCATATTTCTGCAGCTTGTAAAGGAAGGCCTTGTAATCGATATTCAGTTGTGCCGCCGCTTGCCGCCGGTTCCATCGTGTGGCCACGAGGGCGTCGAGAAGCAGCTTGGTCTCCGCCTGGCGTGAACTCTGCTCCAGGTGGTCCATGGTCACAACATTGCCATTATTTCCGTTATTCCCGTTCGTATGGCTCCGCTCTGGAGCCCTTTCGGCCTGGGCCACCGCAGCTGACTTCAGGCGTACAAGCTCTTGAATCAGCAGGTCGGCGTCCTGATAGACCAGGTAGCGGCGCATCACATTTTCGACTTCGCGGACATTGCCCGGCCAGCTGTATTCGAGCATCGCCGCTTGCAATTCCTGGTAAGAACCGGAGCTGTCGCGCCGGGCGGCAGGTGCCTGCGCAGCAACGTCTCCGCCAGGGGAAGAATTTCCTGCGGGCGTTCGCGCAAGGGCGGAATCACAATATTGATGACGTTGAGCCGGTAGTAAAGATCTTCACGAAACGCTCCCTCTTCGATTCCCTTGCGCAAATCGCGGTGCGTGGCCGCCATCACCCGGACGTCCACCTTGATGATGCGTCGGCTGCCCAGAGGCTGAACTTCGCCATCCTGCAGCACCTGGAGAAGCTTGGCCTGTAGCCGGATATCCATGTCGCCGATCTCGTCCAGCAGGATGGTTCCACCCTGGGCGAGTTCGAACTTGCCGGGCTTGTCGATGGTCGCGCCTGTGAAGGCGCCTTTCTCATAGCCGAACAACTCGCTTTCGATCAGCTCTGAAGGCAGGGCCGCGCAATTCAACTTCAGAAAAGGCTTGTTGGCCCGAGCAGAGTAAGCGCACAGACGGCGCGCCATGACTTCCTTCCCGACGCCGGTCTCTCCATGCAACAGCACGGGGACATCGGCCATTCCCACCCGGGAGAGAAACGACTCGGAATAAGCCTGAACCTCGGGGGCCGATATCTCGTCGATCAGAATTCTCGTCTGCAGCTCAGGGTCCGGATGCTTATCCTTTTCCGGGAAAAGCGGGCGGACTCGATGATTTCGCGAATGGAAAGGTACGAATCCTGGTGCGCCAGTGGCGTCTTCAGAATATGAAGGCCGCGGATGGAGGTGCGCAATTCACTGTGCAGGTCGAGCAACTCGTTTACGGCCAGGATCAATGGGAGATGCGGCCGCGACGCGCATATTTCGAGCATGGTGTCCAGGTCCTGCTGACGCCGCATGCCGACATTCGACACGACAGCCGCCACGACGAAAGCTGGATTTCGAAGATGCAGACAGCGCCTCGGGCAACGTCCTCACCGGGAGCACGCTGAATCCGTCGGACTTCAGGTTTTGAATCAGCGGCTCATGAGCCTGCGGATTCTCCCCGATTAACAGAATTAGACCGGACATTGAATCCCCACGCGAGATCGAGAGATTTGAACGATAACCGAAGTGCAATCGGTAAAGGGTCGTCGGTCCAATGGCCGACAACTTCAAATTGATAACCGGATCATAGCGTTTACCCGTTCGGCGGGCAAAACCACTTTTGTGTGAATTACCAATGGCCGGGGAATCCACACGGCTAGGTACCCATGTTTTGGTTACCCTCGGAACCCTCCAAGCCCCATTTTACGGCGATCCCTCCCGTCTGGCTTCCTCCATTGTTCAAAGTTTTTGGGAATTCTGGAGACTAATTCGGACAAGATAACGGGCCCAGTTCCCCTTTGAGATCAACAATATGTTGTCAAACGGCCTCTGCTCTGTTTGGCACCACGATTGCATTTACCGAGAGTGTGCAGCTGCTGTGGCATGGCCCATCAGTAACCAGCAGAAAGTCCAGACACATTGAAGGGTAGGACATTGAGCGTTAGTCGAGAAATCTATCCGAACCTGAAGTTGCGAATTTACACCACCGGGATTCGGCAGAATCGGCTGGCGAGAATGCTCGGCATCGATGAAGCCCATCTGAGCAGGATCATCAACGGATTCCGTCAACCCAGCGGAGACATTCGCACGCAGATCGCAACGATATTACAAAGCGATCCAGAGTGGCTCTTTTACAGATTGCAGATCAACGATGAGAGCCTCTCCGGTGAAGGGAAGCCTCAGGAAATCTTGAAGTAGAAGTCGAAACACTGAACTCTGTTTTGCTGCCAACGGCATTGCCTAGCAATTCTCGCCCCCGAGTACCAGTTACTACCCCAGCTTTCGGATTGGCAAATGCGAAGTTCTGCACTTCATGGAAGCCGTCGAGACTATGGAAGTTTCAAACACAACCCGGGCTCAGTGGTTCGCGATTCAAACGCGCTATCGCTACGAGCAGCGCATCGCGAATGACCTGTCCGCCAAGGGATTGGAGAGCTATTTGCCGACCTTGAACGAGGTTCACCAGTGGAAGGATCGCAGCAGGCCGGTAAACGTTCCGGCATTCGGCGGCTACCTCTTTGCCCGCTTTGAGCTCACCCTTCTCAACCGTGTGCGGGTATTGGAAACCGCTGGCGTTGTCAGGCTGCTCGGCAACCAGGGCCAACCCGAACCGGTGCCCGAGGTTGAAATTGAATCTCTGCGCCTGTCGTTGACAAGCGGCGCGCGCTGCACCCGGCATCCTTATCTGGCCACGGGCACGCCGCTGCGCATTCAACGCGGCCCACTCTCCGGCCTTGAAGGACGGCTAATGCACACCGCCAACGCACTGCGGCTGGTGATCTGCGTCGCATCCGTGGGCCAGGCCATCGCCGTCGAAGTCGCCCGCGAAGATGTAAGCCCGATTGATGCCGCGGAGGTTTTGTATGGAAGCCGGCTCGACAGCCTCGAGTCGGGCGCATGCGAATTGATCGAAATGCCCACCCGTATCGCTTCCCCCGAAGGCAATGCGCGAGGCCTGGCAAATGGATCGCCACACATGTAGGTCATTTGTTTTGAGTAGAGAAGGTTTTGATCGCTTTGAAAGAGCTCTCGGCTCCCCCGAGTCTAAACGACGCACTGATTGAAGTTTTGAGGGTTTCGCAATTATGCCTGGTATGAGTCCTAATTCTGTCGCGGTTCTGGGTGTGCCATTCAACAATGTCACGATGGAAGAGGCCGTCACCATCATCGAACAAAAAATCGACGAGGGCGGTTTCCACCAGGTGGCCACGGCCAACGTGGATTTTCTGATGCATGCTATCCATGACCAGGAGCTGCAGGACATTCTTTGCGCCTGTTCGCTGGTGGTCCCGGATGGCATGCCCATCCTGTGGTCCGCGCGGCTGATGGGCTCCAGGCTGAAGGAGCGCGTATGCGGCATCGACCTGGTGCCCCGCCTGGCGGAGCTGGCGGCGCGGCGCGGTTATCGCGTCTACCTGCTTGGAGCCAGCGAAAAGAGCTCGCAGCGCGCCGCGGAGCTGTTGGAGGAGCGCTATCCTGGACTGCGCATCGTCGGACGCTATTCTCCGCCCGTTCGCCCGCTGGAGCAGATGAATCACGAAGAGATTCTTCGGCGGATCGAACTGGCCCGGCCGGACATTCTGCTGGTCGCCTTCGGCAACCCGAAGCAGGAGAAGTGGCTCTCGATGCATCGCGATCGTTTGAAAGTGCCGGTTTCGATCGGCGTCGGAGGGTCGCTGGACATGATCGCCGGTACGATGGCACGCGCCCCGCGCTGGATGCAGAAGAGCGGCATGGAGTGGCTTTTCCGCGCTATGCAGGAACCCCGGCGGCTGGCAGGCCGGTATATCAACGACGCTCTCACGCTTGGCCGCTACTTGCCGGGACAGATGGCAGCGACGGCCTCGCAGCCCAGAAAGAACGGTCGCTCCAGGGTCTTCAGCACGCGGGTAGGGAACACTGAGGTCATTACCATCCAGGGAAATCTGACCGGCCAGCGGCTCGCGGACTTTGAGAGATATACCCAAATTGCAAGCGAGGGCGGCATGAACATTGTGCTGAACATGGCGGAAAGCGGCTACTTCGGGCCCAACACACTTGGCTCGCTCGTCCAGCTTATGACGTCCATGCAGCGGCTGAAGCTCGAGCTCTGGCTTGCGGACATGCGTCCCCACCTTGTTCGCCTGCTGCGCAGTTCGAGGCTGCACAGCTACTTCAAGACGACCTCGAGCGTAAGCGACGCCCTTTATAGGATCGCCAAAGCCGAGCTGCGCTCTCTGCCGCAGATGCCGACCATCCAGACTCTGCGCCGCAAGAGCGGCAGTCCCGTGCAGGTTCGGGTGGAAGTTATGCAGGACGTTTGCCAGAGGGTGGCCGCCGGCGGCCAGCAGCTCGATTTCGGGCCTGGTTTCAGCCAGGCATCCCGTTACGGTTTCAAAGTTTCGGTTGGATAGAGCCATAGGGCAGGGCTAAGCTTTGCCTATGGCCGCGGTCCCAAGACTTAACTCCGGCCTGTGTTGCGCGCCGGCCGATTCTTGCTCGGTCGCCGATGGAAAGGCGTATTCCGCTCATGGCACATCTCTTTTATCTGATTCTCGGCTTACCGCTCGTGGCCATCACCCTGCCTCTGGTTTTCGAATTGGCACTTGTGACCGCCGCGGCGTTGCTGCCGGCCCGCCGACAGCGCGATGAGGAACTGCCCGCGGCAGGATTTCCTCTTGCCGTCGTCATACCCGCGCACAACGAAGAATTCCTGATTTCCCGATGCGTCAGGAGCGTGCGCGAGTCCGCCGGCCAACGCATGGCGAACGCTGAGATCAGGATTTTCGTGGTCGCGCACAACTGCACAGACGGCACTGCGCAGCAGGCGAGCAAAGCAGGCGCCGAGGTCCTGGTCTACGACGACCCGGCAGCCAGGGGAAAGGGCTTTGCCCTGCGTCATGGGTTTGAGCAGGCTCTCGCCGGCGAGGCGCAGGCCATCCTGGTCATCGACGCCGATTCGATCGTGTCGAAGAACCTCGTTCCCGCCGTTCAGCGGCTACTGGCCAATGGCGCGGAGGCCGTGCAGTGCCGGTACGAAATGGATAGCCCTACGGACAAGATCAACGCCCGGCTCGCGGCTCTGGCGTTGCGCGGATTCAATGTGATTCGCCCGCGCGGACGAGAGAGACTGGGGCTTTCCTCGGGCATTTTCGGCAACGGCTTCGCCCTTAGCCGCAACCTCCTCAACGAGGTCCCCTACGGCGCGTTTTCCGTCGTCGAGGACCTGGAATACCACATCACCCTGGTGCTGGAGAAGAAGAGGGTGCGCTTTCTTGAGACTGCACGAGTTTTGGCCACTCTTCCCGCCTCGCGGGAAGGCGAGCAGGTGCAGCGTTCGCGATGGGAAGGCGGCAGATTCCATGCCGCCCGGGTCTGGACAGGGCCCTTGCTCGGGCAGCTTCTGCGCGGACGCTTCCGCGTGGCCGAACCGCTCGTGGATGTGGCTGGTCTGCCCATGGCTTATGGGGTATTCGCCCTGCTCCTGGCGCTTTGCGTGCCTGTAGCCGGGATTCGCATCTACGCCATCGCCTCGCTGCTGGTGGTTGCGGCCCACGTGCTCGCGGCGGCGGCGAGTGGACCGGATTTTCTGCGGACGCTCGGTCTGCTGGCCATGGCTCCGCTTTATATCTTTTGGAAACTGCGTCTTCTCCCGGCGGTTCTGCTCGGCTCAAAGGGGAAGGCAGCGTGGGTTCGTACCAACCGGGACTCCAACTTTAGGAGTATTTCCTAATCTTCGGGTTCAATGCATGATGGGGAACACTGGCATAAAGACTGGGGCAGCTCGTCACGCCACAGCGTTCAGATTCACTGAGAGGTTTGGCATTTATGAGATTCGCAGTTCGGTCAACTCGGGCGGCAAGCATCGGTTTGGCCTTGAGCCTGGGGGCATTCCCGTTGCTGGCGCAACAGGGGCCGTCGGCTGTCCCCCCTTCGGATCAAGTGGCCAACGCGCCGCAGCTCAAGCTGAGTCCTGAAAAACAACTCCAGAATTTTGAACCTCCTGCGGACGAAGAATATCAGCTTGGTGCGGGCGACGAGATCAGCCTGGATTTTCCTGGCCGGCCCGAACTTTCGCGGAAGTATATGGTTGGTCCCGACGGGCGCATCACGCTACCCATAGCCGGGCCGCTGATGGTGGCAAATCTGACCCGTCCGGCCGCCGCCAAGGCCATCCTTAACGCCCTGTCGTCGGACTACACAAATCTCACCGTTACCGTCAACATCGAGAAGTATGGCTCCAATCGCGTCACCGTCCTGGGCAATGTGCAGCATCCGGGAGTGCTCTATTTCGATACAACGCCCACACTGCTTGATGCCGTTTCCCGCGGGGGGCTTCAGTCCACTCCGTCAAATAAGGATGGCCTGCCCGAGCGCTGCATGATCTATCGCGGCAATGATCAGGTGCTCGAGGTCAATTTGAGGTCGTTGTTGCGGAGCGGCAGCGCAGCGGCGGATATACGGCTGCGTCGCAACGACATCGTCTTTATACCCTCGCAGGCCGACCTGTTCGTCACCGTGCTCGGCGAAGTCAAGACTCCGGGCGCGATTCCGCTGACTCCGGAGTCCACCTTGCCTTCCGTCCTGGCGCAGGCCGGTGGGTTGGGCGAGGGCGCCGGATCTTCGCCAAATGTTCAGATTATCCAGACTTCCTCCAATACATCCAGAATCATCCCCTGGAAGCAGCTGATGACTCCTGGCGGCATATCGGAAGTCAGTCTTAAGCCCGGCGACGTGATCATTATTCCCAAGAGCGGCTTCTATAAGGTGACCTACTTTATGCAGAGACTCAGCCCCATGACCAGTTTGTTGACCCTGGGCCTTGCGGGCGGCGTTTTTTAACCAGCAGACAGGCATTGCTTTGCTTCGCCGCTGGATTCGGCGCGGTTTGTAGATTGGTTCGGCTTCCCCTGTAGCACACGACTTCAAGGACCCTCATTGCATGTACATCACCCCACGACAACTCGAACCGCAACAAGCACCGCCACTGCCCCAGCCTCGGCCACCTGCGCAGAGCGGCGGATTCAGGATCAACGTGATCAGGAGTGTCAAGATTCACGCCATCACGGCCAGCCTGGTCGCGCTGGTGACCTGTGGCCTGGGGCTCGCGGTCATCCTGCGCCATCATCTGAGCTATGGTGCGACGAGCGTCATTTATGTCTCGCCCAACTTTCCCAAGACGCTCACGGATGACCGCGAACAGCAATATCAGTATGAAAGCTACATCCAGGAGGAAATTCACTCCGTCACCCGCTATGACGTGATCGCCGACGCCTTGCGCAAACTGCCCCAGGGCACATGGCAGCGCCCGGGAGAGAGCGAGCAGTCTGCCGTAGAGCGTCTGCAGAAATCTCTGGACATCGACCGCGTGGGCACGACTTACCAGGTGGCGATCACGCTGCTGGGCTCGCGTCCGGGAAAATTGGCGGATATCGTGAACGCGGTCACCAACACTTACCTGGAGAAGGCGAAGGACGAGGAGTTTTACGGCCGCGACGAGCGCCTGCAGACTTTGCGCGCGGAACGGTCGCGCCTGCAATCGGAATTGGATACGCGACTCCAGGAACAGGCGGACATCGCGAAATCCCTGGGCCCCGGAGTCTTCCCCAGCGAAATGACAGCCGGCGAGAGCAGATCGGATCAGAAGAGTCATATCGAGAAGGAGAAATACGAGAAGGTTCCTGCGAGACGACCAGGCAAAGATCAAGATATGGCTGGTGCTGTTCTTTTTGTTGCTGCGAATCAGTACTTGAATGGCCAGACGGTGGCGGTAGATGGTGGCTATATTTTGCATGCTGGTGCCTGAGTGGAGGGATGCGGGGCATCCTCAGGGCCGAGCCACTGTGTATGGAGATAAGTTGTATTGGGAATAGGGTCCTACTTTAGGAAAAAGCATCTTTCTTTTAACATCGGTTCGTTTCGTGTCATCAAGGAGGTTCCGGTGTCAACAAACAGGGAGGTGGCCAATTTGAAGTAGAAGTTCGAGAGATTTGTCAAAATGAGAAATGTATTATTTGATGAGTTCACACGATCAATATCTGTCACTGGATTGGAGTTAAGAGCTCCTTGCTCT
>CAVTLP010000004.1:0-38401 GCA_963735555.1 uncultured Acidobacteriota bacterium
TCCTGGTACTCGTCGATGAGCAGATAGCGATAGCGGCGAATCTAGCGATCGCGCACCTCGCTCGACGTCTTCAGCAGACGCACGGCCTCGAGTAGCAGATCGTCGAAGTCGAGGGCGTTGGCCTTGAGCAGGTCTTTTCTGTAGGCCTCAAAGATGTGCGCGATGCGCTCGCTCATGGGATCGGAGGAGCTGAGGTAGTACTCCTGCGGATCGATCATGCGATTCTTGGCCCAGGAGATTTTCGACAGCACCACCCGCGGCGTGAGTTGCTTGTCGTCGAGTCCCATACGCCGCATGGCCGCCTTCACGACGGCCCGTTGATCGACTCGTCATAGATGGCGAAGTTTTTCGTGAGGCCTTCTTGCCGTTCTTTAATGCCTCGATATCGCGGCGCAGCAGGCGTACGCAGAAGGAGTGAAAGGTCGCGACCACGGGTTTCGCGAGACTGGAATGGCCGATGAGCTTCTCGACGCGCTCCGCCATTTCGGCGGACGCCTTGTTGGTGAAGGTGACGGCTAGAATGGAGTCCGGCGCGACGTCGCGCTCCTGAATGAGATAGGCAATGCGGTGGGTGATGACGCGCGTCTTGCCCGAGCCTGCTTCAGCGAGGATCAGCACCGGCCATCGACGGCTTCGACGGCTTCACGCTGCGGGGATTGAGTTTGTCAGTAGGTGCTGCAATGGGAGGTCCGGCGAAAGGTGTGTTTCAGTTCAGTATAAACCTTTGCAAAACCTACTCGCCTTACGGTATAGTAAGGAATCATCATTTCCGTGAGTAGCATCGGCGAGCACCGCGACCATTACCTCCAAAGGCCAGGTAACGATCCCGGCAGATACGTCCGTAGCCAGTTGAACCTGAAGACGGGCGATCGCCTGGAGTTTGTTCTCGAACCCAAAGACAGGACACTTTGAGGTCATTCCTGCCACCATCTCCATCCGATCGCTCAAAGGCATTCTCCCAAAACTCAAGAAGCCGCTTACGAATCGCGAGATCGAAGATGCTATTGCCGAGGAAGGCTCATCCAGAGGATGATCGGCCTTGATACAAATGTCCTGGTGCGCTATTTGCAGCAAGACGACTTTCACCTCTCCCCGAAAGCTAGCGCACTCATTCACTCGCTCAGCAGGGAGCGTCAGGGTTATATTGCGCTTGTCACGCTGGTAGAGGTCATCTGGGTCCTGGTTCGGAGATTCAGGCTTGAACGCAAAGAGATCGTGCGTATCGTGGATTCATTGCTGCGAGCAGAGGAACTGATCATTGAAGAGTCAAGCTTCGTCAGGAGCGTCCTCCACCTTTACGAAAATTCGAAGGCAGGTTTCTCGGACTGTCTGATCGCCGAGCAAGGACGCATCGCCGGGTGCGATTACACCGTTACCTTCGATCAGACGGCAGCGAGAGCTGGGATCATGAAGGTTTTGTGAGCATCCGGAAGATGAGACGCTCCAGATGAGCAAATCCATCGCCGTCTTCTGCGCCTCGGCCGCCGGCGCGAAGCCCGAATATCTGGACACGGCACGCGATCTCGGCCGCCTCATCGCCGAGTGCAACTATGGCCTCGTTTACGGAGGAGCCACCGTCGGCACCATGGGCGCGCTCGCTGATGCTGCTCTCGCCGCCGGAGGCAAGGTTGTCGGCGTGATCCCGGACGTGATCATGGATCTCGAGATCGGCCATAAGGGACTGACCGAACTGCATATCGTACGCACGATGCATGAGCGCAAGGCCCTGATGGCATCGCGTGCCGATGCATTCGTTGCTCTGCCCGGCGGCTACGGAACGCTGGACGAATTCATCGAGATTGTCACCTGGGCGCAGCTGCGCATCGATTCGAAGCCCTGCGTGCTGGTGAATGTGAGCGGCTACTACGACGGGTTGTTGCAATTCTTTGATACAGCCGTCGCGCAGGGCTTCATCAAGCCGGAGGAATCCGCGGATTGGTGCAGGTAGCGCGGGACGCGTCCGAGGCGCTGGAGATTGTTGAGCGTGAGTGGAGTAGGCGTGCGGAGATTCCCGCGTACGATGCAAGGCTGGATGAGCTGGTGAAGTAACTCGCCCAATGACGGTTCCGGGCCCCTGGGGCGCATAGCTCTACACGATCTCAGACTGGACGAGTTCGTCAGGTAGCGGCCTGCATCGCCTCTCGTCTCTTCCTGGACCAGGCAGAGAAATCTACAGGATGATCAGCGGTCACTTGATCGATCAGATAGTCGGAGAAGTTCTCCCTCGCAGCGGCAATGAGTTGGAGAAACGTGAGTTCATTGTTGTCGAGTTCGCCGTCCCTTTCACGCCGGCCAGCATATCTTCAGACGGTCCCGCCATTTTGACTCGTGCGTGCACGGCCCACTCGGCGAACTCTGGTGGAGCATGGATGGAGCCACGGCTTTGCCGTTCGATAAGACACCGGAGCAGATATTCTCTGGCGATATTTCTCTCAACGCGGATGTCCCAGGACTCCAGAAGTTTCGTGCCGGTAAACAGCGCTTTGCCGTGCTTCACGATCTCACCACTCAATGACACATCGGTCTTGGGAAAATGAGCTAGTGTAGTGCGTCACGCAGATGGGCAGTTAAGCAGAGTTGCCTTTCCGCGTTTGACCTTCTCCAGGATATCTGTGGCTTTGGCTGTCCAGATGAAGGGTTTGGGTTGGCAGTTGTGCTGTTGGATGTAGTCGAAGATGCTGGTCTGAAGCTGCTCGACGCTGGTGAAGACGCCGCGCCGGAGTTGGTTTTCGGTCAGGTCGCGGAAGAAGCGTTCTACCATGTTGAGCCAACTGCTGGAGGTGGGCGTGAAGTGGAAGTGGAAGCGCGGATGCCGTGCGGCCCATGCGAGCACGTGGGGATGCTTGTGTGTGGCGTAGTTGTCGACGATGAGATGAAGTTGCTTTTCCTTCGGGGTCTGGCGGTCGATCAGACGCAGGAACCTGAGCCACTCCTGATGGCGGTGGCGCTCCATGCAGGTGGCCATCACCGTGCCATCGAGCGTGTTCAGCGCGGCAAACAGCGTGGTCGTGCCGTAGCGCTTGTAGTCGTGGGTCATGGTCTGTGCGCGGCCTTTTTTCATGGGCAGGCCCGGCTGGGTGCGGTCCAGCGCCTGAATCTGGCTCTTCTCGTCGAGCGAGAGCACCAGCGCGTGCTCGGGCGGATTCAAGTAGAGACCCACGACATCTTCGAGCTTCTCGGCGAAGCGGGGATCGTTGCTCAGTTTGAAGGTATGCACGCGATGCGGCTTCAGGCCGTGCGCGCGCCAGATACGCCGCACGCTGGCTTCGCTGATGCCCACCGCCCGAGCCATGGTGCGCGTCGACCAGTGCGTCCGGTGAGAGGGCTTCTGCTGCGTGGTCTTCTCGATGACGGCCAGCACCGTCTGCGCAGAGATCGCCGGCGTGCGCCCAGGCCGGGGAGCATCGCGCTCCAACCCAGCCGCACCCTCCTTGAGAAATCGCGCCCGCCAGCGAGCTGCCGTGCGTGGCACCATGCCCAGCCGTTCGGCAATCTCCAGGTCCGTATAGCCATCCGCGGCCAGAAGTACGATCCGGCCCCGAAGCACCAGCCGAGCCTCTCTCCTGCGCCCCCGCGTTAAACGCTCCAACTCGCTCTTCTGCTCGCTCGTCAACAAGATCTCGGCAGCAACTCGCATCGTCCCTGTCCTCCATCCTAAAAGACACGGCTCAATGTTATATGTTGCTATTTATGACGCACTACACTAGTTCCGCGACATACATCGGATTCCGTGTAAATCGATAAGGTCCATCGGTGATCAAGACCGAGGGCACCAGCCCGAGCCTCACGGCCTTTGGTGCATGCGCAATTCCTATGATCAGTATCCAAATGAGGAGAGCCGTGGCAACGCCAACCGGGATCAGTCCGAGCAAATTCCAGAACCCGGGCGACCCGTGTACCCAACCATAGCGATGTGTCAGCCTGGAGATCGCCCACGGAACCGCTCCATGCGCAAGCGGTATCACAATCAGACAGACAAATAGCGCCAGCAGGATAGCCATCCATCGGTGAATGACAATTCTGTTCGGCGGTCTGGATTTAGGAACTCCAGACGGACTCATGATGGGCACACAAAAGGAAAGTGCTTACGCTGGCAGTATATGCGCGAACCCGAACGGCTGAAACGAGTAACCGTTCGGTTTCGCTGCCAGTCCGGGCGGGTGGCTCACCCTTGTTTGATTTGGCGAATCCACCGCAAACGAGGGTTGCCCTCAGTTGGGGCGGGTCCTAGAGGGGGTTGAAGGAATGGGCGGGCACCCGCCCAATCCCGGAAGGCAGCAGGGTTTAGGTACAATGGGGCGGCTTCTACGTTCATCAGGAGAATTCATGTGGCTGCTTTCGCTGTGATCTTGGGTGACCTCGCCAAAGGAGTACTGGAAGATATTGGCGCGGACGTGCTCTCAGGCCTGTTTCCTGATTCGTCCACGTCTGATTTCGACACCATCGTGAGCGACTTAAAGTCGCTGCTGCAGGCGCAATCATTTGCCGACACCTACGAGAGTTGTGAGGCTGACTGGAATCTGGCCATTCAGCAGAATCTGCCGGACTACGAAAATCTAAAACAGGTCGGTACAGCTTACGATCAACTGATCTCATTCCTGCAGAGCAATCTACTCGACCCACTGAACGAAGGCGTTTCCGTACTCGAGACGTTGAACCTGGACTGCACGAACATCGGGATCGCACAAAGTGAAGGAATCGGCGCACTGAATCTATATGCTCTGTTCGGAAACAGCCGGCTAACCATTTACCAGGAGATGGCAAATGTATATAGCGCTGCCGATCCGGGAGAACCGGTCCCTTATGCGAACGACTACCAGCAGAAAGCGCAGGAAGCGTACACCTTTGGGAACAACATGCTCCAGACGATTCTGACGACCAGACGAAATGCGATCTCACCAACACCGACGTACGACGTTATCCGTGTCGGGGGAGGCTGGAGCCTCGAGGGCAACTACTATTTCAGCGACGCCTGGACGAACCAGACGGACCTCGGAAACGTGACCTGTGACGAGATGTCTGAATCCTCAAAGGAGCTGGCCCAACAAAAATGCCAGGGCGACATTGATCAATATATCGGCAGCAACATGCTGCAGCTCAATGACTCCTTGCAAAGTGTGCAACAAAGTCTAACCGCATGGAATACGATTGCAAACCCCGCTTCATAGAAGCCCGGACTGTCGCTACTGACCTAATTGTTTTGCGGGGGGCGCAGGAGCGGGCGCGGCGTCTTGCCGAGCACCCACTTGTCGTACCAGTCGAAGTAGCGCTGGTAGCGGTCGCGGATGAAGCTGGGCCGGGTGAATCCGTGGAACTGGCCGGGATAGACGATCAGCTCGGTCGGGACGTTGAGGCTGCGCAGGGCCTGGTACATCTGCTCGCCGCCGACCAGCGGGACGTTGAAGTCCTTGTCGCCGCCCATGAAGAGCGTTGGCGTTTTGATGCGGTCGGCGTGGTAGAGCGGGTAGGCCGAGCTTGATGTAGGTTTCCTGCGCCTTCCACGGCGGCTGCAGTTCGTTGTCGTACTGATGGATGTACTGGTCCACTCCGTAAAGCATGATGGGGTTGCCCACGCCCGCGCCGCTGGTGGCCGCCTTTGAAGCGCGTGGTGCTGGCGATGGTGTAGTCGGTGAGGATGCCGCCGTAGCTCCAGCCGCCGACGCCGAGGCGATCGGGATCGGCATAGCCCTGCTTCACCGCCTCGTCCACGCAGGCGAGCAGGTCGTCGACTTCATGGTGACCCCAGTCGGCGAAGATCGCCTGCTGATACGCGCGTGCCGCGGCCGGCGCTGCCGCGATAGTTCACGTTGAGCACGGCGTATCCGCGCGCGGCGAAAAGCTGGCGCTCGATGACAAAGCTGTGCGCGTCCTGGCCGTTGGGTCCGCCGTGAATTCGTAACAGCATGCGGATACTTTTGTCCGGCCTCGGCATCCGGCGGCAGCGTCAACAGGGCATGGACTTCAGTTCCGTCCTTGCCGTGTCGCGTTCAGATCGCGCGTCGCACCGAGCTTCAGCTGCGCCAGCAGCGCGTCATTGTGGCCGGTGAGCTTGCGGAGCTTGCCGTCTTCGAAGGCGAAGATGTTTCCGGGAGCCGAGTCGGTCGTCCAGATCACGGCGATGTGTCCGGCAGCGTCGTTCTGCGCGAACGCCGACGCCTGGTTCGTTCAGCAGCCGCCGCGTTGAGCCGATCCGTCCTGACATTCGACCGCAACGGGATATTCGGAGCGGTCGTCCTCGTACGAGCACGGTAATTGTCTTTCCGTCGGCGAGAAGCGCGGTGTGGAAACGCTCCGGTCGAGCTTCGCGGTGAGGATTCGCGGAGCGCGTTCCGTCCGCGCCACACGATGGCCAGCTGGCTCTGGTTGTACTCCACGATATTTCGGATCGCTGCCCTGCGTGTAGGCGATCCACTTGCTGTCGGGGCTCCAGGCGAGACGGCCGCCGTCTTCGCCTTTGAAAGTCGGTGAGCTTCTTCGGGGTGGAGTTGGGTGTCGCGTCGACCACGAAGACGTCGGTGTTGATGGTGCGGTCCCAGTCGGGATCGTGGTTGCTGACGATAGGCGATCTGGTGCCGTCGGGAGACCAGACGGCGTTGCCTTCGTCGTGGTCGCTGTCGTTGGTGAGCTTTTCGAGCTTTTGCGTGTCGATGTCGTAGAGGTAGAGGAGGTTGCGGTTGTGCTCCGTGAGGTAGCCCTGAACGTCCTGCTTGAAGTGGTAGCGATCGATGACGATGGGCTTGGGCTTTTCTTCCTTCTTGTCGTCTTTCTTGTCGGCCTTCGCGTCTTTGTCGTCGTCATCGGCACGGATTGTCAACAGGAGCTTTTTGCCGTCGGGCGACCACGCGTACGCGCCCAAATGCCCCTTCACCTCGGTAAGCTGTCGCGCTTCTCCGCCGCGACGGTCGAGCACCCACACCTGCGTACCCTTCGCCTTTGCCGGGCCGCTCGGCCTCGAAGGACAGGTATTTTCCATCCGGACTCCAGCGCGGCGTGCTCGACGAGGAATCGACGCCATAGGTCAAGCGGATATCCTGCGACCCGTCCCAGCTCACCATCCAGAGATCGGTGATGCGCTTGTCGGCCTCGGTGTCCACGCGGCTCAGGGTGTAAGCCACCCACTGGCCGTCGGGAGAAACCTGGGGATCGCCCACATCCAGAAAACGAAAGATGTCGTCCAGCGTCATTGGGTGAGGTCCAGCGGTGGCCGGAGTCGTCTGCGTATTCTGTGCGAAGGCGGGGGAGACAGCGAGAGTCGCGCAGAGGAGAGATAGAGCGAATGTCCGAGACATGCAGAAGAGTATAACCGGGCGTTGAAGGGTATCAATGCAGGGGATTTGCCGGTGAAACGAGGCTACAAGAATTTTGCTGCGTCGTGCTAACTAATGGATTAGTTGTTCGTCGAATGGACCAGAGCAGGGGTTTTGCCGGCCGGTTCGGTCACAAAATCGTGCTCTTGTGAACTATGCCGCCGAAAAAATCCATCACGCTGACCGAAGCCGAATTGCGGCTCATGAAGATTCTGTGGCGACGCGGAGAGTCGGCCGTGGGCGACCTGGTTGCCGCGATGCCCGAAGGAGCTGCGCTGGCCTATAACTCCGTGCTGACGACGATTCGCATTCTCGAGCAGAAGGGCTACGTTCAGCATCGGCAGGAGGGCCGGGCCTATCTTTACAGCCCGTGCGTGGCGGAGCAGGAAGCGAGCCGGTCCGAGGTTCGCCATATGATGCAGCGGTTCTTCGGGAACTCACGGGAGCGGCTGCTGCTTTCTTTGTTGGGCGACGATGAGATCTCTCCGGAAGAGTTGAACCGCCTGAAGGAGGCGGTTGCCAAGGCTGCGGAAGAGAGTACGAGGAACGTCTAACCGAATGGAACTGCAAGCAATGCAATGGGTCGATAGTCTCTCGCAAGTCGCGGCTCGTTCCTTTGTGTCCGGGATTTGGCAGGGGGGTTTATTGGCCGCGGGCGTTGCTCTTTGCCTGCGACTGATGCCGAAGATGACTGCCGCCCTGCGCTTTTCAGTCTGGACAGCGGTCTTCGTTGTCATCGTGCTTCTCCCGTTCCTTCACTTTTCGTCGACTGGTGCACGTCATTTGATGTCTGCGCCCGGTGCGATTCTTCTGATGGATATTCGCTGGAGCTTCGCGATCGGAGCGCTATGGCTGCTTCTGTCTCTGGTTCGGGCCGTTAAGCTGGCTATGAGTATTCTTCAGCTGCGCGGGCTTTGGAAGAGAGCAACACCGGTCGAAACGAGCGCGACCTGCGTTTCCCTGCCCACGCGCTTCGGTTCGCGGATCGTTCAGCTTTGCACGTCTGAGGAAATCGATCGGCCCAGTGTGATCGGCTTTTTCTCGCCGCGCATTCTCATTCCAGTGTGGCTTTTTGAGAAGTTGACACCAGCCGAATTGGAACAGATTGTTCTGCACGAGATGGGTCATCTCAGCCGGGCCGATGACTGGATCAATCTGCTGCAAAAGATCGGCCTGGTGCTCTTTCCTTTGAATCCAGTGTTGATGTGGATCGAGCGGCGTCTCTGTTTCGAGCGCGAACTGGCTTGCGACGATGGGGTGCTTCGATTCACCAAGGCGGCGACGTATGCAAGCTGCCTGACCAGCCTCGCCGAAAGCAGACTGACCCGGCGCAGTGTGTCTCTGTCGCTCGGCGCGTGGGAGCGGCAATCGGAACTCGCGCGCAGGGTCCACAGCATCCTGCGTCGTGGAGAGTCGATGAGTCCGCGCCAGGCGCGGATGGTTCTGAGCGCGATGGTTGCGGCTCTGCTCGCGGGCGCGGCCGGGTTGTCACGATGCCCGCAGCTGGTCTCCTTCTCCGCGGCCAACTCCGAGGCCGGGTCAATCGCCGAGTCGCCTGTCCAGCTGCAGCCGCAGAGATCGGCTGCGGCGGCGTATCGCCCGGTTGTCTTCCATCCTTCGGATGCTCCCCATGAAACTCTGCTGAAGGCTTCGCTGCCGATGGCGCGGGAGACAAAGTCAGATCAGCCAGAACGCAAACCACGTTGCGCGCAAGAAATCTCACCCTGCGGCTCTCCCCGCGGTGCAACACGCAAAGGGAATCCAAGCGGGAACTCAGGGCTGGGTTGTCCTTACGTCGTGGGAAGTACAGGCGGATGAATCAGGCCGCACTACTGTCCGGTCTGGGATGACCGTCACTGATGAGCGTCTTCCCATGCCTCGCTATGCTGCTCTGCCAACCATGAATGGCTGGCTCGTCATTCAACTCTAACCACTTGACACTACTTTTGAGGAAATCGCATGCCTGGAACAACTAATAAACTAGTAGGTAAGACAGCACGCATTGCTGTTCCTGCCGGAACCGTCGCAGCCCTGGTTTTGGGCGCGGCCTTCTTCTTCCATCACAGCGGAGTGCAGGCCGCGAACGGGTCGGTTTCGCTGGACGACAGCAGCGTCTCGTCGCTGGTCTCTCTCGATAACGCGGTAGAAGCTGTCGCTGCCCGCGTCACGCCCGCAGTGGTGAACGTCGCCGTCACTTCACGTGGATCCTCCGAACACGAAGCCATGGACGATCAGGAACAGGGCCCGGATGAAGGCCAGGGTCAGGGCTTGCCGCCTGGACTAGGGCAGTTCTTCGGACCTCACGGACCAATGGGGCGCGGCCAGGGTCAACCACAATCCCAGATCGAGCACGGGATCGGCAGCGGCATTATCCTTTCGCCCGATGGCTACATCATCACCAATAACCACGTGGTCGATGGCGCCGTTCAGATCCGCGTGACTCTGCATGATCGCCGGACTCTGAATGCGAAGCTCGTCGGCACCGACAAGCTCACCGACCTCGCGGTCATCAAGGTCGATGCGCACGATCTGCCCTACATCTCATGGGGTGATTCCACCAAGCTGCGCCCTGGCCAGACGGTGCTGGCCTTCGGCAGCCCATTCGGCTATTTTCAGTTCTCGGTCACGCGAGGAATTGTGAGCGCAGTCGACCGGCCGAACCCTTACTCCGACGATGCCCGCAAGCCCGGCGGTTTCATCCAGACCGATGCTGCGATCAATCCCGGTAACTCCGGCGGAGCCCTGGTGGATGCTCACGGCGAGCTGATCGGGATCAATACCTTCATCATCTCGGGCAGCGGTTCGTTCGCGGGCGCCGGCTTTGCCATTCCCTCGCAGATCGCTCGTGCGGTTTCCGACTCGTTGATCAAGACGGGGGCGGTCCATCACGGCTATCTCGGCATCAGCATGAACGATGTAACTCCTGACAACTACAACTTCTTCAAGCTGCAGGATGCAACCGGAGCCATCGTTTCCCAGGTGACTCCCAACTCGCCGGCCAGCCGCGCTGGTCTTCGAGCCGGCGACGTGATCGACTCTCTCGACGGAAAGAAGATCACGAACGGAAGCGCGTTGCAGGTAGCCGTGAGTGGAGACGAACCAGGCAAGACGATCTCGCTCGGCATTCTCCGCGACGGCAAGGCGCAAACGGTGGATGTGAAGGTGGGCGAATACCACAAGGACACCGAGGTGGCCAGCGCGGGTGAGGGTAATGCGGGACCGGGCAAGACCGGAAAGCTGGGCCTCGCCGTCCAGGACCTGACGCAAGATGCGCGCCAGCAGATGCAGGTTCCGTCACAGGTGAATGGTGCCGTGGTTGCAAATGTTCGGCCCGGGAGCCCGGCGGACGATGCGGGACTCACTCCGGGAGACGTGATTGTTGAAGTCAACCGGCAGCCGGTGGTCGGCGCTGAGGCGTTCGTGAACGATGTGCATGCGAGTGCGGGCAAGGATGTGCTGTTGCTCGTGTGGTCGCATGGCGGTGCGACCTATCGCGTGCTGCATTCGGATGGCGGCAGCGATAACCAGAACGGCGAGTGATACAGTGCTCAGAGCGCAGGGCTCAGAGGACAAGAACAAACACAAGACCCGCCTTTACCGGCGGGTTTCGTGTTTTCCGGCTTGGATATAATCCACTCGACTGCAAGAGAGGGTTGGAGTGTGACGCAGAAGCTTAACGTAATCCCGGCTTCCATAGTCGATCCCAACATTGCGTGCGCCAGCACCTTACCGTCGAGGTATTACACTGCGCCCGATCTGCTTGAGGAAGAGAAGCGCAGCATCTTCTGGCGCACGTGGCAGATCGTGGGGCGGTCGGAGCAAGTACGTAACAGCGGCGATTACATTACTGCCGATCTGCTGGGCGAACCGCTGCTGGTTGTGCGCGGCGGTGAAGGAACGCTGCGCGGTTTCTACAATGTCTGCCGCCATCGTGCCGGACCTCCGGCCGAGGGCTGCGGTTCGCGCAAGGTATTTCGCTGCGGTTATCACGGCTGGACATACGGGCTCGATGGCCGCCTGCTGAATGCTCCCGAGATGGAGGGTGTCGAGAACTTCAGCCCCGACGATCTCCGGCTGCGTCCCATCCAGGTGGGCGAGTGGGAGGGGCAGGTTTTCGTCAATCTCGATGCGGATGCGCCGCCGCTGATAGACGCCCTGGGTGAACTGCCGTTGCAGGTGGAGAAATTTTCTTTTGGAAAGATGCGTCTCTGCGGACGCCGCGATTACCACATGCAATGCAACTGGAAGGTGTACATCGACAACTATCTCGAGGGATATCATCTGCCGAGCGTGCATCCCTCGCTGAATCGCGAACTCGACTACAACAGCTACGAGACGACGCTCTTCGCGAAGCACTCACTGCAAGCGAGTCCGATCCGCGGGCCAGAGAACGAAACTACTGTCGATCGTCGATACAAACAGGCAAGTGGAGAGATGAGCGCCGCGTATTTCTGGATCTATCCCAACTGGATGCTCAATTGTTATCCCGACAACGTCTCGCTGAATATCGTGTTGCCCACCGGGCCGGAGACGTGTGTGGCGATATTCGAGTGGTATTTTCCAGCCGATCGGGTTGAAGCCGGCGGCGAGGCGATAAAGTTCAGCGACGAAATCCAGCGCGAAGACGGACACATCTGCGAAGTGGTTCATCGGAACCTGAAGTCGCAGTCTTACGACACGGGAAGATACAGCGCAAAGCAGGAGAAGGGCGTACATCATTTCCATTTGCTGTACTCTGAATCTATACAGGCAGGTGAATAGCTTATTGCATCAAAATTGTCAACTAAAACGTTTGACTAGAGTGTTTATTGAGTGATACCTTCGCGTTTTGCGCGAAGCGATCGAAAGACTGACTCCAACTCTCTACCCACGAAGAGGAACCGTATTCCCCCACCCATCCCATCGGGCCCGCCGTCGATTGGCCGCATGTTGCGCGCACTGTGTCTGCTTCTGCTCTGTATTCCGCTCATCGCCGCGGCCCAGGAGAGCACTGCCATTATTCAGGGCACCCTGCAAAATGCTGCCGGGGCGCCGGTTCCCGATGCGATCGTTCATCTGAGCGACGCGAGCCATGACCTTACAGCGGTATCAGGCTCCGAAGGAATGTTTCAGTTCGTCGGGTTAGCGGCTGGCCAATATCAGTTGAAGGTGGATGCGGGGGGCCGGGTGCTGGAGTTCGTGCGCCCGGTGAAGGTGAGCGCGGGTCCGCAATCGTTATTACTGACAATCACCGATCAGGGGCTGATGCTGAGCGCAGGTCCGCAGGAACAGCCCGGCAGCGAGAAACTGACGAGTGAGAAGGTCAATGAGCTTCCACTTAACAAGCGGGATTTCAGCGCCCTGTTGCTGATGGCAGCCGGTACGATGACGGACGCCAACGGCGCGACGAACTTCACCGCCCAGTTCGCCATCAACGGGCAGCGCGGCGTGGAGGCGGTGTTTGCGATGGATGGCGCGGACATCAGCGATCCGGAGATGGGCGGGTCCACGTTTTCAAACTTCAACGTGGATGCGGTGCAGGAGATCCAGTCAAGTTCGGGGTGGATGCCGGCGCAGATCGGGCAGGGCGCGGCGGGCTTCACGAATATCATCTCGCGATCGGGAAGCAGCGGCTTTCATGGATCGTTCTTCGAGTTTCTGCGCAACTCGGCGCTGGATGCGCGGAACTATTTCGATCACGCTACTCCGGAGACACCGGGCCGCATTCCTCCGTTTCAACGCAATGAGTTCGGGTTCACGAATGGCGGACCGGTTGTTCTTCCGCATATTTATGACGGGCGCGGGAAAACGTTCTATTTCGGGCAGTACCAGGGCTTCCGGCAGGTGCTGGGGACGACACAGGTTTTTCCCGTGCCGACAGAGCTCGAGCGTGAGGGATACGACGCGACGGCCTATCCGGGCGATGTGTTATTAGTGCCGGTCGACCCTTCGATTGCTGCGATTCTGGCGCGCTATCCACTGCCGAACCTACCCACTGGATCGTACGGCATTCACACCTACGCGGCGTCATCGAAGGTGGATACGGATGCGGACCAGTTTTCGATTCGGCTTGACCACAAGCTTTCGGACAAAAACCAGTTCTTCGGGCGGTTCAACTTCAATAACCTTACCGGCCCGACGACAAATCCTGATCAGACTGCGATTGAACGCCAGTTCGGCGTGACCTACGTCGACCACCAGCGCAATCTAGCCCTGAATGTTTGAGCGAACGGTATCTCCGAATTTTTCGATGCAGACCGAGTTCAGCGTAACCAGGAGTACACCTTCGTTTCCGACCGAGGACTACACGGATCCCGCGGTGAAGTTCAACGATGCTTTGTTTGAAGGCTTTAACACCGCCGGCGGATCGGTGATGAGCGCATTCGGGAATCTTTTTCAGCTGCAGCAGAGCTTTGCCATTAACAAAGGCAGCCACACGATCGCCGCCGGGGGAGAAGCGCGGCTGAATCGCGACACGACGTACTTCGGCATCAGCCCAAACGGGGAGTATGACTTCGGGGGTGGTACGTCGTATGCGCTCACCGATATTCCATCGCAGAGCGGTATGCACAATATCAGCGCCGGCGACCCGTTGCCGGATACGCTATCGAGCTTTCTTTCCGGGAGTCCGTTTGTCTACACGCGGGCGATCGCTCCGCCGTATTTTTCGAATGGGCCACATATCGGCCCGGCGGCGGTTAATCGCAACATGGGCGCGGTGTATGCGCAGGATACGTGGAAGATCTCAAGCCGCTGGGTTCTCGACTACGGGTTGAGATGGGAGATTTACACGCCGATCACGGAGCGCGCGAAGCGCACCTCGAGCTTTTTGAACTATGGCCCGGACCAGGAATTTGCGATCAACCCGCAGCCGGGGTACAAGACAAATCTCGACGGGTTTATGCCGCGCGTGCAAGTGACGTGGAAGGTGAGCGACAAGCTGCGAGCGCATGCAGGCGGAGCGCTCACGGTGATTGGGCCGAATATCTGGCAGGACAATTTCCTGACCGGCTCAACGCCCTTTGTGGTTTATCCGCGGTTGACGGCGGCGAAAGGCGCGCCGATTCAGTATGGGTTCCAGATCACGCCCTCGCAGCTGCCGAACGTGTACACGCCATCGGGGGTGGAAATTTTCCCGGCCCATGACACAAAGGATGTCCCGGCGAACACGGTGATGGATGTAGACCGTTATCAGAATGATGTCGCCGCGCTGACGCCCAGCAAAGTTTTGAGCCCACTGAACCTGAGCGCGATTGATCCAAAGTTCGGCAATGCGTGGCTGTATACATGGACCGTCGGCGTGGAGCGCGAGTTCGGCAAAGTGACGGCGGATGTCAACTATGTGGGCACGACAGCTGCCCACCTGCCGCGCACCAGCTTTCCGAATGCATATCCGAGCGCGAGTGCGGAGTTTGCGCCGCACACAAGGTTTGACAGTGCGGGGAATGTGATCGGCGGCTTCGGTGTGGAGAACGTGATTACGGGCACCGCACACTCAGACTATAACGCGCTGCAGACCTCACTCAACGGAACCTTCCCCCATGGGGGCCCGGGCGTGCAGGCGAGCTACACATGGGGCAAGTCGCTTGACGATACGAGCCAGGTGAGCGGAGGGACCGGGAGCACGGGAGCACAGGCGATTCCATATCCGCAGGATCCGTATAACACCCATGCGGAGAAGGGGCCGTCGAACTTCGACGTAACGAATGCCTTCACGATCAGCGCGGCGCAGAATTTGCCGTTCGACAGCGTTGGTTTTCTCCAAAACGTGAGCAAAAAGATTACCGCTGGCTGGGAGATGCTGGTGATATCGACGATCACAAGCGGATCTCCTTTCACGGTGTACTCGGGCGTGCAGCAGACGGGCGCGGGATCGAATGGCGTCGACCGGCCGGACCAGATTGGCACCCCGGATCTTTCGACGGCGCGAAAGAGGCGAGAGGATTATTTCGGCCGCGGCCCGGACAACGCGTCGTTCTTTTCGATCCCCGTCAACTTGCCGGGAGGCACAGGGCCGAACAGCGGCTACTTCGGCACCGTAGCCCGGAATTCGTTTCGTGGGCCGGCCTATTATGACTACGATTTTTCGTTCATCAAGGACACGGGGGTCGGACAGCGCAAGAGCGGTGTCGAACTCTTCGATGTGCAGTTTCGCGCGGAGTTCTTTAACCTGTTCAACATTGTGAACATGGGCCTGCCGGCGAATACGATTAAAGGCTCGGGATTCGGGCTGATCAGCAAGACAGCCGGCAACTCGCGGCAAATTCAATTCTCGCTGAAGCTCATCTATTGACGAGAGAAAGCCTCATCATGTGCAAGCGGTTCTTCCTTATCGTGACTTTTGCATGTATCTCTACCGGTCTTCATGCCCAGAAGCCTGCATGGCCGCCCGCGCCCGGTCACCTCACGATTCCGCTGTGGCCGCAGGGAGCGCCCGGCGCTCAGGTCAATCCGGGGCCGGAGAGCGACACCACGACGGCGAAGGATCGCCTCGTTGCCGGCAAGGCGGTCATCCGAATCGGCAACGTCTCAGTGCCGACCCTCACCTTGTATGCAGCGAAAGGTAAGAACACAGGCGTTGGCATTGTCGTCTTTCCGGGAGGCGGCTATAAGATTCTCGCCATCGATCTCGAAGGTACGGAGGTCTGCGACTGGCTCAACTCAGCGCGGGCATCAACTGCATTCTGATCAAATATCGCGTGCCCGACACCGGACCCTATCCCAAGTCTTCCGCGGCCCTGCAGGATGCACAGCGCGCGGTCGGCATTGTGCGTTCGAATGCAGCCGAGTGGCATATCGATCCCAAGCGAGTGGGCGTGCTTGGCTTCTCCGCCGGAGCGCATCTTGCGGCTGCTCTCAGTACTCACTTCGAGCAACGGCTTTATGATCCGATTGATGCTGCGGACGGGCTCAGCTGCCGTCCGGATTTCGCTGTGATCGTTTATCCCGGCTATCTCGCTCTCGCCGACCAGAATTTTGCGCCGAATCCGGAGATTCATCCAACGGACCAGACGCCGCCGTCATTCATCGTTCAGGCGGAGGATGATCCGGTGCATGTTGAGAACGCAACGGTCTACTTTCTCGCGCTGAAGAATGCCAAGGTCCCGGCTGAACTGCATATTTACGCGGAGGGTGGACACGGTTACGGCCTGCGCCGCACGGCACTCCCTGTTACCACATGGCCGGACACGATGCTGACCTGGTTGCGCACGATCGAGATGCTGCCGAACGCTGCCCGTTAAGTCAGAAGAATGTCTGCACCAGGTCGACCACGGTGTATTCTGTGTCGACCACGGGCAACCATCGCCACTTGTCAAAGGTCAGACAAGGATGGGAAATGTCGAAGCCGATCATGTCACCCACGCGGATATCGTCTCCCTCGGCGATGCGCAGATAGGCGTGCTGATCCATCATTTTGGTAAGGCTCCAGTGAGAAGGAGCATTTGCAGGAGCTATGTTGCCCGACCGGTAATGCAGCGCCGGAGTAGGCAAGCCGGCATCGAACGCAGCGTCTCGTTTCCCGAGAGCCACGATCGCCTTTTCACTTTCCGGAACTGACTGGACGTAGGCCCAGAGGTGCAGGGCCGGCTGCAGGCTTTCTTTCATATATCGCGCAATCGGATTGCGCTGTTGAATCTTCTGTTGCGCGTCGCGATAGACGCCGACATCGTGCGTAAGGTAACAACCAGGACGAAGGATCACATCCACAGACTCTCCGAGGCCGGCGCTCGAGAAAACCTCGGCTACCACGTCGTACCAGGCAGAGCCAGCGCCTGAAAGCAGGATCCGATCCTGAACGAAGCGGCCATGGTGCATCAGATCGCGTGTTACGGAGACCGCTCTCTGCGAGAAAGCCGCGAATCGCTGCTTCGTCATCGAGGACGCCCTCGTAGATTTCGATGCCTCTAAGCGCCAGAGGCTCGCGCCAGTGATCCAAAGCGTCGAGCGTGGACTGCAGTTGCCCAGGGTTGCGCACTCCGGTCCGGGCGCCATCCGCACCCAGCTCGATCAGTACATGCAGCCGCAGGCCCGCTGCCTGAAAATATTCACCAAGCTGCTCCACCTGCCGTGCGGAATCGACAAGACAGAAATACTCAAAGTCCGGATCTTTTAGCAACCGCGCGATCATTGCCATATTTTGCTTGCCGACCAATTGATTGGCCATCAAGACACGTCGCACGCCGTGCTCGTAAGCAACCAATGTTTGATGGGCGGTCGCAAGCGTAATGCCCCATGCGCCCGCCTGCAGTTGCAGGTCGAAGAGGCGCGGAGCCATTGTGGTCTTCCCGTGCGGCGCCAGCTTCACACCATAAGCCGTGATGAACTGCTGCATCCAGCTCAGGTTATGCAACAGCTTTTCTTGATACAAAACCGCTGTAGGCAGACTCAGGTCTTCGCGCAGGAGGTTCCATCCAAGCTTGACGATCTCGGCCGTCTCCATGGTTCGTTCCAGGAAGCCCAGGCCTTTTTGAAGGGGAGTAACCCGTGAGTCAGGTCTGCCAGGATGCACTCGTTTTCTTGCCTCATTCGCCAACTGATTCTCCCGCCGTGTTCATGGCAAGAATAGCTCCGCGCGTAGAACGCTGAGAGGAGTTGCGTATATCTTTTATAGAGTTCCTATGCCGGTCATCGACACTCTTATCCAGAATGTCCGCGTAATTGATGGAAGCGGCGGCGATTCTCAGGCCGTCGATGTCGCCATTGATGGCGACCGCATATGCGCTCTCGGGCGAGATCTGCGCTGTACGGCTTCGCAGGTAGTGTATGGCGAGGGGCAGGTCCTCGCACCCGGTTTTATCGATGTCCATACCCATGACGATACGAACGTGATCCGAACTCCGGAGATGCTGCCGAAGCTCTCGCAGGGAGTGACGACCGTGATCGTTGGCAATTGCGGCATCAGCGCAGCGCCGGTCGCAACTCGCCGGAGAACCGCCGGATCCGATGAACCTGCTCGGTGCCGCTGAGCGACTTTCGCTATCCCACGTTCGCCACCTACGTTGCGGCCATCGACGAGGCGCACCCCGCTGTGAACGTCGCGGCGCTGGTCGGTCACACCGCTCTGCGCAACAATCACATGGATCGCCTGGATCGAAGCGCGACAAGCAGCGAGATCGAGGCTATGCGCGCGCAACTGCGAGAAGCTCTCGATGACGGAGCACTGGGCCTGAGCACGGGTCTGGCATACCTGTCGGCCAACGCGGCATCGACCGAAGAGGTCCTGGCGCTCGCGGAACCACTCGCTGCGGCGGGCGCGATCTACACGACGCACCTGCGCACCGAGACTGAGGCGATTCTCGACGCGATGCAGCGAGGCTTTCAGATCGGCCGCGAATGCCGCGTGCCGGTCGTCATCTCTCACCTGAAGTGCGCCGGCGTCGCCAACTGGGGCCGCAGCGGAGAGGTGTTGCAGCACGCTGGAAGCAGTCGCGAACGTTCGCAGCCCGTCAGCTGCGATTGCTATCCCTATGCAGCCGGTTCGAGCACGCTCGACCTGCGCCAGGTGGATGAGCGCGTGAAGATCATGATCACCTGGTCGACGCCGCATCCTGAGGTGGCGGGACAGACGCTGAAGCAGATCGCCGAAGCCTGGGCGATGAGCCAGGTCGAGGCCGCGCGCCGTCTGCAGCCGGCAGGAGCGATCTATCACAGCATCTCGGAGGAGGATATGCGTCGCATCCTGTCGCATCCTGCAACGATGATCGGGTCCGATGGACTGCCGAACGATCCGCGGCCGCATCCCGCGGCTCTGGGGAACGTTTCCGCGCGTGCTGGGCCGATACAGCCGCGAGGAGAGGCTGTTTCCGCTCGCCGAGGCGGTTCACAAGATGACGGGCATGCCTGCGCAGCGGTTCGGCCTCGCCGGTCGCGGTCTGATTCGCGAGGGCTATTACGCCGATCTCGTGCTCTTCGACCCGGAGACAATATCGAGACACGGCAACCTTTGCCGATCCGGTGCTGCCCGGCGGAAGGGATCACGGCTGTGTGGGTCAATGGCGTTCTCTCCTACACGCGAACGCGCGCCGACGGGAGAACGCGGTGGACGGTTTCTGAAACGCGTGACGGTCACACGAGTGGATTCAGGCAATTGAGGAGTGCAGCGATGAGCATCAAGCGGTACGGCGTGGAAGGCGGCAAGGGCACCGGAGGACAGCATCTGCCGTTTGCGCGGGCCGTCGAGGCCGATGGCTGGCTCTATGTTTCCGGCCAGGTGCCGATGGTGAATGGCGAAGTGGTGGACGGGAACATCGTCGTCGCAGTCGCACCAGGCGATTCGCAACCTGCTGGCGATTCTGAAAGAAGCAGGCTATGGACCGGAGCATGTGGTGCGCTGCGGCGTGTGGCTCGACGATCCGCGCGATTTCCAGTCGTTCAATGCGGTCTTCCGAGAGTACTTTGGCGAGCATCCTCCTGCGCGGGCCTGCGTTGTATCGAGCATGGTCGTCGATTGCAAGGTGGAGATCGATTGCGTCGCCTACAAGATGCGCCGATTGATCCGAGCCCAAATGATCGATCACTCACAGCGTCTTCCTGCTGATCGCGGCGCTGCCGCTGTCATTGCGCTGATTCTGCTGATTGCTGTCTTCAAGCTGAATCCGTTCATCGCCCTGTTTCTCACCTCGCTGGCGCTGGCGGTGGTCGCCGGCATGCCGCTGTGCAGGCGATTGTCCATTCGTTCGAGGTCGGGCTGGGCAATACGCTCGGGCACATCGCCATCGTGGTGGCGCTGGGCACCATGCTCGGCAAGATGATGGCCGAGTCGGGCGGCGCCGACCAGATTGCGCATCACGCTCATCCGGCTGCTTCGGCGAGAAGAACGTCCACTGGGCGATGATGGTGATCGGGCTCGTGGTCGGCCTGCCGGCCTTCTTTGAGGTCGGTTTCGTGCTGCTGATTCCGATTGCGTTTACGGTGGCGCGGCGCACCGGGACATCGCTGGTGCTGGTCGGCCTGCCGATGGTGGCAGGGCTCTCGGTGGTGCACGGCCTGGTGCCGCCGCATCCGGCGGCGATGCTGGCGGTGACGCATCTACAAGGCCGACGTCGGCCGCACGATCTTTTACGCGCTGCTGATCGGCATTCCCACGGCGGTGCTTGCCGGTCCGCTCTATGCGAAGTTGATCGCGCCGCATATTCAGCTTGCCGCGGAGAATCCGATGGCCGCGCAGTTCGTGGACCATGGCGAGGAGAGCAGCCTGCCGGGCTTCTGGCTCACGCTGGCGACGATTCTGCTGCCGGTGCTGCTGATGCTGATCGGCAGCTGGGCCGATTTCCTGTCTGCGCCGGAGCAGCGGCGTGAACGATGGATTGCGCCTGGTCGGCAATGACGATATCGCGCTGCTGATCGGGGTGCTGGTCAGCTTTATCACGCTGGGCACGCATGCGCGGCTTTACGCGCGAGACGATTCTGCGGTTCAGCAATGAGTGCCTTGCGCCCACCGCGACCATCACGCTGCTGGTCGGCGCGGGCGGCGGGTTCGGCCGCATCCTGCAGGACAGCGGCGTCTCGCAGGCGATTGTGACCTCGCGCTTCGCACGCACGTGTCGCTGCTGTTGCTGGCATGGATGGTGGCCGCGCTGATGCGCCTCGCCACCGGGTCGTCGACGGTGGCGATGACCACGGCGGCGGGCATCGTGGCGCCGATTGCGCTGCACACCACCGGAGTTCGTCCGGAGCTGCTGGCCATTGCCACGGGCGCGGGATCGCTGATCTTCTCGCACGTGAACGATGGCGGCTTCTGGCTGGTGAAGGAGTACTTCAACATGAGCGTCGCGACAGACGATGAAGACCTGGTCGATCTGCGAGACCATCATCTCGGTGTCGGTGCTGATCCTGACGCTGGCGCTGTCGCTGGTTGTCTAAAGGGGGACCTACTCTTACCGGTTGCCCAGGAAGACGAGGGTCACGCCGATGGCTACCAGCAGGACTCCGAGCCAGCGCTGGCGGCTGACGCGCTCGTTGAGAAAGGCCAGGCCGCCGAAGGCGCCGGCGACATAGCTCAACGCGGTTACCGGGACAACGAAGCTGACGTTGTACATGGAGAGCGCGCCCAGCAGAGCGAAGAAAGCGGTCGCCATCATCCCTACGCCGACCCACATCCACGGCAGGCGCAAGGCTCGCAGGATGACCTTCGCGATCTCGATGGGGTGAAAGCTGGTGGCCTCGCCGACTTGCTTCATAGCGCGCGAGACGCACAGTTCGCCGCCAGTGCCGGCGACCACGATCAAGGCAAAGAGAATCAGCTGCTTCAAGCCAGGCCTGCTCCGTCGTTCGAGGGCTCGGTGGTGCTGGGATTGGTGCGGCCGACGACAAAAACTCCCAGGCAGATGACAGCGATCCCGGCCCAGCGGAGGGGAGAGACTCGTTCGCCCAGCATGAGGTAGCCGAGAAGGGCAACGACTCCGTAGGCGAGCGAGGAGGCGGGTTGCACGAAGCTATAGTCGGCCCAGGAAAGCACCAGCATGTAGGCCACGAAGAATGTGATCAGCGAGGCGATTCCCAGCCAGATCGATGGGGAGGCAAAGATTTTGAGCACGGTATGAAGCAGCTCGGAGGGAGGCCAGAGGGCCAGGTCTCCCATGTGCTTCATTCCTTTGCCCAGCAGGACATTGCCAAGCGGGCCCGCGATCACCATGACGGCGATCATCAAAAAAGTCTTCAGATGCAGGGGTTTGTGAGGCGTCATCGGTTTTGCGCAACGCCTGTGGAAACAGAAATCATTCTTTGATTGTATCGGTTTTGTTTTGGAGGAGCCTGAGCTCTGAGTGGACTGGGGATAAACAGCGATTCGCGCAGGACTGGCGTAAAAGTCTAATTCCGTGCTTATACTGATAGCCACCACGCGTCGTCTCCCCAAGCCGCGTCTCGATTTTTCTTCTCTTCGCCGCAGTTGCCCCGGTCCAGGCATGCGTTTACTGGCGGTCTCGAAGAGAGTGCATGCTGCCGAGCCATGCACGGAAAGTACGGAGATATGGGGAGGATGGGCTGGCCCCGGACAATACTTCGAGCGGGTGAGATTCCGCAGCTCGCGGCAACATCTGTCGAAAGGATCGGATGATGTTCTTGAGAAGCCACTCCTCCCGCAAACATGGGAAGCAATTCACTGCAGCATCAGCAAAGTCTCGCATCAAAGTCGTCTCTCTTTTTATGGGTCTCATTTGCATGGCCATGCCGGGGCCTATCTGTGCACAGGACAGGCCTACGCTTGCGCGGGCAAGCTCGGCCGAATTGCAGAGGCTGCTTCAGGTACAAGAGGGCGCAACGGTTGTGCCTTTCAGCAAACAAACTCCGCCACGAATTCCGTCTGACGCATTCGATCGACTCTTCATGTGGAATGAAATCGCGCTGGATACCACGGCGATAGATCACACGCCGGTCCAACCAGGCGAGGATCGAATATTTGGTGAGCAGTTCGGTCCAACACGTGCGAGCCGCGCTATGGCAATCGTTCACATCGCGATGTTTGAAGCGGTGAACGCGATCCTGCACGGCTATGAGAGCTATACCGGGCTACCTCCCGCCCGGGGCGCTGCATCGCTCGATTACGCAATCGCGGAGTCTGCTCATGACGCGCTCGTCTTCCTTTATCCTTCGCAGCAAGTGCGACTGGACTCTATCTTCAATGTCGACGTGAGCCATATACGGGGAAGTGCCTCGAAATTGGAAGCGGGCCGCAGCCTGGGCATTGCAGCCGCGAAATCGATTATCGCGTTGCGCAGTGGAGATGGATCCGAGGTTCCGGATCCGGGAGTTGGCGGCGAATATAAGACGATCGGGGGCGTGGGCTATTGGAGCCCCGATCCGATCAGTGACTTGACACTTTATCTTGGAGCTTACTGGGGAGCTGTTAAGCCTTTCACGCTTACTTCGGGAGATCAATTTCGAGCTCCACCTCCGCCTGAAATGACGAACCCAAGCTACACCAGGGCCTTTGAGCAGGTGAAACGCCTGGGAGGCGATCCAAGTTTCGGTACGGCCACAGATCGCACCGAAAGCGAAACCGTAGAGGCGATTTTTTGGTCGTATGACGGCACACCAGGCTTGTGTGCGCCTCCGCGGCTCTACAACCAGATCGCACGGGCCATGGTGTTGGAGCATGGGCTGAACACTTTACCTGAAGCGGCGCGAATGTTGGCGCTGATTAACACCGCGATGGCTGACGCCGCTATCTCAGCATGGGAAACGAAATGGCATTACCAATATTGGCGACCGGTCACTGCGATTCGTTCCCTAGATCAAAATGGCAATCGCGATGTAGCGCCGGATCCAAATTGGTATCCGCTAGGCGCTCAGGCAACGAATACACATGGCCCGAACTTTACTCCCCCATTTCCGGCGTATGTCTCTGGCCACGCCACGCTTGGCGGAGCTCTCTTCCAGATATTGCGCCACTACTACCCGAATAAGACAGCGTTCGTCTTTATCTCCGACGAGTGGAACGGCGTTAATAAGGATGCTGACGGCAAGACTCGGCCTCTGCGCCCGTATCGGTTCGGCAGTCTGACAGATGCCGAGAGTCGAAATGCAGAAAGCCGAGTGTACATGGGCGTTCACTGGCAATTTGATGCGGACGAGGGAATCGTACAAGGAAACCATGTGGCGGATTGGGTATGGAGCCATGCGTTCCGGCCAATCCCGATTGAACGAACGCACTAACATCAGCAAACGGGCGGGTAAGGGGGACCGAAGAGAGCTAGAAATGTCACCACGGAGGCACGGAGAGCACAGAGAAGAGCCAGGTGAGATCACCCCTGCCGCCATCAGTGTATTGGCTCTTTGACTCCTGCCATGGCGACAGGCAACAATCGAGAAAGTACTGCAGGAGTTAGTTTGAATTCGATGATTGACATCAGCACGTTTGCCAAGGGGCTCAGTGAAATCCCGGAAGAGCGGTTTACCGACAGCGCCGTGCTTGAATACATGCGCGAGAATCCCGTCTCGGTCGCGAGCCTCCATCCCTATCTCTACTTCAGTCCCGAGCACTACACGCGCAACCTTATCCTTCACACGCCGCTCTTCGATTTGATCGCCATCTGCTGGGAAAGCGGGCAGATGAGCAGGGTTCACAACCACACCAACCAGCGCTGCTGGATGGGGATCGCCTATGGCAAGGTGCAGGTGCAGAACTACCGGATGGTGCGGCAGGACTGCGCGACGCAGTTCTGTGAACTTGCGCCGACGGATCGCTACGTGATCGACGCCGACAACCCTGCCGAGGTTGACTCCGAGGAGCCGATCCACCTGGTCGTAAACCCGCCCGCCTTCGGCTCGCGCGCGGTTACCCTTCACATTTATTCCCGCCCCTTCGACGAGTGCGAGGTCTACGATCTCAAATCGAAACGCTACGAAACGGTCAGTCTGTCGAACACGAGCGAAGGCGGCCTGGTCACGTCCGGCCTGGCGGTGGAGAAGGTGGCGCTGGCGTAAAGTCTGTTACATCCTCTCTCGCAGCCATCCATAGACGAGCGCGCGGGAAGGCTTTATGATGGGCCGCCTATGCGTAAAGGGATATCGTTCGCGGTGCTTTTGCTTTTCCTCCTTTCCGTCCGGCTTTCGAGCCAGGAGCAGCGAAGCGCGGCCGTGATCTCTATCGATGCTGCTCATCCGGGTGCGGCGATTTCGCCGTCGATGTTCGGCATCTTCTTCGAGGACATCAACTTCGGCGCCGATGGCGGCCTTTATCCGGAGCTGGTCAAGAACCGCTCGTTCGAATTCAACGATCCGCTCACCGGATGGCACGAGATCATGATGGTGAATGCGAAAGGAATCGAGAAGCCCAAAGGCGAGCTGGATATCCGGACCGAAGACGCCGCTCAACCCGACCAATCCGCACTATCTGCGAGTGCGCGTGTACGAGCCGGGATACGGATTCTGGAACGCAGGCTTTCGCGGTATCGGGGTAGAAGGCGGGGCTGAGTACCGCTTCTCGGCCTATGTGCGAAGCGCAGGAGTGAAATCGATCCGGGCGACCGTCATCGATGGAGCAGGACACGAGGTCGGGAGCGGAAAGCTGGAAGGCTTCGACGGAACATGGAAACGATATGAGACGGTCATCCGGACCAGCGCTACGGTTGAGCACGCGCAGCTGAATCTGTTGGTCGACGACGCCGGGCTCTGTCGATCTCGACATGGTCTCGCTCTTTCCGGTGGACACGTGGAAGGGCCGTCCCAACGGGTTGCGCAAGGACCTGGTTCAACTGCTGTATGACATGCATCCGGGATTTATTCGTTTCCCCGGCGGCTGCATTGTCGAGGGCCGCACATTGTTGACGCGATACCGCTGGAAGACGACGGTCGGGGACATCGCGCAACGGCAAGACCATCATCAATCGCTGGAACGACGAGTTCGATCAGAGGCCGGCTCCGGATTACTTCCAATCCTTCGGGCTGGGCTTCTATGAGTACTTTCAGCTGGCCGAAGACATCGGCGCGAGCCGCTGTCCGATTCTGAACTGCGGCATGGCCTGCCAGTTCAATTCGAGCGAGACGGCCGCCCTGAATCAACTGGATGAATACGTGCAGGATGCGCTCGACCTGATCGACTTCGCAAATGGTCCGGTCGACGTCGCCGTGGGGCAAGCTGCGCGCGCAGATGGGACATCCGGCGCCCTTTCATCTCGAAATGATCGGAGTGGGCAACGAACAGTGGGGGCCGCGCTACGTGGAGCGCTACAAGGTGTTCGCCGCGGCGTTGAAGGCCAAGCACCCGGAGATCAAGCTGGTTGTCGCCGCCGGACCCGCGTCCGTCCGGGGAGCCTTTCGACAACATGTGGTCCACGTGGCGGGAGCTCAAGCGGACATTGTGGACGAGCACTACTACATGAGTCCGGAGTGGTTTCTGGCCAACACCGGGCGCTACGATCATTACGACAGGAAGGGTCCGAAGGTCTTTGCGGGCGAATATGCCGCTCAGACTTCGGGCGTGGCGAAGGCGGACAACCGCAACAACTGGAAGGCGGCCATCTCGGAGGCCGCATTCATGACCGGCCTGGAGCGCAACGGCGATGTGGTGCAGATGGCGTCGTACGCGCCGCTGCTGGCGAACGTCGATGCGTGGCAGTGGAAGCCGGACGCTATCTGGTTCGACAACCTGCGTTCGTACGGCACTCCGGACTACTACGTTCAAAAGGTCTTCGCCAACAATGCGGGGACGCGCGTCGTGCCGGTGACCCCACAGGCCGAAGGCGGGCTCTACACCAGCGCAACACTCGACGAGCGCACCCATGAACTGATTGTGAAGGCCGTCAACTACTCATCCGCGGCGAGACCGGCAGAGATCAGCCTGAAAGGAGTGGTTCCGGCTGGCGCAGCGAAGGTCACGATTCTGCAAGACGCCGACCTTAATGCCGAGAACAGCTTTGACCACCCAACGGCAGTAGCACCGGAGTCTTCTACCCTTAATGTGGGGTCCGGAGCCATACCTGTGCAGCTGCGTCCCTACTCATTGACGGTCTATCGCATTCCTGTTCAGTAGCGGATGCCTCACCGTGCGGACACCGCTGTGATATCTTACAGAAAATAATGGTGTCATAAGGATTCCTCATCTACCGAGCCAGGGGAGTACACTGCAACTTTGATGCTGTTGGGACTACAGGTAAGAGGCATACACAGAATTGTGCGGCATTGTTGGATTTACCACGAGAAACTGGCGGCCTGAAGAAGAGCGAATCCAGAATGCGACGGAGACCCTTTTCCATCGTGGGCCGGACCAGCAGGGAGTGTTTCGGTCGAGACTATGCTCCCTGGGCGCAACCCGCTTAAAGATCGTTGACCTCGCCTCAGGCAATCAGCCTATCTATTCGGAAGATCGCGATTCCGTGATCGTTTTCAATGGCGAAATCTACAACCATCTTGCGATTCGCCGCGAACTCGAATCGCTGGGCCGCCGCTTTCAGAGCCATTGCGATACGGAAACCGTGCTGCAGGCCTTTCTGGAGTGGGACACGGACTGCTTTGCGCGTTTGCGGGGCATGTTTGCGGTGGCGATCTGGACCAACAGCGAGCAGCGACTGGTGCTGGCTCGCGACCGGGTGGGCATCAAGCCGCTCTACATCGCCGAACGAGGCGAGGATCTTTTCTTCGCGTCGGAGCTGAAGGGGATTCTGATCCATCCGGAAATCGACACGGCAGCTGAGTCTCGATGGGCTGGACTGCTATCTCTCGATGAACTACGTGCCGTGCTCCTTGGACGCTGGTTGAAGGAGTGGAGAAGCTGCCGCCGGGCCGGTGGCTGGAATGGCGAGACGGGCGCAGAACCGAGGAGGCTTACTGGCGCATTCCATCGATTCAGCCGCGAGCGGTGTCGCTTGAAGACGCCAAGGCGGAGCTCGATGTGCTTCTCGACCAGTCGGTTCGCGAGCATCTGATGTCGGATGTGCCGCTGGGGGTGTGGCTCAGCGGAGGCGTGGATTCGTCGACGATCCTGCATTATGCGGCGCAGGCGTCGAGCACGCGCCTGAAGACGTTTTCGATCTCTTTCAACGGCCGGAGCTTCGACGAGACGCAGTATATCCGGCAGGTGGTGGAGCAGTACGGAACCGATCACGAACAGCTGGATCTGAATCCCGAGGAGCGACCTGGAAGGCGCCATTGAGAACTTCGCGTATTACTCCGATGAGCCAAGCGCGGATTCAGGAGCGTTGCCGGTGTGGTTTCTTTCCAAGCTGTGCAAGACACGCACCACGGTTGCGTTCAGTGGCGAGGGCGCCGATGAGATCTTCGGCGGCTACCTCACCTATCGCGCGAACCGCATTGCCGGCAAGGTGAGGCACCTTCCAGCAGGGGCGATCGGCGCTGCGCTGCGCGGATTGAGTCTGTGGCCGGTTTCGAATGAGAAAATCAGCCTGGAATACAAGCTGAAACGCCTGCTCGAAGGCAGCCTGATGTCTCCGGAGCAGAGCGCATGTGTATTGGAACGGGACCTTTTCGGAGGCGGAAAAGGCGGAGCTCCTGAACGCTTCCGCTGCCGGGTGCGCTGGACGACGTTCTTGCCGGGCTTGCGAGCGAGGCAACCGGGAGATGGAGTGGCGCCCTTTCTCGAGTTCGACCAGGAATACTATCTGCCTGACGACATCCTGGTGAAGTCGGATCGCATGAGCATGGCGCATGCCGTCGAGGTCCGCCCTCCCTTCCTGGACCATCGCATCGTAGAATTTAGTTCAACCCTTCCGACCGACCTCAAGATTCGCGGGTCACGCCAGAAGTACCTTCTCAAGGAGTTGATGAAGCCCAAGTTGCCCGCGGCCATTGTGCAGCGGAAGAAGATCGGCTTCGATATTCCGGCACACGAATGGTTGCGGGGAACGCTTCGCTCGCTGTTGGTGGAAACGCTGACTTCGGCGGAAGCAGAACACTCTGAATTGTTTCGCTTTGAGGCGATCCGAACGTACATGCAACAACACCTGAACAGGCGGATAAACATCGGCTATCATCTTTGGGGCCTTGTCATTCTGTTTCTGTGGATGAAACGATGGAATATCAAGTCAGCACCCTCCCTGACGTCGGGAAGACAGACGCTGAGACAGGCGCTCGCAGTCGAACTCTAAGCAGCCGCCAGACGTTTCTGGTTGTAATCCTCTTCGCCGCGGCCGTTTATCTAGGCTGCATGATCTCTCCGCCATCGCTCATGGACGACGTGGATGCTGTGCAGGCGCAGATCGCCCGCAACATGCTGAGTTCGGGCGATTGGGTCACGGCGCGCCTGGATGGCGTGGCGTACCTCGAAAAGCCTCCGCTCATCTACTGGATGATCGCCGTCTGCTTACAAGATTTTCGGCGTGCATGACTGGGCTGCGCGCATTCCGTTGCGCTATCGGCGGTCTGCGCTTTGCTGGCTTACGGCGGCATTTGGAGCCTGGGCATTTGGAAGACGGGCAGGGTTTTACGCCGGCCTTTGTATGTCGACTTGCATCGGGCTGTGGCTGTTTACGCGCATTCTGCTGCCGGACGTGATGCTTACGCTCACGATCGCGCTGGCGATGTGGGCGTTTCTGCGAGTGCTTGATGCTGACGAGCGGCATCCGCGAGCATGGGCGGCGGCGCTGGCCGCCGCGCTGGGCATCGGGTTGCTGCTGAAAAGCCTGATCGGGATCGTCTTTCCGATCGCGGCCGTCGTTGTTTATCTGCTGTGCACACGCCAGTTCTTCTCCGCGACGCACCTGGAGGCGTCTGCGACCGCTCAGCGGGCTGGCAATCATGCTGCTGATTGCCGCGCCCTGGCACATTCTTGCGACGCTCCGCAATCCACCGTACTTCTCCTTTACGATGAAGAGCGTTCCCGGGGAGTACCACGGGTTTCTCTGGTTTTTCTTCATCAACGAGCAGCTGCTTCGGTTCCTTAATCTGCGCTATCCGCGCGACTACAACACCGTGCCGCGGCTCTATTTCTGGCTGCTCAACCTGGTGTGGCTTTTTCCCTGGAGCGTCTACCTTCCGGCGGCGGTAAAGCTCTCGTACAGGCCTACAGATCGCGCCGGGCAAGACCAGACTGCTGGCTCTTTGCTGGATCGGCTTCGTTCTGGTCTTCTTCACGTTTTCGACGACGCAGGAGTACTACTCCATGCCGTGCTATCCGGCCTTTGCGCTGCTGGTTGGATCGGCGATCGCGATGGAAGGCCGGCTGGTGCGGGGAGGAACACGTGCCCTCACCGTGATCTGTGCGCTCGCTGCGCTGGCGGCGATTGCGATCCTTGTGGCGTGATCGGCATCTTCCGACGCCCGGCGATATTTCGCAGGCGCTCAGCTTCCACCCGAAGGCATACACGCTGTCGCTCGGGCACATGGAAGACCTGACCCTCGAGTCCTTTGCTTACCTCAGGTTGCCGCTGGTTCTGGCGGCGGTCGCGTTTCTGATCGGCGCTGTCGGCACCTTACGCACAAAGAGCAAAAGCGCGTACATTGCGATCGCGCTGATGATGGTTGTCTTTTTTCAGGCGGCGAGGTTGGCGATGGTCAGGTTTGATCCTTATCTTTCGTCGCGGCCACTGGTGAATGCGCTGGAACGGTCGCCGCAGGGCGGCTTGATCGTGGACCACCACTACTATTGGTTCTCCTCGGTGTTTTTCTACACGGATCGGACCGCGTGGCTGCTGAATGGGCGATTCAACAACCTGGTCTATGGGTCGTATGCGCCGGGTGCTCCTGATGTCTTTCTTGATGACAGCGCGTTCAAGGATCTCTGGCTTAAACCGGAGAGGTACTATATCGTCGCAAGGCATCTGCCGTGGCTCACCTGGAATCATTGGTGGGCAGCGGTCAACTGAATACGGTCGAGGTAAGCGGCGGCAAGGTTTTGCTCACGAACCATCCGCTCGCGGGCGCTGGAAGCCTATAGAATCTTAAGAGGATAAAAAAGCAACCTGATTCTGAGTCTTCTGCTGTACCGTACGTCGTCGAATACACGTTAACTTGATGGAGGAAAAATGCGGATTGCTGTTCTTGGTGGTGATGGGTTTTGCGGGTGGGCCACGGCCTTGTACCTGGCAAGGAAAGGGCACACGGTTGCGATCATCGATAATTTCGCCCGCCGGCTGTGGGACTACGAATTGGGTGTTCAGACCCTGACGCCTATCCGCCCTCTCTCCGAGCGCCTGAATGTCTGGCATCAATTGACGGGGAAGACCATCGATCTTTTCGTGGGCGATGTCGCCGACTACGATTTTCTGTCTTCGACGATCAAGACTTTCCAGCCGGATACGGTGGTTCACTTCGCGGAACAGCGGTCGGCGCCCTACTCCATGATCGACCACAAGCACGCGGTGTATACCCAGGTGAACAACGTGGTCGGAACCCTGAACCTTCTGTTCGCCATCCGTGAGTTGCAGCCGGATTGCCATATCGTGAAGCTTGGCACCATGGGCGAGTACGGCACGCCGAACATCGACATTGAAGAGGGATATATCACGATCGAGCACAACGGCCGTAAAGATACGCTCCCGTATCCCAAGCAGCCGGGTTCCTTCTATCACCTCTCGAAAGTGCACGACAGCCACAACATCATGTTCACCTGCAGAGCGTGGGGTCTGCGCGCAACGGACCTCAACCAGGGCGTGGTCTATGGCACGGTCACGGACGAAGTGACGATGGACGAAGCGCTCATCAACCGTTTTGACTATGACGAGGTCTTCGGAACGGTTCTGAATCGCTTCTGCGCGCAGGCGGCGCTCGGTTTTCCGCTCACGGTTTATGGGCGAGGCGGCCAGACCCGCGGTTTTCTCGACATTCGCGATACCGTGCGGTGCGTGGAGATCGCCTGTCTGAATCCTGCCGCGCCGGGCGAGTTCCGCGTCTTCAATCAATTCACGGAGCAGTTCTCGGTGCTGGAACTGGCGGAGATCGTCAAGACGGTCGGCGGAGAGATGGGGTTGCAGGTGGAAATCGATCATCTTCCCGACCCGCGCGTCGAGGCTGAATCGCACTACTACAACGCTAAGCACTCCAAGCTGGTGGACCTGGGACTGGATCCGCATATGCTTTCGGACTCGCTGGTCGATTCACTGATCAATATCGCGCTGCGTTACCGGGATCGCATCGACCCGGCGCTGTTTGCGCCCCAGGTGAATTGGCGGCAGGCACGAAATGAGCGGCGCATCGGCGGCGTGAAGGCGAAACAGCCGGTCCTGGTTAAGGAAACTGTCTAACAAAATAGGGGGTCACCGCTTACGTTCGTAGGGCACGTAAGCGGACTCCCAGCTTTGTAAACGGCGCGTCAGCGCAGAAGATTGGTCTTAGCCAGATCGATCACTTCGTCGCCACGTCCACTCAGCACGGCGCGGATCATATAGAGACTGAAGCCCATGGCCTGCTCAAGGCTGATCGTGGGCGGCATAGACAATTCCTGCCGATTCACCAGAACCTCAACCAGCGCCGGTCCGTCATGCTCCAGCGCGCGGCTCAAGGCGGGGCGTAGTTCTTCCGGTTTCTCCACCCGAAGGCCAAGAATATTCGCGGCTTCGGCCAGCTTCGAAAAATCCGGATTGACCAGGTTGGTAGCGTAGTCGATCAGGCCGGCCGCCTTCATCTCGAGTTCAACGAAGGCGAGAGTATCATTCCTGAAGACCACCAGCTTCACGGGCAGCTTGAGCTGGCGGAGTGTGAGAAGATCGCCAAGCATCATCGCCAGCCCGCCATCTCCGGAGAGCGTGATGACCTGCCTGCCAGGATGGCTCGCCTGCACGCCGATGGCATGCGGCAGAGCATTCGCCATTGAGCCATGAGTAAACGAGCCGATCAACCTGCGCTTGCCGTTCATGGTGAGGTAGCGCGCAGCCCAGACGGTGGGCGTGCCTACGTCGCAAGTGAAGACCGCATCTTCCGCGGCCAGCTCGTCCAGTATCTTGGCGACGTATTGCGGATGAATCGGGGTCCGGCCCGGTTCGCCCACGGCGAGTTCGTCGAGGCTGAGGCGCGCGTTCTTGTAGTGGCTGAGGCATATATCAAGATAGGAACGGTCGGATTTGTCTTCGATCAACGGAGTCAACACGTCGAGCGTGTCCTTTACATTCCCGATCAGGCCCAGATCGACTGGAGTGCGTCGTCCAATCTGCTCGCCGAGCCGGTCCACCTGAATGATCTTTGCGCTCTTTGGGTAGAACTGTTGATATGGGAAATCCGTCCCGAGCATAAGCAGCGCATCGCAGTTCATCATGGCGTGATAGCCGGATGAAAATCCAAGCAGTCCGGTCATCCCCACGTCATAGGGGTTGTCGTACTCGATAAACTCCTTGCCGCGCAGCGCGTGAACAATTGGGGATTTCAGGCGCTCGGCCAGCGCAACCAATTCGTCGTGGGCGCCCTCGCAGCCTGCGCCGCCAAGGATGGTGACCTTGCGCGCCTTATTCAGAATCTCAGCGGCCCGGCGAAGCTCATTGTCTGACGGGCGAATGACGGGGGCGGAATCCTCAATGCCGAGCGAAAGAGCGGGCGAAGAGCACTCGCGCAGCGCCACATCCCCGGGGATGATCACTACAGCGACACCTCGCCTGGCGATGGCCGTGCGCATGGCGATCCCCAGAACTCGCGGCATCTGCTCCGGCTGCGAAACCAGCTCGCAGTAGTGGCTGCAATCCTTGAACAACTGATCGGGATGGGTCTCCTGGAAGTAGCCGCTTCCGATTTCATGGCTGGGAATCTGCGCCGCGATCGCAAGCACCGGCACACGGTTTCGATGGCAATCGAAGAGGCCGTTGATGAGATGAAGATTGCCGGGGCCACAACTGCCCGCGCACACGGCAATCTGTCCTGTGAGCTGGGCCTCCGCACCGGCGGCAAACGCCGCTGCTTCTTCATGCCTCACATGCAGCCAATCGATCCCTTTCGTTTTGCGGATGATTTCGGTCAGGCCATTCAGCGAGTCGCCCACTACTCCATAAACGCGCTTCACGCCCGCATTCACCAGGGTTTCGATGAATATCTCAGCTACCTTCTTTGCCATGCTTCACCTCGCTGCGTCGCAAGCCAGTTCTTCCTGAAGAAGAATCAGGAGACGATAGTCTACCTGTAGCCAGAGCCACGCCTATCTAGGGGATTTTGATGCCTGGAATTCTCAAGAGTCGCATCCGGTTGACATTATGCCTTCCCAGGGGTCTGGGTAGTCCAAACTCACAAAGTCGTCCATCCGATCGAGGAACTCCTGGCAAATTCGACCATGGTTCGGTTGAGTTCAGATTCATGACTTGCCAGGAGAATGCGTCTTGAGGAAGGCCAGCATTTTTTCTAGTACTTTCGGAGCGGATTCACTTAACTACGATTGACGCTCCAGCGACCCGGCTCTATACTCCGTGCAAAGAAGCATCTCTCAGGAAATTCAGACTTTTCGGGCAGCGCATTCCCCAGAGCCACCCCGTGTGTTGACAGACTCCTTGAACAGAGTCACGAAAGGAGAAGTGCCTCGTTATGCCCTTTGATCCTGCCGTTCGCGTTCCCTCTTTCGGTGTTTACCTGCGGCGATTCATCTCGCCAGGTTGGACCAACGCCTCCTGTGTTTCTCCACGGAGGCTTTCGCCAGCTTTACTGGCAGTCCTGATTCTCCTCGCTGCCCGCGCTCCGATGTCGGGCCAGGAATTTCCTCGCTTACCTCACCAGCAACCGCACCCGACGAGATTGTTACTGCAGGCGACCAGCGAGGACTGCAATGGAAATGGAGTTATGCCCAATCCAAATCCGAACCATATTCTTCCCGCGGGGACCATGAGCACCGATCTGCGCATCAACGGCATCAAGTGCACGGTCGATGGGACCGGCATGGCCGGTGGCGTGGCAGGCAGTTATGTTTATCGCAACGTCAATATCTACAACGGCGGAACCCTGACTTTCGACGACAAGCAGATTGATTTTCATGCGCACTCGATCCTCGTGGAAATGAACAGCACGCTTGCAGCGGGCACGACGTCAGCGATCAATGGTCCGTTGACCATCTGGCTCTGGGGAAGCAAGACCGACGGTATTCCCAGCATTACCTGCCTGAGCAAAAACGACGCCGGCGAAGGCAACAACGAGTGCGGAGTTCCCCACGCGGCCTGGATATCGAATCCGAATGTACCGAATCACACGATGCCCGGCATGGGTACGACATGTACTCCCGGTTCAACGAAGGGTTTTCCGCTTCCCAATGGCGATTGCTTTTATCAGTATGAGGTTTTTGACACCGGCGATAGCCCGGGCGCATATTTCGGCCGCAAGGTACTGGCCGTTTCGGCGGGTGGAAATCTCATGCTGCGCGGCGCCAAGGGCATTCGGCCCGGAACAATCGAAACCAGTCCCGCGGATTCAGGCACAAGCTGGGCGCATCTGACCAAGACTCTGGCCGGCTTCAACGTGGTGGCCCCTATATACATCGACCGCGTCGTGCCCACGTGGGGTCCGGGAGACCACATCGTTGTCACAACCACCGACTATCTGCCCGGCCACACCGAAGAGTTTGTAATCAAGAGTGTTGGCTCGGATGCTAACGGCACGTTTATTACCATCGACACGTCGGCAGCCGCGCCGATGAACACGATTCAATATCCTCACTGGGGGCAGACCTACGATTACAGCACGATCGTGTCCGACAATCCGGGTACCGGTCCCGTTGCGGACCCGAATCTGCCCAAGCTCAACCAACAGATTGAGACCCGTGCCATAGTTGCGCTTCTTACAAGGAGCATTCGCATCGCTTCTGAAGGCGCGGATCCGGTGACGTCCCGCACGGCGAACCACTTCCCGCAGGCGGCAGGTAGCTACTATGGCGGGCACACCGTTGTACGGGACGGCTTTGCCAGTTATCAGGTCCAGGGTGTGGAGTTTTATCAACTGGGGCAGGGCGGAGCTTTGGGACGCTATCCCGTGCACTTCCACATGGCGCGCAGTGTTCCGCAGCCAGATCCGATGCAGGCCCCTCCTTTCCTGGGAACCTTCCTCGCCGATTCCTCCATCGTGGACTCCATGACACGGTTTGTTACCGTGCATGCCACGCAGGGGCTTACTCTTGCTCGCAATGTCGGCTATAAGTCCATCGGTCACGGCTACTATCTGGAAGATGCAACGGAGATCAACAACCGCCTCTATTCGAATGTGGGAATATCCGTGCGCGGGGCGCTGGCCGATGAAGCGACGAATCCCCGCATGGTGCCTGGGATCCTGGACGTTACCGTCGACCAGATGAATCAGTTATTCCCTCCCGCTCCCGCTCCTCCAGTGAAAGCGGGAGACCAGATCCTCGATCGGCCGCCTTATAACACCGATGTCATTACCCCGACCGCGTTTTGGATCACGAATACCTGGAACTACTTCCAATACAACGTCGCCGTGGGCGTCGGCGCGTGCGGCGCGTGCTACTGGATGCCGCCTATGGGCGTCAGCGGCCCGTCACAATATGAAACCTGGAAGTCCTATGCCAGCATGCAGAAGAACCCCGGTCTGTATGGTGCGGTGCCTTTACTGAATTTCAAGGGCAATTCGTGCAGCGCTGCCATGGCCGCGATTGTAACCGTTGGACAGACAAATACCTGCGTCGGCGTCCTGTTTGGGAAAGGTACTTCGACCCAAAATAGCCTGGTTTCAGTGGTCAATCCCAACCCCATCCCTACGAGCGCGTATCCCCTTGAGCAATTCGGGCAGAGACTGAAAGCAACAGTTTGTAACCAGGACGATTGCAGCATTGCGCCTCCCTGCACCCCGCGTGGTCCCGGCCTGGTATATTGCGTTCCCTTTGTGATTGACCACTTTACGACTTCATTCAATTGGGCGCCTCTGAATTTCTCGTCGATCTGGCTCCGCGGATCGTGGTTTCTGCTGGAAAACTCGGCCGTTACGGACATACAAAACGGCGGCGTAACCTTTATCAGCGGAGGAGGTTACACTCGGTCAGACGCTGCGCAGGGTTATTGGGCGGTGCTGAAGAACAGCATTCTGGTCGGCAATACTCAGCCCAATGTGAACGACGGATTTCCTGCGAATCCCTTCGCTTCGAACGCAGGTCCGTTCACGCCTAAGGGCATCAACTGTCCATACAATCCGAACTTTTGCATATCCCTCGCCGATGGCATCGTGTTCGTCGGCTCTAACTTTGGCACGAACCAGCGCCTCTTCAATATCTACGATGGGCCATCCAGTCAGTTCAACAACATCTATGCGGATGTGAACGTCACCAACGTCGGCACCGTCGATGATTGCAAGGGGCCGGCCGGCGGGAATGACCAGCAGGGCAACTGCACGACTTTGAAGTACTTTAACGCTTATACCATTGGCGTACTTCAATACCCGCAAACCAACCAGAAGACGAATAACTGCTTTCTGCCCAACGCTGCGATTGGCTGGAAGCAGCCAAACGGCTTCTATTATCCGCCCGCCTTCAACTCAGACCACCTGGTATTCAGCAACGTGGATATCCGGCACTTTGTCATCCAGCCGCAATATGAGCCAAACTCCTTCACGGAAAACGCCGCCGCCATCAAGAACACCTATTGTTCATGGCAGTACGGGATGTTCAGCGACAGTTATACGGATATTGACCGCCAGACCGAGTTGACCGATAACGACGGCAGCCTTACCGGACTTATCGCTAACGATACTGGAAAAGCTCCGGATCCGACCACGGGTCCCACGATCTCAGTGACCAAAGACTCCTTTTACAATGCGCCGCTTGTTACAGATGAATGCGCCAGCGGCCAGCCGGCATCGGCGCCCACGGCCTGTAAGAGTGGTGCTACGGCCGATACCAGTCCCTACGAATACTTCACGATCGCAGTTGTCGCCGAATGCGCTCGGAACAAGGCGACCTGCAGAAACAACAACCAAGACTATTGGACGAGCGAGCTGGCTGCACAAACCCACTCTGTTATGGCGTTCCGCTGTATCGGGAAAACCTCACGAAGGAGGAGCCCTCTACTGCGCGTCCATCGATCCGTATGATGGGGCAGGTAAGCGCGCAGCGCAGCGTCCTGTCCCTTAACCATGTCAATTACTACATCGACACGACTGTTCCGCTGAGCGTACAAAACCCGAACAATGGCGGCAGGCCGGTAAATGTCTTCCTGCCGAACCAGAACTACGACTTTTTCTTTTGTTTGCCGGGTACTCCGCGAAACAGAGCTACAGCATGTACATCGGAAAAGGATTGACGGACTCCGAGGCCCAGGCTACTTTCACTAGCGGCCGCATGCCCATAAACGATAACAGCTTCCCATTCGATCCAACGGAAACCGGCCCTTGGGCAACATATGGCGGTTACGTCAAAACCACCGGGGTGTTAACCGTAAACATCGACTTATCTCAACAGGAAGACCTGGAGGTCAAGAACCGCGGCGACTTCTGCCAGCCCACCACGTATTGCTCCTGGAACTCATCGGGCAGTACTTGCGGCTGCAAGTTTGTCGGCGTGTGCAAGAATGGCAGCAGTTGCAAGAAGGGCGGCAGTTGCAGCGACGGCAGCACTTGCGGACAAATTCTATAGGTTGCGAGGATGACAACGTATGCGCCCTGGCGACGAAGGACCTCGATTGCCCTGTTAAAGGCTGCTATGGCTTCAGGATTACGATGCCCGGTAATTTTGAAGCGGTACAGCAGCCAAACCTGCCACCAACCCCAACCACGTTCTCAGATCCATACTTCACAGGCGTTACCTTTGTGGGTGGTAC
>CAVTLP010000005.1:0-35103 GCA_963735555.1 uncultured Acidobacteriota bacterium
GTGGATGCAGCACGAAGCGCTTTAGTGAGCGGAATTCGTTTGACGCCTGCATTGCCCGCACGCAGCAGATCATTTGCCCGGCGCTCGACCCACTTCGTCACCTCCGTATCGGCCGGACCGCCGTTGGTGGGGTTGTACTTGAAGCCTCCGTCTTCCGGCGGGTTGTGGGACGGCGTGATTACGATGCCGTCTGCGAGATGATCCTTGCGACCGCGGTTGTAGACGAGAATGGCCCGCGAGATAACGGGAGTCGGAGTCACGCCCTCGCCCTGCTGGATGACCGTCTCCACGTTGTTCGCCGCAAGCACAGTAAGCGCGGTGTGCTGCGCGGGCCCGGACAGCGCGTGAGTATCTTTCCCCATATAGAGCGGACCGCATGTTCCCTGCCCTCGCCGGTAGTCGCAGATCGCCTGCGTAATCGCCAGGATGTGTGCTTCGGTGAAGGTGCTGTGGAGGGGCGAGCCGCGGTGGCCGCTGGTGCCAAAGGCGACCAACTGATTGGGATCGCCTACGTCGGGACGGCGTTCAAAGTACTCCGTCTCCAGGCGCGCGATATCGATCAGCATTCCCTTTGGAGCCGGTTTGCCTGCGAGCGGCGAAATGATTTCGGCTGATGCTGTCAACTGAGCTACTGCACTGGGCATGGTCTCACCTTCCAGATTTCGGATGCGTATTCGCCAATTGTGCGATCACTTGAAAATTTGCCGGAGCTCGCCACGTTCAGGATTGCCTTCCGCGCCCACGCGTCGGGATCAGCGTACAGAGCGCCGAGTGTATCCTGAGCCTCGCAGTAGGATTTCAGGTCCGCCAGGTGCATGTAATGATCGCCCTGCGTCAGAAGCGTATCGCGCAACGGAGCGAAGACACCTGGTTCATTGGGGCTGAAATGGTCTGAGAAGATCAAATCCAGAGCCGCCCGTGTCTCAGGCTCGTTTTCATAGTGCCACCAGGGGCTATACCAGCCACGGCTGTTTTCGACTTGTTCAACCGTGAGCCCGAACAGGAAGAGGTTCTCCTCGCCTGCCTCCTCCGCCATTTCGATGGTCGCGCCGTCGCGCGTTCCCACCGTCAAGGCGCCGTTCATCATGAACTTCATGTTGCTTGTTCCACTGGCCTCATAGCCGGCAGTTGAAATCTGGTTGGAGACATCGCTCGCTGGAATCAACCGTTCTGCGAGTGAAACGTTATATTCGGGCACAAAGACGACTTTGAGCCTTCCCTGTATGGCGGGGTCAGTGTCGATGGTGTCCGCCAGGTTGTTGATGAATTTTATGATCAGCTTGGCCAGCCGATAAGCAGGCGCCGCTTTGCCGGCAAAGAAGAAGGTACGCGGCGCTATTTCCAGGCTGGGATTTGACCGCAGGCGGTTGTAGACGACAATGATGCGCAGCGCGTTCAGCAATTGCCTTTTGTATTCGTGGATGCGTTTGACCTGGCAGTCGAAGACCGTGTCCGGGTCCACGATCTGCCCGGTCGTCGATTTGAGCCAATCGGCAAACTGCGCTTTTGCATCGCGCTTCGATGCGAGGAACGCTTCGCGAAAGCCGCGATCGTCGGCGAACCGGCAAAGTTCCTTGAGTTGGCTCAGGTCGGTGATCCATGCATCTCCGATTGCCTGCGTGATCTCACGCGATAGCGCCGGATTGGCCTGCAGCAACCAGCGTCGCGGTGTTACTCCGTTCGTCTTATTGCTGAAACGCTCGGGAAACATTTCGGCGAGATCTCTGACCGTCGAGGTGCGCAGCAGTCTCGAGTGGACAGCGGCCACGCCATTGGTGCTGTGCGAGCCGACGATGGCGAGGTTCGCCATGCGGATCTTGCGCTCACTGCCCTCCTCGACTAGGCTCACACGCTGGACCCGCCCATCGTTTCCCGGGAAGCGAAGACGAACATCATCGAGCAGGCGGCGGTTAACCTCATAGATGATCTCCAGGTGGCGCGGCAGGAGTATCTCAAACCACGCTGCGGGCCATTTCTCAAGAGCCTCAGGCAACAGCGTGTGATTGGTATAGGCGAGGGTCTTCTTTGTCAGATCCCAGGCCTGGTCCCATCCTAAGCGGGCATCGTCGAGCAGAATTCGCAGTAACTCGGCGACCGCCATGGAGGGATGAGTATCGTTGAGTTGAATCGCGGCCTTCTCAGGCAGCTCGTTCCAATCCGTGTTGTGGCGCTGAAAACGACGCACGATATCCGCAAGTGAACAAGCGACCAGGAAATACTCCTGCACGAAACGTAATCCTTGCCCTTGCGTCGTGGAGTCGTCAGGATAGAGCACGCGCGTGAGCGATTCTGCTTCCAGAGTTTCGCCTAGCGCACCAACAAAGTCGCCCGTGCCGAATTCCTTGAAGTCGAAGAAATCCGGCGCGGCCGCTGCCCAGAGCCGGAGGGTGTTGATCGTCTTGCCTCCATAGCCCACCACAGGACGATCAAATGGTATGCCGATCAGGCTCGACGGCTCGCCACGGACGACCTGAAAACTACCGCCTCGCAACTGAAAGGAGCAGTTCAGCTTCACTTCCACCTTTTCGTGAGGCCGGGCAATCTCCCAGGGATCGGTGTCGCGGAGCCAATTGTCCGCATTCTCCTGTTGCCAGCCATTCGCGATGGATTGCTTGAACATGCCGTATTCGTAACGCAGACCGTAGCCTGTTGCCGGCAGCTGCATGGTCGCCATCGAGTCCAGAAAGCAGGCTGCGAGCCGGCCCAGGCCTCCGTTGCCCAGGCCCGCGTCCGGTTCCTGTTCGATCAATTCAAGCCAATCGATACGCTTTGCCTCAACGGCATGTTGCACAACTGGATCGAGCAAGAGATTGCTGACATTATTCGCCAGGGAGCGCCCAATGAGAAACTCGAGCGAGAGGTAATAAATACGCTTGGCGTTCTGTCGTTCGTACGTTGCCTTCGTCAAAACCCACCGCTGAGCAAGGATGTCGCGGACGGAGCGGGAGAAGGCCTCAAAACGCTCACGCGCACTTGCGACCTTCGGATCGATAGCTCTGTCAAACACCAGATGCCGTTCGTAGAACGCGTTCTCCGTCCCTACAAACGGAATCGGGCCGCAGCCGTATTGCTGGAGAAGCGCTGAAATACTGGCTGTGTTCTTCAGCTCAGGTGTTGCGGACTTCAGTTCCACTTTGCTCTGGTTGCTCATTGCAGATCCTTGTCGTGTGAGTTTCGTAAAGTTGCGCGTATAAGCAACACGCCGGACTGATGATCTTCGCAGGTGGAATCACTCAACTCATGCGACCACGTGATGGTTGTCATCCCAGAGCCGGATGACAGGCTCGGAAAGATTGTGCTCATAGCCGAGTGCGCTCAGGCTCGCCGTACTCAGCACAAAATACTTGCCCGCAGCCGGATCGAGCCCCAGCCAGCGGCCGGCGAGGACACGAAGGAAGTGTCCGCTGGAAAACAGAAGCACGGTTCCCGGGATGGCTCGGACGCGCTTGATGACGCGGTCCGCCCGCTCGCCGACCTGGGCTGGCGATTCCCATCCGGACAACCGTCGCGGAAGATCTTCCAGTCCGGGCGGTCTTTAAGAATCTCGGCCAGCACCAGCCCCTCATATTTGCCGTAGTCCCACTCCACGAGGTCGGGAAGTCTTTCCGCGACGGCTCCAAATCCCGCCAGTTCACAGGTTCGGGCGGCGCGCTGCAATGGGCTGGTAAAAACCTTCGCAAATGTCATGCCCTTCAGGCGTTCCCCAAGCTGCTGGGCGTGCCGCTCGCCGTCTTCCGTCAGAGGCAGATCGATGCGGCCGGTGTGCTGGCCCGAGTGCGTCCATGCCGTGTCGCCATGCCGAGCCAGGTATACCACTGGAAGTGCTTCGCTCATAAAGTGCTTCTCCTTAAAGTGCTCGATCCGATTGCTGATTTCGCTCTACTGCTTCAGCCTGCGCTGCCCACTTCTACCGGGGCATGCGCCAAGCTTCCAACATTCCGCTGCAATGGCCCAATCCTCCTCCGCTCGAATTACAAGAATGTGTACTCGCGAATCCGCGGCGGCGATATCACAGTCGAGAGAGGGCTGTTGATTCACTTTGCTGTTCAGTTTCAGACCAAGGAATTCGAGTGTGCTGCAAACTGCAGCCCGCACCTCGGGAGAGTTCTCGCCTACGCCTGCCGTGAACACCAGGACATCGAGCCCACCCAATACTGCAGCCATGCCGCCCACTGCTAATTGGAGACGGTGCACGAAGATATCGAACGCCAGCTTCGCTCTCTCGTTGCCCTGCTTGATTGCGGCGAGAATGTCGCGCATGTCGCTCGAAACTCCGGATATTCCCAGCAGCCCCGACTCCTGGTTCAGCAGCTTGTCAATCTGTTCACAGTTGAGCTTGTCCTGGCGCATGAGGAAAATCAGGATTCCCGGATCGACCGAGCCGGAACGCGTTCCCATCATCAATCCGTCCAGCGGAGTGAACCCCATGGTGGTATCGACGCTCTGAGTGCCATGCATCGCGGTGACCGAGCATCCGTTGCCCAGGTGGCAACTCACTATTTTGAGCGACTCCGGCTCCTTCCCGAGCAGTTGAGCGGCGCGTCCGGCGCAGTAGCCGTGATTGATACCGTGGAATCCGTAGCGGCGGATGCCGCTCTTGAACCAGTCGTACGGACCCGGGTAGGTTTGGGCAGTACGGCGGCATCTGGCGATAAAAGCCGGTATCGAAGACGGCGATCTGCGGGACCGGCCCGAGAAGACTCTCGACAATGTCCATGCCTTCGAGTTCCGCACGAATGTGAAGCGGCGCAAGCGTGGAGACATCGGCAATTGCAGAGCGCACTTCGGGCGTAACCACCACCGGATCCTCGAAATGCGGGCCGCCGTGCACCACGCGGTGACCCACAGCATCGATCTCGGAAAGAGACCCGATGGCAGCGCGCCGGCCCCACGTCCAGCGTGTCCAGCAGATGCCGGACGAACTCTTCGCGCGATCGAACTTTTAGGTTTTCCTTCTGAACGCCTCCCTTCGAGTTCTTCACCGAAATCGCGGCGGTATCGCTGCCCCACTCGATTCTTCCTTCCCACAGGGGAAGGGACGGATAGTCCGGAAGGGTTTCGCCAATTTCATAGAGGCAGGCCTTCTGGCTGCTGGAACCGGAATTGAGCACAAGAATTTTCATAGGTTGCGAGCTCCGCTCATGCGTTTACTTCCTTTGCCATGCCTATCCGAGTGCAAGTGCAACTCCGCAGATTGGCGCGCATCACGACCAGCCGCATGAGCAGGTCAGGATTCTGAGGAGACTTGTCATTGCGCCTCCTTCGCCGCAGCCAGGTGAGACGAATCGACGCTTGAGTTGGCAGGTACAGAGATAGTCGTATGCGCTCCGCGTGCGATCAACGCCTGCTTGAACGATTCCGCAGTTCCCACAGGCATCGTGAAAATCGCCCCGTGCAGGCCGCCTTTCTTGTCACGGTACTCAATCGTCAGGCTATCGATCTTGGAGCGAAACATGCCCCAAGCATGTCCTGCTCCGTAGGGCGCAAACTTCGTGATTGTGCCTGCAGTTCCTCGAATTACTCTCTGACTGTCATCGGCGGTGACCACATCTTCTATCGCCGTAACTGGAATCTGTGACTTGATCCCGGAATAAACAAAGCACAGTTTTCCATCTTCGATGGTCAGGATTCCTACGGCCTTGTCTTTAACGCCGTCAAGACCGATGTTCTCTGTGCTCTTTGTCGGTGTTTGCTGTTGTGGTGCGGCTGTCGTCGGACTACTGCTCGGGGCACCGGTGATCATTCCCACCTTATATTGAGAAGTAGATTGAGAAAGTGCAGACAAGGCTGCCGCCTCGCATATCACAATCAAACTCATCGTTCTCAGCACACGCATGTAAAACCCAACTTGTCGGAAACCATCACATCACGCCTAACGCCCGCATGAGATTGAGCAGGTCCTGAACTACGAAGTAAAGCAACATCGCGTCGGCCTCGATCAGCAGCCCATAGCCGAGTCCGCGAAACAAGCGCACGCCGTCACTATGCATCACGTGCATTGCATCTCCTGTCAAAAGCGCCGGAGAGCGGGATTGTGTAGAACCGATGGATGGCTGCAGTGTTCGCAAACTCATCCTCCTTATTTCGGGCCTGCCTGCCGCTGTCGAAGTCGTCGCGTTTCTCACGCCGTCCGGCGATATGGCTTCGGGGACATTCACGCGCTTGTACCCTTTTCAATTTCAAGTATGTGATCGAGATCGGTGACCTTCAGGAGGTAACGCGGTTGTTCCTGAATGCCGCACAAAACCAGCCGGGTGCCTTGTTGACGCGCGGTCCGCATCGCTTCCATCAGCGCTGCCAGCCCCGATGTATCCATGTATGTGACGTCAGAAAGATCGACTGTCACCAGAGCTGGTTGCGAGCGCAAGGCACCCGCAAGCCTGCGCCGCACCTGGTCTGAGTTGTCTACGACTATCCGGCCCAGCATTGAGATCGTCTCCATAACATTTCTCCACGGTGTTGCGCTTGCCCGCTTCATGAACAGGCAATGATGCTCAGCAGAATCTGCCCGCTCATTCGAGATGAGTTCAGTGAAGTGAGCGCCTTCTCCGGACGAATCAGCAAGACGACCCCCAGTCTGGAACTTCAAAAGCCCTCTGTGGCTCGGTTGCCACTATGCGTCAAGAAGCCCAGGCCGCGACGAGAAGAAACCAGGCCGGTCAGCATGCTGGGTTGAGCTATGATGCCGGCCCGAACAGAATCCCTGGGTACTTTCTCTTCCCGACATATTGCATGTGCGATGCCAAAGCACAGCCTCTGTCGAAAATCGGAGCAAGCGATTGAATCCATACGGGCGCTCCGCCTGCACTTTTCAGCGTCAGGCAGAAGAAATGCCAATTTCTGCATGTGGATCGAATTATCAGAGCAGGAGGGGAAGATGGCGGTGTCAATTATTCGGTAGGTGTCAGCAGGTCGTCAGCCCGCGTGCACAGTCACTCCCGTTTTCAACATCACGAAGGTAGTCTTTTTCTTAGCGGCGATTGGCGCGAATGTGGTTTGGTTGATCTCTCTTTACTTCTGTTGCGCCTTCGCGATCACCCACAGGTCTCCGATTCGGGGATTCTTTCGTTTCTGCCGAAACTTGGTAACCGTCTAAATGCTGACATGGGTGTTTCGTGCTTCAGATCTGTTCTGTAGGCCAGGATGAACTAACCGGCTTCTTAGTGAATCAGATAGACGTCTCCGCTGCGAAGAACTCCTACTGGCCTTTCAAGTGCTGATGAGAAGGTCAGGATCGAGACCGATCTGGGCTACAACAATGGATTCCGCGAAGCAAATTGGCAAACACGCCCGCGGCTGACCTGGAGCGGACCAGCTTATCCGCGGTCTAGAGCGACGACCTCGAACCATCGGGCTTGTTTCAGGCCGAAGGAGGAGCCAATGTCGCCACAGAACCAAACATCGCTGCACCTCAGCAATCGATACAGCGCAGACTCAGCCTGCGCTCACTGTGAAGGGATCATCTCTCACCAATCCTGGTGTATCACGCAAAACGCTAACGTTCACTATGCACATCAGGCGGCCCTATTCCCCAATCAACTGCGTCTTGAAGATCGCATCCTCCTGCATGGCTGGGGCGTCGCGTGGCGGGCAGAAAGCGTTCCGAGCAAATGACAGGGTGTCCCCAAAAAGGCTCTCGGAATGATGCAGCAGCCATCTTGCGGAGTGTGTCGGCGCGCTTTTCGAAAGTCGAGGGAGAATGCGCATGAGGCAGCGCCAGTGCTTGATGGTCATTGCGATGCTGTTGGTCTGGACAGCGTTATACCTTGTGGCCCTGAGATCCGCGCGTGGCCAGGCTCCGGTCCCCGAACATGTGGTTCAAGCGTCGGCGGCCGTCAGGGCATCGCTCTCAACAATAGTTCGGGGGCATCGACCTGAGGCGAAAATGACCGGTGCTCGAGACTCCTCCAGAGGATGTCCATAGTATGTTCTTACGTGCATTGGATCAGAACGAACGCGCACGAAATGCGTGAGACGACGAAAGGAGGCTCTTGTGTCTGAAGATCCCCGGCTCAGAATTAACAAGGACACACAGCTTTGCATGTCGCTTGCCTCGCGGCCGGGCAACTTTGGCACGCGGCTGCACAATTTTCTCTATGCGGCGATGAATTTGAACTACTTGTACAAGGCGTTCACTACAACAGATTTGAAGAGTGCTATCTCGGGTATGAGAGCGCTTGGGATTCGGGGCTGCGCTATCTCGATGCCGTTTAAGGAAGAGGTGATGCAATACCTCGATGCCATCGATCCTTCCGCGGCGCGTATCAGCGCCGTCAACACAATTGTGAATGATGATGGCGTTCTTACCGGCTTCAACACTGATTACACGGCTATTCAAAAGATTGTTGCCAGGAGATCTGTGCCTTTGTCTGCGCGCATCTGCGTTTTCGGTAGCGGCGGGATGGCGAAGGCAATCGTCTCCGCGCTGGACGAAGCCGGATACAGAGCAGTCAGCATCGTCGCGCGTAACGCGAAGACCGGCGCCCTGTTGGCCGAGAAATATGACTATCGATGGTTGCTTGAGATTCCAGGAGGAGAACGATTTGACGTCCTGATCAACGCATCGCCGGTCGGCATGTTCCCTGACACGCATGACTGTCCATTCCTGGAAGGACACATCAGAGACGCGGAGCTCGTGATCGATTCTGTGGCGAATCCCGTTCAAACCCTACTCATACGGACTGCCGGCGCACTTAAGAAAGCATATGTCACAGGTCTCGACATCACGATCATCCAGTCGATAGGACAATTTCATATGTATACGGGATTCCTTCCTGACGAACCTACGCTCAATGCGGCGCGTGAATTTGTGCAGGCTTTAACCTGACGCCGATCGGATTCGCTCGATTCGCATCATCTTCATATTCGTGGGTGTCACCTTCTTCCCGGCAGAGGTCCAGACAGGCGGCGGGGCTCAAGTGGCTGGTGCTTTCTTTGGGCCGTCCCTGCAAGTCTTTTTGAAGATCCGCGGCGGCTCGCCGCTCAGAGGTGTCTCTTACCAGGCTAGCGAAACTGTGCGCTAGTCTCCCACCGGCAGTGTCGCCGGTTGTTCGAGGCGGAACTCCACCAGAGATTCGCTGGGAATCGACACCTGCTCGCCCCGTCTGGAAGCGGCGATGGCTGTTCCGCCGGCAGCTCCGGCGAGGACGCCTATTCCGGCTCCTTTTCCTCCTCCGGCCAGGCCGCCGATAAGCGCGCCTAGTCCCGCGCCGCCGATAACTTTCTTCGCTGTATTCGAGCCTTCTCCTTTTCCCTTGATCTCATACGTGCTGGTTAGAAGCGGATAGGCTGTGCCGTCAATCAGGATATCGGTTAGCTCCAGCGTTAGTTCGGAGCTACCAGCGAATCTACCGGATGACGAAGCTGAGTCGAGACACCCATAGACCGGCGTTCCTCTCGGAGCCACCATCACATCGCCGACTCGCAGATTTGTCTCGAGATTCGCGGTAAACCGGTATCCCGCCCTTTGTTTGCTGGAGTCCACCGAATCCACCATTCGTACCAGAAGCCGGGTACCTGCTGGAATGGTAACTTGCTTTGTATCCTGCGCCGCGGCCGACATAGCCGCCATGGCAGAGGCCAGCACAGCCAGAAGTCCCACAGCCCGAATGATTCCCGTTCGCATTTCTGGTCTCCCCTTCTGGGCCTACGAGTTCTTCCCAACAATCGGCAATGCGGAATCGATCTGGAGATCGATAATCGAAAGCAGTTGATCTTCGACCTGAATAAAGCGAGCTGCCGTGGTTGCGCCCAATGCCTGTTTGACGCGCTCGTAGTATTTTGCGAGAAGCTCGGGCCGCTGCTTGCGATACTCCAGCGCTTTCCGAATCAGCTCGTCTGCCTTTCCATCTGTCATCTGGTCGTACGTACGCGCATACTCTTGAATGTTCGCTACTCTCAGGTCATTCAGCTTGGTCAATTCCGCGTCATACTCGGTGTAGATTGGCCAGAATTTTGCCGCGTCCGCGGCGCTCAGCTGCATAACCGCTCCCAACACCTCGGCTTTTTGCTGCCGCACGTCAGAGCGCAGGAGATCGATGTATGCCTGCGTATTTTTCTGAGTGTCTGGGCTCGGCGCCGTGCCGGCCTGCTCCCCGGTCTTCTTCGGTTGCTTGCTATCCTGGGCCCGTGTGGGTGGGACAAAAGCCAGCATTGCCAGGACCAGCATCCAGGCTGTCTTATTTTTCTTCATCTCTTCCTCCTTCACATTTTCTGAGGCGTCGCATCAATGCTTTGGACGCTGTTGAATGATCGATTCTCCCGCTATCAATCGGCTCCTCCGCATCACTGCGGGCGACACGGGATATTCAGCCTGCGTATTCGATAGGCTAACGTCGTCCGTTTCATTCCCAGCCGTGCTGCTGCGCCGTCGGGGCCCCCAATGACCCAGTTGGATTCCCGAAGCGCCCGGAGGACGTGCTCCCGTTCGGCATCTTCGAGAGTGCTCAGCTTCGAGCCCAGTCCCTGAGGCGCAGCTTCTTTCAGTTCGGCGAGAGGAGCGCGGAGGACACTTCCCGGCGAAAGGATCACCGCGCGCTCAATGAAGTTTTGCAGTTCGCGCACATTGCCTGGCCACGGATACCTTGCAATAGCTTCCATCGCCTGGGAGGGAATGGTTTCGATGCGTCGATTCATTCGCCGGGCGTACTTGTCCACGTAATAGCGCACAAGCAGTGGTATGTCTTCGCGGCGGTCACGCAAAGGCGGGACCGACAGAGGAAAAACGTGCAATCGGTAATACAGGTCGCTTCTGAACTCGCCATCTTTGATCATCCGCTTCAGATCTCTGTGCGTGGCCGCGATCACTCGGACATTTACCTGCTGAGTGCGGGTGCTGCCCAGCCTTTCGAATTCACCCTCCTGCAAAACCCGCAGCAATTTGGCCTGCAACTCGAGTGGAATATCACCCACTTCATCCAGAAAGAGAGTTCCCTTGTCCGCAGCCTCAAACCGGCCAGCCTTTCGCATGACGGCGCCGGTGAATGCTCCTTTCTCGTGTCCAAAAAGTTCGCTCTCAAGCAAGCCTGAAGGGATCGCAGCACAGTTAAGCTTGACGAACGGCCCGCCACACCGGGCACTCAGATTGTGAATGGCGCGGGCGATAAGCTCCTTTGCCGCTGCCCGTTTCTCCGGTGATCAACACGCCGGAATCGGTCGGCGCCACGACCTGGACCTCACGAAGTACGCGTTGCAGCGCTGAACTCCTGCCCACAATCCCCTCAAACCGGGACTCGGTGTGGACTTCATCCTCAAAGCAAATCCTCTCGTCGCTGGAATTATCCCCGAGCTTTCGCAGCTCCCCGCAGGCAACCGCTTTGCCAACTGCCATAGCCACCTGGCGGGACAGCAGTAACATGAATTCGATTTCATCCTGGGTGTAGTCTTTCTCTTCGCGCCTTCCCATCGCCAGAATGCCCATGGTCTGGTCCCGGCTGACAAGCGGCAGGACATAGCCTCGCTTGAAACCAGCGCGCAACCCAATGCGGATCTCCCTCCGCACTCATCGATGTCAGCTCCTCGGCCGTGCCGGCTCCGGACTTGCCTATGGATAAGACACGAGCCGCAAGCATCTCTCCCAGCGAATCCGCCGATTTTCTGTCAAGGGTGACATCGTCGCCGACATCGAAAGTATTCTGGAGCCGGGCGCTCTCAGGATCCAGCAGCCCCAGAATCGCAAAATCTGACCGGATAACTCGCCGCGCGCCCGCCGTCACTCCGGTAAGAAGATCATCGAGATTCGGATTGGCGACCAGGCTGTTCGTCAGCTCCTGGAGCAGCTTGAGCCGCTCACACATGACACACAATTCCGATTGGGCGCTGCGTGACCTTTCAAGGTGCAACACGTTGGCGACCGCCAGTGAGACCTGGTCTGCAGCCAATGAGAGGAAACGCATTTCCTCTTCGGAATAATCGTGGGGCCGAAAGCTGACAAAGCTGAGTACTCCTATCGGACCACCCGGCGTGCGCAACGGCAGCCGGCAGAGAGAGCGATACTCGAAACCCAGATTCTTCAGCGCTTCTCTTCGCGGTGCGAATCGCTCATCCGATTTCCAATCTGAGATGAAAAGCGGTCGTTTCTGCTGATAGACCCACCAATATGTGGTTTCTTCCATCGGAACATCCGGGGTTGGGAGCTGGCCTGCCCCGACCGAGTGCCAGAGTACTTCGCTTGAACCTTCTTTGAAGACGATCAGGTCCAGAAAATCAAAGTCCAGCAATGGCCGCATAAGAGCACTAACATTGCACGGCAGATCTTCCGGCTTCTGGGAGACCAGAGACTGGGAGAGGCGCGATAGCGCTTCATAGCGCTTTGCTAACATCCCCGGCTCCCTCAATGGTTGAAACAGGTGAACCCGGGATAAGGAGTTGGTGAAAGGTGGCAGCGTGGTCACTGCAAGCTTAGCGACGCTCATTGTATGTCCCTCGTTTTTCAGGGCTAAGTGCCCAGGAAGCGGCCTGGACTCGCAGACAAGACCCATAGACCATGACATTGAGCGTGCAGTTCAAATGCCATACTGGCCGGTTCCGGCAGTTCTCAGCAACTTGACACTGTTCCCGTATCCCGCGACCGAGACTAGACGGCGCTCCGGTTTTTCGCCGTGATCTTTCGGTGAAAGCGGCGTATCCGTTTCGTTTGATTGCCTCGCCTCTCGAAGTTGGAACATCTCGTCAGATGCCGAAACGAATCTCTGCAATCACAATCTCTGCTCGCTTGGTGTCAGCCAACGGATAGTGTCAGCCAATTGACATTTGCAGCGGCGAAACAAGCAACTTCTCAACACCGTCAGGTTTTCCTGACGATTGGCCTTGTCTCTCATCATGCGCGGCAGCGGTAGGGTCATGCCGAGTGCTTCAACGATGCGTTATTTGTGACCGGCATCTGGGAGGGAAGCGCAATTAACGCTGGACCGCCTCCGCTGCCACACGCCGCCTCCAATCGTCGATCGCATTCCGAATCGCCGCCGGGGCAAGGTTGCTGCAGCGCATCTTGTATTCGGGAATGCCGCCCAATGCCTCGGCCACAGCCTGCTCGGAGATCTGGTATGCCTCGTCCACTGGTTTGCCCAGTGCCATCTCTGTAGCCATCGACGAACAGGCGATCGCGACAGCACATCCCATGCACTTGAATTTCACGTCCTGAACCACACCGTTCTCGATGCGCAGGGAAACCATCACCGTGTCGCTGTCGAGCGCGCTCTTCACGATTGCCTTGCCCGAAGGATCAGCCACGCTCCCCACGTTCCGCGGATTGGCGTAGTGCGCGCGGACCTGCTCGCTATACAAGATTCAACCCTCTGTTTGAAGCCTCTGGCAACGAAAGCATATCCTCATTTTTATATGTTGTCTTATCTGTATCGCAAAGCGGCCGAACTCGCCTCTGATGGCAAATCCTTCGCGATCGCCACGGTGGTTCGAGTCGAGGGCTCTTCGTCGGCCCGGCGCGGATCCAAGGCCATTATCGATCCGATGGGGAAACTCCTGCTGGGCTGGGTGGGCGGAGGCTGCGCAGAGAGCGCCGTCAGAAGCGAGGCCCTGAAATGCATCGAAACCGAGAAGCCGCGGCTGATTACCGTGGACATGAGCGATGAGCAACTGGGCGTTGGTATGCCTTGCGGAGGAACCATGGATATTTTCATCGAACCTGTGCTGCCTCAGCCCGAACTGCTCATCGTAGGCCACGGCCGCATCGCTGAAACACTCGCCGTGCTGGGACACCTGATGGGCTTTACCATTACCGTCAATGATCCTGCTGCCGACTACGCCGCCTTCCCGCATGCGGAGAAGATCGTCACGGAAGACTTCGATCTCACCGAGACTCCCATCGGACCGAAATCCTTCGTCGTGATTGCCACTCAGCATAAGAGGGATCATCTTTGGCTGCAGAAGGCGCTTGAAGGCGACGCGGCCTACGTTGCCCTGATCGCCAGTCGCCACCGGGCCACACTCGTGCTTGAGTATCTTCGCGAAGGAGGACTTCCGGAAGAAAAAGTCGCGAGCGTTTGGGCGCCCGCCGGGCTTGACCTGGGCGCATCCACTCCCGAGGAGATTGCTCTGAGCGTCATGAGTCAGATAGTGGCGCTTCGCCGAGGCGGCACCGTCAACTCGCTTCATCTCAAGGACTCCGGTCTGTCCAACCACGCCCTGGTTGCGGACGCCGTGATTCGTCAGTGCGAAACCAACAACATTCCCTGATGAAAGATTCCAGTATTCCGCGATGGAAAATTTAGCGATTCCCCGGCGCGGTCGAGCCGCATTTCCCGCTCTTTTTTTCGCTTCTTCTCTGCATTTCACGAGTGGCCATGTCGAATAGGATTTTCTCGTCCTGCCCGGATTGGCCAAATTCCCGCAGTCGCTCATAGTCATCCTTGTTGTCGATGTCGAGCAGAATCCCCCCATCGTCCACCTCCACCTTGACGATTCCCTCTGGATGACTCCCGAAGATCGCCCGGCAGCCGACATCACCGTCAAGCGCCATCACCTCGGGAAAAACCGAGCGATGCAGGAGAACAGGATTGCCGCGAAAGCCCTGATACAAGGGGATGACGATCTGCGCATGGGTGCGACCGTGCTCCTCCATGATCCGATTAAGCGTCTCCGGGCGAGTGAAGGGCTGATCCGCCAGGACAACGAGCGCAGCCTCCGTCTGTGGATCAAGCGCGGAAAGTCCCTCTCGCAGTGAACTCGCCATCCCTTGCTCGTAGGCCTGGTTGACGACAATCTTGAGACCTTCGCTCACGGATATCGAAAGTCGCTCCTGGATACTCTGCGCGGAAAAGCCGAGAACGAGAACGATTTCATCCACTCCCGCGCCGCGAACGTTCTCCAGCGTCTGCCCCAACACAGTGCACTCGCGCAGGCGCAGCAGCTGTTTTGCTTCTCCCATGCGCGTGGATCTGCCGGCGGCCAAAACGATGGCTCCCACTTGAGATTTTCCTTTTACGGCCATCCGCGCCACCCAGATTTACTCGATTCTTTGGCCTGCCGCTTAGAAGGTCTCATTAGAAGCGCAAGGAAAGACAACTCAGACCGCCATCCATCTTTTGAAACTCCGACATTTCAAGTATCAAAGGATTGAAACCCCGATCGACGAGCTCCGCAGCGAGTCGCGGATACCCGGCCGCCACGAGCACGCGTTCATTCACGCGGACGCAGTTCGCTGCGTAGCTCTCTTCCACGGAAACTCGGATGAGTTCGTAATCGCGAAAGAGAGGATTCCCCGCCATCTCTTCCATCACTACGAGGGTGTTGTTTCCAATATAAGAAATGCCGCTCTTCAGGTGAAGAATACTGGTCATCCCGCGCACATCGACGATGGAGGAAGTGTATCCCTGGCTGGCCAGATGAGCTGCCAGCTGCCGGCAACCCTCTTCATTCGTGCGCTGCGACTGGCCAAGGAAGAAGTGTTCTTCGGCCTCGCAGATATCGCCTCCGTCCAGCGTTCCAGGCGCCTCAATCTCCAGCACCGCCGGAAAGAAGGGGCTGATCGCCGTGCGCATCGCGACCACCTCGCCCTCGCGGCTTCGGGCGCCGGGACGTGTCAAAATCGCGCCGCGGGACGTCAGCACGGCCGTATCTTCAACAAAGGTAGAATCCGGATGCTTGAGGTCCGCACTGAGTGTCGTAATCGTGAGGCCGCATTCCCGCAACGCTTCGCAATACCGCGAATGCTGCTCGAGCACTTTGTCATAGCGCGGAACCCCTAAGTCAACACTGGTGAGTCCCTCTGCAAAATTGCTTCCAGGGATGCGAACAATTGCATTCTTGAACAAGCTGGTCGTCCTCTCGCTGGTCGTCCTCTCGAATGATGGTTTCACAAGCGCGGAATCTCGGCATGCTTGCGGACCCTTGCCGCGATCCGAAGTCTCATGCCCGGCCCGATGCTCGCTGTCGCCAGCGCATCCATGCGTATACCGGACCCGCAACCGCCAGCAGCGCTATGGCTCGGTACGCACTTGCGGGATCCTCATGAATCGCGGCCACGAGGAAGGCGACCGATCCCGCCAGCACGAGAAGCGTAGTTACGGGATATCCCCAGGCGCGGAAAGGTCGCACCATCTCCGGCTCGCGCAATCGCAGCACGATCACCGCGATGTAGTTCACGCAGTACATCGCAGCGACCAGAATCGCCGCGACCGCAATGATGGCCTCGAAGCTGCCGCTGGCAATCAGGATCGCCGTTGTCGCGGCGGACAGCAGTAACGCGACCCTCGGTGTACCCCCCGCGCCGACTCGCGCGGCACGCTCGGTAAACAGCCCGTCCCGGCCGATCGCGAGCAGAATGCGGGGAGCTCCCAGCAGCACTGCATTGATCAGACTCAGCAGTGTAAGCAGCGAGAGCACCGTAACGAACCACCCGCTCCAGGCGGGAAAAACGATCCTTGCGGCATCCGCGGCTGGCAGCTTCGAGGCAGCCAGCGCCGGAATCGACAGCACATGAAGAAATGCCAGGTTCATCAGCAGATACAGCCCAATCACGAGGACAACTCCGCCGATCATCGCCCGAGGCAAATGTTTTGCCGCGTCCGTGTCCTCCTCCGTGAAGTAGATCGCTTCGTACCACCCGTCGTAAGTGACCACAATTGCCCGAAGCGCCGCCACCAGCGGCACAAGCGTCTGCAGGAGGCCGCCGCGCCGCGCTAATGTAGCCGGCATTGTTGGGATATTTGACTGGGCGGGATGCAGGAGGCACGCTGCGGCGAGCAGGAGAAAAACAATCGCCGTGACCGAGCTCGTCAGCTTTTGTATCGAACTGCTCAGCTTCAAACCCGTCCAATGCAGAGCGCAAAACAAGACCAACAGCGCAAGCGCAATCGAAGTCTTCCAGCCCTCTAGACCCGGGACGAGTGCGGCAGTGTATTCGGACGCGGCCACCGCCGCATATGCGACTACCGCACAGTTGTTCAGCCAGTCCGCCCAGCCTACAGCAAATCCCACGGGCGTTCCAAAGGCGCGCTTCGCATAGATATAGAAGCCGCCCGCCTGTGGCATTGCCGCGCCAAGCTCAGCTACAGAGATCGCGCCGAGCAAGGCATACAAGCCGCCGACAACCCACACCAGCATGATGAGCGAGAAGCTTCCCAACTGCCCTGCGATCGTCCCCGGCAGGCGCAATATGCCCACGCCCACAGTTCCACCGAAGATTACCGCTACGCCAAAGCCGAGGCCCAGGATACGGGAAAGCGAGGTGCGCGAGGCTGCGTCGTGACTGGCAGAATCCCTCGACACCGAGGTCATTCAATCCCTCCCGCTCTTGTTTTGTTCGTGAAACTCGCCGATCTTACCTCCCAGCCTGCGAACTTGAGCTGCCGGATACGCTCTCAAGTTCACCTGCAAGATGCTCGACATATTCAGCTTCGCCCTCGATAGCGTGGGCCGCAAGGATGATCTGAGCATCGGCAGCGGCGTAGTGCCGCTCCTCGATTGCCTCCCGAATCCCCGGAAGGTTTCAAATACGCAGCTATTCTGGCTAACGCATCGATCTCTTCCCGCTACACAAACTCTTTCGCCCCCCGGATAAGGCTACTGAACTAATGAGGTGATGGAATACTCTTCACCGGGGGCTGATCCAGCCGTCGAATGTTGCACGGGCCGCTCGATAAAACCACTTGCTTGAACGCCGTCGAGGTGGCCGGGGCATACTGGGCGTCGCCGGCGTAGGTCGCGGTCAGCATATTCGTTCCGCCCGACAGCCCGAGGGTCGAGAATGTCGCCCTGCCGTTGTTCAGGGTAGAGGTGGCAAGCACGGTCGCGCCTCTTTTCAGCTCTACCTTGCCGGTCGGGCTGGAGCCGCCTGTTCCGGAAACGTTGACAAAGAAGAGCACTGAGTTGCAGGTCGTCGCAGGATTGGCCGACGAAGTGAGCTTGATCGTCGAATGGATAGCAGTCGCCGTCACCGTGTAAGTTCGCGTGATCGGGCCGGATGCCGCATAGGTTGTGTCGCCGCCATAGCTTGCTGAGAGTGTGTGCGCGCCGGTGGTCGTTTCCGTCACATTGATCGAGGCTACTCCGGCGGAGAGCGCGACGCTGCCAAGCGCTGTTGTGTCCACCTTGAACGTGATGGTGCCTGTTGGCACGGGCGAGAACGAGGAAGCCACACTCACCGCGAACTTCACAGCCGTTCCAGACACGACCGAGGTTGAAAGTGCCGGCGAGGTGATGGTGAAGGTCGGCGTGGCCGCGGTTACGGTGTAAGTTCGGGTGATCGGGCCGGACGCTGCATAATTCCCGTCGCCGCTGTAGGTCGCCGAAAGCGTGTGCGTGCCGATGGTTGTCTGCGTCACGTTGATCGAGGCCACTCCGGAGGCGAGCGCGAGGGTACCCAGCGTAGTTGCGTCCACCTTGAATGTGACCGTGCCCGTTGGCGCCGCCCCGGACGTGGAGGTCACGCTGACGGCGAAGTTCACTGCCGTTCCGGCCACAGCCGAGGTTGAGAGTGCCGGCGAGGTGATGGTGAACGTCGGCGTAGGCAGCGTGCCCACGCCGTTAAGCTGTACCGTGTTCGAGTTGGTTACCGTGTTGTCGAGCAAGACGAGGTTCGCCGTACGGTTGCCTGCCGCAGCCGGTTTAAAGAGGATGCCTATCTTGCAGCTCTGCCCGGAATAGAGGGATGACCCGGGAGTGAGAAGGCAGCTGGTAGTGGTCGGATCGATGCTGAAGTCGCTCGGGTTGACGCCTGTGAAGACCGCATTGGTCATCGTGAGCGCCGAGTTACCGGTGTTGGACACCGTTACAGTATGGGCGGTGCCGATAGTGTTTCTCAGTTGGTAGCCGAGGGACAGGAACCCGTTCGGGCCGAGCTTGCGGACGAGCTGCGCGGTTCCTGTGGCGGCAGTTCCACTGATGATGTAGACCTGACCCTGGGAGTCCACCGCTACTCCGGTAGGAGAGCTCAATAGGGCGGAGGTAGCCTGGCCGCCGTCACCGGTATAGCCGGCAGTTCCCGTTCCGGCGATGGTATTGATGATGCCTGTGACGGCGTCGACGCGGCGAACACGCTGGTTGGTGGTATCGGAGAAATAGAGATTGCCAGCCGGATCAAAGGTCATCTGGCCTATGGGAGCGTTGATCTCAGCATTGCCCGCGGTGGCGCCGTCTCCGGCGAAGCCGCAGGTGTGCCCGCCGGCGATTTTGGTGAAGATTACGTTGGAATTCTCCGCATCGTAGAGGGTTCCCCTGACGATTTCGCACTCGCCCCCATTGTTCCACACGCTGTAGATGTTATCTGACGCGTCCGCAACGATAGCACTCGATGGGTTGGTCTGATACGAGAACGGGTCGTAGAGAAAGATCAGTTTGGCCGGAAGAGGCTGCATGGTCCCCATCGCCGCTCCCATGTGCGAGTCAACAAAAAACAGGTGATTGTACGCATCCATACTCATCGTTCCGGGAGTGCCCAACGCCTCCGAGGAAAAATTGCAGGGCGTAGAGGCCGGGCAACTCGCCGTGCCTGTCCCGTTGACCTGGACGACCGGGCCGTAATCGTAGACCTCGTGCATTGTGTTGGCGGACGGCTCATCGAAGTACACCTCACCGAAGTTGTCCACCGCGACTCCACGCGGATTGGTCGCCGTCGAGGCCAGGCTCTTAATGGCTCCGCTCGAATCCATGTAACGGATTACCTTGTTGGCCGAGTCGGCGATATACAGCGTGTCGCCGCCATCCACTGTCAGATTCTGCGCGCTGCTCAACAGGCCGACGCTCGAGGGATAAGTGCCGGGCACGGTGGAGATCAAGGCTGGCGTGAAGCTGATAACGGGAGCATATCCATTGCCGCCCAGCCCGATGGTTAAGGCTTCAGGCGAGGCGGTATGCCTGATTGTCAGCTTGCCCAGCCGCCGGCCTGGTCCCTGGGGCGTAAAGCGGACCAGCAGGATACAGGTCTCTCCCGCCGAGTAGAACCTCTCTTCGGCGCAGCTGCTCTCCGGCTGTACCTGGAACTCCCTGGTCGATTCGATCTTTGTTAGCTGGGTCGACGCTGAAAACCCGAGGGTGAGCCGTTCCGCATAGGTATTTTCCCCCAATCGTGCGGAAGGAAAGCTATGGAAGTTCGCAGGTGCATTGGAGAACGAGGCTTCGCCTTTTAAGGGCACGGCATTCGCCGCATATGGCGCTTCGCCGGGTTCGAGTGAGATGACGGGTTTGGTCGATTGCGCAACAACGCTGGGGGACTGGGCAAGAGCAGTGGTGGATGCCAGAAGAGCCGGGCACAAGAGTGCTCCGGCACGCAGCGCGGTCCAAAGATAAGCTCTATTCATGGATCTAACTCCTCGTGGTTTGGCTCGGTCTTGAGAGCCTTTCAAAGCGAAGGGGGCTGGGAACCTGTCACACCGGCAAACGGTGTACTGAGAGGAAGCGAACGGAGGGATGGGTCTTCCAGCTCAGGTAGGCGAGTGGCCGAAATCGGGAGAAGTCTACCGACTCCCGGCGGAGTTGTCGAACAAAAAGTTCGACTAAAGGCCCCAGGGGAGTTGGAATGCCATGCAGATTCGACTGGCATTTGCGACTCGCCGAGAATTGCGTCTATAAAAATGCGAGCAACTCTACCTCGCCAGATTTGCACTGGCCGGATATCTTGTTCGAGGCGAGAACTAACGGGCGCACGGCATCGCGTATTTTGTTGTCCAGGGAGAAAATCGACAATGGCTCGAGATGAGATCGGACGAAGGGCTTTTTTGCGGGGAGCCGTGGGGGGTATGGTGACGACCGGACTCCTGCCGGGAATGGCGGCGATGGGGCTCGAGCCGGGTGCCCGCGCGATCGCGCATGAGATTGCGGAACCTGGGCAGGCCGAGGCGACGCCAAAGTATTCAGTAAACTTCGCTGTCTGCGGCATGAGCCATGACCATATCTATGGCATGGTTGGCGCGATGATCCGCGGGGGCGGAAAGCTGACGGCCGTCTATTGCGCGGAGCCCGACCGGCGAGCGGTTTTTGTCCAGCGCTTTCCGCAGGCCAAAGTGGTGAACTCGGAAGGACGAAATCCTCAATGATTCCTCAATTCAGCTTGTGCTGAGTTCGACCATTCCCGTGCAGCGGGCGCCGCTGGGCGTTCGCGTAATGAAGCAGGGGAAGGACTATCTTTCCGACAAGCCGGGAATCACCACGCTCGAACAGCTGGCTGACGTGCGCAAGACGATTGCCGAGACAGGCCGGATCTACGGAATCATGTACAGCGAGCGCTTGGAAGTGAAGGCGGCGGTAAAAGCTGGCGAATTGGTTCAGGCAGGAGCAATCGGAAAAGTAGTCCAGACAATCAATCTGGCGCCGCACCAGATCTATCAGACGCACGGAGATGCGGGCGGAGGCTCGGGGCGGCCGGAATGGTTCTGGGATCCCGCGCTGTACGGAGGCATCCTGACGGACATCGGCTCGCACCAGGTCGATCAATTCCTCTTCTACACAGGATCGACACAGGCAAAGGCCGTCGCTTCGCAAATCGGAAACATCAACCACAGGGACCACCCGAAATTCCAGGATTTCGGAGATGTGATGCTGCGCGGGAACAGCGGCGTCGGATATGTGCGCGTGGACTGGTACACGCCAAATGGATTGGGCACCTGGGGTGACGGGCGGCTGTTCATCGAAGGCACCGAGGGCTACATCGAATTGCGCAAGTACGCCGACATCGCCGGGCGTCCAGGTGGAAACCACCTCTTCCTCGTCGACCAGAAGCAGGTGCGCTATATCGACTGCAACAATGTGGTCCTGCCGTTCGGCCCGCAGTTCATCTCCGACGTGGTGAACCGCACGCATACCGCGCAGGATCAGGCGCAGTGTCTGCTGGCCGCGCAACTGGTCATCGAGGCGCAACAGAATGCCTCCGTTCTAGACTTCCATGTTGAGTGAGCCGACGTTGAGTCAGCCGCCGCGATGCAACGGCGAAGCTCGCCAGGGTGGGAGACTCCGGTTGAGTATCACGTGATCCACTGCACCCCGGACAGAACACCAAAATCGGAGACTCGATCCCAGACTCGTTTGCTTCGCCTCCCTCGCGCGTGTCCAGAGTAGTCTCGCGAGTGGTTCATGAATTTACAAACCAGTCTCCGGCGGCTTTTCTTTCGTGTGGTAGGATCAGTCCAACATTTTTCTTGCAGCATTTTTCCTCAGCAATATTCCCTAACATCCATGGTTTGGCAATCACTCAGGAGGGTTTCGAAGATGCTGCCTTTTGTTCAAGTTGTGGGCCGCCGGTGGCCAGTCGCCCTATCCTCTTGCACCGGGGCTCTTGTTCTGATTGCCGCGACAAGCATGCTGGCCGCACCAACGAACCCCAAGCCACATAAGACGCGCACAACTCACTCCACGTCCGCGCTCACACAGGCGCCGACTCGAGTTCCGGGACTTCCTTTTGATCGCGTCGTGCGGCCGGGCCTGCAGCGCGAGTTGGCGAAGGTTCGTGCTGCCAAAAAGACGAAGATCGCCGCAGCAGCAACGAGTCGAACCACCTCGCTCCCGAACTTCGGTGGATTCCTGGCAGCGCCGATGTATCTGGCCTTTGACTTCCTTGACCAGGACAATTCCCCTCTCTCGGTATTCGCCAGCGGCGACTTTAACAAAGACGGCAAGCCGGATCTGGTCACTGTACAGTCGTCCGGCATCGTAAATGCCATCCTGAACCAGGGCGGCGGCACCTTTGGTAGTCCAATCTCCACGTTGACTGACAACAATAATGTAGGAGGCGCGGTTCAGGCCCTCACCGCGGACTTGAACAAGGACGGCAAAGACGACCTGGTCCTGCTGGATTCGACCAACAACACCGTCGACGTGCTTCTGAGCAACGGAGACGGCACCTTCGGAACCCCACAGTTTTTCAACGTAGGCAGCAACTACGTTGCCTCCATGGCGGTAGCGGACGTGAATGGAGATGGATATCCGGATCTGGTCGTGGTCAGCAGCAACCTGAGCTTTGCGGGTAACAGCGTCACGACGACGATCGAACTGGACACGCTGCTGAACGACGGGCATGGCGGATTCCTTGCGCCCACCGGGCCTCTCCAGCAAATTTTCACCTTGACTGACGAATATGACACTCTGTACGGCCGATCGGTGGCATTGGCAGACGTAAACGGCGACGGCATTCTGGACGCCACCGTCGAAACGCGGCACTGGCTGGATAGTCCAACGCCGACTGAGGACTCCGAGCACGTCATCATGACCCTTGCCGGCACTGGCGGCGGCGCCTTCGCTCAACCCGACAGCGGTGCCAACGTGGTCATTCCATCGGAGTCGACCTTCAACATCGGCTATCCGTTGGTGGCAAATCTGAACCTCGTCGACCTCAACCACGACGGAATCAAGGACATCGTTTTCTCCTATCAGGACTACTTCATCTGGGCCGTACTGGGTAACGGCGACGGGACCTATCAGTCCTATTACAACGTCGGCGTCTCGCAGGCGTATCCCACCGACCTGATGACGGCTGACATCAACGGCGATGGTTTCCCCGAACTGATCGACGCCGAGCCGGGTTACGTGGGTGTTTATGCGAACCGCGGCAATGGAACCTTCGATACGTCGACGATTCCCTGGTACGGCTCCAGGCTGGGGCAGTTCTCTGTGCTCACAATCGCGGACTTCACCGGCGACGGCACGCCGGATGCTGCGCTGATGAACTCAGCCGACGGCTCGGTGACAATCTTCGCTGGAGTCCCGGGTAGCTTGCCATCTTTCCACGCCGCCAATCTTATCAATCCACAAATGGGCTATGTGGGCAGCGTGACCGGCCAGGCCGTGCTGGACAGCAATCGCGACGGCAACGATGACGTGGTGCTTTATAACCATGGAGCCAGCGTAGACTCTCCCGGTCTCGTGACCGCGCTGGGAGACGGCAAAGGAAATTTCCTCTACAAGAACGCGCTGCCGGGTTATCAGCCGACCATCGATGATTTCATCGATCAGGCCAAGGGTGACTTCAACGGCGATGGATTGGACGATCTCGTATTGCATACCGAACAGGGCGTGTCGCTGCTGCTTTCAAACGGCGATGGCTCCTTCACCCAGAAGCCAATCTCACTTCCTTCTTTTAGCTGCGTGACTGGCAAGAGCGCCATCGGAGACGTGAACGGCGACGGCAAACTGGACCTGGTGGTGGCCTATGGAGGCGATCAGGCGAATCCCGGCTGTAATTCTGGAACGACCCCGTCAGGCGTCTTCGTCCTTCTCGGTAAAGGCGACGGCACCTTCCAGACCCCGACTTACGTTGCCGTAGGCGAGGAGGTCTACGAGCCTCTGCTCCTGGATACCAACAACGACGGCAAACTTGACCTGGTGATCTCCGACTTGCCCTTTAACCTGCTCGATCAGGGCATCTCGGCGACCTTTAACACCTTCCTGCTGCTGGGCAAAGGCGATGGCACCTTCCAGGCGCCGACGACTCTGGTGGCGAACAACATCAACGCGCACACTATGGCGGGTGATGTAAACGGCGATGGCAAGACCGACCTGATTGTCCTCACCGAGGGCACCGCCGATGCCTTCGGCGACTACGACCCAACGGCCGCGGGCGTACTCACGTTGCTGGCGAAGGGAGACGGCACTTACACTACCCAGCCGCTGTACCTTGCCGGCTTCTTCTCCGTAGACGGCGTGCTGGCGGATATCAACGGCGACGGCAAGCTCGACCTGTTGCTGAGCGAGTACACCTCGTATGACTTCACCGACTCCGTAACCGGAGGTGTGGCGGCGCTTGGCAATGGAGATGGCACCTTCACTGCCGTCAGCAACTTCGAAGGAGGCGATACCAGCTCGGTCATCCTGCAGGGCGATTTCCTGAAAGATGGTGCGCTGGATACCGTGTACGTAAGCGGCTTGAGCGGCAGCAGCCTGATCCTGAACCAGGGCGGTACGAACGTCGCGCTCACCGCGGCTTCTAACATCACAGCGGGCCAGCCACTGAGCGTTGGCGCAGTCGTCAAAGCGACCATGACCGGGCGTCCACAACCCACCGGAACGGTCACTCTGTTCGAAGGCTCGAACAATCTGGGCTCAGGGACTCTGTCGGCGGGCAGCACAACCATCAGCGTAAGCGGCCTCGCAACAGGCACCCACACCATCACCGCCACCTATAGCGGAGACGGCAGCTTCAACGTGAACTCGACGTCGTCCGTCACGGTAAAGGTGGTGGAACCGCCCCCGGCGCCCGCTGTTACAGTCACACCCAGTTCCACGACTTTGACCTTGTCGCGCGGGGAAACCGGCACGATCACATTTACAGCCGCAGCGAACCCAACCTTCTCCGGCAACGTGAGCTTTGCAGTGACCGGCGGAGCCCCCGGAATGAGCGTCTCCTTCACCCCGAGTAAGGTTGCTCTCACCCAGGGACAGTCCGCCACCTCAGTCCTTGTCGTCAGTACGAATTCTCCCAGCGGCGAACTGCATTGGCCGCTCGCAGCGGGCGGGGGTCTTAGTCTTGCGGGGCTATTCCTGCTTGCAATTCCGCGCCGTCTGCGGCGAAAGATGTCGTCCCTCGCGCTGGTTCTGCTGAGCGCGATAGCCCTCGCCGGGGTTCTGGGGCTGTCAGGGTGCGGCGGCGGAAGCGGGGTGCAGACTGCGCAAAAGGGCACGACCACCCTCACCGTCACCGCGACGCCGGACGGATTGACGGCCCAGTCAGTCTCAGTGACGATAACAGTGCAATAGAACAACAGGGACGCTGCCTTGAGAGGCGGCGTCCCGGATATGTTAACGGTTCGGCTGAAGCAGTGGTTCGGTCGTCGTTAATGGATTGAAGGAGCGGTCTGTCCCCACCTTCAGGGATGGCGTAGTAAGTGTGGGGGCACAGTCTCCTTGCTTCGGTACGGGGTTATATGCACAGTTTCCTGGGTTTGTACCACCCACAAAGGTAACGCCTGTGAAGTATGGATCTGAGAACGTGGTTGGGGTTGGTGGCAGGTTTGGCTGCTGTACCGCTTCAAAATTACCGGGCATCGTAATCCTGAAGCCATAGCAGCCTTTAACAGGGCAATCGAGGTCCTTCGTCGCCAGGGCGCATACGTTGTCATCCTCGCAACCTATAGAATTTGTGCAAGTGCTGCCGTCGCTGCAACTGCCGCCCTTCTTGCAACTGCTGCCATTCTTGCACACGCCGACAAACTTGCAGCCGCAAGTACTGCCCGATGAGTTCCAGGAGCAATACGTGGTGGGCTGGCAGAAGTCGCCGCGGTTCTTGACCTCCAGGTCTTCCTGTTGAGATAAGTCGATGTTTACGGTTAACACCCCGGTGGTTTTGACTGTAACCGCCATATGTTGCCCAAGGGCCGGTTTCCGTTGGATCGAATGGGAAGCTGTTATCGTTTATGGGCATGCGGCCGCTAGTGAAAGTAGCCTGGGCCTCGGAGTCCGTCAATCCTTTTCCGATGTACATGCTGTAGCTCTGTTTCGCGGAGTTCCCGGCAAACAGAAAGAAAAAGTCGTAGTTCTGGTTCGGCAGGAAGACATTTACCGGCCTGCCGCCATTGTTCGGGTTTTGTACGCTCAGCGGAACAGTCGTGTCGATGTAGTAATTGACATGGTTAAGGGTAAGGACGCTGCGCTGCGCGCTTACCTGCCCCATCATACGGATCGATGGGCGCGAGGTAGCAGGCTCCTGCTTCGTGAGGTTTTCCCGATACAGCGGAACACCATAACAGAGTGGGTTCGTGCAGCCGACTTCGCTCGTCCAATAGTCCATGTCATTGTTTCTGCAGGTCGCCTTGTTCCTAGCGCATTCGGCGACAACTGCGATCGTGAAGTATTCGTACGGACTGGTGTCTGCCGTAGCCCCACTCTTACAGGCCGTGGGCGCCGATGCCGGCTGGCCGCTGGCACATTCATCTGTAACAAGCGGCGCATTGTAAAAGGAGTCTTTCGTCACTGAGATCGTGGGACCCGTGGTCGGATCCGGAGCTTTTCCAGTATCGTTAGCGGTAAGTCCGGTAAGGCTGCCGTCGTTATCGGTCAACTCGGTCTGGCGGTCAATATCCGTATAGCTGTCGCTGAACATCCCGTACTGCCAAGAACAATAGGTGTTCTTGATTGCGGTGGTGTTTTCCGTGAAGGAGTTTGGCTCATATTGCGGCTGGATGACAAAGTGCCGGATATCCACATTGCTGAATACCAGGTGGTCTGAGTTGAAGGCGGGCGGATAATAGAAGCCGTTTGGCTGCTTCCAGCCAATCGCAGCGTTGGGCAAAAAGCACTTATTCGTCTTCTGGTTGGTTTGCGGGTATTGAAGTACCCCAATGGTATAAGCGTTAAAGTACTTCAAAGTCGTGCAGTTGCCCTGCTGGTCATTCCCGCCGGCCGGCCCCTTGCAATCATCAACAGTGCCGACGTTGGTGACGTTCACATCCGCATAAATGTTGTTGAACTGACTGGATGGCCCATCGTAGATATTGAAGAGGCGCTGGTTCGTGCCAAAGTTAGAGCCGACGAACACGATGCCATCGGCGAGGGATATGCAAAAGTTCGGATTGTATGGACAGTTGATGCCCTTAGGCGTGAACGGACCTGCGTTCGAAGCGAAGGGATTCGCAGGAAATCCGTCGTTCACATTGGGCTGAGTATTGCCGACCAGAATGCTGTTCTTCAGCACCGCCCAATAACCCTGAGCAGCGTCTGACCGAGTGTAACCTCCTCCGCTGATAAAGGTTACGCCGCCGTTTTGTATGTCCGTAACGGCCGAGTTTTCCAGCAGAAACCATGATCCGCGGAGCCAGATCGACGAGAAATTCAGAGGCGCCCAATTGAATGAAGTCGTAAAGTGGTCAATCACAAAGGGAACGCAATATACCAGGCCGGGACCACGCGGGGTGCAGGGAGGCGCAATGCTGCAATCGTCCTGGTTACAAACTGTTGCTTTCAGTCTCTGCCCGAATTGCTCAAGGGGATACGCGCTCGTAGGGATGGGGTTGGGATTGACCACTGAAACCAGGCTATTTTGGGTCGAAGTACCTTTCCCAAACAGGACGCCGACGCAGGTATTTGTCTGTCCAACGGTTACAATCGCGGCCATGGCAGCGCTGCACGAATTGCCCTTGAAATTCAGTAAAGGCACCGCACCATACAGACCGGGGTTCTTCTGCATGCTGGCATAGGACTTCCAGGTTTCATATTGTGACGGGCCGCTGACGCCCATAGGCGGCATCCAGTAGCACGCGCCGCACGCGCCGGCGCCCACGGCGACGTTGTATTGGAAGTCATTCCAGGTATTCGTGATCCAAAACGCGGTCGGGGTAATGACATCGGTGTTATAAGGCGGCCGATCGAGGATCTGGTCTCCCGCTTTCACTGGAGGAGCGGGAGCGGGAGGGAATAACTGATTCATCTGGTCGACGGTAACGTCCAGGATCCCAGGCACCATGCGGGGATTCGTCGCTTCATCGGCCAGCGCCCCGCGCACGGATATTCCCACATTCGAATAGAGGCGGTTGTTGATCTCCGTTGCATCTTCCAGATAGTAGCCGTGACCGATGGACTTATAGCCGACATTGCGAGCAAGAGTAATGCCCCTGCGTCGCATGGACGGTAACAAACCGTGTCATGGAGTCCACGATGGAGGAGTCGGCGAGAAAGGTTCCCAGAAAAGGAGGGGCCTGCGACGGATCTGGCTGCGGAACACTGCGCGCCATGTGGAAGTGCACGGGATAGCGTCCCAAGGCTCCGCCCTGCCCCAGTTGATAAAACTCCACACCCTGGACCTGATAACTGGCAAAGCCGTCCCGTACAACGGTGTGCCCGCCATAGTAGCTACCTGCCGCCTGCGGGAAGTGGTTCGCCGTGCGGGACGTCACCGGATCCGCGCCTTCAGAAGCGATGCGAATGCTCCTTGTAAGAAGCGCAACTATGGCACGGGTCTCAATCTGTTGGTTGAGCTTGGGCAGATTCGGGTCCGCAACGGGACCGGTACCCGGATTGTCGGACACGATCGTGCTGTAATCGTAGGTCTGCCCCCAGTGAGGATATTGAATCGTGTTCATCGGCGCGGCTGCCGACGTGTCGATGGTAATAAACGTGCCGTTAGCATCCGAGCCAACACTCTTGATTACAAACTCTTCGGTGTGGCCGGGCAGATAGTCGGTGGTTGTGACAACGATGTGGTCTCCCGGACCCCACGTGGGCACGACGCGGTCGATGTATATAGGGGCCACCACGTTGAAGCCGGCCAGAGTCTTGGTCAGATGCGCCCAGCTTGTGCCTGAATCCGCGGGACTGGTTTCGATTGTTCCGGGCCGAATGCCCTTGGCGCCGCGCAGCATGAGATTTCCACCCGCCGAAACGGCCAGTACCTTGCGGCCGAAATATGCGCCCGGGCTATCGCCGGTGTCAAAAACCTCATACTGATAAAAGCAATCGCCATTGGGAAGCGGAAAACCCTTCGTTGAACCGGGAGTACATGTCGTACCCATGCCGGGCATCGTGTGATTCGGTACATTCGGATTCGATATCCAGGCCGCGTGGGGAACTCCGCACTCGTTGTTGCCTTCGCCGGCGTCGTTTTTGCTCAGGCAGGTAATGCTGGGAATACCGTCGGTCTTGCTTCCCCAGAGCCAGATGGTCAACGGACCATTGATCGCTGACGTCGTGCCCGCTGCAAGCGTGCTGTTCATTTCCACGAGGATCGAGTGCGCATGAAAATCAATCTGCTTGTCGTCGAAGGTCAGGGTTCCGCCGTTGTAGATATTGACGTTGCGATAAACATAACTGCCTGCCACGCCACCGGCCATGCCGGTCCCATCGACCGTGCACTTGATGCCGTTGATGCGCAGATCGGTGCTCATGGTCCCCGCGGGAAGAATATGGTTCGGATTTGGATTGGGCATAACTCCATTTCCATTGCAGTCCTCGCTGGTCGCCTGCAGTAACAATCTCGTCGGGTGCGGTTGCTGGTGAGGTAAGCGAGGAAATTCCTGGCCCGACATCGGAGCGCGGGCAGCGAGGAGAATCAGGACTGCCAGTAAAGCTGGCGAAAGCCTCCGTGGAGAAACACAGGAGGCGTTGGTCCAACCTGGCGAGATGAATCGCCGCAGGTAAACACCGAAAGAGGGAACGCGAACGGCAGGATCAAAGGGCATAACGAGGCACTTCTCCTTTCGTGACTCTGTTCAAGGAGTCTGTCAACACACGGGGTGGCTCTGGGGAATGCGCTGCCCGAAAAGTCTGAATTTCCTGAGAGATGCTTCTTTGCACGGAGTATAGAGCCGGGTCGCTGGAGCGTCAATCGTAGTTAAGTGAATCCGCTCCGAAAGTACTAGAAAAAATGCTGGCCTTCCTCAAGACGCATTCTCCTGGCAAGTCATGAATCTGAACTCAACCGAACCATGGTCGAATTTGCCAGGAGTTCCTCGATCGGATGGACGACTTTGTGAGTTTGGACTACCCAGACCCCTGGGAAGGCATAATGTCAACCGGATGCGACTCTTGAGAATTCCAGGCATCAAAATCCCCTAGATAGGCGTGGCTCTGGTATACAGGTAGACTATCGTCTCCTGATTCTTCTTCAGGAAGAACTGGCTTGCGACGCAGCGAGGTGAAGCATGGCAAAGAAGGTAGCTGAGATATTCATCGAAACCCTGGTGAATGCGGGCGTGAAGCGCGTTTATGGAGTAGTGGGCGACTCGCTGAATGGCCTGACCGAAATCATCCGCAAAACGAAAGGGATCGATTGGCTGCATGTGAGGCATGAAGAAGCAGCCGCGTTTGCCGCCGGTGCGGAGGCCCAGCTCACAGGACAGATTGCCGTGTGCGCGGGCAGTTGTGGCCCCGGCAATCTTCATCTCATCAACGGCCTCTTCGATTGCCATCGAAACCGTGTGCCGGTGCTTGCGATCGCGGCGCAGATTCCCAGCCATGAAATTGGAAGCGGCTACTTCCAGGAGACCCATCCCGATCAGTTGTTCAAGGATTGCAGCCACTACTGCGAGCTGGTTTCGCAGCCGGAGCAGATGCCGCGAGTTCTGGGGATCGCCATGCGCACGGCCATCGCAAGGCGAGGCGTCGCCGTAGTGATCATCCCGGGAGACGTGGCGCTGCGCGAGTGTTCTTCCCCGGCTCTTTCGCTCGGCATTGAAGGTATCCGCCGCCATTCGCCCGTCAGACCATGAGCTTCGCCGGGCCGCTGAGATTCTGAATAAGGCGCGCAAGGTCACCATCCTTGGCGGCGCAGGCTGCGAGGGCGCCCACGACGAATTGGTTGCGCTGGCCGAGCGCCTGAAATCCCCAATTGTTCACGCGCTGCGCGGCAAGGAAGTTCATCGAGTACGACAACCCCTATGACGTAGGGATGACTGGACTGCTTGGATTTTCCTCCGGCTATCACGCCATGATGAACTGCGATGCGCTGCTGATGCTCGGGACGGATTTCCCGTATCAACAGTTTTATCCAAAAGAGCCAAGATTATTCAGGTGGACCGGCTCGGCGAGCAGATTGGACGACGCACTCCCGTCGATCTGGGCCTGATCGGGAATGTGAAGGACACGCTCGACGTGTTGACTCCGTTGATCGATGACAAATCTGACCGTTCCTATCTTGATATATGCCTCAGCCACTACAAGAACGCGCGCCTCAGCCTCGACGAACTCGCCGTGGGCGAACCCGGGCCGGACCCCGATTCATCCGCAATACGTCGCCAAGATACTGGACGAGCTGGCCGCGGAAGATGCAGTCTTCACTTGCGACGTAGGCACGCCCACCGTGTGGGCTGCACGCTACCTCACCATGAACGGCAAGCGCAGGTTGATCGGCTCGTTTACTCATGGCTCAATGGCGAATGCTCTGCCGCATGCCATCGGCGTGCAGGCGAGCCATCCTGGCAGGCAGGTCATCACGCTCTCCGGAGATGGCGGGCTGGCGATGATGCTTGGCGATCTTCTCACACTCAGCCAGCTCAAGCTGCCCGTGAAGCTGGTGGTCTTCAGGAATGATACTCTCGCCTTCGTTGAACTCGAGATGAAGGCGGCCGGCCTGATCGACTACGCTACCAACCTGGTCAATCCGGATTTTTCGAAGCTGGCCGAAGCCGCGAATATTCTTGGCCTTCGGGTGGAGAAACCGGAAGAACTACGCCCGCCTTGAGCCGCGCGCTGGAGCGTGACGGACCGGCGCTGGTTGAGGTTCTGGTGAATCGGCAGGAATTGTCTATGCCGCCCACGATCAGCCTTGAGCAGGCCATGGGCTTCAGTCCTATATGATCCGCGCCGTGCTGAGTGGACGTGGCGACGAAGTGATCGATCTGGCTAAGACCAATCTTCTGCGCTGACGCGCCGTTTACAAAGCTGGCAGTCTGCTTACGTGCCCTACGAACGTAAGCGGTGACCCCCTATTTTGTTAGACAGTTTCCTTAACCAGGACCGGCTGTTTCGCCTTCACGCCGCCGATGCGCCGCTCGTTTCGCGTTGCCGCCAATTCACTTGAGGTGGAAACAGTGCTGGATCGATGCGATCGCGGTAACGCACCGCTATATTGATCAGTGAGTCGACGAGCGAGCCAGAGAGCAGGTGAGGCTCCAGGCCAAGATCAATAAGTTTGGAATGCTTCGCATTGTAGTAGTGTGATTCCGCCTCGACCCGAGGGTCAGGCAAGTGGTCGATTTCCACCTTGAGTCCCATTTGTCCGGCGACCGTATTGGACGGTCTCGGCTAATTCCAGGACCGAAAACTGCTCGGTGAACTGGTTAAAGACGCGAAATTCGCCCGCATTCGGCAGGATTCAAACATGCAAGCTCCACACAGCGGACTGTGTCGCGAATGTCGAGAAAGCCACGCGTCTGGCCACCCTTTCCGTAAACCGTAAGTGGCCAGTCGATCGCTGCCTGGGCACAAAAACGGTTGAGCACTGTTCCGAAAACCTCGTCGTAATCGAAGCGGTTGATCAACGCCGGGTCTAACAGGACTTCGTCGGTAACCGTACCGTACACGACTCCCTGGTTCAGGTCCGTGGCGCGAAGACCCCAGACTTTACACGTGAACATGATGTTGTGGCTGTCATGCACCTTCGAGAGATGGTAGAAGGAACCAGGCTGCTTGGGATATGGAAGCGTATCCTTGCGTCCATTGTGCTCGATGGTGATGAAGCCCTCCTCGATATCAATATTTGGAGTTCCGTATTCCCCCATCGTTCCCAGCTTGACAATGTGACAGTCCGGTTGCAATTCACGCACAGCGAAGAGCAGGTTCAATGTCCCGACAACGTTGTTCACCTGGGTGAACGCCGCATGCTTAAGATCAATCATCGAGTAAGGCGCCGACCGCTGTTCGGCAAAGTGGACAACTGCTTCGGGTTCAAATCTTTTGATCGTCGAGGAAATGAATTCGTAGTCGGTGACGTCTCCCACGAAAAGCTTGATGGACTTCCCGGTCAATCGATGCCAGACTTTTAGCCGCTCCGTCAGCGGAAGTATCGGCGTGAGTGTCTGTACGCCGAGTTCGTGGTCCCATTGCCTGCGGATAAAGTTGTCTACGATTGCGACCGAGTGCCCTTTGTTTGAGAGATACAAAGCGGTAGCCCAACCACAATAACCATCACCCCCGAGAACAGCGATCCTCATAATTCCTCCCCGGCATTTACCAACTGAATTGATTCAGCGCGTATATCAAAGTGCGATTCGATACTTGGGTTGGAGAGACCGACAAATCCAGATACAGACGCTTCCCGCCCCGGATAGAATTGGGTGGTTCGTGTACAAGACTTTGCCACCGCTCACGCCGACCGTAATGAGTTGATCTCTGCCGACCAATGAACTTCTAGACGATCGACCGCATCGCCTTTGGCGAAGATGTAGTATCTTTCGCGCTTTCGCCAGAGTTCAGTGAACTGGCCGTCATCGATAAAAACGTCCGGTGACCCGGGCGCATGCGAGCCGTACACCATGTTGTTGAATCTTCCGTTCAGGAGCAGCGCGGTCCGGTCGGTATAGAAAAACACCGAAGAGAAATAAAAATAGTGACGGTCGATGATGAGATTGCCTTGCGGTGACTTCTCCAACGTTTCGATCAAAGGTCGGGATGAGAGATAGGGATCAAACCTGACCATCGCCAGATGTGCAGCCTGATAGAAGATAACCATCATGACGGCGACGGCGAGGTATACGGTCTTGCTCTTGGTCCGAAGGGTGCCAAAGGCCCCAAGGAGAGACGCGCCTGCAGCGAGTGCGAGCGGCATACGTAGGTAGGCGAACGACTTGAGAGTCAGGTCTTCCATATGGCCAAGGGATAGCTTGTATGCCGTCGGGTTGGAACTGAGCGCCTGCGAAATATCTCCCGGGGTGGGAACATGGCGCACGGCTACCAGGATGGCAATCGCCGCAAGCGCAGCTGCCGTGAAGATGACGGTCAGCAGGCGTGTTCCAACCTGCACAACTCTCCCACCCCTCACGATTCCCGAGCCAATCAGGAGTGCGAGTGGCGGATAGCATGGCATCGAGTAATACTCCTGCGTGGTAGAGAAGGTGAAAAACACCATCACAAAACCTATCCAGCAAAGGGCGAGGAGTCTTGTTTTCCCGGCGCGATCGACAGGCCTGTAAGAGAGCCTTAGGGCCGTTGGCAAGTAGACGCTCCACGGAAAAAGCCAAACCAGATTCAGCAACCAGAAATAGAGACGCGGCACGGTGTCGTAGTCTCGCGGATAGCGAAGGTTTAAAAATCGAAGCAGTTGCTCATTGATGAAGAAAAACCAAAGAAAGCCGTGATACTCTCCCGCGATACTCCTCATGCTGAAACTGAAGTATGGGGGATTCCTCAGCGTAGCAAGAACGTGCCAGGGTGCGGCAATTAGCAGGATGATAGCAAGGCCCATCAGCGGCCGAAGACGCCTCCACGTGCGCCAGGAAAACATCTGCCGCGTGCACAACAGATAAATGATGGCGGCCCCGACTGGAAAGACGATCCCGATCAGGCTCTTCAGGAGCAACCCGGTCCCCAAGCTGGCTGCAATTGCGGCCGCCCAGGCACGGGGATGCTGCTCTTCCTCGTCAAGAACTCGCAACAATCCCCACATTGCCACTAGCGATTGCTAGCGTGAGCGTCGCGTCAGGCAAAAGGATGCGGGTGAAGAGAAAGAGACCAATGCAAGTCGACATACAAAGGCCGGCTAAAAAGCCGGCAGTTTTCCGAATGCCCAGACTCCAA
>CAVTLP010000006.1:0-34232 GCA_963735555.1 uncultured Acidobacteriota bacterium
CGGTGTCACTTCCACGGTCTCTTTCCAGCCGCGAACCGCGGCACCTGCTTTTGTATCAATGCTTGCTACAAATCGTTCCCGCCCGATCGCGGCTGAGAGCAACTCAGCCGTCTTTGCCTCGTACCGCCTTGAACAGCACCGACCCCAGGATCACCGTGGTGGTAGGCCCGCGCCAACAACGCCTTGGCCTGCGCCGCCGTCCAACCGCCTGCACCGGCAACCGCCTCGCGATTCTCGATCCTCACCGTGGTCCTTGCTCCGCCGCATCGCTGCATCAAGGTCGATCAACTGAACCATTGGATAAGAAGAAAACCGCTCGATCCAATATTCGAAATCGTCGAAGGCAAGTGTGATTTTCCTGCTGCACCAGCTGGACGATACGGCCGCCCATCAAGATCCGAAGGAATCAGCAAGGCAGCCTCACCACGACGCCATCCCGCTATTTCCTCTTTCAGCGCTCGCGCATCTGAGGGGCCGAAGTGAAAAATACTCGCCGCCAGTGCTGTCCGCCTTCCCGCGCAAAAAGACCTCCGAAAAAGTGCCGCGCATTCCCCGCGCCGCCGGAAGCGATCACCGGAATCTGCACCGCTTCACTCACGAAGTGTCAGCTCGCAATCGAAGCCCGCTCGTGTCCCGTCCGCATCCATTGAAGTCAACACAAATTCGCCGGCACCGCGCCCCTCAGCTTCGCGCGCCCAGTCGAGAGCCTTGCGCCCCGTAGCTTTCCGGCCACCCTCGACAAAAACCTCTGCGCCATCGTGCGCTCGCCGCGCCCCCTCGATCCTTCGTGCATCGATCGCTACAATCACCGCCTGGTGCTCCGAAGCGCGCCCCAATCTCGTCGATCAGCTCCGGTCTGCGCAGCGCGGCCGAGTTCACGCTCACCTTATCGGCGCCCGCCTCGAAGACGGCCGCCGCATCGTCCAGTGTCCTCACCCCGCCGCCCACCGTGAAGGGAACAAACAATCGCTGCGCCGTGCGCCGCACCGTATCGAGCAGCGTCCCGCGCGTTGCCGAGATATCCAGCAGGACAATCTCGTCCGCCCCTGCCTCGGCATGGCGCGCGGCCAATTCCGCAGGATCGCCGGCGTCAATCAGATCGACGAACTGCACGCCCTTGACGACTCGTCCCGCAGTGATGTCAAGGCAGGCGATAATCCGTTTCGTCAACATTCCACCTCCACAAAGTTGCGCAGAATGCGCAGGCCACGGGCCCCGATTTCTCCGGGATGAACCGGAACTCCCATCACGTAGTCGCGTCTGCAGCTGCCGTGAGCTTCGCAATATTCTGTAACTGCCACGGTGTCGTTAATCACTGGCGCGCGGTACGAGTGTGTGGAATAGACAAAACTACCTGTCGCCACGCCACACTCAAGCAACCGCGAATCTTCCCGCACCGACAGCGAATTCCACCCCACATGCGGAACCTTCTTCCCCGCGCCGCAAAGCGATTGCAAAACTTTTCGCATCGAACGCAGCCAGCCCGCAGTCTCCCGGAGCCTCCGCGCTTCCCGAAAGAGCCACTGCAATCCCACCAGATTCCCAGAAACGGCGTGCCCTGCGCGATCCGCTCTTCCATTGCTTGCTTCAACCCACGCTCCTCCAAACACTGTCGCCTGAGCATGCCCCACCCCGGGGCAGCACAATCTTCTCCCGCGCGCCGTACTACATCCGGATCCTCGGTCGCCTCAGCATCCGCGCCGTAGCGCTCAGCGCTTTCATCACCGAGGTTAGGTTCCCCGCCTTGTAGTCGACGACCGCAATCACAGCAGCCCTTTTGTGCTCGGCAGCATCTTGCCCAGCTGCTTGTCTTTGGAGCACGCAACTCGCGCTCGCGCAAAGGCTTTGAACAAGGCTTCAACTTTGTGATGATTCGACCGTCCATACATCGTCTTCAAATGAAGATTGCCCCGAGCGCCGCGCGAGAATCCTTCGAAGAAATCTTACTCAACTCCGATTGCAAATCCCCCACCAGCCGCGTCCTCACCTTCGTGTCGACAACGCATGCCGCGCGCCCGCTGCTAGGCCCAGCGTCTCATCCATGGGCATCAGGAAATACCCGGCCCTGAAATTCATGCTTATCGCCGAGCGCCATGTCGACAGCTTCGCCCAGTGCAAACCCCACGTCCCCTCCGCCGCACGCTGTTCACATCCAGATCGCCCTTGCAAGTCAGCTCCAGGTCGAAAGCGCCATGCCGCGCAAACAACTCCAGCATGTGATCGAAGAACCTGATCCCGGTCGAGACCGTGTAACGCCCGGAGCCTTCGATCGTTAGTCGCAGATGAATCTCCGTCGCCGTCTTGCGCAGATCGGACCCGCTTCCCACCCGCTTTTTCGTCACGCCGGGTCTCCTGTCCACTCGATCCCCTTCCTCTCCATCGCCTGCACTCCACGCTGCATCTGCTCTCGCGTGCCGATGGTGATGCCGACGCAGCCATCGCATCCCGGATCAGCCGACTGGTCCCGGACCAGACGCCGCGCCCCCGCATCGCGCGGCAGAACTCTGCATGGAGCGGCCCAATGTACGTAAGGACGAAGTTTGCTTCGGAAGACCAGTACCGCACGCCCATCCGTTCCAGCGCAGCCGTAAATCTCGGCGTGCAGCCAGAATCTCGCTTACGTACTCATCGATGTATGCCTGATCGCCCAACGCCGCCGGCAGGCAGGCCAGTGCCAGCGAAATCCGACGTGTACGGAGAAATCACTCGCCGCATCCAGTGCATCGACTCCTCGCCGGCGGCCAGTAAGCCAAGCCGCAGACCGGCAAGGCCATAGGCTTTCGAAAATGTGCGCGCCACGATTACATTTTTTGGCACGCGGCCTACCATATCATTACCCGGGAAAGTGGTAATACGCTTCGTCCACCAGCACCATCTCCACTCACCCGCAAAATGTCTTCGCGCCGCACCGCTTGCCCTGTGGGGCTATTCGGAGTGGCAATTGCAATCACTTTCGTCGCCGCGGTAACCTTGCAGCAGCGCCTCGAGCGGAAACAAAAGTCGTATCCGCCTGCACTTCGATCTTGTAGGTTGCGTCCGTTCCTGAGGCATAAACTGCGTACATCGAATACAACATTTCATCGCTCGCGCCCAGATAGGTCTGAAACGACGCGAATCGCCTCGTCCACGCCATTCGTCAGCAGCACCTGTTCTGTCTTCAGCTTCAGGTGCTCCGCTACCTGACGGCTCGCGCTCCGGATACATGGTCAACTCCGCGCGCGAGATCTCTCCCAGGACCTCCAGCACGCGCGGCGAGCCAGCGTGTTCGCTCCAGTCCAGCCGCAATCCAGTGCGATCGCCCAGCGGTGGGTGATACTCCTTCATGCCGAATTAGTCGGCGCGGCTGCGGACCCAATGTCCACGCTATCCATCGCTGCCACCGAATCGCCGCTGCATGCCCATGCAGACCTTCGGGCCTTCGGCCAGCGCAATCGCCGCTGGCCCCAGTGCCGCAATCCCTCCGGCTTATACTCCTGCACGGTTATCACTTTCACAAAATGCATCACGCTCAACCCGCCGCGCACACGCGCCAACCCACCCTGTTGGAGCGCGTGATTCGGCCCCGAAACATAATCTCCCAGCGGTTGCGCCGGAAGCAACACCGCCCCACAAACACCGACCCCGTGCTCTGCCCATGCCAGATCAGCCTCGCTATCGACGGTCAGATGTTCCGGCGCAAGGCAGATTCGTAATCTCGTGCGCTTCTTCCAAGGTCGCCGACCTATGCCAGGCGATCGCGGGACTGCAATCGGGGTTCGAACGCGCTTGCTTCTTCACCTCCGCAACCACGGCCTGCGTGGGAACGTACTTGCGTGGCGGTTACAAAGATCGCCAGCGCATCGGGATCGTGCTCGGCCTGCGCAACCAGATCCGCCGCAATCCACGGCATTGCCGTCCTCGCTGGTTACGACAATCTCCGTCGGCCCCGCGAGCATATCGATCGCGCAATCGAACGCCACCAGTTGTTGTCCGCCGCCCTCACATAGGCATTGCCCGGACCGGTTCGTCAATGCCTATGTGACGGCAGCAAAACAACTGGTGGCGTTCGATTGCGCGATCGATATGCTCGCGGGGCCGACGGAGATTGTCGTAACCAGCGAGGACGGCAATGCGGCGTGGATTGCGGCGGATCTGGTTGCGCAGGCCGAGCACGATCCCGATGCGCTGGCGATCTTTGTAACCGCCACGCATACATTAGCGCAGGCCGTGGTTGCGGAGGTGAAGAAGCAAGCGCGTTCGAACCCGATTGCAGCGGAGGCGATTGCCCGCAATGGCCTGGCGATTGTGACGGCGACCTTGGAAGAAGCGCACGAGATTACGAATCTGCTTGCGCCGGAACATCTGACCGTCGATAGCGAGGCTGATCTGGCATGGGTAAAGAACGCGGGGTCGGTGTTTGTGGGGCGGTATTCGGCGCAACCGCTGGGAGATTATGTTTCGGGGCCGAATCACACGCTGCCGACGGGTGGGTTGGCGCGTGTGCGCGGCGGGTTGAGCGTGATGGATTTTGTGAAAGTGATAACCGTGCAGGAGTATAAGCCGGAGGGATTGCGGCGGCTCGGGCCAGCGGCGATTGCGCTGGCCGAGGCCGAGGGTCTGCATGGCCATGCAGTGGCGATTCGGGTGAGGGGCAGCGATGGATAGCGTCAAGACGCTGGGTCCGCAGCCGCGCGAGCTAATTCGGCGCATGAAGGAGTATCATCCACCGCTGGGCGATCGCACTGGCTTGCGGCTGGACTTCAACGAGAACACGTTGGCCTGCTCGCCGCGCGTGCTGGAAGTGCTGGGAGAGATCTCGCGCGCCGACTTGACCATGTATCCGGAGCGCGAGCCGGTGGAGCGCTTGGTCGCCTCGCACCTGCAGCTGAAGACAGAACAGGTGCTGCTTACCAACGGCGTCGACGAAGCGATTCACGTTCTCTGCCAGACCTATCTCGACGCGGGAGATGAGATGTTGCTGCCCGTGCCGACCTATTCCATGTACGCGGTGTACGGCTCGTCAACGGACGCGAAGCGTCGTCGCAGTGCAGGCGGAACGGACTTTTGGTTTCCGCTGGAATCTCTGCTTGCAAAGATTACGCCCGCGACTAAATTGATTGCCATCGCCACTCCGAATAGCCCCACAGGGCAAGCCGTGCCGCGCGACGAGATTTTGCAGGTAGTCGAGGCGGCTCCGCGTGCGATGGTTCTGGTCGACGAAGCCTATTTCCACTTCTACGGACAGACAGTTATGGATCTGGTAGGCCGCGTGCCAAATGTAATCGTCGCGCGCACATTTTCGAAAGCCTATGGCCTGGCCGGTCTGCGGCTTGGCTTACTGGCTGCCGGCGACGAGTCGATGCACTGGATGCGGCGAGTGATTTCTCCGTACAGCGTGAATCGCTCGCACTGGCCTGCCTGCCGGCGGCGTTGGGCGATCAGGCATACATCGATGAGTACGTAAGCGAGGTTCTGGCTGCACGCCGAGAGTTTACGGCTGCGCTGGAACGGATGGGCGTCCGGTACTGGCCGTCCGAAGCGAACTTCGTCCTTACGAACATTGGGCCGCTCCATGCAGAGTTCACCGCGCGATGCACGGGCGCAGCGTACTGGTCCGGGATCGGTCGGCCGATCCGGGATGCGACGGCTGCGTGCGCATCACCATCGGCACGCGAGAGCAGATGCAGCGTGCAGTGCAGGCGATGGAGGAGAGCCTGAGAGAGATCGAGTGGACAGGAGACCCGGCGTGACGAAAAAGCGGGTGGGAAGCATCGATCGCAAGACAGCCGAGACGGAGATTCATCTGCGACTCACCATCGAAGGCTCCGGGCGTTACAAGGTCTCGACCGGCATCCGCTTTTTCGATCACATGCTGGAGTTGTTTACGCGCCATGGCGCTTTCGATCTCGATCTCACCTGCAAAGGCGATCTGGATGTGGACCAGCACCACACGGTCGAGGACGTGGGCATCGCGCTCGGCGAGGCCTTCGACAGCGCGCTCGGCGATAAGCAGGGCATCATGCGGGCCGGGTATTTCCTGATGCCGATGGATGAAACGCTCGGCCTCGCGGCCATCGACCTGAGCGGACGCGTCTCGTCGGTGGTCGACACAAAGGTGAGGACGCGGCTTGTCGGCGATCTGCAATCGGAGCTTGTGGAAGATTTCTTCGAAGGCTTCTCCCGCGGCGCTCGCGCGAATGTCCATTTGAAGACGATGTACGGCCGATCCAATCATCACAAGGTGGAGGCTCTATTCAAGGCATTCGCTCGTGCGCTGCGCTTTGCCTGCATGCGCAAGACAAGCAGTTGGGCGACATGCTGCCCAGCACAAAGGGGCTGCTGTGATTGCAGTCGTTGACTACAAGGCGGGCAATCTCACCTCGGTGATGAAAGCGGTGCGCGCAGTGGGCGCGGATGCCGTCGCGACCTACGATCCGGATGTCGTACGGCGCGCGACAAGATTGTGCTTCCCGGGGTCGGACATTTTCAGGCGACTGCCTTTCTGGAGGAACATGGATTGAGGCAGGCTATGGAAGAACGTATCGCGCAGGGCACTCCATTTCTGGGTATCTGCGTGGGCTTGCAATGGCTCTTTCGCGGCAGTACGGAGGCGCCGGGAGCCGCGGGCTTGACGTGTTCGATGCGATGTTGCGATCGCTTTGCGGCGGGAAAGAAGGTGCCGCATGTCGGATGGAATTCGCTCTCGGTCCGCGAATCATTCGCGCTGCTGAGTGGCGTGGCGACAGGCAGTTTTGTTTATTTCACGCACTCCTATCGCGCACCGGTAATAAATGACACAGTTGCAGTTACAGAATATGATTAGCCTTTCACGGCGGCCGTAGAGCGCGACAATGTCATGGGCGTCCAGTTCCATCCGGAGAAATCCGGGGCCGTGGGCCTGCAAATTCTGCGAACTTCGTGGGGCTGCCTGACGTTGACGAAACGCATTATTGCCTGTCTCGATGTAACGCGGGCCGCGTGGTAAAGGGTGTGCAGTTCGTGGATACTGATCGATGCCGGCGATCCCGCGGAATTGGCGCGCCGTCACGCAGAAGCCGGCGCAGACGAAATCGTTCTGCTGGATATCACGGCAACGCACGAAGGACGCGGAACGCTGCTCGATACGGTGCGACGAACGGCGCAGCGATTGTTTGTTCCCTTCACGGTGGGCGGCGGGGTGAGGACACTGGACGACGCAGCGGCGATCTTTGACGCTGGTGCTGACAAGGTCAGCATGAACTCTGCCGCGCTGCGCAGGCCGGAGCTGATCGACGAGATCGGCACACGCTTCGGAGCGCAGGCTGTCATTGTCGCGATTGACGCGCGACGGCTCGATGGGGCGACGGCGATCGCGCGATGGCGCGGAGGTATTCGTGGAGGGCGGCCGGAAAGCCACGGGCCGCAAGGCTCTGGATTGGGCAAACGAAGCCGAGTCGCGCGGCGCCGGAGAGATACTGCTGACTTCGATGGACGCGGACGGGACTCGAGCCGGTTTCGATTGCGAGCTGACGGCCCGGTGAGCGAAGCTGTGCAGATTCCGGTGATCGCTTCCGGCGGTGCGGGAATGCGCGGACATTTTTCCGAGGTGTTGCTGCACGGTAAGGCCGATGCAGCACTGGCGGCGAGTATCTTCCACTTCGGCATCTCAGATGCGCGAGCGCTCAAAGAGGAGATTGCACGGGATGGTGTCCCGGTGAGGCTGCCATGCTGATTCCTTCGATCGACTTGATGGGTGGCCGCATCGTCCAGCTCGTTCAGGGCGAAGAGATCAAACTTGCCTTCGACGATTTCGAATATTGGATCGAGCGGTTTTCGTCTTATCCCCTGGTTCAGTTCATCGACCTCGACGCGGCGATGCGGCAGGGCGACAACGCAGCGTTGATCGAGAGAATCGCCAGGCGGTTGCCGTGCCAGGTGGGCGGCGGGATTCGGACGGCGGCGCACGCCAGCGTTGCTGGACGGCGGCGCCCGGCGCGTGATCCTCGGGTCGGTGCTGTTCGGCGCAGCGGGTGTCGAGGCAAAGACGGCTGAGTTCCTCTCAGCCGCAATCGGGCGGGAACAATTTGTAGCAAGCATTGATACAAAAACAGGGCAGGTCGCGGTCCGGGGATGGAAAGAGACCGTGGACATGACGCCGGAGGAGGCAATTGAGGCTCTGGATCCGTATTGTGGAGCCTTTCTCTATACGCACGTGGACACGGAAGGGACAATGCAGGGCTTTCCCTTTGAGCGGGCTCGGACGCTGCGCAGCCTGACGTCAAGGCAACTGATTGTGGCCGGCGGAATTCGCGAACAGGCGGAGATCGATGCGCTGGACGTGATTGGCGTCGACACGGTCGCGGGAATGGCGGTGTATACGGGGTTGCTCGCTACCTGAGTCCGGCCTTCGCCTCTCTGCCGGTGAATCAGTCCAACGACGAGAAGATCAGCGTAATGACCGCCGGCAGCCACGCCTGATGAACGTTCCTCGCACGATGCCGAGGACAGTATCGATAAGCCACAAGACGGCGATGAGGAACCAGACGGAGGAACGGCGCATTTCTTTTCGGAGCATACATCTTAAGTGCTCCGGATGATCTAAGCTATGGAGTCCGGCCAGGCGGCGTGAAGACCGCGGGCGGGGGATTGAGAAGAGGCGATGACAAAAAAGAGCAGGTTGCGACTGGCCAAGCGGCTCGACGAGGTGGGCTTCTCCGATATTGTGCAGATTCGGAATAAGGTGCTGGATTTGCGGGCGTCGGGGCAGACGGTGCATTCGTTTCACGGCGGCGAGCCGTTCTTCGACACTCCGGAGCCCATCAAGTACGCCATGTTCAGGGCACTCGTCGAGAACAAGACGCGGTACGCGCCATCGTCGGGGATTGAGCCTTTGCGCGCAGCGCTGTCGAAGAAATTGCAGACACGCAATCAGATCGACGTGACATTCGACGATGTGATCGTGACCGCAGGCGGAGCTCATGCACTCCATGTTGCTTTTCAGGCAGTGCTCAATCCCGGCGACGACGTGCTGCTGTTTTCACCCTACTGGACGCCGATTCGCGACATGGTGACCGGCGCTGAGGCGCGGGCTTTGCTGGTGCCTACGGCAACGGCGCGCCGCAACGGTCTTACCAAAACGCTCGAGCAGTTTTCCACGCCGCACACCCGGGCGATTTACTACAACACGCCGCAGAATCCCGCCGGCACAGTGTTCTCACGCGCGGAGGCGGAGGAGGTCGCGGCCTTTGCGATAAAGCACGACCTGATCGTGATTGCCGATGAGGCTTACGAGGACCTGGTGTATGAAGGCGAGCATTTCTCGATCGCCTCACTGCCGGGCATGGTGGAGCGCACGATTACGGCCTTCACTTTTTCAAAGTCGTACGCAATGACGGGTTGGCGCATTGGTTACGCTGTGGCCGGTGAATCATTCATGACCGGGCTGAGCAAGCTGGTGCTGTATTCGATCAACGGCGTTTCCACTCCGACGCAATGGGCGGCGCTCGAAGCGCTCTCGACGCCGCAAAGCACGATCGATGCGCGACGCGAGGAGTATCGCGCGAAGCGAGACCTGCTGGTGGAGGGATTGCGTGAATGCGGGCTGGAGTGCGAGACGCCGGAGGGAGCGTTTTATGCCTTTCCCGACGTGAGCAGGATTCATAAAGACAGCCGCAAGGTTGCGGCAATGTTGCTGGAGAAGGCACATGTGGCGACGATTCCCGGCGTGGTCTTTGGAGCGCAGGGCGAGGGTCATGTGCGCTTTGGCTACTCGGTGTCAACGGAGGCGATCACGGCCGGCCTGGCTGCGCTGAAAAGCTATTTCAAGGCAACTCCGCACGCGGCGAAGTAAATTTCCGGGGAGCCGTCAACGAATGGTGAAGGTGGGAGTGCCGGCTTGGGCAGGCGATGAATTGCTGGCGAAGTTTCCTCGTGAAGCCGAGATCGTGCGGATTGAGGCGAAGCCGGAAGGGACGATCGAGGTGGAGTTCTGGGTAGCGCCAGCTTATCCAAAAGAGGCGGCGCAGGTGGCTCCTCATTTAAGCGGCGTGCACGTGGCGCAGTCGCTGCTGGCGGGCGTGGACTGGCTCCAGCCTCTGCTATCGCCGGAGGTGACTCTATGCGATGCCCAGGGGCTGCACAACATTCCCACGGCGGAGTGGGCGGTGGCGGCGATTCTTGCGGCGCTCAAGTATTTTCCCTTCTACGTCGATTTGCAGCGGGCAGGCGATTGGCGGGGACGTGGAGAAGCGGACGAGCACTTCCGTGCCATGCATCACATCGAGCGGAAATTCTACCCACCGGTGCTTCAGGAGGAACTCTTCGGCAAGCGGGTGATGATCGTGGGCTATGGAGCGATCGGGCGGTCGATTGAGGAGCGATTGACGCCGTTCGGAGTGGAGATTGTCCGCGTGGCGCGGCAGGCGCGGGCCGGCGCTGAGAACGTCGCGGGCGTGGGCGGGCTGCTCGATCTGCTGCCCGGTGCCGATGTGGTGGTACTGATCGTTCCGCTTACCAGCGAAACAACCGGAATGATTGGCGAGCGGGAACTGGCGCGGATGAAGCAGGGCGCGCTGCTCGTCAATGCCGCTCGAGGACCGGTCGTAAAATCCGACGCGCTGCTGGCGGCGCTCGAAGCGGGACGGATTCGCGCCGTGGTGGACGTGACCGATCCTGAGCCGCTGCCGGAAGGGCACCCGATGTGGAAGGCTCCCAATTTGTTCATCACTCCGCATGTCGCGGCGTCGAGCCCGATGTTTCTGGTCCGGGCGATGGAGTTTGCCGCAGAGCAGGTGGCGCGTTATGTGAAGGGCGAGCCCCTGAAGAATGTGGTCGAAGGGCAGTACTAAGGCACAACGTTGGGATTGGAGACGCTGCTGGAGCCGGTCTCTGTCGATACCTCGGCGACGACCTGGGCGGGCTCTTCGATCGCGACGGGAGCCGGCGGAGCACCGGAGATTTCGGCCGCTGCCGGCTTGGGGTCGGCAGGATAAAAGAAGCGCTTCGGGGACTTCAACACCTGGCCCAAAACATCCTTGAGAATCGAGAGTTGTTCCGGGCGGCCTACGTCGTAGGCGCGCAGCGCGACGAACGAGGCGATGGCAAAGCTCACTCCCAGGTTGAGCAGGAACATGATTGCGATACCGCCCAGCGCGGCATAGAGCCAGAGATGGCGGAAGGCGTCCAGCCCGAATGAGGTGGCGGCGAAGGTGAACATACCGGTGTTCAAGGTGACGTGGCGCACGTCGAGCGGGAGGCCGAAGAAGTGCGCGATCTCCGGAAAGAAGCCCATGAGGTAGCCAAGGGAGATGCTGGTGCTCCACGCGGCGACGTTGCGGTCGAACCAGTCGGCTACGCGCTTCATTCTGTGTACGCCGATGGTGTTGCCGAGCGGGTGCTGCGCGATGGCGGCGGGAATGCGGTTGTAGACCGCGAAGTTCTCGCACCATCCACCGATAAGAGCGGCCAGCCAGAGCAGAACTCCGGTGAGAGCCGCAAAGATCGCGGTGCCCGACGCGATGGGATTCAGCGACCGGTAGACGGACTTAGCCTGGGCGGCCCGGAGATACGGCGTGCCATACATGTGGAGCCAGATCAGGTTGAAGACGACAGCGCCGGCGCTCACAGCCAGGACATTGCCGAATGCGGCAGCGAGCTGAGTACGGCTGATGGACGCGGCGAAGTCGGCGATCTTGTCGCGACGCGAAGCTCCGCGGTTGTGGCGGATGATATCGGCAAGCGTGGCCGCGGTCATAGACGGCTGCTTCGTGGCGAGCGCCAGGCCGAAGATCTGGAGAAGCAGGAAGCTGATGGCGTAGTTCGTGCCCACCAGAATGCCTTCGACGAAGGGCGGCCAGTTGCCCCTGACGATGTGCAGCTTGAGAGCGGCAGTGAAGACGGTAAGGATTCCGCCGCCAACAGCGGCCAGCCACATCTGCCAGTACTGCTTGCGGCCATGTGCGATGTAGTGTTCGCCGCTGTGGCCGGTTCGTTCCACAGTTTTCCGAGCCAGCAGGTTGAGGTTCTGGCGGACCAGAGCGGAGATGCGCGTGTCTTCCAGCAGGCCGTATACCAGAGTATTCACCAGCTGGCGGGCGGCCACCGAAGGCTTGTCGGTCGAGTCAACCAGGGTGGCGGCGAGCAGCTCCATGCGGTTGAGGGCGGCGTCCATGGTGCTCAGGTCGAAGACCAGCGCGGTGCTCACGCCCTCATCCTCCATGTGCAGCCGCACCAGCGCGAGCTCTCCGCGGCAGGCGTAGATGGCCTCCATCCAGTGCTCGAAGCGATTGCAAGCAGGCTCCGAGGTCTTGGGGCGGACGAAGTTCTCGGTGGCAAAGACGATGCGGTAGAAGGGCGACTCCTCAACCTGCTCCAACGCGCTACGCTGCCGGACCGCGGCACTGGTACCGCACCCGGCGACCCGCGCCGCCAGCAGGCAAAGTGCCTGGTAGAGACCATCGCGTACCTGCGGAAAGGCGGCCAGGCCCTGCGGATCCCAGAGAATCGCAGCGAGCCGTGCGAACAGCTCGCCGTCGATGTCGACAAAACGCCTGGCGGCACGCGGCGAGGCGAAGGTCACAGCAAACAGCCGAGCCGTGTCTGTTTCTTCGCGGGCCGAGGGCAGCAGGCGCTGAAAGAGGCGGCGCGTAGTCTCCGCAAAGAGTGCCTTCTGGGCGGGAAGGCCGGATTCCGCGAAGAATGAGACGGAATCGAGCTGGGCCACCATCGACTGCCACGATTTATGAAAGCGGGAACGGAGCTCAGTGTGCTGTTCGAGAAGCTCGACCCAGGCCTCGAGACCAGCGGTGAAGGCGTGGTCGTTGGAGCGGTTCCAGATGGCAGAGAAGAGATCGGTAATGCTCTTCGTCTGCGCGGGGAGGGTACCCGCGGCGCAGAAGGCTTCCGTCAGCTCGATCAGCTCGGCCGTCGCTCTCGAAGTGGCGCGAGGCTCTCCCTCGCCGGGCAAGGGCTTGTTCACTTCATCTCGGACTGGGACGGGCGCAGCCATTCGTGCAGAGAAATTTTACTGTACCGCAGATTGAATACCACGGAATCAAAGATTAGCGGCTCTGTCCGCAGCCTTTCAGCGCGGCTATCCCTTCGCCAGCCATGCGGCCGGCTGCAGGGCAGAAAGGAACGGAATGAAAGGAAAGCCGGTGTTAAACTTGGGATTCTGGCCGCTTATCCCCTAAATTTCACGTTTTAGAGAAGAAGAACCCCCTTGCCCGATCCACCGAAGAAGAAGTCTCCCGTCACCTATGCCGACGCTGGCGTCGATATTTCGAGCGGCGACCGCACCAAGCAGCGCATCAAGTACCTCGCCCAGCGGACATTCACCAAAAACGTCCTGAGCGAAATAGGCGGCTTCGGCGGCCTGTTCAAGCTGGATACGGTGAAATACCGGCAACCGGTCCTGGTTTCGAGCGCGGACGGGGTGGGCACAAAGCTGAAAGTGGCCTTCGCGCTGGGCATGCACCACACCATTGGCGCCGACCTGGTGAACCATTGCGTGAACGATATCGCGGTGCAGGGAGCGATGCCGCTCTTTTTTCTCGACTACCTGGCTACGGGAGCGCTCGATGGCGAGGTGGCGGAGAAGATCGTGACCGGCCTCGCCGATGCTTGCCGCGCGAACGGTTGCGCGCTCATTGGCGGCGAAACGGCACAGATGCCCGGCTTCTACGCGGACGGCGAGTACGACCTGGCAGGCTTCATCGTGGGCGTGGTCGACCGCGAGAAGATGATTACCGGAGCGAAGATCAAGGCCGGCGATGTGCTGATCGGCCTGCCCTCGACCGGCCTGCATACCAATGGATATTCGCTGGCGCGCAAGCTGTTTTTTGAGACGGCGGGATACAAGCCCGAACTCTACGTGAATGCGCTCAAGGAGAAGGCCGGCTCCGCCCTCATGAAGACCCACCGCAGCTATCTGCACGCGATCCAGAAACTGACCGCGGCCGACCTGGTGGCGGGCATGGCGCACATCACGGGCGGAGGCATCACCGGGAACCTGCCCCGGATTCTGCCCAAAGGCGTCTCGGCGTCGATCGACCTGGCCTCGTGGCCGGTGCTGCCCATCTTCGAGCATCTGCGCGAACTGGGCAACGTCGAACAGGACGAGATGCTACGCACTTTCAACATGGGGATCGGATTGATCGCAGTCGTTCCCGCGGACAAATTCAACCGCGCGAAGAGCCTGCTGGAACGAGCGAGCGAGAAGTTCTACGTGATCGGGAAGATCGTGAAGGGCGACCGCAAGGTGATCTACGGCTGATGTCCGCGCCAGTAAGCACGCCTCGGCATTTTGCTCTCCGGTCGCGGGTCGAACTTCCTCGCCATCGCCGAAAACATCGCGCAGGGCAAGCTCAAAGGCTGCGAGATTGCCGTCGTTCTCTCGAACAAAGCCGACGCTCCGGGGCTGGAGGTGGCGCGGGCGCTGGGTTTGAAGGCCCTGGCCATCGAGGGGCGCGGGCGGAAGCGGGCGGAGCATGATGCGGAAATTGTTGCCTGCCTGCGGGAACACGATGTCGATCTGGTCTGCCTGGCTGGATACATGCGGCTGCTGTCGCCGGAATTTTTGCAGGCCTTTCCGGAGCGCATCCTGAATATTCATCCTTCGCTGCTGCCGGCGTTTCCCGGTCTGGGCGCGCAGGAGCAGGCCTTCACCTACGGCGTGCAGGTCGCTGGATGCACGGTCCATTTCGTCGACGAACAGCTCGACCACGGGGTGATTGTGTTGCAGAAGACGGTTCCGGTGCTTGAAGGCGACGATGCGCATGCTCTATCGGCACGCATTCTGGAGCAGGAGCATGTGGCCTACTCCGAGGCGATCGCGCGCGTGCTTTCGGGGGAGTATCGCGTGGTCGGGCGGCGGTATGTGCGCCGGGCGTAGGCGGCGGGGGAAGGGTCACACGGCACCTGGTCGCAAACAAAAGAGCCCGGCTTGTTAACCGGGCTCCACTGGTAGTTCGGCCTCTTAGTTCTCGCCAGGATGCGGCTTCTCCCCGCTCGGTTTAGGCGCGCTCTCGTGCTGCGGAGCAGGCCTTGCCGCAGTCTGAGCAGGTTTCGGCTGCGGAGCCGGTCTTGCTGCGGGCTCAGGCCTCTGCGTTGCTTGAGCTGGACGGCTCTCGGGTGCCGGTCTGGTCTCGGGACGAGGTTGCTGCGCCGGTTTCGCGGCATGCTCGACCGGTGCAGGCTGGCTCGCAGGCCGGACCGCAGCTGTCGGCCGCGGTGTGGGAGCGGGTTTGGTTTCGTTGAGCAGGTTTAGGAGCTGGGCGAGATTCGGCCGTTGGCCGCGTGGTTGCGGGCTTTGCCTCAGGCCGTGTGGCCGGCTTGTTTTCATTCGCCGGGCGCGTGGTTGCGGGCTTGGTTTCGTTGCTGGTTTTGGAGCCGGGCGAGACTCGGCCACCGGATGCGTGGCAGGCTTAGCAGTCGCCACCGGATGCGTCTCGTTTGCGTTCACCGGCTTTGCGCCGTGCGCCGGAACCGCGTGATTAAAGTCGGCAACCGAGGCTGCGGGCTTCGCCAAGGCCGCATGCACGGGAGTTCCATGATTCACTGACGCAAAGTTGGCCTTGTCCTGTCTGGCCAGGCGTTCCTGTTGCACCTGTGTATTCGCAGGTCCGTAGCGCTTCTGGTGTTCCGCCGCAATCTGGGTCTGGTTTGGCCGCACATTGATGCCGCCCTGTCCGCCGTTGTAGCTCACCCGGTTCACATTGACGTTGCGAATTACCGTGCGGTCGATATACGTGGTGCGAATGACGGTCGTGTTCACACGCACTACGGCCGTGTTGTAGTTGAAGTAGCCGCCGTTCCACCGTCCACCGCCGAAGCCCTCGCCGCCGTAGCCGTAGCCATAATTCACGCCGCCGTAGAAGCCCACCTGCGGCCCCCAATAACCGTTGTTAAATGCATAGCCGCCGTTGTTCCAGCCCCAGTAGCCCGGGGTCCAGAGCAGGCCTACCGCGGGGGCCATGACCCAAGTTCCCGGAACCCAATAGTAGCCGTCGGGACCACCCCACGCCCAGTATCCCGGCGTCCACATGTAATTTGCTTGCGGGCAGAGCGGCTGCTCGTAAACCGGCAGTTCCGGGGGAGCCATAGTGATCCCCACCCCCACGGAAACCTGCGAGAAAGATGCGCACGGAAGTGTGCCAACCAGCGCGATCATGGGCAACGCAATCAGAGTTAGATTGCGCATCGAGCGAATAATTTGCATTTATCTACCTTTTGGCTATCGACTCTTTCTTGCAGAGGAAAAGGGCAAGCTTTGAGGAGCGACAGGCATACCTTCCGTTTTTTGATGGGGACCCCAATCCTGCTGGCGGGTCGCATCCGTCCGATTAAGACTAAAGTTAGTGACTTAGAGTGGCTTTCATTGCACTTGTCACTCCTGGGTCATCGGCCTACGTGAATGTTGTGAAGTGAACCGAAAAGGCCGAACAGATTCACAATCCATAAGCACGACGCAAATGACGACGACTCCATTCAGGATCGATTTGATGCTGGATTGCATCGGAATGAAGCGGTTCACAAGCCATAACAGAATTCCTACTACGACCAATGTAATGACGAGTTGCATGAGTGGCATATTATGTTCTCCTTTCAGAGTTCTTAAGCTGACCGAGATCCGTAGAGAATCCCGATCAGCCGGTCTGATTCCTTGTCTGTTTCGAATGCTTACTTCGTGGCTGCGTTCACTTCGGCAATCGTGCCTGCGCGACCCGCTTCACCAATCGGCCTTCATAAAGCCCAGGGTGGATTTCGGGGCGTGGACGTTGCCTGACAAGATGGTCCGGAAGGAAACGTCGCGACCGTAGATCGCACGCGTCGAGTCGTTGTCCGGCTCAACCACAGCGCCATTCAAGCGCGATTCCTGCGAAGACACCCTGCGCACGCGAGTAGGTGAGGATTTCGGTATTCAGCTTCCAGTCAGTGCCGGCAGAGGCATGACGGCCCACTGGACCTGCCGCAGCAGATGCATCACCACTGAGTTCGAACTTGCTGGAGAGCAGATGCTGAAAGCCTCTGGTCATTCATGACCAGCATGACGAGGTCAACACCTTCAACGCCAATCTGCAATCCAGCACTTGCCGCCGCCGATGGAGATAAACGCAGGAGCGCTCCAGCCTGTCTCGGTACGGCACGACGCGATGCCCCGGCCGTGCTCGGCCGCCAACGATGAAGCCGGCCTTTACCAGGTGCGGAACCACGACGATGCACTTCGCGCCACTCAGCACTTCTTCTGGAATGCCCTTGTCGGGAGCGTCCAGGATGGCGTGGATGCACATCCGAGGACATGTCGCAGGCGATCAATCGAGTCCTGGTGTCCTGTGCCAGCCCATAGGTTTCCGTTCGCCAATGCAAAAGCGCTGACTAATAGCATGAGACGTGATCTTCATAGGTTTTCCTTGTAGAGTGCGGAGAGCTAAGAGGTACATATGTCAGATGGGCTGACTTAGCTCAGAACCATGAGGGAGCCGATAACACGGACTCTTCTCCAGCAGTCATTCTTTCAAAGATGCGTAACAATAGCTGAGCTAAATAGCTCACTTTGGCTAGTGAGAATGGAGATGTGCGGCTACATCAGCTGCGGGCGAAACCTGTATCTTCGTGATGGCAATCAATTCTGCCGGAAGGGCCATGGGAGAGGGATACGATTCGTCGAGAGAGACAGAACCGCACTCTGCTGAATCTGATACGGATATACTCTTGACCTTGGCCATACAGAACCACGGATACTTCTTTAACTCAATATGACTCAACCTCCGCAGCATTAAAGCGAGCACTTACATGGCGAAGAGCCAGTTTGAGTGCGCCGGCAATCGCTTCCTGTGATGTCTTTCCCTACGCCGCTTCTTAGCGATCCCTTCATCGATCCGCATGAAATGCCATCTCGCGCGCCGCATCTCTCTTATCAAGCCAGATGCGCATCTCCGGACGCACTAAATTCCAGCCTTCTCGAAACTCTTCAGTCACAAGGTTGAGGTCGTCGGGAGTTCAACGTGTTCGCGTACGAGCATGGTCAGTTCGGCTACTTGCGCATTGGAGTACTCCTTTCTGCATTACGTTCAGAGTTGAGATCGGGCACGCTGAGAGGCGTGGGCATTCCAGTGCCCGGCTTGCCGCTGAAAAGCCTGCGAAGACGCCGGATCTGTCGGCTGGACGATTGCGTAGTGAATCAAGCTGTAGCAATAGACGCAACTTGTTTCGCGGATAGGACCAGATGGCTTTGTCGAGAGTCCTGTGAGAACGTCCTTAGGCACTCCGGGCAGGTGATCACAACGTATGCATCTCCGGAAGGATCATGTCCGTTTCTCGGAATCCAGATGGGCGCCATCGTGCTGGAATGCTGGAGAGACGACTGCCGCTCTGAGCGGGTCATGGCTTCTACGATTTGCAATAAAGACTCCAGATTGGTTGCCTTTTTCATAGAAGGCGTCGGCGGCAACCCCAGGCGGTATGCCGATCGCCTGAAAACGTCACCGCTCATGGCAATCACCTGAATCGCGGGAAACCGGCGACGAACCACCGATAGCAATTCGAAACCGGACATACCCGGCATATTGAGGTCGGAGAGCAGAATGTCAGGGATCCCGCTTCGTATCTCGACGAGCGCAGAGAAACCATCTGCAGCTGACCGGACTCTATAGCCAGATTCTGCAAGGATGACCGATAATGCTCTTACAGATCGAGGCTCGTCATCGACGATAAGGAGGTTTACTTTCGCGCCAGACATCACGGACCTTTCCTGGAGCATCTAAATGCTTCCTCAGTGAAAGCATCGCACCGCCCGGAATCTTCGATCTGTTCAATTTTGCTCAGCTCGGCGACTGTGCCTGGCTGATTCTTAAACGCACCCCTCCGGAACACGGAGAAAGATTCACTAGTGGCGCTAGCAGAGATGATTCAGTCGTGCAGAATGACATTGAGCAGCGACTTATGAACCCGGATGCGGCCGTTGTATTCAATAAAGCCGAGCTTGCGAAAGCGATTCATGAAGAAGCTGACGCGGGACCGGGTGGTGCCGATCATTTCCGCCAGCGTTTCCTGCGTGATCTGCGGAATCAACGTTTCCGGTTCACCGGGCTTGCCGAATTCCGCCATCAACAGGAGAATTCTCGCCAGACGCTTTTCGCTGGAGTTGAAAAGCTGATCGACAAGATCGGCCTGGGTTCGCATACTGCGGGCCAGCAGAAACTTCAAGAACAGGTCGGAGAAGGAATGCTCCTCGTGCATCACGCGGATCATCTCCTCCCTCTCTATCTTGAGCGCCGTACAAGCGGTAATGGCAGTGGCAGTCGCCAGTCGCAGCCCGACCACGCCGGCGAGTGACTCCTCTCCAACGAAGTCGCCGGTCGGAGAGAAGCGTGATCGTGGCTTCTTTGCCGTTTTTCGAAACGACTGTGAGTTTTGCACGGCCCTTCTGAAGATAGAAGACGGAGTCAGCGGAATTTCCCTGCGAAAAGAAGGTCTGCTTTGGCTTCAATTGAACAATTCTTCGCCCTAGTCCGGTGTTCGCCAGAAAAGTTGCCGGATCGAATTGAAGGGCCTTTAGTTCAAACATCTGAGGGCCGCCTTCTCCGCAGGCGGTCGTGCCGGTGGGGAGCTCAGCAGGTTTGCGACCGCTTCGGATCGAAGTAACCAGAGGAGGTTCTCCTCAATATTATCAATTCAGCGACAGTAACTCGATGCCCCGTGTTTCGCACGGAAGCTGCTCATCGGATTGAGCAGCTTCCGTATATTGTTCCGGAGCACACTTCTCCGCGCACGTTCCAACAGCATTGCAACAGCAGGAACAACAATCTGTTCCCTTTTGCTCACTTTCGAAGGAAATCGTGAAAGCTGACGTCAATCGTCAACTTCGACGTTGTCTTGCCTGTCTAAGGGCGACTCCGCTTTAGCGGAGAACCCCCAGAAAATAGCAAACAAGGAGAATGACCAGCACGGTGCCAAGCCCTATGCCTGCGCCTCCGCCGGTACCCCAGCGGCCGTAGCCGTAGTATCCTCCGCCCAGGCCGAAAACCAGCACCAGAACAATGATGAGTATGAGCATTTCAGATCTCCTTCACTCCGGGTCGCAATCCCGGGTTATGCCACAGATTTGATTTCGGCGGGCGTCTGTACCTGGACGAGTTCATCGAAAAGGCTGCGGTATTGGATCATCGCGGTTCGCAGCTCTTCCGTGCTTGCCTCTTCCCTGCCGGGCCGCACCGCGACCCCATGTGCCGTGCGGTAGCTTTCCACCAGGCGAGGATGATCAACGGAAATATCCGCGGCGCGTTGATCAAAATTGTCCATAGGATAGCCACGCGCCTGCATGAGCGAAGAGATCAGCTCGTCGGCTTCCGTGACGGCACTTTTCGGATGATCGACAAAGTGGGATTGTACCGACTGCCAATCTGCCACAAAGCGTTCCCGTTCCGTGGCGCCCAGGGCGCGTATATTCAGTCTCTCCACCCGCGTCTCACGGTCGGCCAGCTTCGATTCGGCCTTGTGTTCGGACCCATGCTCAAGAACAGCCCGGTCGTACTCCGGCCCATAACGCTTGCGGAAACGCGCGCTGATTTTTCTGCGGCTCCGCAGGTATAGTGCTACGCCAACAGCAACGAGCAGCGCGAAGATAACCACGCCGACAATCAGTCTGGGATCCGTCAAGTTAAGATGCATTTCTTCCCTCCGTGCATTCATGTCCACGAGGGGTGAGCGTTTTGGCTTGAGAGCTTTCTCGACCCGGGCAGAGCATCACGCATGGCCAGTATCGAACGGGCAGGTTTCAGAAAGCTGGTCAGAATAGCTCATCCAACCGAATAAAAGGGGAATTGCCCTAAATTGTCTACGCCGCCTGGTCGCGGGCTTCTCCCAGAGTGAGTTGAGCAGTCATTTTGCGGCGGCCCCGGAAGTAGGTGACGGTTACGGTGTCTCCAGTCTGGTGGCGGTTCATGACGTCGGAGATGTCCTGCGTGCTGGTCACGTCCTGATCGTCGATGGCGACGATCAGGTCTCCGCCGAGAAAGATCTGCATGTTGCCGAGGTAGGCGGTCTGGTTTCCGCCGTGCAGGCCGGCGCGCTCCGCAGCCCCGTTCGGGATGGTCCGCTGGATCAGGACGCCGTAGTCGGCGGCGAGACCCATCTGCTGGGCCAGGTCGGGACCGATGGGCAGCGATACGATGCCCAGGGAGGGCCGGCGGACGCGGCCATATTTCTGGAAGTCGCCGAGCACGGCCTTGGCGGTGTCGATGGGGATGGCGAAGCCGATGCCGGCGCTCTGCTCGACGTTCTCATTGGGATTGGTGGCGATGAGCGAGTTGATGCCGATGACCTCGCCGCGGGAGTTAAGCAGCGGGCCGCCGGAGTTGCCGGGGTTGATGGCGGCGTCGGTCTGGATGGCGTTCTCGATGGGCGCTCCCTGCGGATCGTGGATGGAGCGGATGGCGCTGATGATGCCGGTGGTCATGGTTCCCTGCAGGCCGAAGGGGTTGCCGATGGCATAGACTTTCTGGCCGACGACGAGGTTTTTGGATTCGGCAAGGACGGCGGGGACGAGATTGGGTGCGTCGATCTGCAGCAGGGCCAGGTCGTGGCCAGGATCGCGGCCGATCACCCGGGCGCGGATGCGGCGCTTGTCGGAGGTGGTGACCTCTATCTGCTGGGCGTCGGCGACAACGTGGTAGTTGGTGAGGATGTGGCCCTGCTTATCGAGGATGAAGCCGGAGCCTTGCCCCTGTGACGGGACCAATCCATAAAAGAAGTTGAGGGTCTGGGTCGAGGAGGTGATATTGACGACCGAAGGCAGCGCCTTCTTGTAGACGGAAATGTTGTTCATCTCCTCGGAGTCGTACTCGGGCGCGGCGTGGGCTTCAGTAAGCGTGAGAGGCGAGCCCTTGCCGCTGAGCGTGCGCTCGCGGATGGGTCCGCCGCCGTTATAGTGCGAGACGAGGTACCAGAAGCCGCCGAGGATGAGGAGAGTAAGAACGATTCTGCGAAATATCATGACGAAAACTTTCTAAGCCCGGATGACGCTTCCCAGTATGGATGCGCGGGAGCCGGGGGTCTTACCTAGAATTCTATCGATTCTGCTGGTTTGATTTTATCGATTCTCATCGGTTCAAACCCGCGCCGCGGCAGCGAGTTCCGCAAAAATGGGCTCCACCTGGCGGCGAGTGTCTTCTAGCGAGCCGTCGTTGTGGATGACGTGATCGACCAGGGGTATCTTTTCGCTGTCGGGAATCTGCGCAGCAAGGCGCGAGCGCGCGTCGGCTTCCAGATCCCGCGCAGAGGTCGCGTTCTGTGACATGCGGGCGACGTAGCGGGCGATCTTAACCTCGTCGGGCGCGACGACCAGAACGATGCGGTCGAAGCGGCGACGCCAGCCCGGGGCGCTACCCTGCGCGTCGGCTTCAAAAATTAGGGCCGATTCGACGATGGCGATGGCGCCGGGGTCTTTGGCGAAGATGCGCTCGGCCCACTCCTGCTGGGCCGCGATAACCGCAGGATGGACGATGCGGTTGAGTTCGAGGAGGCGATTGTGGCGGAAAGCAAGATCGGCGAGTCGATGGCGGTCGAGGGTGCCGTTGGCGCGGACGACTTCCGGCCCGAAGTGTTCGACGATGGCACGATAGACGGGCTGGCCGGGAGACATAAGCTCGCGGCCAACAGCATCTGCTTCGATGACGTGCGCGCCAAGGGAGCGAAAGATGGCGGCCACGGTCGTCTTCCCGCTTCCTAATCCACCGGTGAGGCCCACACGCAGCATGTGATCTCTGAGGATAGCTGAAGGTGATGGCCAGATACACTGTAGCCGTGCAGACGGTGGAGCGAATTCGCGAGGCCCTGAAGCTAATTGTGTGCCCGGCGTGCCAGGCAAAACTGGCGCTCGCGGAGGCTACGGTCGATTGCGGCGGATGTGGACGCCGGTATCCGGTGGTGGATGGAATTCCGATTCTCCTGGTGGAGCGAGCAACGACACGGCCTGCGCCTTAATGCGGAGCTGGTGCGTTGTAAATGCTGCACGCCAATTGCACGGAAGTGTTAAGCCTTTCCTCTCGTGAAAAGAAATCTCACGCCGATGGAAACCGTAAGCGACGGCGTTGCGTACAGCTGATAGACATTGGGCGATTTGATCCTGTTGATTCCGGCGAGGCTTTGCGATTTCGCCTTCATGCCGAGCGGCGAATTGATATGAGAAACAATTGTTCGTTCGCCGATCAGGATATTCCGCTGATGAAGAGCAACATGAATGGCATCTCCGGTGTCTAAGAGAAGCAAGCTGCCATAAGATCTGGCCGCAGCGAGGAGAGAAGACGATGACGCAAGGCAGCAGGGTTGAGAAATTCGCGGTGACTGAGCTGGCGGGTCTGCGCAACCAACTCATGCAGTCGGGAATCGACCTGTGGCAGGCGGCCGAAGTGCTGGCGACCTTCCTTGCCGGGCGCGGATACGGCGTGAACGCAGACCAGGCGCGCGCTGCCGTGATCCGGCTTGAGGGCGCGCGGTGCTCCTACGAGTGCATGCAGACGGAGCTGGAGCGCGTTGCACTGGTGATGTAGCGAATAAAAACTCGCTCGCTCATTTTTAGCGCAAGCACCTGATTTTACATGCGAAGAGATTTTGCGCAGGAGTATTCTTGCTTGCTGCCGTGCAAAGTCTTGCGACCATCTCCTACTCCGGGTCGTCTTATATGTATGTAATTTCCTCCTTGGCATAAGCCTAAGAATCCTATCCTGCTGCGGCCGTGTGCTTATGCCGATGTTTGTCTCTCATGAACCTCTTTTCTACAGGAGTTATTTCTATGAAGCGAATTTCAGTAACTGCTCTTGGGCTTGCGACAGCTCTTCTTGCCTCAACCGGATACGCGGTCGCACAAGACCAGCAGCCAACTACACAACTGGTTGAGGGCAATGCACAACTCGATAACTCACTCAACAGCAAGTCGGCCAAGCAAGGCGACGTTGTAACCGCAAAGCTGACGAGCACGGTGAAGACACCCCAGGGAGTCGAGCTGCCTCGCGGCACGAAACTGCTTGGTCATGTCGATGCGGTGACTGCCTCCGATGCCAAGGGTCCGTCCAAGCTAGTGCTAACGTTCGATAAGGCGCAACTGAAGGATGGCAAAGAAGTCGCAATCAAGGCGACCATTGCGGGCGTGACTCCAGCGGGTGGAATCAAAGAAATGGCGGGAGAGGTAAGCAACAAAGCTTCGTTCACCCAGCCGCCGGGTGAAATCAGTGGAGTAAGTCTTCAGAGCTCCGTCGAAGATGGAAATTCGGGAACACTCACTGGCGATCATCGCGACATCAGCTTGCTACGGGGAACGCAATTGCTGATGGTCGTCGCTCCGCAACTCAACTCCTCTGCTGCAGTAGGCGCGCAGTAAGACAGACGTTCGTTTTTCATTCCATTGGCCCGCAAAGATTTCTGCGGGCCATTTTCTTGTTCCTTTGAGCGTTGGTGAGGCACTCTTTCCCGGTTCAATTCTTAACAATCGACGGGGCCTGCTGATCTTGAGTGGGCTGGTCAGAGATTTTCAATTCAACAGGCGTGGCGTTTTCTAACGCGTGCAGATTGGCCTGTGTTTGTCGCCACTCTTTCGGCGTCTCGCTGACATAGTTGTTCTGGCCATTGCGATAGAAGTCCAGGATATTCGCGCGAAGAGAGGCGGGTAGAGGGGTGGCGGGCTGTTTGTCAATCTCGGCAAGAAGCTTTGAGTAGGTGAAATCGGCGAGCCGATACTTACCGGGTTCGGTTGGATTGCCGGTGTCAAGATTGCGGTCGGGTAGATCGAGAGTCACTGGAGTTACCGGCTCCAGACGCAGCTGTTGTAAGTAAGCCGTGTAGTGGTCGACGACGGTGTTCATGCTTTTCAGGAATTCCTGTTGCGATTGAGCGCCGGGCATTTGTAGTTTGAGCGCTTTGAGCGGCCCGATCTTCGGAAGGATGCGGACGAAGAAGGCAAGTATCTGCGCGCGTGCTCCGGACTTCTGGTAATCATTGCCATAGGTGCGCTTGTAGGTAGCCTTGTCCACACGAAAGATGAACTTTTTCCGGTCGTAGCTGGGGTCTTCCTGCTTGATCTGCTTCTCGTAGTTGATGACGGCCAGGCGGGTGGCTTCCGGCAGAAGACTGGAGACGGCATGGCGGTAGGTGTTGATGGCCCGATCTTCGCCCGGCATGATCTCGTTCACTTCGAATCCATAGGTGTCGCGGAAGGCGCGCTCGAGTAGCGGCTTCGAGACGCTGAATCCAATGAAGTCGTGATATTGCTGCGGAGCGTAGCGATTGTGCGCTACCTCTACAACGTCGAAGCCGAATTCGGTTCGCAGGTGCGCGATAGGGTCGTCATCGTAGGTGACAACGTTGCCGAATTTGTCGCGCAGCTTTGGGTATTCAGAAGCGGTAGCGAGATTAACGGCGGGATGGCCCCAGGTGTCCGCGGTGTAGTGGGCGAGAGCGCCGAGAGCAAAAGCGAGTTCGTCGACGTCGCTCGCTTCACGGAGGAGGCTGACGACGAAGTCGCCGGTGCGGACGTAATGCAGCAGATCGCTGAAAAGATGACTGCCGTGGGGGTAGTAGCCGATGTCCTGAATGATGCAGCCGCCATAGGCGTAACCGTGCGCCTCACGCAGCTGATCGGGGGTGGTGTTGGGGAAGCGCTCGAGCAGGAGCGGGACGATCTGGTCGCGCCAAACGAGGTCGATGACTTCCTCGTGCGAGAGGACGGAGTAAGCACCGGCCGGAGATGGCGCGATCAGGAGGATGATGACGATCCATGCAATGGATAACCGGACGGTAGTAATTCGATCGTTGGACTTACAGGAGGGCATTGACGTTCGCCTGCCTTAATGTGGATGCGCTCAGGAACGTCGCCGATGGCTACGGAAATAAAATATCTTTGCCGGTTTCCATCAGCTCAGAGCCCACAATGCAAGCACACTCAGGCAGAGCGCTGCGGGCATCGCAATGACTCCGACTTTGAAGAACTGCCAGGGTGTGATCTCAACGTTCTCGCGGCGCAGGGCGATGAGCCAGAGGATCGTTGCGAGCGAGCCGGTGACGGAGAGATTGGGGCCGAGGTCGACTCCGATGAGAACCGCGTGTGCCAGAGGCTGCGCACCGGGAGTTTGCACCAGTGCAGCTCCGCTGGCCAGTCCTACAGGAAGGTTGTTCATCAGGTTGGCAAGAATGGCGACTCCGAAGGATGCTCCGAACTCGCTGAGTAACCTTGAGCTGCGCATGAGCGCCTGAAGCGCATGCCCGGTGATCGTGAGCAATCCGGCCTGATTGAGCGCCTCGACAAGAATGAAAAGGCCGGCGACCAAGGGCAGAATGCTCCAGGAAACGTCCTTACCCGCTTTCAGGAAGATGCTCCTGTCTCTGAAGCCAACCAGAGCCACTGCAACAACCGCAGCCGCACAAGTGGGCGCGCCCAAGTCGAGGCCGAATCCAGAAGCTACGAGCAGGGCCGCGGCGGCGAGCACAAGACCGACGAGCGCGAGCCGTCCCTGCGAGCCGAGCTGGAATTGATCGGCGGGGCGATGAATCTCCGCACGAAGGGTTTTGAGCGACAGGAGGTGCAGGCAGAGGTAGGTTGCGGCAATCGCGGCCAGCGACGGCAACAAAAATAATCTCAGCCACGGACCGAGAGCGGGAAGGTGCTTGCCGTAGACGACAAGATTTGCAGGGTTGGAGATGGGCAGCACGAAGCTGGCAGCGTTCGCGATGAAAGCGCAGGCTAGGAGATAGGGTTTCGGCTCGACCCTGGCGCGGCGCACGGCGGCGAGCACGGCGGGCGTAAGCACAACGGCCGTGGCGTCGTTCGAGAGTAGCGCGGTAACGGCGACTCCGGTGAGATAGATAAGGATGAAGAGACGTGTCGCGGAGCTGTCCGCATGGCGGACTGCTACATCGGCGATCCAATCGAAGACGCCTTCATGCCGGGCAAGTTCGGCCAGCAGCATCATCCCGACGAGAAAGAGATAGACGTCGGTTCCCTTGGCGATGGCGCCCATCGCTTGACGAACAGAGATGAGACGCGTGATGACGAGCAAGGCTGCACACGCTGAGATCCATGCAGCCTCAGCGATGCGCCAGGGGCGGAGCAGCATGCAGAGAATGCCGGCGAGCGAGATGAGCCAGATGAATAAAGTGTGCAACGCGAAGTGGTACATTATTTTCTTTTTTGTGTGGTATCTCAACTCTCACTTACACGGGGGTTAGAAGCAGATTTTCGGAATCGAGCCGGAGAGATTTTTCTGAGACCGAAATGCAGTGCTGGAATTTGAGACCGACGGATTACGAGAGTGCCATAGTCACTAAAAGTGGTGACGCCAAGTAAAGTGCAGGTACTCTTCGATCCCGATGAGGACCAAGGTCGCGATGGACAAAATAAGCTGGGCTCGCTCTATTCGAATCTTATGCGGGCTCAAAGGTGCCTGACGCCACTGCGATGCGGGACGATGGCGAAGACGGCGAATCTGCGCAAGGATGACGAGATTCAGCAATGAGCCGATGAGTGCGAGGCCGATCATCGGCAACCTGATCCAGTCGGCGTGTAGCCGGTCCAGCATCGCGGCGACTCCAGCGGAGATGGCGAGGGAGCCGATTCCGATTACCAGACGGAGGCCGTCGAGAGCGGCAAAGAACGTGCAAATGCTTTGAAGAAGGGCAAAGAAGAAGCCGGACCATGCGATCGCACGTCGAGCGGTTCTGCTCTCACTCGGGATCCGCGGCACTTGTGCAGGTTCAGATTCTCGCGAGCCCGCAGGAATGGCAGGCATCAGAAACTCCCTTCGCGCACGCTGGTAAATCGCCATTCGTATGGCGTGATTTTACATGCCTCAGCTTGAGTACGAGCGGCCTCATGAGAATGGATTGATCGCCCACCCTACGTTCAGCTGATTCGGTTTCGAGTGTGTTTTCGCTCGCATCGGAATTTGTGTCCGGCTAAGATCGCTATTGTTCCCAATGGTTTCCTCGTCAGGAGTTTGATCATGAAATGCATGCGAGTCTTTGTCTGGATCCTTCTGACTGCATTGGCCTCGGATTTCGGGCTTGGAGCACAGCAGGCCAGTGGTGTGCATCACTCCATTGTGTTGCACGCAGCGCGCCTGCTGGATATCGAGGCGGGAAAGATCGTGTCGCCGGGCGAGGCGCTGGTTGAGGGCGAGCGCATTGTTGCGGCGGGATCTTCGGTGGAGCATCCGGCTGGGGCTGAGGTGATCGATCTGGGCGACACGACGCTGATGCCGGGGCTGATCGATGCGCACGTGCATCTGTTTCTGCATCCAGGCGCGGAAGATTTGCAAACCGTCGAGGAGTCGGTTCCGCAGCGAACGATTCTGGCCACTCTTGCGGCAAAGGACGATCTAATGGCCGGTTTTACTGCCGAGCGCGACATGGGCACGGAGGGCGCGGGATCGGCGGACACGGCAGTGCGAAATGCGATCAATGAGGGACTGATTCCGGGGCCGCGACTGCGCATCTGCGGAAACGCGATCGATATTCTGGGCGGACATGAAGACGCGAACGACTTCAATCCGGCGCAGCACGTGCTGTCGAACGCGACGTATGCGAATGACGCCGAGCAGATTGTTGAGGCGATTCGCGGACAGTTCAAAGAGGGCTCGGACTTCGTAAAGATGTATGAGACGGGGGCGGATTCGATCCATGACGGAGTTTTCTCGACCCCCTATCAATACACCGAGGCGCAATTAAAGGCAGGCGTGGATGAGGCGGTGCGCGTGGGTAAGAAGGTCGCCGTGCATGCGATGGGCGAGCCAGGGACGCTCTACGCAGCGCAGGCGGGCGTGGCCTCGATCGATCACGCGGCGCAGCTAAGCGATGAGACGATGCGGCTGATGCGCGAGAAGGGGATTCCGGCGGTGCCTACGTTCACGATCTTCGAATACTTCGCGGATCATGCGGCTTCTCCTGCAGCGGCGAAGCGCGAGCGGGCAATGTTCGAATATCACGCGGCGGAATTCAAGAAGCAGATCGCGGCAGAGATTCCGTTCGCGGTGGGCTCGGATGTGGGGCCTTTTCCGCATGGCACACAGGCGCGGGAATTGGTGCTGATGGTCCAGCTCGGCATGAAGCCTCTTGCAGTCTTGCAAGCGGATTTGCTGAATGGAGCGAAGCTGCTGGGCTGGGAAGGCCAGATCGGCGAGCTGAAGGCGGGATATTTTGCCGATGTGATCGCAGTGCCCGGGAATCCGGTGGAGGATATCAGCGTGACGCAGCGGGTTTCGTTTGTGATGAAGGGCGGTGTGATCTACAAGCGGCCCTAGCGATCAATGCATGCCGTGAAGACCGGGGCTGTCCGCATTTTGCGCCTCGCGGTAGAGTATTGAAATGAGGCAGGTGCGATGAGCGAGACGGTTGTTTCTCCTGAGGCGGCGATGACCACGGAAGAAGTGGTCAAGTGGACGAAGAAGCTGAACTACGGAACGTGGAAGTATCAGCGATCCTGGAATCCCATGCATATTGTGGATGCCGAGGGCTGCTACTTCACCGACGCCAATGGCAAGCGGTACTTCGATTTTTCGTCGCAGCTGATGTGCTCAAACCTGGGGCATAAGAACGCCGCCGTTATCGAGGCCATTGCCGAGCAGGCACGGAAGCTGCCGTATATCATGCCGGGGTATGCCACCGACACCCGGGTGGAGCTAAGCCGGCTGCTGCTGGAGGTGCTCCCGGAAGGACTGAACAAGTTCTTCTTCACCACCTCGGGGACAGAAGCTAACGAGGCGGCCTTCAAGATTGCCCGCATGTATACGGGCAAGACGAAGATCATCGCCCGGTACCGGTCGTATCACGGGTCGACGATGGCGTCGATTGCCGCCACCGGGGATCCACGGCGGTGGCCGATGGAGCCGGGGGGCAAGGGCCAGGGGTTCCTGTTCGCCCCGGAGGTGAACTGCTACAAGTGTCCGATCAAGCATACGTATCCGGGGTGCGGGGTGGCCTGCGCGGACTACGTGGAGCACATGATCGCCAACGAGAGCGATGTGGCGGCGGTGATCGTGGAGCCGGTGGTGGGCACGAATGGGGTGCTGATTCCGCCGAAGGAGTACATGCCGAAGCTGCGGGAGATCTGCGACCGGCAGGGCGTGCTGCTGATCGCCGACGAGGTGATGTCGGGCTGGGGGCGCACGGGCGAGTGGTTCGCCATGGACAACTGGGGCGTGAAGCCGGACATTCTGGTCACGGCGAAGGGCATAACCTCGGCTTACGTTCCGCTGGGGCTATGCGCGACCACGGCCAAGATTGCCGAGTACTTCGAGGACCACTTCTTCGCGCATGGGCATACGTACGAGGCGCATCCGATGACGCTGGCTCCGGCGGTGGCGGCGATCCACGAGATGCAGCGGCTGGAGCTGGTGGCGCGTTCGCGGGAGATGGGCAAGTATCTCGGCGAGAAGCTGCACGCGCTCAAGCCGAAGCATCCTTCGATCGGCGAGGTGCGCGGACTGGGGCTGTTCTGGGCGGTGGAGCTGGTTCGGGACCAGGCGGCGAAGACTCCGTTCAACACCATGCAGGACAAGGTGGATGGAAAGGTCGCGGTGGTCGAGCAGGTTGCGGCGGATATGCTGAAGCGCGGAGTCTCGCTGCAGGCGTGGATCAGCCACTTTGTCGTGGCTCCGCCGCTGATTGTCGAGAAGGAGGAGATCGATTTTGGAGTCGAGGCTCTGGACCAGGCGCTGGCGATCGCGGATAAGGCGATTTAGAGGGTACCCCTCCCCCTCCCCCTGGTTTCGTTCCGATTTCGTAATCGATTGATACGAAGCGATTTAAGGGACACGTCTGCGCTATCTAAGCTTAAATCAATAGCTTATGGGGGAATACATGATTTCAAACGGTTTATACGCCAACATTGCACTAATTACAGAGCAATACTTCAGGCCTGCCGTAAGCGTTTGATTCTATTGGAGATTTTACGTAACCGTCTGATTCTAAGTTAGATGGACAGGAGCTGCGTGGCGAAGACGAAAGGCCCGGCTGCGATGGCAACCGGGCCTTTGGTCTCTATTTCTATTGTAGCGGATTGCCGGAAATTCTCGGCCAGCTGTCGTGCAGGTATTTTCGCTGGCGCGAAAATTGCCCACCTTAGCGACGATAAGACCGTCGCGAAGACCGAGATGGACACCGTTTGCGGACCGGTAAAGTCGCCGGACGGACGGCTCAACGCCGGCGTGGCCGCATTGGGAGGGATGATGGTGTATTTCGCCGCACCTTCCGGGCTGGTGAGGTAACCCGGAACAAAGGCCAATGCCTTGATGACTTCCGTCGAGGTTACAGAGATGGGGTTCGTGTTCGTGTACATCGGCGACGTCCTGCTCGGCGTTGTTCCATCCGTCGTGTAGAGAATGACCGCACCCGGTGTTGCATCCGTGATCATCACCGTCTGCGAACTGGTGTAGGTTCCGCCAGGCGGGCTGATAAGTGGCTCGGCCACCCCGGGTACGTAGTTATACAGTCCGCCACCGACCGCGGACGGACCATGGTTTGGCGCTACGGCGATTGCAAGCAAATTCGCACTGTTACATAGACAGATATCATTTGGAACGACAAGCGTGACAGGCCCTGTGTACAGCGTCGATGAAGTTGAGGGCATATATCCATTGGTTGTGTAATAGATGGTTGCGCCGGGGGTTGCGTCCGTAATCGTTACTTGCACCGGGCCCGGAACCGGGCCAGGCGGCGGGTTTAGGATGGGCGTTGCCGCGAGAGACTCGACAGTCTGCGCGACTGAGTTGCTTATGGCGGACAGAAAATTTCCATCGCCCGGGAAAGCCGCATTCAGCGTATCGGTCCCAGCCGGCGATGAACGAATGTTGAGCGTGGCTACGCCTGCGGAAAGTGCACCGGTGGCGATGACAGTGCTGCCATTCTTAAAAGGTTACGGTCTCTGCCATCGCTCGTGAGATCTCCCAGGGTTGTATGGCAGTCAGCTTCGCAGAGAGGGTGATTGCTTGACCGAGATAAGAGGGATCTGGTATTCGAAGTCAGGACCAGTGATGTTGACATTTTCGCAGCAAGCAGCGGCGTGGTGGCTGACGCGCTGGAGATGTAGTTCGAGTCGCCGGCATAGCTGGCATCGACCTGATGTATCGAACCACCTTGCACAGAGACACCATTTACGGTGGCGGTCGCCGTCTCCGTGCTCGCATTCAGCAGCACCATTTCACTCGTTACCATGTCAAGTGTACCGTTGCCGTCGAAATCGCCGATTGCAAAAGACGATGCAACGGGTTGATAGCCCAAGACCGGCGAGGGCTCTGCCGTGAACGTTCCGTCGCCGTTCCCCAATAGAATTGATATCGAATCGCCGAAATAATTGCCCGTTGCCAAATCCGGAATACCATCCCCGTTAAAATCTCCCACCAAAATGGTCTCGGGAGTTGAACCGACGGCAGAGTCAAAAACCGCATTGAAGGTTCCATCGCCATTACCCAGCAGGACGTGGATAGTGCTCCCCACCGAGTTTGCAACGGCCAGATCGGGAATGCCGTCTCCATTAAAATCTGCCGCCGTAATCCAGCGAGGGTAGTATCCCGCACTCGGTGCAGACTTGGCGGTAAAAGTCCCATCTCCATTCCCCAGCAGCACAGTCACCGTGCCATCGTAGTAATTGGCCGTTGCGAGGTCCGGGATGCCATCCGCGTTGAAGTCGGCCACCACAACCGCGTCGGCTCCGTTGCCGACGGGAGGCGATGATTTAGTGGTAAAAGTACCATCTCCGTTACCCAGCAGCACCGTCAATCCGTCGCCGGCCACTGCCAAATCCTGAATTCCGTCTCCATTGAAGTCAGCCACGACGATGTAGCCGGATACGGCCAGAGAAGGTGTCTTGGCCGAAAAGGTGCCATCCCCGTTGCCCAGCAAGACAGTTAGCGGATAACCGCAACAGTTAGGGATAAGTAAATCCGGAACCCCGTCGCCGTTAAAATCGCCAACTGTAATGAAACCCGAAAAAATGCCCACGCTGAGTGAGAATTTCGTGCTGAATGTCCCGTCGCCGTTGCCCAGCAACACTGTGAGTATGCCGGGGTCATTGTTGTTCAATACCGCAACGTCGAGGATTCCATCGCCGTTGAAGTCCCCAACTGCAATGGGGTTACTCCCGAGATTGGGGTTAGCTAATGGGCTTGTGGCAAAGCTTTCCGTCCATGCTCCCTCTACCAATGCTCCCTTCCCGAGCAGAGCGGTGCCATTCGTGGTGTCGAGAAACGAAACCTGACCAGTCGGGAAAAGGGTTGCGCTGCCAACGCTGGTAACCATCGCGGTGAGCGTATAGTCGCCGACGGAGCCGGACGAAGCAATCGCTGTAGTCGTCGATAATTTGGCTAATAAGCCCACCGTCAGGCCCAACGTAGTCGACGTACTTTTTGCATAGCTGTTCGTACCCACAAAGACCGCCTGATAGCTGTGGCTTCCGGGACCGGGCCTGAACTTGTATGTCGCGACTCCCGCCGGGGTCAGTTGGGCGGGTAGCCAGCAGGGCCGAGTCTTCGCAGTGGGCCGCAGCTGCATCGCAGAAGTTTACCTGTCCGGGAGTCACCGCTGTGGATCCGGAAACTACGGTTGCAGTGAGGGTGATCACGGTTCCGGCGGAAACGGACGTGACTTCGCTGGTTCCATTCTTCACAGTTAGCGCCGTCGTGGTGGTCGCAGCTGCTGTGGGGTTATTAAGTGGATCGGAAAGGGTAAAACGATCCACATCGCCGTCGACCGTGCACGTGGGACAACACGTTCCAGACGCGGTCATTTGCGTATTGGACAGGATCGCAATGATTCCCTCGCAAACGTCTGTATCGTAAGGAGCGTTCGGCGGAACCGTGGGTGATCGTTGTTTGATGCGTGGCCGGGTTCCAGGAGTAAATGACGATGGGACCGGGATTGTTGCCGACGTAAGAGGTATCTCTTATTAAGGTCGCAAAGTAAGTTGTGGTATTGATGAAGCCTTGAAAACCCGATGACGTGGCGACGGAGTCGGCACATTGACGACCTGAGCTTCGCTCATCTCGGTGAGGAGCCCTGCCACGAGTATTGCAGGCAGGATGAGGGCGCGAATCGCGGCTCGACGGTGGAGGGTTTGGCGGATGAGACGGGAGAAATAGTGCATTGCCGGGATCATTTGGACTCCTGAACTGAAGAACTGGCCCAAAATCTGGTGCTGGTCGGAGGGACGGAGTCGAAGAGGAGCGAAATCCGAAAAGCAGCCCCGGACATGCGTGCAGTTTCGATAACTGGTTAAGTTAAAAACACCTCTGCGTCTG
>CAVTLP010000007.1:0-71504 GCA_963735555.1 uncultured Acidobacteriota bacterium
TATTTCAACAAGCTCTTAAGCAAGGCTTTGGAACCGCTGTAACTCAGTCGATTTACAGCATGTTAGCGGATGAATCAGTGAGTCGAGATGATTTGGCGTCCCCGACGGGATTTGAACCCGTGTTATCGCCGCGAAAGTGGGTCTCAGGCCATTTTGCTCTGTTTGGAGTGCTTTGCATAATCAAACATAACGCCTTGCTGTACATTGGCTTGACCCCACTTTGACCGGAAGAGTGCTTTGCAGCACTTTGGCTCACTTTAGGCCCCCGTTAGTCCCCACAGCGTCCCCGGATTTTCGTCCGCCTCAATTCCAGCGCGTTCGTTTTGACATCGTGGAACCTTCCGACCCCGGACCGGATCCACAACCCTTCGGGTTTACAGTTGCACGGGCGGGAATCAAGACGCTACAAGCACTCTCGCGAAGATTCACTTTTGCAGATTGGGCCCAAACGGATTTGCCCCCCAGCCAAGGGATTATGAGTTCTATGACAACGAATAATCAATACCTTAGCTGCGTTTGCATAGGATTGCATACTCCAGTATTCATACGGGTTTTAGTGAGTAGTGCTCGGAGCTATGCAAGCGGGTGCAACCCGCCACTGGGCACAAACTTGGGCACAGTCGGCGACCTAAGTATCGAGGTGAATTCTATATGAGCCTCGACAAGGAATTCTTTGGTTTGGTTGGTCCGACCCTGAGTGCGCTCTCGCACGTGCCCTTCACTCACGTCAACTTTGGTCAATGGCGACCGCTGCTACAGGGCATATTAGATTGCTATCCACTATCTGAAATTCTGATCGGTGTAGATACGAGTTATTGATTTCCCTAGAGATGAACTCGCAAAAGTACCAGTTCGCGAGCAAAAACCAATGCGCACACGTGGTCTTCCCCCCAGCACAATTCCCTCCGAAGGTGGGAGCTGATCGTTGGCAGCCCGCTGGGCACGGACAATTTATTTCATTCTGAACCCTTTACGCGCCAGCACGTATACTCTTCTACCACGAGAACGCCCCCCGGTTTTTGCAACTCTAACCACTTTCGGCGCTGGCTTTCAGCGCATATCAGGAGAGTTTCTGTGCCACTCACGATTACCGGTTTGTCGAAGACTTATCCCAACGGAGTGCAGGCCCTCAAAGATCTAAACCTCACCATCGGCAACAACATGTTCGGACTGCTCGGGCCCAACGGAGCGGGCAAGAGCACCCTTATGCGCACGATCGCCACGCTCCAGGAACCGGACTCCGGGACGATCTGGCTGGATAACATCAATGTCGTCAAGGAGAAGGAAACCGTGCGCCGACTGCTCGGCTACTTGCCGCAGGAGTTCGGCGTCTATCCGAAGATCTCCGCGCTCGATATGCTCAGCCACCTCGCTGTGATGAAAGGCGTCACCAACGCCGGCGAGCGCAAGGCGATGGTCGAGGCTCTCCTCAACCAGACCAACCTCTGGGACGCCCGCAAAAAGGCGCTGAGCACCTATTCGGGAGGCATGAAGCAGCGCTTCGGAATCGCCCAGGCGCTGCTGGCCAATCCCAAGCTGATCATTGTCGACGAGCCCACCGCCGGCCTCGATCCCGCCGAGCGCCACCGCTTTCTTAACCTGCTCAGCTCCATCGGGCGCGATGTGATCGTCATCCTCTCGACGCATATCGTTGAAGATGTCCGCGAGCTCTGCAACCGCATGGCGATCATCAGCAATGGAGAGCTCCTGCTTGAGGGCGCGCCGGCCGAGGCCCTCGAAACCCTCAGCAGCCGCATCTGGAGCAAGCTGGTTACCGACGAAAGCGAGCTCTCTACCCTCGAAGCGCAGCTGCAGATTATCTCAGTGCAATTGCTGGGCGGTGCCCATGAGGTCCGCGTCTATTCTGAAACCGATCCTGGTAGCGGCTTCCGGCCCGTCGACGCCAACCTCGAGGATGTCTACTTCCTCAACATGGAACGCCACACGACGAGCCATAAGGTCAACTAGCCCGAGGAGAGTAACCATGTTTCTTGATTTTTTTCTGTTCGAGTTGAAGCTGCGGATCAAGAGCCTTTCGACCTACGTCTACTTTGCCCTGTGGTTCCTGATGGTTTTTTTCTCAGTCGCCGCAGAAGACTGGGGTCCCGTCGGCGCAGGCAAAGTTCTGCTGAATGGCCCCTTCGCCACGCTGCAGTACTTCCTGCAGCTTTCCGCCTTCGGCATGATCATCATGGCGGCCATATTCGGACCGTCGATTCTCCGCGACTTCCAGCGTGACACGTATCAACTGGTCTTCACTAAGCCCATCTCCAAGCTCGCCTATCTTGGAGGACGCTGGGCGGGCTCGCTCGTCATCACGCTGATCGTCTTTACTGGCCTGCCGCTCGGCGAGATCGCCGGCTCATTCGCACCCTGGGCTGACCACACACGCATCGGACCGATCCATCTGGCGATGCTCATGAAGTTATATTTCTCCATCGTCGCCGTCCAAGTCTTCTTTCTCGGTAGTCTCTTCTTCGCAGTGGCCGCACTTACGCGTAAAATCATCACCGTTTATCTGCAGGGCGTCGTTCTCTTCGTTATCTACCTCATTCTGCTCGTTTCGGTCATACAGGCCCGCAGCCTGGAGCGCTTCTGGCCTTCGGTTTTCGATCCGCTGGGCATTCTTCTCGTGGACAGCATCACGCGCTACTGGACCGTGGTTGAGCAAAATACGCTCACTCCGGCATGGACCGGCATGTTTCTCTGGAACCGCCTGTTGTGGATCGGCGTAGGCGTCGCATCTCTGCTCATCACATGGGTTTTCTTCCCCATGTCCGCGGAGGCGCTCACCGCGCGCGTCTCCCGCAAAAAGAAGAAGGTCGAGCAGGAGGAAGCCCGTCCGCCCCGGCCGCTCTTTGGCGTTTCCCTTCCTCGCGTGCACCAGTATTTTGGCGCTCGCACTGCATGGCTGCAGTTCATCACGCTGACGCGCATGCGAATGCGCAATATCGTCCGCGAGATCATCTTCTGGGCGATCGCACTGGTCATGATCGCCTACGTTCTCATCAACGGGCACTTTGCCGGGCACATCCAGGACCGCGATGTGTGGCCCGTGACCTATCTCATGCTGCAGGCAGTTGAAGGCAGCGCGATTGTGTTTTTCATCATCGTGTCTACGCTCTACGCCGGCGAGCTGATATGGCGAGAGCGCGACACCAGCTTTGAGCAGATCCACGACTCACTCCCCATGCGCGAGTGGATCGACTGGCTCAGCAAATTCTGCTCACTCGCTGTCGTGGAGCTGATCCTGCTGACCATTGTCTTGTTCTGCGCTGTCTTCTCGCAGACCATTCAAGGCTATTACCACTACGAGTTCCTGCAATATTTTAAAGAGCTCTACCTCATCACCTTTGCCGAGGTCCTCATCTACGCGCTGCTCGCGCTGTGCGTGCAGACACTGGTCCCGAACAAGTTTCTCGGTCACGGCATCGTGATCGGCTTCTTCATCCTTATCCCGGTACTTTACCGTTACGGGTTTGAGAACCGCCTGGTCCTGTACGGTGAAATCACGCCCTATACATACTCCGACATGAACGGCTACGGACACTTTGTGCCCGGGCTTTTCTGGTCACTCACCTATTGGCTGGCCGTCGGAGGCCTGCTCGGTGTCGTCGGCATCCTCATGGCGCGGCGCGGCAGCGACTTGTCATGGATGGCGCGTTTCCACAATGCTGCCGAGCGGCTGCCCTCGGTCTTGCCCGCCGCGATTGTGCTTCTATTAGTTGCCATCGGCAGCGGAGGCTGGTTCTACTACAACACCCATCATCTGAATGTCTTCCAGACTGCAAAGCAGCGCCGCCAACTCCAGGCCGACTACGAAAAGCTATACAAGAAATACGAGAAGCAGCCGCTACCCAAGGTCATCGCCGTCGACACCACGGTCAACATCTATCCTGAGCGGCGGTCCTTCTCCGCGACCGGCTGGTACATTCTTCAGAACAACACGGCGCAGCCTATCTCCGACATTCACATTACAGGCCAGCGCGATTCGATCGACGAGATCCACTTCGACCGGCCAGCGCAACTCGTGCTCAACGACAAGGCGCACTGGTACTCGATCTACCAACTAGCGGAGCCGCTCGCGCCGGGAGACAAGTTGCGCATGGACTTCCGCTGCTCTTATACCTCGAAGGGCTTCAAGGACGGAAGCGAGCGCCCGGAGTTTGCCTACAACGGTACTTTCTTCGATTCAGACTACTTCCCGTATCTTGGCTACAACCGCAACGTAGAAATCAACAACCCCGTCCGCCGCAGAGAAGTAAAGCTCGGGATCTATGAAGAAATGGCACCGCGGGGCGACCCCTACTACTCGAAGGTGAATCTCTTCCGGCCCGATTCGGAATGGGTCGACTACCACACCGTAGTCAGCACCTCCGGGAATCAGATGGCGATCTCACCCGGCTACCTCCAGCGGCAGTGGACGCAGGATGGCCGCAACTATTTCGAATACAGCATGGGCTCGACGGAGATTGCCGACTTCTTCTCCTACTTGTCCGGAAGCTATACGGTCAAACGCGACAAATGGCAGGACGTGAATCTCGAAATCTATTATTTGCCGCAACACACTTACGTCCTTGACAAAATGCTGTCCTCTTCCAAGCGTGGCCTTGGCTACTACAGCGTGAACTATAGCCCTTACCAGTTCCAGCAGTACCGCATTCTTGAATTTCCCCGCTACCGCCAGTTCGCCCAGTCCTTCCCCAACACCGTTCCCTACTCCGAGGACATGGGCTTCATCGGCCGCCTCAAGAAGCCCGACGACATCGACTTCACTTACTTCGTCACCGCGCATGAGCTCGCCCATCAATGGTGGGGACATCAACTGATCGGCGCCAACGTGCAGGGCTCGAACATGATGTCGGAAAGTCTGGCCGAATACTCCGCCTTGCGCGTGATGCAGCACCAGTATGGCGACGCGCAGATGCGCCGCTTCCTCAAATACGAGCTCGACGGCTATCTTCGCGGCCGGGCTGGCGAAGTCCGTCATGAGCCTCCGCTTGTGCTGGTGCAAAACGAGCCCTATGTCTGGTACCAGAAAGGATCGCTGGTGCTGTATGCGCTCGGCGATTACATCGGCGAGGATAAGCTGAACGCCGCTCTGGGCAACTTCCTCCAGCAGAACCGCTACAGCAAGACGACCTATCCCGACACCCGCGGTTTCGTTGCTGCTCTGCGCGAGGCCACGCCGCCCGAGCTGCAATACCTCATCACCGATATGTTTGAGAGCATCACGCTTTACGACAACCGAGCCGTCTCCGCCACCTGGCAGGAAACACTCGATCACAAATACAAAGTCGTGCTCACGGTGAAGTCTCGCAAGCTCAAGGCCAACGGAGACGGCGTGGAAACCGAAGCTCCGCTGCACGATCTGATCGAGGTGGGTGTGTTCACGGGCAAGAAAGCCCATGAACAGCCGATCCACGTCGAGAAGCAGTGGATCACGAAGAACGACTCGACGATTGAGTTCATCGTCGATCAAAAACCGACGCGAGCGGGCATCGATCCCTACAACAAACTCATCGATCGCAATCCAGAGGACAACATGATCGACGTGAGTAAAATGTAATCGATACGGTGATAATCATTTTGCACCTGTTTACTCTATCGAACATTGTTGTCGACCTTCTTACCCTCGATGACAATGCAGTAGCATCCGCTCCAATTTTGTTGCCATCGCCAACCTTTGACTGTCCCCGGCGCATTCCTTTCGATGTAAAAGGCGGCTGCGTTGGCTGATAAAGGCTCATCGCAATGTGAGCATCGTGGCGCCGCCCCCTTCAAAAAACTGCCCTGAGCATATGCGGGAGAGCGCGTAATGTATCCCGTGTGTCCGAACGATTCCAACTCGGGGATCAGATCGACACCGTGGCTTTGACCGTACTCTGCCAGGTCTTTCAATTGTTCAGGCGTAAACGCATTTCTATGGGTCACAAGATCAAGAACCGAACTGAAGCGCATTGCACTCCCCTGGTCGTCCGCAGCCGGAACTGGAGTGTATTAAGTTCCCAGTCCGCGCAGAACTCAATCACACGCTTATAGTAGGCAATGGTTTCCGGGACGCGACCGGCGTCTACCATGAGACCGCGCATTTTTCCCCGGCCCGCAGCTTTCCGCGAATCTGATTCAGTTGTTTGCGTCAGAGACTTTCCCTCTGGGGTTGGGTCGCCTGCGAATGTTATTAAATTCGGATTGACTCGGGAATCATCAGCTATCAGGAGTGGACTCGCTGCTGCGTTGGCAATAATGACCCCGTTCCCAGAAGGAATTCTCGTCCATTCCTGTTTCCCATACTCAATAATTTACCCGGCCCCCGCTTTCAACCCTACCAACCTCATTCTCGACATCTCCGGCTACGTCGCCCCCTAAAGCGAGATAGCTGGTCCGCGAGGACGAATTCGATTCCCTGAAAGCTCCTGACAAGGGGGCGTAGTACCTGAACGTGACGCCGCCCAACAACGATGACACGCTTGTGTACAAGTGACGTGATTGACGTTCCCGTCGATGGCTTCTGGTCGCTCAGCTTGTACAACGGCAAGGGTACTTTGAGCACGGACGGCTCCAACCAAATGACTCCCGTGGCATAACCGACACCTTCGACGTTTCCACTCGAAGCCGATGTCTGGGAACGTCCTTAATGGGGCCATTTGGAGCCATTTGGAGCCTCGCTGAGCGAAGCCAGACTATTGCTGGTCCCTTTTGCTCCGCTTTACTGGTCTCTTTTTACTGCGCCCTTGGCACTGGACTTTTATGGATAGAATCATGAGCAGCCAGTGACTCAATCCTGAGGCCTTGCGTGAGACTCTGGTTCCACCCGAGCAGCGAAGTGCCAATCTATCGGCAACTAGTCACTCAGGTTGTGCTTGCCATTCTTTGCGGCGACCTTAAGCCCGGAGACCGTCTCCCGAGCACCCGCGAGCTGGCCCGTCGCTTCGGTCTGCATCCGAACACCATCAGCGCCGGTTATCGCCAACTCCACCGGGATGGCTGGACAGAGAAGCGATCGGGCAGCGGCATCTATGTGCGGAACAACAGCTGATCCGCCCTCGACGCCGGAGCAAATCCTGGACTACCACATCGCGGGCTTCTTCCGAGCCGTTCGCGAACTCAACCTTCCCTCCCGCTTCGTCCGCAATCGTGTCGCGCAGTGGCTCGCCGCGCCTCCCCCGGACCACCTCCTCCTCATCGATCCCGACCCCGAACTCAGCAGGATTCTTCTCACCGAGATCAGACAGGCAACCACGTCTCCGGTAAAAAGCATTTCCCTCGAAGAGTGTGCTATCCTTGCGAATTTAGCCGGCGCTATCCCGCTATGCCGCCCCAGCAAGACCAAGACCATCCGCGAGTTGCTTCCTTACGGTATCGAGCTCATCACGCTCCAGATTCGCTCCGCAAACGGCTGGCTCACCCCCTGGCTACCGGTACCGCAGGGCCATCTGTTCGGAGTTGCTTCGCATTGGCCGGAGTTTCTCTCCATGGCTCAAACGGTGCCCCGACCCTCTGCTCCCAAAAAATAGCCCGACCATTTACGCCGGTTTGTACCCGATTCGCTGCTCTCGTATTTTCAGCGGTTAAACCTCTCCCCTTCCAAGCTGTACAACCCATCTAAACCGGCACCCGCTACAGTATCCGCTAGAGTTGCCCTGCAAAACGGCAGCGCTGGCGAGACACCTTGGCATGGATTTGAAGAAAAACTGGAAGAGGGCCGTCAGCAGTCCAAAATTTGGAGCGGGCTTGGGAATTACAAGAAGAGAGACGGAGAGCTACCCTCGCGGACTGGCTACTTCGCCTTACGGGGCGAAGTAGCTGGAGAGGTCGAGGATGAGGTTGGTGGGGTTTGAGGAGAAGGCATCAATAGACCCGTTGTTGGTCGGCAAGATGGCCATGTTGGAGGTGATCGCTCCGTCGCCGGCATTCAGTGTTGACACGTAGGGTTGCGTTTCTCCATCAGGCCATAGGGTCAGGTAGTTCAAGGAACCCGGAGGCACTACGGTCGCGTTCAACACATACCCCCGCGCGGCCGATGGAGGAGCGCACATACTGCCCTCGACATTCATCGGCAGCACGCCGCTGAAAGCCGTGGGACGAGTATCGATTACGCGGCAGGGTGTGACCGTGTACAGCGACAGCCCTCCCGTTCCTGGGGGAGCGAAATAGCCGTTGATGTCCAGGATCACATCCGCGTCGTCATGCACATAGACGGAAACTTCTCCGCCACTGCCCGCAGGCACGATGGCGGCGTTGGCGACGACGGCCCCGGTCGAGGAGTTCAGCGTTGAGACGTAGGGCTGGGTTGTTCCCGTAGGCCAGCTGGTCAGGTAGTTGAGCGTTTTGTGGGGTACAGCGGTGACGTTCAGCGAATAGGCCTTAGCCGTCGAAGGAATCTGGCAGCTGCTGGACAGGATGGGGAGGGCGCGGCTGGTGTTGGCGGAGAGATAGGGTCCGCCGAGCGGTCCCGTAGCTCCACGGGTATCGGCCACTCGGCAGGGTGTCACCGGGTAGAAGGCCAGTGCGGATGCCGTCCCGGCGGGCACGAAGTAGCCGTCGATGTCGAGGATGACGTGAGTCGCGTCGCTGACGTAGACGCTGACGCCGCCGTTGGTGCCGGCGGGCGTGATGGCGGCATTGGCCTTGACTCGGCCGTCAGAGTTCAGCGTGGAGACGTTGGGCTGAGTCTGTCCGCTGGGCCACAGTGTCAGGTAATTTAGGAAGCCGCCGGGCACGACGGTGACGTTGAGCGAGTAGGCGACAGCCGTCGAGGGAATGCTGCAGGCGCTTTGCGGGATGTCGAATTCACGGCTGGTTTTCGCGCTCAGCTCCGGACCGCCAAAGGGGCCGGTCGGGTTGCGCGTGTCCGCGATGCGGCAGGGGTGACGGGGACGAATTGAAGGCCGGCTTCCTGCCGTGGTGGAGTTGATGGTGTAGGTTGCCGAGGTCACGCGCTGTTGGCGTGGCCGCTGGCGACGGCGATGGCCTCAATCGTCTCGTTGCTGCTACGGTGATGGCGTCGTGTACTTGGTTGACGACGTGGTGGGGGTGGTTCCGTTGGTGGTGTAGTAGATGGTCGCGCCGGTGGTTGCGTCGGTGATGGTGACTGTCTGCGTGCTGGTATACGTGCCGGCTCCGGGGGTGAAGATGGGCGCTGCTGCCGTCGCTTGCGCCGTAACGGTCACGTTTACAGGGGTTGAGGTGCTGGGAGCGAAAGAGGTACTACCTTCATAAGTGGCTGTCAGTTTATCGGTGCCGACCGGCAATGAGGCCGTGTTGAATGTGGCCACACCGGAGGCATTCAACATACCCGTTCCGAGAGTGGTGGCTCCTAGAAGAAATGCCGCCGTCCCGGTAGGCTTCGTGGCGGTTCCGACAGGTCCGGTGACTGTAGCAGTGAGGGTTACGTTTTGCCCGGCGGTTATGGAGGAGGCACTTGTCGAGAGCGTGGTGCTGGAGGCAGCCGCAGTGTTCGATGCTCCCTGGTTGAGAAGCACGACGTTACCGGCAAGGATGTCCGGCTTGCCATCACCGTTGAGATCGAGTGCGATGGCGGGACCGCTTAGATTCAAATAAAAACTCTGGAGAGGGGCGATAACTGAGGAAACGTTACTCGTCTGAAGAGTGCCGTCGCCGTTGCCAAATGCGATGCCGCTCTGGGAGGGCCCGAGGAATCCGGCGGTGGCCACATCGAGCTTGCCATCTCCGTTGAAGTCGGCCACGGCCACACCGGTGCCGGTAATGTATTGCGACGAGTAGGTCGTGGTCGCGGGCGATTTGAAGGTACCATCGCCGTTGCCGAGCGCGATCGCAATCTCGAGGTTTTGGGTGTTCGGATCCTCCTGGAGGGCAACGAGATCGAGCGAGCCGTCGTCATTCATATCTGCCAGCTCAATCGGTGCGGACTGTGTGCCGTATGCGATGCCTGCGGGAGTAACTCCGGAGACAGTTTTCGGAGTATTAAAGGTGCCGTCTCCCTTGCTGACATATACCTGAAGAGTGAAGCTCTGGCTGTTCCCGGATAGACCGGAGAGCACAAATAGGTCGGGATCGCCATCCTTGTTGACGTCGGCGATGAGCGGGAGTTGGTATGCTCCGGGATTGGGGAGTGTAGCGCCCGAGTAGAGCTGGGTGAGGTGCGACGTGGTCTGAAACGTGCCGTTACCGTTACCAAATTGAATGGCGACGCCGAGATAGTTGGTGTGATTGGTATAGCTGGTGGTCGTGTAGATGTAGACAAGATCGAGCTTGCCGTCGTGGTTCATGTCGACAAGGTGGATGCCGGAAACAGTCGGATTGACGTCGATATCGGGTGAGGAAACGAAGGCGGGCGCGGGAACAAAGGTCGGAGCATCGAAGCTTCCATCGCCTTTGCTAACGGCAACGAGGGTTCCAGGCACGTAGTTGGGTCCGTAGAAGTTCTGGCCGATGTAGACCAGGTCATCGTGGCCGTCGCCGTCGATATCCCCGACAGAGTAGGAGTCAATGTTGTTGAGCGTATATTGCGTTCCGCTGAGGGTAACGGGCGAAGTAGCCAGCGTGGCGCCCGCGGTGAAATTGCCCTTGCCATCGCCGAGGTATGAAGTGAACGAAAGGTCGCTGTTGACGCCCACGCCGTCCATCAACTTATCACTGTTCAGGTAGCCGAGGTTGGTTCCGGTGTAAGAGAACTTTTGCGCAGGCGCTCCGCGAAAAGTGCCATCGCCGTTGCCCATCAGGGCATAACCCATGTTGAAATCGAACTGATCGCCGCCAAGACTGCCGTTGTTGCCAGAACCGGAATAGAGGTCGATGTTTCCGTCACCGTCAATATCCTGCGCGACGAGGTAGCCGACATTACCGATGGTCGAGTAGCTGTTGCCAGGTGTGAAGGCTCCGGTGCCTTTGCCGAGGAAAATCTGAATGGTTTCGCCATTATCAACGGCAAGATCCATTTTGCTGTCCTTGTTGAAGTCGGCGGCAACGACGTTGGGACCATACTGCGAAGTGGCGCTCTGCGAGGGGAAGGCCAGCGTCGAGGACTGCGTGAAGGTGCCGTCGCCCTTGCCAAAGAGGACAATTCCTGTCGAGGTGATGAGGTCCTTGTGGCCGGAGCCACGAAGGTCAGCGCTGATAAGACCGAAGTAGGGAGCGAGGGTAGCGGAGCCTGCAGGCGGGGTTTCCGTATAGGATTGCACCGGCTGGAAGGTACCATCGCCTTTACCCGCAAGGAAGTTGATGTAATAGGTAGTGTTGCTTCCAGTAATTCCGGTCGAAGAGGAGACGATGATGTCCTTCTTGCCGTCACCGTTAAAGTCGTCGATGACCGCGCTGGAGACTGTGTTACCGGGCAGGTTGATCTCCGCCGGCGCAGCGAAAGAGCCGTCAGCCTTACCGAGATATATGTTGACGGTAGCGTTGTCGGTGCTGACGACGGGCTCATTGATGGCCACCAGGTCACCATCGCCGTCGCCATTAAGGTCGGAAGTAGCCAGATCGACTACGTCGTCTTTGCTGGGAAGCGTGGTAAAAGTTTGGAAGGTGTCATCCGCTTTGGAAGTAATTGCGAATATCTGGTCTTGGTTGGCGACTACATTGAAAAAGTGCGCAACGTAGACCCTGATGTTGCCCGTCGTGGTGCCTGCAAAGACGATCTTGCGCGAGGTAATCCCGGTGTTAGCATTTCCGCAACCCGAGGGATAATTGCCGGTGGTTGTCGTCACGCCGGCGGCGTTATGCAATACCCGTTCATAGTGCGGCGTTGAGTCGGCAAGCGTGTAGCTGAATACTGGCCCGGAGAAATCAAGGGTATAGGCCCCATCGTCCAGCGAGAGCGAGCAGTCAGGTTGCTGGGCGAGCACCATCAGGTGATTGTCGGCGAGCGAGACGACGGTGAGATTTCCGGTGAAATTGGCGGCAGCAGGCAGTCCGTTGCCGGAAGAAGTGGCGAACGCGACAAGTCTCTTCATGAGTTCTCTGATGGAGAGGTCACGTCCCCGAGGGTGCAGCTGTGATTGAATCTGGCGGAGGATGGCCATCCGCTGCTCGGTGGTGAAATTTGGGAATCTGCGCGCCACGGCTTCTACGGTTATCTTGTTTGCGCGGATGGAGGATCGAAACAACGGAAAAAGAACGAGTGCTGCAACGACAATAACGAGCAACAGGCAAATAAGGCCGGTTCGGGGCCAACGTGAATGCATGAATTCTCCCGGATCACTGGCGCTCGATGAAATGGCCCAGAAGCGCAAGTTACAACAAATTGACACGGCGGGGGAATTTCAAACAGGGGCAAGGTTTCTTCTACGTAATTCCCCTGTCACTGTCAAGAGTGGGGAAACATCTGGCGATGTCCGCGAATTGGCTACTTCTCCTTGTGAGGTGAAGTAGCTGGACAGGTCGAGGGAAAAATTGATGGGGTCGGAGGAGAAGGCGTCGATAATTCCGTTGGTGGTTGGCACGATCACGACGGAGCAGGCAGCTGTGCAAGGAGGCTCTGGACACAATGAAGCACATGCTTGGCTACGACACGATCAAGGCAACCAGCACACCTGACGGTGGGCGCATTCTGTCCGAACTCAAACTATGGGAGCTTTCGCTCGTAGCGTTCCCGATGAACGAAGCGGCGCAAGTCGTTTCGGTAAAGTCCATCGATCAGATCGAGAGCCTGCGGCGCGGCGTCGCGCCCGCCGGCGTGAAGGACGAGATGCTGCAGCATCTTCGCGGCATCGAAGTGCAGTTGAAGCGTCTTTTGGTCAGTACTGACGATCCCGAAGACAAAGAACGAAAGGTGCAGCGGCTGGCAGCGCTTCAGGCGCTCGAAGCGAAGCTGAAGGCCGTCACAGCGTAATGAACGACTTACCTCCAAGTGCTGTGGGAGAGGGCATCTCCAATCAGCTCAATGAGTGGCTCGGCCTGTCCTCTTCAGCTGAGAATTCAAGTTACCGAAAACTGGGATGAGACGGTCGCTCTGGAGAAGAGAGAGACTATGCGGATGAAAAGGCATACGCAGAACCTCATCGCGGAAGTACCACGAGGATGCTCGAAGGTTGGGATCACGATCGGCATTGATCTGGGGATATCTGGAGCCATTACTGCACGCTCAACGAAGAAGGCGAAGTGGTCGACCGGTGGCCGGTTTCGCACCACACCGGCCGGAGTGGAACGATGGTTTACCGATCTGCCGTCGGTACGGATCGCGATGGAGGCGGGAACCCACTCCATTTGGATGAGCGAGCAGCTTGGGGAGATGGGCCACGAGGTGATTGTGGCGAACGTGCGCGAACTATGGGCAATCCGTTTTCGAGATGCTTATGACCGATCAATATTGCTCATATCCTGAATACGCAGACCGCAAGTATTACCTAACTCTTACCCGCTCTCACAATTTAACGGTGGTGCGCGCGTTAGCCTCGAGATTAGAGGCAGCCATGGCAACTCTTATTGCACAACCGCAAGCAACCAGCAGTCCCAAGATGGTCGAGCTAGTTCAGGCTAAATCTGCTGAATTCAACTGGGTATTTTTCGTGGTAATTGCTGCGTTTCATCTGGGAGCCGTGGCGGCACTGTTCACTTTTCATTGGTCTTCAGCCTGCGTGTTTCTCGTGATGTGGCTCTTTGGCCAGAACGTGGGCATTTCCATCAGCTACCATCGCCAGCTCACTCATCGTGGTTTCACCACACCTAAGTGGCTTGAGTATTTTATGGCGATCTGCGGCACGATGGCTCTGCAGGGTAGCCCTATCTACTGGGTCGCCGTGCATCGCATGCACCACCAATACATCGACAAGCCTGGCGATCCGCACTCTCCCCGCGAAGGCAAATGGTGGTCGCATATGGGCTGGATCCTGCGTGGCTCTCTTCATAGCGAAACCACCACGCTCTCCCGTTACGCACCCGACCTGCAACGCGACCGCTTCTACCAGTGGCTCGCGGTGTGGCATTGGCTCCCCATCACCTTGACTGGCATTGCCCTGCTCGGCAGCGGCACCGCTCTGGGCGGATGGAAGCTTGGTCTCTTGTGGTTGCTTTGGGGCGTGTTTCTCCGGATCTCTGTCGGCTTCCATGTCACTTGGTTGGTCAACTCGGCTACTCACCTGTGGGGTTCGCGCCGTTTCAAAACCCGCGACGATTCAAGGAATAACTGGTGGGTTGCACTATTGACCGGAGGGGAAGGCTGGCACAACAATCACCATGCGCATCCCGTGTCTGCAAGCCACGGCATGGCCTGGTGGGAAGTGGATTTCAACTACTGGGGCATCCAATTACTGGCGCTGCTCGGCTTGGCGAAGAACATCAAGGTAATGTGCCCCCGGTCAACTGCGGGTGACGGGATATCCGCTCTGAATTAGTTCGCGGCATAACTTCGCGAGGAACTCGATGGTCAAACCTCTCCCGTGGCGAGCAGAAAGTCCAGCAGCGTTCTCTCCGCCCAATAACCTGCGTCGCCGCTCGAGGGTGAGAAGGGCACAGTGGCTGCCGTGCCGGGTCCCCACCAGCATGACGCGGGGTTCGTGACCAGTTGGCGCGGGTATCGAGAGTCATGCAGATGAAGGATCGTCGAGAGCGTGCAGGATCAGCGCGGGCACGGCAATGTCCTGGGTCCAGTTGGAACTGGCAACGCTGTGGTAGTAGTCGTCCGTGCCCGGGCTGGCCATGGGACTCCTCACTACGCGTGCTGGCGTTCATTGTTTATCAGGCAACGCCGCGCGATCCGTTCGTGGGGGAAGTTCGTGCTTCAACTGGCGCAGCATCGATTCAAGACAATCAACTTCATCCGGCGGCGCGAGCAGGAGTCAATCATACGCAACCTCGGAGACGATGAGGGTCATCTGCACAGCCGACGAGGATCTCAGGCCACGCCTGCAGGAATTGACCGCGTGGGCAAGGGCATTGAACGAGCGATTGACTGCGTTGCCAGAGACCTTGGCGCCGAGATTGCTCGCAACCTCGCTCCCGCGGGAACCATGCTTGTGTATGGAGCCTTTCCAGTCATCGGCAGACCGAGCCCGCGAAATTCATCATGCCGCTCTTTGCTCTGCGGTTGATTTATTCCACAGCAACGGTTCGCGGCTGGTGGCTTCCGCGTTGGGTGCCTTCCCCAGCCACTCGCCGAAGTGCGAGCAGCGACGAGCGATCTTCTCAGCATGTTATCGAAGGGAGCACTTACCCGCCAGCGAGTGTGCGGTATTCAGTTAAAGACTTCGAAGAGGCAGTAAGCCTCGCCGATGGTGAGGCAGGACAGGAAAGGGTCTTGCTGGATTTCTCCGATTAGCTCTGTTGAGAGTTCCCTGACTACGGCCAATGTCCAGCGATTCTCCGAGGTCGAATCTCAACTCCTGACAACGGGCCTTACCGCGTTTCCACGCCCGCCGTCGGTCAAAACGCGCATTGGCGATAATGCGACAACTGAACGGTGGATGCTGAAGCCCGGCATCCCAGCCGGGCTCTTGTTTTCTGGCCCTCTGCGGGTTTCTTCCCCCTCCGATTCGAATTATTCGTCGCGGAGCAGGATCATCGGGTCGACGGCGAGAGCGCGCCGGGCGTGGATCAAGGCGGCGACAATGCCGACGCAGAGCATGGTGAGAATGACGCCACCCAGGATGACCGGGGCCTTTGGCGTGGCCTGATACACGATCGATGAAAGAACGCGGGTATTCGGCCGCAGTTGTTCCCCCCCCGTTGATCTGTTCACTCTTGGCGACGAGGACGCGGTCGAACACGAGATCCCAACAAGGAACCCCATTGGCTATTTGAAGCACCTCGGGATTGACGGCGTGCCTTCCCGCCGAATGAGGGCGTGGCGTGGTAATCAGCGCAACAAATTCACGATCGCGGAGGATGCTGCCCAACGCATGTTCGTTGCGATGCTCTTGAGTGATTGGCGGCTGACAATCGCCCAGTGTTGTCAGTGCCAAATCTACTTCCTGCTCAAGCATTGGAACCGAACTTACAGAACCGGGACACGTTGTCCTGGATGTATCAAGAAGCGGAGACAGGTGAGCGCCGGAACAATTACGGTTCAAGTAAGACGCCAGGCAGAACAGCAGTTATATCAGCTTGCGGCGAGGCGATTCGCTAAACGGATCCTCAAGACTCCGGCGTGGCAGAAACAAGCAATATTCAAGGCAGACATTGCAGAATACTTAAACCTCCAGATACAGAAGAGACGAGAACTACAAACTATCTACTACGCTGGAGGCCGCAACGGGATCACAGGCAAGTGGCTGGCACACAGCAAGAATTGGAACGGAATCGAACAGGCAATCAAGAGAGGAAGCGATGCCAAGAGCTAAAGAGAGGGACGGAGTATTTCAGCGTAAAGATCGGAGCGGCTGGTGGATTTCTTATATTGACGCATCCGGTAAGCGCAGGAAACAAAAGGTAGTGGCGCACACCAGGCAACAGGCTCTCAATGCGCTCTCAGGCATCCGGACGCGCGAAGAAAAGGACAGAATACTTGGCGTTAAGGCGGCTTCAGAAATCGCGACAGCGGCGCTGCTAGTGTAGTGCGTCATAAATAGCAACATATAACATTGAGCCGTGTCTTTTAGGATGGAGGACAGGGACGATGCGAGTTGCTGCCGAGATCTTGTTGACGAGCGAGCAGAAGAGCGAGTTGGAGCGTTTAACGCGGGGGCGCAGGAGAGAGGCTCGGCTGGTGCTTCGGGGCCGGATCGTACTTCTGGCCGCGGATGGCTATACGGACCTGGAGATTGCCGAACGGCTGGGCATGGTGCCACGCACGGCAGCTCGCTGGCGGGCGCGATTTCTCAAGGAGGGTGCGGCTGGGTTGGAGCGCGATGCTCCCCGGCCTGGGCGCACGCCGGCGATCTCTGCGCAGACGGTGCTGGCCGTCATCGAGAAGACCACGCAGCAGAAGCCCTCTCACCGGACGCACTGGTCGACGCGCACCATGGCTCGGGCGGTGGGCATCAGCGAAGCCAGCGTGCGGCGTATCTGGCGCGCGCACGGCCTGAAGCCGCATCGCGTGCATACCTTCAAACTGAGCAACGATCCCCGCTTCGCCGAGAAGCTCGAAGATGTCGTGGGTCTCTACTTGAATCCGCCCGAGCACGCGCTGGTGCTCTCGCTCGACGAGAAGAGCCAGATTCAGGCGCTGGACCGCACCCAGCCGGGCCTGCCCATGAAAAAAGGCCGCGCACAGACCATGACCCACGACTACAAGCGCTACGGCACGACCACGCTGTTTGCCGCGCTGAACACGCTCGATGGCACGGTGATGGCCACCTGCATGGAGCGCCACCGCCATCAGGAGTGGCTCAGGTTCCTGCGTCTGATCGACCGCCAGACCCCGAAGGAAAAGCAACTTCATCTCATCGTCGACAACTACGCCACACACAAGCATCCCCACGTGCTCGCATGGGCCGCACGGCATCCGCGCTTCCACTTCCACTTCACGCCCACCTCCAGCAGTTGGCTCAACATGGTAGAACGCTTCTTCCGCGACCTGACCGAAAACCAACTCCGGCGCGGCGTCTTCACCAGCGTCGAACAGCTTCAGACCAGCATCTTCGACTACATCCAACAGCACAACTGCCAACCCAAACCCTTCATCTGGACAGCCAAAGCCACAGATATCCTGGAGAAGGTCAAACGCGGAAAGGCAACTCTGCTTAACTGCCCATCTGCGTGACGCACTACACTAGCGCGGTATAAGAGGCATCAAAAAACACGGCTGCGTCCCACAACATTTGAGAGATTGGACGGCATTCTTGAAACGCTCAAAACGAATCTGCCGATGCGGGCAAAGGACATCAGTCGGCAGTCTGTGCAGAGTTCATTACCTCACGCTCCGAGACGGTAGCGCCCGGGACAATTCAGAAGGAAGTCACCACGCTCAAACATGCACTCAAATTGGCGGTTGAATGGGAACTGCTGCATCAGAATGCGGCGCAGGGTGCCAAGCTGCCCCGATTGCCGGAAGGCCGCACGCGCTACCTTTCGCCCATAGAACTGAAGGCCGCCTTGGAAGCCGCACCGGAGTGGATGCGCGCTCCGATGGCTCTCGCAGCATTTACCGGCATGCGACGCGGAGAATTGCTAGCCTTACGCTGGCTAGATGTGGACTTGCCGAACCGTCGACTCTATCTTCGGGAGACGAAAAACGGCAGCCTACGCGTCCTGGTCTTGAGCGATTTGTCAATACAGGTACTCTCCAGTCTCCCCCAGGGTGCTCCGGGTGATCTGGTGCTTACCGGAGTTGACGCGCAACAGCTCACCGTCTACACCCGGCGTATTTTCGCCAAGCTCGGCATTCACGATGCTTCATTTCATTCCCTGCGACACACCGCTGCAAGCTGGCTGGTGATGAAGGGCGTTGACCTCTACGCCGTTGGCAAATTCCCTCGGGCACAAGACCCCACGGATGACGCAGAGATACACTCACCTGTCCCCGCAATACATGGCCAGTGCGGTCGGAAAGCTGGACGCGGTCTTCGACGGAGTGATGCCGCAAGTACCCCCGAGTGCCTCAGCGTTAGTCCCCGCAGGGTCCCCGCTTCTTGACGGCTCTCGGATGAGCACTTCTAAGTTGTTGTAATTGTTGGCGTCCCCGACGGGATTTGAACCCGTGTTATCGCCGTGAAAGGGCGGTGTCCTAGGCCGGGCTAGACGACGGGGACGCTTATTCGGCGTGGACGGACACACACGCTTGACAGGAATTACCATTTCGAATGTATCAACTGGGTAGGGGAGTGTCAAAAGCGGTTAGCTCGTCCCGGGCCAGATCTGGTCTGCAAAATTGCAGAAAAGCTCGTGAATTAGGGCATGTTTCCCGGGCAAATTTTGAACCTCAACCCGCAAACCTCGTATTCTTCATAGAGATCTATCGGTCATGATTTTCGATGGCCTTGCACCGCCGGGGACAAATCGAATGGCCACTGCGAAGATTTCGTGAAGCCTTCGCGACGCAAATGAATCAATAGTTCAAATGCAGTCCTGACGAGTGTTCGACCGTTTAGAGTTCAAAGAACGAAGCGCCGGGCATACTCCGCCTTCGAACTGAAGGCGTAACTCCCTGAGCGAAATTTGGAAATACCGGTCACGCCGGAATGAAACATCGAGGATCTCCATTTGAAAAGCAAGCTTGGTCTTTGCTTCTTGTCTAGTTCTTCCCTTCTTGTTGCATTGGGTTTGAGTGCGTGCCACAAGGCGGCGATAGCTGCACCCGCGCCGCAGGCACTCCCCGTGCAGACGATGACGGTTGCGTCCTCGCCTGTTCCGCAGTCGGATGAATATGTTGCGACGATCAAGTCGCGCCGGTCGGCAACCCTGAATCCACAGGTAGACGGCAATCTAACGCAGATCCTTGTTCACTCGGGCGATCGCGTGCTGCGAGGTCAGCTGCTGATGGTGATCGATCCTGCCAAACAGGAAGCAACGCTGGCGGCGCAGGTTGGGACCGAGAGGCAGAAGCTGGCGGTCTACAAATATAACCAGACTGAGGTGGAGAGACAGCGAGCGCTCTTTGACGGCGGAGTAACCAGCCGCGACACCCGCGACCAGGCCGAGCAGGCCTATGAAAATTCTAAGGCCGACTATGAGGCGGCTGTAGCCTCGCGGGTTTCTCAGGAAAAGCAACTGGACTATTACAAGATACGTGCGCCATTTGACGGCATCGTAGGAGATATCCCGGTGCGTCTGGGTGATTATGTCTCCGCAACGACCTTGCTGACGACGGTGGACGAAAACAAGGACCTCGAGGCCTACATTTACATACCTACCGAGCGCGCTGCCGAGGTGCGCAGTGGGCTTGGAGTGGACATTCTCGATAACAACGAGCAGTTTCTCGAGCACACCTCGATCGATTTTCTTTCGCCTCAGGTAGATAACCAACTGCAAGGCATTCTAGCTAAGGCGTCGGTGCACTCCCCCCAGGTCATGCTGCGCACGGCTCAGCTTGTAAAAGCGCGCGTTATCTGGAAAACCACTCCAATTCCTGTGGTTCCGGTGCTGGCTGTGACACGGCTCGGGGGCCAGACATTCGTTTACGTGGCTCAGAATAAAGGTGGGAAATTCTTTGCTCACCAGCTGCCGATCGAGCTGGGTGATCCGGTTGGCAACAACTATGCAGTGCTGGGCGGATTGCAGAATGGAGACAAGGTCATCGTCTCCGGAACACAATTTCTTGTGGATGGAATGCCTGTTCAACCTCTGGGATAGAGATGCGCAGGAGATTCACCAATGACGTTCGCAGCGTGGGCAAGTGGCGTGGCATGACAACAGACAGGTAGGCTCTCTTGGTTGACTTTTTTATTCACCGGCCGGTGTTCGCAACCGTATGCGCTCTGCTGATCATTCTTGCGGGCGCTGTAATGATTCCAACATTACCGATTTCTCTCTATCCGCAACTGGCGCCGCCGCAGGTTACGGTCACGAGCAACTATGTAGGTGCAAACGCGCAGGTCGTCGAGTCTGCCGTAACGATTCCGCTGGAAGAGCAAATTAATGGCGTCGAGGGCATGCGCTACATCGACTCGGCCAGTTCGACCGATGGCACCAGCTCCATCACCACAACCTTCCGCACTAACTACGACCTGAATATCGCAGCGGTCGATGTACAGAATCGCGTTGCATCTGCCCAGGGCCGCCTTCCCCAAGCCGTCAACAGCACGGGCGTCACCATCACGAAAGCGAACTCAAACTTCGTTTTCGCAGCGGCATTTATCTCGCCACATAAGAGCTATTCCGATCTCTTCATCAGCAACTATATCGACGTTTATGTCAAAGACGCGCTCAAGCGAGTTCCCGGCGTGGGCGATGTCCTCATCTTTGGCGAACGCAAGTATGCGATGCGGATCTGGCTGGATCCGGCAAAGCTTGCGGCCCGAAGCCTTACCACCGTCGACGTAATCAATGCACTCTCGGAACAGAACGTTGAGATTCCCGCCGGTCAGGTGGGCCAGCCTCCCGCAGATCAGAAGCAGGCGTATCAAATTCCGGTGCGCGTGGTTGGCCGCCTTACCGATCCTGTTCAATTCAACAACATCGTTATCAAGAACACTTCTGCCGGCATCGTTCTGCTCAAAGACGTCGGCCGTGCGCAACTTGGAGCTGAATCCTACTCCACTGATCTTCGTTATAACGGCCAGGATGCCGTCGGCGTCGGCGTTCAGCAATTGAGCAACGCCAACGCATTGCAGGTCGACCGCGATGCAAAGGCTACTCTGGATCAGCTGGCCAAGTCATTCCCGCCAGATTTCCAATATGTCATCCCGTTCGATACTACGACGGTCGTCGGCGATTCGATCCGTGAGGTTGTAGGAACGCTCGGCGAGGCGATCATCATCGTCATCGTTGTCATTTTCCTCTTCCTGCTCGATTGGCGAGCAACGATTATTCCCGCGATTACGATTCCGGTATCGCTGATCGGCACCTTTGCATTCATTAAGACATTTGGTTTCTCGATCAACTCCCTCACTATGTTCGGCATCACGCTGGCCACCGGCCTGGTGGTGGACGACGCCATTGTCGTCATCGAGAATGTGCAACGGCATATGAATGAGGACAGCTCTGACCCGCGCACGGCAACATCGGTAGCCATGTCAGAAGTGACGAGCGCGGTTATCGCGACCTCGCTCGTGCTGATTTCGGTCTTCGTGCCCGTATCGTTCTTTCCCGGAACCACGGGTATTCTTTATCGGCAATTTGCCCTTACGATTGCCTTTGCAATAGCCATCTCGGCCTTTAACGCGCTTACCCTTTCACCTGCCCTGGCAGCCCTGTTTCTGCGGGGCGAAAAGGTAAAGCACGGACTATTTGGCTTGATTGATCGCGCGATTCAGAGAACCACGCAGATTTATGGGACAGTTACCCATCACGTGCTGAGATTCCGCTATCTGGTGTTGTTGCTATTTGCAGGAGCATTGGCCTCGACTGTCTATCTCTACAGGGTCGTGCCTACAGCATTTGTGCCGTCGGAAGATCAGAACTACTTGATTTGCATCGTTCAGGCCCCCTCAGGCGCTTCGCTGAGTTACACGAGCAGTGTCGCCGAGAAGGCCGTCGAAATCATCAGGAAGAACGACGATGTCTTCGGAACATTTGCCGTGATGGGCTTCAGCCTGAGCGGGGGAAGCGCCTCGAATTACGGGCTCATTTTTGTTCCGTTGAAAGCTGTAGAGATCCGCACGAAGAAGGGTAAAGGCCATTCGGCAGGAGATATTCTGGCGAAACTCTCACCCCAACTATTCGGCGTGCCTGGAGGTTTGGTAGTGGCCTTCGAACCGCCAGCTATTCAAGGCATCGGATCCTTCGGAGGCTTCCAGTTTGAGTTGCAGGACCTTGGCCGCAACACCCTGGCCGATCTGGACCGCGTGGCTCACCAGATCATAGGGGCGAGCCGCCAACGAAAAGACCTCGTCAACCTCTATACGAGCTACACCGCCAATGATCCCCAACTATTGGTCGCGATCGATCGCGAGAAGGCAAAGGCAATCGGCGTTTCGATCAGCCAGGTCAGCTCCACCCTGGGCGTATTCATGGGATCGCAATATGTGAACGACTTCGACTTCAACAACCGGTCATACAGGGTATACGTACAGGCGGATCAGACTTCCCGCATGACGCCCGGCGATCTGCGGAAGTTCTATGTGCGATCCGACTCAGGACAGATGATCTCACTCGACAACCTGGTGACGATCGAACAGGCCTCAGGACCGCAGGTGATCTCCCATCACAACCTCTTCCGTTCTGCTGAGATCGATGGGGCAGCTGCTCCCGGTTACAGTTCCAGCGAAGGATTGAAGGCCATGGAGGATCTCGCGAAACAAAACATGATCCAGGGCATGACCTACTCATGGACAGGGCTGTCGCTCGAAGAAATCGAATCAAGTGGAAAAGCTATTCTTATCTTTGGGCTGGGCATCCTGGTGGTCTATCTCACGTTGTCGGCGCAGTATGAAAGTTTCGCACTGCCCTTCATTATTCTTCTGGCGGTGCCAACGGCCGTGCTGGGCGCGTTAGGCGCTGTAACGCTCCGCGGCCTGGCTAATGATGTCTACTGCCAGATTGGACTGGTGATGCTGATCGGCCTTTCGGCGAAAAACTCCATCCTGATCGTGGAATTCGCGGAGCAAATTCGAGAGCAGGGCAAGTCGATCGTCGATGCCGCGATTGAAGCGGCTGAATTGCGGCTACGGCCCATTCTGATGACCTCGTTCGCCTTTATCCTGGGCGTCATGCCGCTCTACTTCGCTACGGGGGCGGGCGCGTTCGGCCGGCGGTCAGTGGGTACAACGATTGTTGGAGGCATGCTTCTTTCTACCGTGCTGAATCTGTTCTTTATCCCTGCGCTTTACGTAATTCTTCAGACCATGCTCGGCGCGTTTGGACGCAAGAAGACGCGTGGCACAGAGACGCCAGCGGAAGCCGCGACAGCCCGGTAGACAGGCAGACGATCCAATGTCCACGATCCCCGTACTACGCGGATTCGAGGATGATGTTGGCGTACTGCGTCGTGTCCCCCGTGCGAATCAGTCCGATTGCCCGGGGTACATGCTTCTTGAACACAATGTGCGGTTCAAACGTGACTGAAATTCCCGAAAGCGCGCTGAAGTAGGTTTCCTGCATCGCTTGCGGGTTAGCAAGCCGGAATTCCTCGGCCATGAACGCAGAGCCGACGACGAAATTCCGGCGAATCGCTTGAAGAACATCCAGGACACGCGGGATGTCGTCAACCAGCGATATATCTACGGTCTCGATCTCTGGCCAGAATGGAAACCCTCGATCGGCGATGACCAGCGTGTTTGTATGTCGTGCGCGGCTGAGAAGCGAATTGATCGCGGGATTCAGAATGCCGGTCTTCAGCATGAATTCTCCATTGAATCTTAGGCGGAAAGTTCCTGATTCTTGAAAGCTCTCGCTCCCACGAATGAATACACCATAATGACCACGTAGCAGCCCAGAGGTACCAGGTAAGCAAATGCCAGGCTTCGAGAGGAGATCAGACCCATCAATGGCGTAAGCACCGCTCCTCCGACAATCGACATTACCAGTAGCGAGCCGCCGAGCTTCGTGTCCTCGCCTAGCCCGCGAAGGCCCATTGCAAAGATGGTCGGAAACATTAGGGACATAAAGAAACTGGTGAGGAAAATTCCCCACATCCCAATCCATCCCGGCTGTGTAACTCCTATCGTTACGAGAACCACATTGGCCATAGCGTAAATGCCCATGAGTATTCCAGGATTCACAAACCGCATCAGCCACGCCGATGCGAAGCGCCCTATGGCAAACGCAGCCAGCGATCCGGTCAGAAAGTATCCCGCGATTTTCACCGGCTGATGCGCATAATCCTGTACGTATTGAATGAAGTAGCTCCACGTCCCAACCTGGGCACCCACGCACAGGAATTGCGCCGCGACGGAGAACATGAAAAATGGGCGGCGCAAAAGATGGGGAAGCCGCGGTGCCGCCGCTTCCCTTGCCCGCTGTGGCGGAGCTGCTGCGTGTCTCGGGGAACCGGACACTGGCGATGATCGCGGCAAGGATGAATGCCACCGCCCCAAGTACGACGTAGGGCTTGACCACCCGAAGCGTTTCGCTCTGCAGGTATGCAGCATATTGATGCGAAGCTTTGAGCGCGCTGATCTGAGCTGGAGTGAGCTCCACGCCGGAAAAGATGAAGGTGGTTCCGATGGCAACGCCGCTGATAGCTCCGATCGGATTGAACGCCTGGGAAAAATTGAGGCGCTGCTCTGAGCTTTCGGCATCGCCAATCTCGGCAATGAAGGGATTCGCTGCAGTCTCAAGAAACGCCAGACCGCTGGCAATCACAAAAAGCGCGAGGAGAAAGAAACCGTAGCGATCAACGATGGCGGCCGGCCAGAAAAGGAAGGTTCCAGTTCCGAAGAGGACCAACCCGGTGACGATGCCCGTCTTATATCCAGCCCTGCGCATGAGCATGGCGGCGGGCATGGCCAGCAGGAAGTAGCCGAGATAGAAGGCCGACTGCACCAGCCCGGCCTGAAAGCGTGTGATTGCAAACGACGTCATGAACTGTCGGATGAGCACGTCGTTTAGATTGTTCGGAACACCCCACAGGAAGAACAAGACGGTGACGAGCGAGAACGGTACCATCTGGCCAACGGGAAAAAGGGATGGCTTGATATTCGCGGGAGCTTTACTTTTTACGGGCGTCAGCATTTTTTCTACTCCACACCTCTGTTTTTCAATCAAGCCGAACCATAATCTTCGTAAAATCGTTAGGATTGTCGCTCCATTGCCGCAACATTTCTGGAGCAGCATCAAGTGAAACAGTGGTCGTTACGTATTCCGACACTGGAAAGCGCTTCTCCTCCAGCATCCGAATCACTTCCAGAAAATTCTCCGGCAGCGCGTTGCGCGATCCCAGAATGTCGAGTTCTTTTTGCACGAAGAAGCGCGTTTCGTAGGCAACATCTTCCTTCGCATAGCCGATGTAGACCACTCGTCCAGTAAACGCGACTTGTTCGACGGCCGCGCGAAACGTGGCGGGCCGGCCCACCGCTTCAATGATGACGTCCGGACCGCGTCCGCCGGTGAGGTCACGCAATCGGTCCTCAAGCGGCTCCGTTGCAGTGTTGATCAGGTGCGCGGCGCCAGCTTTCTTTGCGATCTCGAGCTTGGTCGCATCCACATCGATTGCGATTGTGCGGGCTTTGCGAAAGCCTGCTCCTGCAACCGCGCCAAGACCCACCCCGCCACAGCCAATCACTGCAACGGTATCTTCAGCAGTCACTCTCCCGCGCGCAACAGCGTGGAAGCCAACGGTGAGAGGCTCCACCATGCAGAGTTCTGTGATGCTAAGATTAGCCGGGAATATCTTGTCCACTGGCATCTGAATGAATTCCGTGAGAGCGCCGTCGCGCTGTACTCCCATCGTTTGGTTGGACTGGCAAGCGTTCGGGCGATTTCGGCGACATGATGGGCAGTTCCCGCAACTGAAGTAGGGCGAAAGCATGACGTTGGTTCCTTGAACCAGTTCGGATCGCAGTCTGCTCTCCTCCACAACCGTGGCGGCCACTTCATGGCCAAGGATACGCGGGTATGTTATCAAGGGATTTTTGCCGCGAAACGAGCTGAGATCAGTGCCACAAAACCCTACCCTCCGCACTTTTAGCAGCACCTGATCCGGAGCGCGCACAATATCGGGAACGGCCTGGATGACAGCTTCACCCGGATTCTTGAGGACGAGGGCTTTCATTGGCTGGCCACCTTTTGCAAGCTATCGACAATCTCCGTAAGACGATAGGCTCGGTTGGCTGTCCCGCCGCAAAATTGCTCCCGCTCATGTTCGCTCAAGGCGGCCGTATACCGGTCAAGAAAGCCGAACCATTGTGCATACTCCGTGGCGAGCAGGCACACCGGCCAATCTGAGCCCATCATGAGGCGATCCGCTCCAAATGCGTCGAATACCGTATCCAGATAAGGATGAAGTTCGGCTTCCGTCCAGGCGTGCCAATCCGCTTCCGTAGCCATTCCTGAAACTTTACAGAAGACGTTTTCTCGCCGCGCCAGTTCCTGAATCCGTTCCTTCCATGGCGACAAGATTTGTTCACGAATTCTTGGCTTGGCGATGTGATCGACCACGAAAAGCTGGTTCGGATGCGCATCGACAAATTTGGTGGCCTGAGGCAAATGCCGCTCGTAGATAAGAATTTCATAAACGAGGCCTGCAGGAAGCATGGCATCGATGCCGCGATTGAATTCACTGCCCAAGATGAAATCATCGTCAGGCTCTGACTGAACAACGTGGCGCAGTCCTCTCAGCTTGGGATGCGCCGCGAAGTCTTCAACGTATGAGGGGAAATCTTTGCTGGCAATGGGAGCCCATCCCACTACGGCCTCGATATACGAATGCACTTCAGCGAGAGAAAGAAGCTCGTACGTCTCTTCGAGAGTCTGCCGGGCCTGTACCGCGATTGCGCCGTCAATCCTGGCCGACTTCATGACCCTGGACAGATCGGCCGGCGTGTAATCACGTTGCAACTGCGGCATGGCGTTGTCTATCCAACCATATTCCGCTGCTGTGTAGCGCCATAAATGATGGTGGGCGTCGATCCGTTTGGCCATGGTTTCTGAGTGTTCTCAAGCCTATATGGAGGGCCAAAAGCATGCAAGCTGCTTGTGGATCTACTCTCAATACTTCGGCGACGCATTGGGCACGTCACTCAGGCGGCGGTCCATCCGCCGTCGATAGACGCGATGGAGCCCATTCCATAAACTCGCAGCAATAGAGTCAGGCTTTTTTCTATAACTCGTCGAGGGCAACCCCGTCGTTTTCACTCGACCGATAGGCAGCTTCCACGACACGCATCGTATCGATCGCATCTTCTACGCTGGTAGGTAATGTGTCACTTGCTCCAGCCACATACGACTGCAGCGATCCCATCGATCCGGCGAATGCGTCCGGAAACCAATTGCCGTCGGTGGGCAACGTTCGCCAGGCACTTCCTCGGGCTGCGTAACGAAGGGTGTCAGGCTTGCCGGCAGGATAGTCGAGATTGACTCCCATCACTGCGTGCAAAGCGCCTCCGGTTCCTTCCCACTGAACATAGCTGCATTGTGAGTCCGGAAAGGTATGCCCGTGATTCGTGGCAATGTAGACTCGCTTCCAATCGCTGTAGTCCATGACAATGACGCTTTTTGTCGCTGCCAGATCTGGCGTCTGCGGATTTCGCAGCGTCTTTGCAAGGACGCGCCGCGGATTGCCGAACCATGATCTCACCAGGTCAACGTAGTGGATGCTGTGGTAGAGGATCTCCAGGCGTGGACTCGTCGCCAGGAAACTCCAAAGATCCCACGGCATAAAGACGCTGACGTGCACCTCCATGTCGTGCAGGTCACCAAGCAGGCCAGCACCCGTGATGCGTCTCGCGGCCGCCATAACAGGCGCCCAGCGTAGTTGGAAATTGACAGCAGCGTTAAGCCCCTTGCTTCGGCACAGCGTGAGAATCTGTTCCGCCTCCGCGAGGGTATTTCCCATCGGTTTTTGAATCAGAACGGCTGCGCCGTCCGGCAACTGCGGCAGTATTTTTAAGATAGAGCCAGCCGGCACAGCAATATCAAAAATGCTATCCGGCGGTGCCTTGGCTCTTGCCTCTTCCAGGGAGCTTCCTGCGAAAGGCACGTCAAATTGGCGTGCAAGCCGTGTGGCCTTCTCGGCGTCAGCATCGACAAGCGCAGCCACAGGAAACCGTGCCCGGCGATAGGCCGGCAGATGTGCGTCATGCACAATGCCGCCCGCACCCACAATGATGATCGGACGGGGATCCCCGGGGATGGCAGGGGCGGCGCTGCTCAACGCCTCCTGGATTCGGGAATCCTCGTCGGTATTCATCCTGTTCCATTTGTATATAGAGCAACCGTCACTTATTCAACCCCGGCGACTTTTCAGGTAACTGACCCCGGGGGATGAGAACGACCATCGGCCCGGAGCTGTCATACAATCCATTCCATGCGATTTCCACTGATTCCTGGCCTTGTATTGATGCTGACAACCGCACCTGCATTCGCTCAGAGTGCCTCCCTGCCCACTCCTCCGGTGGCGAAAAAGGTCCATACAGAAAAACCGATCAATGGATCAGTACTGGTCGATGATTACGGCTGGCTTCGCGAGAGAAACAATCCGCAGGTACGGCAGTACCTGGAAGCAGAAAATGCATACGCTGAGCAGATGACCGCCGATGAAAAGCCTTTTGCGGAAAAGCTCTATAGCGAGACGCTCAGCCACATCAAGCAGACCGATACGTCGGTGCCTTACCGCAAACACGGCTACTGGTATTACTCCCGCACTGAAGAGGGCAAGCAGTACCCGGTGCTGTGCCGGAAGAAGGAAACCCTTACCGCGCCCGAGGAAGTGATGCTCGATGTGAATGAGCTCGCAAAAGGCGAGAAGTTTATGTCGCTCGGTGCGGTTCAGGTGAGCGACGACTCGAATCTGCTTGCGTATCACGACGGACAACGTTGGCTTCCGCCAATACAAGCTGCACGTGAAGGACCTGCGCACCGGCAAAGTGCTGCCGGACACAGCGGAGCGCGTCGATTCGGTTACCTGGGCGGCCGACAACAAGACTCTCTTTTATTCCACCGAGGATGCGCAGACCAAGCGCAGCAACCTGGTCCACCGGCATGCGCTTGGAACCGATGCTGCCACCGATCCACTGGTCTTCGACGAAAAGGACGAGCGCTATGACGTTTACGTCAGTCGCACGCGGGATGGCAAGTATGTGTTGATGCAATCTGAGAGTCATGTGACCAGCGAAGTGAAATTCCTTGCGGCGGACACACCGAACGGCGACTGGAAGATCATCGAGCCGCGAAAGGAGGGCACTCGCTATTACCCTGACGAAGCCAATGGCGTTTTCTATATTCGCGTGAATGACACCGACCCGAGCTACCGCTTGGTGACCGCGCCGGCGGAGACTCCGGGCAAAGCGCACTGGACCGAATTGATTGCCGCGCGCACGGAAGTTCCGATCGAGGACGTCGATGCATTCAAGACTTTCTATGTGGTTACAGAACGTGTCAAAGGGCTGCCAGTGCTGCAGGTGGTCACGCTGAAGAACAAGGAGACTCACGCGGTGGAAGTTCCGGAACCGGCGTACTCTCTGAGCGCCGCTGTCAATGCGGAGTCGGACACCGAAAAATTTCGCTATAACTATCAGTCGCCGATCACGCCGAGCTCGACTTTTGAATACGACGTAAAGAAGCAGACTTCAACCCTGCTGAAAGCAGCAGGAGGTGCCGCGGCTTCGACAAATCGCAATACACGGTTGAGCGTCTCTTTGTACCGGCAAAGGACGGCGTCGGGATTCCCGTGACCGTGGTTTATCGCAAAGACAAATTCAAGCGTGGGGAGAATCCGCTGTTCGTCTATGGCTACGGCTCGTATGGGATAACCATTCCGGACACATTCTCGACAACGCTTCTGCCGCTATTGGACCGGGGTGTCGTGACCACTGTGGCGCATATTCGCGGCGGGGGAGAGCTCGGCGAGGCATGGCACGACTCCGGCAAGATGATGACCAAGCGAAACACCTTCACCGACTTCATCGACGTGACGGATGGATTACTGGCACAGGGTTATGGAAAGCGCGGAGATGTCGGCATTGAGGGAGCGAGCGCAGGCGGTTTGCTGATGGGTGCCGTCACCAACATTCGGCCGGATCTCTTTAAGGTGGTCCTGTGCGAGGTGCCTTTCGTCGATGTGATGAACACTATGCTCGATGCGACGCTTCCCCTCACCGTGTCCGAGTATGAGGAGTGGGGCAATCCAAACCAGAAGGCCGCATTTGACTATATGCTTACCTACTCGCCCTATGACAACGTGGCGGCGAAAAATTATCCCGCAATTCTGGTCCAGACGTCCTTCGACGATTCACAGGTGATGTACTGGGAGCCGGCGAAGTATGTCGCCAAACTCAGGGCGCTGAAAACCGATCCGAACCGATTGATCTTTTTTATCAATATGCATGGTGGACACGGCGGATCCAGCGGACGTTATGATCGCATCCGTGAGCAGGACCGAAGATACGCCTTTATGCTAAGTGAGCTGGGCATCACCCAGTAGTCGCTTTGACGCGAAAGCGTTGCGCGGCCTCTGCGGCAAGGGATTCATCTTTCCGATCTGCCACTTAGCTCTCACGGGGCGAAGTAGCTGGATATATCGAGGATGAGATTTCCGGGACCGGGAGAGTAGGCATCAATGGCGCCGTTATTTGTGGGCACGATGGCCATGTTGGAGGTGATGACGCCATCGTAGGCGTTGAGCGTTGATACGTAGGGCTGACTCTCGCCTGCCGGCCACAGAGTTAGATACGGGAACGATCCAGTAGGCACAACTGTGGCATTGAGCACGTAGGCCGCGGCCGTTGAGGGTGGGCTGCAGCTGCTGCCTTGGACGCTGACTGTCAGGGTGCCAGGAAAGGGCGGGAAGATCTGGCGCGTATCGATGACCCGGCAGGGCGCGACCGTGTACAAAGACAAGCCTCCACTTGCCGGAGGCGCGAAGTAGCCGTTGATGTCGAGAATAACGTCGGCGGCATCGGAGACAAAGATGGAGACCTCTCCGCTCGTTCCTGCCGGCACGATGGCGGCGTTGGCCGTGACCGCTCCGGTCGAGGAGTTCAGTGTCGAGACGTTGGGCTGAGTTTCGCCCGTGGGCCACGAGGTCAGGTAGTTGAGCGTGCTGTGGGGAATGGCGGTCACGTTGAGCGAGTAAGCTTTGGCCGTCGATGGGATGCCGCAGCTGCTGGACTGTACCGGGAAGGCACGGCTGCTGTTGGCGCCTAGCGACGGGCCTCCGAGTGGGCCAGTGGCGGTGCGGGTGTCGACAACGCGGCACGGCGTGACCGGATAGAAGGCCAGCGCCGAAGCGGTTCCCGCAGGCACGAAGTAGCCGTCGATGTCGAGGATCACGTTAGTCGCGTTGCTGACGAAGATGCTGACCCCGCCATTGGTGCCGGCGGGCGTGATCGCGGCATTGGCCTTGACGCGGCCGTCGGAGTTCAGCGTTGAGACGTTGGGCTGCGCCTGTCCGGCGGGCCACATGGTCAGGTAATTCAGGGCCCCACCAGGCACTACGGTGACGTTGAGCGAGTAGGCGACAGCGGTGGAAGGAATGTTGCAGGCGCTCTGCGGAATATTGAACGTGCGGCTGGTACCCGCGCCCATCTCCGGACCACCGAAGGGACCGGTTGCGTTGCGTGTGTCCACGACACGGCAGGGGGTTACCGCGACGAACTGCAGGCCGGAAGCAGACTTGGTGCCAGAGGTAGTGAAGCTGCTGATTGCCCCGTTGACCGTCCCGGCGCTGTTGGATGCCACGGCCCGAAAGTAGTAGGTAGTACCGCCGCTGAGTCCGGTCAAAGATGCGTTGAGGGCCACAGTGCTCGTTCCGTAGCCAAGGTCCTGTTTGGTGGTGGAGCTGGCCCCGGAAAGTGTGCTGCTCGTTCCGTACTGGAACCAGCCCTGGGTATCAGTTCCGCTGGGGTTGACCTGCCCGCTCACCGAGGCTCCACTGCTGGTCACGTTCGCTGAACCGCCGGTGCTCACGGTCGGCGGCTGTGTGGTGGCAGACGTCGTAAAGCTGCTAATGGAGCCGTTCACTGTTCCGGCGCTGTTAGAGGCCACTGCCCGGAAGTAATATGTTGTGTTTCCGCTCAGTCCAGTCAAAGATGCGTTGATTGCCACAGTGCTCGTCCCGGAGCCAAGGTCCTGTTTGGTGGTGGAGCTTGCCCCGGAGAGTGAACTGCTCGTTCCGTACTGGAACCAACCCTGGGTGTCGGAGCCGCTGGGGTTGACCTGCCCGCTCACCGAAGCTCCATTGCTGGTCACATTCGATGAACCGCTCGTGCTCACGGTCGGCGACTGTGCGATGGCCGAAGACCAGGCGTTAACCAGGTTGTAAGCGTTGATCGTGCCGAGGCCGGTCGTGAGGTCGTAGCCTGTGGCTGAGTTGTAGCCGGTGACGATTCCGATCGCGTATCCGCTCGGCGTGTAGCAGTCGATCGACCCGTATACGCACACCATGGCGTTGGTCCCCGTGGTGACGTCGTAAAAAACGCAGTTGTTGCCCTTGGCAACCGAGTTGGTGTCGCAGTTCGCGAAATTCTCTTTAGCCGCAAGACTGTACAGCGTTGGGTTGGCAAGTCCCTGAGCTTTGCCACCCATCTTTTGCACCACCAGGGCCATGATGCCCGCCATTGCCGGAGAGGAGACTGATGTGCCGCCGACTTCCTGATAAATGATGTAGCTGGAATCTGAATAATCGCAGCCCGCAGGCGAGTTTGCGGCCACGCAGAGCAGATAGGCGCTGCCGTCGATCTTAGTCGGCTCCCAGCCACCGGCGGCGAAAAGAGAGACATCGGGAACGTCGCGTTTGCCGTCGGGCAAAGTGAGGCTCTGCTGCCAGGAGGGCTTGTCATATCCTCCCGAGCAGGTCGAGAGCTGGCCGCCGGTGATGGTTGTGCAGGCGCTCACGCCGCCGCTGCCTCCGGTGACTCTATCCAGGCCGAAGACTGCGATGGTGTATGACGCATAGGCACAGATGTCGTATGAGGTGGAGAAATTAGTGCTTCCGGCCAGCAGCCACTTGCTGGTGCAAGTCGCGTCCCAGGGAACCTCGGGGATATAGCCCTTGACCGTTGCCCCGGTTGTGGGGTCATTGGTGGAATTCCAATACGTGCTGGTGTTTTGCAACGGGTAGTAGCCGAAGTCGGTTCCTCCAACGGCCGTTACGTACGGGCTGGAGGCCCAGCCATTGACCTGCAATCCATATTTTCCCGGGCTGGGAGGGGTGGCGTCGGAATTGTCGCAACCGGAAGAGCCCTGATCGCCGGCGGAGTCGAACATGCTGATGCCTTCCGCTGCTCCCTGCTGGTAAATGGCGTTGAGCGCGGCATTGCCCGCTGTCCCGAGTCCCGCTTCGCATGATCCATAGCTGCCGCTGGCGACCGTCGCGACCTTGTTGTCGACGATGTAGGAGTTGGATAGCTGCCCCCCATATGTCGTCGTTGTTGTCTTGGTCACAACCAGGACGATGCTTGCGTTCTTCGCAACGGCTCCCGACCACTGGACATCCAGGGTATTTTCTACCGTGGCGCCAGCAACGATGCCGGGATCCGTTCCATTGATGGTCTGCTGAATCGTACTCGCGGGCAATCCGAAGGAACTCCGGAAGGTGTCGATGTCGGATTGCAGAATGTCGCTGACGCCAGAGATCGCAATGGTCTGACCGGTACCGTCAATACCGGCATTCCAGAGAGGGCGCACGTTGTAGATGGTTGCAAAGTCGTAAGGCGTGACGTCGTTGTGTATCTGGTTATGCGAATCGGTATAGGTGAGCTCGGGTGATATGTGATCGGAACCTTTATCGAGCGGAGTGATCTTTCCGGTTTTCCGATCCCGCTTGACGAACCCGCCGAAAACCGACTCGTGAACCGGAAAGAAGTTGTGCAGAGAGGCGATTCCGGTGATTACCGGAGCCAGCGCCTGGGGAATCTCCGGGTCGCGGTCGTTCGCGATGTGGTCGATGCCGTTGACAAGATAGCGGTGGATCTCCGTGTGGAAGGTCTGGTCGACTTGGGCGGCTGTGCCGGAGAATTCAATGGTGACACGGCCCTTGGTGACGAGATAGATCTGGAAGCCATGGTTTTGTAGCCAACTTGTGACCGCGGCAATGTCATCGTCGGAAGGTCCGTATAGTTTCCCGAACTCTTCAGGAGTGAGCCAGTGGTGGAAGTTGGGAGATTTGGGGTCTTGCTGCTCCTCCATGAATTTCTCGAGGGCCGCCTCCTGCTCTGCGCTTCTGCGTAAGACCAGTTGCATGCGCTCCAGAGGAAGCTGGGGATCGACCCGGCCAAGGTCGAATTCAGGTCGCGCCAACGGGTGGGTGTTCCCGCGCAGCAGAAACATCTTCGTTTCATCGATAGGCGCAACAATGCGCGACTGGGTTGGCGGGATATCCGCGACTGCCTGGGATCTGATTGTGGTTTCACGCAGAGCGTTGGCGGCCATCTGACCACGAGCGGAACTCCAGCTCATCGCTCCGGCCGTCAATAGAGCACAAATCAGGGCATTCCATTTGCTTGTCATCTCAAATTTCTCTCCAACCACGCCGTGGGGTAGACACCGGGGGCCGAGAACAGACAGGAGAGCGAGGGGGGCGACAGTACGAGCTGTTCACCTGGAAACAGGCGGGCTTGCTGATCGTAATAGTGAACTAAAACCCATGAAAGAAGCAAGGGGCAGGATGAGACATGTCACCCAGAAGAGCGACTTAGGCTGCCGGCGCTGTTGATGGCTGGTTACACCTTATAGCCTTTTTCCCGGAGGTGGGCAATCGCCGCACGATTGGCTTCTTTCCGCATGGGATCGAAAAACCATCCCCATTTGTTGAAGTAGGCGACGGCTGACCGAAGGTGGAGCAGAAGGACCCGAAGGCTCTTGTAGGACTCCATCTGGTGTTCGTGCGTGACAGTCACTTCCGGCCAATACCGGAGTTCTGATCGGGCCGCGATGCGCCGGCAGAGATCAATATCTTCCATGTACAGAAAGAAGCGCTCATCGAAGCCGTCCACGGCTTCGAGCACGGTACGTCTCGTAAACATGAAACACCCGGACAGAGAGGGCACAGATACGGTCGATTTGTAATCGAACTCTCTCAGATCGAAGGTCGCAATGTGGTTGCGGGCGGCGCGCTTGACGACTCCCGGTGCAAACCTGCGTAGCACCAGATCCAGCGGCGTGGGCAGCAGCTTGCAAAGGAACTGTATAGAGCCATCAGGATAGAGCACCTGAGGCATGACGAGACCCACTTCCGGTAGCGAATCCATGACGGTTGCAAGGCTGGCAAGAGTGCCGGTCTCTAACCGTATGTCAGGATTGAGAATGACATGGTATGGCGCGTCTGAGGTAGCCAGGGCACGCATGGCAAAATTGTGGGCAGCACCGAAGCCGATGTTGCGGCCGGGAGACAGGCTAAGACCGCCCAAGGCGGCAGCCAGAGTGCAAGCTTCGTCCGCGCCGCCGTTATTGACAACGACCCAGCTTGCAACTGCCCGGTCGGCGGCAAGGTGCTCGATCAGGTTGCGTACCTCCTCCGCCGGATGGCCATAGAGGACAATACTTACGGTCACGCGGGCTGGCAACGATACCTCCAGTAGCAGGGACGTTCTGGCAACTCAGCGCAAATCAAACATCTATGGGAGAACCCGGACACGCCCGAGGACAAGAATAACAACTTAGGAGAGCGCGAAATTGCGAACACCGCCGAGAGACCACGGATTCATGGCGATATGATGTCTCTTGATGCAGGGATAGCGGCAGTCGCAGAGGAGGAGGGTTGAGCAAGCCGGGAGGGCGAACCCTTGCTTCTGCGGCCGCGCACATTGCGGGATGAGGGATCGGTCAATCATCACTGAAGAGAAGTCCAACATGGGGGCTGGCAAAACAGGCAGCGGAACCAGTGTGAGTGTTTGCCTGGCTACCTGGAACGGCGCGCAATTTTTGGCCGAGCAGATCGGAACAGTGCTGCTGCAATTAGGGCCTGGAGATGAGTTGGTAGTGGTGGACGACGCGTCAAGCGACAGCACGATGGAAATCCTGGAGCGCGCTGCGAGAGAATCGCGACTGGCCAACGTTCGGATCCACCAGAACGCGCGGAATCTAGGCGCAATCCGCACCTTTGAGCGGGCCCTGGCCCTGGCGAAGGGAGAGATTCTGCTGTTGTGCGACCAGGACGACCGCTGGCTGCCAGCGAAGGTGGAGCGCATCCGCGGAGTTTTTGCCGAAAACGCATCGGTGACCCTGGTGCATAGCGATGCGCAGCTTATCGACGAAACGGGCCGGATTTACGCGCCCTCGTGGGCAGTGATGCGGCCTTGGCGGCCCGGGTTGCTGGCAAATATTGCGAGAAATACTTTTTTGGGCTGTACGTTGGCCTTCCGACGATCGTCGCTTGAATATTGTTTGCCGTTTCCGGCGGGAACACCGATGCATGACCAGTGGATCGGCTTGCTGCACACCATCTTCGGTAAGGTTGCTTATCTTGGTGAACCCCTGGTCCAGTATCGAAGACACAGCGGCAACGCCACGGCGGAGCATCACGCCTCCGTGGCGCAGATGGCACGATGGCGCCTGAACCTGGTCGGGAATCTTGCATCGCGGTGGTGGGAGGCTTCCAGGACAAGGCAGCCCTAGCCGCGTCCGGGATTCCCTATCAGCGTCGATTGTGAGACGCTGATAGAAAATACCCTGGAAGAAATAGTCTGGAAGAACATCTTGGTGGCATCGTGACACGAAACCTGCGCGCGGCATATCGGCTGCTCAGGAAAAAAGGGATAAGCGATTTCAGCGGGCTTGTCTACAACATGGTCAAGCTGAAAGTCGAGATCTATGTCCGGGGCCGCGATAGAACCGTGGCGCTGGATGGCTGTCGATTTCCATTACGCGACCTCCCCGATACTCGGATGAAACTCGAACTACTCACCGGAGGGTACGAGCAGCCGGAGAGGAGTGCTGCGCGCCGGTATATCCGTCGGGAGTGGCCAGTAGTTGAGTTGGGAGGCTGCATTGGTGTCGTCGCCTGCATTACGAACAAGATGCTGCAGGATTCCAAAGCGCATGTCGTGCTGGAAGCAAATCCGCTGGTGATTCCTCGGTTGAAGTCGAATAGAGACGCAAACAACTGCTCGTTCAAGATCGTGAATCGGGCTTTGGCATATGATTCAGATACCGTTACATTTAGCCCTCTGATTGACTTCTGGGGGAATTCGCTGCATCACGATGGAAGCCGCGAGCCGCCGGTTACGGTCCCCGCAACCCAGCTAAGGCAAATCCTTGTCGAGGAGCAATTCGAAACGTACGCTCTGATCTGCGACATCGAAGGCCAGGAGTACGAACTAGTGATGCGAGAACCGGAAGCACTGCGCCGAGCGGAGCTGATCATCCTGGAGGTACATCCTCACATGATTGGAAAGGAAAAGGTTCAGACCCTTCTGTCAAAGCTCGCAGGACTCGGGTTTAAGACGATTGACCAGTCTGCATTGGTGGTTGTTTTGAGCCGGGCTTAGCAGTAGCTTCCTTCCTCGACTAATAGCTTTCGTCGCTACGCTTCGCCTTCGGTGTGAGGATATACTGAACTCATTCGATCCAATGCTGACGGTTGCATACGGCATCAGCTACTCTCCCTCCCAAACTCGTGTCCTCTCATCTGAAAGGCCTGCCGAAAGAGAACGTGTGCGGCTCTGTATCGTGATCCCCAGTGAAGATCTTGATGAATAGAGGCAGGCACTACTTCACCAGGCTCCGCGCTATGTTAGGACGCAGAGAGGACGAGACGGCCCCTGGTCACAGCTATGCGCAAATCCTGAAAGGGATTTCTACCGCGGTGGCAGGGAAGGGTGTAAGTGTCGTTACCAGCTTTATCGCCGTTCCCTTAACAGTCCGTTATCTCGGAGCCGAGCGTTACGGTGTCTGGATCACCCTTACCTCAATCCTTGCATGGTTGACAGTCTTCGATCTGGGTATCGGCAACACAGCCATAAACAGAGTTGCCGAAGCTCTTGCGCATAAGGACTTCACTGCTGCGAAACTCCGCGTGAATGCCGCGTATGCGACGATGACAGCCCTTGCTCTGGCGCTCGGATTGGGTGTGAGCATTGCGTGGCGGTTTATCTCCTGGCCAACTTTGCTGGGCGCCAAGAGTTCCTTGAATCGCGGGGAGATAAATCTGGCAGCTGCTTTCGCTCTTATCGTGTTTCTGGGAAGTTTTCCGTTTTCGATTACGCCTAAAATTCTGAGCGCCTGCCAGAAGGTGACGCTGGCCAACTACTGGAGCTCGGCGGGGAGCATTCTTGGCCTGCTGCTTCTGGTGGTTGCCACGCGCCTGCGCCTCGGTCTGCCTGGGTTGGTGTTGGCCTTCTCAGGATCTGTGTTGCTGGTTGGAGCGCTGAGCACGGCCTGGCTCTACAGGCATTTTGACTGGTTGACGCCTGTATTGCGGAGCATTCCCCGTGAGCACTTGAGCGAGTTGCTGAATACCGGACTTCCCTTCTTTGCGGTCCAGATTGCCGGAGTCATTCTGCTCCAGACAGACAATCTGATCATCGCCCAGGTTCTGGGTGCTCGCGAGGTTACCCCATACAGCGTCACCTGGAGGCTATTCTCGTATTCGTCTTTGCTCCAGGTGGTTTCCATTCCGACGCTGTGGCCAGCCTATGCCGATGCATTCGCGCGGCGTGACTTCGCATGGATTCGAAAAACATATCGCTACAATGTGAAGTTTGCCGTCGGCTCTACATTGGTCATCGTGGCAATCCTGGTGCTGATCGCCAGGCGATTTATCGCGCTTTGGGCAGGTCCGGCGGCTGTGCCTTCGCATGGCCTGGTCGTCGCCATGGCGATATGGAGTTGCCTGGTCGTGTTGTGCTGGTGCGAGTCGTGCCTTTTGGGGGCGGCAGGGCGAGTGAAAGGCCAGGCGATTTACTCTGGGATTGGAGCCGTCGTGAATGTCATAGCCTCTGTTTTCCTGGGGCGGGCATTCGGACTGGTCGGAATTGTGTCGGGAACAATCTGCGCCTATGTGGGCTGCATCATTATTCCTCAGACCATCGAAGTACGAAGGATACTATCGGAGCAATGATCGCGACTGCCACGGACAAGACGCTTCCAGTGCGAAGCACGGCCTTGAATTCTCCCCGATTTATCGCCTTTTACCTTCCGCAGTTCTATCCCACTCCCTACAACGATGAATGGTGGGGCAAGGGATTCACCGAGTGGACCAACGTCGCAAAAGCGCGGCCGCGATTTCGCGGACACTATCAGCCTCATCTACCGGCTGATCTGGGATTTTACGATTTGCGAGTGCCCGAAGTGCGCGAAGCTCAGGCCGACCTCGCGCGACAGTATGGGATCTACGGCTTTTGCTACTACCACTATTGGTTCAACGGGAGACGCATCCTCGAACGGCCTCTCGACGAGGTGATGGCGACAGGTAAGCCCGAATTCCCTTTTTGCATCTGCTGGGCCAATGAGAACTGGACGAGGAAATGGGAGGGCAACACCAAAAACATATTGCTCGAACAGCATTATTCCTCTGAAGACGATGCCGCGCACATTCAACACATGATTCGCACATTAGAGGACCCGCGCTACATCAGGATCGAAGGAAAACCACTCGTCCTCATCTATCGCATCGAACTCTTGCCGGATCCTGCGCAGACTGCTGAGACCTGGCGGGCTGAGGTCAGGAAGGCCGGCCTGGGAGATCTCTTCCTCGTGAATGTAGAAAGCAACTTTGTCCACACCCCTCAAGATTCTACGAATATGGGTTTCGATGCAGCTGTGCGTTTCCAGCCACATGGTTTTAGCTTTCACCCCTCTATGCTGATTCGTGGCCTGCATGCCCTGCGCAGCCGAAAGCGCAGCGGCAGAGTCTATGCCTATCGCGATCTTTACAAAAATTGGAAAGCCACTTCCCCACCGCCGTATCGTAGCTTTGAGTGTGTTACTCCCATGTGGGACAACTCAGCACGCCGTGAGCGAGGAGCGTTCATGCTGAGGGGCTCTACGCCAGATCAGTATGAAACATGGCTTCGAGAGGCTGTCGAGAGGTCCCGTCTCGATAACGAAGGGCACCGCTGGATCTTCATCAATGCCTGGAACGAATGGGGCGAAGGCTGCCACCTCGAACCATGCCAGAGATGGGGAAGAGCGTACCTTGAGGCTACGAAACAGGTATACGATGGCATGTAACACTGACCTTCCGGCGCGACCTGGTCGTTGCGCAGATCTGGATCGAGTGATTCGAAATGGTCCGCAGCTACTCTTTTCAATGGGACCATTCTTCGTACGACATGGTGCCGCGAGGGCAAGAGTGTTCGAAGTCTCAATGGAGGCGTGATGGCGGGGGATTCGGAAGATGGCTCCCTTGGCGCCGGCTCCATTTCCGTGGCGTTGTGCACATATAACGGCTCGCGATATTTAATCGAGCAGTTGGAGAGCATCGCATCCCAGACGTGCCAGCCGGCGGAGCTAGTGGTATGCGACGATGGCTCACAGGATGACACATTGGCTCGGTTGGAGAACTTTGCGCGCCGTGCAGAGTTCCCGGTGCGCATATGCAGGAACGAGACAAATCTTGGGTCTACCAGGAACTTCGACCAGGCTATACGGCTCTGCCGTGGAGAGTTCATCGCGTTATGCGACCAGGACGACTGGTGGAGCGCGGCGAAGCTGGAAACGTTGCGGGCTGAGCTACTCGACAACGATGCCGGAGGCGCCTTCTCCGATGGGTTGCTCATGGACGGGGATTCAAGTCTGACAGGCGGAAGCTTATGGAGCGCGAACCGCTTCAGCGGTAGCAGATGGGGATCTGGCCGGGCTTCGGAAAGGGATAACGCCATTTCCGTACTGTTGAAATGCAATGTAGTCACCGGCGCGACCTTGATCTTCCGATCGAGCCTGCGCGCTCAGATGCTGCCATTTCCGGAGGAATGGGTTCATGACGGCTGGATGGCATGGATGCTCGTTTTGTGCTCAAAGCTGCGCGCGGTTGCGAAGCCGCTCATCCGGTACCGGATTCACGGATCACAGCAGGTGGGCTTGCCCGGCCAATCAGCGGCGGCGCGGCTTCAGCGGGCGAGGGCGACAGGCATGCGGGAGTACTCCATGATCGAACGGCAATTCGAAGTACTGCTGGAATACGCGCGTAAACATCCCAACCTATGCGAACCGGAGTTATGCCGGCGGATCACAGAAAAGCGCCAGCACATGAGCTTCCGCGCAGAATTACCTGAGAAGCGGATCAGCCGATGGGTAAGAATCGCGGGTGAATCTTCCCGCTATCGTTTGTATTCCCAGGGATGGCATAGCATGCTGAAAGATACGCTGGTGTGACACCTGATGCTCAGCCTGAACCTTCGGAAATATTACTCAAGCCGGGACGCAGCATATGCACAGGTTTCTCTTTATCCGATAAGGCGGGGGTCCGAAACAGGAAATATACCCAGAAGGCCTGGCTTAAATATGGCATGTAGAACAGGAAATTCCAGAAGATGCTAAGCACCAGACATTGAGCAATGATGGTGTACATCAGTCCGTCTCGAAACGTTCTTCTCTTGCGCCAATAAAAAGCGGCAAGAATCGCCAGGGCGGCGCTCAGAAAGACCATCCCCAAATATCCGTAGTCGCTGAATGGCCCAATGTAGGCAGTGCTTACGTTAAAACTCTCGGTTACTAGATTCCCGCCTGTTCCATACGCAGCTTTGCCATAAATTACATTCCTGATGATCGTCGGAAACAGGAAATAGAGCGTGTTAGGGAAAAGAAAGCTATTCAGCGGTGTAGTCTGCAGGCTCGTGTTTACTAGATTCCCCAGGGGAGTAGTGAAATAAATATAAAACCATAGAAAACCTGACGGTAACCACGCAGGATAATTCCAAGAGGGCTGCGCGAGCGTTCGAAACGCCTCTCCTCCTGACCGCAGATCACCGATGTATCCAAAGATATAGATTATGACAATCCCGACCGCTCCGACCTTTAAAAGGGTACGTATACGGGCCCCTCTTAAGAACAACCAAAGAACGCCCCACTGGAGAAGTGCGGCGATCATAATGCCTCGAGAGACGGACGCAACAGACCACAGTACTAAGCAGGCCGGAATGAGCAGGCGGCGCTTGCCGCCTAGCTTAATAAAGATGCCGAATTCAGAAAGCGCGAGAACAGCAAGCAGCGAGCTCAGAAAGACATGTAGAACTGGAAGCCCGAAAGTACTGTAGTCCTTTGAGCTGCCGCGAATCAGCCATAGGATGGGAAGGCCGCCGCTAAAAACAACTTCAACAAAAGAGAGGACACACCAACATAAAAACCACTTACGAAGTCCGGCTTCAATTGAAGTTAGATATTCACGCTCTGGAATACCGGGACCGGTGGCTATCACCGCCCTCTTTGGGGATAAAGAGCAGAGAGTTTGAAAAATAAAAAAGGTAACGATGTAAGGAATCACGATCCACTGAACAATTCGAGTTACCTGACCTGTGCTAAAGGTCAGGAGATCGCTCAGATGCATCGCATATAACAAGAGGGACAACGTCCAGACAGATACGAACAGAGTGAGCGGATGCAGGAGAAGATTCCCCTTCCTGCCCGCTTGAAAGGCCGTTGTTACGCTCCCGGCCTCGACTCCTCTTTTAGAATGTACTTTCATCTTCGCTGTAATGAACGATGCAATCTCCTGGCATAGCTTCACACCGAATCCCCGGTTCATGATCCAGTCATGCTTGAATCTGCCAGAAAGAATCTTCGGAATCAGTATTGCAGTGCAGACTCAGGCGGCTGACGCCTTCCGTATGCGCATTGCTTCCATTAGCAGCGCGAGCCTTCCTGCTTTAACTGGATCCCCTTCCATGCGAGCCAAAGCTGCCCTCAGGAGCGCGAGAAATACTCCGAGGATGAAACCGACGACGGTAGCCCCCACCGTAATCAAACGGCGTCTGGGGGACGATTTCTGATCCGGTGGAATCGCGGGATCGACCACCTGAACCATGGACCCCTGCTTCGCCTCATCCAGCTTTGCAATTTCAAATTGACGGGCCAGAATGTCGAAGATGGTTTCGTAATACTTCACGTCGCGCAGCTTGCGAACGTATTCCACTCCGGCTTTCGGCACATTGCCTTTCGGCAGGATAAGTCCGGCACTCGAGCTGTCTTCCGAACCACCCAGCCTGGCAAGTTGACTACGCAGTCCCTCCAATTCCTGTTGCATTTCCACCACGTTCGAATTTTCGTTAGTGGCATAGGTACGCATGGCTTGCAACTGAACTTCCTTCGCGGCAATCTGGGCGCGTAAGGTAACTGCTGACTCAATCAAGGCGCGCGCCTGGCTATCCAACTGAATCATGCCCGTCGCCTGCTGCGTTTCCTTCAGCGACTCCTCCGCGCTGGCTAGGTTGTCCTTTGCCTGCTCTAACTGCCGTTCGAAAAACAATCTTCGTTGTGACGCTTCGCCGATGGCGAGAGTCTGCGTGAGTGTCCGGAACTGCTCAATCCAGGCGTTCGCCATTTCGGCCGCGCGCTTTGGATCCCCGTCCTGAACGGTAATATGGATGAGACCATCCTTGCCGCTTCCATCTGCGGCAAAGTTGCTTTCAAATCTCTTCCGTGCAATAGAGACTGATTTCTCCTTGCCCTCCCGCAGCCCAAAACGCTGAATCATGGCATCTTCAACTGTCCGGCTGCGGAATAATGCCACGTACATATCGTTCGGATTTTTGAGGTTCAGATCGTGGCCGGCCAGCGACGCCACCGCTCCCAGGCTGCCCAGCTGAGACGCGAGCCCCGCTCCCAGAGAAGCGCTTTGCTGAGGCGGCAAGACAGTAGCCAGCGCCGTATACCGGCTGGGCAGAATCAGCGCGATGAGCAGGCCCAGAGCGCCGCAAATGAGTGTCACGCAAAGGATGAATCCTTTGTGCTCCGCGAGGACAATGAGAGTATCCAGCGGCGAAATCTCATCCTCGCGATTCTGGATCAGGGGGGCAGACTCATCGGAGTTCCCTGCCCTTTGGTGCGGGATGTCGGTCTCAATCGTCATCTGGATTCCAATCGGGTGTCTCAATCGAGCGCGGAAGCTTTCGGCTCCTTACTTCGAAATCACAGCGATCGACGCCGCCCCCAGCGCGAATTGCGAGAACAGTTGCGACCACTCGATAACGCCTCGCAGCGCCGAAGGCTTGAAGGTCTTCTCCGGAACCACGATCGTATCGCCTGGATTCATTTTCAGCTGATTGAACTCGTTGCCCCAGAGTCCGTTGGCGGATTCCTTGCTCGCCACCGAGCCATCTGCACGGATGATGAACATATGCTTCGTATCCGCATCACGGTCCGGGCCTCCAGCCAGATGGAGATAAGCGCCACTGGGCCTTGCCTTCTGATACAAAAATGAATTTTGATCATACACCGCGCCTACCACGTTGACCGTGGCAGGAACCGGAGGCACGACAAAGCGGTCGCCATCCTCGAGCGCGATGTCGGGCACGATATCCTGACCTGCGCTCACAGGATTGAATTCCAACACGATCCGGCCCGTGGCGCGGATCTCCCGCAGCCGCGTAATAAGATCGCGTTCACTGGCCTGTGCCGCAGAACTGCTGGCAAGATCCTGAGATGACGCCACTGCCGAAGTTGCCTGAGCCAGGCCTCCTCGTGTTATCTGAAGCTCGAGATTCTGAACATATTCATCGATCCTGGCCTGCTGCACCACACGAGTCGACTCACGGGTGAATTCCGATCCGAAGAGATAGGCATTGGGGCTGAAGCCTCCCGCCAGCTGAACCAGCTCGCGTAGTTTTTCTCCCGGCTTCACACTGTAGATGCCGGCGTGGACAAACTCCCCTTCAAGCCGGACATACTTTGTCTGCTCCGCAAGCGGAACGTGGATATCAGCCTGCGAAAAAACGGACACGACATCGCCGGGTTGCAACTCAAAATTCTGTGACGGATCATGTTGCATCACCAACTTGCCAAGATCGAAAGGAATGAGCGAGGTCTTCAGCGTGTCGTGGTCCAGCCTCTCGATAACTGCGTAATTCCAGTCTATTTCCGGCGAGCTGATGCGGACATCCGTGCGTTCAGCTTGACCTGGAGTATTTTGCGTCTGAACTTGAGACTGCTGCGCAGCAAGGGACGAACTACTTGCCCGCTGATTCGCCTGCAGACTGCGCGGATCTAAAGGCTGCTGCCCAGCAGGATAGGACCCGTTTGCGTCTGTCTGCTCTTGCGCTTGGGACTGAGCATCAGACGATGAGCTGGGGGTGTTTGTACCACGCTGCGACTGCTGGAACTGGCGCCTGGGTAGTTCCACCGGCACCGATGGCTGCCGCATACTTGAGAAGGCTGGCACCGGCTCAAATTCCGGAGACGGCAATCCCAGCTGTGCCCTCCTCCACCAGTAGTCGCGAGTGATCAGGGAGTCACGATCCGGAATCAGGTCGCTTAGACGCATCCCCGTATGCCAGGCAAAGTGGCCCGGGTTCGCCGTGTTGCCACGCAGTGTTACTGTCTTTTCGTATCTCGGCACAATCGCTAAAACGCGGAGAATATCACCGCCGGCAAGAGGCGTGGCCAGGCCTTTTGTATCCATGGCGACTTCCATTGCCAGCCGGTCGCGGTGATCCGAGGTGCGGTCGATGGAGATGCGCGCATCGGAGGCCACCGTTGAAACTCCTCCAGCATTGTTTACTGCGGCGCCGATCGTCTCCCCTTCGCGTAATTCATAAATCGCCGGCTTTCGTACGCTTCCCGTTACGGCAATGAGGGGACCGGCTGGCGGAATGAAGATGACATCGCCGGAAAGCAATTTCACGTCCTTGGCCTTGTCGCCATGAGCGATAAAGGCATACAAGTCAAAATCGGTTACCACCGCGTCATTGCGTTTCAGCTGAACATGACGCATCGAACCCTCAAGCGAGGGTCCGCCGCTGACGAAGAGGGCATCCACCAGAGTACTCAGAGAGCTGACGGTGTAGACTCCGGCTCGCCGAGCCTGGCCGGCAAGGTACACCTGGATGGCACGAATCTGGCCGACGTCCGCCGTGAGATCGAAATTCCTGTAAACCCGGCCAATCGATGTCCGCAGGTGCCCGTCAAGCCCGGAAAATGGCAATCCCGCGACGTGAATTTCACCGACCTGCGGCAGATAAATCGCACCCGAACGATCAACGCGAAGATCAGCATTGAAGTTGATCTGCCCCCAGACGCGGATTCGCAACTCATCGCCCGGACCGATCACATAGTCCGGCGGTACCGGCGTCATGTCGAGTGGAGCAAAAGTGGACGGAACATTGCGAAATAAATCCGCGCCAAATATCGGCAGCACCTGCCCGGTACTTGAGGCCACAAATTTCTGGAATTCCGTGAGCGGCTCAGGCGGAAGGATGTTTCGCAGCGCCTGGTTCCGGTTCTGAGTTTGCGAGGTGAGGGATCCATTGTCTCTGTAAGTGCCGTTTCCTGGGAACTGTCCCGTCGGCGCGGTTCCAGGAACTCCGTTTTGATTCCTGGGCTGCAGGCCATAGTCCCGCTCCTGATTTTCCTGCGTGCATTGCGAGGAGCCGGCCAAAAGCGGGTCAGAACAGTCCACGGTGCCATACTGTTGTTGGCTAGTATTCCCGGAGCCACCAGTAGATTGATCCTGCGCATGCAGACTGAATGCGAATAGCGGCAGCACAAAGAGAGAGAGGGTTCGCTTCAACATACAGCCAGTAGCCTGCGGATTCTGGCTTCAGGTCATCCGGTTCCGCAGGTTATGGGGGCTCCTGATATTTCTAGAGTAAGTGGCTTGCCATCAGCAGGATATCACGGCTCTTGTCGCCACAAATTTCCGGCACATCATCCATACAAACACATGGAGCCAACATGACAACCGTTACGCTACTCATCCATTTGTAGCCCGGCAAAGTGTATGGATGATTTGTAGTCGTGAAAGAGTGTATTGATGGAATTTAATTCAAACCTCCTTTCTCTCGGATATACTGACAACCACACCGAACTCCGGACATCTCTGTTTATCATTTGGGAATCCACTAGTTATCAAGGAATAAACACCTTCGGTTACACAGTTCTGAGTTTGTAAATTCTCGGCTTCCCGGGATACTTTGTCGCAATGAGCACACATTCGATCGCAAAGCCCCTTTTTGTTGACACGGCGGATGTCCCCCACACTCTACCTGCAGCAGAATTCCCACTGCCAGTGCAGGATCGTTATCTAGAGGCAACCGTCCAGCCGGCTTCCTGTAGTCCCGAGTTGGATGCTGCGGAGGAGCTCTCGAACGCCAATCCATGGGTCGTGTCTGGCGCCCGTCGCTGCCTGGACATAGTGGTTGGGGCAATCGCCCTTTTCGCTTTGCTTCCGGCAATATTGCTGATCATGCTGCTCGTGCGCATGAGTTCTCCTGGTCCAGCACTCTTCCGGCAACGCCGGGCAGGCCGTAACCGGGAAGAATTTACGCTCTATAAATTTCGCTCGATGCGAGTAGAGAATTCTCCCGGGCCAGCGATTACGATAACTGGCGATGCCCGGATTACGCCCATTGGCATTTTTCTGCGCCGTCATAAACTTGACGAGCTGCCGCAGTTCTGGAATGTGCTGAGAGGCAACATGAGTCTGGTCGGGCCACGCCCGAAACTGCCACATCACGAAGGGCTGGACCTGCAGTATCGTCCCGGCATCACCGGAATGGCGACGCTGATATTCCGCAATGAAGAGGAGATACTTTCCGTTGTTCATCCCGACCAGCTTGATGCTTTTTACGAAATCTGCATTAAACCCAAAAAAGCCCAGCTTGATCAGGAATACATGCGCGGTGCTACGTTCTGGACGGACTTGAAGCTGCTTTGGCGCACTGCTACCTCTTGCCTTTTCGGACCGGATCATGTGTCTTGTGAGGAAACCAAGAAACTGACTCGCCTTGCCGCCGAGTGGCCTGATCCTTCGCGCCATCTGCAGCCTTTCGAATCCAGGGACAGCGAAACTTCTCCGATGAATGAAGGCTTGCCTTACAGCGAAGGGCAGACTGTCGGAGTTCTCGAAAAGTCAGAGGCCTGACGTGCCAGGGTGGGGCTTTTCCGGTGATCTCGCGTCCGGTGTTACTGAGTGCCCGTCTTAAACTGGCCTGGAAATTGGACGTCGATGCCCCCTCCAGATCAAGCACTGCATTGGTCACTCTTAACGCAATAGAGCGTAGATGGACTGAGAGGCGCGTTGGGCACGAAGCTTGCCCGTAAATCGCTTGCTGCGATCTGAATCGTTCCCGCAACCGCAGTCCCAGACGAGGTGACAGTGAAGGTTGAGTTGGTGAGCGTTAAAGAGCCGTTTCCTGAACTCGCGAATATGGGGTAACACAGGTTTGTTACCTGTTTGCTTGATATTTGGCGCTTTTGGTCACCATCGGGTGTCCAGTCGGCTTGGCCGATTAGAAGCTCGCCTGGGCTAAGCAGTGTCTATCTCGTCTCGTGCCTGGATCAGAATTATTCCTTGAAAGACGAGAGGAATTGTAGATAGTCTTATGTGGGATCGTATGATCGTAGGCCACGCATTTGAGCAAGTAGAGGGGTATTCACTTCATTCTCATGCGCGAGGTTCCGAGTAAGACTTGCCGACAGGTTCTCCACAACGGATGAAGTCAATCCAGAAAGGCTCTACTGATGCTGTCGGTCGTGAGTCGAAGAAAGTTCTTCGCGGGAGCGCTGGCTGCGGTGCCCCTGCCGAGGTTCTTGCGCCCCTTTGCCCCGGGAAACACCCTGACGGCTGAAGCGAAGGATGTTCGGCTCCAGGCTGCGCTGGATGTGCGAAATCGTACTGCTCTCGCTCAAAGCTTGCGCCCGATTGCATCCATGAACTCCAATGCAGACGAGAACGCTCTCCCCAACCGGATCGCGTGTTTCGCAAAGGGTCTGCCACAAAACCGATATGGAGAGGTTGACCCGAAGGCTTACGACGCGCTCCTTGCTGCAATGAGTTCAGGCAAAATTCGCCGACTTTGAACGTATCCCGAGAGCGGGCGGCCATAGGCTCAGCAACCCTCAGTCCGCGTTTACATTCCACCTGGAGGGTGGCGACCCCCACACATTTGATATCCCGCCGGCTCCTTCGATTGCCACGGCGGAGGCTGCCCCTGAAACTGCGGAACTTTACTGGCAGGCACTCTGCCGGGACGTTCCCTTTGCAGACTATGCAACGTCTCCTATAGTCATGCAAGCAGCGAAACATCTCGGAGCTACTCCTTCTTCTGTGTTTCGCGGTCCAACGAAAGGAGACCTGACAGGGCCATATGTCTCCCAATTTCTCCTCAAGCCGATTCCTTATGGAGCCGGACACATTGATCAAAAGTACAATGTGCCGCTGAGGGGCAGCGATTTTATGACCGTACTCAATGAGTGGTCACAAATCCAGTTGGGATTTCCGCCATGGCTTGCTGCAAACTATGACCCGACGCCCCGTTACCTCTGGAATGGCCGCGATCTCGCGGAATACGTCCACTATGACTTTGCCTATCAGGCTTATCTCGGCGCTGCACTTATCCTGATCAATGCAAACGCTAAGTCCATGCTTAACTGCAATCAGTTCAAAAGCAGCAACAATCCCTATCGATATTCAACAGTCGAAGAGGGCTTTGTCACGTTCGGCCCTGCAGAGGCGGTCGACTGGATCGGACGAGTAACCACTGCAGCCCTTAAAGCCACTTATTGTCAGAAATGGATGGTGCATCGCAAACTCCGCCCGGAAGCCTTGGGAGGACTCATCCATCAGACTCGAATGAACGTTAGAAAATATCCGGTCCACGAGTCGCTGCTTCACTCCGAAGCTGTCGACGCAGTGTTCCAGCAGACAGGTTCATACCTTCTTCCACAGGCCTATCCGGAGGGGTGTCCCTTCCATCCTTCTTATCCGGCCGGTCATGCGGCCATCGCCGGAGCCTGCTCTGTAGTACTCAAGGCGTGTTTTGACGGAGCTATGCTTCTGCCGGCATGCGTCGAGCCGAGCGCGGATGGCTTGTCGCTCAAACCTACGTCAGACTATTTCCCAACAATCAACGACGAAATCGACAAACTTGCGTTCAACGTCTCCATGGGGAGGGATTGGGCTGGAATCCACTACAGGTCGGACAGCATTGCTGGACTCAACATGGGAGAGAATGTCGGCATTTCGGTTCTTCAGGACTTGGCTTGTACTTTCACCGAGGACTTCAAAGGATTCTCGCTCAAACGATTTAATGGGACAGAAGTTCACATAACTCCTCAAGGTCAGCTCATCGAAGCGTAAGCCTGACCCCGGTTCATAATCCCCTTCTTCTGTTTCTTAGTCTGCCGCTGTGATGCAGTAAGGAATGAACCGCGTTACGACGCTGTTTCCAGAAGCCTATGCAGCTTCAGGATCTTAAGGTCCCTGGTTTATTTCAGGATGTCGGCGATTTGACCCGACCAGCCGGGCTGCCGGTAACCCTGCAGCATCCAAAGATCAATCCTTTCCTTGACGGTGCAGTAGACGAAGCTCTTCCCATCAGGCGAACGACTGAAACGGATGCCAGGAATCCAGGTGGATGATGGCCGGAAATCCTTTCCCAGCTCTTTGATGACCTTCTGTTTCAGGGTCTCAGGATCGAGGGAAAACAAGGTTGCACGGTCCTGCTCGGCCTCAGTATCCCCAGTCTGAATGCCGTAAAGTAGCTTCCCGTCTTTTGAAAACACGAGGTAATCGGACTCGAGCTTGGCAAGAAACTTCGAGGCTTTGCCGTCGGGTGAAATCAAGCTCCAGCCCTTGTCGTCACGGTAGGTGATCCACTCTCCGGTCGGAGACCAGTCGGGAAGAAAATATCCCTGCCCCAAATCTTTCAGCGCGACGGGCGTTGCGTTTCCGCTGGTTTTCACCGTCGCCAGCGATTGCTTGCCATCCCGGATTTGCAGGTAAGCAAACCGGCTGCCGTCCGGCGACCATGATCCGCCGTATTCCGAGTCATGGTCTGCGTTCGTGAGACGAACAGGAGAACCGCCGGCGAGGGAGGAGATCCACAGACGGGTGGCTCCGGCATCATCGATTCTGGTGTAGATGAGACGGTCACCATCGGATGAAAGGGCCGGGTTCATGAACCCTCGATTGGTTCCCGCTGGAAAATCCGCCGCTGTTACTGCGGGACGGTCACTACCATCGGGCAGATGAACCCATATTTCGTATGGACCGCTTCGATTTGTGACCCACGCCAGCTTCTCCTGTTTAGCGGACCAGGCTGCCATGCTTTCTTCGCGGGCCGTACTGATGAGCGTTTTCGCAGCACCGTCTTCGAGCGAAATCGAGACCACGTCCAGGTTGTTCGTCTCCTGGGCGTAAAGCAGACTCTTCCCGTCCGGAGAAGCCACAGGAGACGCCTCGGCCGCAGTTCCTGTCGTCAATGGCGTCAGGTTATTGGATTCGATGTCCGCCATCCATAAGTGCGTGGGAGCGTTCTGATCCGCGGTCAGCGATACTACGATATGCCGGTTGTCCGGCATCCAGGAGAAGCTTGGCGTGTACTGGATTGCTGGCAGCGTCTTAAGGATGCTCTGCGGCGCCTTGCTTCCCGCCGGGTAGGGTAGAAGCCACGCTTCGTCCTTGTCGTTGTCTCCGGCACGAAAGAGCAGAATTTGCTTCCCATCGGGTGAAAAGTAAAGGTGGGGGACGTTGTAAATCTCCTTCGATGCGAATGGCGCCGGCATATAGGGCCGCATGGGCGAGCCCACCGGATCGGATACATCAACGTTATACTCGTTATTCTTGCCCTTCCTGAGCGTGGCAAACACCTTGCCATCGCGCGATAGGTCGCAGGCATCGCAGTCAAAGTCCATAATGAATTCGAGTTCACCGCCGACAGTTGCGACAGAGTAAAGCTTGTCGTAGGGCGACTCTTTATTGTCGGTAAACTCCCTCAGGATGAGGTGGCTCCTGTCGCTCGACCATCCGAACGGTTGAACCGTGTGCTTCTCATGAGTCAGCTGAATTGGTACTGGCGAGTTGAGATAGCGGAGAAAGACCTGATAAATACCATTTACCTTGGTCGAATAAGCGATGGCCTTCCCATCAGGAGACCAGACCGCGCTGTTCGCATCTGTGGCGAAGGGCGTGTATCCATAATTGCCGATGTTCTGGCCACGCGGTACGGCGAGATACGTCAGGATTGGCCCGAGCACCGCACACGCACCCAGCGCAGCGGGAATCTTCCAATTGCGTGACTTTGCTTTCGCTGGAACAGGAACAAATGCCCCGCTCGTGTAGGCCTCGGAAAGGTGGTCACGGAGGTTGCGCAGATCCCGAAAAAGATCGCGTGTCGATTCATACCGTTGTTCCGGCTCCTTGGCCAGGCAGCCATCGATGATCCAGCGCAGTGGGGGCGGCGCCTTTTCGTCCATCGGCGGAGCTTCCTCGCGCACAATAGCCGCCATGGTCTCGATGCTGCTCGCCTTTTCAAAGGCCTGCTTTCCCGAAGCCAGCTCGTAAAGAATCAGCCCGAAGGAGAACTGATCGGAGCGGAAATCGATTCGCATGCCCAGAGCCTGCTCCGGACTCATGTAACTGGCGGTCCCAAGGATTGCCCCAGCCTGAGTAATGTTTTTTGAGTCGGCGCCGTGGGAGGCAAAGGCCGCGGTCATGTCAGGATTTGTGCTGGAGCCGCTGTCTGAGCCGGGCGCCTTTCCTTGCCGCGCCAAACCGAAATCCAATATCTTCACCCGGCCATCCCTGGCAAGCATGATGTTTTCCGGCTTCAGGTCGCGGTGGACGAAGCCGGCGGTATGCGCTGCGGCCAGGCCGTCTGCCACCTGCACCGCGATGTCCAGGAGTTTGCGGATTGCAACAGGCTTCCCTGTGAGCAGAGAGCGTAGCGAGTCTCCCTCAACAAGCTCGCTGACGATGTACTGTTGACCGCCCTCAATGCCGAAGTCGTAAACGGCAACAATATTGGCGTGGTTGAGTGCGGCAACAGCGTGCGCTTCACGCTCGAAGCGGCTTCGGCTCTCGGCGGTTGTATCCTCTTCGCGAAGAACCTTGATCGCAACATCACGATTCAGCCGGGTGTCGTGGGCGCGATACACTTCGCCCATGCCCCCGACTCCGAGCACGGACTTGATCTCGTAAGGCCCCAGTTTTGAGTTCGCGGGAAGAGGCATTGGGTCAGTAGTCTAAATCCTACCGGCTTTCGTTCCAGGTGCCCAAGATCACTGTAAAAATTCGTCCGGTGTAGTCGGCTCACGCGCCCAACTGGTTGATCTTCTCGCCCAGTTCGTGCGCCGCACTGCTCGCTCCCGATACTCCATCGAGTACCCCCACTCTTTGGCCATCGACCCTCTCCATCGAATAAAGGTGTCGAAGTCCAATCAGATTCACTTTAGGGGAGCAGTCCGGTCTGATATCTGCACAATCGTCTGCGCTGTAGCTGGAGACGACAGGTAGCCTAGGTTAAATCACCATATCTATCTAAATTTTAAAGTCTTAGCATGGTCGGGGCGGAGGGATTCGAACCCCCGACCCTCTGCTCCCAAAGCAGATGCGCTACCAGACTGCGCTACGCCCCGACTCCTGAAATTGTATCGCAGACTACGGTGCTGCCTCGCCCCATCCTCGATTCATGCATGCCGCAGCAACCAGCCCGCCAGCCACAGGATCACGATTACGGGGAGAATGAAAATTGTGAGCAGTGCGATCGCCATGCAAAGCAGAAACACGTAGTCTTTCCAGGTGTGTCTGCGCGGCTGGCGCAAGTGGCGCGTCATGAGAGCGTAGTTGCGCCGGTTCGCCTTCCACGCAATGTCAAAGGCATCGCCCGCGATCGGGATCGCCCCTACCAGCACATCCACCCCGACATTCACCACCATCCGCACCAGACCAACATAGGGGACGCCGCGAAACCATGCTGCGACGATGATGATGCACGAGGCGAGTCCAGCAAGTATGTCTCCCAGTCCCGGAATGAGCCCGATGATTCCATCCAGACCGAAACGTATCGAGGTTCCCGGGAAGCCGAAACCAGTCGTCGAGTAGATGCGCCAGCAGGTCGAGATTTTCATCCGCAAACCAGTTGCTGCCAATCCTCATTCGTGCATTCAATGTGTTGCTTTCAGGCGGCAGAACCTCGGGTTTCGCTGGCTGTGTCATATGACTCGCTCTACCCTTAGGATGCCGTGGCGCAGGCAGTCGATGAGGGTGCGCCCGCACCGCTGTAAATGCTACAATCACATACTGTACGGCGGCTATAGTTCAGAGGCAGAACGCCGGTCTGTGGCACCGGATGTCGTGGGTTCGACCCCCACTAGCCGCCCCAATAAGCCAGCGGTACATCGTCCGTTGACTGCTTCAGCCCCGTGTGGTCACCAGGACAAAGGACGCAATGCGACCCGGCGATATTTTCATAGGCTGCTCAGGCTGGGCATATCCAAGCTGGAAACCAGAGTTTTATCCGCCATCCGTCCCCGCAAAAAAGTTTCTTGAGTATTACGCAACCCGCCTGAACTCGGTTGAAGTTAACTATACCTTTCGCAGCCTGCCTTCCGAAGCCACGGTGCAATCCTGGCTTGCCGCAACCGGCGATGATTTCCGATTTTCCTTTAAGGCACCCCAGCGTATTACGCATATCCTTCGATTGAAGAACTGCCGCGAGGCTCTGGATAGGTTCGCGAACTCCATCGCCTCCGTTGGGAGAGCGGGCCGCCTGGGAGTCATTCTTTTTCAATTGCCGCCGAATATGAAGGCCGATGCCGAGCGGCTCGCCGACTTCCTGAAAGACGCGCAGCAAATGCGGTTTTCGCATAAGCTTCGAATTCCGTCATCAGTCCTGGTTCGCTAAGCGCGATTTACGCCCTGCTCCGCGAGCATTCCGCGGCGCTCTGCATTGCAGAAAGCGACGAGTTGAGTACACCCGCCGAAATTACTGCGCCATTCAAAACATATCGTCTGCGAAAGACGGATTATTCGGCGATCGACCTGGCGGCGATTCGCGAAAGTCTAAAATTGCAAGCGAGGCAGGGCGATGTATTTGCCTATTTCAAGCATGAAGACGAACCAACTGGCGCGCTTCGGGCCGTGGAAGTCCGCGAAGGTTGCGCAGCGCATGAGCGCGGACATTATCTGCCGCTGAGGCGACGCACGTTTCCTGGCTCGACTGACTTCACGCCACGCCGGTTTCTGCGCAATGGGCACTGCAGACCCTGGCCGGTAACTTTCTTCCCGGCAAGCTGTCGCTCCCTGAGCCGGAACCTTTACTGGTTGAAGTCGAAGGACCGGTGGCGGGATATGGCCCCAGCTTCTGTTCTCTGCCATTGCCACTGGCAGCCGCCGGAAGTGCGACAGCGAGCGCCTCACGATCGTCATCATTCACGGGCTCGAGGGCTCGTCAACTCGCAGTATGTGCTGGGCAACACACGCGCGCGCGTTGGCCGCCGGCTTCAACGTCGTCCGCATGAATATGCGCAGCTGCGGCGGAACGGACGAGCTCTGCGCCAACCATTTACCATTCCGGCCGCTCGGAAGACGTGGCCGCAGTCTTCGACCGACATTGTTGCGGACCAGCACGTTGAATCCGTTGCACTCATCGGCTATTCGATGGGCGGCAAATCTCGTTCTGAAGTATGCCGGCGAAGTAGCTAGGCACCGCCCCGCCTCAACTCAAGGCCGTGTCGGCATCTCGCCGCTGATGGATCTCGCTGTTTCTTCTGCCGCGTTGCACGAGCCGCAGAATCGCGTGTATGAATGGCACTTTCTGCGTTCGATGCTCGGCGCGAGTTCGTCGCAAAGGCCGCTCTATTTCCGGAAATCTACTCAACCGCAGTACTCGACAAGATTCGCAGTATGCGGTTGTTCGACGAACACATCGTGGCGCGGTATGGCGGATTTGCGGATGCCGACGATTACTATTTCGGCGTCGCAAGTTCGCAGTACGCGACGCGCTTTCGGGTCCCCACTCTCATCGTTCATTCGATCGACGATCCGTTTATCCGGATGCTTCCTTCTACTCGTTCTGCGTTCATCGAAAACCCGAAGGTCACATTACGTCGAAACACGAGCACGGCGGCCACTGCGCATTTCTCGCCCCGGCACAGCTGACGACGATGGCCGGTGGGCAGAGATGACTCTTCTCTGGCTTCTTGCTTGAGCACGCAAATGGAAGCGGATTGGGCTATCGAGATTGGCGCCGATCTTCCCTCGCATCGACGGTTCCGTGGGAGGGCTTTGTCGATCTGCGCTGCAATCCCGTCCGCGATCGAGGCTTTAACGAGGCGCTGACCATCCTGCCTTGCGGGAGGCTCTGCTCAACTTGAATGCGGAGCGTCGTCCGTATTCACGTCTAAGTGCGATGTGTGGAAGCTCTCCGACAGCCCGAGATCGATCCGATGAATTTGAGCTCGCTGGCTGCGGAGTGCGCACGCGGGAGTTGCCTCTTACATCGACATCCTCCAATCGCGACCCGGGACAAATTCGCTTCATTTGAGTTTCACGAGATGTGGGTGCGCGGCCCTCATAGGACATCTTGCGAGGCCTGGCCTTTCAAACGCACGCTTAGACCTGGTCGTCCGTCCAGCAAGTATCGAGTCAACCCTGGATACGGACTTACCCTTTACGCCGCCGGTTGCGGAGCAGAGACTGTCTTCGGCGTATGCTTCCTGGCAGGCTGTGCTTAGAGCTCGCCGTTGATCGCTACAATGGACTAGTGGCCTTGCCCCCAACCGCGGGCGAGTAGCTCAATTGGATAGAGCACCGGCCTTCTAAGCCGGGGGTTACAGGTTCGATCCCTGTCTCGCCTACCAAAATCACATCCAAGAAAGTCCGAGATCGTCCAGACAGCAAAAGTAAGTTACCTGTTTTCAACGGGTAAATCATCCACTGACATCCAACTGCGCCCATTGACATCTGTGGGCCACTGGGGGCATATTTAGGGGCAGCTGGGACACTGCTCCAAGCAGTTGCCCCCATTTCTCCCGGGAGTTTGCCCTGATGCCATTGACCGATACGAAAATTCGCAAAACCAGACCGGGAGAAAAGCCGATTCGCCTGTTCGATCAGCGCGGACTCTATCTCGAAATTTCCCCTGCTGGCGGAAAGTGGTGGAGGCTGAAGTACCGATTTAGCGGTAAGGAAAAACGGCTGTCCCTTGGGGTTTACCCAGATGTACCCCTTGCAGATGCCCGTGACCGCTGCGACGACGCACGCAAGCTGCTGAAGAGTGGCGTGGACCCAAGCCAGAACCGCAAGACGGAGAAATTGGCGGCGGCGGACAAGACTGCAAACAGCTTTGAAGCGGTGGCGCGAGAGTGGCTTGCCAAGCGGTCTCCAGGTTGGGTTGTGGGCCATTCTGAGCGGGTCCTAAGCCTCTTTGAACGAGATATCTTTACGTGGATCGGGGATCGTCCAGTTTCAGAAATAAACGCGCCTGAGTTGTTGACCGTCATGCGGAGGATTGAGGCGCGGGGCGCTCTGGATACCGCGCATCGCGCTTTGAGCACATGCGGGCAAGTCTTTCGTTACGGAATCGCTACAGCCAGATGTGAACGCGATCCTTCTCGGGATCTGCGCGGCGCGTTGCCGCCCCTCAAGGGTGGTCACTTCGCGGCAGCGACCGAACCTGAGCAACTAGCAAAGATTCTGCGGGCGCTTGATGTCTATAGCGGCACACTCCCGGTGCGCTGCGCTCTGAGGCTGGCCCCGCTCGTGTTTGTTCGGCCCGGGGAACTGCGAAAGGCAGAATGGCCTCACATCGATCTAGACAAGGCAGAGTGGCGCTATACAACCAGCAAGACGCATCAAGAGCACATCGTTCCTCTAAGCCGGCAGGCTGTTGCGGTCCTGCGCGAACTACATCCGCTCACGGGACACGGGAGGTATGCCTTTCCCTCTGCGCGAAGCAGCAAACGGCCTATGTCTGACAATGCCATCCTTGTCGCAATGCGCTCGATGGAGATCGGCCGAGAGGAAATGACGGGCCACGGCTTCAGAGCAAGCGCGAGGACAATCCTCGATGAAGTGCTGCACGTTCGCGTTGATCTGATCGAGCATCAACTCGCTCACGCAGTGAAGGACCCGAACGGACGAGCCTACAACCGAACGGCCTTCCTACCTGAGCGAAAGCGAATGATGCAGCAGTGGGCGGACTATCTCGACAAGTTGAAGACAGGAGCTGAAATCATCTCCATTAACCAAAGAGCCTGACGCGAGATGGCGATCCGGCTCATTTTGTGCGTGGCCACTCTTGCAGATCACAAATCCCGGACTGACTGGTACGATAGCAGCCGGATTCGCAAGTTCCCTGGGCCACCAGTAGCGCAACAGTACCGATGAGTCATTCACGATCACGCCGTAGTCGGCCTTCTCTTCCGATCTCGAATTTTCAATTCGTGTGCGTGATTACCTGCCGGGCGCCTTTCAGTTCGCAAACCGAACAACGCTCTGGCGGAGACAAATCCAAACTGTCTATCTTGATATCTTTGTCAGCAGCCTGAAACGGGGCGGCTTAGGCCGCATCGTTTGCGTTCTGATAGAACGCTCCTCTGAGAGTCCAGTTAACGGCACCGATGCCCGTAGCAGGCAATCTGAACCACAAGTTCTCCCGTCGAATCCTCCACTTCGGGTTGTTAAGTCGGTTCGAGGAATTTCGGCGAAGTCAACTACGTCCGTTGACGCCGATGTCCGGGTGCGTCCTTAAATGGAGCCATTTGGGCCTCGTGGAACAAAGCCAGAAAAGCTAAATTGTTAAGAGAAATGGTAGGCACGAGGAGACTCGAACTCCTGACCTCTACCGTGTCAAATCTTAGCCCCGAGTCAGACGGTGCGACACCGAAGGAGAGCAAGTGATATGGAGAGCCAATATCCATGCGCCTTTGGCGCACATCGTGGCTTAGGCGCGTGACACAGAGTGATACCGAGCAATCCCCTGCGATTCCGGTAAGGATGACAGGGTTACGACACAAACAACGACACAAACCGCGCTTTGGGTCGCCACCCTTCTCAGCAGGTAACATTGTGTCCAGAAATGGGACCGCGGTACGGCGTTCACAATTCTCTTCCTCTTTAGGTCCGCTTGCATGATTAGGCCATTGAACCGACCATCAGACTCGGACGCCGATAGAATGACCCGTGAGCTCGAGCAAGACGTTTGCGTCCTCCCGATCGTCACTTAGAGGCGTGTGGCTGTGATGCCACTATTGATTTGACGGGTATTTTATTTGAGTGGACCTGAGGTCTTAGCCCGCCGCAGGTGATGGGCGACAGCAAGACGGGAACACTTCTAGAGTCGTGCGAACAAGTCGGTCAGCCTTGTTTTCAGTATCCGGAGGCGCTGGAGAGCGTTGCGACCTCAATCGAAAATTTTATGCAACGGAGCCGACTTACCTTTCTTAATAGACGGCCTCACTGGACGCTATGTTACGTTGCCTCTTCGTGACCTCGTTTAATCGGGATATCTATATTGCAACCGGTATGAATCTGGTGAGGTCGTTCTGCCAGTATGCCGTCGATGCTCGTCTCTTGGCCTGTTACGAGCAGAACCTCGGCTCCGAGATTCACCCATGCGCGCAGCGTCTGATCACGTACGATCTGGACCAGTCGGAATTCCTCCACTCATGGCTAGACAGCAACAGGGCCTATATTCCGACAACTCTCGGTGGCACCGCCGATCGGTGTGACTGTCCATCGCCGCACAATCCGTTTGGAAACCATCGTGAGCGATGCGTGTGGTCATGGTTCAATAAGAATGCTTCGCGATGGTTCCGGAAAATCGTCGCGCTCGATCACGCTTTACGGGTCGAATTGGTTGATGTCATCGTTTGGATAGATTCCGATTGTTGTTTTATGAAAACATTGCCTTTGGCAGAAATTGAGGCGTGGTTTGGAGACGGGTCCGTCTTTTTCCTGAAGGGTCCGGATCGCCCGGTTCTCGAAGCCGGGGTCATTGGCGTTCGGACAGACGCGGGCGGCCAAGCGGTCCTGAACTCCGCGATCAAACGCTATCGTTCGGGACGTTTCCGTGAAGACTGCAGGTGGGATGACGGTTATCAGCTCCAGATGGCGCTGCAGGAGAATTCGGGTGTTGTGGCAACCGACTGGGGACGCAGTACCGACGAGAGAGGTCATGTCGTGTCCGGGAGCAGGCTCGGGGAGTTTATTGCTCACTACAAAGGGGCACATAAGTACAGCGGGATCATGACCTGAAGGGTGGTGGTGTCTTGGTAGCGCAATCGGATCGAATCCGACTCTCCGCCTTGAGAGGGCTATGTGAGGCATTTTGGCCCAGTTGCACCGACTCGGAAAAGTTCGCAAACACCCAGTGTTTATGCACCTCGCAGCACGTTTCATTCTTGCATGCGTTAGGAAGCGTTCGCACCCATTTATCGGTTCCATCGTCCCCACAGCGTCCCCGGATTTTCGTCCGCATCAATTCATCTCGCAAGTTTGGCACGACGCCGCGGAACCTCGGACCCCTCAACCTGTCGAAGACTAAATCTAGCTTGGCTCAAGAAACTGGTCCGGTCGAAGCGGGGTTTCAAAGAGGTTGACGGTTGCATCGTGCCGATGTCCTTCGGTCCAATCTCAATTTGGCCATTAAGCCGATTGGTTCTTTAGGAGAAGGTGGATTACGATGTCCGCTAACGGACCGGGGTTCTGAACGAGAAACTCCCGAAATGTTTCCAGCATCGGTAGTCGTCGTCTTTCGATCCATCCTTATAGATGGCGAAGATGGGGTTGGTAGGGCATTTCCCCATTTTGGCTTGTCCTGAGTCGTGCGACTGGTAAATGCCACTGCACTGACCTTGTTCGGCCGCCTTAATTGTGTAGCCAACTATGCCGAGGTCGATTTCCATGTCTCGAGTATATCGGCGCCCAGGGCGGCCCGCGGAGAGAGGCAGAGGAGTTTGGGCTGCTTAAAAGCCCGCTTGGGGATCAAATGCCGCTCCTTCTTAGGCCATCCCTTTGATCGGTGAGTGCATCCCGTTCACTAGAGCAATGAGTGAGGTGCTGAATCAATGGACGAGACACTTGTGGGGATGACGAAGGACCAACTTCAGGCACGGCACCATGAAGATGAGATGCGTCTGGCAGAACTGGACCCGCAAAAGCGTGGTAATTCCCAGGATCAGGGCACCGGGATAGCACAGAGACATTCGAGATATTTGAATGAATACCAAAATCTAGAGGCTGACGTCGCTGCTATTGATTCACAGCTGAAGAGCATGTGAGTCCGGCAGAGCTTCCGCGTGATCAATGTCCAATTCTCCCGCAATCTACTATTCGCGTAAGAGCGAGCACCGATGAGTGAATATCAAGTTGCTTTCCAATTATTTCCACAAAACGATGAGATTCATCTCGCGTACGCGCCGGCCGGAACCGCCTTCATCCCGCGAGTGCAGGCCAGCGATCCCGGCCCGAAATGCGTCTCTTTCAAGTCCGTCGAGGCGATTGAGTCGAAGTTGCATGAAGTGGGGCTGCCGAGAGCGATTGCAAATGGTGATGTGGGGCTGCACTCCGTGACAGAGGATCAGCTCAGAGGTCTGGGCTTCACAGAATTGCCAAAGTAGCGCAATTGAATAGATTGTGCGGGCTGGGCTAGGGCACCTCCGTGCGACAGCGGTTTGCCGCCATGCGGCACTGACGGAACAGGATAGGTCCGGGGAGAATTGACCCCGACGATCAAGGTTAGCAACGACAGAAGGGGCAGAGAAAATAGCAGAGCCGATGTTGCGATAACAAAGTTGAAACGACCGTGCTGTTTTGAGGTGCCCACGGACTGGCCTTTTGTATCAGTAGGAGCGTCGAAGACGTTTCGCACTCTGATGCGCAATTCTCGCTTTACGAAATGCTTCACTAATCCCGGCTTTGAGTCTGTGATCTTCGTCGTGCTGAGCGTCCTCACCGAGGATTTGGCGTAACGACAATCCCCTTTGTTCCCATACGCACCTCGCTCATCGGCCAGCTGGCTAAACTTGATTTCTTGTCAGGAACAGCGTGTTGCGCTGAAAGTTGGTGCTAGTCCGTTCATCGCCTCAATCTCTCGGTCGATTTTACGGAGCTATCTGAAGGTCTTTGGTCGCGGTGCGAAGCTTCAACTCGCAGCGCAGAACTTCCGCGACACTCCATGCCTGAGCAATGCAACCTCGAGGGTCAAATGGTTGTTCGGCATCAAAGATTTCGCTAATCGTCCCCACGCCGGCCTGGCTCATTTCAGTATCAAAGCTGGCGAGCAGGGCTCGGGCGGTCTCCCAATCGCCAGGATGAGCACGAAGCCAGGCATCGAAGAAGGGGCCAATGAGCCACGCCCAGACCGTACCCTGGTGATAAGCGGCGTCGCGTGCCAAGAGATCTCCGTCGTACCGAGGCTTGTAACCGGCATCGCCCGGCGCCAGCGACCGAAGGCCGTACGGCGTAAGCAATTTCTCACGAACAATACCGACGACAGGGTTCCACTTATCCTCTGCAAGGACCGCGTGCGGGAGCGAAATACCGAACACCTGATTCGGCCGAAGGGATGGGTCATTGCCTCCGCCTTCGCTGTCAACGACGTCGTAGCAATATCCGAGCTCAGACGACCAGAAGCGGTCGTTAAAGCTCTGATACACGCGGGCTGCGGCCGACGAAAGCTCCTTGGCGCGGGCGGAATTCCCTACTATATCTAACCAGCTCGCGGTTACACATAGGGCGTTGTACCAAAGAGCATTGATTTCAACGGCCTTGCCACGACGAGGCGTTACCACCCAGTCGCCGACCTTGGCGTCCATCCAGGTGAGTTGAAATCCACTCGCACCTTGGCGAAGCAGGCCGTCGGCCGGATCGACACCGATCCCGAAGAGGGTTCCTTTCCGGTGCCAGGCGATGATGTCCAGGAGCGTGGGAAGAAGTACTTCGAGCGTTTCGGCGTCTTCCGTTGCGCGGATGTAGCGATCCGCAGCGTGGAAATACCAGAGGCTGGCGTCCGCGGTGTTGTACAGCCCGGACGTCTTTCCTTCCGGGAACATATTCGGTATCAGACCATCTCGTATGTACTTCGCGAAACTGCGGAGGATGTATTCGGCTTCTCGAGTGCGGCCGGTAGCAATAGTGAGGCCCTCGAGCGAGATCATCGTGTCGCGACCCCAGTCGGTAAACCAGTGGTATCCAGCAATGACTGTGCGAACTTCGTCACCAATACTGTGGGCCTGGACGGCGTCCGCGGCACGGCCCACCGGAGTGATCAGGAACTGGTCCGCGGCAAAGACAAGCTCCGCGGCAAGACCTGAACGGGCGTCTTCGGGTGCCGCACGCAAAAGGCGCCGCCGCCGCTCCGCCTCTGCGGCAAAAGCATCTTGAGGAATCAGCGCATTGATATGACTCCAATGTTCAGTCGAGATAACAAAGGAGGCATCTTGGCCTTCCGTCAGGCTGACCGAAAAGCATCCAGGACTCCACAGGTTTCCTTTCCAGTCGTACCCGCGACTTTGCTCGATGCGATAGCGGAGTTCGGTGACTTGTTCGAGTGCCAGTTGAAACGACGTGCCATCGCCGAGCCACGCAAGGCGGAGCGGCGGAAGGTCATTTGAGACCACAAGCTCATAGCCCCAATGGACGGCGCTAAAGCGATAATCTTCATGCCTGGGCCCACCGAGTGATCCCTCATGGGGGCGAACGTCGATTGCCGGCCGCAGCTTGAGTCGTGCCGCATCCCCTTTGAGCAGACAATATCGGATGTACGTAGTGTTCTGCGCGTGCACCATGCAGAGGCGCTTTTCCAGCGTAAAGTCGTCTGCAGCATAGGTGAAGACAGGAAGTCCGTTTTCGAGGCGGAAGCTCATCAAAAATGGACTGACGGTATCCGTCTGGGTGGCCTGGCTCAGATTGTCAGCGGTTAACCTGTACGCACGATCACCGATGCGAAGCGTCTCTTCGATCTGATTCATCATCATCGTACGACCATGCGGGGCAGGCAGTGCGGCGATAAGCCAGCCGTGGAAACGGCGTGTATTCAGGCCTGCAATGGTTCCGGATGCATAACCTCCCAGGCCATTTGTTACGATCCATTCGCGGTCGAGCTCAGCGGAGGTTTGATCGACATTGACTTCGCGGATGAGTCTTGGCGCGCGAAAAATGTTCATGCTCCTCCTAAAAATGTGAAGACTGAATACCTCGGGGTCGGAGCGGCAACCGTGCTCGAATGGAAAATCTTAACCTGTGAAGCCCGACTTCGGCTGTTCAGGACAGAATGGCCCGGCGACTCGCACGGGAACCAGCAGTTGGGCACATTCACCCAGAATGTGCCAAGGGCCGAAACGGCCGGGAGAATAAGAGCCACACCCCCCATATTCCGGCCACTCGCTTGACCATTGGACTTTCCAGTCACAACCTGGAGGGGGTGCGACCAATGGTTCCGGTAAATGGGGGAGATCGAGATCAGTGCCAAGATTTATCACCAGGAGACGATCCGCCCCGGAAGAAGTAATATAGCGAAGTACAAAACAGTGCTCTCCGAGCACTGCCCCGTCACAATAGCTTTCGATGTTGCGGCTGAGGACAGGATCGGAACGGCGCAGGGCAAGCAGGTCGAAATGAAGCTGCAAAATCTTCGGATGTTGCTGTTGTTCGGAGGGGTCGAGCCGAGATTTCTCAAAGGTTTGTGGATCCTCAGGATCGGCTGAGCGAAGTTTCATTTCGGGCGTGTCCTGGCTAGCAAACTGGAGCATGAAGTCACCACGGCCTTCAGTAACCGACCTGGCGAGCTCGCCCGAATGGTCGGCGAAGTAATGGAATGGCGTTACGGTTCCGTATTCCTGCCCTTGGAAAAACATGGGAGTGCCGGGTCCCAGGAGCCACAGGGCAGTCATGGTTCGATAGCGTGCGGGGCTAGACAGCAGACGAAGGCGCTGCGATCTTCCGAAGTTAGCCACCTGGTCATGATTCTCAAGGAACGTGATGAAGGCCTTGGCGTCGACTTTCAGGCACGACGTTCCCCGCGGATTCTTCTGCCAGGAATAGTACTGGCCCTGGTAAAGGTAGCCATATTTGGCGGCGGAGATGAACTCCTGGGGGCGACCAAGATGATCGCTGAAGTAGGCCTCGCGCCGACCGGTTATCGTCACAACGGCGCTATGGTGGAAGTCATCGTTCCATACAGCATCGAGACCGTAGCCGTTCTCATCGAGAGGGGAGATCAGACAGCTGTCCTGCGGTTCATTTTCCGCAACGACTATCGTGCTGCGGCCGTTTGCCGACTCTCGGGTACGTTTGCCGATCTCCGCAATGATATGAGTCCCGTGCGAACCGTTGTCGCGAATCGACTGGGTTGCGTCAAGGCGCAGCCCATCAAAATGATACTCCGCGATCCAGTGAGTCACGTTTGCGAGAAAAAAATCTCGCACTGGAAGACTACAGTCGCCGTCAAAATTGATGGCCTTTCCCCACTCCGTGCTCGTCTCGGAAGAATAGTGATTCGAATATTTGCCGAGGTAATTGCCATCCGGCCCGAAGTGATTGTAGACCACGTCGAGAATTACGCCGAGGCCGTGTTGATGGGCAGCGTCGATCATCCGACGGAGGTCGTCGGGGCGACCATATCCGTGAAAGGGCGCGAAAAGAGCGACTCCATCGTAGCCCCACCCAACATTTCCAGCGAACTCAGCGAGAGGCATGCACTCGATAACAGTAATGCCCAGGTCACGCAGACGAGAGAACTCGCCAATTGCAGAAAGGTAGGTGCCCTCGGGGGTAAACGTGCCGATATGCAACTCATAAAACACCTGTCTCTCGAGAGAAACGCCGCCCCATTTCGATTCAGTCTCGCTCCAGGCGTAAGCGCCAGGATCAACAATCTCGGATGGTCCATGGGGACCTTCCGGCTGGTAGCGCGAGGCAGGATCCGGATATGGCTCGCCGCGATCCAGACTGAATCGGTAACGATCGCCCGAGCGCGCAGTCGGGACAATACCGCTGAAGTAACCGTTATCTTCAGCCTTAAGCGCATGACAAGAGGCATCGCGAGTCAGCACAACCTCAACTTTCTGCGCCACGGGAGCCCACACGCCAAAATGCGTGCCCTGATCCGAGGGTATCGCTCCTATGAATGATTCTTTTGGCATGGTGGAAGGTAATTCCTGTATTTCCTTTGCTAATTCTGAAGAAACTGAGATGCGAAGAATCGAAGACCGGAAGCTCGGCTCGCATTGATCGCGATAGAAACGATGAAGGAAACAACTTGTGCGAATTTTACGCCGAGTGCTGCAGGTAGCGAACGACGTGCCCGGCCGCGACAGGCAGGGCGCGACCACATAGGCGAGCGGTTAGAACTCCTTTTGAGGATTTTCGCCCGTCACCGTGTGAACGATTCGCTTGGCGTCTTCCTCGGCCTAGGCTGCTTTGCGGTTTCGCCGGCCTTGGGCTACGAAGTACTGCCGTTTCTTTCACAGCTCCAAACGAGAGGGCGCGCGCGAAGGTGGGAAAACAACTAAATACACTGCGCGCTCATCCTATTTTTCTGACTGCCACGAGTGGGTCTTCACCTTGTCGGTAATTCGTTTCCGACAGTTTGACCTACCGCCCGCAGTCCGGAAGGACTTCCAATGAAATCGTCCCGTTTCATGATCTCCGCATACACTGCGGTTTTGATCCTCTGTTCTGCTGGCTTTACTCTCACATCCGGGGCTCTCGTGCCCCCCAGCGCTCAGACGGCGCCCGATAATTCCGCACAAAACAAAGACCAGGGACTAACTGCCGACAATCAGGCCAACGCTAAGGCGGATCGCATGACTACGGCGAACATCCGTAAGGCCATCATTGCCGACAAGAGCCTCTCCAATTACGCGCACAACATCAAGATCATCACTGTAAACGGCGCTGTCACCCTTAAGGGACCGGTGGCATCGGAAGAGGAAAAGGCAAAAGTCGCCTCTGACGCTGCTGGTGTCGTTTCTGCTGACAAGATCACCAACAACCTCACGGTCAAGCAATAACAAAGCCGTCCTTACCATAGGTACACTAGGAGCATCACACCATGTCCAGCAAAAATACTGCCGTATTCGGCATCTATGCGACGCCCGCCACCGCTGAAGCCGCTGTCGATCATCTTCTCGCCAAGGGTTTTCCGAACTCTGCGATATCGGTTCTCTTACCGGACAACGAGAGCACTCGTGCATTTGCCCATGAGAAGAGCACGAAGGCTCCCGAGGGAACTGCCACTGGAGTAGCGACGGGCGGCATCATCGGCGGGACGCTCGGTCTTCTTACCGGTCTCGGCCTTCTCGCCATTCCAGGTGTTGGTCCATTCATCGCAGCTGGCCCGATCATGGCAACTTTAGCTGGTCTGGGGACAGGCGGAGCTGTAGGCGGCATCGTAGGAGCTCTCGTGGGGATGGGTATTCCCGAATACGAAGCCAAACGCTATGAAGGCGCTGTAAAGGACGGCGGAAGTCTGCTCTCGGTTCACTGCGACACATCGGAGCAAATTCACGCGGCAAAAGAGGCCCTCCGGGACACAGGAGCTCGGGATATTTCCTCTGCGGGCGAGGCTGCTTCGAATGATAAATCCGGCGCACGCGGAACCTTCGGCAATATCTCGGACAGAGACACAGTTGTGGAGCCGGTTTCAGATCGTGTCCGAGATAATGCGGTCGTCGTCGAGAATCGCGGGGGCGTCGTGGACCGTGAGGTTGTCGCCGGAGCTCCTCCACGCAGAAAATACTGAATCTCGATTACTCAGCGGGAGGTAATGTAGGGCCGCCTTCACAATGGGCGGCCCCTACCTGGGATTGCGTTTGCCGCGAATAACTCGGAACGGCAGTAGCGACGCGGATGGAGCGCACGGACTTCGCAACCTGATGAGCAGCGCACAATTTCGGAGACGGTCGCAGATTTGCGTCACGTGACCTTCTTGCACTAGTACTGTGCACGCCTTCTACGACACCAAAATTCACGTCAGCCCGCATGGTTAATGACCTCTGGTACAAGGGCGCCGTCATCTATTGTCTTTCCGTTGCCACCTTTATGGACGCGAACGGAGATGGCGTTGGTGATTTTACTGGGCTGATGCGCCGCCTGGACTACCTGCAGGGGATGGGTGCCACGACGCTTTGGCTGATGCCATTTCAGCCGTCGCCGTTCAAAGACGATGGCTACGATATCGCGGACTACTACGGCGTGGATAAACGATATGGCACACTCGGCGAATTCGTCGAGTTTATGCAGGCCTGCAAGCAGCGCGGTCTGCGTGTGCTGATCGATCTGGTGGTCAATCACACCTCCAACGAGCATCCGTGGTTTCGGGAGGCGCGGCGCGATCCCAAATCCAAATATCGCGACTGGTATGTGTGGTCAAAGGAGAAAGCCGCGGGACGCTGCTTCAGGAATCACATTCCCCGGTGTTCAAAAATCCACCTGGACCTATGATCCGGTGGCCAAGCAATATTACTTCCATCGCTTCTATAGTTTTCAGCCCGATCTAAACACCGCGAATCCCGAGGTTCAGGCCGAGATCCTGAGAATCATGGGTTTCTGGTTACAGCTTGGCGTGTCCGGATTCCGCATGGATGCCGTTCCGTTTGTGATCGCAAAGAAAGGTACGGGCGCTGCGACGAAGCCACAAGAACAGTACGACATGCTCAGGATGCTTAGCATGTTTCTGAATTGGAGGGATGGCGACGCTATCATCCTGGCCGAAGCAAATGTTCTGCCGGACACCGACATGCAGTATTTCGGCAAATCGGGCGACCGCCTCCAAATGATGTTCAATTTCGAGGTCAACCAGCACCTTTTCCTGGCGATGGCGAGCAGTGATTCCACTCCCCTGATCGAGGCCATGAATGCGACCAGGCAGAGGCCGGACAACGCCCAGTGGGGACAGTTTCTTCGCAACCACGACGAGCTGGATCTCGGACGTCTCACCAAAACGGAGCGCCAGACGGTGTTCAATGCTTTTGGGCCAGATCTGAAATATGCAACTGTATCAGCGGGGAATCCGGCGGCGTCTTGCGCCGATGCTGCATGGAGACCGACGCCGGTTGGAACTTGCATACAGCCTCATGTTGACGCTACCGGGCACACCCGTCCTTCGTTATGGCGATGAGATAGGAATGGGAGACAACTTCGCGTTGCCGGAGAGGAACTGTGCCCGCACTCCGATGCAGTGGTCGACAGAGCCGAATGCAGGCTTTACGAAGAGCGATCGTCCAATCATGCCGGTTATCGACGACAGGCGCATACGCCTATCAGCACGTAAATGTGGCTACACAACGTCGTGATCCGAACTCCTTTCTCAATTGGATGGAACGGATGATCCGCATGCGCAAGGAGGTTCCAGAGATTAGCTGGGGAGACTTCTCATTTGTGCGCACGCGAAATCCGGAAATCCTGGCTATGCGGTATGACTGGAAAAATAACGGGGTTCTGTTCCTGCACAACCTCCAGTCCGAGCCCAGGGAGGTGCGGTTTTACGTTGATTACGAAGAAGACGAAGAGCACATCCTGGTCAATCTTCTGTCGGAAGAACACAGCCATCCGGAAAAGGGCAATCGGCATTGTGTCCTGATGGAACCATACGGCTATCGCTGGTTTCGAATTGGCGGTCTCGATTATCTGCTCAAGCGAAGTACAAGCTGAGTTGGGCGATTGCGCCAACATGCGACGTTGCTTTTACGCATCCCACCCACTGAGCGCATGCATTCCAACATTCAAATTAGCCACAGGTTGGGAATGAACAAAAACACAACGGATAAGAGGGTGGTCGTCATTACCGGCGCCTCTGCGGGCCTGGGCCGCGCGATTGCACATGCGTTTGCTGAACGCGGCGCAAAGGTTGCATTGCTGGCGCGCAATCCTGAAGCTCTGGATGCAGCGGCGGAAGAATGCCGGATGCGAGGCGGTGAGGGCCTCGCCATTCCGACCGATGTATCTGATGCTCAGGCCGTGGAAGCGGCGGCAGATCGCGTCGAACGGGAACTCGGCCCGATCGATGTGTGGGTGAATAACGCTATGGTAAGCGTCTTTTCGCCGGTCGACAGAGATGGAGGCGGCCGACTACAAGCGAGTGACGGACGTTCTGTATCTCGGCTTTGTATACGGAACGATGGCGGCGCTCCGTCGAATGCGCCAGAGAGACAGCGGGACGATTATTCAGGTCGGATCGGCGCTGGCGTACCGCTCGATCCCACTGCAATCGGCCTACTGTGCCTGCAAACATGCCATCACAGGTTTTACGGATTCTCTGCGATGTGAGTTGTTCCACGATAAGAGCAGCATTCAATTGACTCAGGTGCACATGCCGGCGATGAATACTTGGCAGTTTTACTGGGTGAAGAGCCGTCTGCCAAATAACGCGCAGCCGGTTCCGCCGATCTTTGAGCCGGAAGTCGCAGCGCGCGTTGTCGTGGCCGCAGCAGAGGCACGCCGGCCGCGCCGTGAGTACTGGGTGGGTACTTCGACCGTCGCGGCAATCGTGGGACAGAGATTTGTTCCAGGAATGCTGGATCGTTATCTCGGCAGGACCGGTTACAAGTCACAGCAGATTGAGGATGAGCCGCGAGATCCAAATGCTCCCAACAACCTGTACGAATATGTCCCCGGCATCGATGGGACGCGAGGCAGGTTTGGCCATCGATCGAAGCGCGCCAGTGTGGAGGTTTTCCTCTCTTTACACCGGAACTGGTTTGCCCTCGGAGCGGCCGCGCTTGCGGCGGCCGGGATGACGGCTCTTGCCAGCCAAAAATTGAAGGCTCGAGAAAGATGAAATCGAGCGACCTGGCGGCCTCGAACACAGCGATCGCAGCAACAGCTGGGGCAATCCTCTCCTTATTGCCGGTAGCTGCACACCAGATCGGCATAATCAAACACCTACCCGATCCGCCCGGATGCATCTTCGACTCAGACGTGATTACAGAATCCAGCATGGCACATCCATTTGGCGTGCCGGATGCGTTGCTTGGCCTGGCAAGCTATGGAATTACGTTGGGACTGCTTGCAGCCACGCGGCACACGGCGTATGCGAAGCCGCTGCTTCGAGCCAAATTGAATGTGGATGCAGCAGCAGCAGTAACAAATGTGGTCCGGCAGGTTGTCACGTTTCGGCGGATATGCTCCTGGTGCACGGCCACGGTGCTGTGCACAGCCGTCATTGTTTCCTGTGGGCGACGCAGCGCTCGCGCGCAGTAGAGACTCTACTATGCGAATTGCGCGTACACCTTTTCCTGTCGCGATGGCGTCCTAGTAAACATAAGCGGACCTACCAGCCACTGCACCACACAGCTTAGATCACCTGCTTTGGGAGAGATTGCATGAATGCCTCGGATATTCTCGTCGCGCGCCTTATTGACTGGGGAGTGGACACCATCTTCGGTCTGCCGGGCGATGGCATCAACGGAGTCATGGAATCGCTGCGCAAAGCACAGGACAAGATTCGCTTCATACATGTGCGTCATGAGGAGTCTGCGGCCTTCATGGCGTGTGCCTACGCAAAATTCACGGGCAGGCTCGGTGTGTGCCTCGCCACTTCTGGTCCTGGCGGCATTCATCTTCTCAATGGCCTCTA
>CAVTLP010000008.1:0-138661 GCA_963735555.1 uncultured Acidobacteriota bacterium
ATCAACGTCATCCTGCAGCGAAAAGGGGACGTCTATCGGCCCGTAGCCGCCTTTGGCAATGTCTCCGCGAACTTCGGCAACGATGGCACCGCGATCGTCTCCTGGGACAGTCTCGGCTACCACCCCTACAAGGGCTTTTTCCCCGATTCTTTCCTTGGCCATGTAGGAAACAACTACAGCTGGACCGACATGAATGGCGACAATCTCGTCCAGCCGGACGAGATGCACTGGGTCAAGGTCAATCCGGCAAATTATCAGCCGGGAATGCAGCCTAATCTGGGCGCTTATTGGGGCTGGGACGTTTCTCCCGACTGGAGCTATTTCTCCGCCGGCACCTTCCATGATCAGACCGCCATCTTCCGCCTCGACCTCAAGGGTTGGACCAAGGATGGCGCGCCCATCTACGACATGGCCGATGCGCGGCCGATCATCTCCCTGCCCCCCAAACATGCGATTACCGGCCTGCATGTCACCGACGACAAAAAACTCATCGTTCTCTTCAGCTATGAGGGAACGGGGCAAACCAACGACAACACCGACGCGATTGCCTGCTACAGCCTCGACGGAAAGACGCTATGGGCGATCGCGCAGCCAAAGCAGCTCCCGGGCATGGAAGTCTACGCCAACGGCGCGCAGTACGACTTCAATCTTCCGAAGTTCGGCGATGTCTTCGGTACCTGGCTCTACCATGGCAGCAAGAGGCCCTTCCTCATCACCACCGACGGCCTCTACGTCGGCACCATGTTCGACGACACGTGGCTGGGTCCGACTTCGCTCCGGGGTGAATCGGCCCTCTACTACTACCAGGCCGCGGATGGCACGCCCTACGTGATCAACGGCGCAAACCAGGCCGAGCACATCTTCCAGATCAAGGGACTGGATCAGGGAGGCCGCTTCGAGGGCGCCTTCCAGCTCACCGACACCGGCGTGAAGCTGGCCCAGACCATGCGCGCCGTGCCCCCCGCACCCCCGGCAGCGCCGAAACCCGTGCCCGCCGTCACTTGGCTCGACAAACCGCCGGTGATCGACGGCGATCTCTCCGACTGGAACCTCAACTACGGCATTTCCCTCGACGGCGGCAACGGCAAGTCTGCCGACAGCGCTCTGGGCCGCGATGCGCATAATCTCTACCTCGCCTACAGGGTCCACGAGCCCACTCCGCCCATGCGCAACGGAGGCGCCGACTGGCGCACTCTCTTCATCAGCGGCGATTGCGTCGACCTCATGCTCCAGACCGATCCCAAGGCAGAGCCGCACCGCCGCACCGCCGCGCCAGGCGACGAGAGGCTGCTCATCAGCATCTTCCAGGACAAGCCGCTCGCGGTTCTCTACCGCCCGTCGGTTTCCGGGACAACTGCGCTGGTCAATCTCGCAACGGCGCGGATCGATCAGGTCATCCGGCTCGATGCGGCCAGGGTCGCGATCAAGCGCGATGCCGGCAACAAGTCCTACACCGTGGAAGCCTCCGTCCCCTTCGCTGCCCTCAACCTCGATCCGAAGACCACCGAAGATATCCGTGGCGACGTGGGAGTCATCTTCGCCGATGAAACGGGAAGCAGCCGTTCTCTGCGGCTCTATTACTACAATCACGACACGGCGATCGTCGACGATCTGGCGACCGAAGCGACGCTTCAGCCCGGCGACTGGGGCAAAATAGCCATGCCTCTCGGTCCAAATCTCCTCAGGAACGGAAGCTTTGAAGAACCCTTGGCCGCTTCAGCGCAAGACATCGACAAGGGTTGGTACATCACCCGCGCTGTGAACGGAAACAATGCCGCGATCACCACCGAGTCTCCCTACAGCGGTCATCAGTCGCTGCTGCTGAAGGCGTCGGTGCCCGTGAGCTTTCCGCCCGAGGCCTACAACTATCCCGATAACAATGCCTTCCTCAAAACCGCCAACGGCGGAAAAGGAAACGGCGAGGTCGAGGTTCGCCAGCGGGTGACGGTCATCCCCGGCCATCAATACAGCGTGCGCTTCCAGTTCCGTAGCCAGGACTATCCGGGAGCGCGAACCACGCCCGGCCATCCCCGCGGCTACGTCTCATTTGTCAGCCGCATCGATTGGGTTTGCCCCCCGCCCAGTCCGAACCGAGGCAAACAAACGCCCGTGGCCGATCCATACAACACCAACGCCATCAATGGACCCATCCCCAACTGGTTCACGGTGTATGATCCCCAGCCCTTCGCGCCGCCGGCTCCCTACACCGCACCCGACGGAGCCGTTGCGGCCGACATTGTTTTCTACATGAGGAACGTGACCGACAGCCTGCCCAAATTCTTCTTCGACGACGTCGAATTCGTCGACGTCACGCCCGGCACGGCGAAGTAATGCACTGATTTACTGCAGCTAGGTGGCCTACCGTTAATTCACCCATGAATGAGAGTGCCCACTCTGAGCGAAGCGCGAAGCCCCAAGCGGGATCCTGCCTTTTTTGAAGTCGTCATCCCGAGCGACCCGGAGCGCAGCGAGGGGGAGTCGAGGGACCTGCTGTTCGCTTTGTAAGAGTTGATGATGCCAGGTGGCGAGCAAGTGGTGGATGAACGGGTGCCCCCAGCTTGATTCTCTCGCCCCCCACGAACGAGGGTTAAGCGCATTAGGTATGACTCAATTTGGGGTTCAGCTACGCGGTGCAACGCTAAGTTATAAATTCCAGCACGGGCTTGGTCGCACAGCTTTTTCGGTGCACGAACGTTATCTCGACCAAGGCGCGTGCCTGTGAGAGTCTTCGTTGAACGTGGCCCCATGACACGAATCTTACTGTGAGACAGACGGAGGCCGTATTTACGCAGTTCATCGACGGTTATCTGGATCATGTCACGAGCGTTCTTGCCGGAGAACGCGAGATCGTCAATCCATGTTGAATAATTCACATCGCGTAGCTCGCACTCTCGCCGAATCTCATCATCGATTGACCAGATGAAGAGATTGGCAAGGAGAGGACTTGTGGGTGCGCCTTGTGGTAGGCGCCGTTTGAAAGTAGTGAGAACAGTTAACAGCTTCGCAATTGGTGGAGCGCAACCAAGTACGCGAGACCATACCTGATATACATGCACATTGGTGATGCTTGGAAAACACTGGCGAATGTCCAGTGTCACGAGTAGCGAGGCTCCCTGATGATGCTGGGCATTGCCGATTATTGACCGATGCCTAACAGCTCCGAAGATATGATCTGGCAATACGATTGGACGAAGTAGATTACGGTTGATTGCTCTTTGAATATCCTTTAGAGGGCCGGTCGGATTGTCGATGAGGCGTGTCTTCTTCGGAAGTTTCTTGGCGAATGGTTTTTGCGGAGATTCAAGCTCAAACGGCTCGTAATGAATCTTTACTTCCGTAGCTATCGCGAGCAACCGGTCGGGGCTGCTTTCTAGAAGTTGCGACAGTCGCCTTTCGTTGGCGATGTTGAGCATTTTGATCGTGTTTTGATAAGTCCCCACTATCGTCTTTGACCAACAGCAATCGTGCCAGTTCTGTCGCTAACTGATGAAGGCTGGCCGGATTAACTGATTTCGTGTCCTCAGCTTCGGTTGCCAGCAAAATGAATAAATGAAACGGGATATTCAGCCCAGATGAAATTTTTTCCAATGTATCTCTGCTAGGCTGACGTTTGCCCGCTTCCAGCATGGAGATCAAGCTGGGATCTGTACCCACCCGCTGAGCGAGCTCCCGTTGCGACACATTGGAGAATGCCCGCAAGATTCGAATCGCTTTTCCGTAGTCCATGATTCCTTCTGTTCTCGTTCTGAGCCTTCCTGGAACTCGAGTCAGGTGTCCGCTATTTCATGAATGCAGTGAAAATCTCTTCAGTGATTTGCCGAACAACCACGTAAAAATCTTCTTTACTAGGATTCGTCTTTCGCCGAATGAGTTTCAGAGCTTTCAAAGCTTTGACCAGAGCATTCTTCTGTTCCGGTTCGAGTCCATCTTGCGCAAGCAACGCCTGAATGCAGGCAATACTAGCACGCAAGTCCCTTTGCCTTTTCATGTGAAAGGCCTCCCTTCTCTCGGTTAAACGCGCCGAGTGCCGCAGCCGGCATGCTTCCGAGTGGGAATGGACGAGAACCGGAAGGCTCAGTCATCGTGTGCCGTAACGTACAGCTATCACCATCTGCCATTTACTACGGCGGGATAATCCCGCCACCACACCGGTCGAAATTAGTGCGGTATTACGTTCCCTATGAGGGAACTCGTTCGTGGAAGCGCTGTCTGCGAGGAGAGAGGTTGTCAAAGAGCGTTGCTAAAGTCGAGGTTACCCCGACCCAACTACAGAATAGCTTGATTGTTCACAGCTTGTCAATTTAAATGACAGGATGTCAGATTTCGGCGGGTGAGCCATCTTGATTTCTCTCGAAGCCGCCACAACTGAGGAGTGCCCATCCTGAGCGAACCGAGGTCCCCGGCGAGCGCGATTTTCGCTCGCTGGGGTGGGGAAGAGAAGGGTGGGAACCACGAATCCCGGGGACCGCCCACGAACGAAGGTGGGAGGAACAAATTTGAATTCGCGCACCGACCCTGTTCCCTAATCCCTGTTCCCCGCTTTTCCTGGCCGACAATTTCCCCTAATCCGTTAAAATAGAAATAGAGATCAAGAAGCCCGCCCACTCGGCGGGCTTTTTCATTGTTCAGGAGCCGATTATGCCAACAAGTACGCTCGTCCGATGCCCTCCCGCAACTCACAGCAGCAGAATCGGTTACAGGTAGTTCCAATGAAATGAAACGGTTACGGGATTCGCCCGCTTCGCGCCCTGTAAGTCCAGCCGCAACAAACGGTTACGAGACTTCTTCAATGGAATGAAACGGTTACGGACTTGCCGCAATAAACCACATGGAATGAAACGGTTACGGAAGTGGTTAAAACTGGGGGGAGGGGGGTACCCCCATCCGTTCCCGGTTCGGGAGAGCCCGTGATCAGCGCCCGTGTTCTTCGAGGTACTTCTCGACCTCAAGAGCAGCCATGCAACCCGATCCCGCAGCGGTAATCGCCTGCCGATACCGCCGGTCCTGCACATCGCCGCAGGCAAAAGCCCCCGGCACCCGGGTAAACACCTGGTCGTGCGTTTTAATGTAGCCGTCGTCGTCCAGATCGAGCTGACCGGCAAACATCTTGGCATTCGGGATATGTCCGATGCCCAGAAAAAGCCCGCTCACCGGCAGCGTGGACTCAACCCCGGTAACCGTGTCGCGCAGCCGCACCCCGCTGACTTCCTTCTGCTCCACGCCCAGCACTTCCTCCACCTTGGTGTTGGACATGAACTTGATTTTGGGATGAGCAATCGCGCGCTCCAGCATGATGCGCGAGGCGCGAAACTGCTCGCGCCGGTGCAGCAACGTAACCTTGGTCGCAAAGCGGGTCAGGAACAGCGCTTCCTCCATCGCCGAGTCGCCGCCGCCGACTACGGCGATCTCCCGCCCCGAGAAGAAGAAGCCGTCGCAGGTGGCGCATGAGCTGACGCCATGCCCGATCAGAGCCTGCTCCGAAGGCAGGCCCAGCCAGCGCGCCGACGCCCCGCTCGCGATGATCAGCGTGCGGGTGTGAATCGTATCGCTGCCGACCTTGAGCTCGAACGGGTGCTTCGACAGGTCCGCCGATACCAGGTGCCCCATCCGGAACTCCGCGCCAAACCGCGCCGCCTGCTAGCTTCATGTTCTCGATCAGCTGCGGCCCCTGAATGCCTTCCGGCCATCCCGGGAAGTTCTCGACCAGGGTCGTAATGGAGAGCTGTCCGCCCGGCTCATGCCCCTCGATCACCAGCGGCTTGAGGTTGGCGCGCGCGGCGTAAATGGCGGCGGTCAGTCCGGCGCAGCCGGAGCCAAGGATGACGGTATCGCGAGCAGTGTCTGTCATGGCAATGTCGTACTCGATTGTACCTGCTGGGGCCACGCGTCGGAGCCGACAGGGATAAGATGATGGCTATGGCGAATCTGACTCTTGTCTATGGTCTGCGTCTGCTTCCCGCCGAGGAAGTAGCAGGGGTGGGTGACGCGCCCATCGAACTCAGGAACGGCAACACTGCCCGGGTGACCATGCACCTGCTCGAAGGCTCCCGCGAACAAATTGAAGCCCAGCTGCGCCAGAGCATCGACGCCTTCTTTGATTTCTTCCCAGAGATCTAGAGCAAGCGAAACTCCGCGATCGCGACGCCGCACAAGCGCAAGGGAAATAGCGTTCGGAAGCCGACGATAATCCCGTTTTGAACCGTCTCCCAGCTTCGCTCCCATTCCGGTCGAGCGGCTGTCGATTTAGCTCTGTTCGCTCTACAGCCTTTGCTCTTCATGTGGCGGAATGGAGGCAGATTCCGCCGCTCTCTGAGCCGCGCCGACTCAGGGCACAAGCTTCCGCCGGCGGAATGCGGAGCATGTATGAAGCACTCGCATATCGCCTCTAAACGCATTGTGCTAGTCATCCTGACAGCAGTGATCAGCCTGATCAGCGGAACAAACGCCTATGCTGGAGGTCCCCGTTGGACTGCCGGATCAAGCTACTTCAACTCCTCTGCTAAGGGGAAGCCCATCGTCTGGGCAAACGGCCAGATCGGCTATTATGTCGATCTCGGCAGTCTCAGTCGTATAGCAGACTGAGAACCAGGGGCCCGGACCATGATTGCAAACGCTGTCGCCGTGTGGAATTCGGTCGCGACCGCCGCGGTCAAGATCACCTATAAGGGAATGCTGAGCGAAGATGTGAATGGAACGAACGTCAGGGTCGGCCCAAACGGCATAGCCATGCCTGCGGATATTCGATCCACAACTACCACCCGGCCGGTGGCCGTCGTTCTCGATGCCGATGGCTCCGTCATCGACACATTCTTCGGCGCAGGAGCTAGTTCGGCGGCGAGTTGTCAGGAGAACGGGGTGATTACGATGATCGACAACCTCAACACCTCCGGCAATATTGCGCATGCCCTGATGCTGGTAAACGGTCTGTGCGCGACAAACACGGCGCAACTCGCGGTCCTCCAATACCAGATACTTAGGGGTTTCGGCCGCGTGCTTGGCCTCGACTGGTCGCAGGCCAACGAGGAGATGTTCCTGAACGACCAGATCACCAGCCAAGGACTGGCCGGCTGGCCCATTCTCCATCCCATCGAACTGCTTTGCAACCAGACCTGCAAAGCTTGCATGCCGAACGCGACGACGCTGCGCCTCGACGACATCGCCGCGCTCAACCGGGTCTATCCAGTGACATCCGCTAACATCGCTTCATTCACCGGCAAGAAGCTCACCGCGCCCAACACAATCTCCATCCAGGGCACGATTCAGTTCAGGCGAGGCCAGGGCATGCAGTGCGTGAATGCCGTCTTGCGCCCCATGATCCCGGGAACCGATCTGCCGGACATCCGCTATACCGTGACTGCCGTCAGTGGCGCCTCTTTCCAGGGAAACGCGGGCAATCTCATCACTGGAACGAGCGATGCCCAGGGCAATCCGCTCAAGCGCTTTGGGACAGACAATGAAACGGCAGAGGGCTTCTTCGACTTGAGCGGCGTTCCTCTGCCCACAGGACAAACCGCAGTGAACTATCAACTCACTTTCGAGGGTATCAACCCGCTCTATGTAGCCGGGGCTTCTGTCGGCTCCTACACCACGGGCCAAGTCATTCCGTCCGGAACCATGCCAACTGTGTTTATCCCCGACCTATCTGCCGGTTCGAACGTCTATCGAATTGTCGACGTCGGCAATTCAGCCGACGAATCGCTAAGTGGCGACGACGGAATCCAATCTACACCCATGAATCTTCCCGCCAGTGGAGAATGGACGGCGCGCATTTCCGGTTACGGCCATACCAGTTGGGTGCAGTGGCGGGCACGAGCCAACCGCGAATTTACGGTCGAAGGCACGGCGCTGGACGAGAGCGGACAGCCAACAGTAAACAAGGCGCATTTAGTGCTGGGTATGTGGAACGCCAGCGATGCCGAAGGCATTCCGCCGGTAGTCATAACGCCCCAGCCCTTCAATGGAGTTGTGGTGGGTCTCACCACTCTGCCGGTACTCACCGCCGCCGACGGCGAGGTGCGTCTAGGTCTCGCCGACTTTCGCGGCGACGGTCGCCCAGATTATCTCTATCGGGGCCGCGTCCTCTATGCTGATTGTGTTGCGCCACCTCGTCTGCCCGCAACCGGTGGCACCATTGTTATCGACGGCATTGGGTTTCGACCCAACTCCGCGGTCACAGTGAATAACGTACCGGCGACGGTTACCAATGTCTCGCCCACACAAATCACAGCGATTGCTCCGGCTTCGGCCGGTGTTACCGGCAATGTTCTGGTTCAAGTGCAGGATCCGCAAACCCTTGGCGTTGCCGTCATTGCAGATGGCCTCAGCTATGATGCGCAGAACGGCGACGAGCTCGCCATCGTGACTGCACCGGCGAATACAGTTGCCCTTGGAGTTCCCCTCCCGTTTACGGTCAAGGCAATGAATTGGAACAACCAATCTCCTGCAGCAGGGGTTACGGTGAACTACGCAGTGACCGAGGGAAGCGCAGCCCTCGGTTGCGGGCAGGTAAAATGCAGCGTGACAACGGCAGGTGACGGTACAGCGACGATGCTGGTGAGCGCAACTTCCAATTCGCTCGCACGGATCACAGCCTCACTCAGCAATGGAGCGAATAGCGCAGCGGAGTTCACCAGTGGCGTGGCGCCGGCGATCAGCGCCATTACGCCGAACCTCTTTCTAGCGATTGGCGCGACGGTGCAATGGAACCCGCAGGGACTTGTCTTGAACAACGGCATACCCTCGTCCGGCGCAGTAGTTACCTGGACCCCCTCCGCAACTGGCGTGAGCGTGCCGACGACGGACAGCCTTAGCAGCAGCGATGGTATTGTCACTCAGCAGATTGCCGCAGGTCCGCTGAACGCCGGAGACGTAATTCCTGTGAAAGCCTGCCTGGAGAACGTGACAACCTGCGCTCAGTTCACTGTCGTTGCCGTGCATACTCAGACGGCACAACTCATCGCGGAGAGCGGAACTAGTCAGTCAATCGAAGCCTACAGCGACCTTGCTCCCGTTACGCTCGAAGTCACCGATGCCGTGGGCCATCCTATGGCCGGCGCTGTCGTTACTCTCTATGAGACTCTAGACGAATGGACGCCGCGTTGCCCTGCACATGGTGTGTGTCCCCCCGCGCCGCTGCTAGAACAACAGACCGTACAAGCGACTTCGGCTACAGACGGCACAGTAATCCTGACTCCGCTCTCCATCGACGGCCGGCCCACGCGGCTCTTCGTCACAGCCGTTAGCGGGGAATCAGCAACACTCAACTTCGAACTTGATAAGCATCCGTAGCGCATGCCCTTCCTCCTCCGCACGACGCACAGAGGAGCGCGCTTCGCTCAAGTTTGTTGAACATTCGCGGAGGAAAGATGGGCGGTAGGCGCAACTGTGGACTACATTTGTGTGTCAAAGTGTAGGAGATGATACGCCACCGACTCGCACTCTGGCCAAAAATATCGGACCGGGACCTCGGTGAAATTGGCAATGATCCAAGCCAGGCGTATTCTCGAAGGCATGTGCCCGAAAGGCTAGGCTCGAAAATGAATCCAGAAAACGCCCACTCTTCCTCCCTTTCCGCCACTCCGCGGTCACAATCTAACGCTGCTGCCCCAACACTTCCTATCAATGTGCGGAGGGTCGCCCGGTGTTCCAGAGAGGTTGGCCGCCAGGCGCTTGCCTGGAGCCTAATGTACCTCATGATACCTCTCGGAGTAGGAGACATGTTTGCTCAGAGCGCACCACCCCCGCCACCTGATCAGTCTCAGGGAGGAGGCCCCCCGCAGAACTACAACGCGCTCAGTCCGGATCAGATTAACCAATTGGTGGCGCCTATTGCGCTCTATCCCGACTCGCTCGTCGCCCAGGTTCTAGCGGCATCTACTTTCCCCACGCAGATAGTTGAGGCTGACCGGTTCGTGCAGGCGCATCCGGGTGTTCCACCCGATCAGATGGGGCAGATGGTAGATGGCATGCAGTGGGACCCGAGCGTCAAGGCGCTGATCGCGTTTCCCTCAGTGCTCGCGAACCTCGATAAGAATCTGGATTGGACCAGCCAGCTTGGGAATGCATATTTCAACCAGCCGACGGATGTTATGTCAGCGGTGCAGGTGATGCGGCAGCGTGCCTATGACGCCGGAAACCTGAAGAGCAACCAGCAATTGGCCGTGACATATCAGCCAAATAATATCGTTATCGCGCCGGCAAATCCGACCGTTGTTTACGTGCCTTACTACAACCCAACGGTCGTCTACGGAGCGCCAGTTGCTTATTGGGGCGGCTACTATCCACCGCCACCACCACCGGGATACGCCCTTGGCGTTGGGCTGGCGATTGGATTCGGAGTGGGCGTCGCGGTCGCCTCCTGGAACCATTGGGGCTGGGGCTACAACAGCTGGGGTTGCGGATGGGGCAGCCACAGCACAGTGGTCTACAACCGAAACGTCTACGTCTCTCGAAGCACGACGGTGGTGAATCACGGATATTACGGCGGATACGATCGCAATGTAGCTGCGCGCAACTATAACCGAAATGTCGCCACACATTCGGTCGACTACCGCAGCAACACGGTCAACAATGTTAATCGGACGAACGTAAACAACGTCAATAACGTGAACCGGAACAATGTTAATAATGTAAATAACGTCAACCGGAACAACGTTAACAACGTAAATAAGAACAATATCAATAACGTGAACAATGCAAACCGGAACAATGTCAATAACGCCGGCGCCAACAATTACAATCGCCCCGCGAATGGGACCAACAATAATAAGCCGGCAACTAACAACAACTACAATCGTCCGGGAACTTCGCCGACGAATGCGACGAACAATAGCCGGCCGACCAATACAAATAACAGCTACAAACCCCCGACGAGCACGAACAACAGCAACAACAGGCCGGCAACTACGAATAACAACTATAATCGTCCGACGACTACGACGAACAATAGCCATCCGCCGAATACAAATAACAGCTATAAACCCCCGTCGAACACGGGCGGCAGCCGGCCCGCGCCACAGAGCCGTCCAGCTCCGCAATCTCATTCGGCTCCTCAGGCGAAACCGAGCGGCGGTGGGCGTCCTCACAACAAGTAGCGGCAAGCAGTGAAACTCACCAAGGGATGGAGCCGAGGCTCCATCCCTTTCATTTGTCCACGACGATGTCAGGCGCAGATTCTTTACCAGCCCTGCGGTTCCCGATCCTCAGGCTGAACGGAGTCCCGGTGCGTCGTTTCACGGGTCACTCGCATCTCTCTAATGGGAGAGAATGATGCCGACCATTGGAGAAAGGGTTAAGGTTTCGGCGATCGAGGAGGGGCGTCGTCCGCGCGTGCTCATTCTGGGGGGCGGCTTTGCAGGCACGCACGCGGCTATGGCTCTTTCCCGTCTACCGGTCGATGTGACAGTCATTGACCGGCGCAACCACTTCACCTTCCAGCCGTTGTTGTATCAGGTCGCGCTTGCGGTTTTGTCTCCGGCCAATATAGCTTCGCCAATTCGCGCCATTGTGCGCGGCAAGCAGAATATCGAAGTCCTGATGGACGAAGCGATAGCTTTCGACCTTATTGCACGGCGTGTGCAGCTCAGGAGCGGGGCCGAGATGGATTATGACTATCTGATGGTCGCGACCGGCGCGACACATTCGTACTTCGGCAACGACAAGTGGGCCGAGCTGGCTCCAGGCCTTAAGACGCTTGAAGATGCCATTGAAATTCGAAGACGCGTTCTGCTTGCCTTCGAGCTGGCGGAGAGGGAGATGCTGGAGACCGGGGCACACCCCCCTCTGAACTTCGTGGTCATCGGTGGTGGACCGACTGGGGTTGAGCTGGCGGGGGCCATCTCCGACATCGCCAAGCTCTATATGCGGCGGGATTTCCGGCATATAGACCCAACCCGGGCCCGGGTGCTGCTGGTCGAGGGCGGTCCGCGCATCCTGGCCGCGTATCCCGAGGACCTTTCCGGCAAGGCGGTGGAGCAGCTGGCTCAACTGGGCGTTGAGGTCTATACGGGGACGCAGGTTACGGATGTGCAACCCGGGTACGTGGTTGCGGGGGGGCGGCGGATCGATGCGCTGGTGACTCTGTGGGCGGCGGGCGTGCAGGCTTCGCCGCTGGGTGAGCTGCTGGGGTTTGATACGGATCGGCGCGGCTGCGTGCTGGTAAACGGGACGCTCAATCCTCCCGGTCATCCGGAGATATTCGTCTGCGGAGACCTGGCGCACTTCGAGCAGGACGGGAAGCAGGTTCCGGGAGTGGCGCAGCCGGCGATGCAGATGGGTGACCACGTCGGGAGGATGATCTCCGAGGACCTGAAAGGCAAGCCGCGGAGCGCCTTCCGGTACTTCGACAAAGGGGATATGGCGACCATCGGACGGAAGGCCGCAGTGGCCAAGATCGAGTGGCCGTTCAAGGGCCATTGGAGCGGTTTCCCGGCGTGGGTGACATGGCTCACGGTCCATATCTTTTTCCTGATCGGATTCCGCAACCGGCTGGCCGTACTCCTGGATTGGGTTTGGAACTACTTCACATTCACTCACGGCGCCCGGCTGATCACGGGGCGTGCGGACCTGGTGGGTTGGCACCAGCAGGAAGGGATCTCCAAGGAGACCGCGAGCGCGCCGCTCGACACTGCTTCGCCGGGAGCCCGATACAGGAGCTAGGCTTCCCCCCCGCCCCTCCCCCTCCCCCTTCATTTTTATAGAGTTTGTAATCGTTTCATTCCACATTGCTTATCAACGTGGTTTGTAATCGTTTCATTCCATTGGAGACATCTGAACCGTTTGTTTCTGCTGGAGTTATTTGCACGGTGGCAGGGCGAGTCCGTAACCGTTTGATTTTATTGGGTAATTCTGTAACCGTTTGTTGCGGAGGGTTATCGGCAGAAATCGGTTGCCGGCCTAAAGAGGCGGCCAAAGTGAACTCCGGTATAGGAATATCGGGATTCTCCGTAGTAAAAACGGCCCGCGTGAGCGAGCCTTTTGCGAACCTAGTTGTGTTTTACCTGCTCTGTGGGAATTGGCGGCCACGTTTGACGGTAAATTCTCTGCTGAGAATGAAGGGGATGCAGGGGAAGGGGCTTGACAAGAATTGCTGAGTGGCGTGTCGTTAAGTGGCGTGTCATGGGGAGCACCTCGGTTTGGGATGGCGGCCACCGGGGTTCCGGCCACCGCTGATGCTCCAGTAACTTGCGCCCGTACCGAAGTTTTCACCATGCATTGCGGGTAATTCCGTGGTGGAACGCGTATCGCCTGCGAAGTATCTGATACGTTGGAGACGAATCGATGGCGGTATGTGTCGGAGAATTGCTGGCCGTAATCGGTGGAGGGTCGTGCTAGACTCCTCAGCAAGGGTATTTCGCGGGGGTGAGATCGTGGAAACCCGGACGGACACTACTCAAACCTGGCGTTTCGGCGTCTTTGAAGTCGACGCGCGCACCATGGAACTGCGCCGCAGTGGAACGCCGGTCAAGCTACGAGAGCAATCGTTCAACATTCTGGTTTTTCTTCTCGAGCATGCCGGTGAGCTGGTGACCCGCGAAGACCTGCGCCGGGTCTTATGGCCTTCCGATACCTTCGTAGACTTCGACCACAGCCTCAACACGGCGGTCATGAAGCTGCGCGAAGCCCTTGGCGATTCAGCCGACGCCCCTCTTTATATCGAGACCATCCCAAAGCGAGGCTATCGCTTCATCGCCCCAGTATCGCAGGAAGAGCTACCTCAGGCCAGAAGTGCCGAAACCTCAGGCGCGAGCGCTCAGGCGGCCGCCGTTGGGCCAGATTTGGCACAGGTGACGTTCCGTGCCAAGACCAACCTGGAAGCCTTGTCGGAATCGGGAGTCACCGCGGTTGGGACCGCACCGCCACGCTCGCGTTCGCGTTGGCTATGGGCGGGGGCGGCGGCGGGTGTGGTCGCGTGTGCGCTCCTGATCTGCATGGTGGCGAATTCCGCCCGCAGCTCCAGTGGTGGAGGACGTGACCCAACTGACGGATGACGGCAAGCCGAAGCAAGGGGAAATATTCACGGATAAAATCCGCGCGTTTACTTCAGCGAGGGGCAGAGCGGGAGTCTGAAGATCGCACAGGTCTCCGTCACAGGCGGCCGCACTGCGCCGCTCGACACCACACTTCCCAGTCCGTGGTCGAAGAAGGAGCCGAGCGCCGGCGGTTCTTCGATGTGGTCGATCTCGCTCCCCGCCGGAGGTCCGCGACGCATGCGGCGATACGCTGATGCAGGTCGCTGATCCCGCTCCCCGCCGGAGAACCGCGCCGCATCGGCGATGCGCTGGTGCAGGACGCTGATTATTTTCCCGACGGCCGGATCATTTACGGCCAGGGACGAGTGTTGTACGCTGCTGACCGAGATGGCTCGAATCCCCGTAAGCTGGTCGCCGTTACTGGCGGACTGGTTTGGAATCCCAAAGTTTCACCCGATGGGGAGCGAATCGTCTTCTCGGAGTACTCTCGCGATACCAGAACCTTTTCACTGTTTGAGAGCGCATCGGACGGTACAAATGTTCGCGCGGTCCCGAACCCCGGCCAAAGACGTTTCGCGATGTTGCGCTGTATGGACACCCAATAGCAAGAATCTCATCTACACTACCTCGCGCGGGGGCAGCGGAGATATTTGGTTCCTCCCTCTGCACGCAGAGCCTCTTCATCCTCCCGAGAAGCCGGTTCGGCTTACAAAAGGAGAACTTTCCTACGGTGATGGGAGTGCAAGCCTGAGCCGCGATGGAAAACGAGATCTTCGCGATCGGCACAAAGCGGCGCGGAGAACTCGTTCGCTATGACATGAAGTCGAGGCAGTTCCTGCCGTTTCTCTCCGGCATTTCTGCAACCGATCCCACGTTCTCCAAGGATGGAAAATGGGTCGCCTACCTATCCTACCCCGACCACACGCTGTGGCGGAGCCGCGCGGACGGGAACCGATTGCATGCAATTGACCTATCCTCCGATGGAAGCGGCCTTTCCTTTTCTCTCCCCGGACGCGAAGATGGTCGCGTTCTCCTCGCATGGCGGGAGTTACCTAGTCAGCACGGAGGGTGGTCCGCCACAACGAATAGTAGAGAGAAATTGGCTATTGCTCCGAACTGGTCCCCTGATGGAAATTTCCTGGTCTTTGACTCCCGGATCGAGGGAAAGCAGGCCGATCAAATCGGAATGTTCGAGCTACACATCTTCGACCTGCGCACCGGCAAGGTTTCCGTCGTCCCTTCGTCTGAAGGGAAAATGGGTGCATTGTGGGCCACGCAGAATACGCTGGTAGCTGCCACCGATGACAGAACGAAGTTCCCAGAGCTTCGATCTCAAGACGCAAGAATGGGCGGATCTTACATCTGGCTCCTTCGTGAACTGGTTGGTCTCGCCGGATCGCAAGTATCTTTACTTCACGACCGGAGGCGCGGAACCGATGGCCGCGCGAATTCGACTTGCCGACCGTCAGGTAGAAACCATCACCAGTTTGAAAGACCTGCGCCGCGTGGTGGATTCGGTTGTCGGAAATACTCAAATCGATATCGCGCCGAACGGATCGCCAATTTTTACGCGTGACGTAGGCACCCAGGAGATTCTACGCCAAAGCTTGGCTGGCACTGAAGTGGTATGGCCATAAGGCCTCGCCAACAATACTGGCAACTTACTGGACGGTGCTGACCTTGTTGTTGATATAGGTCACTTTCATGTCGGGATAGACATCGATCTCCTTAGCGCCCAGGTTGACCACCGTTTTCGGCTGTCCAAAGATGGCGATTACCACCTCTCTTGTCTGGCCGATGGAGATGGTCTTAGGAGCCGGAGGCGGTGCGTCGGCCGGAGGCGGCGGGGGCGCGATGGGGGTCAGCGCTGCGGGATTCGAAGGCCTGTGATGGCGGTGATTGTTTCTGCTGCTGAGCCGGCGGCTGTTGTTGCTGGGCGGTGTTCTGATCTCCGCCCGAATCCATGGTCACGACTTCGGCGATGGTTTTCATCATCTCATCGGCGGAAGGGAGCGCCTTCTTGTTGAACGGCAATTTTATCTTGGCGTCGTAGCGGACGTCATTGAAGGGATCGCTGATAACGAGGAGATAGACTCCGTCATCCTGAATGGTAGTGGAGGCAAGCCAGAATTTTTCGCCAGCCACGAAGCTACGCTGCGGAACTCTGTCGTCGCCCGTTTTTAGTGCTTCGAGCGAGGTCCCGAAACCAAGTGTGAGCTTGCCGTTCTTGTAAACGTTGGTGGGAGGAAGCGGGTCGGTAATGCTGAACATCAGCAGAGGTTCTTTCTGCAGCACCAGCACAGAGCCCGCCCGGATGATGTCAGTATGGTCGGCCGTGAACTTCGTGAGCACAAACTGCGAGTTCAACCTGTTCTGAATTTCTGTCTTTGGATCCTGACCGTAGGCCCAGGGGGAGAGAAGAGCCCATACGACTGCGAGTATCCAACCTATCGTTTTTGGCCCTGCTGTCTTGCGCACCGCACGTGTCCTCCGATGTCGTGAATGCCGGATGTGGGCCAGAGTATAGCGCGTTCTGCCGCAGGCGCGAACAAAATTTCTAACTAAATCATGCGTGGTGATGGCTGCGATAGGCGGACTAGTCTTCGCCGATGTCCTCGTTCCAGATTTCGGGGTTGGCGCGGATGTAATCGGTCATGAGGTCGATGCATTCGCGGCGAGGCGAGGTCGTGGACCTCGATGCCGTTGTCGCGGAGCCAGTGGATGCCTCCCTCGAAGGTCTGGCTTTCGCCGATGATGACGGTGCGGAAGCCAAACTGGCGGATGAGTCCTGTGCAGTACCAGCAGGGGGCGAGGGTGGTGACCATGATCAGGTTTCGATAAGAGCGCTGACGGCCGGCGTTGCGGAAGGCGTCGGTCTCCGCGTGAGCGGATGGGTCGTTGTGCTGGACGCGGCGGTTGTGTCCCGCGAGCCGAGGAGGGCGCCGTCGGGGCGAAAGATGGCGGCTCCGATGGGGATGCCTCCTTCGGCGAGGCCAAGGCGGGCTTCAGAGATGGCGACGGCGAGCATGGCGTGAGGATTCATACGTACAGGGTATAGGGTGCAGGGGGCAGGGGATAGGTGTACCGTAGTCGTTTTGCCGGTTCAGTGGGTGGTGATCGCGAGGCCATTCGTGTCCGGAATGCCGGGGATTGTGGTTGTGGAGAACGTATTGAGATCGAGCAAAATGACACCGCCGTCGCGACCCTTTGAGCCAGGGCCGGAGAAACCTGCGGGAATACGGACATTTGAGATCCAGGCGTGCTTTCCGTCAGGGTCGACCGCAATCATCAGCGGGCTACCGGTTTCGATGCGACGCGTGACGGCACCGGATGACTGGATCGACTACCAGAACGACTCCGTCGAGAACGGCGGGGGCAAGAAAGCGATGCCCGTCCGGCGTTGCGGTGGTGTAGAAAATCTGGCCGACGCCAAGCTTGGTCATGTGCCGGACCAAGGAAAGCAGAGCAGGCTCGAGAACCACGATCTCATCTTTTCCAGACACAATCAGGTAAGCGCCGGTCGGCAGTCCAGGCGAGGCCGCGCGGGGATTCTATGTCGGTGCAGACGGCAATTTTGCCTGAGTCTGGATTGATGCGGCAGACCCCTCCAGTCAGGGTGAAAGCAAAGAGAGCAGAGCCATCGTCGTTGAAGAGAAAATTATGGACGCCAGGCGGCAGAGGCAAGGTGCGGAGCACGGTTCCGGAGTCTGCGTCGAAGACGACCATGCCGGCGTTGCCTTCTTCTGCGTTCGTGAACAGCTCTTTGTACTTAGGAGGACGCAGCTTGAGACCGTGCGGAGCAGTGAATCCATCAGGAAGCTTGAACCTGGTTCGCTCGGTAAGATGCTGAAGGTCGAGCACGGATATCGTTGTTCCCGGCGTTCCCACCTTGTGATTGGCTTCGAGCAGGCCGAAGTTCGAGACGTAAGCGGTGTGGCCGTCGGGTGTCAGTTCGATTTCATGCGGCCGGTCGCCCACAGCAATCGCGGTTGGGTGCGATGGATCGCGGGCCGGGAAGACGACTACTCTTCCGGGGCCCTCCTGAACGACGGCTACGGTTTGCGCCCCTAATCCAAACGACAACAGCCATGGGATCAAAAGACAAATTGTCCGCATGGGGGCGTTATATCACGGCAGAAGCGTTGTGCCCGATGGCAAAAAGCTTGACTTGGGGTGGGTGGGCAAGCAGACTGAAGCTTCCACCGATAACTCACGAATCCACTCATGGGAGCCCTGGATTTGCCACCAGAGACGGTACCTGCATTTGTTTCTTCTCCAGAGGAGACGGCGTCGCGGCCGGAGCAAAGTTACGGGTTGCGCCGGAATGTGCTGGGGCCGTGGGAGACACTGGCGCAGTCGGTGTCGGCGATTGCCCCGACGGCGACGCCGGCGATGACGATTCCGCTGGTGTTTGCGCTGGCGGGCAATGGCACCTGGCTGGTGTACATCTTCGCGACGCTGGCGGTGACGCTGGTGGGGCTGGTCATCGGGTGCTTCGGGCGAAGGTCGGCCTCGCCGGGGTCGCTGTTCATGTACACGACGCAGTCTTTGCCGGGATGGGCGGCGAGCATGGCGGGCTGGGCTTTGCTGCTGGCCTATGTGGCGACGGCGGCGTCGGTGGCGGCGGGATTCTTTAACTACGCGAATGTGCTGCTGCATGCGTTTGTCGGGGTGGGTGTGTCTCCGTCGCTGCTGATTACGCTGGCGGTGGTGGCGTCGGGGGCGATGGCGTATCGGGACATTAAAGTGTCGGCGGAGGCGATGCTGTGGATGGAAGCGGCGTCGGTGACGTGCATCGTGGCGATCGTGGCGCTGACGCTGTGGCAGCATGGGCTGCATCTGGACCGGGAGCAGCTTCGGCTGAAGGGTGTCACGGGATCGGGAGTGCGGCTGGGGCTGGTGCTGGCGCTGTTCAGCTTTGTGGGTTTCGAGTCGGCGACGACGCTGGGCGAGGAAGCGCGCGAGCCGCTGAGGACGATTCCAAGGGCCGTGTTGCAGTGCGCGCTTGGCTGCGGCGCATTCTTTACCGTGTGCGCATATACGCAGGTGCTGAGCTTTCGCGGAGCGACGGAAAGGCTGGATCAGGCGGCGGCTCCACTGCACACGATGGCAACGCGGGCGGGCGCGAGCCTGCTGGGCACGGTGATCGATATCGGCGCAATGATCAGCATGTTCGCGTGCACGCTGGCATGTATCACGGCGGCTGCCCGGGTGCTGATGCTGATGTCGCATCGCGGGCTGACGCACCGCAAGATGAGCGAGACGCATGCGAAGAACGAGACACCGCATTTCGCGGTGGTGGTGACGGCGATTGCGTGTCTGGTGCCGGCGGTGGTCCTGGCTGCGAAGGGCGTGAGCAGCTCCGACATTTACGGCTGGATGGGAGCGCTGGCGACGTATGGATTCATTACGGTGTATGCGCTGGTGTGCATCGCGCTGCCTCTTCATCTGCGCCGCGTGGAGACCTTGTCCGCCGGAGTGATGGCTCTGTCGGGGGCAGGGTTCGTGGCGATGCTTTTAGCGCTGGCGGGGAGTGTGTATCCCGTGCCAACAGGGCCGTATGCATGGCTGCCGTACATCTATCTCGTTTACCTGCTGGCAGGAGTTGGGATGGTATGTGGTGGGGCGACGCGAGGCGGCCTGGATCTCGCGAGATCCCACGTCCGAAAATCCGGACGCCTCGCTCCGCTCAGGGCAGGCTGTGGGGCACGCTTATTCTGCTATCGTGCTTATTGGGCCTGCTGTTGAGCAACGTCGCGCATTTGGAAGGCGTAGTCGACGAGCAGGCCTACGCCGACGGCGAGCGGTATGAGTCCGGCGGCCGCGACGACGAGGACGTTGTGTTCCTGAACGATCCATGTGAGTAAGAGACCGAAGACAGAGAGGCCGAGGCCGGTGGCGACGCAGACGATGCCTCCCGTGCGCATGGCGCGGGCGCGGCGGTGCTGATCAACGACGGGGATCGGCTCGGGCGTGGGCTCGGGAATGGGTATACCCTTGGCGATGGCCGCGAGGCGCTCTTCGCTCTGCAGACGGCGGGTGTGAATGCTGGAGATGGTGTTAACGATGACAATGCCGAGCACCATCGCGAAGACGGCGACGGGAACGATGAAGGGGCTGTTTGCCCAGTGGTCCATGTGAGTCCTCCTGAATTACGGCAGCCTTAGACCGGAGGCGGCAGCGAAAAAGTTTCAGGCGACAGAGTGAAACTTTCGGAGGAAACTACGGTCTGAGACACCTTGCACGGGGAATCGCAATTCGAGGATGTGATTCGCGAGCACCAGGGCTTTGTCTTTCGCACGCTGGTGCGACTGACGGGCGGCCGCGAGCATGTGGAGGATCTGGCCCAGGAGGTGTTTCTGCGTCTGTATCGCGGCATGGAGAGCTTTCGCGGCGACGCCAAGATGACGACCTATCTTTACCGCATCACATTGAACGTGGCGCAGGATGAGTGGAAGCGGCGAAAGAAGGAGCAATGCCATACGTCGTTCGACGATCCTGATGCGGGCTGGGAGGATCGGCTGCCGGGGGCGGGCGGCGATGCGGAGCAGATTCTGAGCAGCAAGCAGCTGATGGCAGGACTGGAGCGCGCTCTGGGCGAACTGAGCGAGGTGGAACGACAGGTGATCGTGATGTTTCACCAGGAAGAACTGACGTACGAGAAGATTGCGGAGGTCCTGAGTCTGCCGCTGAATACGGTCAGGACGCATCTGCACAGAGGAAGGAAGAAGCTGAAGGACCGGCTTCGGGAAGGACGGACGGCATGCGCGATCACGGCGTGAATTGCGAGGAGTTGCAACGGGCGGTGCGCGAAGGGCGGGTGCTGAGCAGGGAGCAGTCCGAGCATGTCGAGGGTTGCGACGCGTGCCTGGATGCGGCTTTGACGGCGATGCTCGATGCGAAGCCCGAGGTGGAGATTCCTGCGGATTTCGCTGCGCGGGTTGTCGCGGGATTGCCGGAGCGTCCGGAAAAGCGGTCGGCAGCGCGAACGCAGCGGCCCTGGGGCGTTATTTCTGCCATGGCGGTGGCGCTGGTGCTCATGGTGGTGTGCTTCGCGGGCTCACCGCCGGCGAATTCCTGGGTGGGTCTGGTCTTTGTGATGCTGGTGGCGTCAGAGATCGCGGGCCTCGCTCTGTGGCTGGGCCCCAGGTGGATGCGGCGTTGAGCTCTGGCAATCTAGTCCACTATGTTTCATGGGGAGAACTGTACGTACCCCTATACGGTACGCTAAGCATGCCAGTCCTCATCTGAGACAAGAGTACGATCCAAGGAAGATCATGAACCCGATCGTTGTTAAGTCCGAAACGTGCCGATGGGACAGCCTGAGTCTCGGCGAGGTGATGCTGCGGCTTGATCCGGGAGAAAGCCGAATTCACACCGCGAGGCACTTCAACGTCTGGGAAGGCGGCGGTGAGTACAACGTAGCGCGCGGGCTGCGTCGATGCTTTGGCCTGCGTACGGGGATCGTCACTGCGTTCGCCGACAATCCGGTTGGACGCCTTGTCGAGGACTTCATTCTGCAGGGCGGCGTGGATACTTCGCTGATTCGCTGGGTTCCCTATGACGGCGTGGGCCGCACCGTGCGCAATGGTTTGAATTTCACCGAGCGGGGCTTTGGAGTGCGCGCTGCCGCCGGTTGCTCTGACCGGGGACACACGGCGATCTCTCAAGCAAAGCGAGGCGACTTCGACTGGGAAGAAATTTTTGGGCCGGCAAATGGTTCGCGGTGGTTCCATACGGGGGGAATCTTCGCGGCGCTCTCCGAATCGACCATCGTTGTAGCCGGCGATGCGATGGATGCCGCGCACAAGCATCACACGCCTGTCTCCTACGATTTGAATTATCGAGATTCGCTGTGGAAGAGTATCGGGGGCAAGGCCAGGGCGCAGGAGGTAAATCGTGACCTGGTGCGCAAGGTAGATCTGCTGCTGGGGAACGAAGAAGACTTCTCGGCGATGCTGGGCATTGCTCTCGAAGGCGTTACGGAAGATTTCGGCGAGTTACCGATTGCGAGCTACGAAAAGATGCTGCGCGAAGTGGCGGCGGCTTATCCAAATCTGAAATTGATAGCGACAACCTTGCGCACGGCGCATACCGCAAGCCGGAACGCATGGGGAGCGATTGCACTTTATCAGGACGAAATTGTGCATGTTGCGCAGCGGGATATCGACATTCTAGATCGCGTGGGAGGCGGCGACTCTTTCGCGTCGGGCTTGATCTTTGGGCTGATCGCGGGCAAGCCGGTGGAGTGGGCTGTGCGCTGCGGGGTGGCTCACGGCGCACTTGCCATGACTACGCCCGGTGACACGAGCATGGCCACGCGCGCGGAAGTGGAGCGCGTGATGAAGGGCAGCTCCGCGCGGATTGAGCGCTAGGTCAGGGAGAGCTATGTCGGCAGAAACGAAGAGAACCCTGGAGCGCATCGGCCTGATTCCGGTGCTGCGTGCTAACTCGAAGCATGCGGCGCATGCCTTGGTCGATGCCATGATGGCCGGCGGCGCAACCATAGTGGAAGTCACGATGACGGTGCCCGATGCTTTAAGCATTCTGCGCGACCTGAAGCAGAGGTATGGGGAGAGCATTTTGCTAGGCTCCGGAACGGTGACCACTGCGGCGGAGGCGGCATCAACCATTGAGGCTGGAGCGGAGTTTGTCGTCAGCCCGAGCCTGCATCTCGATGTGATTGCGAAGACCAAGGAGTTGGGCAAAATCTCGATTCCGGGCGCGCTCACGCCGACGGAAGTTATCACCGCATGGAGAGCGGGTGCGGATTATGTGAAGGTATTTCCCTGCTCGGCGATGGGAGGCGCGAGCTATCTAAAGTCGCTGCGCGCACCCTTCCCGGAGCTGCAGTTGATTCCAACCGGCGGCGTAACACTGCAGACTGCAGCAGACTTTCTGAAGGCCGGCGCTCGCGCCCTGGGCGTGGGTGCGGATCTGGTGAATGCCGCCGCGATTGCGGAAGGCAACCCGGAGTTGATTACGAATACTGCGCGCGCCTATCTGGAAATTATCCAGGCAGCGCGGGCCTAGGGGACTACAAGTGAGTACGCCACCTTTCTCTCGGCGCATTTCATTTTTAATCAATAACTTACGAGGATTTATGGTTGCCAGAGGCTTGACGCCGGCTGGGGTGAACCCCTGAGGCGAGACAGTTGAGTTCTCCGTCAATCCCCTCCCACACTGTCGCGCGAAGCTGCTTTTCCGAAGGCCGGTGTGCAGAGATCTGACATCGTGTGCTTGTCCCTGAACCGGTAATCCTCCTTTATAATCCTCGTGCAGCTATGGAAAACCCCAATCCCATTCTGGATGGACGCACGGTGCTTGAGATTCAAGACATCATGGCCATCCTTCCGCATCGCTATCCTTTCCTGCTCATCGACCGCCTGATGGAGATCGAACGCAAGAAGCGCATTGTGGCCATTAAGAACGTGACGATCAATGAACCGTTCTTTGCGGGTCACTTCCCGAATTTCCCCATCATGCCGGGCGTGCTCATCGTGGAGTCGATTGCCCAGGCCGGGGGTGCGCTGCTGCTCACGGAGATTCCCGATCGGGATACCAAGCTGATGGTCTTTACCGGTATCGAGCGGGCAAAGTTTCGCCGTCCCGTCGTGCCCGGCGACCAGTTGCGCATCGAGATCGACGTTCTCAACTGGAAGCCCCGTGCGGTACGCATGCGGGGCCGCTGCACGGTCGAGGGCAAGCTGGCCTGCGAGGCTATCGTGATGTGCCAACTCGTGCCAAGGCAGAAGGAAGCACCACCCGAGGCAGCCCCGGCTCCGGCCTCAGTGGAAGAGCCAGCGCTGGAGCCGGTGACTCACGAGTGAGGATCCACCCGACAGCGATCGTTGCGTCGACGGCCATAGTTCCCGAATCCTGCTCGATAGGCCCCTACTCCACGGTCGGCCCCAATGTCGTGCTTGGAGAAGATTGCGAACTGGTCTCGCATGTCGTGCTTGACGGGCACCTCACGACCGGAGCGCGCAACCGCTTCTTCTCGTTCGCCTGCGTTGGCGTCGCGCCACAGGACTTGAAATACAAGGGCGAACCGACCGGCGCAACACTGGGCGAGGACAATACCATCCGCGAATGCGTCACCATCTCGCGCGGCACCGCCGGCGGAGGAGGCACAACCCGGGTCGGCAGCAACTGCCTGATCATGGCTTACACGCACATCGGGCATGACAGCGTGATTGGCGATCACTGCATCCTGGCCAATGCGGCAACGCTCGCCGGTCACGTCATTGTCGAGGACTACGCCAGCGTCGGCGCGCTCAACCAGGTGCATCAATTCTGCCGCATCGGCAAGTACGCCTACACCGGCGGCGGGACGACCGTGACTCAGGATGTGCTGCCTTTCTCGCTGACCTCGGCGAAACGAGAGACACACGCCTACGGGCTGAACAAGGTGGGGCTGGAGCGGCGGGGCTTCGATCACGTGCGGCTGCGCGCCATCCAGCATGCCTACCGTTTGTTGCTGGCGGCGAAAATGAATACGACACAGGCCCTCGAGAAGCTCAAAGAGGAAGGCATTGCAACAGACGATGTCGCTTATCTGGTCCAGTTCATTGAAAGCTCCGATCGCGGAGTGCTGAAATAACCGGGGCACGATGAGACTCGGACTGATTGCCGGTAATGGCCGCTTTCCGTTTCTCCTGCTCGATGCAGCGCGTGCCCACGGCACTGAGGTTGTCGTTGCAGCCATCAAAGAAGAGACCGATCCGGAGATGAATGAACGCGCCGCCGCTGATCCTGGCGTTCGCGTTCACTGGCTTTCGCTGGGTGAACTCTCGCGACTGATCGAGACCTTTCAGCAAGAAGGCGTGACTCGCGCAGTGATGGCCGGCCAGGTGAAGCACAAGCAAATCTTCTCCAGCATCCGTCCCGACTGGCGGCTGGCGAAGCTGCTGCTTTCGCTTCGTACGCGCAATACCGACATGCTGCTGGGAGCTGTTGCCAAGGTGCTGGGCGATGAAGGCATCGAGCTGATCTCTTCAACTGCTTATCTCGAACCGCTGCTGGCCAAACCCGGCGTGCTCACGGAGCGAGCACCGAATGCGCAGGAGCAGATTGATATCGCTTACGGACGCGAGCTGGGCAGGCGATCGCCGGCTACGACATCGGACAGACGGTGGTCGTTGCCAGCCAGGCTTGCGTCGCCATCGAGGCGATGGAAGGCACCGATGCCGCGATCGAGCGCGCGGGCGCGCTGATGACAATCGCTCGGTGACGATGCTTCAACGCTGGATCGCAGTCTGACGGTCGTGAAGGTGGCGAAGCCGAAACAGGATATGCGCTTCGATGTTCCCGTGATCGGCGTGAAGACGATCGAGGTGATGCAGCAGGCGCATGCAACCTGCCTAGCGCTCGAAGCCGATAAGACGCTGATTTTTGATCTGGACAAAGTTCTTGCCCGTGCCAACGAGGCTGGAATTGCGATTGTGGCTCTCGAAGAATGGATAATGGAGCGGGCCGCAATTCAAGCCAGGAGATCGCCATGTCAAATATCTACTCGCTTTCGCCGCCGTTGCTTGTCGTCCTCGGAGTCTTGCAATTCGCAGCTTTGCCGCCGATCGATGTCGTTCCCGCAGGTGGGCCAGACGGCGCCGACCTTCACGTTGCCCTCGCAGGAAGGCACTCCTGTGAGCCTGGATAGCTACAAGGGGAAGTGGGTCGTGCTGTACTTCTATCCCAAGGACATGACCAGCGGCTGCACCCGTGAAGCCCACGACTTCCAAAACGATCTGGAAAAGTACAAGGCGGCGAATGCAGTGATTCTCGGCGTCAGTGTCGATTCGGTCGATAGCCACAAGCAGTTCTGCACGAAGGACAGCCTGAACTTCACGCTGCTGAGCGATGCGGACAAGAAAGTGGTCGCCGATTATGGATCGCTGGGGAATTACATGGGAGTAAAGATCGCAAAGCGCAACACGTTCCTGATCGATCCCAGCGGCAAGATCGTAAAGGTGTGGACGGGCGTCGACCCTGCGCATGCAAGCGATGAAGTACTTACGGCTCTGGCCGAGCTCCAGAAGCAGTAATCGATTCGCCAACTTACTGGGACGCCAAAAAAGCCCGGCCTTGATGCCGGGCTCTTTTGCTTGCCTCATTGCTACTGGGTAGTTACTTCTTCTTGGCTGCCTTTTTCGCCGCCTTCTTGGCCGGGGCTTTTTTCGCTGCTGCTTTCTTTGCGGGAGCCTTCTTTCGCCGCCGTCTTCTTTGCCGCCTTCTTTACTGCCAACGGTATACCTCGTTTGGCTGATTTTTTACTGCTGGCGCTCTTCTTGCCGGCTGCGGATTTCTTCGCAACCTTGCTGCCGCCAGCGCCCTTGCTGCTCTTCTTCGCGGCAGATTTCTTTGCGGCCTTTTTGGCCGGAGCCTTTTTCGCGGGAGCCTTCTTGGCTGCCTTCTTAGCAGGCGCTTTGGCTGCCTTCTTCGCAGGAGCTTTCTTAGCTGCTTTCTTGGCAGGCTCTTTTTTGGACTGCCTTCTTCGCGGGCGCCTTCTTCTGGCGCGGCGAGGCGCAGGCGGCGGGCGCGGAGACTGGCGGACAATTCCGACCACCGGCTCGTCTACCCTAGGTTCGTCTTCGTCCTCCTCAACGTCGTCGTCGTCGGAGGAGAGGGAGATTGAAACCTCTTCCTCTTCTCTTCTTCATCACCGAAACCGTCTTCCAATTCTTCCGGGAATTCTTCCGTTTCCGGTTCGAAATCTCCATCGGCGCTGTTTGCGTATAGTTTGCGATCTTCCTGCATCGAAGTTGCCCTCCGGGCTTGGGTCCAGGCTTCCTTATTTTGGAAATGCGTTGCGTGCGATTCGCGAGGCCCACGCCGCGAATTATAGCAACAGCATGCAACGCTTGCGAAGGAACGCAAGCGCTTCTTGGGCGTTATCCAAGTTTTCTGGCCGTTCGTTGCGTTGAATGGAGCCGCAATGCTGCCCAGTCGATGAGGTATTCGCCCCTTATCCGCGCTGCCGACGCGCAGCCAACCACTATGAGTAGCATATCGGCTCTGTTCTGATCCGCTTGATGTGAGGCATCCGCATGGTTACGTGTCTGGCGCTTACTGTGCGACCTTCGGCGCGGAGGATGATTGCTTTCCCGAATGCGATTTCGCGGTGCTCTGGTTCTTCGATGTTCCGGTGGAGGTTTTTCTGGCGCATGATGCGCCGACGAGGTCCGGGATGCGGGCGCGGCGCTCTTTCCGTGGCCTTTGCGCGATGCGGCGGGGATGCGCGCCGGCTCGGCCACATGCAGGCCGTGACCAGGAGGCAATCGCCGTGGTATTCAGATGATTCCAGCGCTTCAATTGGTCAACGGTGACACCAAATCTGTCGGCGACGGTGACCAGAGTGTCTCCCTTGCGCGCGTGATACATCGCCGTGCGTGCCCAGCGATGGGGTAGATGCGGGGGCGACCGGAATCACCAGGGCCTCGACGCCGCTCAGGTCGGCCGTCGAACCAGTTGATTTACGAAGGCGATCTCCGACGCGGAGACATGAAAGGTGTGGGCCACTCGTCGAGCGACTCGCCTGCGGCGAGCTTGTGGAATCGCCAGTAGCGTCGTTTGTCCTCTGGAATTTCTGCGATGCGCTTCTCGAAGAGTTCTTTTGTCCCAGCCGGCAGATGCAGATCGTAAGTTTCATCGGGCGGTGTGACTCCGCGCAGCAGGCTCGGATTCAGTGCGCGACGATCTCCTGCACCGGCGCTCCGTCACATCCGCCACCAAGCGCAGATCGACGCTGTAGTTCGTCTGCACCGTGTCGGTGAGCAGTGGCGGATCAGGAGCGAGGTCGTCCAGTCCGTACTGCTTGGCGATTCTTAGCCAGATGGTCACAGCCAGAATGATCGGCACGTAGTTCTTGGTCTCGGTTGGAAGATTGTTGCGCCGGTAGAGCTCCCAGAAATCCGCATAGCCGGTGCGCTGCACGGCGCGCTGCACGTTTCCGGCGCCCCAGTCGTAGGCGGCCATTGCCAGATACCAGTCGCCGAGCTGGTCGTAAGCCTTCTTCATCTCGCGCGCGTAGGCGTGCGTGGCCTTTTCCGGATCAAAGCCGCTCATCATACCAGCCGTTGCGCGCCAGCCCATAGACACCGTAGGGCATGAACTGCCACATACCTCCGGCACCTGATTTCGGATTGACGGCCTGGGGGCGGAATCCGGATTCGGCAACTGCCTGGTAGATCAGGTCCTGCGGAACGCCTTCCTCCTTCAGGACGCGCTCGATCATGTCCTTATAGCGGCCGGCAGCGGTTGAGTGAGGCGACGATGGTGCCATGTCCGGCGCGGCTCTTGAGGAAGAAGTTGATGTAGCTGGCGACGTAGTCGTTCATCACCAGCGGAAGATCGGACTGGGTGGTTTTGAGTGAGGCTTCGGCCTCCGCTCGGATCGTTGGATCGACGGTGAAGGTGGCGCTGTTGGCCAGGTCCACCGGAGTAGGTTCGGCAGGAGCGCTCAGGCCCGTTGCCTGCCTTCAGGGCGTCCATCTCCAGCGTATTCACGGCATCGACGATCCGATCGAATTCGTCGCTTCAGTTCGGGATCGCTCTTGAGGTCAACACCACTCGACAGCATCAGATCGACCGCGTAGTCGAAGTTTGACTTTCGCCGCTGCCAGGTGACCATCCCGATAGTTGGTAACGCCGACCTGGTACGCGTTCTCGACGTTTTGGATGAGCTGTTGGTTGCGTTGCGCTGGGCGGGTGAAATGTTGCGGCCGCGGAGAGCTGCTCCTGCGCCGGTACGGAGCCTGAGAGTTCGGGTACCACGGCCGTCGCAGCAGCAAGCGGTGGCAGTGACGATGAACGGCAAGAAATCGTTGGACAGCCATCGATGAGAAACGTCGGAGGGCAAGATGAGACGCTGGAATAGCCGGGAGTCCGCTCGCCGCTTGATGCGAGCAGCAGGATCAGCGACGGCCCGAACGCATCTCGAGCGGCCTCGTACTGCCTTATTGTATGGCCGCGGCCCATTGAATTCGCGATGGTAAGACTCAGATGTTGGGGAAGTTTCTTCCACTCGAATCATCGTAAGTAACCCATCCCTCACCACGCTTTTCCTCATGGACATCAAGCACATCCGCAATTTCGCGATCATCGCGCATATCGACCACGGCAAATCCACGCTCTCCGACCGGCTGCTCGAGCTCACCGGCTCGCTCACGCGCGCGAGAGATGCAGGCCCAGGTGCTCGACGCCATGGACCTCGAGCGCGAGCGCGGCATCACGATCAAGGCGCATTCGGTACGCATGGTGTACCCGGCGAAGGACGGCGAGACCTACCAGCTGAACCTGATCGACACGCCCGGACACGTCGACTTCTCCTACGAGGTCTCGCGCTCGCTTGCGTCGTGCGAAGGCGCACTGCTGGTCGTCGACGCCTCACAGGGCGTTGAGGCACAGACGCTGGCCAATGCCTATCTGGCCATCAACAATGGGCTCGAGGTCATTCCGGTCATCAACAAGATCGATCTGCCCAGCGCCGACATTCGGCGCACGCAGGAGATGATCGAGCAGACCGTCGGTATCGATGCGACGGATGCCATCCCGGTCAGCGCGAAGACGGGCCAGGGCGTGCCGGATATTCTCGAGGCGATCGTGAATCGGCTGCCGCCGCCGGCCGGCGACGCTGAGGCGCCGCTGCAGGCGCTGATCTTCGACTCGTGGTTCGACTGCTTATCGCGGCGTGATCGTGCTGGCCCGCATCATTCATGGCCGGATGCGCAAGGGCATGAAGATTCGGCTCATGGCGAACGGCAAGACCTTCGATGTCGAGTCGATGGGCGTACTGACGCCGAAGCCGGTGGAGATCGAGGAGCTCACGGCTGGTGAAGTCGGCTTCTTTGTGGCGAACATCAAGAACGTCGCGGACACGAAGGTCGGCGATACGGTCACAGATGACGAGCGGCCCGCGGCTGCGGCCAGCTGCCTGGATTCCAGGACATCAAGTCGATGGTCTTCGCCGGACTTTATACTGTCGACTCGCACGAGCACACGCTGCTGCGCGATGCGCTTGAGAAGCTGCGGCTGAACGATTCGTCCTTCTTCTTCGAGCCGGAGAGTTCGGTGGCGCTCGGGTTCGGCTTTCGCTGCGGCTTCCTCGGCCTGCTGCACATGGAGATCATCCAGGAGCGGCTGGAGCGGGAGTACGAGCTGGACCTGATCACTACCGCGCCGGGCGTGCGCTACAAGATCACGCTCACCGACGGCAGCGTGATCGAGGTGGACAATCCTTCGCGCTGGCCCGACCCTAGCCAGATCGACAAGGTGGAGGAGCCGATCATCACGGCGACCATCCTGACGAACGAGGAATATGTCGGCGGCATATTCAAGCTGGTTGAGGAGAAGCGCGGGCGGCAGAAGAACTTCGAGTACGTTACGCCCACCCGGGTGATGCTCACCTATGAGCTGCCTCTGAACGAGATCGTGCTGGACTTCTACGACCGGCTCAAGTCGGTGTCTCGCGGCTATGCCTCGCTCGACTATCACCTGTCGGGGACATGGGAGTCGCCGATGGTGAAGCTGGACATCCTGGTCTCGGGCGAGCCGGTCGATGCGCTGTCGATCATCGTCCATCGCGACTTCGCCTACGAGCGCGGGACGGGCGCTGGTGTCAAAGATGCGGGAGCTGATTCCGCGGCAGATGTTCGAGGTGGCGATCCAGGCGGCGATCGGGCGAAGATCGTGGCTCGCGAGACCGTCTACGGCGATGCGCAAGAACGTGATCGCCAAGTGCTACGGCGGAGACATCTCGCGCAAGCGCAAGCTGCTCGAGAAGCAAAAAGAGGGCAAGAAGCGGATGAAGCGGATCGGCAAGGTGGACATCCCGCAAGAGGCGTTTCTGGCGGTTCTCAAGATCGGCGAAGACAGCTCGCGGTAGCCGTTTCCCGTTTTGGGACGGTAGGGGTTCTGTACCACCCCCTCCCCCGCCGACTCCTACCGTACGGCCGCTTCTGGCTGCAACTCTTTCATTTAATGGAACTTATTTTCCGGCCAAAGACGGTTCTGCTTGAAATGAAATGACTTCGACCTACGTGATAGAGAAAGCATGACTTACGACGGACCTCATTGGGTTAACCGGCACTTTTTCTTCAAGTGATTCAAAACAAATAATTTAATTGCCGAGTGCCCTTTTAGATGATTGATTCAAAAGGGTTTGATCCCGAGATTTGATCCATACATTCAAAAAGAGAAAAGGCCCGATTGCTGGACGGCAAGCGGGCCTTTTCTGTCTCTACTTCTATTATACGGAGCGGGGGGAAATAGTCGGCCAAGAAATTAGTGGGCAAGTTCGGAGTAGCCGGGACCACGCCCGTAACTCGGCTTCGGAGCGAAGATCGCACTTCCCTGCCGATCCCATCCGTTATCTCGACACAGGCGGGTGTTGCCGACTGGCGGCTGTTGCTCTTGCTAAGAGCTTGTCGAAGCGCGGGTCGTTGCGCAGCGGTTTCAAGGTTTCGTCTGTGCGCATGAACGGAGCATTGTCATAGCCGGCGTCTACAGCGTGGTCGAGAAAGTCGAAGGCTTCGTCCCGGTGCCCGGTGCGGACGGCCAGGCAAGCCAGATCGTACCAGAGGTCAACGACACCCTCCCGCGCCGTGTATCCCTTATCTGTAGCGATCATGGCAATCGTGTCTGTGTAGATTTTTTTGGCGTCTTCGTAGTGCCCGGTCCTGGTCAGAGCCTCCCCAAGAATTCTGAGACTCTCAAGGGTGTCCTGGTGCCGCGGGCCAAGGGTTCGCAGCTGATCGCTGAAGGCACGTCTGGCGAACACCTCCGCCTCCTGGGGGCGCTGCTCTCTGATCAGGATGTCAGCGAGAAGCGACCTGGACGCCGACGTGTCGGGGTCGTCCGCATCGAGCACGCGCGCCTGCGTTTCCAGAGTGCCTCGCATCAGTGTCTCGGCTTCTTCATATCTCTTTTCCTGTTTGAGTACCGTCGCCAGGTTGTATTGCGAGAGAAGAGTGTCGGTGTGTTCGCTGCCGAGAAGACGCTGGCGCGCGGCCAGAACCTGCCGCAGCAGCATTTCCGCCTCGGCATAGCGCTGCTCGGCGGACAGCACATTCGCCAGCCCCTCCTGCGCGCCAGTCGTGTAAGGGTGATCCGGGCCCACAACCCGTAACTCGATCTCCAACGACTTTCGATACAGACTTTCGGCCTCTGCGTTGCGGCCGTCGATGAATCGAATCGTATTGGCGAGTGTCGTCATCGAGTTTGCCGTATCCGGATGCTCCGGCCCCAGGATGCGCTTCTCGATCTCCAGATTCTCCCGGTACAGCTTCTCGGCCTCCTCATAGTTGCCCTGATTCAGGAAGAGGGTGGCGAGGTCGTGAACCGTCGCCAGAGTATCGGGATGGTCTGCGCCCAGGGTGCTGCGTTCCAGATCCAGCAACTGGCGATACTCCGCTTCGGCTTCCGCAAAGCGGTTCTGGCCTGCCAATGCCATTGCCAGCCCATCCATGAATCGCAACGTCTGTGGACTTTCAGGACCCTGCCGACTGCTGCTGATCGCAATCAGTTCCCGTTCGAGTTTCTCCACCTGGGCATAATGGGCTTGCCGCAGCAGGATCCGGGCGAGGCGATCCCTGGACTCGAGGGTGGCGGGATCGTCCGGGCCCAGGACGCGGCTTTGAGCATCGATCGTTGTCCGCATCAGACGCTCGGCCTCGGTGTCGTGTCCTTCGCGGTGGAGGACCCATCCCATCTGGCTTTTAGCTTCCAGGGTCTTCGGATTGTTGTCGCCCAGTGTTTTGGCCCGATCCTTCACTACACGCTCCAGTAAGGCGTGGGCCCGGGAGAAGAGACCTAGGTTCTCGTAGGTCCTGGCCATGACCATCATCAACTGCGAGCGAACCACGGGATCACGGTCCAGTTCTCTCTCGATCTCATCTGACGACCTGTCGAGGATCTCCCGCGCCGTTACGGTGTTGCCCCGCGCTTCGCTGGGAGCAGAGACTTTGAACATGTTGGTAAGGAAATCAGTGATGCGGTCCGCCCGGTCGCGTTCGCGCCGGATGCTCCGAAGCTCGATCGCCTGGGCGACCGCAAAGATCACCCCCAGAAGCACCAGGAGGCTGACCAGCGTAACGCTAAGCCTGTGGCGTCGGATGTATTTGCGTGCGCGGTAAGCAGCGCTGGGCGCATGCGCCACAACTGGCTCGTTGTTAAGGTATCTGCCGATATCGGCGGCCAGTTCCATCGGCGTGGAGTAGCGACGTGCACGGTCCTTTTCGAGGGCTCGCAGGGTGATGGCGTCAAGATCTCCCCGCAGCAGACCGATCAGGGTCGGCAGGTCCGAGTCGCGATTCTTTGCGGTCGATGCAGAATGCTCGCCGTGCGTGCGGAGCCGGGTGCTCGGGCTCGGCGCATCCTGCTCGCGCAGTCGCTGCAGAACCTCATCGTAGGCCAGCTTTCGAAAATCGAATGGCAACGTCCCGCTGAGCAGTTCGTAGAGCACCACGCCAAGCGAATAGACGTCGCTTCGGGTGTCGATGTCCTCACCAACGGAGTCGGCCTGCTCGGGACTGATATAGCCAAGGGTGCCAACCAACCCTCCAATCCCGGTGTGCAACGTCCTGGCATTCAGACGCTGTGCGGTCGCTTTGGCCACGCCGAAATCGATGATGTGGGGGAGCGGCTTACCAGCCCCTTCGGTGACCAGGATGTTCGAGGGCTTCAGATCACGGTGGATAATGGCCTTCTGATGAGCATGTTGGACTCCCTCACAAACCGCCATGAGAAGCTCGAGTCGCTGCCGAGTATTGAGCTTGTGCCGATCGCAATAAGCGGTAATTGGCAAACCGGCCACATATTCCATCACGAAATAGGGGCGGCCCTCTGCGGTTGAGCCCGCGTCGAAAACCTTGGCGATCGAGGGATGATTCATTAACGCAAGGGCCTGCCGCTCCGACTCGAAGCGGGCGATCACCTCTCGCGTATCCATGCCGGCCTTGATCAACTTGATGGCAACGCGACGCTGGACAGGCTGCTTCTGCTCTGCAAGCCAGACCTCCCCCATCCCACCCTCACCGATCAACTGCAGCAGGTGATAGAGGCCAATGATCGTGCCAGCGCCCGGCCGCCCAGGGAGAGGGATGGTTTCCGCCGAAATCGTCTGACTTCCGTCTATTTCCTTCTGAAGCTTTTGGGTTACCCCGGATTCATCTGCCTCCATTGCAGTGTCTCCCTGCGACGGGATCGGAGCCCGGACCGTCAAAACGAGTCTACGTCGTTCGAGATTCGATTGCGACGACCACGTCGATGTTGCTGATGGGAACAATGGCTGGCTTGGTTCGCGGGAACCTACAGACCACACAGAGAAAACGATCATGTACTTCGTAACGTCTGGCCTGTCGGCTATTCGGAAGTTTCTCCCGCAGGAACCTCGATGAACGAAAAATCGCTAGTGCACTCAGTGAACGCTCTCACAGCCCCTGGAGAGACTGTAAATTAGCAAACAAGTGGTTCATCAAAAAAGTTTCGCGCCGGGGGTGACGTCTCGATTATGTCCCTACGAACAGTTGTTCGCTGCTGTTTCGTTTTAGCTACCTTGTCCATTTGCCATTCGGCACAAGTTGCTCCTGCGCAGGAGACTGCAGGCGAGCGCGTCTTTTTCAATGCGAAAGTCTTCACGGCCGATCCCATAGCTCCATATGCCAGCGCGGTGGCCATACGCGGCGACAAGATCGTCGCGGCCGGGACTCTTCCGGAAGTGCTGAAATCGGTCTCGGCAGGCGCAGAGCGGGTGGACCTGCAGGGCGCGACGCTTTTTCCCGGATTCATCGATTCGCACAGCCATTCGGTGGAGGGAGGTCTGGGGTTGATCTCGGCCGATGTGAGCGATAAGGTCCAATCGATCGATCAGCTGCCGCCTTTCGTGGCCGAAGCCAAGAGCTCCGGGAAAGGGATGATGGGCAACATACTTGAGGTGGATGGAATGCCGCTCGAGTTCTGGTCGCATACCGACGATCTCAATGCGAAATTCAGCACAGGCCCCTACCAGGATCAGGCGGTCTTTCTTCGGGGGATGGACGGGCATACCGGCTGGGCCAATGTCGCGTTGCTCAAGCAGGCGGGAATTACTCCGACATTTCTGAAGGGCCTGTCGGCGGACGCGCGCAGGTATTACGGGGTGGGCAAGGACTTTCAACCGAACGGTTTCCTGGTGGACTTCGGCGTCGAAAAGGTGGAGGTTCTTCTTCCCAAGCCAAGCGACGACAGGCTTCTGGCGGCAGGGCGCGCGGCTCTGCGGTATAACTACAGCCTGGGGATCACGGCCTGGCTCGATCCACTGGCCGACCCCGACGTGTTGCGGACTTATAAGCTGCTGGCGGACCACGGCGAACTGACCTCTCAGATTGCGGCGTTTCCACGAGTGCTGTCGAAGGACCCACCGGCGGAGCTCGCTGAAGTGCAGAAGATCCGTGAGACGTATAAGGACGTTGCCAACCTCCACATAACCGGCATAAAGATATTTGCCGATGGCGTGGTTGAGTATCCGTCGCAGACGGCGAACTTAACTCAGCCTTATAAGAACACCGGGCACAATGGCGAACTCCTCTTTGATCCGCAAAAATTCGCTGAGTTATGCATTGCCGCCGACAAGGCGGGCTTGATTATTCATGTTCATGCCCTGGGCGATGGCGCGGTGAAGGCGGCTCTCGACGGTATTGCCGCTGCGCGCAAGGCGAATGGCAATTCCGGCCTGCCGGATACGCTCACCCACGAACAGTTCATCGATCCGCCGGATTTTCCGCGCTTCCGCGAACTCGGAGTGATCAGCGCGCTGCAGCTCTTGTGGGCGGAGGCAAGTCCGGACACGATCGAGCTGGTGAAGCCGTATGTCGCTGCGGAGATTTACAAATGGCAATATCCGGCGCGGTCGGTTCTGGACAACGGAGGGATTATCTCGGGGGCCAGCGACTGGCCGGTTTCGAGCGCCAATGTGTTTCGGGGGATCTATCAGGCCGAGACGCGCAAAGGCTCAGAGGGCGTGCTCGATGCCTCCCAGGATATGCCGAGAATGGCCATGTTGTATGCCTACACCCGCAATTCCGCGATGGCGATGAATATGCTCGATTCGATGGGGACGATTTCGCCCGGCAAGCGCGCCGATCTCATCCTGATCGATCGCGATGTGCTCACCGATTCGCCAGAGGAGATGCGAGAGGCGAAGATTTTGTGGACGATGGTAGCAGGCAAGACCGTCTATCGAGCAGCGCAGTAGCGGCTGCATCACCAGCCTGGGGACGGGGCTGGCTGGGCTCCGGTGTAGGGAGAACAGCATGGCTTCTGTACGGGCTTGAACTCCATGAATTCGATTCGCGTGCCATCGGGATCGGTCAGGTCGAGTTGCATCTTTCCGTCGACGCCGAGTACCTGCGGATTTTTACCGGGTGCGGGCTTCCAACCGCGCGCTTCCAGTTTTTGCTGCAGCTGCGCGACGCTGACAACGCCAGGCGCGAGATGGTTGGCGCTGCCGAGCTGAGCAAGAGAAGGGTTAGCGGGCAGGTACAGCATGTATTCGATCCAGTCGGTACCGTTCGGCACCTGCATCATCACCCAATCGACGCGATTATCGGGATTTCCGCCTTGCCAATAGAGGTGAAAGCCGAGCAGATCCTTATAGAAATGGTCGAGAGCCGCGCGGTTGCGGACGACGTAACCCGCGTGCATGATGTGGGAGCTCAGGCTCTTTGCTTCCGAAGACGGCTCAGCGGGCGGGTGATCGCCATCCTGGGTGAATCCGACCTTGTTACCTTCCGGATCATGGACGAGGAAGCTTCGGCTCCCATCGGCCTCCACGGTGAGAGTCTGCGGAACGGCAACTCCATTGACGCCGAGATACTTGCGAAGGGCCTCGGCGTCGCTGGTAGAAAAGGCAACGATGTCCAAACGGTCAGCCAGCCCTGGAGATGGCGGAGATACCAACTCGACGTATTGTGAGTGATTGGCGTAGAAGCGGACTCCCGGCTTGGCTGGAGTGGAAGGGACCTGATCCCATCCAAGCAAATCCGCGTAGAACTGCTGGGACTTCGGGAAGTTGTCCGCGAAGAGCGTGATGTGCGAAATACCGGTTATGGCGGGTCGAGGCGTAGACGCAGGTTGAGCCATAAGCAGACTCGGAAGAGCAACAGTGATGGCTGCAACGATAGTCCTGAGCACGGTGAATGACCCCATGGATTGTGACTTCCACGAGCGTATCAAATGACGGCGAGGATCGGGATTGCCGGAACTCACCCCTCCTCCTCTGTGTGAACGAGCATCGATTCGCTGAGGTCGAGTTCGCGCTCGATGCGCCGCAGCACAAAATCGTTGATGCGGCCTTCATTACGCAGACGGATCGCGGTCTCGCGTTCGACTCGCAATGCCTCGAGCGAGAGTTCAAGATGACGCTCGTGATGGTTGACCTCGCCGGGGCTGGTATCGATTTTCAGACTCGACAGCCGCTCGCGGTAGTGGTGGGTCAAGTCCTCATACACTTCGTTCGATGGGTCGGTGTCGCGGGCACTCGCGCCTTCGAGATGAGAGAGCGCAGCCTGGGTTACGATTCGCCGCGCTTCCAGTTCTTCGCAGTCCGGGCCGGCTCCGCCGGCAAGCCCAAGGAGACGGATGAGCGGCGGCAGGGTAAGGCCCTGCAGCACCAGCGTGACAAAAATCACGCAGAAGGTCAGGAAGACGATCATGCTGCGGCGAGGGAAAGGCGAGCCATCCCGCAGCACAGTGGGAAGGGCGAGAGCGGCCGCGAGAGAAACAACGCCGCGCATGCCCGTCCACCCAACAACGAAGACCTGACGAGCTTGCGGCGGGCTTTCAATCTGATGCATGAACCGCGTGCGGATCCAATAAGACAGACGCGCGCCCGGAAAGACCCATGCCAGCCGGAGCAAGATAAGCAGGACGCTGAACATCGCGGCGTAGAGAAGGAGGGTCGAGTGACGATAGCTGTTAATGGAGGCACGAACCGAGGGAAATTGAAGGCCAATGAGAACGAATACCAACCCGTTGAGAATGAACGTGAAGGACTGCCAGAAGGACCAGAGCCCCAGACGGACTGAGGGTGAGAAGAGGCGGGCGCTGCGCCGCGAGACAAAGAGTCCGCAACTGACGACGGCCAGCACTCCCGATGCATGAACGGCCTGCGCAGCAAGGTAGGCCGCGTAGGGAACGAGAATGCTGATGGCGACTTCAATCGGGCCATCGTCAATGCGGCGTTCGAAGTGGTCGACAAACCAGCCGATGGCCAGGCCAATGGCGATGCCGCCGACGGTGAGCCAGGCCAGTGTTAACAGGCCGCCGGCGAGGGTGGGGATGCGCTGGTGAACAAGAATACCGATGGCGAATTCAAGGGCGAGCAAGCCGGTTGCGTCATTGATGAGGCTTTCGCCTTCGAGGATGTCGACGATGCGGCCGGGAAGTCCGATGCGCCGCGCGATGGAGGTCGCGGCGATCGCATCAGTGGGCGCGACGATGGCGCCGAGTACCAAGCCGAGGCGCCAATCGAAGCCCGGAAAGACCCTGGGCGCAGCCAGGGCGACTCCGATGACAGTGAATGCCACCAAGCCGAAGGCGAGCAGCGAGATGGTGACGATGTTGTAGCGGAAGTCGCGCCAGGAGGTGGTCCACGCGGACGAGTAGAGGAGCGGCGGCAGTACCACGAGAAAGATGAGGTCGGGATTGAGGGTGAAGTCGGGTATCGCGGGAACAAAACTGAGCAGCAATCCGCCAAGGACCATGATGATGGGGTATGGCGTTCCCACCTTGCGGGCGAGGATCCCAAAAGCCACGATGAAAAAGAGAAGCAGGAGAAAGACGTATTCGACTGTCCCGATTTCGCTCATACAGCGATATTCGAACACGCATGGTGCCGCAAGTCATCCGAAAGGCAACGGAAGATATTTCGGTCACCGATCAGGGCGGGCTGTCCGGAAATGGTGGCGGAGCGGACGCCGGGGAGTGCGTTCATCCGCTCCATGAGGCGCGCGTACAAAGGAAGAACTGGATTCCTGTGCGGAACAGAAGGTTGATTGCTTGCCGGGCTCAAGTGCAGCTTCAAAGAAACGGGGGCATCTGCACAGCTCAGAGGTCATCGCGCTGTAACCTGAATTGTGGAAAGCATTTTTTTCGAGTCTGCGAAAGTTACGAAGGTGATAGTTTGCGCATGCGGACGCAGTCTCCAGCGGACGCGCATGGAATCAATATCTTAGAGAGATTGCTGAACGGACCGAGGGCAGGAATGCAGCGATAACACTGCAAGTTCCCAATGCGACTGGCAAATCTTCCACATTTTTTTCCACAGGAAGCGGCCGGGGTGGCGGGGCTGCGGATAACGGATCAAAACATGGCAACAGGCCCCGATCGCCGGGGCCTGCCTTGTTGCCGGAAGAGCAAAATCTACTGTTTGGGAGGAGCCGTCGTGGAACGCGGCGCGGTGGTGTGAGTTGGAGCCGGAGCCGATGGCACGCTCGAAGCGGCTGGCGCCGGTACGCCGGACTTGGCGTTGTAGGCCTGGATCACGGCCGCGGTAATGTCTGTGCCTTTGCTGGCCCAGAGAACGGTGGGGGCTGCCTGCTGGCTTGGAGTATCGTCCAGCACCACGGTGAAGCCGTTCTGTTCCGCGTAGGCCTGGACGGTTCCAAAGACCTTCTCGGCAAGCTGCTGGTAGGTGGTCTGCATTTCCTGCTGGAAGTCATTGGAGGCATCTTCGCCGGAGCGCTGATAGGCCTTTTCCTTCTCGTCAATGGTCTTGAGACGAGTCGCACGCTCGGCATCGCTCAACTTGTCGCCGGACGCCTGAAGCTGCTTCTTGAGAGAGTCAATTTCATCCTGCAGGGTCTTGAGCTGGGCGCGCTTGGGGTCAAACTTCTTCTGTAATTCGCCGAAGTTGCGCTGCCCTTCATTGGTCTGGGCGACGGCAGCCTGAAAGTTGATGACAGCAACCTTGCTGACGCCCGCGGATGCCGAGCTGGGGGCGGCTGCGCCAGCCGCACTCTGGGCAAAGGCGCTCGCGCCAATCCCCGACGCAAGCAGGCAAACGAGGGGCAACGAACCTAACGTGACACGCTTCATGGAAATCAAAAATTCCTCCGGTTTGAGTGAGATCGCCCGCACTTGCGGAAGCGAACTTCGCTTCCTGATCTACCTGCTGCGCTGTTCGTTGAGGCAGATTCCAAGCCGGAGAGGCGTGGAACGCAGTGACGAGACACGATCAGAAGACATATTCAGGAACTGAGCCAAATTATATAGGTTGGGGGCCCTGGAGCGTCAATCAACCGTCAAACCATTTGGCGGCAAGCCAGATCGATTGCTGCCGCCAATCAGAGTTTAGACGCAGATGACGGTTAGAAGGTAGTGCTCACGGTGAGCCGGAATGTCTTTCGCGGCTCACGAAGCTGATATTGCGCCCCATACGCCTGCTGCGCCTGCGCGTAGGTGTAATCTCCGGCGCCTCCGGCGGGGAACATGCTGCGCGTGATCAGGTCGGGAGCATAGAAGTTCTCTGCCAGCCGCAGCGGATTGTAGGCGTAGAAGAGGCGGAAGGGCGCGTTGATGATCGGCATCATCACGTCGATCTCCGCGCCGGTGGACATGCGCGGGACGAGGTTGGTGCCGTAGACGGGATTGATGAGATTGCCGAAATTGATCTGAACGCCGCCCTGGCATGAGCCGTTCACGTAGTTCGGGCAACCGTAGAGGGGCGAGTTGAGAATCGCCGCGCCTTCCGGGCTCTGGCGCAGCTGCTGCTTGTCGAGGATCACGTCGAGGCCGAAGTCGTTGAAGAGGGCAAAGCTCACAGTGCGAGCGTAGATGGGAATACGATATTCGAGGTTTCCGGTGAAGGTGGTATCACCGCCGATCGATGCAATCCCGTAGACAGGGATGGGTATCTGGATGGGGCCGTCGGTCGGATTGGAGGGATCGCGAGGCACGGTACTGCCGTCCGGATTGGTGAGGTTGAAGAGCACGCGCGTGGGAACGAAGCCGTAGGGCGTAGCCGAGCGAATGTCGAAGCCGCGAAGATCGGCCTCACCGCCGGAGTAGAAGCGGTTGTAGGGCGGAGCGACGTCGCCGGCGATGCCGTGAATGAAGGCCGCCTGCACACGGTAGCCGAGAACATTGCGTCCTTCAGGATTGAGCTTGAGCCCCTTGATGGGATGGAAGCTGCGATATTCGACGACGGGGCTGATGTAGCGCACGCTGCCCCAGATGCCCGCGACCTGCAACGCGGCCGAGAATTCGGATCCGTGGTGCGGCTGGTAGGCGGCATCCAGCTTGTTCATGGAGTAGCTAAGGGAGATCTGGCTGTTGATGATGCCCTCGAGGGCGTTCGTGCCCTGAATGCCGCTACGGAAGGCCAGCGTCTGGAAGTAGTTGGTCGACGCCGCGCTGTAGGTCGAAACATTCGACCGGTTCCAGATGTACGTTACACCCACACGCTTGAAGCTATGGCGAATGGGGTAACTGGCCGAGACCGTGAACCCGGAGGATTGCTGGCTGTACTTCTGCAACAGCGATTGCGTGGCGTTGGAGAGATTCTCCGGATTGCCGCCGGCGAGCTTGTAGTTCTTGGTTGCGTTGTAGTCGTACTTGTTGTTGGAAATCTGGAATCCCAGGTTCAAGGGACGGTTGCGCAAGTACGGCTCATTAAAGCCGAAGAGAAATGTGCGTGAGACGTCGCCGGCATTGGCCTGGAGGGTGAGCGTTTCACCCAGGCCGAGGAAGTTGTTGGTCTGGTAGTTCAGGCCGATGAAGGCTCCGCCGAGGCCGCTGACGCCGCCGTTGAGGCCGATCGAGTTCTTGCCCTTTTCCTTGACCTTCAGCAACAGATCGACGGTGCCATTCTCCGCATTCTGATGCGTCTCGGAGTCCTGATCGACCTTCAGCGGATCGAAGTAGTCGAGCTGATTCAGGCGCAGGATGCTCAGTTCCCAGAGATGGCTGTTGTAGACGGCGCCTTCCTCGAGCAGCAGTTCGCGGCGGATGACGAAGTCGCGCGTGACGGTGTTGCCCTGGAACTCGATGCGGGAGACATAGAAAGGCTTGCCCTCATCGATGTCGATATTGAAGGAGACCGTCTGCTTCGTGTCGTCGATGCTAGGATTGGGAATGCCGACGAAGTTGATGTAGCCGAGCTGGCCGTAGGCTTTGCGCAGATTCTCCAGGCCCTTGCCGAAGGCGGTGGCGTTGAACCATTCCCCATCCTTGGTGACAAACTGGCCGCGCAGCGCCTTGACGTTGGTGACGGCTTTATTGCCGGTGAAGGTGATCGATCCCAACCGGTACCGCCCGCCCTCATCGATGGGCATGTTGATGTCGATTCGCTTGCCCTTCTTCGGCCGGAAGGTCAGCAACGACAGGCCGGTCTCGTTGCGCAGGTGGGTCTGCGGATCGCCGACGCTGGCGCGGAAATATCCGCGATCGCGATACGCCTGGCGAACGCGCTCGGAATCTTCTTCAAGCTTGCTCGCGTCGTAGGTGCGGGCAAAACAGGTTCTCGAAAAAGATGGACTTGGGAATGCCGATGGGGCGAAGGTTCTTCATCGACTCACGCAGCACGCGCGAAGCTGACGTGCTCGTTGCCGGTGAAAGTGATCTTGCCTACCTTGACCTTCGGGCCTTCCTTGATGATGAAGTTCACCTGCACGGAGGCGGGTGGAATCTTCTTGATGTCGGCCTTGATGGTGGCGAACTGGTGACCGTGCTCGCCGAGCAGTTCCTTGAGGACGGCGATGGCGTGGGCGACCTGCGTGGGATCGTACTTGCTCTCGACCGAGATGCCGACCTTTTCCTTCTTGAAGCGTTCGAGCACGTCGGACTGGGTGACGGAATTGAGGCCCTTGTAGTTGATCTCGCGAATGGTCGGCTTTTCCGTGACGTAGACGTCGAGGATGACGCCCTTGGGGGAATCTTCCTTTTCGATGCGGACGTTTTCGAAGTAGCCGGTGTTCCAGAGCGAGTTGAAGTCGCGCTCGACGGTCAGCGGGTCGTAGGGATCGTTGACCCGGCTGAACATACGGGCGAGAACGGTTTCCTTGGGAATCTGCCGATTGCCGATGACGCGGATCTGGGTGACGATCTGCTGCTGTGCCCACGCCGAGAGCGCCAGCAGGCAGCAAAAGAAGGAGAGAACACTGCAGTGTGCGGCGAATGCAACGGCGCAAACTCTGGCTCAGTTGGATTGGGGAGCTCGCGCTCCCCGCGTTCGACGGGAAAAATATGCACACCCTCACTGCAAAAAATCAGGCCAATCTTGAGTAAAAGGCGATTATATGGGACCGGAGCCGCAGACCCCAACTCCGCGATTTGATTCCGCGTCCGCTGCCTCATCAGAGAGCAGCCGTGCACCGCGTGGAACTGCGGTCAACTTTCCAGTTCTGCGTGGATGTGAAACCCTTCCCGTCCCATCGACATCGAGGACATTTGGCTTGCAGCAGACCTGGCAATCTTCCACGTAGGATTGCCGGGCGCCGCCTGATTCGTCCACCACAGTTTCATTCCACTCTCCACAACCAGCACATTGGAAGCTCGCCGGTAACGGCATGGCCACCTCTGCATCAACAGGCTTTAGTCTAACGGAATGAAGGAGAGTTCGCTCCCGGCATATTCAGTAGACGGTTCAGGGTTTCGCTTCGGGAGCGGCTTTCCGTACTTCGACCAGGGTCGAGTAGAAGGTCGCTCCTCCGCCAATGTCGGTGAGGCGCTGCGAGGTGAGCAGATTTACGTTGTTGCCCGCCGGGAGAAAGCTTGTTCCAGGAGAGGCGCGATGGCGACGACACCAGCGGGTACACTGGCATGTCCGTTTGCCGCGACGCGCGCAGTCAGTCGAAGCTGACCGCGAGCGTTGAAGACCTCGACAAGATCGCCGTCGGAGATGCCGCGCGCTGCAGCATCGTCCTTGTGCATCTCGAGCGTCGCGTGATGGGCGTTTTCCATCTTCTGGTGCACGGGTAGGTTCGCGAAGGTGGAGTTCATGTAGTTGTCGGCCTTGCGCGGCAGGAACTCGAGCGGATATGCGACTGCATGGCCGTTGGCTTGAGCGCCGTGGCGCGATTCCGTTGGAGGCACGAAGCCGGGCAGCGGATCGAGGCCCTGGGCGGCGAGTGCTTCGGAATAAAACTCTGCTTTGCCGCTGGGCGTTTTGAATCCGCCGTCGGCGAAGGGCAGGAACCTTTCGCCCGCAGACTCGGACTTCGAATTTCAGGCGGATGTGACCGCCAGCGTCGTCGAGAGCCTGCGCGGTCATTCCCCTGCATCCACACGGGCTGCTCGCCGCCTTCGTGCAGGGCCTGCGCGATCAGGTCGTCAGGCGTGTCGCGGAAGCACGCTTCGGTGAAGCCCATGCGCTGAGCCAGTTCGGAGAAGAGCCAGACATTGGAGCGCGCTTCGCCGAGCGGCTCGATGGCCTGGTTCGAGATCTGGACGTAGTAGTGGCCGTAGGCACCCTGCATGTCCTTGTGTTCGAGGAAGGTGGTCGCGGGAAGCAGGATGTCGGCGTAGTCGGCCGTGTCGGTGAAGAACTGCTCGTGGACGACGGTGAACAGATCCGGGCGCGCCATGCCGCGCAGGACCTGCGACTGATCGGGCGCGATCGCTGCCGGGTTTGAGTTGTAGACAACGAGGGCGTGGACACGGGGCGCGTCGAGTTCGGTGAGCGCGTGGCCCAGCTGCGACATGTTCACGATGCGCGACGCGCGCTTGAGCGGGCTGGCCAGCATCAGGTCAGGACGCTCGCAGCGCTTGCTTATCCCAGGGAAAGGCTCCGCTGGTGGAGAGCTGCAAGCCGCCGCCGCGCTGCTTCCAGGCGCCGATGAGCGCGGGCAGCATGGCGACGGCACGCGCCGCCGTGCCGCCGTTCTCGGCGCGCTGAATGCCGTAGTTCATGCGGATCACGGCGGGCGTGGTGGTTGCATATTCGCGGGCCAGCCGCTCGATGTCCGCTACGGCAATGCCTGTCCAGCGGGAGACGCAGTCGGGCGTGTATTCGGCGGCGCGCTGCTTCGAGTTGCTCGAAGCCGTGCGTGTGTTGAGCGACGTAGTCGCGGTCGTAGAGCGAGTCGCGAATGATGATGTGCATCAGGCCGAGGGCGAGGGCCACGTCGGTTCCGGGATGGATGGGGATGTGCCAGTCGGCCAGCCGCGCGGTGCGGGTGGCGTAGGGATCGATGACGACGAGCTTCGCGCCCTTGCGCCGGGCTTCTTCGATCATGGGCCACAGGTGGATGTTGTTGCCGTGGATGTTCGCTCCCCAGGCAAGATGAAGCGCGAGTCGCGAAAGTCTTCGGTGTCGGTGCCGAGCTTGCGTCCATAGACGGAGACGCAGGGCGTCTCCGCCGGCCGAGGAGCAGATGGTGCGGTAGAGCTGCGAGGCGCCGAGGCGATGAAAGAAGCGGCGGTCCATCGAGCCATAGCCGAGGACGCCGATGGTGCCGGCGTAGGAGTAGGGCAGGATCGACTCGGGTCCGTACTCGTCGCTGATTTTCTGGAGGCGCAGCGGCGATGGTGTCCAGCGCTTCGTCCCATCCGATGCGCTCGAAGGCCTCCTGTTCGCGGCCCTGTGGAAGCGGGCCTTTGGCTACTCCGGCGCGGCGGCGCATGGGATAGAGAAGGCGGTCGGGCGAGTAGACGCGGTCGAGATACTTCGCCACCTTGCCGCAGAGGAAGCCGCGCGTGACCGGATGATTCGGATCTCCCTGCACGCGCGTTGCGCGACCCGCATCGTCGATGGTGACCAGCACGCCGCAGGAGTCGGGGCAATCGTGCGAGCAGACGGTGTGGACGGTCTTTGTCTGGCGCGGTCTTTGTCTGCGCGATTGGGGCCTGCGCGGTCGGGGTGGGCATACTTCATTGTATGTCCCGCGCGATGGCGATGAAAGCTCGTTCCGGCGGCGAGGGCCTTGTGAAATACTTCGATCCGGAGGAGACCCATGCGAGTTCACAAATCGGCGGGGATTGGCTGTGCGATCCTGCTTGCCTGCTCTGCGGCGCTGACGCAGACTGCCAATGACAAGACTGCCATCGAGCAGGTGCTCCACGATCAGGAGACGGCGTGGAACCGCGGCGACATCGACGCCTTCATGCACGGCTACAAGGATTCACCCGATACGACGTTTATCGGCAAGACGCTGCGCCGCGGGTATCAGCCGATCCTGGAGAATTACAAGACCCGGTACGCCACCAATGAGGCCATGGGCAAGCTGGATTTTTCCGACCTGACGGTGCGCATGCTGGGCAAGGATTATGCCGTGGCCACGGGCAAGTACCATCTGGCGCGAACCGAGGGCGGCGGCGGGGAGGCCAGTGGCATCTTCTCCCTGGTTTTTGAACGCGAAGCCGACGGCTGGCGCATTATTCTCGACCACACCAGTTAGATCGATCCGGGGGCGTAGATCCGGGATCTTAGATACCTTCATGCGGGCGTGTAGAGCCCCGGCTGAAGGCTTCCCCTTTCGTGTCATAGAAGGCAAGCCCTCAATCTTCTATCTTTGGCGATAGGCGCGGAAGCGCGCCGGTATCACGACCGCCCCGGCGGCGAATACCCTGAACATCCTGAAGAGAGCAGGAAAGGACTTAGCTTGCCAAAGGCAAACTCCGGACGCGTGTCCGAGCTAGACGGGTGGCGCGGGGTCAGCATTCTGCTGGTGCTGATTTCTCACCATCTTCTTTTCAGATTCGGCGACTTTGTCCAGCCGCACAAATACTTTGGCTGGCTCGCCGGCACCTTTGGCACCGTTGGGGTAAGAACATTTTTTGTCATCAGCGGATTTGTGATCACCCGGCAGGTGCTTCGCGAGGAGCGGGAAAACGGCTCCATTTCCATTCGAAGTTTCTACATCCGGCGTTTCTTCAGGATCTTTCCCACCTACTATCTGTTCCTGGCTACGGTTCTCGTTCTCGGTTTGATTCATGCCGTTCCGGTCACTCGAGGGAATGTGATCGGGTGCGCGCTTTACCTGACCGATACCATCCTCGCCCATAAGAGCTTCGTCACTTCGCATTCGTGGAGCCTGGCGGTCGAAGAGCAGTTTTATCTGGTCTTCCCGCTGCTGTGGGCGCTGGTGAAGCCTGCGCGGCGTGTGCGGTGGCTTTGGGTGACGCTTGGCTTGTCCCTGGCATGGAGCGCACTGGCGCAAGCGAATCTGCTGACGCAATTCTTTTCTGCATCGGCGGCTACGGGATTCAGTTGCATCAATCTTGGAGTTCTGCTGGCCGTGGAGGAGACCCGCGTGCGAAGACTCGCTGCGTCTGTCCCTCCGCTCCTTGTACTGGGCGGCGCCCTGTTTGTGTTTGCGCGGCCTTTTCCGAGTCTGCCTCTGGCCGCTGCGGGGTACGTGCTGTTGACGCCGTTCTGTATCGGGCTGGTCCTGCTCTACACCGTGACGCGCAAAGGATGGTCCGCAGCCGTCCTGAACAGTGGTCCGATGCAGTGGATAGGACTGGTGTCATACAGCACGTACGTCTGGCAGCAACTCTTTGTGGCGGCCGCGAGCGAATACGGAAGTCCGGCAATCGCACGCTTCTTTCACTTTCCGCTGCTGCTGCCGCTGGTCGTGGTTTTCTCGTACTACCTGGTTGAGAAGCCAACCAATCGCCTTGGACGCAGGATCTCCCAAAGGCAAGCCGCTCCGGTTCCAATGGTGACGACGTAAACAGCTTCTAGTTAGATCGAACCGATTCAATGGCTCTTCTCTTCTGATACAAAGGGTTGATTCCTCATAGACTTTTGTATGCGAGGCCTTGTGAAATCGGTAACCTTCAGGTTCTTTCTGCTTGCGGTCGTTGTCTCCGTACTCGCCTTGCCGCTTGCAGCGCATGCGCAGCAGCAGCGGTCGCCCGCCGTGCCTCTGATCACCCACAATCCCTACTTCAGCATCTGGTCTACCGCGAATCAGCTTACCGATCAGCCCACGCGCCACTGGACAGGCGCGGAGCAGCCGCTTACCGGGATCGCGCGCATCGACGGAGTGGCTTACCGCTACATGGGTGCGGATCCGCGGAGCGTGGAGGCGATGAAGCAGGATTCGGTTGATGTAGAGGCCACACATACGGTTTATGTTTTCGAGGCGGCGGGAGTGAAGCTTCAGGTCGAGTTCTTCACGCCGGCTTTCCCGCAGGATCTCGATCTGCTGTCGCGGCCGGTGACGTATCTCACGTGGAATGTCGCCAGCACCGATGGCAAGAGCCACAAGGTGGAACTGCTCCTCGATGTAGATGGCCGCGTCGCGGTGAACACCGACAATCAACAGGTGACGTGGGGCCGCTCGCAGGTTGCGGGGCTTACTGTGCTCAATATCGGCTCGCGCGATCAGCAGGTGCTGAATCGGTCAGGCGACGATCTACGCATCGACTGGGGATATTTTCACCTCGCCGTGCCGAACGGCGAGCAGGCGAGCCTCGTTGCATCGTCACAGGCGATTGAGGCATTTCTCAAGTCCGGAGCGCTGCCCGCGTTGGACGACATGGACATGCCGCAGACGCCGCGCGACCATGCGGCGCATCTGGCGGTATTGCTGCCCGTTGAGGTGACACCCGGGCAGGATGCGAGCCGTCATGTGCTCCTCTCATACACCGAGGAGTATGCCATTGAATATCTCAATCGCAAGCTGCGGCCATACTGGCAGCGCAATGGCGAGACGGTGCAGGCGATGCTGGCACAAGCAGAAACTGAGTATGCAGCGCTAGAGGCTCGCGGGCGCAAATACGACGCTGAGCTTGGCGTCGACCTCGAACGCGCAGGCGGGGCGGGATATCGGCAGCTGGGCATGCTGGCGTATCGGCAGGCTCTGGCCGCGCATGGGCTGGTGGCGAATCTCGACGGCAAGCCTATGCTGTTCGCCAAGGAAAACTTTTCGAATGGCGATATCGCCACGGTGGATGTGCTCTATCCTTCAGCGCCGTTCTTCCTCTTCTTCAATCCGGCGCTGCTCGAAGCGCAGGTAAGGCCGGTGCTTGAATACGCCAGCCTGCCGCGCTGGAAATTTCCTTTCGCGCCGCACGATCTGGGGCGTTATCCGTTGGCCAACGGACAGGAGTACGGGGGTGGCGAGCGCACGGAAGAGGACCAGATGCCGGTCGAGGAGAGCGGCAATCTGCTGATTCTGGGAGCGGCCCTGGGCCACGCGCAGGGCGACTGGCATGTCGCGAAGGAGTTCTGGCCGGAGTTCACGAAGTGGGCAAAGTATGTTCGCGAGAAGGGGCTCGATCCGGAGAACCAGCTATGCACGGATGATTTCGCAGGTCATCTCGCGCACAATGCGAATCTCTCCATCAAGGCGATCGAGGGGCTTGGCGCCTATGCTCTGATGGCGCGCGGGCTGGGAGAGAATGCGGTTGCCGACGATTACGCAGCGGCGGCGAAACAGATGGCGACGCAGTGGGAAGAGATGGCTCGCGATGGAGATCACTACAAGCTGGCCTTCGATCGCCCGGGCACATGGAGCCAGAAGTACAACCTGGTGTGGGATCAGCTGCTGGGGCTCGATCTCTTCGCGCCCCGGGTGCGCGAGACGGAGATCGCCTTTTACCTGAAGCATCTGAACCTTTATGGATTGCCGCTCGATAACCGTGCCGATTACACCAAGCTCGATTGGGAATTGTGGACGGCGACGATGGCGAAGAATCCGTCAGATTTTGCCACGTTTCTCGATCCGATCGTGAAGTGGATGAATGAAACACCGACACGCGTGCCGCTTACCGACTGGTATGACGCGAAGAACGGCAAGCAGATTGGCTTTCAGGCCCGCAGTGTGGTGGGGGGCGTGTACGTGAAGGCGCTGTCCGATAAGGAACTGGCCGCGAAGTGGCGGGCGAGGGCGGAGCATTGAGAGCCCTTTACTATGAGAGTGTTATAGGCCTACGAGTATGATAAAGTATGATTTGCAAATGGAGGTTCATGGCCGACATCGAGCGCATGACTATCACCTTGCCCACTGACATGGTGACTGTAGTCAAGGGGGCCGTGGAAAAGGGCGACTATGCTTCTTCGAGCGAAGTGGTTCGCGAAGCGCTGCGCGACTGGAAGCTAAAACGCGAGCTTCGGATGCAGAAGATTGCGGAACTCAAGTCGGAGATCGATAGGGGCCTTGCGGATGTTGCAGCGGGGCGAATCAGGAAATTCGATGCAGCGCGGATTATTCGGCGTGGGAAGAAGCTATTAGCCGAGCGCTCGCTCTCCGCCTGACATTCCACCAGATTCCGACGCTCCATGGTTGGAGAGAATGCAGACGGCTCATGCGAAAACCGCGTGAGCCGTTTCGTTTGCAACAAAACCCCTCCAAAGAGAAGCGCAATGGTAAAGAAAAGGTTGACAGATGCTGCAGAAGAAGACCTTACCGAGATCTGGAGCTACCTGAGCTCTGGAGACGTCTGAAGATTTTGCTACGCAGTTTGTCGCCGGCATTACAACCCGATTCGATCAGGCGTTGCAGTTTCCGCTCTCAGGAGCTTCGCGGTCGCACCTTGCACCTGGACTGCGTGTGATCTTTCATGACAAGTACGCGATTTACTATTTGCCGCGGCCTAAGGAAATTGTCATAGTGCGTGTGCTGCACGGCTCCCGCGATATCGAGGCAATTGCAGAAGAAGAAGGGTTCGCATTCTGACCCTCAAAACATTCGCGGGCCCCTTGATCAGATCGATGACGAACGCTGGCTGACTGCGCCTGGTTCCGTCGGCAGCAGGATCGTGAAGGTGGTGCCGTGATCCTGTTCTCCCGTCTTCGTTTCCAAGGTTAGAGTGCCGTTATGCTTGTCGATCAGCCCCCGGCTTACCCAGAGGCCGAGGCCGGTGCCCAGGTCCTTTTTGGTGGTGAAAAATGGTTCGAAGAGGTGACCGAGGTTCTCCTCCAAGATGCCGGTACCCTGATCGGCCACACGGACCATCACTTCGTCCCCCTGCCGCTTCACGGTAACGCGTATTTCCCCGCCGGCGCTGCTCGCGTCGATCGCGTTAGCGATCAGGTTGGCGACTACCTGGCGGATCTCTCCCGGAACCACGCAGGCCATCAGCCAGGGCCTCGATCTCTGACTCGATACGGAGCCCCTTGGCCATGAAGTTGCGGCGATAGAGATCCAGAACCTCGCTGGCGATCTCCCCGATGTCGGCATCTTTCGGGGCGGAGTTCTCACGGTAGAAGCCCAGCGTCTGGCGAACGATCTGCGCAACGCGCTGCATCTCCTGGGCCGCAGTATCCAGATAGGCGCGCGTGGGCGCGTCCACCGCAGGCGACTGCTGTGCCAGGTAAACGAGGTTGGTGACCGATTCCAAGGGGTTGTTGATTTCATGCGCGACGGTGGCCGCCAGACGCCCGGCGGTCGCCAGCTGCTCGGTGCGGCGCAGTTTTTCTTCGGCCTGGATCTGATCGTGGATATCCGCGAGCACGCCCACCCATTCCTGCACCTGGCCCGACTCATCTTTCATCGGCACGGCACGCACGGTGCAATGGCGATAGGCCTGCGAAGGGGCATGCCACATCCGTCCACGGAATACATGAGGCTGCAGGTCCTCCGCCCCCTGGAGGACTTCGCGGACCAGCCTGTCCCGGTCCTCAGGATGCAGCGCGTTGGCCCAGCCGTAGTCTCGCAGCTCATCCCAGGTCTGCCCGCAGTACGCGGACCATGCCGGTTGCGGCTCCACGAACTTTCCGGTCGGATCCGCGGACCAGGCAAGCGAAGAGGTCGCCTCAATCAGCGAGCGGAAGCGCGATTCGCTTAACCCCAGTTCGCGAAAGAGCTGCGCATTCTCGATAGCCGTCGATGCTCTGCCTGCCAGGTCTTCGGCGAGGCGCAGGTCGTCCTCGGTGAAATGGCGTTTACTTTGGTCGGTGATGAAATGCATCACTCCGATCACGCGATCGCGGCTCTTCAGCGGCACGACGATGGCGGAAACCATGCCTAAGCCGCGAATCCATGCAAGATGCTTCTCATTCTCCGCCGCGCCGGCGAGAGCGTCGTCGGGAATCGAAGCGTAAAGCATCGACCTGCCCGTCGAAAGCACGGCTCCCGTTCCTCCGTCATCGTGCAAACGCTCCCGGAAATCGTTGGGCGCCCCGCGAACCTCGCGTTCTCTCTCCGGATCGGCATGCGCAAAGGCGATCGCTGTCAGTTTGCCGTCTTCGTACATGCTTACGTTGCACCAGTCGGCAAGGAAGGGCACGGCAAGGCGGGCAACCGTGTTCAGCGTCTTCTCATAGTCCAACGACGAAGACAGAATGGCGCTGGACTCGGCGAGGAATTTCAGCGAGGTGCGCTCCCGCTGCTGCGCCTCCTGCAGCTCGGACATATAGAGCGTGGACGCAGAGAGATTGGCCAGCAACCTCGCGTACTGGGTCTCATCCTGCGTGAAGGAGCGCCGCTTTCGATAGTAGAAGGTGACCGAGGCGGCGAGACGGTCTCCGATCCGAAGGGTCACGCAAATCAGACTGCGGATCTGTTCGGAGTCATACCAAGCCACCCTGTCGGCTAGAACCGACAGCGAGCGAACATCTTCGAGCGCGGCGACTTCCGGTATCAGAGAGGGATCCGGAACCTTGAGCAGGCTGCCGCTCTTGCTATCGGAGAGTCCCGCAGACGCCAGCATGCGCCAGTTGTAGCCGCCGTCCGTGCTGCGCCACACGCCGCAGGCCTCGGCACCGATCAGCTCTTTGGCGCATTCAAGAACGCGCCCCAGCATTGCGTTTACGTCAGCGACAGCGAGCAGGGCGGCCGAGGCATCGACGAGGATGCGCAAACTGCGTTCGCTCACTTCCCTCTCGGTTTCTTTAGCGGCAGTACCGGACAAAAGCCTTACCTCTACCTGCCTGGGGCAAAAACCGCCGCAGGATGCATTAGTGTATACAACTGCTGGCGGTTTTTCACAGGTGACGAAGAGGAAATGGCTGGCGACCGTAGTGGCCTCATATCCCATCCTTCGGCCTCTAAAGGATGGGATCGACTCATATACGCGTCCAAATGCGGGTCTGGTTCGGGCAACTTTACGATTGCGCGCTTTGCGACTGTGCCACGGGCTGCGCGGCGGGCGCCTTGGGAGGCGCGGGCTTTTTCGGAGCTTCCTTCTTGCCCGGAGCCAGAATCGCGTGCAGCGTAGTGCCTTCCATGCGCGGCATGAACTCCACGAGCACCGCATCGCCAATGTCCTGAATGAGTCGGTTGATGATGGCGTAGCCCAGCTCGCGGTGCGCCATCTGGCGGCCCTTGAAGCGCAGCGACGCCTTGACCTTGTCGCCTTCAGTCAGGAAGCGGACGGCCTGGTTCTTCTTCGTCTGGTAGTCGTGCTCGTCGACGGTGACGGAGAACTTGACTTCCTTGATGATGATGACCTTCTGCTTCTTGCGGGCAGCGCGGTCGCTCTTGTCTTTTTCGTAGAGAAACTTGCCGTAGTCCTGGATGCGGCAAACCGGCGGGACCGCAGTCGGCGAGACTTCCACCAGGTCCAGACCGCGCTCGCGGGCAATTTTCAAAGCTTCAAAGGGGGGAAGAATGCCGAGCTGTTCGCCGCGTCGTCGATCACGCGCACTTCGCGGGCGCGGATTCTTTCATTGATGCGAATAAACTGCTTGGCTGAACGCTTATCGATGGGTTTCCTCCAAAATTCGTGGCACTTGCCACGTAGCTACTCAGTATACCGTGGTTCACACTTCTTTGGATGCAATTACCCACGGCGCGGCTGCGACGATTGCTCCGGCTGGCCCGTATCGTCTCCCACTGCCGGCAGCGGGAATTCGCGACATGGTATTCTGCCTCCTTGCCAGGGGTTTTCCCGGGCAACCTCTGGTAGTTACGGCAACAAGCTTCTCAGACTCACGGACAGCGAAAGATCGGGAATGCTATGAAACGGCGCATTTTATTGGTCGATGACGAAGTGGCCATTCTGCTCACCCTGCAGGCTGTGCTGGAGATCAACGGCTTTGAGGTGGAGACCGCTGCTTCGGCGCGCGAGGCCAAGATGAAGCTCCGCGCCAACCAATACCACATGGTCATCACCGACATGCGCATGGAGAGCGACAGCGCCGGGAACGAGGTCGTACTGGCGGCAAGAAAGTCGGCCTATCATCCCGCCGTCGCCATGCTCACCGCTTTTCCCATGCCCGGCTCTGAAGGGGACGAGCACGACGCGGATGAAGTGCTGGTGAAGCCCATGAACACCAACGACCTGCTGGTGCAGATCGAAGCCCTGCTGGTAACGCACGAAGATAAGAAGCGGCTCGGCCGGGAGCGCAGTCTGGATTTCGCTCCCAAGGGGCCGAAGAAGTCCTCTACGAAAAAGACCGGCAGCGCGGCAAAAGCCCCTGGCGCGAAGAAAGCGCCTGCTGCCCGGAACGCCGCTCGCAAAAAGTCCGTCAAGACAGTCGCGGGACGCAGCAAAACTACTGGCGGCAAGAAGGCCGGAAACCTGGCTCGCGCTCGTTAGACCGCTCCAGCAGCCTCGGTACTTACCGTAACCGGCGCGGATCAGAGCCTCTTCACGCGCCCCGACTCACCTGCGGAACCGCCGCCCTTCCCTTGTGCTGGAAGCACTGCCGGCACAGCACCGGGCGTCCCTGCGTTGGTTTAAAGGGAACCGTGGTCTCGGCGCCGCACTGCGAACAGGTGGTTCGCGTTTCCGGGCGTGAGTTGCCTCCGGTCGAAGCGCGCTTCGCCTTACAGTTTTTGCATCGCTTGGGGTCGTTCTTGAATTGCTTGTCGTGAAAGAACAGCTGCTCGCCCGCAGTGAAAACAAAATCGCTTCCGCAATCCACGCACTTCAAAATCCTGTCAACGTAGTCCATCCCGCGTCCCTTGCCCCACCGCAACTCGCGTGGTGAATGGCTCCGGCCAACGGCAAAGCCGGTTTTGATCAGAAGACCAACGGATACCTGTAAATGTGAAAAGGACCCCGGCCGCAATGAAGTGCGGCGAACCTTCGGCTTCAGATGCGAAGCCAAAGCGCTTTCAAAGTTTGCGCCACCGAGGGGAACCCCGGTGTGCAAAGCAAGCCGGCACCGGATGCGTGGGTCATCTGGCTATCGCCGGCTTGTCAGTTGACTGCTACATTGCTGCTCGAACTAGTGATGACTGTTATCGAGCTAGTCCTGCTCTTTCCGAGCTTTCTTACGATTCCGCTTGCGCGCCAGCGCCTCTTTGACGCGGCGCTTTTCACCGGGCTTCAGGTAGAAGGAATGACGCTTCACTTCCTTGATGATGTCTTCCTGCTGAACCTTACGCTTAAACCGGCGCAACGCATTTTCAAGCGGTTCGCCTTCCTGCACGCGAACCTCAGCCAATGTACTACACCCCCAAACCGACCCAATATGGGCCTATATAGATTACAGGAATCGGCACCCGAATAGCTAGAGCGGATCTCGGTCGGCTGCCCGACCAAGCGGAGCCCTCAGCTGGGCTCAGCGTCATCCTTGCGCCGCGCGCCGCGGGTCGAGTGGTACGCATCCATCAGTCTCGAGATGAGCACCGCGAGATAGAGCACACCCAAAATGGCTTCGATCACTGAGAGCGAACGCACCTGGGGCGAGACGGCTATGATACCCGCCGCCCCGAGAGAGGTCATGGTTCCGAAGCTGTAATAGACGAAGTCGAAGGCGTTGGGGGCTTTGTGGGAATTGGTCAAGGGATCGAGATAGAAGGCGTTGGGCTGCAAGGTGGCGATTACGGTGTACAGGGAGGCAAAGCTGAAGGCCACCATCAGATAAATGCACAGGGCGCCAAAGATGGTTTCCGGATCGGGTGCGTCGCGGGCAAAGACGCGGCGAAAAATGACCACGATCACGAAGACGTCGAAAGCGAAGCTGAGAAATATGGCGAAATGGGACAGAATGCTGGCATCCGCGCGAAAAAGCACCGTGCGTTGCAACAAGGCCGGGACGGCGAGCAGTACGGCGAAGAAAATGAGCCCGCGCCGAAAGCTGATCGCATAAACACTGAGCAGAGTGACCGACGATCCCAATATGCGAAACAGGTGATAGCGAAGACCGCTGGCGTCGGCGGCATAGGGATAGTAGACGAGGTATCCGAGCAAAAAGAGAAACAGCAGAAAGAATTTGTGCCCGGTTACAGGCGGAACCCGCTTGAGATGAGTTGAAAGCCGTGGAGACGATGGATGCATGGCGCGTGAAGAAATTGATCGTACACTCTTTCAGCGCCGGGCGCCCCCCGGAATCGCCTCATCCTGAACGACGGATCCGCTCTTCGACGCCACGCCGCCGGATCCTGCCCGCCGATCTCTACTTGTGCAGCGAGCCGAACTTATAGACGATGCCTCCCGAGCCGGCAAACTCCCTCTGAGCTGTGAAGCCGTAGTGCGTGGGCTGGAAGTCGGCGATCATGCGAACCGACAGCCGGGACGACAGGTTGTAGTCGTAAAAAACACCGAGGGCCGAGCCGAAGGCCAGCTTGTTGTTGTAGACGCCGATCTGGTTGGGCGTGATACCGGGGGGGAAATCCTTGTCGAAGGAGCCGTATGCAGCACCAATCAGGAGGTGCGCGCCAAGTACGTAGTTTTCGCGTCGACGCAACCGGAAATTCGGGCCGAAGAGGTAGAGGTTCTCCGACATTGCAGGGTTGGTGATGAAGTATGGATTTGCCGGAGCGTCGATCGTGCCGTGAAGGCCGCGGTAGCTTGCCTCGATGCCCCAGAGGGGGCGGAAGTAGACGATCCCCGAAGCCGTCCAGCCAAACAGATTGTTCGCCGGAAAACTCTTCGCGGCGCTGGGATTGAAGTGCGAGTACTGAAATCCGCCGTAGACGTCCCAGCGATTCATATATTGCGGCGGCTCGCTCACCGGAGCCGTCGCCGTCACCTGGGCGCCTGCGTGGAGCATCGAGAAAAAGAAAGGAACGGCGAAAAGAGCGGCGCACCAACGGCGGACAACAGCTGAACGGACAACGGCTTTCACGCGAATCGCAAACCTCACACAATTGAGCGGTCAGACGGCCCTGATTGCAAATGGGCCGCAAAGCTTCACGATACACGAACAGCTAAGAGCCGGGTAGCTGGTGAAGCCGATAGCGAAAGTCCGGGCAGCTAAAAGCGGGCAGCGAAAAGCGGATTGGTTAAGGGCACCGGGCTGGTATTACGAAGCGCCTTGAGCAATCCATTGAGCATTCGGGTCACTTGCAGTCGCTTCGCGCAGCAACAGGTCCGTTGCTGGCGTTCAAGGAAGCCCAGGCTGCCGCCAACTCCAGCTGTGTCTCGAGTTCAAAGAGTGATCCCCGCGCCTGCCCCAGAAAGAGGGCAAAACTCTTGTCGGACAAGGCGTCCATGTCCCTCCGGCTATATTACTGGGGACGGAAACAGCCGATCGGCACAATTGGCTGGTCAAACCGTAAGGTTTCGCTCCTGGGAAAGTCATAGGTCACGACATAAATCTCACGCGCCAGGGTCATCGATCTCTGCCAAACCAGTAGACCGCGAAAGTTTTTGGTCTTCATGACCCGCTCAAGGGCATGCGAATTCGCTGTCAGCTGCAAGAGTACCGAAGTGTTGAATCGCCAGCCGGATTTTTCGCTATCCGCTTCACCAGCCGACCGGTTCTATGGCTGACCGGTCCATCGCTGCCGAGTGCTGCAGTTCATCCACCTACGATCATTGGGGTCTTTGTCCGGATCGATGTAGCGGCCGTCCTTGTCGAAGTGCACGTCCTTGTTCTGCTTGCGCATGTAGACCTCGAACTTGCGCGCAGCGCGGCGGCGCTTCCACCGGTAGTAGTTGTTGCGGAGGCCAAAGAAAGTCTCGCTGCCGGCAAAGGCGAATCCGCGGCGCGGGGCCATCCTGATGTAGATGTATCCGGCGAGGGCTCCGCCAAGCTGCGAAAAAGCGAAGAGCACGTTGACTGGAAAAGAGCATGGCCAGCGAAATGAGCAGGTAGACCGCGACCAGATACTTGGCCTTGATCATCATGGGCAGCGGAAACATCATGAACTGAAGGTCGCCATACAAGACTCCGAAGGCGATGAGCAAGCCGAAAATTCCGCCGTAGCAGCCAGTCAGAACACCGCCCTGGCCCGGCATAGCGATGTAGAGAGCCTATGGCGGCAAGACCCGCTCCGAGCGCGGACACAAAATAAATCTCCGCAAGCCAGCGGGAGCCGTGGTTCGACTCTAAAAAGCTGCCGAGGAACCACAGCGAAAGCAGTTCGAAGGCGGTGTTCAGGATGCCCTGGTGCACGAAGCTGTAAGTCAGGAGCTGCCATACGCGTCCATGCAGGACGAACGGCGGCACAAGCGCCGTCCAGGAGACGATCGAGAACGCGGCAGGCGCCGACGCGACCCCCAGCAGCAGCAGGACGAAGTACGCGCCGAGATTCCAGAGGATCAGTTTTCGCGTGAATCCGCGGAAGTCGGGGAAGGCGAGAATACCGGAGGAGCGTGGCACGGATTTATTCTCTCACTCTTCGGGTAGTCAGTCCCGCGTCTCCGGTGGCCAGTCCTCAGTTCTTCGTCCCGAGAATAGCTGGAGGCTAAAACCGACAACTGCTGCTCTCAGCGTTCCGGCGCAGGAACCGCTGCCACGCTGCGGTGTCCCGCGGAGTCGACGGCGCGAACGCCAAAGATGACGTTGTCCTTGGAGATGGGCAGCGTGATCGAGTGCTCACCGGGTTTGGTAACGAGAGAGCGCTGCCAGTTGGGGGCCACAGTCTCGCGCCAGACGATCTCGTAGATAGTGCCGGAGGGTGCTCCGTGTCCTGCGTCCCAGTGAATCGTGGTGTTGTTGTCAGGGTCGCGGGTAACGATGCGCACCTTCTCCGGCGGAGGCGGGGCGGAGGCGAGGACGGCCATGGTGGCGGCGTTGAGCCTGGCGACGCGGCCAACGTAATCGAAGTCGACAAACTTCACCAGGTCGCCGTATTCGGTACCGCTCTCCGTGCGGACGTTCTGGTGCTGATGGTTAAAGTCCTCGCGCCACTCTGTGAAGCGGACGGCTGCAAAGCCTTCCTGGTTGAAGGAGGTGTGGTCGCCTCCGCGAAGGAATCGGTCGCGGCGGAATTCAAGGACAGGATGGAAGACGATCGTTGCTTTCGGAGCATTCTTCCCATTGCCAAGGGCTGCGTCGTAGGTGCTTCCGGCGTCGGTGACGGCGCGTGCAAGTTCGCGCGAGGGCGAATCGCTTTCGTAGCCAAGCGCGACGATGCGGCGGATCTCCTCAGGCGTGGCGTTGGCGGGAAGGCTCTCGGAGAAGACGCGGACGGCGGATTTGTCCTGCATGGTTTCGCCCGGCGTAGTGTTGCCGCCGACGATGTCGTTGTTGAGGACGCCCTCCAGCTGCCAGTCCTCGCTCTTGGCGAGCTTCGCCAGATGGGCGCTGCCGTTGAGCCCCTGCTCCTCGCCCGCGACGGCGGCGAAGATGAGGGTTGCGGGCAGGTTCAGCCGGGAGAGCACGCGGGCGCACTCCAGGCTAACAGCCACTCCGCTGGCGTCGTCATTGGCGCCCGGAGCTGGATCGTGGGTATTCATGGTGTCGGAGTTGCGCGAGTCGTAATGGCCGGTGACCAGGATGATCCGCTTCGCCTGCTCGGGATCCTTGCCGCGGAGGATTGCGTAGACATTGGTGATGGTAGTGGGCTGGGTAATGCGAGGATTGGGCCCGGTCTGGGGCGGCTCGGTGAAGGTGTCGCGCTTGATCTCGAGGCAGCCTCCGCAGTCGCCGGAATAGCTCTGCAGCCGCTCGGTGATCCAGTTGGCCGCGGCGCTCACGCCCTGGCCTGCGGGAAGGTCGTTATCCATGCTGGAGACGGTGCTGCGGTTCTTGAAGCCCACCAAGGCCTCGATGGTGTGCCGGATCTGGGTTGCGGAAATCTGGTTGAGCACGGCGACAATCGCGGGGTCGATGGGAGCGGGCTGAATCGGTGCGCCGCTTGCATCCAGGTCGCGCTTTGGCGCGTCAGAGAGTGCAGACGCTGCCGGGGTGGCCGCAAGCAGCAGGAAGGCCGCGAGCGAGGCGGATAGAATGGGGAAAGCGAGATGTGCGAAGCGACAGCTCAGTCGGGCGGAAACGCTAACTTTCATTCCACAGCTCCAAGAATGGTTTGCGAATGGTTTGCGAACAGATTACGGATTACGAAGGATAGATTGCGAAACGATAAATTGCTCGCCGGCGGCTTGACGCGCCGGGCGATTCTCCTCAACACTAACGGAGTTGAAGTAAAAAGATCACTGTATAAATTAACTACTCCGGCCCTGGGAGGGTTCCATGCCACTTTGCCCTGAATGTGAGACAGCACTCGATCTAGAAGCTGATGAAGTCGAAGAAGGCGATGTAATCGTCTGCGACGAATGCGGCTCTGAATACGAGGTCGTCACGACCGATCCGCTTGAACTCGTCAAAGTCGATGAAGGCTATGACGACGAAGAGGATGAACCCGTCGAAGAGGAAGAAGAATGAGGAAATTGAAACGCCCTTTGAGCCTGGCGGCCATGCTGTTCCTGCTCGCCGCAGGCTCGGCCTTTGCCCAGAACACAAAGTTCAAGACACTCGATGGCAAGGTTCTGGGGAACGATAACGTTCCGCTCGAAAGCGCGATCGTCTACCTCCAGGATTCCAAAACCACCAACGTCCGAACGTTCATCGCCACCGCAGGACGGGAGCTATCGCTTCGGGCAAATTTCGCCGGACATCGACTACCAGGTGTCGGCGAAATACAAGGATGCGAAAAGCCCCACCAAGACGATTAGCTCTTTCGACTCGCGAAAGCAGGTAACGATCAATCTGCATATCAAGACGGACAAGTAAAGCAGGCCGATTAGTTATTCGGGATTAGCCATTAGCGAGTGAACCTGCGGCACACATTCATCCCAAAACAAAAGCGCCACCCTACTTGGGATGGCGCTTTGCCGTTTCAGAATCAGGATTCCTCGCTAGCTGGCTGAGCCCTGATGGCTGTCGTTACTGCTCTCGCTTCCAGTTCATCAGATCGCCCAGCGTAGTGGTTGAGCTTGAAACCGGAGCCTTGTAGGCTTCGACTTCCGAGCGGCTGGCTTCTTCGCCGACCGCGCGCAGGCTCAGGCCCACCTTCTTCTCTTCCTGGTTCATCTTGATGATCTTGAAGTCGTGCTCCTGGCCCTGCTCGAGCTTCACGGGCGCGCCGTGCGAATCGGTCGCTTCCGACACGTGGCAGAGACCCTCGACGCCTTCGGCTATCTCAACGAATGCACCGAACTGCGCCGTCCGCAGCACCTTGCCGTGGACTACGTCGCCCACACGATGCTGCGCGAAGAACGTATCCCACACATCCGGCTGCAGCTGCTTGATGCCGAGCGAGAGGCGGCGGTTTTCCGGCTCGACGCCCAGGACGACTGCCTTGACCTTCTCGCCCTTCTTCAGCACTTCCGAAGGATGCTTCACGCGCTTGGTCCAGCTCAGGTTGCTCACGTGGACCAGGCCGTCGATGCCGTCCTCGATCTCGATGAACGCCCCGAAGTCGGTCAGGTTGCGAACGCGGCCTTCGACATTGGTTCCTGCCGGATAGCGCGCCACCAGATGCTCCCAGGGATTCTCGAGCAGTTGCTTCATGCCCAGCGAAATGCGGCGATCGGCCGGATTCACGCTCAACACCACCGTCTCGACTTCATCGCCCGGCTTCACCAGCTTCGACGGATGCTTCATCCGCTTCGACCAGGTCATCTCGGAGACGTGCACCAGGCCTTCGATGCCCTGCTCCAGCTCGACGAACGAACCGTAGTCGGTCACGCTCAGACACCCGGCCGCGCACGCGCGCGCCCGACCGGGTAGCGCTCCACTGCATCCAGCCACGGGTCAGGCGTGAGCTGCTTGAAGCCAAGCGAGACGCGCTGCTTGTCTTTGTCGAACTTGAGCACCTTCACCTGGATCTCGTCGCCGACGTTGACCAGATCGCGCGGATGCGTCAGGCGTCCCCACGACATATCGGTGATGTGCAGCAGGCCGTCGATGCCGCCCAGATCGACGAAAGCACCGTAGTCGGTCAGGTTCTTGACGGTGCCGGTCAGGATGCTGCCCTCTTCGAGGTGCTCCAGGGTCTGTCGAGCGCTTCGACGTTCTGCTCTTCTTCGAGGATCTCCTTGCGGGAGACGACCACGTTGCCGCGCTTCTTGTTCAGCTTGATGACGCGGACGTCGATCGGCTGGCCGATGTACGCATCAAGATTCCGCACCGGGCGAATCTCGAGCTGCGAGCCCGGCAGGAAGGCCTTGATGCCGATGTCGACGGTCAGTCCGCCCTTGACGCGGCCGAGAACCATACCGGTAATCGGAGTCTTCTCGTTGGCAGCCTTCTCGATGGCGTCCCACACGCGGTGCCGCTGAGCCTTCTCATAGCTCAGCAGGTAGCCACCTTCGGCTTCTTCGCGCTCGATCACGACTTCGACGGCGTCGCCCGGCTTCAGCTTGGGCTGACCGGTGTGGTCGAGGACCTGCTCCAGGGGAATCAGCCCCTCGGACTTCATACCGACATCGACGACGACGTGCTTGTCCGTCAGCTTGATTACGGTGCCGGACACGACAGTCGTATCGTCAAAGGCCTGCGCCGCTGCTTCTGCCGCCTGCTCGCGGTCGAAGGACTCGAGCGCCGCGGCAAAGTCTTCCATGCTTCCGAAGTCGATCGTCTTCGGTGGAATGGGTATCGGTTGTCTCGACGCGGCAGCTGCGGCTGCAGCCTGGGTTGGTTCAGCGGAAGTGGGTTTCCGGGTTGTGGGTGATTTCGATCGACGAATCATCGTGATCCGTCGCGGCTTCCAGCGTTGGGGTTTCCAGTTCGGTGTTCAGAGGATTGCTCTCGATTTGTTCAGGATTAAGGACGTCTGCCATAACTGCCAGCTCCGGGATTTCGGTCGGCGGTCCCGCATTCCGCCCTGCAGACTTCAGGATTGGCTGGTCAAAATCTACGACCGGCTTCAGCACTGCAGATTTCTTCGCCGTTAGCTTTTAGATTCAGGGCTGTTCCGCGAAGATTCGGGGATCGCGAGGTTCTGTTCTACCCTGTCGCAGCACGAGGTTTCCAGAAGGGACGATGCGTTGGCCAGCATAAGCGGCCAGGCATAACGTCGGCCTCCATAATGGAGTATCCGGCAGGCAGAGATTTGAAAGGAACTGCGATCACAGGCTCACGCATGTATCCCGTGCGCGAACCTACACCTAAACTATAGAGCCGCTTTATTGTCGCTGTCAATCAACTGCATCGGGTGCCATGTAAAGACAACCAATTCTTAACAAACGCTTAAACCTGCCCGAGCGTTGTTGGTGTCTGGGCCATAGAATGGCCAGTTCAAACCCGATTATCGAACCGGTTCTGGTGTTGCGCCCTGATGGGCAACTCTTCCTGGATCTGCTGCATCTTAGGCGCCATAAATGGGGCACTTAAAACTGGTTTCGCATCCCTGCCCGCTCCCGGCGAGCACTGCACCAGATAGACTGCCCCGCAAAAGGAGGGGTGTATGTCGTGCAAATCTGCCCGTTATCTCATAGCCGGAACAATTCTCAGTCTCACCTGCTCAACGGTTTTCGCCCAGGAAGTGGTCCATGCCCTCACTGGCATCGTCACTGGAGTCAACAACTCCGCTCACACCATCACCCTCAAGACAGACGACGGCTCCCAGGTCACGCTCAATGATGACACGGAGCGCCATCCCAACTTTGAGTTTGACAAGAGCCTGCAATCCGAAGCCACCAGTAGCGCCGACTTCCGCAAGGTGGGCGATCCCGTCATCGTCTACTATTTCGGACTGGATCAAAACCGCGAAGCGGTTGCGGTGAAGGACCTGGGCGCCGCCCCGCTGAAGTCTTCGTCGGGTGAGATAAAGAACTGGGACCGACATCACCACATCGTAACGATCAAGACCGCCAGCGGCGCACTGCAGACCTTTCAGCTGGACGACAAAACCGCCATCGAGACTCCTCTTGGCGTCGTGAACGGGGACAAGTTCGAAGGGCAGAACGGCGACCGGGTATCCATCGGCTACTCAGTAAACGGCGCAACTAACAAAGCCGTCTTCATGAGTCAAAGCTAGATGAATGAAAGGTAGAGACGGCGCCAGCCTGCAATCAGCCATTTAACCAACTGGTTGACAGCTCCGAACTTTCATTGTACGATTCAACCACATGGTTAATTCCGCTGCCGCACGACTGGATTCGATCTTTCACGCGCTCTCCGATCCCACGCGGAGAGCCATCCTCCATGACATCGCCACGCGCGAGAAAACGGTGAGCGAAATCGCCCGCCCTTACCCGGTCTCACTGGCCGCCGTCTCGAAGCACCTGAAGGTTCTGGAAACGGCGGACCTGATCGCGCGCGAGCGGCGGGGGAGTTTTCAGATTGTCCGCCTCAAAGCAGAAACCCTCAAGCCGGCTGAACAATGGCTGGCTTACTACGAAAAATTCTGGAACGAGCGCCTCGACGCTCTCCAGACACTACTCGAAGGAGAAAAACATGAGTGAGACTCTAGTGCTCGACGAGCAAAAGACGCGTGCAGACCTGACCCTTCAGCTCAGCAGGACGATCAAAGCGGAACGCCGGCGCGTCTTCGAAGCATGGACCAGGCCGGAATTGATGAGCCAGTGGTTTGCACCTGGGGAGATGGTTGTGACCGGCGCCAGTGCCGACCTTCGCGTAGGAGGGAGCTACAAAATCGATGTCATCGACCGGTCGGCCGTCGGTGAAGACGGAGAGATCGGTCGTAAGGGCGGCTCAGAAGGCATCTACGAGAAGATCGTTCCCAACGAACTGCTGTCGTTCACATGGCAAGGCAACTGCGGCCGGAATGAGCAAACCCTGGTGACCGTCGCATTCAAAGATGTCGACGAGGGAACGGAAGTGACCATCACTCACGAGCACTTCCAGACGGCCGAGTCGATGAACAGGCACCAGCAGGGATGGCAGGGATGCCTGGCGAACCTGGCCCGGTACGCCGAAAAGTAATCTCGTTTGGCGATGGCAAGCAGGATTTCGCGGCCGGTTGCGGGAGGAGACGGCACAGGCTCCCCTCCTTACAGCTGGCCGCGATCTGCCTGTGGTTCTCCCTGCCCGCCCGACCAGCGGGCAAGTTTCACAGCGCTACTCTGCTCGCAAAGCCTGCATCGGATTGAGCCGCGACGCGCGCCACGCCGGAATCAGGCAAGCCAGTGCCGCCACCACCAGCAGCGTCCCAGCCACAGCCGCAAAGATCGTTGGATCGAGCGGCTTGGTTCCATAGAGCATCGACTCGATCAAGCGTACCGCTCCGACGCTGGCCGCAAGGCCAAGCACCAACCCATACAGTGCCGGACGCAGGCCGTCGCCCAGCATCAGGCGCAGAACCTGCTCGCGCCCTGCGCCCAGCGCCATGCGAACGCCGATCTCGGCGGTGCGCTGCGTCGTCAGGTACGAGAGGACGCCGTACAGTCCCACGGAAGCCAGCATCAGCGACAGCACGGCGAAGGCCAGCACCAGGCTGGCGCTCAGACTGAGCATTGCCCAATGACTGCTCGATGATCTGCTGCATGGTCAGCACATCGGAAACCGGTAGCTCCGGGTCGAGCGCCGCAATCTGCTTCTGGATGGAGACCGAAAATGCCAGGGGATCGGAGGCCGTACGCACCACCAGAGTCACACCACCATGTACTTCTCCGCTGAGAACGGGTAAATACATGGTGGCCCTACCCGGCTGATCCACCTGATGAAGCGTGTCGGCGACAACCCCGACGATTTCGTAATCGGCGTCACCGCCCGCAGAGACGTGGAGATGCTTGCCCAGCGGATTTTCCCCGGGAAATACTGCCTGCGCCAACTGGTGGCTGATGATGACTGTTTCGGGATGGCCGGCGCGGTCGTTCCTGGTAAAGAAGCGACCCTTCAGCAACGGTATCTGCAATGCGCTGAAGTATCCGGGGTCGGCCCCCCTGTAGAGTGCGTCGGGCAGCACGGTGCCGGGCGCGATCGGTGGATGCTCGGGAATCGTGAAGGTGTCGTCCTCCCCGGCTCCTGCTCCGGGCACCATCGATCCCAGCGCTGCGGCGCGCACACCCGGCATGGTGCGCACCCGCTCCAGCAGCGCTTCGTTGAATGCGTTCACTTTCTCGGGACTGTCGTATTTCTTTGCAGGAAGACTGTACCCCATTGTCAGCACGTTGTCGGTCACGCAGCCCACATCAGTCGTCCGCAGCCGCCAGAAGCTCTTGAGCAGAAGGCCCGCGGCAATCAACAGAACCACCGTCGTCGCGATCTCTACCGTAAGCAGCGTCTTGCGCAATGCCGTGCGCGATTGGCTGCCTGCTGTGCTCCGCGACGAAGCCTGCATCGCCGCAATCGCTCCCTTGCTTGTCGATGAGATCGCCGGCAGCAGGCCCGCCAGCAGGGCGGATGCAAAGACGAGTCGCGCAGGCAAATGCCAGCACTACGCCGTCGACGTGGATGCTCTGCGCGCTGGGCAGATCCCTCCACGTGCTGACGAGCCACTTCGTGGCCGCCAGCGATAACAGCACTCCGATCACGCCGCCGGCAATCGAGACCAGAAGGCTCTCCATCAGCTGCTCGCGAATCAGCGTCATCCTCTGAGCCCCCAGCGCGCTGCGGATGGCGATCTCCTTCTGTCGCGCCGCGGACCTCGCCACCATCAGGTTGGCCACGTTCAGGCAGCCGATCAGCAGCATGCAGCTGACGGCGCACAGCAGGATCATCAATGGCTTCTTCACGTTTTGCGCGAGATCCTGGATGAGGGTCTTTGATACCACGTCCTCGGCCACCGGCGCATTCAGGTTCTGCATATGGAGCCTGTACTGCACCGCCTCTACCTGGCTCAGGGCACTTCGCCAGGCTGACGTCTGGCCTCAAACGGGCTACCACATGGCTGAAGTGAAAGTCATGATGTTGCAGGATCCCCGGTGGTAACCCCGACGCATACGGAACCCAGACCTGCATCTTTGCATCGGGATAAGTGAACCACTTCGGAAGCACGCCCACCACCGTGTATGGCTTCCCGTCGAGATGGATTTGCCTGTCCAGAATCGAAGAATCCCCCCCGAACCGCCGCTCGAAGAGATTCCACGTAAGCATGACGGCATTTCCGTCCGGACGATCTTCGCTCTCGGTAAACGTGCGTCCGATAACCGCATGTACCCCCAGCAGCGGAAACAGGTTCCAGCTCGCGCCGGCCGCGCTCACCAGTTCCGGCAACTCTCCCCGCTCCCCTGTCAGGTTGAATTGCCACCAGCGCCACGCAGCCATGTCTTCAAAGCCGTGGGTCTGCGCACGCCAGTCGTAGTAGTCAGCCGGAGCAACGGCGTTGTAGTTGAACTGTTGCGCATTCATGCTGGGATCACGGAAATGCTCGTAGACCATCACCAGCTTGCTCGGATCATTAAAGGGAAGCGGCCTCAGCAGAACCGAACGCATTACCGTGAACAATGACGTCGCAGCGCCGATACATAACGCCATCACCAGAATCGCCGTCAGCGCAAATCCCGGGGTCCGCAGCAGCGTCCGCACGCCGATTCGCGCATCCCGCAGCACAGACTCCACCCCGCTCCAGCTCCATGTCTCCCGCGCCTGGTCCCGCAGCGCCGCTGGATTGCCAAACGCCCGCAGCGCCGCATGGCGCGCTTCCTCCGCGCTCATCCCGGCGGCAATGTTCTCCGCAATCTGTTGTTCGATATGAAACCGCAGCTCCTCATCCAGCCGAGTCCCCGCTCGCTTGCGTAGAAACAGCATTTGTAACCGTATCCGTAGCTTTTCCAGCCATCGCATCGACATGACCCTCGCCTATTCCGTCCTCAGCGCCTGCATCGGGTTCAGCCGCGATGCCCGCCAGGCGGGCAGAAGGCATGCCGCCGAGGCAACGACCAGCAACACCAGACTTACAAAAAAGAAGACGATGGGATCCAGAGCCTGCGTCTGGTAGAGCATCGATTGAAGGAGCCGGGTAACAAATGCGCTCGCCGCCAACCCGAGCACCAGCCCGTACAGCGCCGGCCGCAGGCCGTCACCCAACATCATCCGCACTACCTGCTTGCGCTGTGCACCCAGAGCCATCCGGATGCCGATCTCAGTCGTGCGCTGTGCTATCAGGTAAGCGAGCACGCCATAGAGACCGGCTGCGGCCAGCACCAGTGCAATCACGGCAAAGGCCAGCACCACCAGGGATTCGAACTGCGAATCTGCGGTGGACCGGCCAATCATCTCCCGTAATGTCATCACGTCCGACACCGGTAAATCCACATCGAGTCGACCGATCAACTTCTCGATCGGCATCGCCAGCGTGTCCACGTCGTGCTCCGAGCGTGCGACAACCGTCGCATTACTGTAGACATTGCCATAGAGCGGTATATACATGGTTGGATTCGCTGGCTGCGAGATCATCCACCGCGTTTCTCCCACCACCCCCACGACCTCATAGGTGCTGCCGATGAATCCGACCTTGATGTGTTTGCCGATCGGGTCCTCGCCCGGAAAGCACAATTTTGCTGCTGCCTCACTGATCAGCGTTACATTTGCCCGGTCAAGGCGCTCATTCGCGGCAAACGAACGTCCTTTGAGCAGAGGAATTCCCACGGCCGAAAAATATGCGGGATCGGCGCCCCGGAACATCAGGTCCAGTCCCACTCCCTTCGGCAAGGGGGGATGCTCGACCACACTCACCAGCATGTCGCCATTCCAGCCCTCTCCGGGAGCCGCGCTCACCAGCCCCGCGCTTTTCACTCCGGGCAACGCTCGCACGCCCTCTATAAGCTGCTCAAAGAATGCCACTCGCTTCGTCTCGTCTTTGTACCGCGCATCCGGCAGGTTCAGGTGCATCGTCAGTACGTTGTCTACTGGAATGCCCAAGTCCGTCGTCCTCAACCTCTGATAGCTCTTCAACAGCAGCCCCGCGCCCACCAGCAGTACCACCGTGACCCCGACCTCGACTATCAGCATCGACTTGCGCAATACTGCCCGCCTCTGGCCGCCGCTGTGCGAGCGCGACGACTCCTGCAGAGAGGCAAGAATATTCCTTCCCTCCAAACTCGAAGCCGCAATCAATCCGGAGAACAGAGCGCAGAGCACGACCATACTTACTGTGAACAGCACAACCATGCCGTCGATCCGAATCGCCTCGACGCGGTTCATCTTCTGGTGTGTGTGAATCATCCACTCCACCGCTCCCCATGCCAGCACCAGCCCCGCTGCACCTCCGACGGCAGAAAGCAGCAGGCTCTCCGTCAGCCTCTCGCGTAGTAGCTGCAACCACCCACCGCCCAGCGCCGCGCGAATCGCCATCTCTTTGCTGCGCGCAGCAGTCCGCGCCACCAGCAGGCTAGCCACGTTAAGGCAGGCAATCAGAAGCACACATCCCGTGGCCGCCAGCAAGACATAAAGTGAAGTCTTGTAATCCTGGACAACATCGTCCAGCATCGGTCTCCCAATTACGCCCTCTCGTACCGCCGGGCCGGTATTGTTCGCCTTGATGCGCTTCTGAACCGTGTCGAGCTGGCTGATCAGTGCCGCCTGCGTGGTACCCGGCGCCAATCGCGCGACCGCCAGGAACTCGTGATCCTCAACTGTCTGCATCAGCGATGGCGAAAACTCGTGCGCCACCGGCGTCCATATCTGAATGGTGTTGCCACCGAAGGCGCTCGTAAAGGTGAACCACGACGGAAGCACCCCGACGATCGTGTACGGTTTCGCGTCCAGCCAGATCTTTCTGCCGATTACTGCCTGATCGCCGCTATAGCGCTGCTTCCAGAAAGTCGATGTCAGGATCACTGTCGCTTCGGCGTCGGGCTTGTCGTCTGCCGCGGCAAAACTGCGGCCCAACATCGGCTCAACTCCCAGTACGTTGAAGAAGTTCCAGGAGCACGTACCTGCCTCAACCTGTTCCGGAAGTTTTCCTCCTTCCGCCGATACGTTATAGCCTTGCCACGGCGACACCAGCGCCAGTTCTGCCACGCCCGGCCCGACGGCTTTTTTCCACTCGCCGAAACTACCCGCAGCTATGGGCAAATACGCTTTGAACCCCGTATGCTCTTTATCGTTGAAGTGCTCATACACCGTAATCAATTGCTCCGGGGCATGAAACGGCAGCGGCTTCAGCAGCACCGACCGCACGATCGCGAACAGGGCGACATTGCGCGCCAATCCCCAGCGCAATGATCCCAATCGCCGTCAACGCGAAGCCCGGCGTGCGCGGCAGCGTTCTCGCACTGACTCGCGCATCGCGCAGTACCGACTCCACACCGCTCCAGTTCCAGGTCTCGCGTGCCTGGTCGCGAAGCGCAGCCGGATTTCCAAATGCTCGAAGTGCCGCATGCCGCGCCTCTTCCGGGCTCATGCCCGCCGCGACATTCTCGGCAATCTGCTGCTCAAGATGAAATCGCAGTTCGTCGTCCAACCGCGAGGCAGCCCGGTTACGGTGAAAGAGCATCTGTATCCGGATCTGTACCTGATCCAGCCAGCGCATTTATTCTTCCTCAGCCCAGCGCATTGCTCATCCCTCCTGCACAATCAGGTTGATTGCTCCCGACAGCCGCTCCCAGCTTGCCGTTTCTTTTTCCAGCTGCGCGCGCCCCGCGGCGGTCAGCGAGTAGAACTTGGCCTGCCGCCCGGTCTCGCTCTCCGCCCATTTCGCTTTGATCCATCCCTGCTGCTCCAGCCGGTGCAGCGCGGGATACAACGATCCCTGCTGTACCTGCAGCACCTCGCCGGAAATCTGCTGAATGCGTTTGGCGATCGCCCAGCCGTGCCGCGCTTCAGTCGAAAGAGTTTTCAGAATCAGCAGGTCGAGAGTGCCCTGCACCAGATCGCTCGGTTTGCCCATGCCTAGATTATCTACAACATTCGATTGTAGATAGTCAAGGTATCGACAAAAATGACGTGGAAGCTGGACGGCGGATCCGCGGGGAGTGCGGCGTTACCGATTATTTTGGCGGTACGACGCAGATAAAGGATGCCGCAGAATTTTGGTCGCCCGTGCCCGAATATTTGGCAATCTGAGGGTAGGGGCACAGAGGGCGGGTCATCAGAGGCTTCGGGTCGTCCGGCGTGGCCGTAGTGCTCTCCGACTCTGATGTGGGGTATCGAGCGGCGATGATGGTCGAGGGTGGAGCGCCCTTTTCTACCCAGTCCACGAGGGAAGTGAATATGTCATGCGCGGGATCACGCGGAATCTCGGCATCATCCTGGCCAAACGAGGTCGCGCCGGGTCCGCCGCCGCAATGCTGCATACCCGGCACCATGTAGAGCCGCATCGAGTGATCGGCTTCCTTGGAGCCAAGCGCATCGGAAACACTGCGGTAATAATTGATGGAGTTGTACGCCGAGATCGCCGGGTCGTTCCAGCCGTGATAGATGACCAGCTTGCCGCCCCGGGCGAAAAAGGGGTTGAGGTTGGGGTCGGTGGCGTTCATGACGCGAGCCGGTTTTCCGGGTCGCAAGCTGGAGCGCAGCGTCGACAGTCGTGGTTCTGAAGTTCCAGTCCTTCGAGTCGTAGACCATGTTCGAGAAATATCCGGTGACGAAGAAATCGACCAGGCTTTTGCCCTCCTCTTTCCCGAATATCCAGAGAGCCCAGCCACCCCGGCCGTCTTCGGCGCCCGGTGGAGTGCCGGGGAAGATCAAGTGGCCGGACGCATCCTTCGCCCCGGCGTAAATGGCCTTCAGCGACGCGATCTGCGGCGCAGTCAGGCACGAGTCGGAGTCACCTCCCTTACAGAGCAGTACCTCGGGATCGAAGTGGCATTCTGGCGGGTCGTCGATTACACCGTCAGACACACCTCTGCTTCGCATCGCACGCCGCAACCACTGCCTTCGCGATGGCAGGAACTTTCGCTCCGGGAATGTAGCCGGGACCGTCGAGGACCTGGAGGGCGTGGAGGCCCGCCGAGCCATCGGCGTCCAGTTGTTGGCAGGAGCCCCGGCGAGGATGCCGTCATAGTCGGCGGGATAGCGCTGCGCCTCCATCAGCGCCTGACGTCCACCATTCGAACAGGAAGCGAAATACGGCGCGGCTCGGCGCGGCTCCGTAAAAAGCCTGAACGATCGCTCTCGACTGCGGGTCATCTCGTGGATGCCGCGATACCCGTAGTCGACAATCTTCTCCGGATGCCCGAGCGCCCATTTGGCGTCGGTCGTGGCGTGACCGGTGTCCGTCGCGCCACTCGCGTATCCGACGCTTACGGCCTCACCCAGTGCTCGTAGTCGATGTATCCAGCGAAAACCGCCGTTGCCCTGCCCGCGAAATTTCCCGTTCCAGCCGCACGCCGGCATCCACACTTCGACTTTGATGTCGGAGTCGGAGTCGGCGTCAGCGTCGCGGTCACCCGGCAGAAGGCAGGCGTGACTCTTGAAAACCGGCGACGGCTTCTCATCCGCCTTAAGGTCGGCGGAACGAACGTCCCCGCCCAACCACCTAGCCGACGTGACTTCCCGTTGCGCAAGTAGCACCTGCGCCAGCGTCGCGCAGCTTGTCTCGGGCTGCGCAGGGCGGGAAGCACGTAAAGGCAAGCGGCGGCAAGGATCAGGAACACGAGGCGACACGCATGATGGTAGCCTCTCAGAGGCGCGAGTATCGGGCAAGCAAGGAATTGCGATGCGCTCGCGTTCAAACGCGCCCCTGCCGAACAACTTCATTTGGAAATTTGCCAGACCTATGTTTTGATGGACCATGCGCGCTGCCCTCGAACGCTATTTTGAGTTCTCCCGTCTGAATACCAACTGGCGTACGGAGTTTTTCGCCGGACTCACGACCTTCGTCACCATGGCTTACATCGTCGTGGTGAACCCCGCCATCCTGGCCCAGGCGGGAATCCCGCTGCCCGCCGTCACCGCGGCCACCTGCATTTCTGCCGCGTTCGGGTCGATTCTCATGGGCGTCATCGCGCGTTATCCCATCGCGCTCGCACCCGGCATGGGACTGAATGCCTACTTCACCTACACGGTCGTACTCAAGATGCACGTACCCTGGCAGACCGCCCTGGGAGCCGTCTTTATCTCCGGCGTGGCCTTCCTGCTGCTCACCGCTTGCGGCATCCGTCAGCTGATCCTGCGCAGCATCCCGCACGAGCTGTACGCGGCAGTGGCTGGAGGCATCGGCCTTTTCATCGCCGTCATCGGACTGCACAACGCGGGCATCATCGTGCCTTACACGGCGACCCTTATCACCCTGGGCGACGTGCGCGCTCCGCAGACGGCGCTCGCGCTCCTCGGCGTCATCGTCATCGCGGCCTTGCAGGTCTGGCGCGTGCGCGGCGCGATTCTGGTTGGAGTGCATTATCGTCACGCTGGCCGCGATCCCCTTCGGCCTGGTGCACTGGAAGGTCTCCTCTTACAGCGTCGCCGCCGTTACCCAGACGGCCTTCCGGCTGGACATTCGCTCCGCTATCCACATCGGTCTGCTGGAGATCGTCTTCGTCTTCTTCTTCGTCGATCTCTTCGACAACCTGGGCACACTGGTCGCTGTGGCCAAGAAGGCCGGCTTCATCGGAGCAGACGGCACCATCCCCCGCCTCAACAGCATTCTCTTCGCCGACGCTGCTGCGACCATCGTCGGATCGCTCGCCGGCACCTCTACGGTGACGAGCTATGTAGAGTCGAGCGCGGGCGTGGCCGTCGGAGGACGCTCCGGCGTGACCGCCATCGTCACTGGCCTCGGCTTCCTGGTGGCGCTCTTCGCCGCTCCCCTGGTGGGCATCGTTCCCACGGCGGCCACGGCTCCGGCGCTGATCATCGTGGGCAGCCTGATGCTGACCACCATCACCGAGATTCCCTGGACAGAGCCGCTGTCGGCCATCCCGGCATTTCTTACGCTGATCATGATTCCGCTAAGCGCTTCGATCGCCAATGGCCTCGGATTCGGTGTGATCGCCTATGCCGCCGTCCACATCCTGGGCGGCAAGTTCCGTCGGCAGGACTGGCTACTCTACCTGCTGGCGATTCTCTTTCTTGTACGGTTCATTTACGTTTCGAACGCCTGAGGAGATTGACCTTGCCGGGAACGCCAAGCCAGCTTGAAAACAATCTCTTGACATCCCTCCGCTATGTTCCTGATGGGTTCCCCTGAATCGCAAGTCAGATTTGTTGATATGCGCGTCAACCCAGCAGAATCACTCCTCCCTTAAGGCGTGACGTTTGATACTTCTCGGGCTGTCAAAGCGCTATCGCGGGCGCGGCGACGTTGACGACGTGCACGGAATAGGCGGTGACTCCCAATGCGAGCACCGTCCCGGCAATCAGCGTAAGACGATCCGTCGTAGTCGTTCATTGCGGCAGCTCTTCGCCGGTCTGCTCGCGCACGATGTAATCGGCGTACCAGTCTGGCCAGTTCTCGTCGCGCTGCCCGCCAGTGCGCTTTTCGTGCTCGCCATGGGCCGCCGCCGCACGCCGAAGAGCACTCGCCAGATCGTTCACTGACGCGAAGCTCGTAGCCGCAGAGTCGATGCGCCCGGGCAGCCGCGTCGTGATCTCCTGGAAGAGCCAGCCGTTGCCGTCCGGATCATGGAACGAGGCGAACGAGCGGTAGCTGCTATGCGCGGGATCCGGACCGCTGACACGGACACGCCCGAACAGGTAGGGCTCGTCCGGGCCAGAGTACACGCCGGCGCTGTGGAAGACCTCGCCGACCGCGACGCCGCGACCGAGCAGCTCGTTGCGGGCGGCTGCGATGTCGGAGACGATCAGGTACAGGCCCTGGGCGGAGCCGGGCGCTGCCGCGGTGACGTTCCTGCCGAAGATGACCGAGCACGCGGAGCCAGGCGGCGTGAACTGGATCACGCGGAAGTCGTCACCAGAGGCGTAGTCGGCATCGAGCCGCCACCCGAGCCTCACGCCGTAGAACTCCTTCGCACGGTCGACATCGGAGACGGGGATGACGACGATCTCGAGCTTCGTGTCGACTCTCGGCGCGGGTCGCGTCGTTACTCTGCACTTCATTCACATTTGTCATGTTCTTTCCTCCTTGGGTTCAGTTGAATCGCTCTTTTCACGACGCAGTAATTGTCGCCGCATTCACATGATCCGCGCATTACCTGGAGATAAAGGCAGGCGTCTCCGAGATTTTAGACATCCTCAGAAACCACAGAATTCAACCGAGATTTTTTCTGGAGATTTTCGACTCGATATAAAGATTGGAGAACGGCGATGGTGCCCGTCACCGCCGCCGGAGGGGAAATGGTCTTCGCATATGCATTTTGTGTTCCCTTGAAGTAGGCGAAAGATGAAAGATCGCGTCTGTAACGAGGAGGGAACGCATACGCAAATCTTCGGGATCGGACATGGTTTCACGGGCCGGAGCGAGAAGTGACAAGGAGAAGAGGATGAGGGTTGTATCCAAAAGCATGGCGCGTAACGCCGTAGCGACAGCGGTGGTCTGGCTCTCGGTGGCGGGCGCCGTGGCGCAGACGGCAACTGCGCGCATCGTGAACGCGGCGAATACCTTTCTCAACACACTCGATGCGAAGCAACGGCAGAGCGTGGTGTTTGCCTTTGACGACGAGAAGCAGCGCGCTCGCTGGTCCAACTTTCCGACCGGCTTCGTTCCCCGTGGCGGCATCGCCCTGAAGGAGATGACTCCGGTGCAGCGATCCGCCGCGATGGCGGTGGTGTCTGCGGCACTCAGCTCGAAAGGATTTGAGAAGGTTGAGCAGATTATGGATGGCGACGAGGTCCTCAAGGCTGAGGAGGCGAAGAACGGCAAGCGCCCGCCCGGAAACGGTGGACCGCCTCCAGGTGGTGGTGGCCCACCACAGGGCGGACCGCCTTCCGGCAACGGTGGACCACCTCCCGGCAATGGAGGTAACCGGCCACCGTTCCGTGGCGGTGGTCTCAGCGCCGATATGTTTGGCAAAGATCTGTATTACATATCTTTCCTTGGCACGCCTTCAGAGAAGACTCCGTGGATGATTCAATTCGGCGGGCATCATCTGGCGCTGAACATTACCATGGTTGGCGACCGCGGTGTGCTGACTCCGACGCTTACGGGCGCTCAACCCGCTCTCTACACGAGTGGAGGAAAGACGGTGCGACCTCTTGGGCAGGAGAGCGACAAGGCTCTGGCGTTGCTCAACGCCCTCGACGAGGGCCAGCGGAAGCAGGCGGTTCTGAGCTATCGTCTGGCTGACCTTGTGCTCGGTCCCGGGCAGGACGGCGTCGTGATCCAGCCTGAGGGACTGAAGGCCTCCGCGATGAACGAGCGGCAACGCGCCATGCTGCTTGATGTGATCTCGGAGTGGGCGGGCATTATTCATGAGAGCGCCGCCGCCGCCCGCATGGCCCAGCTGAAGGCCGATCTCAACGAAACCTGGTTTTCGTGGAGCGGCCCAACCACAGGTATCGCGGGAAAAAACATCAGTGCCTATTACCGGATTCAAGGCCCGCATCTCGTCATTGAATACGCGCCCCAAACCCTGGGCGGCGATCCCTCGATGCACGTCCACACGATGTACCGCGATCCCACGAACGATTACGGACGAGGGCTGATAAAACAATGAAGTCGAAGCTCATCGCCGTTGCCGCAACTCTTCTGCTGTTCGGGAGGATCGCGTCTGCGCACAGGATCGATGAATATCTGCAGGCCACCATCCTCACAGTAGAGAAGGATCATGTTCAGGCGTCGATGCGCCTGATCCCGGGTATTGCGGTGTCTTCCTCCGTCATTGCAAGCATTGACAGCAACGGCGACGGAGTGTTGTCCGAGAGCGAGAAGCGAGCCTATGCGGAAAGGGTGATCGGCGATCTGTCTCTGACTGTCGATGGGGAGAGGCTATCGCCGAAGCTGGTTTCGGTGGAGTTCCCGCAGATTGAGCAGATGCGCGAGGGACTCGGCGAGATCCACTTGATGTTTACGGCGGATCTGCCACGCGGGGGTCCCACCCGAAGACTGATTCTCGAGAACCACCACCAGAACAAAGACTCGGCTTACCTGGTGAATGCGGCAATTCCGCGCGACCGCGATATTCGCATCGTCGCGCAGAAGCGCAATGTGCAGCAGTCGTTTTACGAATTGGACTATGAGCAGGCCGGTGGCACTTCTGCCGGTGCGCTCAGCCTGTTATGGACAAGCATCCGGGTGCGAATGGGAGCGGCAGGGTTCGTCAACCTGTTTCGTCTCGGCATGCGCCACATCGCTGGAGGCACGGATCATCTGCTGTTCCTGCTGGCACTTCTTCTGCCCGCTCCGCTCCTCGTCTCTGGTTCACACTGGGGCGGACCTGCCAGCGTACGCCGCAGCCTGCTCCGAATCCTGAGTATTGTGACGGCGTTCACCGTCGGGCATTCGATCACGCTGGCGCTGGCGGCGTTGGGATTTGTCCGTGTGCCGGGTCGGCCCATTGAAGTGTTGATCGCGGTGTCGATTCTGGTGTCGGCGATACACGCTCTGCGGCCTTTCTTTCCTGGAAAAGAAGCCTCAATCGCAGCATTCTTCGGCCTGATTCACGGCCTGGCGTTTGCTGCGACCCTGGACCAGCTGGGCCTCGGCCGCTGGGAACGTGTGACGGGCATTCTGGCGTTCAACCTGGGCATTGAAACCATGCAGATGACGGTGGTCGCCATCCTTCTGCCGTCGCTGCTTCTGATGAGCCGCACACCCGCGTATAGATTTTTGCGGATCGGCGGGGCGGTCTTTGCCGGTGCCGCGGCCTTGGGATGGATCGCGGAGCGGTTGTTCGGCATTGGCAACTCTGTAGACGTGGTGGTGAACGCTGTTGCGCTGCATCCTGTTTGGATCGCTGTGGCGCTCTTCCTGATGAGTCTCCTGTGCAGATGGCTGTCCCCCACCGCCGGAGGTGCCGTCTACCGCTTCTCCAGTTCGAGAAGCTTCTGCTTACGCTCGACTCCCCAGCGGTAGCCGGTGAGTTTCCCGCCGGAGCCGATGACGCGATGGCAGGGGATGACCACCGCCACCGGATTGGTGGCACAGGCCCGGGCTACTGCGCGCACGGCAGTGGGCTGGCCGATGGCGCAGGCTACTTCGGCATAGGTGCGGGTTTCGCCGCGGGGAATGGACTGCAGCGCCTGCCAAACGCGCATCTGGAAGGCGGTGGCGCGCAGATCGAGCGGCAAGTCGAGTACCGCAGGATGTTCGGTCAGGGCGGAGAGCACCTGCTCCAGGGTCGCAGCCAGGTCAGGACGTGGAGTTATCTCCGCCGCCGGAAACTGCTGCTTCAGGCGGGAAACCGCGGCTATATCGGTCGCGTCGATGATGACGGCGCAGAGTCCACGGTCGGTTGCGGCGATCAGGATGCGGCCTAGCGGCGACAATCCGGAGGTGTAGCCGATGGCCAGGTTGCGTCCCCGGTTGCGATAGTCCTGCATGCGCATCCCGAGACGATCTTTGCCGTAAGCCCGTGCAGGCCCGGAGTAGCCAGCGTCGTAGATGGCGTCGGTAATGCGGACACCGGGGTCGGCGAGCCGGGCGCGCAGGGCCGCCGCACGCTTATGGGCCCGGTATTGATTGGGGCTGATGCCCAGCACCCGCTGAAAGGTGCGCTGCACAGTGAAGCTGCTGAGGCCGGCGATGCGGGCCAGGTCGGAGAGCTTCACGCACCGGTCGAGGTCGGCGTTGAGGTAGGCACACAGGTTCTCGACAAGCTGGGCCTCCGCACGCAAGCCAGCCGGATTGCAGCGCTTGCAGGGGCGGTAGCCGGCTTCGAAGGCCGAGAGCAAGTCGGAGAAGAATTCGACGTTCTTCCGGCTGGGGCGCCGGCTCGCACAGGAGGGCCGGCAAAAAACTCCGGTGGTGCGAACAGCGTAGAAGAGGCGGCCATCGGCCTGCGGATCGCGGCTGGCGACGAGTTTCCATGCATCGTCGAAGTTCTGGCCCAGCGCTGCGGTGGAGACTGGATCGTGTACCTGCGAAGGCATGGTGGAAGTCCGAGTGGCTGGCGATGGGAAAGCCAAGGCTGATGTCATCATGGTACGCACGCTCCCGGTACCGGTGCTCCGATATTTCGGCAATCCGGGTACCCATAAAGATGATGACGCCGGACGCCGCGATTCCGCTATCCGCATCTTGCCGTTGAATTCCGGGTTTCTAAGAGTGTCACTTAAGACCCGGCACGGCGGGAGTGCATCCTACGGAGCGGGAGAAAGATACAAGAAAATGAGAAAGACCCACGTTAGAACCCTTCCTATCTTTGCATTGGCGGTGGCATTTGGAGTTGCCGGTTGCCACAAGAATCCTGCCCAGGATCAAAGCCAGAACGCTGCACAAGTCACGGATGACGGCCAGGACCCGGCGATGCAGGCGAATCTCGCACCGGCTAATGGCACAACGACGGCGAATACGCCGGCACAGACGCAGGCTGCACAATATCCCACGCAGGCCCCCGCTCAGCAGGGCGCACCGGCCCAGGAGAGTGCGCCGCCTCCGCCTCCCGACCAGACGGCAAGCACGGCCAGCCCGGAATATGGCACGGCGCCGAGCGATCAGAGCTACGACTACAACGCCGTCGATCAGAGGGCTATCAGGACCAGGCACAGCCCGTCGAATACGCGGCTGCGCCGCCCCCGCCGCTGCCCGAGTATCAGCAGCCGGAATGCCCGGGTGACAACTATCTGTGGACTCCGGGCTACTGGGGATACGCGCCGACAGGCTATTACTGGGTGCCGGGTGTGTGGGTGATCGCGCCCTATGTCGGCGCGCTCTGGACGCCGGGTTACTGGGGCTTCTACGGCAGCCGCTATGGGTGGCATCACGGATACTGGGGTCCGCACATCGGCTTTTACGGTGGCGTCAACTACGGCTACGGCTATGTGGGCACCGGCTATGTGGGCGGATACTGGCGCAACAACGCGTTCATGTATAACCGCTCGGTGACCGTGGTGAACACGACGATCGTGCGTAACGTTTACGTGCATAACGTAACGGTCATCAACAACACACGAGTGAGCTATAACGGCGGCCGCGGGGGGATCGCTGTGCGTCCGCTGCCGGCGGAGAATGTCGCCTATCGCGAACGGCATATTGCGGCGCTGCCGGAGCAGGTAAATCACGCACGCGAAGCGAGCGTAAACAGACAGCAATGGGCATCGGTGAATCACGGGCGTCCGGCGACGCTGGCAGTGGCACGGCCGCTGCCTAGCGATCGCAGGGCGCCTGCGGCGATGCCTCCGGCGGTGCAGGCGCAAGTAAGGCAGGAGCAGGTTCGGCCGGTAAGTCGGCCGGAAACTCGCACGGCGGTTCAGCCGCAACGGCAGGAGACGCCAGTAGCTCAGCCAAGACCCGCACTACCGCAGCAGCGGCCCGAAACCAGGCCGGCTCCGCAGCCTGCGAACCAGCCGCAACCACGGCCGGAGAACAGGCCGGCAGCGCCGCAATCGCAACCGAGACCTGAGTACAAGCCGGCTCCGCAGCCGCAGCCAAGGCCCGAGCAGCAGCAACGACCTGCGCCGCAGCAACGGCCTGAGAGCCGGCCCGCGCCTCAGCCGGAACCGAGACCCGAGTACAAGCCAGCTCCGCAACCGCAGCCAAGACCCGAGCAGCAGCGGCCTGCGCCGCAGCAACGGCCGGAGAACAGGCCGGCGCCGCAACCGCAACCGAGAGCTGAGTACAAGCCGGCTCCGCAATCGCAACCAAGACCGGAGCAGCAGCGGCCCCAGCCACAGCAAGCAAAACCGGAGAGCCGACCTGCACCGCAACCGCAAAGCCGGCCCGCGCCGCAACCTAAACCCGAAAATCGCAAGCCTGAGTAGCTAAACTTTGCATCATTCAAAAACTAAGGGAGAACGCGTGAGAACCACTCGGCAGCAGTCAACCCGGTCAGTAAACAAAAAGCCGACTTTGGCTAGTAATCGGTGTGGGTGAGCGCATTGGAGGGTGATTCGCTTACTGACAGCGCTTAGAATGTTCCGCCTTTGTGCTTCCACAAAAGTGAGTTCTCTTCTAAGCGACGCGGCATTCATCCGCTAGAGGTTTCCATCGAGACTCCTCGGTCTGCCAAGCTTGAGCCCCCATTTGCACGGGGTCCCACGGACTCGAAAGCGGCGGAGTATAGCTCAGATCGAGGTCGTTCAATGATTCGACCGCCGATGATGAGGAAGTGCATACCGTAATCCTCTCAGGCGTTGATTGCGGCTTTGTTATGGAATGGCGTTGCGGAGGGAAAATAGCGTCTCCGCAGCCAGAAGGCTACATTTACGAGGCCAATCAACGCCGGGACCTCAATCAGCGGCCCGATCACGCCGACGAAAGCCTCACCAGAATTGAGCCCGAAGACGGCGACTGCAACTGCAATCGCCAACTCGAAGTTGTTTCCCGCTGCTGTGAACGAAAGAGTTGCCGTCTGGGCGTAATCCGCACCGAGTTTGCGCCCCATCCAGAAACTCACCAGGAACATGATGAGGAAGTACACGACCAGGGGCACGGCTATACGCAGCACGTCGAGCGGCAGCTTTACGATCAGGTCGCCCTTAAGACTGAACATGACCAGAATCGTAAAGAGCAGCGCAACGAGCGTAAGAGGGCTGATGCGCGGGATGAAGCGGGTCCGATACCACTCTTCGCTCTTCGCGCGAAGGAGAACGAAACGAGTCAGCATTCCGGCCAGGAACGGAATGCCCAAATAGATGAAGACGCTCTTGGCTATCTGCTCAATGCCGACATTTACTACGGCTCCCTTCAAACCGAACCAGGTTGGGAGGACGGTGATAAAGATCCAGGCATAGATGCTGTAAAAAACAACCTGGAAGACGCTGTTTATCGCGACTAGGCCTGCTGCATAGTCCGAGTCACCTTCGCCCAGCTCATTCCATACCAGCACCATCGCAATGCAGCGAGCGAGGCCAATTAGGATGAGCCCTCGCATGTAGGCAGGTTCACCATGCAGAAACACGATGGCCAAAAGGAACATCAGAATCGGGCCGATGACCCAGTTCTGAAGCAGCGAAAGCCCGAGGACGCGCCGGTTCCGGAAGACTTCACCCAGCTTTTCATAACGGACCTTGGCCAGCGGCGGATACATCATGATGATCAGCCCGATGGCGATCGGGATATTTGTCGTGCCCGATTGGAAGCTGTTAACAAAAGCTGCGGACCCCGGAACGAAATGGCCCAGCCCAACGCCGACGGCCATTGCCAGGAAGATCCAAAGGGTAAGGAAGCGGTCAAGAAACGACAGCTTCTTCCGGGCCGCTGGAGCGCACACCCGGCCTTGAGTTATAGGAACGCTGGACATGATCACCTCGATGCGAAGATGGGGAATGATTCAATCGTGGTTGGCAGGGGTGCTCCCTGCAGAGTGACGAATTTCTCTGGAGCGCAGCACGCCTTGCTCAGCTTGGCCCGGTCGCCCTGCATGGTCTTGTCTTCCATCAGCCACTGAAGAGTTTGTTGTAGGACGTGCGCCGCTCCTTCATTCGGTGGCATCACGATCCGGTAGTGCATCCATTTGCCATCCCGACGGGCCGAAACAATGCCCGCATTCCGCAGGTATGCCAGATGACGGGAAATCTTTGGTTGCGGCTGCCCCAGAATCTCCACGAAATAGCAGACGCATAGCTCCTGATCTCCCATCAGGTTCAGGAGTCGCAGCCTGGTGTTGTCCCCGAGCGCCTGAAAGAACTGCGCCATGTTGAAGTTTTTTTGCCTCACAGCCATTTCATGATTATATGCGCATTGACGGATGTGTCCAGGGGATACTATATTCGGTCAGGCAGATATATCGGGAGGGGAACCCATGGAACAGGAGTCGGTGCTCGAAAGCGTGAGATCCAAGTACGCTGCGGTAGCAGAGAGCGGCCTTTCAACGGAACACGGAGGCGTGAAGGCTGTCGCGGAAGCCTTTGGCTACAGCGCAGAAGATCTCGCATCGATCCCTGCTGAAGCCAATATGGGCCTGTCCTGCGGGAATCCCACAGCTATTGCATCGCTACGGCCTGGCGAAGTCGTTGTGGACTTAGGTTCCGGCGGCGGTCTGGATGTTTTCCTTGCGTCAAAGCTGGTCGGTCCCAACGGAAGAGCGATTGGCATTGACATGACGCCGGAGATGATCGAACGGGCTCGCGAGAACGCCCAGAGGGGCGGTTATGAAAACGTCGAGTTTCATCTCGCAACGATTGATCGGCTACCGCTTCCCGATGGCTCAGTCGATTGCGTTATCAGCAATTGCGTCATCAATCTCGCGCCTGACAAACCCGCCGTCTTCCGGGAGATTGCGCGTGTATTGAAACCTGGTGGAAGAGTCGCGATCAGCGACATCGCTCTCAAAGCGGGAACTGCCCCCTGCGGTTGCGCAAAGCATGGCAGCTTATGTTGGCTGTATCTCCGGCGCGATTCAAATCGACGAATACCGGCGAGCACTCCAAGCTGCCGGTTTCGAACACGTTGAGATTGTGGACAGTGGAGCGGACCTGAACGCTTATGCCAAGGTCGAAAATCAGGCTGGCTGCTGTTCGTCGTCCACGAAGGCGGGGAATGAACTCAAGGCGGGACCCGATGTGTGCTGTTCTCCCATGGATTCGACGCCCTCCACGTTACATGAGGATCTCGCGAAACTCCTGTCCGAATATGACGTGAATCAGGCAGCCGCCAGCGTAAGGGTGTACGCCGTCAAGCCTGTTGCCTCTCGGAAGTGCTGTGGTTCGACATGCTGCGGCTCAAAGTAAGGAATTTCTTGATCGTCGCCTCACAAAACGACTTACGTCGGCTCCAGAAAGGAAGCTGAAGAATGCCAAAACACTACAACGTCCTGTTTCTTTGCACTGGAAACTCTGCACGATCCATTATGGCGGAGGCAATCATGAAGAAAAAAGGAGCGCCTTACTTCACGGCACACAGCGCAGGAAGCCATCCGACGGGAACCGTTCGCCCCGAGGCCCTTCACCAGCTTGAAGCCGCGCATCTGAGCACTGCGGGGCTGTACAGCAAGTCCTGGGATGAATTTGCCGTACCGGGCGCTCCGCCGCTGCATTTTGTTTTCACCGTCTGCGACAACGCCGCCAAGGAGGTTTGTCCCATATGGCCAGGACAGCCGATGACTGCGCATTGGGGAGTACCTGACCCCGCAGCCGTCAAGGGCACTCCGGAGGAAATTGAACGCGCCTTCCGCGAAGCCTTTACGGTCCTCGATCGCCGAATCGGCTTATTCCTCTGCCTACCGCTTTCGAGCCTGGATCAGCTTGCCCTGCAACGTGAGATCGACAATATCGGAAGACAGTAACCGCGCTTGTTCCGCGAGTCATCTTCCAGCGTATGGCCTGGATGTGAACTCGTGCTCTTGGCATCGTCCCCTCCCGACACTGCGAGTTCCGAACGATTCGAAGAAGCGCGACATACACTTCCCTCGCCTTTCAGTTCGAGGACTTGTTGTCGTCTGTTACAAGCTGTGCCAACAGCATCTGCCCTTGTTGGAGCACCGGAGCGGGCAGCTTGGTATAGGACATCGTCCTCTGCTGCATTCTGACCATCCGTCAGACAATATGTGACAAAATCCTTGAACTTTTGTTGTTCACCGGGCAAAACGCCCTTTTTCGGAATGATGATGAAGGTTAGACCGGTGATTGGATAGGCTCCTTTAGCCGATGCCGGCGGATCAACGATTGGGGTTCGAACATCTTTGCTCAGTGCATCGCTGAAGGCCGCGACTGCCAGTGCCGCACCGTCTGGAGATGGCGCGATAAACTCACCTGCTCTGTTTTGAATCGAAGCCACTGGCAGCCCTGCATCCTTTGCGTAATTAAGCTCCAGGTATCCTACTGCGCCCACAGTCGCCTTTACCGCCTCAAGAACTCCCTTGCTTCCGTTTTGACCTGTGCCGGTAGGCCAATCGATCGAGAGTCCGTGACCGGGCTTTACGGACCAGGTTGGGCTGGCTGCACTGAGGTAGGAAGTGAAGATGCTCGTTGTGCCGCTGCCATCCAGGCGATGGACAACGGTAATGGGCATCCGCGGGAGCTTCAGACCAGGATTCTCTCTTGCGATTGCTTCGTCCTGCCAGGTTTTGATCTGACCTGCGTAAATCCCGGCGAGCGTTTTTCCGCTGAGCTTCAACGGCCCACTCAAGCCTTGTAGGTTGTAGATGACACACACCGGGCCTGCTGTGACAGGAACCTGAATCAGCGGCGGCATGTCTTTCAACTCGCCGTCATTCAATGGTGCGTCGCTCGCTGCGAACGTGAGCAGTCCCTGCTTCAGTTCACTAAGCGCGGCCCCGCTGCCGATGGGGCGATAATTGACTTGCATCTTGTGGAGTTTCACATAATCGCTGCTCCAGCGTGAAAATAACGGAGCGACGAACGTACTCCCAGCTGCGCCGAATGTTCCAATCGGGTTGTTCGTGGAAAACGTAGGTTCTTTCGAGTAGTTTTCAGAGTTGCCGTTACACCCCAACCCTGACAACAAGAAGGCGACCGTGCTGAAAAGAACGGCCAACCCGGTAATCCTCGATCTGCGCATCAACGTATCCTCCTTCAAAGCTGCTCTTTGTGTTTATGCATATACACGCATAAACACATTAGCGATCGCGCATGAATACTATGTGAAATCCCCAATGTCTGTCTTCTCCAAAACCGCTGTTGCACGATACCCTAGAACTGGCTTGAATTTATGGGAAAGCTTGCAATCTATTTCAAAGGCCTTGCGGACGAGAACCGGCTAAGGATTCTCAACCTGCTTTTTCATGGCGAATTGTGTGGCTGCGACATCCAGCACGTCATAGGTGCCTCGCAATCAACAGTTTCCAGGCATCTTTCCTATCTGAAAAATGTTGGTTTGGTCCTTGATCGCCGGGTCGGATACCGGGTGTTCTATCGGCTCGTTCCATCCGAGGACCGGGAAATTTCAGAGTTGTTCGCCTACCTGCTAGAGTCCTTCACGAAAGACAAGCTAATGAAAGCAGACATGAAGAAGTTGCGTGAAGCCATCAAGGATGGCTCATGCACAGTGAGTGAATGGAGGCCTCTTTCCGGATTGCCGCCGCAACGAACCCAGCTTGAAGGAGCAGTTTCCCGGTGAGAACTTTCATCTTTGCCTGCGTTCACAACGCTGGTCGATCGCAGATGTCCGCAGCTTTCTTCAATCAGCTTGTTGATCCGAATTCGGCACGCGCCATCTCGGCAGGAACGCATCCTGCGGAGCAGGTTCATCCCGTGGTAGTCGAAGCGATGCGGGAAATGGGCATCGATCTGAACCATGCCAAGCCGCAGAAGCTCACGCCCGAGTTAGCGCAAAACGCCGAGATGCTCATCACCATGGGCTGCGGCGACGAATGCCCCTACGTTCCAGGTCTTCGCCGGGACGACTGGCCCCTGCCAGATCCCAAGGGACAAGGCATCGAAGCAGTACGAAAGACCCGCGACGAAATCAGAGTTCGCGTCTTACAGTTATTGACGCAAGAGCAACTGAACAAAACCGCAGTGTCGGTGTAATCTATCACCCGCGAAACAGCACCAGATCGCAATCAGAAAGCAGGTCGTTACGCAGCTCACTGCTTGTCCGAATCCAGGCCTATGCACTGACTGAGCATCGGTGACGGCAATTCTCCGGATTAGTCCTGGTAACGCGCCCCAGGATTCTCGATGCGGAGGGAGATTCTGTAAGCTATTGATTCTATAAATGGTCGGGACGGGCAGATTTGAACTGCCGACCCCTCGCACCCCAAGCGAGTGCTCTACCAGGCTGAGCCACGTCCCGACGACGACAGGGGTATTGGGATAGTTTACATGAAGCTGGCGAATCGGGCAGCTATGGTCCGGGCAGCTAAGATCCAGTCAGCCGCTAAGGCGGCCAGCGAGAAACACCGGGACAACTTTAAGACCGAAGCCGGACCGGTTCATCTTAAGTTGCCCCGGCTAAGTTTTCTCGCTACCAGGATTCAACTCATCCGTTTCCCTGCTGATTAATGACTGGGAGGGACGTATTCCTTAGGCAGGGTGGCGCCTTCGCCGAAGAAGTACTGGGTCATCTGTTCGACGAGGAATTCCTGAGCCTGGGGGGTCCAAGGCTGGAGACGGTATTCGTTGAGGAGCATCTTCTGGTGCTCAAGCCATTCGCCCCAGGCCTTTCTTCGAAACGTTCTTGTAGATCTTCTGGCCAAAGTCACTGTCGAAGGGCGGCTCTTCGAGGCCTTCCATTTCCTGCTTATAGCGGGTGCAAAAGACGGTATGCGGCATTCGTATCTCTCTCTGGTTTCATTGTATTCAAGAACGGTTTGATGTGTGAGCGGAGCTTACACCCCTGAGACTGGCAGTGATCGGGATGTTCGATCAGGCGCCGGGCGTGCTGGGGGCCGGAGGCAGATCGGGTCCCGATTCGTGCGGCAGATTGCGAACCGGGATGGGTTCTTCACTGCGGATCGGTGCGAGGTGCTTGGTCATCAGGTAGGTATAGCGGATGCGGTGAATGACGGTGATCGTCGAAAGCACTGCGAGAACCCAAAGCACGGGGGCCATGACTCCCCAGCGATTGAAGAGCGCGCCCAGGATGATAAGGACGATGCGCTCGGGGCGCTCCATGAAGCCCACCTTGCACTTGCCGATCAGCGCTTCCGCGCGTGCGCGGGTATAGCTGACCATGAGCGAAGTGATCATCACGAAAGCAGCGAGGAAGACGTAAAAGAGGCGGTTGCCGCGCGCGTAGAAGACGAGGAGTCCGAAGAAGAGGACGACGTCAGAGTAGCGGTCGATGACGGAGTCGAAGAAGGCGCCGAAGACGGTGACCTGATCGGTCTGGCGGGCGACGCGGCCGTCGACCATATCGAAGATGCCGGCTCCGATGATGACCAGCCCGGCGTAGAGAAACATGCGGACGTAATTGTGCTCATTGGCGAAGCCGAAGAGGACGGCGGCTCCGGTGTTGATGACCAACCCGAGGAAGGTGAGGATGTTGGGCGAGATGCGGGTGAGCGCGAGGCCGTTGACGATGGCCTGAAGGAGAACTCCACAGGCACGGCCGAAGGCGCTGGTCCATGATCTCGTCGGGGTAGTCGTCATGACAACTGCTATTCCGCTTCGTCGTGAATGGTGGTTAGTTTGAGGACTTCCAGCTCGCGTTTCCCGTTGGGAGTGACGACGACGGCCATATCTCCCACCTGCTTGCCGATGAGACCGCGCCCGATGGGCGAAGTAGTCGAGATGAGGCCCAGCTTGACGTCGGACTCTTCGCTGGTGACGAGCTTGTATTCGATCTCCTCGTCCTTGGTGGTGTCGTAGACGACTACCTTTGATCCAAAGGCCACGCGGTCCCTGGGAATGTTGGCGAGGTTGACGAGCGCCAGCTCGGCCATGCGCGACTTGAGCTGGCCGAGACGGGCGTTGACGAACTCCTGACGCTGCTTCGCCATGTGGTACTCAGCGTTCTCGCTGAGGTCGCCAAGGGCTACCGCTTTCTTGATTTCTGCCGGGAGTTCGTGTTTGAGTTCGTGTTCAAGCTGGCGAATTTCTTCCAGGAGTTTGCTTTTGATGTGTTCTGGCATGGGCAACGATCCGTCGCGGCTCATTGGGCATGAGCCGTATCTGACAACGACTGAGCCGGGATTAACCGCAAAAAACAATTATAGCTGAGAAGCGGGTAGCTAAAGTCCGGGCAGTTAAGGTCCGGATAGCCAAGGTCCGGATAGCCAAGGACCGGATGGTGATAAAAATGCTGTGACCAATCCTGCGCTAGCTGCCCTCATTGCTGCCCGCTTTTAAGCTGCCCGGACTTTAGCTATCCGCTTCATCCGCTGTCCACTTCCCCGCTGCCGCGGGCATCGAGGAAACTTTGCAGAATGAGGACGGCTGCCACCTGATCGACGACGGCACGGTGTTCGGAGCCGGGGCGTCCGGCGGCGTACAGGTGGCGGTGGGCTTCGGTGGTAGTGAGGCGTTCGTCCCAGAGGTGGACGGGAAGGCCGGTTTCTTCGCGCAGGATCTGGGCGAAGGCCTGGGCCTTGGCGGCCTGGGGACTCTGATCTCCAGACATGTAGAGGGGATTGCCGACAACAATCCCGGTACAGTCATATTTGCGGATGAGGCGCTTCAGAGATTTGAGGTCCTGCCTGCGGCTGGTACGGACCAGTGTCAGGACGGGCTGCGCGGTGAGACCGAGCGAGTCAGACACCGCTACGCCAATGCGGCGGTCTCCCACATCGAGGCCCATGAATCGAGGAACTCCGCCGGGCGCCAATTCGTCCATTCAAGGATGGTACACAGGGCCGGTCGATCCCAGGATGCGGGGCGGACGAACCTCACGGCGATGCTCAAGTGGGCGTGAAAAAAGACAGCATCATAAAATGAGGCGAGGAATCCAAGGCAAAGGTCCAAATATTAGTGCGACGTCTTATTTTTCTGCTGGTTCTGGCCGCGATTGCGTGGGCAACTTATACAGTGCTGGCTCCCACGGGTCCAAACACGGAGACTTTTGTGGAGATACTGCCCGGAACGCCGACCATGCAGATTGCCGCAGAGTTGAAGCAGCAGGGACTGATCCGGAGCAAGTATGCGTTCGAAGCAGCTCGCCTGGCGAAGGGCGGAACGTTGAAGGCCGGCGAGTACCGGTTCGCTCATCCAGCAAAGATGGCCGAGGTATATGACCGCCTGGAGCGCGGGGATGTGTACACCCTGACGGTGACGATTCCCGAGGGATCGAATCTGTTCGACATCGCGCAACGGATTGAGACAGCGAAGCTGGGGACGAAAGAGAAATTTCTGGCGGAGGCGCGCGCGAAGGTGAGTCTGATTGCGGATCTCGACCCCGGAGCGATCAGTCTTGAGGGGTATCTGTTCCCCGACACTTACCACTTTGCGCGGCGATCGACACCGCAGCAGATGCTCACCGCGATGGTGAAGCGGTTTCGCCAGGAGGCGGCCGCTCTAGGTTTGCGGTCAAACTATCATCGCGTGGTGACCGTAGCGTCGCTGGTAGAACGAGAGACCCCCGTGGATGAAGAGCGCCCCCTGGTGGCGAGCGTCTTCGAGAACAGGCTGGCAAAAGAGATGCCGCTGGCCACGGACCCATCCGTGATCTACGCAGCGCTGCTCAACGGGCGGTATCGCGGGACCATCTATGCTTCAGACCTGCAGGCGGATTCGCCGTACAACACCTATCGCTACGCGGGGCTGCCGCCGGGACCGATCTGCAACCCGGGGATGGCATCGCTGAAGGCGGCAATGAAACCAGCACGGACGGACTACCTGTACTTCGTGGCGGCGAGCGCCGATCCGTCGGGGAAATCGCGGTTTTCGACGACGCTGGAAGAGCATGCGCACGCTGTGCAGGAATACCGGAAGTCGCTGCGCGAGGCGGGATCACGTTGATGGAGACGTTATACTCGCAGTTTCGTACCTGGGTGTACCGATTCAGTTGATGCCGAGACGCGAGTACAAGACGGTGCTGCTACTGTTGCTGCCGGTGCTGAACGGCTGCTTCGTACACACGCGCACTCTAAAACAGGCGAAGATGCCGAGCGTGGTGATGACCGCGACCGCGGAGGAGCTGGTGCAGGCGGTGAACAAGCAGTGCCAGGCGATCAACTCACTGAGCGCAACGGTAGAGTTCCAGGCGACCGAGGGCGGTCCGCGCAAGGGCAAGGAGAAGACCTACACATCGTTCAGCGGATACATACTGCTCCGCAAGCCAGAAGCGGTCCGAGTTATCGGGCTGGTGCCGGTTTTGCACACCCGCGCCTTTGACATGGCCAGCGACGGCAAAGAGTTCAAGCTGATGATCTACTACCCGCACAACCGGGTAATTGAAGGCTCGAATACGGTGACCAAGGAGGCGGCGAATCCGCTGGAGAATCTGCGGCCAAAGATATTCTTCGACTCGCTGCTGATCAACTGCATCCAGCCCGATGATCTGGTGACGCTGACGACCGACACGGAGACCAAGCTGGATCCGAAGTCGAAGCAGCTTATGATTTATCCGGAGTATGACCTGACGGTGGTTCGGCACAAGGCCAACACTCAGGAGCTGATTCCCCAGCGCGTGATTCACTTCAGCCGACTCGACCTGCGCACGGTTCAGGAAGATATCTACGATCAGAAGGGCGCGATCCAGACGCAGGCGATCTACGGGCCAATGCAAGAATTCGGGCCGCAGAGCTTTCCCGGAACGATCACCATCAAACGGCCGCTCGAGGAGTATCAGATTGCGATGACGGTGCAGAAGCTCAACGTGAATCTGTCCCTGACCGACGATCAGTTCGAGATAAAGATTCCGGAAGGCACACCGGTAACGAAGATGGAGTAAACGCCGGACGCGGGAAACAGGAAATCAGAAACGGTCGAGACCTGCCCTGCGGGCGTGCGCCGAGATGGCAGCATTGATGTCGAGCGCAAGGGCCAGCGCGGCGAGACCTTCCTGTCCCGGGACGCGAGGAGTGGCGCGTGTGCGGACGCAATCCAAAAACGATTCAATCTCAAGCTGCAGTGGCTCGCCGGTCTGCACGGGCGGCTTGCGCATGGCGAGTCCGGACGGCAGGTCCGGTTGAAGCCGGCGAAGGTGGGAGTCGGGATCGACGTCGATGACGAGGAGGTCCTGACGGGCGTAGTCAATCGAGACATACTGATGCGGCTGGAAGAAACGCAGCTTGCGGACGCGCTCGGTGCTGACGCGGCTAGCGGTGAAGTTAGCAACGCAGCCAGATTCAAACTCGAGACGCACGTTGGCAATGTCAACCTTGCCGGAGAGGATGGGCAGGCCGACGGCGCGGAGGTCGCGCAGGGGTGAATGAGCGAAGCTGAGAACGACATCCAGGTCGTGAATCATGAGGTCAAGGACGACATCGACGTCGAGTGCGCGCGGGGTGAAGACGCTTAGGCGGTGCGCCTCGAAAAACATGGGCCGGTTCAGCCAGGGTTGGATGGCGGTCACGGCGGGGTTGAAGCGCTCAAGATGTCCGATGGCCAGAATGCGATCCTGCTTCCGGGCGAGGGCAAGCAGATCGTTGGCCTGCCCGTGGTTGCGGCGATGGGCTTCTCAATCAACAGATCGACGCCAGCAGCGAGCAGGGGCACAGCCACGGCATGATGCGCTGAGGTGGGCACGCAGACGGATGCCGCGTCTACACGGATTTCTCCGCGTGCGCGGGCTTCCAGGCATGCGCCGACGGACGGATAGACGGGGACGTTCCACTCCTGAGCCAGCGCGGCGATGCGGGAAGGCTCAGGCTCAACGATGGCAGCCAACCTGACGGACTGGGTGCGCTGTTCGAGATCGCGATAGACACGGAGATGGTTGCGGCCGAAGGCTCCTGCGCCGACAGACGACGACGCTGAGAATGGAATCACTCACCGGAGAGCAGCGCTAGCGCGCATTCTCCCGGCCAGAGACGGTGTTGAGGCAGCGTGAATAGAGTTCGAGAAGCTGATGGATGTGATCGTCGGGCTTGGCGGCGCTGGAGGCAACGAAGCCCGTCGAAGGTACGGTCGGGCGTCCGACTGCGGCGGTGGTGGCGACAAATTTGAAGAGATCGAGGGCAATGTCCTCGTTACGGCGTGCTCCGTTGGCGGAATTTACTGCCTGTTCCATGAATATCCTCCGAAGGCGATGCTATCAAAAATTCACGCGGCGGCGTTCGGGCCCTTACAGCTCGGAAATACAGATACAGACGCGCCCGACGATGGAGTCTGAGGGAGATTCGCTGAGTCCCAGGTTGAGGAGTTCGACGGGGTGGTCGAGCGCGTGGGGACGCAGGATGAGCCGGTCTGCGTCAAAACTGACATAGCGAAAAGACAGATTGCCGGCCACCGCTACCGCATAAAGATTGGGCTGCGGTGGCCGGTAGGGCGCAAGCGAATTGTAATGTCGGTCGAGCACCACGATGGCATGCGGGGCGAGGACGGGTGCCATGGGAAGAGCCTGGGCCGGGGTGATGCGAACGGCGAGAAAGCGCTGCCAATCGCGACGAATGATTGCGCGGCGCGGGCGGAGTTCCTCCAGGATTCCGGCAGGAAGCTGAATGACCTCAATCGTGGCCTGTGCAGTAACGCTGGGAGAATGCGCGGCAGTAGCGGGAGAGACAAGAGGAACAGAGTCCAACTCGTCATCGCGCGGATCGGAGACGGGCCTGTGGTGGCGGGACGACTCAGGCGGAAGGAGGTCTTCGATACTGAGCATTTGCGCGGCCAGTACGCGATCGATGGCGACGAGACTGAGCTGGCGCTTGCGATGGAGGAAGTTGGAAATGTGCGATGGCTGGAGACCGGTTTGCCTGGCGAGGAGAGTGCCGGTGAGAAGTCCACGATCGATTCGGCGAGATATCTCAAGACGAAGACGCTCATGGAGTTGGGCAACATTCATTTGTGGAATTTTGTCTTTGAGCTATACACCGCTATAGGTGCATTTGCTCATAGAAAAGCCATTTGACCCTATTTCCTCGAATTTCGGCGGTAACTAACGGGTTGCCCGGGCGGGTGTCTCGCGGCAATGCAGCCGGGCGTTGACGATAAGCATTGCCTCTTGTAGAGTCGGGACACTTTTGCCAGCAAACGAGACTTCGACCCTCGCGCACCGCGAGAAGGATGCATTGCCATCTCTTCAAACTGCGCGAGCACTGCCCGTGGCCACCATCGACTGAAAACGATGAAGGTCACCGGGGGATCGATCAAGTTAAGAGCGATGGCAAATCCATTGAAAGACTGAACCCATGATCTGCGCGCACCTCATGATTCCCACCTATCCGGAAAGCTTCCAGCCACACAGCCGCGCCGCAAGAGTGCTGCGTGGGGCGGACTTTTCCATTACCCGCGGAAAACAAGAATCGGTCGCACATAAACCGCGGGGTCTCACTTTGCCTTGGAGAATTGATGGTGTACTTGCGCGTACAACTGAAAGTGTGCGAGGGGTGCGGAGGATTGTGGTTCCGGGCTCAGAGCGGGACCAACATCTACTGCTCCTCGTGTGAGAGCAAGCACCGTGCTCTTTGACCTCACGGAGAAGCCTTATTTCCCCCCGGCGTCAAAGGTCAAGCCAGCTTACCGAACTGTTCAAGGAGCCGGCGATCAACGCGCAGATCTGGCAGGTGAACGATTCCGGATCACACCTGACGCTCACCCCAGCGGGCCTAACCTGCAGCGGCGGCGACGGAATCGACGGCGATACGACGCTCTCGCTGGTGAACGATCTGGAAATTGGCGGCTCGCTCGTGCTCGAAGCGGGCGGCGTCCAGTTCGGCGCGGTAACCCAGGGCGTGATCAACGGTCTCTATTATGGCGCGATCAATGCGACCGACTGCCTTGCCGGATTTCAGATCACCCAGCGCGAATGGCGGAACTGATAATTTCGCCGCTAATCAATGGGGTGGTTTCTGGCAGCACGTTCGCTCCGGCACGGGACGGTTGTACACACTTCGGTTACGCATCTTCTGCAACGAGATGCAACGGGTGTTGCAGTCCTATAACTCGATTGACGACAGCGGGCACACACACGTACGGCGGCGTGTATCTGAGCTCGGGAGGCAACGTTGTTCTCGAGATTCAGGACACGACCAGGGGGTGGCGGCTGCGCCCAGTCGTTTTGTACTCGGGTTCGGTCGATAACGCGCCGGCGACCATGACTCTTGCGCTGATCAACGGCAGCAGTCTGCAGTGCAGCATTGCCAGCTTTGAGATTTCGCAGCAGGGACCGATCGTGGGTGGTTAGCACGCCGCCGGGGGTGGACCGAGTGGTCAAACGAATGGGTACAACCGCGCGGGGTGCGGAGTGCACGATCGATCGAACCGGCCAGCTGCGTTTCTATCCGACAAGCACTCCTGCAGGCAGGAGAACTGGTGGCGATCTCGTACCGGACGTCCCATCGCGCAGTGGGCTCGCATGGCGAGCCCGCAGAGCATTGCGCAGGAGAGCCATAACGGCCAACGGCCGGGAACAGCAGCCTGGATCGGCACAGTCACGCCCCCGCAACGCGCAGTTCCATGGATTGCGAAAATGCCGTTTCGGCGCTGTTGGACCTGGCGACAAGCCGCGGTGCTGCCTTGAAGGGGAAATACACGGCGTGGAATATGCAGGAACAAGCCGACGTCTGGCCAGGGGACGTGTTGGCTGTGAGTGCCACTTCCACGGGGCTGAATACCGATCTCGTGGTCCGCAGCGTCGAGATCGATTTGTTGTGCACCACGCCAGGACTGGCAAAGTATGTCGTCAATTTTGCCAATGATTGGGCGGACGCCCTTGCTATCAAAACGTCTGCCGCGGTTCCAGCCGATGTATGGCTGCCGCAGCAGCCGGCAGACCAGCACCTCCGCTGGCGAATCTCGCGAACCTGTCGGTGACGGCAGTGAGCGGCAGCGCGATCCAGGTGAGTGCAAACGTGACGCCGCCGGCGAACGGCGGGTTCGAAGTGCGGCGACGCGACTGGGCATTCGGTCCCGGGACCAACTCCGATCTTGTGCTGCGCAGTCCAGTGGCCAATTTCACGATTCCGCGCGAGGCGGTCAGGGAGCGCTACTACATCCGCATGTACGACGGCTCGACTCCCCCAATTATTCGCGATTTTCGAGCGCGGTATTCGTCAACGTCGCATTGTAGGGGGGGAGACAGGCAGGGCGATGGAGAAAGACGCATGACGGACTTTGAAGCACAGGTGCTGGCAGACCTTTCTGTCCTGAAGAATCAGATGGGCACGTTGCTTGGCGACGGCAATTCGGGGCGCATCGCGGCGATCGAGGGCCGCGTCGGGCGGCATGAGCAGAGCCTGCAGCGGGCGAAGGGATTCGCGGTCGCGACCGGCGCGGTTATTCACGCTGGTTCAGTTCGTTGTGCAGTTCCTTCACCGAAAATAGGCTCGTCCAAGGCAATCGGTTAAAAAGGTATAGAGGACAGTCGACAACCTTATGTCCAAACCGATCGCTATTTACTACGAGCAGCAACACTGGTTCAAGCCACTGTTCGCCGAACTCGACCGCCGCGGCACGCCTTACGTGAAGATCGACGCGATGGCCCATGCTTACGCGATTGACGAGCATCCGGACGATCGCTTTTCTCTGGTCGTCAACCGGATGAGCCCGTCGGCATGGAATCGTGAGCATGGCGATTGTATTTTTTACACGCTCGGATTTCTCGATCATCTGGAACGGCGGGGCATGCGCGTCATTAATGGACTGCGCGCATTTCGCACTGAGCTTTCGAAGGCGGCGCAGCTCTCTCTGCTGGATTCGCTTGATCTGCCCTATCCGAAGGCTCGCGTCATCCATCGCTCCTCGCAGGCTGTGGCGGCTTCAGAGGGTTGCGCTGGCCTGTTGTCGTCAAGCCGAACATCGGAGGATCGGGCGCCGGCGTGAAGCGGTTTGATACTCCGGAGGCGCTTGCGGTCGCAGCGGATGCCGGGGAGCTTTAGTTCGGTCTTGATTCCACCGCGCTAGTTCAGGAGTTCATTCCCGCCCGCGGCTCGCACATCGTCCGTGTGGAGGTTCTGAACGGAAGGTATCTCTACGCGATCAAGGTGCACATCACCGGCGAGACATTCGATCTGTGCCCCGCAGATATCTGCAGAACTACTTCCGGAGTCGACCTGAACCGCGCGGCTTGCCCTGTGGATGCCCCGAAGACCGGCATCAGTGTGGAAGGATACGAGCCGCCACCGGACGTGATCGAGGATGTCGAGCGCATCATGAGCCACGCGGGCATTGAGCTGGGCGGCATTGAGTACATCACGGATGACCGCGACGGCCAGCGACTCTATTACGACATCAATGCGCTGTCGAATTTTGTGGCTGACGGAGTCCAATGTTGTCGGCTTCGATCCTTTCGTGAAACTGGTTGACTGGCTGGAAGCCGAGGCGGCCATCGTAGATGAGCGCACCCACGAGTCTGCGCTGGCGGGAGTGCGGTGATGCGGTTCGGCTTCTGGCTTCCGGTCTTCGGCGGATGGCTGCGGAATGTCGAGAATGAACACATGGAACCGACCTGGGACTATGTGCGGCATCTGACGCAACGCGGCGAGGATCTCGGGTATTCGCTCACTCTGATCGCCGAGCTTAATCTCAACGACATTAAGGGCGTTGATGCGCCATCGCTCGATGCATGGTCGACGGCTGCCGCACTTGCGGCTGTTACGCGGAAGCTGGAGCTGATGGTTGCGGTGCGTCCGACGTTCCATAATCCTGCGTTGCTGGCCAAACAGGCTGCAAACATCGATCACATCTCGAACGGCCGGCTGACGCTGAACGTCGTGTCCAGCTGGTGGGCGGACGAGGCGACCAAATACGGAATCCCCTTCGACAAGCATGACGACCGCTACGGGCGTACCTCGGAATGGCTCGATGTGGTGGACGGCTGCTGGTCGCAACAGGGCTTCAGTTATTCCGGCAGCTTTTACCAGGTGAACGAGAATATCCTCTCGCCGAAGCCGGTGAGCCGTCCCCGTCCGACGATCTATGCCGGCGGGGAATCCGAAACCGCCAAGAACCTCATCGCGCAAAAATGCGACGCCTACCTGATGCATGGCGACGACCCTGACACCGTAGGCCGAAAGATAACCGATATGCGCCAGCGCCGCGAGGAATTGGGGCTTCCTCCATTAAGCTATGGGATCGCCGGATACTCCATCGTGCGCGATTCGGAAGCGGAAGCGAAGAAGGAAGTCGAGCGGATCACCAATGTGCAGCAGTCGGCGCGCGGGTATGCGAATTATCAGCAATGGATCACAGGGTCACAGCTGGAGCAGAAGATTTCGCTCGAAGATTATTCGGTGTCCAATCGTGGCCTGCGCAGCGGACTGGTGGGGACGCCGGAGCAAGTGAGCGCGCGCCTGGAAGAATTTTCGGCAGTGGGCGTGGACCTCGTACTGCTGCAATCAAGTCCACAACTCGAGGAGATGGAGCGGTTCTCCGCGCAGGTGATGCAGCCGGCGCTGTTAAGAAGCGGAACTAGCTCCGGCGATAGACGACGCGGCCCTCGCTGATCGTCATCGCAACCTGTCCCTGCATAGTCCATCCGTCGAAGGGCGTGTTTTTCGATTTTGACTTCGAATCAGCCGATTTAAATGTCCATTTCTTCGCGGGATCGAAGATTACTACGTCGGCGGCCGATCCCACAGCCAAAGCTCCGCGGCCCTTGAGCCCCAGAACGGCTGCCGGCTGCGTGCTGAGCAGCGCGATGACCCGGCTGAGAGGTAATTTGTGCCGCACGTGCAGCACAGCAATCGACAGCCCCAGCGCAGATTCGAGGCCGGTAATTCCGTTGGGGGCGCGCTCGAACTCCTGCTCTTTTTCGTGCGCGGCGTGCGGGGCATGATCAGTCGCGATGCAATCGACCGAGCCGTCGATGATGCCCTCGATCATGGCCACTCGGTCCAGTTCAGACCGCAGTGGGGGATTCATCTTGGCACGCGTATCGTAATTGCCGATGGCTTCTTCATTGAGAACGAAATGATGCGGCGCGACTTCGCAGGTCACGCGCAGGCCATTGCGCCGGGCGCGGCGGACCGCGTCGAGTGCGGCTTTGGTGGACAGATGCGCAACGTGCAGGTGAGCGCGGATGTCCTTAATCTCTGCCAGCAGGCGAATGTCGCGTTCGACGAGCCCTGATTCTGCTTCGACCGGCATGCCGCGGAGTCCGAGCCGAAAGGCCAGCGGGCCGGCATTCATGGAGCAGCCGCCGGTGAGACGCGTGTCTTCGGCGTGCTGGATCACGGGCAAATTCGCGCGAGCCGCAGCGATCAGCGCCTCGCGCATGATGGCGTCGCCCAGAATTGGCTTGCCGTCATCGGTGACCGCAACCGCTCCCGCGGCCCTGAGCGATCCGTATTCTGTCAGCGCTTCACCCATCGATCCACGCGTCGCCGCAGCGATGGGAAAGACTCGAATCGCCGCAGCGCGCTCAGGCGCGAGCATCCAGCGGGTTATCTCCGGCGAGTCGTTCACAGGAATCGTGTTGGGCATGGCGCAGACGGTGGTGAATCCGCCAGCCGCGGCGGCCGCCGTGCCGGTCGCGATCGTCTCCTTGTATCCCTGGCCCGGTTCGCGAAGGTGGACGTGAATGTCGACCAGTCCGGGCGCTACGACGAGATTCTTAGCGTCGATGATTTCCGCGTCAGACTGCCTGATCTTTCCCGGAGATTCTATGGATGCGACCTTGGCATCGACGAGCAGGAGATCGCGCAGTGCATCGATGCCCGCGGCCGGATCGATTACGTGTCCGCCGCGAATCAGGATCGGCTTCATCGGCTGGCTCCCTTCCTCGGGCTTGCACTCCTCGATTTCGTGCCGGCTTTTACGCTTCCGCTGAGCGCCCGCATGATGAGCGCCATGCGTATCGCAACTCCATTTCGCACCTGCTCGGCGATGACCGACTGGGGACCGTCGGCGACTTCGCTGGTAATCTCAAGTCCGCGGATCATCGGTCCCGGGTGCATCACCAGCGCTTTGGGCGCATGCGCCGCAATCCGATCGGTATTCGCCTGATAGCGCGCTTTGTACTCTTCTAGATCGAGCGCAAGACCGGCAAGCCGCTCGGCCTGAATACGGAGCATCATCACAACCTGCGATTGCGCGAGGGCACGGTCGAAGTCACGCTCGATGACGACATCAGGCCCGAGCTGAGCAGCAATTTCGGGCAAAAGCGGAGGAGGGCCGCAGAGCACGACGCGCGCACCGAGCCGCGGCAGCAGCAGGGCATTCGAACGGGCAACCCGGCTATGAAAGATATCTCCGCAGATGGTGATGGTGACGCCCTTGAGCGTTGTCTCCGTGATTTTTGCGGTTGTTTTCAGGTGTGCAAGGATCGTGCGCAGATCTAACAGCGCCTGGGACGGATGCTCGTGCATCCCATCGCCGGCGTTGAGAATGGGGAGTCCTGTAGCCTCGGCGAGCAGATAGGGCGCGCCCGAATACGGGACTTCGCAGGATGATGCACTCTGCACCGAGCGCGTGCAGTGTGATGCCGGTGTCCTTGAGAGACTCGCCTTTTTCGATGCTCGAAGACTGCGCGCTCACCAGCGATGTGTCGGCGCCCAGCGCTTTGGCGGCGAGCTCAAAGGAAGTGCGCGTGCGGGTGCTGGACTCGTAAAAGAGCAACGAGATGCGCCGCTTGAAGCAGCCGTTTGTCACGGCGAAGAGGGTCTTCCTTTTCGAGCACGTCGGCGAGACGGAGAATCGACTGGACCTCATCGATGGACAAATCGCCGGCGGAAAGAAGCGAACCAGCGGTAGATCCGGGGTGGATGGAACCGGGATGGATTGAATTGGGATGGTTCAAAGAAATAGTTGCCGGTTGGATCTGGGGCGCTTGTGACTTGCGACGTTGAGTTTTCGTTGGCATTCCCGCTGATATTTGGTGGTCTTCTTCTTCCAAGCCAGCCTCAGTCGATGTGCTCGACCAGCAACACCTGCTCGTCGTTGTCGATCTCGCGCAGCTTTACTTCGATGATTTCGCGATCCGTCGTTTGAATCTTGCGTCCGACGAATCTGGCTTCGATCGGCAGCTCGCGATGGCCTCGATCAATCAACACCAGCAGCTGCACGCGGCGCGGACGGCCGTGACTGAAGAGCGCATCGAGCGCGGCGCGGATCGTGCGGCCGGTGTAGAGCACGTCGTCAACCAGAATGATATTGCGATCGTTCACGTCGAAGCCCAGCGCACCCGGACTGACGACCGGACGCACATCGTGCGTGGACAGGTCGTCACGGTAGAAGCTGATGTCGAGTACGCCGGTATCGACGGGCTGCTTTTCGATGCGCCGATCAGTGCGCCCAGTCTTTCCGCAAGGGGAACGCCGCGACGCTTGATGCCGACCAGCCCGAGGTCTTCGGCTCCGTTGTTCTTTTCGATGATCTCGTGGGCCAGGCGGACCAGCGTGCGTTCGATCTCGGAGGCCGACATGATCCGGCCTTTTTCGCGCAATTTCGGTGCGGTCTTCTCAGCTGACATTACTTTCGCTCTTGCCGGATGATACGGGTACCGGGGCGGTGGGGCAAGTCTCGCCGAAACTACTACGAGCTGCGTTGAGCACGGGGGCCCATCGATGCGATGCGCGCGCCAATGGCGCCGCCGGCGGCTCCGAACAGGACCATGGTAAGCGCGGAAACGCGCCGCCGTGCTGAGGACGATCGCTGCCGCACCCTCTGGAGAGAGCCAGAAGTGGGCAAGCTGGGCCATCGCGGCTGCCGTCTGCGGATCGGAGTGTGTTGCCTGACTCGCGAATTGTTGCGCGACCGAATGGAGTTGCTGGTCGAGTTCACCGCTGTGCTGCGTGCGCCGTTGAATTACCGCTTTCGGCTGTAAATTGCCATAGAAAGAAAAGCGGCCAACACTCCCAGAAGTCCGCCAATACGCCATCCCATGCGGTTGGTGGGGGGCATGCCGACGCGTCTGCGGTAGAGCGAAACAGTGGCTATGCCTCCTCCGATCACCCAGAGCGAACTGAAATCGAAGATTGTGGAGAGCAGGCCCACGGGAACGGAGATCAGGAGAGCCACGAGGAGAGCGCTCAGAACCGCCGCTTTCCATGAGACGGCGTCGAGGGTGCGTCCCGAAGTGGTTTGCGGAGACGCAACGGATGGGACCGGTTCATCGGATGGCTCGTAGCGAAGCTGCGGCGATCCACAGTGCGGGCAAAACAATTCTTCAGAGGAATTGAGCGCTGTGCCGCACCGGTGGCAAACAGGGTCCATGCCTTGACCCTATCTCACCGGCACGGGGAGCGCAATGCGAGGGGAAGAGCGAGTCGGGGAAATTGAGTTCAGTCAGCGCTGGATCCTGCAAGTAAGAGTTGGATCATTGGCCCAACCGCTTCAGTTGCTTTCCTTGGAACCAGTGTCCACTCCCGCGGGCAATTGCAGCTCCACCAGTGAAAAGCGAGTGCCGGATCCGGTGTTCTTTTCGATTCCAAAAATATGCTGATGCCGTTTCGAACCCGCCTTGAGCGAGAGCGAAATATTTTCCGATACGTGCACATGCGCCTTGCTGTTGTCGTCGGAGCAGGTGAGGCCTTCGCGGGTCACTGTGGGCGTCCCGACCGGCTGATCCCCCTCACAACGGATCACATCCCCGTAACGGCCTAGCGCTTTCTGATAGAAGGCCACCACTTTATCCTGCGGGTCGCTGGTGTCATAGGTCACGACTTTCACGCGTAATTGCCACTCGCCAAAGCCCAGGTGCACATCGGCAGATTTGTCGCCGTCCTTGTCGGGAGCAATGTGGGCGCCCGGGTAAGGGGGCAAACCCACGTCAGCAGCCGATGTGTCGTCGGCACGCACGTGCAGACCACCCAGCGGGGTGTCGATCTTCACGTTCTTATCCTTGCCGTTCTTATTCTTGTCCACCTGAATGCTGCAACCTGCAGCGAGCACGAAACCCAGACCGGCAGTTGCAGCTATCAGAGCCTTCTTCATTGACCGATTCTCCTGCATGAGAATACGCGATTGCACTCAGCTCTGTTCCACGGAACACTCACTGGCCTATACTTTTGTGAAACCGGCTGCCATTTTGAATGCGTCGTCTCCAGGCGGCCCACCAGGTGCAAATGTTGAAACGCATGTCGCAGCAACGAAACGACCAGAGTTCTCCCATACCGGATAAACTCTACTTCCGTATCGGCGAAGTAGCGAAGCTTTGCAAGGTGGAAGCGTACGTGCTCCGCTTCTGGGAGACGGAGTTCCCGCAGCTGAGGCCTCACAAGAGCGGCACGGGACAACGGCTCTATCGCAAGCGCGACGTGGAGCTTGCCTTGCGCATCAAGCGCCTCCTGTACTCCGAAGGCTATACAATCGCCGGGGCGCGGCAGGTGTTTGCCGCGGAAGTTCGCGAACCTCAGAAAAAGTCACAACCCGAGTTGCCGCTCAAACGCAGTACAGAGGTCAGATCCTATCGAGGCGCGGCTGAAGAAGCTGCGACTGGAAGTGAAAGAGATTCTAGGTATTCTGTCGGCAGCGCCGTTACGGCACGAACGCGCGGAAAAGAGCAGTCCGGAGAGCGAATCCGGCACAGGCCAGGACTTTTCGACAGCTGACGCACCTGTTCTAGCGCAGGGCGGGCAAATTCAATCCGTCTTCGAGCGCGCTGGCAGGCTCGATTGCGCCGGTGGTCATGAAGCGCTCCATCGCCTTCATGGCGCAGCCCTGGCCGCACAGGTGATACATCTCCTGGTTGCGGCTCTCGGCCGCATTCCAGGGCAGTAAAGTAAAGCGCGACGCGGGCTGACCCTCGTCGTAACAGGGAACATCGCCCAGGAGAACCATCCACCAGTGATTGGCCTCACCCTTCTTTTTTCCGCAGATGTCGCAGTTAAATGAGACGTCCCAAGCCATGATTCGACCCTCCGCAGCCGTTTCTTACGCATCAAATTAGATTGTAGATGGGCGTTATTCGCGGCATACTCGACATTACAGTAGCGCAATTTCGCCCGTCCCAGCGCAGGAATTTTCGGGCATTGCCCGTTAGCCATTACCAACTGATGACGTCGATTCTGTGGAAGAGGTGTTCCCCCAATGGTATGCCCCAGCTGCTACAGATCCCACCTTCGTCTTTCAAAGTTTCGTTCGGACGATATCGGGCAACTCCTTTTTCTGCGGTATCCGGTCCGGTGCCGTGAGTGCGGCGAGCGAAGTTATGCTAATTTGCTGAAGGCATTGAGTTTACTGCAAGAGCGGCGGCATAAGCATAAGGAAACGGCGCCAAAGAACATCGATCTCCCTTAGTATGCGGCTGCTTGAGTAACGAGCCATGATGATCCGTTCAGACGGGATCGATCGAATAAACCATTCATAATTAACGGGATAAAGAGATCGTTATCGAGCCGCGGTTGCGGGAAGGATGTCTTCTACGTCTACCCACTGGGTTGGATAGCTCCCGGTGTAACAGGCGACGCAGAAGTGGTTACCTTCGCCGCCGTCGCAGGCCTTTTCGAGGCCGTCGAGGGATAGATAGGCCAGCGAGTCGGCTTCGATGTAGCGGCGGATTTCTTCGACCGAGTTGTTGGCGGCGATCAGTTCCCTTTTGCTCGGCGTGTCCACTCCATAAAAGCAAGGAGAGATGGTCGGCGGGCAGCTGATGCGGAGATGGACCTCGCGTGCTCCGGCGGAGCGGACCATGCGCACGATTTTGCGGCTTGTCGTCCCGCGGATGATGGAGTCGTCGATGAGGATGATGCGCCGGCCGTCGAGGAGATTGCGAACCGGGTTGAGCTTGAGCTTGACGCCGAAATCGCGGACGCGCTGCTCGGGTTCGATAAACGTGCGGCCGACGTAGTGGTTACGGATCAAACCAAATCGAAATGGGATGCCGCTTTCGGCGGCGTATCCGATCGCGGCGGTCACTCCGGAGTCGGGTACGGGAACGACGAGGTCGGCATCGACATGCGACTCGCGGGCGAGCTGTCGGCCCATCTCTTCGCGACTCTCCTGCACCCAGCGGTTGAAGATTTTGCTGTCGGGACGAGCAAAGTAGACGTGCTCGAAGATGCAGCTCGATTGCGGTACGCCGGTCGAATATCGCCGTGAGGTCACGCCATCGCTCGTAACCATGACCAGCTCGCCGGGCTCGACGTCGCGGACGAATTTCGCGCGCAGCAGGTCGAAGGCGCAGGTCTCGGAGGCGAAGACGATGGTGTCGGGGCCGCCGGGGTTCTCGATGCGCCCCATCGAGAGCGGGCGGAAACCGCGCGGATCGCGGGCGGCAAAGACGCGGTCGCGGGTCATCATCACAATGGAGAACGCGCCGTCAACCTGGCTTAACGAGTCGGCGATCGCGTCGACAAGGGTGCCTTCGCGCGAGTGCGCGATGAGCTGGACGATGATCTCGGAGTCGCTGGTGGTCTGAAAGAAGGCTCCGTCGCGCTCGAGGCGGGTGCGCAGGTTGCCGAGGTTGACGAGGTTGCCGTTGTGGGCGATGGCGATGAGTCCCTTGGTGGACTCGACGCGGATTGGCTGGGCATTGAGGAGGGCGGAGTCTCCGGTGGTCGAGTAGCGGGTGTGGCCGATGGCCATGTCGCCCTTGAGCTTGTCGAGCACTTCGTCGCTGAAGATTTCGGCGACGAGGCCCATGCCCTTGATATTGGAGAGGCTGGTGCCGTTGGCGACGGCGATGCCGGCGGATTCCTGTCCCCGATGCTGGAGGGCGTAGAGGCCGAGATAGGCCTGGCGGGCTGCGTCCGGATGCCCGTGAATGGCTACGACGCCGCATTCTTCGCGGAGCTTGTCGTCTAATCCCACCTTAGCTCCGCCTTCGGCTGCGCGAAGGTGGGGCACCCCGTACTGTGGCTCTCCGTCGATGCCTTCGATGAGGAGATGCCGGCTCATGCGAAGACCTCGTTGGCCGTGTGGTCGTGGAGGGTGGATTCGAGGGATGAGGACCAACCGTGCCTCAACTCTTCGACAGACTCGCTAATCAGCAACCGATCACCCACCCGTATCGCGATGTGATTGCTTTCGGTGCGACCAATCGGAACAACCGTGACGGAAGCGAAGTCGTCAGCAATTTCTCTGAGTTCGAGGACCTGATTCTCATCACATGTGACCACCACTTGGGCCGTCTCTTCGACGAAAAGCCTGCAGGCATCAGGATAGGGAGTATCGGCAGAGTACGGGTGAAGGCTGATATCTGCGCCAATCCCGCGGGCAAAGGAGGCTTCGGCAAGTGCAACCGACAGGCCGCCATCAGAAATATCGCGTGCGCTGTGGAGGACCCCGGCATTGGATAGAGCCTGCAGGCAGCGGTGTAGTTCATGCTCATCCATAAGGTCGATCGGCGGCGGCGTTCCCCAGAACCTACCTAGAACGGTCTTGGCATACTCCGATGAGCCGAATTCACGAATAAGTTCTTTACCAGCGGAGCCACTTGGAAGTGTTAGTAGCACTACCGCATCGCCCTCTTGCTGAAAATCCGCAGGCACAGCCTTCGTCACGTCGTCCAGAATCCCGACGATGCCGATGACCGGTGTGGGATAGATGCCTTCTCCGCGTGGTCTCGTTATATAACGACACGTTCCCGCCAGTGATCGGCGTGCCGAGTGCGGTGCAGGCTTCGGCGATGCCGTCGATGGCTTCGGAGAGCTGGGCCATGATCTCGGGCTTCTCCGGATTGCCGAAGTTGAGGCAGTTCGTCGCGGCGACGGGAGTTGCGCCGGTGCAAGCCACTTTGCGCGCCGCCTCGGCTACAGCGTGCATTGCTCCGAGCTTGGGCTCGAGGTAGCACCAGCGGCTGTTGCCGTCGAGAGCCATCGCCAGTCCGCGATTGGTGCCCTTGATCCGCATGACTCCAGCTTCTCCGCCGGGGCCTTGCACGGTATTCGTCTGCACCATGGTGTCGTATTGCTCGTAGACCCACCGCTTGCTGCAGATGTTCGACGAAGCGAGCAGCTTCTTGAGGTCGGCGGTGTAGTCGCGAGGCTGTTTGAGCGCTTCGAGCACTTCGGCGGGTGGGTCGAGGGGGACGGGCGCTTTCCAGGTGCCTACGGGGCGGCAGTAACGGGGTGCGTCGTCGGTGAGGGACTGATTGGGGATGTCCGCTTCGAGTTCTCCGTGATGCAGGACGCGCAGGCGGGGCCCGGCGATGACGGCTCCTACGATGGTGGCATCGAGACCCCATTTGAAAAATACCTGCAGAACTTCTTCTTCCCTGCCCTTTTCCGCGACGAGGAGCATGCGCTCCTGTGACTCGCTGAGCATCATTTCGTAGGCGGTCATCCCGGTTTCCCGCTGCGGGATCTGGTCCAGATTCATTTCCAGGCCAACTCCGCCGCGCGCACCCATCTCGCAACTGGAGGAGGTGAGGCCGGCCGCGCCCATGTCCTGAATCCCCACGACGGCGCCAGTCTTCATCGCTTCGAGACAGGCCTCCAGGAGCAGCTTTTCCATGAAGGGGTCGCCGACCTGGACATTCGGGCGCTTCTGCTCCGAGCCTTCCTTGAATTCTTCGCTGGCCATCGTTGCGCCGTGGATGCCGTCCCGGCCAGTCTTGGCTCCCACATAAATGACGGGGTTGCCGATGCCGGAAGCCTTGCCGTAGAAAATTTCGTCGCGCCGTACCAGCCCGAGCGCAAATGCATTGACCAGCGGATTGCCTGAGTAGCAGGGCTCGAAGCGGGTTTCTCCACCAAGGTTGGGGACTCCGAAGCAATTGCCGTAGGCGGCAATGCCATGGACGACCCCCTCGAGGATGGAGTGGTTCTTCCGGACGAGACCGGTTTCCGCCGCCCCGTTCTCGATCGGTCCGAAGCGCAGCGAGTCCATAACGGCGAGAGGCCGCGCCCCCATGGTGAATATGTCGCGGAGAATGCCGCCGACTCCGGTGGCTGCGCCCTGGAACGGCTCGATATAGGAAGGATGATTGTGCGACTCGATCTTGAAGGCGCAGGCCCAGCCGTCTCCCACGTCGATGATGCCGGCGTTTTCGCCGGGACCCTGCACGACCCGATCACTTTTGGTGGGCAAACGCTTGAGATGGACGCGCGACGACTTATAGGAGCAGTGCTCGCTCCACATCACGCTGTAAATGCCTAGTTCCGTGAGGCTGGGGGTGCGGCCAAGCGCTGCCAGGATGCGGGAGTACTCCTCGGCAGTGATGCTGTGCTGAGCCAGAAGCTCGGAGGTTACAGTGACCGGTTGAGGGGCCACAGTGGATTCTGGATTCATGGCGTTGAAACCTTATTGTCGCACGGTTGTGCCGGGAGACGTGGTGGTTCCGGGGATTATGAGCGCACGGGCGCGGCGAGGATTTGCGCATCCAGTGCTTCGCGAACGGAACGAATATGGGCGGGAGTGGTACGGCAGCAACCGCCGACGGCGTGGGCTCCGGCGGAGTACCATGCTGCGCGCGAGTTGGGCAAACTCCGAAACATTGGCAGACCCATACCAGCGGCGGTTTTTGGCGTCCCAGAGTTCACCGGAGTTGGGGTAGACGAGGATTGGCTTAGTCGTGGCGGTCTTCGCCTCAGCAATGAGTGCTGCTGACGAGACCGCGGAGCGGTGCAGTTGATGCCCACTGCGACGACTTGAGGGAGGTCTCGCGACGGCAGCGACGCATTCTGCAAGGCGTTCCCCGTGCGCAACATGGGTGGCATCTTTGCAGGTGAAGGAAACCCACGCGGAGATGGTCGGAAACTCTTCGAGCGCAGCGGCGATGGCACGCGCTTCTTCAAGCGAAGGAACGGTTTCAAGCGCAACCAAGTCGGCGTTTGTGTCGGCGATAACGGCGAGGCGCTCAGAATGAAAAGCTACCAGCTCGTCGAAGGAAATCTCATAACGCCCGTGGAATTCGGCTCCGTTGTGAAGGGCCGCGCCGTAAGGACCAAGCGATGCGGCTATGAAAACAGAACGGCTATCTTCCTTGCGGTATTGGCCGCGTGCCGCCTCGGCGATCGCCGCCGATTGACGTAGCGCACTGGCGGCATCCGTGGCGGGACGACCGAGTTCGGCGTATCCCAGGGCCGAGATCTGATAGCTCACGGTGGAGATGCAGTCCGCGCCGGCGCGAAGATAGTCAAGATGAACCTCCGTAATGACGCTGGGAGAGGTATCGAGCACGTGGGCCGACCAGAGTGGCCCGGAAATGTCGCAGCCCCGGCGCTCGAGCTCGGAGGCCATGCCTCCATCGAGAACTCTAAGTGTGCGAAGATCGAGTTGAGATTGGTCGCTCATGCGCGGTTGGAGCGAGGAAAAGCGCCCTTTTCTGGTATATTCAGGATAGCTCGTAGCACGCGCAGGAACGACCAGGACCCTGTTTTTGCGAGCATCCTTCCAACAACGTTCGGGGAGTGGCTCAGCCTGGTAGAGCACCTGGTTCGGGACCAGGGGGTCGGAGGTTCGAATCCTCTCTCCCCGACCATTCTTGTCTATGACTTACATTTGACTCACTGTACCCTGAATTTTCCCCTGTGTCGTAGTTTGTGTCGTAACTGGTGGATTTGCTCGCTGGGTTAGCCCGACGAGCCGAGACTCTTCTTTGCAGCTTCCGCAAACGTAAGCTTGGTGAACTGTTGAGTGCCAGTCGCCAGCTTTTCTTGAGAGGCTCGCGCTATCCTTCTCCTTTTTCTGTGCTTCACGCCAGTAATCGCTGTTCCTCGACAAAGAAATGAGTGTGCCGCCTGGCTGGCTGAGTTTTGCTGTCGGGGAGCAGGTAGCGCGTCGAGTTCGGCATAGAGCACGCCGACTTCCCCTAGATAACGTCCCTCGAAGGCCGCGAACTCAGCTCGCAGATTCGTCAGGAACAGTTCGCAGTCGGTTAGTTCGGCTTGCAGGATGGCAAGCTCGTCACGTCCGGTGCAGCCCGCAACGTTCGGCTGCCTCTTCCTGATTGATCCCCTGCGCCTCGCGTAGGCGGGGTTGCTCGCTGGGAAAGATCCTAAGTCCGCGGCGAAGTCACTTGGAATGACGGCTGGATCGTTGTGCCGGCGTTCGACGCAGAAGCCACTTCATCATATATTGCGGAGAGGTCGTCGAAAAAGCGTGTGTTGCGAGCCGACAGGCCACGTCAGAGTCACCGGCGAGGTGTAGGAAACCCAATCCACCGTAAAGGCAGGGCCCGCGGGTGACACCCCGATTGTTACCTGCACGCCTCTGGATTGCATGACATCGAATGCGGTACTCGCCGCACTCGTATTAGCCGCAGGTGTGACCCCGGATGCCGTCAGTTAAAATATCTTTCCGTTCAAGGATATTCATTGTCGACCCCCGGATTCGCTATGCGATATGAGGCTGGACCGCGAGAACCGGACAGTGTGCTTGCCGAATCACATGGGACAGGGTAGCCCAGGGAGCATGATCCGCCAGTGTCGAACGTTCGCGCGCGCCCATGACTATCAGGTCAGCTCTCGGATGCTTCGCTGCACGCAAGATTTCTTCTGCGGGGTTGCCCGTTGCCACTTTGAAATGAACGTGCTTTCTTAGCTCGGCATCATCCGGCACCAGCTGGCGGAGTTCCCTCTCCGTGTCCCCGGCGGCGGTCACACTGGGGTGTTCGTTCTTCCGAAGGTGCTTCGAGACTACATGCAAAACTGTGAGCGTAGCGCGGGCTTCTCGCGCTAACGATGTGGCATACTGCGCTGCCCGCCATGAGCCGACCGGAAGGTCGGTCGCCAACACTATGGACTTCAGCGAACCAAAGCGCCGCGCGCAGCGCGGGCCGACCACCAGCACTGGACAATGCATACAACGGATCGCATCTTCTGCAACAGAACCCAGTACCATCTTTGCGACTCCGCTGCGGCCGTGTGACCCCATTACTAACAGATCGATTCCTTTCGTTTCCGCGATCTGAGAGATGGTTTCCGTCGCAGGCCCGCACAATGCAATCTCCTCATGCCGAGTGGTGCGCACTTCAGGGATCCTGGAAGCGTATTCGTGAAGTTCCTCCTGAGCGCGTTCAACCTCGATCTTCTGTAATTCAGTAGATATCGTGGCAGTGTCAGCTATATAGAGTTGTGGCGCAACTGCATAAAGGACGTGCAATCGGCAATGAAGCTGCTTTGCCATTCGCGCCGCAAATTTTAGCCCCAGTGTCGCTGGTTCTGAGAGGTCGGTTGCCGCCAGGATACCCTTGATGTGGAGCGGCGTCGTCTCCAGGTGCGGTGTGGTTTGCTCCTGCGTGTGTTCGGTTGCAGAAATACTCATCGTTGCCCTCCTGGCATTGCGCCGCCGCATCAGACGCAGCTGCGAGTGAATCTGCGGGCTATCTTCGATCAGCGTAAGCGAACCTTCAGCACCGTGCAGTGATCACCATCACAGCGCGTCCGAGACGGGTATGACACAGTGGATTCTGGGGCTGGTCTCTTCGCAAATGCCTTGCAGTGCAGCAAGCACATAAGCCCAGAAAGTGGAGGGGCCATCAGAAAGCGAGGACACTACTATGAACCAGGGCGCCGTTGCAAGCCGCACCGAGCAGTCTTCGGAATTGTTTTTTCAAAGACTTCTTGTGGCCTATGACGCTTCCGAGGCTTCCGAAACCGCGCTGCAGTATGCGATAGCTGTCGCGCATGGCTTTGGTTCTGTCGTCACGGTTGTCTCGGTGCTACCCCCTTCCGATCTTGCCATTGAGATGGAAGGCGGATTTGGCCGGTGGCAGGGACACCAACAGATGATCGAAGATTTACAACAGGTTGGAAACCGGCTTACTGCCCAAGGTGTTCGCAATCGCACAGTACGTCGTGCCGGAGCGGTTGCCGATGTTCTGGTGCAACTGGCTGCGGAACAGAAAGCCGACCTCCTCCTGCTGGGCGCGTACGGCCACCAAAGAATGGACCATCCCCGGCTTGGTTCAACGGTGGAATTTATGCTTCGCTCGATGCCTTGCGCGGTGCTGACGATTGGCCCCGGTGCTGTCCTCCACGGACATCCCGTACCTCCCACGCGAACACTGCTGTACGCATCCTCACTTCCCACGAGAATGGGACCGGCACGGCGATTATTGATGGCCTGGGCGAAGAGGTCCGGATCGCATGTGGAGATCATTCATGTGATCGACCCACAAGTCGAAACACATGACGTCCGCAACTACGCTCAGATGAAAGCTGCGGAAGCCGAGCTGAGCAAGGAGCTGCAAGAGGAGGGCGTTGATGCCGCCTGGAGTTTTATCACAGGGCCCCAAGCGGAACGAATCGTTGAACGATCGGACGCCATTCATGCCGATCTCATTGTCTTCGGCCTCGAACATGTTCCCCCGAAGTTCGAAGTCGTGGGAGCGATCAGCACCACGATCTGGCGGGCTTCATGTCCTGTGCTTACAGTGCCAGGACCGGCATAAGCGACGTTGCGGTGGAAATGTCCCGCTCACTGAATAGAGTTAGAACGCGTCGAGGTATGTTATGACCATCCCCTGTAAGTCGGTGGAAGTGAGGCTGGATAATATTCTGTTTGCCACAGATTTTTCGAGGAGCGCCGAGACCGCCAAGCTGTATGTCAAGGCTTTCGCAGAACGTTATGGATCCGTCGTCCGTTTGATGCACGTGGTCGATCTTGGCGCGGCATTCAAGGCTCCGGACGCCGGCATTAGCATCGATATCTTTCGCAGGTTTGGAGAAGAGTCTCTGATGAGTCTGCGTGGCGAACTGGCTGCGAAGAACATACGGACAGAAGCCATCTTGTGCGAAGGAACCGATCCTGGCAACGAGATTCTACTCGCCTCACAAGATAGGTCTATCGACCTGCTGGTGATCGGTACAAGGGCACACAAGGGATTGGCTAGGCTCGTTCTCGGATCCACGGCGCAGTTACTGATTCATCAGGCGGTGTGCCCGGTGCTCACGATCGGACCGGAGGCCCGCCCGCCAGAAAAGCCGCTGAACTTTCGGAAGATTGTGTATGCGACGGACTTCTCCACGGAAGCCGCGAAGGGGGGTGCGATTGCGTTAGCGCTTGCCAAGAGCTTCGGCGCCCAGATTTACTTTTGTCATGTGATTCCAGCTTCCGACGGAACGAAACAGACTGACGGTCAGGAACTGAACGACAGGTTCACACAAGCCCTACAGCAACTGATTCCCGAGCCTGACCGGGAGCGGTGCGAACCGGAATGCCTTCTCGAACACGGGTATGCGGCTGACGGTATTCTGCTGCTGGCACATCGCGTGGCCGCGGATTTGATTGTCCTGGGAACTCGACGGATTTCTCACTGGTTCGACAACTTCAAGGCAGGTGTGGCTTTTCAGGTGATCGGCAGCGCATGTTGCCCGGTGCTTACCATCCGGGGATAGTTCTGGAAGAAGAAGGGAATTTACGAATAGTCTGACTTTTCAATGCCCAGCTTCTTCAATTTCGAGTTCAATGTCGTCCGCTTGAGTCCGAGCTTTTCTGCTGCTCCCCTGGGGCCGCCGATCGCTCCCTTTGCTTCCTTGAGGACGCGAAGGATATGCTCTCGCTCTGCGGCTTGAAGATTCGGGTCCGCCGGAACCGACGTCTCGCCTACAACGGCTTCCAGCTCAGCCAGCGGGGCGCGCAGCGTCGAGCCCGGCGTTAGAATCACGGCTCTCTCAATGAAATTCTCCAATTCTCTTATGTTGCCCGGCCATTGCCACGCGCAGAGAGCAGCCATCGTTTCCGGCGGTATCGTATCAATGCGCTTGTTCATGCGCCTGGCGTGCTTATTGACGAAATAATTCACCAGGAGAGGAACATCTACTGATCGCTCTCGCAGTGGCGGGATCGTGATGGGAAAGACTCTAAGGCGATAGTAGAGATCGCTGCGGAACTCACCGGCTTTGACCATTTTGGCGAGGTCGCGATTGGTCGCGGCGATCAGACGAACATCGACTGGAATTGTTCTTCTGCCGCCGAGCCGTTCTATCTCCTTCTCCTGCAGGGCGCGTAGGAGTTTTGGCTGGAGATCGAGGGGAAGGTCTCCTATCTCGTCCAGAAACAGGCTGCCCCCGTGAGCCAGTTCCAATCGCCCGATTCGCTGTGAGATTGCCCCGGTAAAGGCGCCCTTCTCGTGGCCGAAGAGTTCGCTCTCCAAAAGCCCGAAGGGAATCGCGGAGCAATTCAACTTAACGAAGGTGTTGTCATGGCGAGGACTAAGTTGATGAAGCGACCTGGCGATGAGTTCCTTGCCCGTCCCGGTTTCGCCTAGAATCAGCACGGTCGCTTCGGTCGGCGCAACGGTTTCCGCCTGCTTCAACACTGTCCTCAGTCCGCGGCTTTCGCCGACGATTTCTTCGAAGTTGTATTCAGTGCGCAGCTCCTCCTCGAGATAGCGCTTTTCCTCCTTGAGTTTGTCACTGAGATCGAGAATTCGCCGAGAACTATGATCGATCTCGATAGCTCCGGCTATCTGGCTTGCGGCCTGGAGCAGCATTTCCATGTCTGTTTGCTCGAATGCGGCTTCGCGCCGGCTTCCAACGAACAGGGTGCCGATCACTTCACCATGACAATTCAGAGGTACCCAGCAGCCCGACTTGATTCCCGCCCTAAGTTGAAGGGTGGGTTCTCCAACTTTCTCATGATCGATTTGGTTCATCAGGAGCGGTTCCCGGTTGGTGAAAACCCAGCCTTCCGGCGTTCCTACTATGGAAAGACTTGTTTCCTGGATCGGGCCGGATTCTTTCGCAGAAGACAACATTCGCACATGCAGATAATTGGCTCTGCTCTCGTCGTAGAGCGCGATGGTTGCGTAATCGTGGGGTATCAACCGCTGGATACTGGCCTCGATCGCGGCCAGCATCTGCCGGATATCGGGGTTGGCCAGCATCGCTTTGCTCAGTTCAAGCAGCAGCGCTTCTTCCGCACGCTTGCGATTGGTGAAGTCGCGCGTGACCTTGGAAAATCCGATGAGCCGGCCATCCTCGTCCGCGCAGGGCCGTAATGATTACGTTGGCCCAAAAGCGTGAGCCGTCCTTGCGGATTCTCCATCCCTCGTCTTCAAATCTGCCTTCCGCCGCCGCTACTTCTAACTCGTGCTGCGGCTTTCCGCGCTCGATACTTTCCCGCGGGTAGAACTTCGAGAAATGCTGGCCAAGGATCTCGTCTGCGCGATATCCCTTGATCCGTTCAGCACCAGGGTTCCACGTAACGATTCTCCCCTGAGGATCAAGCATGAAGATTGCATAGTCACGGGCACCGTCCACCAGCAGACGAAAATGCTCTTCGCTCGAACGCAGAGCAGCCTCGGCCTGCTTGCGTTCTGTAATGTCCCGCACGACGGTCAGAACAGAGTGCTCGTCCCTTGTTTCGACGGGGCTGAGCATGATGTCTACGGGAAACTCCGTTCCATCCTTTCGAAGGCCGCAGAGTTCAAGGCCGGTTCCCATCGGACGCACGCTCGGCTTGGCAGAATATGTGGTGCGGTGTCGCGGATGGTGCCCCCGGAACCGCTCAGGGATGAGCATCTCTACGTAGTTTCCGAGCAGTTCCGTCTGGGAGTAGCCGAAAAGCCGTTCCGTCGCTGGGTTGACCGCAGAGATACGGCCATCGCTGGCCGTAACCATGATCGCATCCGGAGAGGCTAAGAAAAGATTTCGAAACAGCACCTGCGCATGTTCAGCAACGCCTTTCTCGCCCGCAGGTCCAGTCATCTGTTACCTATCGTCGCCTCTCGCTGGTTGCTTCACAGCAGAGCCGCGATCACTGCGCACTCAATTCCTGAGGAAATGAGGGCAATGTGCTGAGGAGTATAGCATTAGGGCGGAACGGGCTTGTGAATTCGCAGCAGATTAAGGGGAACCAAACAATTCCCTTGAGATACCGCGTTCCGGGACGGCGTCTTCCGGGGTCAGTCTCCGCTGATCGCTTGCAAGGCGGCACGATTGGGGATCATCACGGTTGTCCCGTTGAGCATAACCAGATGCCTGTTTTTGAAATCGCTGAGAGTCCGAGTGACGGTTTCGCGGGTTGCGCCTACACACTCTGCAAGTTGCTCGTGGGTCAACGGCATCTTGATGTGCGCGCCGTCCGAAGTCTGTTTCTCGTCGGAAGACCAGTGCAGGAACAGGCGGGCCAACTTCTCATTCGCGGTTGTGGACAGCCCCACGGTCCGCAATTGCTCACAGGCATGGGCGTACTGCGAATTCAGCTGCCGGATGACCGCCTGGTAAACCTCTGGGAAGCGATTAACGAAACGGACAAAATCCTCACGACGGACAAACGCGATCTGCGACGGATAAAGCGTTTCGGCACTTACTTCATAAGAGATTCCGGACATCGAGGCGCTCAGGCCGAGAATCTCTCCGGGCCGGGCAATCTGGAGGATCAGGGTCTTGCCGCCCCTGGAGCTTACCGAGAGCTTAACCTTGCCGGAGCAGACTAGGAAGACTCCCCGCGCCGCCTCTCCCTCAAAGAACAGGATTGATCCCGAAGGATAGGACGAGGAGAGTTTGATGGACTCAAATTCTTTCGCTGCCTCGTGAGAGAGATGGCAGAGAAAGCCGTTTGCCTTGAGATTGCAGTTTTCGCAGGTTGGGGTTGTATTTCGAATGTCTGAGATGTGCATATTAACTCTCCTCGACTGGCTCAAGCGCCGAAGCGCTCCTGGCCTGGCTGGCAAAATATTGAGTCAAGGGAGAGTCGGCCAAAACCTCCGCACCCGTCGCCCTGACAATTTCCCGCAGAATCCGTGTCCCGTCTCGATCCATAAAGGTGACATTGCGAATATCCAGCCGCAACTCCTTCTGATTTGTTGAAGCCCACAGATGGCGCCAGACCCGACTCAACTCGGCAGCCCAGGGGCCAACAATCTTGCCCTCTACCTTGAGCGTTGCCGCGAACGTATCGTCGTCAATGGAGATCTTCAGCACTAGTTCCTCGATGCCCTCCTATAGAGCACTCGGGTAGCCAACATGAAGTAACTGCCGGGACTCTTGCGATGCATATTGAAAACAAACAACTTCTTATTCACTCCTGCACATGGAGTCGCTGAGGCATGCGGATGCCGTGACGAGGGATGGCGACGATATTTCGTCGCGGAGGCGCAGCATCGTCTCGTCTGATCGAATGCAGGCAGATCAAGCAGTGTGGTGTGACGCTCGTCACCGCACTTTCGAGCCCACCGTTCTAAAGTCCGAAATAGAGCGAGCGCAACACGCGGGAACGCTTAGTCCACTCGCTAAATCTGCATAAGAACGCCGGCAATCCGGCTCAGTACTGGTGTTCAGAAAGAATGAGGTGGTTATGTCCACGATCAGCCCCGTTAAAGTTACATTCGACCACATACTGGTTCCGACGGATTTCTCCGATGTCTCGTTGCGCGCGTTGGAGTACGCCAAGGCCATAGCTGCGCAGCAGAAGTCAGAACTGTTGCTTGTTCATGTCCATCAGCCGACGAATCCTATGGTTCCACCTGAGGCTGCCTGGATCGATGAGTCTGAGATTGTCGAAAAACAGCAGGGACAATTGGATCAGAATGCGGCTGCTCTACGTTCCGAAGGATTCCGTGCCGAATCGATTTCACTTACTGGAGAACTACAGGATGAGATCCTCTCGGCTGTTAAGCAACACAAAGTGGACCTGATCGTATTGGGCACCAACGGCGACCGCGGCTTGGCGCGGTTTCTCACCGGCTCGGACGCCGAGGTGGTGCTGCGGCACGCGCTTTGCCCCGTGCTCTCGATCGGACCAGCTGCCCATGATTCCCGGCACCAGATATGGCCGCCGCGCGAAGTGATCTGCGCAACAGATCTCGACCCGCAATCGGCCGGCATTGCGGCATTTGCATATTCGCTTGCCAGTCAGCACGAAGCGCAATTCGTGCTCTTTCATGCAGACAGCCCCCGCGGCCAGCAAGACTCAAGCTGGGCGGCTTTTGACCAGGCCTTCCGCAAACAGGTTCATGTTCCAGAGGGACTCGAGGGGCATTTGTCGTTCCGAACCTGGCTTACCTATGCTGATCCGGGAACCAGCATCGTCGATCTGGCAAAGGAACGCGGCTCCGATCTGATTGTGATGGGCGCGCGCACCGCATCCTCGATCGCAACGCACCTGGCACGCGGCACCGCGCCGAAAGTGCTGGGCGAGGCTCCGTGCCCAGTGATGACTCTCCATCAATCGTAATCGCGAGAGCGGGCGTTCTTAACCGGAAAAGCGCCCGCCTCATACACAACGCCAAGGGCGCGGTTTTGACCAGACGGCGACCACCATCTGTCTACAAATAATCTTCGTTATGCTTGGAAGGCGAGGCTTATATATGTGCCTGGTCGGATCCCGAAGGGGTTCCCAGTTGCTTCAGTCTTTGCTGTTCGAGATAGTACATAGAAAGCAGCATCTGCAGGCCGACGAAGATGGAATAGCTCCCGATCACTGCAATCGCGTCTATCTCCATTTGGCGAGCGGCCATCGCCAAGAGCGCGCTGAAGAATAAGGTAATTCCGGCTAGAACATACATAACCGCCTGCACTCCTTTTGTGCCCTTCCAATGCACAGCCAGGCTGAACTTTCCGATGCTTAGCAGCAACGCATAGATTGCAATGAGGTAGCAAAACATCCCCATGGTACTGCCAGGATAGAGAATCAGGAAAACAGCGCCTGCCGCCGCGCAAGTGCTTAGAAGCAGCAGTCCTCGAAGTTTGAAGACCTGGGCGGAACCTAGACCGACAGCACAGATCCAATCTACAGCTGCGATGAATAGCAGAGACGCTGTGACCAGCAACATGGTGAAGGCGCATGCTATGACATCGAAAAACGAATTCGTCATGGAACCATGAATGTAGAGGAGTCCCAGCCCTAACCCCAACATTGCGAAACCGTGCGCCATCATTAATTGTGCACGTGTGCTTTCCGTCAGCCGTATCATACGAGTCACCTCCAGTTGAGCGTGACAGGAGTTGCCTAGCGTGGCTGTGATGACTGTCACAGCCGAGCCGCGGCGGCTCCACAAGTGCCGTCGCAATAAGAACCCTCCAGCCTGGGAAGCGAATGGCGATGAGGGGAGTACCGCAACGTTCTGATGCACGATTTGGGTCAAGCCCTCAGCACGGGCAGACTGTCTTTGGCTTCAGGACTGGCATGATGGCTTTTGATCTCATCCTCCCGCGTCTCTTTCTGCGGTTGAGTGAAGAGAGTAAAGACCGGGCATCTCGCCATCCGGATCACATCGTAAGCCATTCCGTAGTTTCGCGCGATGTTTGCCTGATCCGTTCCATGGACGCCCATGACGATGAAATCGACACAGCGTTCCTTGGAGGTTGACACCACAGTATCTGCAGGACGTCCAACGCGTGTCAGGCATTCCGTGACCAGCGACGGATCTTTCATCTCTCGCAGGAGCTTGTTGAATTCAACCGTAGGCCTGGCGGACTGCATTCCATCGGCATCCTGTTCATCCACGTGCAGAAGCAATAGATGTCCATCGAGATGTTCGGTCAGGCGTTCCGTGTATGCCAGGGCTGCGCGCGAAATTTCGGAAAAATCCGTTGGAAACAGAACGACGCGTTTGTGCGTGCCTTCGCATGCGTCGCTTCGCATATGCCGGCCAACTGTCAGAACGGGGCAAGGCACAAAGCGAAGCAGCATCTCGGCAACAGAACCGAGTTCTTCCCCATCCTCATACCCTTTACCTCGTGTTCCTATAACCAGGAGATCCACATCCCGTTCGTCGATCAATTCGGCGATGGTTTCTCGAATCTTGCCGGAGCGCACAATCGATGCGCAGCGCACGTCATCGTAGGAAAGTCCGGATGTGATCCTCTGAAGCTCCTGTTCCGCCGCGTCCATGACCTCGGAAAGTCGTGTTCCGGATTTCTCTATGGTCGACTCATTGCGCATCCTGTCAACAACATGCACAAGCAATATCTTTGCCGAAAAACGCTTTGCCCATTGCTTCGCATAACTTAACGCACCGTATGACGCTTCGGACAAATCCGTAGCAACCATGATCGTTTTCATACTGAATTCACGATATTCGCGCATAGCGCACCTCATTCGTTTTCTCAAGCGGTCAGCGCACCTATAAGGAACGCTCCTGTTTGCCCAGCCGTCAGCACTGTTCGTCTCCTGGTTTTGATGACCGCAGTCTTTGCGGACGGATGGCGACTTTCAATACAGCGTCTCTCTGCTCGCTGAACAAGGCGTAAGCATCGGTAATTTCATCCAGCGAAAAGCTATGTGTGAGCAGAGGAGTTAAATCAACGTGCTTGTGCAATACCAATTCCATAAGACGGCGCATACGTTCTTTGCCGCCGGGGCACAGCGTAGTAACGATCTTGTAGTCTCCAATACCAGAAGCAAAGCCATCCATGGGGACGGCCAGCTTGCCCGCATACACTCCGAGACTGGAAAGCGTCCCTCCGGGACGAAGGGCGCGCAATGCGGTCTCAAACGTCGCCTGCGTTCCGAGCGCTTCAATGGCGACATCGACTCCGCGGCCGCCAGTCAACTGCCGAATTTCTGCCACAACGTCCATCGTCTTGGGATCAAGCACGATATCCGCTCCCATCTTGAACGCCATCTCTTTGCGCACGGGGTTCGATTCTGTTGCGATGATGAGGCTGGCTCCTCTCAGCCTGGCGCCGGCAGTCGCGCACAGTCCAATCGGTCCCTGTGCCATCACGGCAACACTGTCACCCAAACGGACGTCTGCACTCTCGGCAGCCGAGAATCCTGTAGACGCTATATCGGCCAGCAAAATTACCTGCTCATCACTCAGTTCGTCGGGAATCTTTGCCATATTGGCTTGCGCATGAGGCACTAGCAAATACTCCGCCTGCGCGCCATCGATCGTATTGCCAAATTTCCAGCCGCCGATTGGCACTCCCCCGCACTGCGACCAATTGCCATTCAGGCAAGACAAGCATTGCCCGCAAGGCGTGATCGCACCTACTAATACACGGTCTCCTATTTCGTAACCGGAAACCCCTTGGCCCAATTCATGAATGACGCCAACGGCTTCATGGCCTACGATCAGGCCCGGCCTGACCGGATATTCGCCTTTGAGAATATGCACATCGGTACCACAAATCGTGGTCAGTGTGACGCGTAATACCGCTTCTCCATAACCGGGTCGGGGCCGCGGCACTGCTTCGACAGCAATCTGATTCGGACCATGAAAGACAAGGGCTCTCATGGTTCTCGCTGCTTGAGATGTTTCTCGTTTCTCTGAAAGAATCGCGGTCGTCATGAGTTAGTGCCTCTCAAGAAACGACTCTACGCCGCCGTGGCCGAATTGCCAGTGATGTCCGTCACAGTTCCTGGAGGCGTGAGTCACTACCTCAAACTGCCCTCTGGCCAATCGACATGGCGAGCTGGTGAAAGAAGATTGCCTTCGGTACACAACCTAATGGCGGCATTTGGCAAGCGCGACGGCTAGTGGCTCGTCAGAGAACTGAGAGTGCTTGCTCGAGACCTTGCAACACGTGCTGTGAATCCCGGGGATCGGTGACTCTGGAGGAAATCCACTCCTCAAGCCTGGAATGATTGCATCTGAATGGCGCTTTTGCGCGCACTGCCCAGCCCTGATAGAAGCGCGCCGGTGCGGAGCGGCCCAGCTCATTTTTTATCTTTGGCTATATTGTCGCCGGATTAGCTGGCGAACAACTCAGTGAGGCTGGTTAGCTTCAGCAGTGCGCTCACGCGGGGCGACAGATTGACGAATTCGAGCTTTACCAGCCCCTTGTTGATGGCGGATACTTTCAGGCTTACCAACGCACCCAGGCCGGCGCTGTCCAAGGATTGCAGATCACTACAGTCGATCACAATGCGGCGCCGGCCGGCTTGGATGAGAGGCTTGACCAGGTCTTTGATTTCCTTGGCGTTTTCGCACATCAGCCTGCCGTGGCATTTGACGGTTGTGACCCGTGATCCGTATTTGCCCAACGATTCCTCAATATCAAAATGGATCAAGGGTTCTGCCTTCACTGCTGGGATCTCCCTATTAGAAACAAGCCACCGAAGTTGAAAAGCACCCGCAGACGGATAGATGTGCGAGTGCCAGCGAGTCGTGCGCACTCCCCGAGTGACACTGCATTGACGATAAGCGTATCCGGCAAAGGTCGGGATGAAAATCCCCCGTCAGTATGCTGTGCTCACTCTTCGGTAATGATTACGGGCGGCAAAGGTTCATGCTGCAGATTGATGCTCTCTCTCAAATTGCCAAGCCGCATAGGCCTTTTGGGGCTCACCGAGTCGATAAACAGTGTTCGCTGTCTCAACCAGTCCGTTGCTCCAATCGACGTTCAAAATCCTCGACGTCCAGACAAAAGCCCGCCCTGGCAGATTCGGATACCCGACAGCATTGCCCACGAGGCGCTTCCCCGGCTCCAATGGTTCGAAATTCAACGAGCCTGCATTCGGAACCGTGGCCCAATTTTCTAGTGTCACAACGGGTTTTTGCATCGCGAACTCCTTGTACGCCTAATTAATCAGATGCCTCCTGCGCTGCATGGATGCCGGCTGTGCAGCAACGCGTGCCATGGGAACTCTATGGAGACCAAGTGGGCCGCACCCGTCATTTAGAAGACAGCCCTCTGCGAGGCAGGTTGCAATGAGTACCTGGTGAATGGGAGCACGGTTTGTGTCGTTCCTTGTGTCGTAAACCCTGCCATCCGTACTCCAATCGCTTGATGTTATTTGATGTCGTTCGGTATAGACTGAAAAGCCTGGAGCGAGATCAAGACCCGCGTGAACATTGAGTCTCGGTATCACTCCCTGTTCCTCGATATCGCTCGGACTTCTTTCGGTCCTTGAATTCGGGGCCAGGGGGGTCGGAGCTTCGATCCTCTCTCCCCGACCATTTGTCGCCAAAATTATCTGTCCAGCCGATGACTACCATCCTGCAGGACCTTCGCTTCGCACTCCGCCAGATGAGCAAGCATCCGGGCTTTGCATTGACGGCGATTCTGTCGCTCGCACTCGGCATCGGCGCAACCGTTTCGGTTTTCAGCATTATTTACGCCGTCCTGATGAATCCCTGGCCGTATCCCGGAGCCGATCGCATTTGTCAGGTTTATTTCCTGGATAAAGCGGGAAATGAGGATAGCTGGAATGGCCTTACCGGCCCCCAGGTACGACAGCTGAGCCAGGCACATGCTGTCGAAGATGTAATGGGCGTTACCGGGTGGAGCCTGACCGTCACTGGCAGCGATGTTCCCGAAGATGTGCAGGCAATATATCTGACCGGTAATGGCCTTCAGTTCCTCGGTCTGCCGGCCATGCTTGGCCGCAATTTTCTTCCCTCCGATGCCCCGGACGGCCAGGAGCCGCAGCAAGTCGTTGTTCTGAGCCACAAGTTCTGGCAGAGGCACTTTAACGGCGACCCAACCGTTGTCGGCAAAACCATTCAGCTTGTCCACAAGAGCTACACCATCCTGGGCGTGCTGCCGCTGCGCTTTACCTGGCTGGATGGCGACGTCTATCTGCCGCTCAAGCTCGCCACATCGGAGGCGATGGAATACGGGGCGATGATCAAGATCAGGCCCGGCGTTTCGCGCGCGGCGGCAGCAGCCGAATTGCAGCCGCTCATCCAGCAGTTCGCCAAAGAAACGCCAACTCATTTCCCGAAGCAATACAAACTTGAATTGCGGAACATCAGCTACCGCTATGTGCATGAGCTGGGCGGCACGCTCGGTCTGCTGTTCGGAGCCGTGGGACTACTTCTCGCCATCGGCTGCGGCAATGTATCCATTCTGCTGCTGGCACGCGGAACGGCGCGGCAGCATGAGTTCGCTGTCCGGTCGGCAGTCGGAGCCAGCGGCTTTCGTATCGTACGTCAGCTTCTGACCGAATCGTTGCTATTGGCCCTCACCGGCGCCGGATTAGGCGTGCTTCTGGCCTATCGAAGCCTCGGATGGATTGTGGCTCGCCTGCCGGAGTACTCGTTTCCGCATGAAGCGGATTTCCGCGTAAACATTCCTGTTCTGTTCTTCAGTGTCGGTCTTGCTCTGCTCACCGGCGTCGTTTTTGGCTTGTTTCCGGCATTGCAGCTTGCCCGGCCACAGATCAGTCAGGTCATGCAGTCGAGCACCCGCAAAGTGGCCGGAACGGTGCGCGGGAAGCAGTGGCACACCGTCCTGATTGCCGGCCAGATCGCCTTGACGCTGTTGCTGATGTCGGCCGCGGGTACGGCCATCCAGGGCTTTGTGCGCATGATGCGCATCCCTCTCGGCTACGATCCTCACCACGTCATGTCGGTCGGCATACCGGTGCACGACAACACCTACAAGACTCTGGCGGAGCGCGCGAACTACTTCGAACAGCTCCGGGAAAAAATAGCCGCATTACCCGATGTTGTCGCCACCGGAATCTCAACCAACGCGACCCCTCCAAATAACGGTTGGGATCAACCATTTGAATTTCTCGGGAAGGCTTCCGGAGTAGAAGAAAAAGCGAGAATCAACTTCGTCGATCCGGGCTATTTCAGCACACTGCATATACCGTTGCTGCGGGGCCGTGTTTGGGACCCAACGGAAATAGCGCACAGCGCTCCGTTGGCATTGGTGAATGAGGCCTTTGCAAAGCGCTATTATCCTGGCGGCGACATTTTGGGACATTCCTTGAAAATTCCGACGCTGAAGAATGAGCCGCCCTATACTCTGGCTGCGCCGGGAAGCGATGGTTGGATACAAGTGGTAGGAGTTGTCGCCGATGCGCTCGATGACGGGCTCGACAAACCAGTAAAGCCGGCGATCTTTCTCCCCTACTCGCTTCACATGTGGATGAGCACGCAGATTCTGGTGCGCGGCCGGACCGACCCGCAATCTATCCTGCACAGCGTTCGGCAGCAGATCGCCTCGGTGAATCCCGACCAGCAAGCCTTTGGTCACGTAGACGACCTCGAAACATGGATCAGGCATGAGCCGGAATGGGCGAGGGGAAGGCTCGTTTCGATCCTCTTTGGAGCATTCTCCGTGCTCGCCCTGGTGCTCGCTGCCGTAGGCCTGTACAGCGTGGTGTCCTACTCGGTCGTGCAGCGGACAAACGAATTCGGGATCCGCATGGCTCTGGGCGCACAGAAGAAGCACGTGTTGCGGATTGTGCTGGCCTCAGCAGGTGTAAGCGTCGGCTCCGGATTGCTCGTGGGTCTGGCGCTCAGCTTCGGTCTCAACCGGCTGATCTCCCGTTGGGTGGAGAACAGCGCGTACGATCCATTGCTGATTCTCGGGGTCTCTCTCGTGATTCTTGCCGTCGCCGGACTGGCCTGCCTGGTTCCGTCGCGCAGAGCGTCGTCAGTTGAGCCCATGACGGCATTGCGGTGTGAGTAGGCACGTGCAGCGCCCGCTGATCTCACACACTAAAGCCACCGTCAATGATGTGGATCTGGCCCGTGGTGAAGGCCGATTCATCAGAGGCCAAATAGACAGCGAGAGCCGCAATCTCCTCGGGACGGCCCAATCGCCCCATCGGCTGCCTGGCGACAAACTCGGCATAGACCTTCTCTACATTTCCCTGCGCTGCGATCCGCTGGTCTAGCGAAGGCGATTGCACGGTGCCCGGGCAGATGGCATTGCAGCGAATACCGTGGCGAATGAAGTCAGCGGCGATTGCCTTGGTCAGCCCAATCACAGCTGCCTTTGTGCTTCCGTAGACGAACCGGTTGGGGGCAGCTTTGATGCTGGATGCGGCCGAGGACATATTGATGATGCTGCCCTTTCCAGCTTCCAGCATGGCCGGAAGAAAGGCTCGGCAGGTGCGATACATGGATTTGACGTTCAAATCGAACGAGAAATCCCAATCGTTCTCTCCGCAGTCGAGAATGGTTCCGTGATGAACAAAGCCGGCACAGTTAAACAGAACATCGAGGGCTCCTACCTCGGCGGCAATGTTGTCAACCTCGCGCGATTCGCGGACATTCAGGCGGCGTGTTCGAATGCCTGGGCGATCATTGCTTAGAGTCACGAGGGACGTCTCGTTGATATCGGTAGCCCAGACCAGGGCGCCCTCGTCGGCGAACGCAATGGCCGTGGCGCGTCCAATGCCCTGTCCCGCCGCGGTCACGAGAGCAACTTTTCCAGCAAGTCTCCCACTCATTCTGGTCACCCTCTTCAACGAGTCCGTCTGTCCCGGCTAAGATCGAGACGGGTGGAGGCAGACGGGCAAAGGACCGATCGAAGCCACCTCATCAATGCGACTCGCGCGGGACTTCGTTACCCCGACACCCAGTCAGGAAATCCAGGTCCGCGCCCGTGTTCGCCTGCAGCACGTGCTGGACATACAGTTGTTGGTACCCGCCTTTGATCGGGCTTTCCGGCGGCCGCCATTCAGTACGCCGCCGCTCCAACTCCTGCTGCGAGACATCAAGATGCAGCCGCCGGGCTTCCACGTCCAGTTCTATAAAGTCACCATCCCGCACCAAAGCCAGGTTCCCACCGACCGCCGCTTCCGGACAAACGTGGAGTACTACCGTCCCGTACGCGGTGCCGCTCATGCGCGCATCTGAAATGCGTACCATGTCCGTTATTCCGCGCTTCAGCACCTTTGAGGGCAAGCTCATATTGCCGACCTCGGCCATTCCGGGATAGCCTTTTGGACCGCAGTTCTTCAGGACGAGAACGCAATTTTCGTCGACGTCGAGATCGGGATCGTCGATCCGCTTCTTGTAGTGTTCAATATTTTCGAAGACGACCGCGCGGCCGCGATGGCACATGAGATCCGGTGAAGCCGCGGAAGGCTTGAGCACAGCTCCATCGGGCGCCAGATTGCCGCGCAGCACGACGATTCCCCCATGTGCCGCTAGAGGCTTCTCTGAAGGGCGAATCACTTCGGGGTTCCAGTTTGGAGCGGCCTGGCAATTCTCCCAGATAGTCTTGCCGTTGACTGTCAAAGCATCTCGATGAATCAGATTGTTTTCCCCGAGTGCGCGAATGACCGCAGGCAGGCCGCCGGCATAGTAAAAATCCTCCATTAGGAAGCGTCCGGAAGGCATCAGATCGACGAGTGTGGGTACTTCGCGACCGAGATGGTCCCAGTCGTCGAGCGTGAGCTTCAGGCCGACGCGTCCGGCTATAGCGAGGAGGTGTATGACGGCATTCGTCGAGCCGCCGACCGCGCCATTCACGCGAATGGCATTCTCGAATGCCTCACGTGTCAAGATGCGCGAGATGCGCAAGTCGTCGCGAACCATTTCGACAATCCGGCGGCCTGCTAAGTGCGCAAGAACCAAACGGCGCGAATCGACCGCCGGGATCGCGGCGTTGTGAGGGAGTGCGAGACCAAGCGCCTCAACCATACAGGCCATAGTGGAGGCGGTTCCCATCGTCATGCAGTGGCCGGCCGAGCGCGACATGCAGGCTTCGGCATCCATGAAGTCTTCCTGACTCATCGTGCCGGCCTTCACTTTTTCACTGAAGCGCAAAACGGCTGTTCCGGAACCGATATCCTGGCCTCGATATTTACCGTTCAGCATGGGGCCGCCGGAAACGACTAACGCAGGCACATCGCAGCTCGCGGCGCCCATTACCAGAGAGGGCGTGGTCTTGTCGCAGCCACACAAGAGCACCACACCGTCAATCGGGTTGGCCCGGATCGACTCTTCGACATCCATGCTGACCAGGTTTCGGAACAGCATCGCGGTCGGCCGAATGTTCGTCTCCCCAAGGGACGTTACAGGAAATTCAAGAGGCAAGCCGCCGGCCTCCCAGACTCCTCGCTTGACACGTTCGGCAATCTGCCGAAAATGTGCATTGCAGGGTGTGAGTTCCGACCAGGTGTTGCAGATACCAATCACCGGCCGACCATCGAATACGTCGCCGGGCAGACCTTGATTGCGCATCCAGCTTCGATGTCCAAAACCGTCCCTGTCCTGCTTGCCGAACCAGGCGGCTGAGCGGTAGGTGCGTTTCTCGTCGGACACTCGACTAGCCTCTTCCTTCCTGAAAACGTTCTAGTATATCTACCATCGCCCTGATGATTGCGGCCGGTTCGCGATGTGAGACAGGAGACAAGAAGTCTCGCGAGACTAGCGCACCCTTTTGTACATGATGATCGCCGCCCCAGGCTTCCCCACAATCTCAACATGAAGACCCTTCTGCATCAAGTCTGCGCCGGAAACGGTGCTCGGCACTCCCCCATCGAGATCGGTGATCTCGTATGTCGCCGCTGGATCCAGCCCTCGCAATCGCACTTCCTTGGTGACATCATTGTTCTTGTCCTGGCGAAAGGCCTGGACCATTCCGTCGCCCTGTTCGGGGCGATTGAACTGCCAGGCGGCCCATTCGAACGCCGCGCTAAGCTCATGGCTGGATCCTGTGGTGCAATCGGCATTTGAGCTGCACGGTAATAGCGGATAGTAGTCACCGTAATAGTACGGCCTCACTCGTTTCAGTTGCTCCACCTGGGACCGGAGCCAGTCAAAGGGAAAGTCAGGCGGTATAAAACTTCCGATCTGATCCTTTGTTCCCGCGACATTGAAAAGAGCGAATCCTAAGCCCGGGAGCAAATCCGCTGCGGAAATGATAGGTATTGCGCGGCCGAATCTGCAGCAATGTTCCATAATGCGGCCGCCAGTAGGAGAGGCCCAGTGTGCTGAGCTGATTGCCAAGTGGATCTGCATCTGGCGAAACCGGGTAGTCCGCGCGGCTCAGGTCCACGGCACGCGATATGGTTTCCAGATCTCCGCGCTGAACAATATCCAGAATTAGCTGCGGATGCCGCTGGCGTAGCTCGTCCCAGAAATCCAGCAGACCCTCCACGTAGCGAATCTCGGTGATTCCCTGACGATCGAGCGAATCCGCCTTCGCCCAGAAAGGGGCCAGCGCGAAGTTGCAGTCCTGCCGAAAGATATCGATGCCTTCACTCGTGACAAGTTCTGACATCAAGTCGATCATGTATCGCCTGGCTGCGGGATTGCCGAAATCAAACAGGCGGAATTTGACGAACGGTCTGGCGTCATTTCCTTCAAAGTTGGTTCCCTCTTCTCCGATAAACCATTCGGGATGCTGCGATCGTGAGTGGCGTTCCAACAACTGCGCGCTCCGGTTCGAACCAAAGAAGAAACTTCATTCCCTTCGCGTGGACTGCGTCGCTGATCGGCTTTAGTCCATCCGGATGCGCAACTTTGTTGACTCTCCAGTTCCCCGCGTGCAGAAACCAGTCTTCTCGGCCGAATACCTGGAATTCCTCCACCTCGCGATCCGCGCCATACCATCCGGCATCCATCCAAAAGGTTTCATACCCGATCTTTTCCTTCGTGATCTGATCGAGAAGACGAAGGCTCGTCGTTGTCTTCATGCCGCCCCATCCCAGGTGAGACACGGGCAGAACAACTGGCTTTCCGTCGTATTGGGGCATGTGATATTTCAGGACATGTCTCCGCAGAATATTGTGCGCGTCGACGGCGTCCCCTTCCCACGGCAACAGCAGGATCTGCGGGGTCCGAATCTCTTCACCGGGATGAAGCGAGAGATGCGTGCGCTCCATGCCGGCTCTAACCACGATCGCGCCCTCCGTCGGCCGCGACATGGAAATGGCCCACGCTCCAGGCCATCCGACCGCGCCGATCAGACCACGTCCGTTCATCTGAATGTCGAAGAACGGAATGGTCTCGACCGTCTTGCCGCCGCCGTCGTTCGAGAGGCGAAGCGATTCGAGTTGATTCAGCGGCTGTTTCCGCAGCGCATAGGTATCCATGCCGCCGCATCCCCTGGAATAGAGGACGGTAGGAACGCCATCACCGGTGAGTGGAACGGACATATCAAGCGCCTGGATATCCTCGAGAACAGGCGTATCCGCCTTGCCGTCGTTCGTGAAATACGCCGTCCATTCCACTGCGGATGAGTCCGCGAAGTCCACGGCCGTCAAACGAACACGCAGGCTCGTCTTCGGATCGGTCCAGACGACGGTGTACTCTGTGCGCCCGGCGTCCAGTTGCTTGCTTGCCGTCTTCTTCGGCCACGCTTTCAATAACGCTGCCGATGGCTGCCTGCCGTAGACGAACGAGAACGGCGGTTGAGAGTCTGGAATTCAGCAAATGTTCTTGCAGCCATGGGTTGTTCGCGTGCGCTTTGTCCTGCTCGCTTCCACTTGCCGCTTTCGCGTTTAGCGCGAGAAGACAGAATCCAACGGTCGCAATCGCGAACCACACTACCGACCGGTTGCAGCAGGCTCTGTATGGCCCTTGGCTTTCGCGGTCCGCGATCTTCCCTGATGCCCGTTTCAGGCTCAATGGCATCGCGACTCTTCCCTGTTTGCATGATCTGTTTGACGTTGCTCATGCAGGCGCCGAGCTATCAATGAGCCTCCTCAAGATAGACCAGGTCGCTGGTGTACCGGGCGGGCAGGTGTATCGTTAGCCCCGTACTCATCAAGTCGCTTCCAGAGTAAGTCGTCTCCGGTGTCGATTGATCTTCCGTGCGAACCATATATTTCGTGTTCGCTTCGAGCCCCTTCAAAACAACATGTTCCGTATTCTGCTCGCTGTCTGGACGGAAGATGTACAAGGTGCCGCGCTTGAGGCTCGGACTCCAATAAAACATCCCGTCCCAGTGGAGACCATCTGGCCGGGGCAGAATGTGGTGCACCTCGACATCCTGCAGGATCGGCCGGATCCAGGATTTGTAAATCTCTGTCGCTCTCTTGACCTTCGCGCGCTGTTCCGGTGTCCACGACACACTGTGGGTAGGGTCAATCTGCCATTGGTTCATCATCGAAGATCGCCAGAAATAGGGTTCTGGCGCGTCGGAGACTGTATCGTAAAAATTCTCGTACGTATAGTCCATGAGCGCTGCGGGCGGAAACGCAAAGGTTGAATCATAGATAGCCTGACGGTTTGGCAAGGATGACAGCGTATCGTTTATCGCGATCGTGTGTACTCGCTGGATATCCCCGAAGTCCTTTATGTGCCCGGACCCGGAACATCCCTCATTGATCAGATCGGGAAATTTCTGCAGCAGTGCTTCCTGCACGGCATAGTAGCCGAGCGTAGACCAGTAGCTCACGTCCACGCCGTAATGGTGACGATGATTGGTCTGTTGGCATTGCGTAACAATCGGGCTGTAGTCCGTCTTGAAATAATCAATTCCATATTCCGACACAACCCGTTGTGTGGCTTGCTCTGCCCAGTCCCGGGCCGGATCGTATCCCAAATCGATGAGAGCGTCCCAATTGATATGGCCCTCCGGATCCAGTTTCGGCGGAGCACTGAACCAATCGGGATGCTCCTTGATATTTAACGCTCTCGGATCCGCTAAGCTGGAACCATGCGTATAGGCCATCCAAATCCCAAACTTCATGCCGTGGCTGTGCAGATACTCCTCGATTGGTTTATGCCCATGGGGAAAGCGCTTCGGGTCCCAGTACCAGGCGCCTGACTGAGGAAACCACATCGCATCGACAACGAAGGTTTCAAAGCCTAACTCCTTGGCGAGAGCAGCACTCTGCAGTACGCCTTTTTCCTCTGCGTCCGCGCCTCCGCTGTCCAGATAGAGGTTGTAAGCCAGTGTGGGATAGACATATCCTTTGGGAAATCTTGGAACCAGCTTCTCCATCACGAAACGATGCAAGCTGTAGCTGCCATCGTCGATATCGCCTGTGTAGCAACCGACGAAAGCCGGTGGAACCAGGAACGTCTCACCCGCCAGAACATCTGTCTTGAATCCCGGGACGTTCCCCACTTCGATCCCTAACGGGGCCGCCCCGGTCATCGGGCCTGTGACCGGTTGACCTGCCGGATTGGAAAGACTGTGAAAATGAATTCGCCCGATGCCGGAAAACTCCCATCCGACATAAAGGCCGCGTGAAGTGCCGACCTGAAGTGCCAGCCACGGCACCGGGCTTGCGCCATCGATAGGGTCGCTGGTGAGAGTCTCATCGGAGTTTCGACCTACACTTCGGACTAGCGTCCCACCTTCCTTGGTGGCATTGCTTGCACCGCGTTTGATCGACCAGGCATCCATCGAGTCGTCTGCGGGAATCGCTAAATTGCCTAGGACCAGGCTGTCCTGGTGACCAATCGTGATCGTCGCCCCGGATTGATTGGCAATCGTCAACCAATGCTCTATCGGTCCACGCCCTGGGCGAGCCCGCCAGATGGACTGCAGTTCCATCGCCGGAGCGGAGTTCGAGAAGCGCAATACTAACTTGCCGCTCTGTGAATCTAAGACACCGCCTTCGTAGTGCCACTTCGTCGGCAGCGAAGATCCCCGCTGCGTAACTGAGGGCAGCAGGGCTTCCGGCGCCGGTGCAAGCAGCCACTCTGAAGCGCCCTTCGCCGAGCCAAGCCGCGTGACAACGGGCACGCCCTGTTCAACCGTTACGGTTAATGTTGTGTCATCCGTGGACAATCGCCAGGACTTATCATTGTCAGCGCACCAGACCGAATTGCAGCAACAGGTGATGCACGCGACCACAATCAGCAGGTTTTTCATCTGAGAAGCTCTCCCCGGTATGCAGGAACGGCGCCTTGAATCGCTCGTACCATCGGCCGGAGAAGGCTAGAAGATTGCTTTATCCATTGTCAACACTAATGTCAACACAATAGACTGTCGGAGTCTGCGAGGGCACGCGGCATTCCTTTGTGAGCGTCATCGCCGGCGTGTCTGCCGGAGGTTGCTGAGCAGCAAGAGAGAGAATCGCAGTAAGGGGTAGCCTCGCGCATACTTCGCGCCTTGCTCGCTCCGGGAGCACCCGATCAATGGAGATGGAGATTGACATAGAGGATTTCGATTCCCTGCGCCGATACCTTATAGAGCGCGGACACATAAAGCCAGACGAAACCATCTCACTCAAGAGGCTGCTTGGAGGGGTCTCGAATCGGACGGTGAGGGTTGGATGGCCGGATGGTCGTGGCTGGGTTCTAAAACAGGCGCTGGCAAAATTGCGAGTCGACGTAGACTGGTTCAGTGATCCGGAGCGGATCGGAGTGGAAGCGAAGGCCACGCGCTGGCTGAACGTGCTGGCCCCAAAAGACACGACTCCGTTGTTTGTCTTTGAAGACATGCCGAATCATCTGATGGCTATGGAGGCGATACCGGAAGAAAGCGAAAATTGGAAATCTGTCCTGCTCTCGGGCGAGATCGTCTCAGATCACTTCGAGCAGTTTGGTCGACTTCTTGGAACCATTCATCGTCGGTCCTCTGATGCCGGCCCCGAAGTCGTCAATGTCTTTGGAGACCTCACATATTTCAAGAACCTTCGTCTCGAACCGTATTATCTCTACGCCGCCGAGAAAGCCCCTGCTGCCGCCGGATTTCTGAACGCGTTGGTCGAGGAGACAATGCATCACAGAAACAGCCTGGTTCACGGCGACTTCAGCCCGAAAAATACGCTGATCTATCGGAGCAAATTGATTCTGCTTGACTACGAAGTGGTTCATTTCGGAGATCCAGGTTTCGATGTGGGGTTTGCTTTGACCCACTTCCTGAGTAAGGCAAATCATCTGAGGTCAGAGCGTGATCGTATCGGTGCGGCCGCCGCGCTCTTCTGGAATGTTTACCGCAGGGAGATTGATTCCCTCGAGTGGGCACACACGCTGGAGCCGCGCGCCATGCGCCATACGCTCGCCTGCCTTCTTGCCCGAGTGATCGGAAAGTCACCGTTAGAGTATCTGACTCCCCCCGAAGCAGCGAGGCAGCAGGAGGTTGTATTGCAACTTATCGCCAACCCGCCTTCTGGCGTGAACGATCTGATCGCTGAGTTCATTCGAAAGATAGAAACCTATGCATAAGATTGAGCAACTCTCTGGACGCGAAATTCTTGATTCCCGCGGCAGGCCCACCGTTCTCGCAACCTGTCTTCTGGAGGGCGGAATTAGTGCTTCTGCTTCCATCCCGTCAGGAGCTTCGACCGGAACGGCTGAGGCTTGTGAACTCCGGGACGGAGATTCCCAGGCGATACCAGGGGCTGGGTTGCCGTCGCGCGGCAGCGAATATTGGCGGAGTGCTTCATGACGCGCTTGCTGGCCGGGTCTTCACGGAGCAGTCTGAATTGGATCGGGCGATGATCGCGCTCGACGGCACCCCCACAAAGTCGCGCATCGGCGCGAACGCCATTCTGGCTGTATCGGTCGCCTTCGCGCGAGCTTGTGCCGCACACCGCAAGAGTCCCTCTCTATCAGCATTTTGCAGATAGGTTCGGCTCTACCGTTACCACACTGCCTCGCCTGACCATCAATCTCCTCAGCGGCGGAAAACATGCAGGAAATCAGGTTTCCATCCAGGATGTTTTGATTATTCCAATTTCGCCACAAACCATCGGTGAAGTTTTAGTGTCAGCCTCTCGACATTTATCAGTCGGCAGCCGAGCTTGTACTCCAGAAATATGGAATGCGTCTCCTAACTGCGGACGAAGGCGGCCTGGCTCCGCCCTGTAAGTCCGCCGAGCAGATGCTGGATTTAGCCGTCGAAGCGATCGAGCGGGCCGGATACGCACCCGGTCGGGATGTGTGTCTTGGGGTCGACGTTGCAGCGACTCATTTTTATCAGGATCGCCGATACCGGCTCGATTCAGAGCTCCTGGACAGTGCCGCAATGATCAGGAGAATTGCGAAATGGATCGATCAGTATCCGATCCTGAGCGTGGAAGACGGGCTCGCGGAGGATGACTGGGAGAATTGGCCGAGGCTCCGCGAAATGATAGCTGGTAGGGCTCTCACTCTAGGCGACGATCTCCTGTGCACCAATCCCGACCGCATAAGGCGTGCAGTCGAAATGAATGCCTGTGACGCGTTGCTTCTGAAGGTCAACCAGATTGGGACCCTCACTGAAGCGCTCGAAGCGCACCAGCTGGCACGCGCGGCCGGTTGGTCCGTCACCCTGAGCGTTCGCAGCGGAGAGACAGAGGACAATTGGGCGGCGGATTTGGCGATCGGTTGGCAGGTCGATCAATTCAAGAACGGATCGATTCGACATTCCGAGCGCCTGGCAAAGTACAACCGCCTGCTTGAAATCGAGGAAACAACAAAGTTAACCCTGACTGGTTGGCCAGGCCGGTCATGAATCCCTCACCTTGCAGACGCCCCACAATCCTGTTGGCGATTCTGTGCATGGCAGGCTATTTGGCGCATCCACAGTCCAGCCTCCAGAGCGAGGATAGCTATGTCCGTCGCGAAGGCGACGAGTGGACTATTGGTACGTCTCTCGTGGAGAAAAGGATTCGTCTTGCGAACGGCCGATTTGTCTTGACGTCGCTCCGCAACAAGAAGTCAGGTCGTGAATATCAGGATCCCAAAAACCCTTCCGAAGAAATCCGACTCCTCGCAAATGGTCAGGACGTTAGCGCGTCCAACTGGCACTGGAAACTGCGCAGTGAGCACGCTGCTCGCGGTCAGCAGGGAGAAATCCAACTTGATATCGAACTTGAATCCGCGGTCATAAACGTAACCAAACATTACGTGATTTACCCCGGAACCCCGGTCATTCGGGAGTGGCTGAGTTTAGAAAACTCCTCGGGCAAACCGGTCCGAATTAGCGATGTAGATTTCCTTCATACCAGGGTGCTCGGATCCACCGCACGAGATTCTCGGATTCAACTACCTGACGGGCGGCGGGAACTACAACGGCAGCCAGCTTTTGAAAACCGAGCCTATGAGCCCAGGCTATGAACGCATCCTGGATTCGAATGGAGGCATTCAGGCAGGTAGCTACAGTGGATATTCTGCCATTGGCGTTTCTGTTAAATCAAAACGCCACTGAAGGTATCGCTGTGGGTTGGGATTACCTGGGACACTGGCGCTTCGAGATCGCGAACGAAAGAAGGCCAGTCGCTCGACTATCCGACTGGAGTTGGCCGGTTTCGAAAAAGACATAGCTCCCGGTGGGCAGATTGAAACGCCAAAAGTGTTCATAGCAGCGTTCTCAGGCGGAGTGGATGAGCTGGGGAACCAACTACTCGATTGGCAATACGCCTATTTGTGGGATTTCACCAATCCTGAATATTTCGCCAGGACACGGTGGGCAGTCGATTGGCCTGAGCCGTGGGTAGGTGAAGGCGGTACACCAAGTGCCGATAATTGGGGACGACGCCTGGCACTCGATCTTCGCTATATCGATCTTCTCCGGGAGACAGGCACGGACATCTTATGGGATGACGCAGGTTGGTATGACCAAGTGGGGCACCTGGAATGGGCCCGAATGGCGGCGCACCAACGATTATCTTCGCAAGCACGATATGCGATGGGTGTTGTGGTATCCCACCTTCCTGGCGACCCCTGAGTCTAAAGTTGGTCAGCAGCATCCCGAATGGATAATTCCAGGACAGGAAACCCTGGAACAATCGATTCCGGCAACGGCGGACTGGCAGAGCGCGATTGCTCAACGACGGAGTCAGCGCGTGGGGAGATTTTCAGTGGCGCTACGATATCGCGCCGGCGGCAAGTGCGAACGACACGGATGCTCTCGCCGCCGATCAAAACTTCCGGAAATTGCTTCAGCAGTTTAAGAGCGATCATCCCCAAAGCGGAATCGACGCATGTGACGGAGGAGGACGATGGATAAGCTACGACATCGCCCGCTTCGCGGAATCGGGCGAGTATACCGATGGAGGCGTTGGACCATATAGCGCCTACTACACTTCGCTGCTTGTTCCGCCCGACAAACTTCATAACGTCGTCGATTACGATCAGACCTATTACGCTGCCAGTGATCGCATACATCTTGCAATGAATCCCACATGGTACCGGGATCCTGGTGACGGCCCGGATGTGGAATCGATCCGGAAGGATTGGGAACTCTATCACTACCTCGTAGCGCAAGGGGTAGCCGGCCGCTGGAGTCATGTATTTCGCCCGAAGGTAGATCACGACAATGAAATTTGGTACTTCCAGCGGATGAACAGGGAGGGCACGAAGGGCGTCATTCTTACCAAGCATGCAAAGCACGGTTCGACCTATTTTGTAACCAGCCGACTGACAAAACAATCCACCGATTCGCCTGACCGGTATCTTGGCGGAGCGGGGGAAATGAATACGGTGTCGACCACCGCCGCAGCAAGTCTTGAGACCGGAGTCTATGAGGACCCCATCGACGGAGCTACTCGGTTTTATGGCGTCCCCGGGCAGGAATTCGGTCCACTCAATGTGAAGTATCAACTCGGCGCTACCGACGAGTCGCTTGTTACCAAGATTGTGAAGCGTGGGGCGGAGCGGCGGGCGCAGAACCGCTTCTTCGGAATGGCACTTCAGGTTGATGAACCCATGACGATTACCCAGACTCGGTCAATTCGATCCCGGATACAGCCATGGAACGTATACTCTGTCTCTCGTGCGAGCTGAAGATAGCGCAGTGCTTGCCACCGCTGATCTTGATATGAGCCAAGCCCCGATAGACGCAATGGGGTTTAAATATGTCCGGTTAGCCAAGCCCGTTCGCCTGGAAACTTCAGCCAAGCCCGTTGTCATTTATCCGAGAGGACTCATGCCTGCGGAAACCTACGAGGTTAGAGCGAGTATCTCCGGGCTGCAGCTTCGCCAAACCGGTTCCAGGCTGATGTCCGATGGCATCACTCTCGATAAGATTGCCGCCGGGGAACTGATCTTTCTCAACCTGCCCAGCTATCCCGGTTCTGGAACTGATCGCGTTCCTCCCATCCCGCCATCCAAGGTAACGAAGAGGTTGGGAACAAATCTCGGCGTCCAGGGAGTCGAGCTGTCCTGGTCTCCGGGCCGTGATGACAAGTGGATTTCCTACTATGAAGTCCTCAAGAATGGGAAGCTGATCGGCAGGGTTGCAAAGGGGACCTTTTTCTTTGACCACTCCGACTCTGCTCGCAACGATCTGAATGCAATTTTTGAGATCAGGACTGTGGATGGAGATGGAAATCGAAGTCAGGCTGCGACCGCGCAGAAGACCGGAAGCCAGCCACAAATATACGAAGCCCTGGGCGATTTCTCCCCGACTCAATCCGGGAAGCAATGGGCATATGAAGAAGCATTAGAAGATGGCTCTTACCGGGAACTGGCTTTGGAACAACGGAGGCTATGAAGGGCGCTGGACTGGATCCGGACTGGGACGAATCGGAAGAATCTGGATGCAGCCTTCTGCCCGGTACGACCTATCACGGACCTTCATCGTGCCGGCGGCCGGAATGGTGAGTACTTCGGGCACTATCCGTAAAGACCCCAGTGCTGAAAATCAAGCGTCCTGTTCCGTGCGGATCCTGCTTAATTCGAAGCAGGTCTGGCCGGCAGAGGGATGGGCGGAGATAAGTCCACGTTACGATAGCCCAACCACCTACGAGGTTAAGAACCTCCGCGTATCGCCAGGCGACAAGCTGCGATTCATGCGTGAAGCACAACGGTCAGAATCGTGCCGATCCCATCGTGTGGAATCCGTCGGTCGTCTTTCAAAGCTCAGACAACTCAGCAGCAAGAACTACCTCTCGTTAGCGGATTTAACTCTCCGATTCATGAATATCCATGCCCCAACGGTCGCGTCAAACAGGCCGAGCTGCCGGGCCATGCCTCGGTTTGTCTGATTCGCTTCCGGCACAGCGCTAGTCAAGGCGTTTCAGCAGCAGGATGTCAGAGCCGTAATGCAGCTGGTCCGCAAATTCGCGATTCGAGCGCCGCCGTCGCCCTTGGCCAGCCATTCGTTGGGCAGGTGCACGGAGATGCCACTGGTCAGGGCTTCTCCCGTCAGAACTCTCTCCCGGCCCGGACGATCGTTCAGGCTTGTCACTCGGTATCTGGCCTTGCTATCCAAACCGCGCAAGCGGATCGTGGTATCGGCAGCTTCAGATTTGTCGCGAAAAATATAGACGACCGACTCGGTGGAATCCTGCTTAACGTATTGAATGGAACTCCATCCCGCGGCCTCAGGTTTTGGATGATAGACATCCTCGAACAGCAGATGGCGATATTGCTTAAAGTACAGCAGGTTGCGCTGGAAGGCCTCCACGTAGCCGGCCGGAGCGGCGGAGAGAAATTGCGAGGACATGCCGTTGATATTGCCGAACGTGACTCCATGTGTAAAGTGTTTGCGCAGGTAATAATCGAGGGCCGAAGCGCTATACCAGCGACCTGTCAGATTGTCCGCTTTCGCGTCGCCTATTCCGGCAGTTGCGAGTGAGCCCCAGACATTTGGGCTGACCATTGGACCGGTGATGAACTCGTTAGTGTATCCGCCCGGCAACAGACCTTGAGGTCCGGGATTCGTTCGTGCGTAACGGAGGGAGGGGTCGCATTCAAATCCTGAAAGGTTAGGAAAACGCTCCAGCAAGTATCGAACGATCTCTAGGCGCCCGACGATAGGCCGCATATGCGCCATCAGTTTTTCCGTGACCATGATCAGTTCGATTGCACTCGTAACTTACGGTCGAAGACGGGTCCCATTTAATCCAATCCAGATTGTACTTTTCAATGAGATCTCCCAGCTGCGTTCTTTATCCAGGCGACAACCTTGGGATTACCGAGACAGAGCTGCTTGGTAGGAGAAAGTGACGGATGTGTATTGTCCCAGCGGTCTTGCCATCGATTTCCGCCAGCCAGTCTGCCGGTATCTGACCCGATTCCACGAGCGTCGCGTCCACATTTCCCGGATCGATCCAGAGTCCGAACTTCATTCCCCTGGCGTGTATTGCGTCGGAAAAGCTCTTGATGCCGTGCGGGAATTTCTCCTTGTTCTCCTGGTAATTGCCAAGTCCCTTCGTCCAGTCATTCATGCCTGGAATG
>CAVTLP010000009.1:0-312834 GCA_963735555.1 uncultured Acidobacteriota bacterium
GTGACCTCGGCGGCGGACGGCGCGCTCAGGTGCTCGCCGCGATCGGTGTCGGCTTCTCGCCCATCCTGCTCGCGACGAACGGGCTCTTCCAGCCGGTCTCGTTCGACTCGCTGGCAACCATCGTTGTCCTGTGGCTCACCCTGCGGCTGCTCCTCGGACGCGGGTCATCGATCGCACTGGGGATCGCCGTCGGCATCGGGCTCGAGACGAAGCACGCGCCGCGATCCCGCTCGTCATCCTCGTGGCGATGGTGGCGGTGTGGCGGCGCGACCTGCTGCGGTCGCGTGGCGTGCTCCTCGCCGCAGCGATCGCGGCGGTGCTCTCTTCGCGCCCAATCTCGTCTGGGAGGCGCAGCACGGCTGGGTCAGCGTCCATTGGTTCGTGAACCCGCCTCCGAGCGCCACCGACGAATCGCGGCCGGGATACGTCGTCGACCTCCTGATCACGATGAATCTCTTCGCCGTTCCCGCCCTCGTCGCGGGCGTCGTCGCGTTCCATCTAAGGTCGTAGTCGTGAATGGCACCCGCATATTGGAGGAGCATCTCTTGCATGTGACGGGTGGAGTATTCCTGAACACGCATGTTGGTATCACGCCTCTTTATCGAGGAGTTCACGGAGGATACTGGGCGCTGGCTTCTGGCGATCCGGACCATTTCGGTGTAACGATCCACAAGATTGACAAGGGGATCGATACGGGAGAGATCGTTGCACAAACAGTGACTGAGCGCTCCGATTCCGATAACTTCGCTACCTATCCACTGCTGCAGATTGCCAGCGCAATTCCATTGCTGAAGCAAGCTATTCGCAGTGCGATCGACGGCAAGCTGGAAGCTATTCCCGCGCCAGGCGGGGAGTCGAAGCTATGGTCGCACCCGACCGCCTTCCAATACCTTAAAGGGCGGATCTCACGCGGCATCCGATGAGTAGCAAAATTACCGCACAGTCGTAATCGTATCCACAGACGCCGCACGTGACGTTTTGATCTTTTGAATCCACTCTACCGTGGCGGCGGCGCCTCCTCCAATCAACAATGCATACATCGGCATCACTGGGACTCTAAACCGCGAATAGGCTTCTGCCCCGGCAGAAATCACCAGGAAGTAGGCAATGGTGAGAACAAGAAGAAAGCACAAGGGTCGATCACGCCGATACCAGTACCAGCATCCGGCCAGGGCAAGGCATGCCTCGGGCACAGTGGTGAGTAACACGATGTGTTCCGCCGTGATGGGACTGACGTGGCTGATCCTCGACAGTGCCTCTGCGCCTCCGCCAAAAACGATGTATGCGAGCGCCAGCAGCGTAGACCGCAGATAACTAAGCGGGTTTCTCAGGATGAGGCTCATGCCCTTGTGGGTAGAGTAAGAAGCGTTCTGTGATTCGGTCACCTGCGAGCAGTCGCGTTGGTATAGCTTCTCCAAATCGGTGCACGTTTGAGCCAATAGAGTGTTTCTCGTCGTGAGAACATTCGTCAGATAGTTTCCGGGCTGCTGAATGGCCAATGCTCCTGCCGCCCGATAGTACAAAAGGTCTTCGGCCCCAATGGTGCTCATGCCAAAGTAGTTGCCTTCGAAAAAATTCCGCGTAGACCATAGCAAGGGGAGAAGTAAGAACGATACAACGAAGAAAAGGACAAGGCGCGCGGCGCGGCGCCTTAGTGCAAGGAACAGGCAAAGTGACAGCGGTACAAAGTACAGGATGCTTACGGGGCGCACGAGTGAAGCGCAACCGCCGAGCAGACCAGCTAGAGTGCAAGCAAGCACACCGCCACCTGGCTTCGTCATCGCACGATACAGGCTCCAGGCGACCATGGCGATGAGAACCATAGATGTGATTTCGGTCAAGAGCAAATTCGCGACTCTTAAGGAGGCCAGATCCAGGATCAGAACTGACGCGGCAGTGAGTGCAACCAAAGAGCTGCCGGTAGATCGCAGTGCGAAGGCGGCAACAGCGACGGTCAATAGGACGCAAAGGAGGTGCTGTACGAAGATTAGATGTTCGACCTTCAGCGGAGCGATCTGGAAGAGGGCGAGGAGAAGCGGATAGCCAGGTGTTCGACGCAGTTCTGGCTGGTGCAAGGCGTTCACGAATCCTTGCCCCTGCAGAAGATTGTCGGCGGGGATCAGATAAGTTGGTGTATCAACACCATAATGTTCGTGATCCAGAGCTAAATATGCTGAATGGGTAAGAAGACTTAGGACCAGCGTGATCCATAAGACGGATCTCCAATTGGGCATGATCTGGTATCCGCCCTCTTGTGATTTTATTGGCGAAGCGCTTAGACGAAGGCGAGCGAACATTTCATAGTCTCTTTATCGTCTTCGGACGAGTACATTTATGCAGCCCATAGTCGAATGTCGTCTAACCAGAGTCTCCCCTTAACCCGCGTTTCTCCGGGACGCCTGAGTACAGCAAGAAGCAGGAGATGCGTTTCAGGTCCGGTTTGCAGTTCCGTTTCCACACGATGCCAGCCGGTGGTCCCGGTTGTTTCCTCCGTAGAGCTATAGACCTCACTGGTGTAGCCGTCGAGGAGAGCAAGCATCGGGCCGTTTGCTGTGCTGAGGTCTTCGCTCATCACCCATGCCGAAAGTCGATATCGCGTGCCGGGCTGTACAGCAATGTATTGAAAGATGCCGGCGTCGCTTCCACTTCCGTTGTAAGCCAGTCTTAAGGATCGGTCTCCGGTATGGAATTCTGCTTTGTCCAGTGTCACGGAAATCTGTGACATGGGGCTATAGCGCCAGTCAAACCCTGAATTGAGAATGTCTTGAGCGAACGACCCGTCCATGATGAGATTGTCTGACTCTGAGTACGCTTGAAGAGCCTTCGATCTGAGCGAAAGTTGCTTCCACGCATCACTTGCCTCGGCTACGAGATGAGCCTGAAGCAGGTGGTCTATATAAAAGAGCCCCAGGTGGTAATCCAGAGTTGTTTTCAACTGCATAAGGGCCGACCAAATCTGATGAGCGGCATCAGGTTCGCCCGTCGATAGCAGGAGTTTGATAAAGGCGAAGTAAACTTCCGGATTTGGCGGGAGAATGCCTTGAATGAGATGGATATCGTGCAGTGATTGCCAGCAGACATTCAGCGCGGCGGGAGCAAGTGACGGTTCCTCCCGCAGAACAAGCGGCAAACTGTCTTAGGGCCTCCGAGACATCGCCTTGAATCAGGAAAAAGTTAGCAGCATTCCAAGCCGTGTCAGGAGTAGTGGGATCAACCGCAAGCGCTTTGCGAACAGCAACGAGTGCTCAGTTTGTTCTTCCCGACCGAGTAATAGGCTCGCGCGAGATCCAGCCAGATAGAAGAGCTATACGGATTCAGCTCAGAAGCCTTCCTGCATTCGTCAACGGCGCGCTCGGGTTCCTGGGAGACGAAGTTCATACTACGACACAGCAGATCGTGATAGTCCGCGTTCTGAGGCGCAATGGCAACCGCTCTCTCGATGAAGGACTGGTCGGAGCGATCGGCAAGGCGCTCTGCGAGATACGCTCTGATTGCGAACCAGGCGTAACCGGCGGCTCCAACGACGCATACCGCCAATAGGAGCGCGCTTTGTGACCGGGTCTGTTTTGGCGTCCGCCCCATCATAAGCGAGTTCGCCCCGGTTCCGGATTATGAATCAGTTCCCGATGAAGATTTGGGTGTGATTTCGTCTGGTGCGTGGATTGCCCTTTCGCGCTGGTCCCAGCCGTTGATTGGACTTATTCGAGTAATCCTTCTTGTTTTCATTGGCGTAGTGGTGGTATTTGGAGCCGTAATAGTAGTAATAGTAATCCGGCGAGGCCAGGTCAGCGCCGTTCACCACAACGCCGAGCAGATCAGCCTTCACGCTCTGAAGAAGGTCGCGTGTCCGGCGAACATGGGCTGCAGTCGTCTGACCGGAGCGAACGATCAATAACACTGCATCCGTCTGGACTGACAGGAGAACGGGGTCAGTTACTGAGATAACGGGAGGAGAGTCAACGATGACATGGTCAAAGTCCTTGCAGCATGTCGTGAACAAATCCTGCATCAGGGGCGAGCTCAATAGTTCCGAAGGGTGAGGAGGTATGGGACCCGCCGGAAGAACGAAAAGATTCGGTTGAACCGTCGGTTGAATCGCATCGCTCAAGTTCGCGCCGCCCGTTAAGATATTCGATAATCCCACTTGGCCTTTTAAGCCAAACGCCTTGTGAATGTTTGGACGACGCATATCCGCGTCGAGCAGCAGGACTCGCTTCCCCTGTTGAGCCAGGACAATGGCGATATTGAGGCAGGTCATCGTCTTCCCATCCTGAGGAACAGAACTTGTAATCAGGATGGAGCGTGGTGGGCGGGTGGCACTCGATAGAAGAATCGATGTCCGCAGCGTGCGATAAGCTTCAGCAATCTCTGACTGAGGTTCTAGATAGCAGATCAGGGGCCGCGGGCGCGGAGGGTTCCGGGGAGTTGTCTTGAGCAAGTGGGCCTTGGCCATACCAGTCCCCGGTGCTTCAAAGGCTGCCTGTAATGGAATTACTCCCAGCGTTGGCAGTCCCGAAATACTCTCTGCCTGCTCTGGCGTTCGCACTGTACTGTCGAGCGCGTCCAAACCAAACGCCAGCGCCACCCCTGTGACGAGGCTGATGAGCAAGGCAAACTCCAGATTCCTGGTGATGTTGGGGCTCGCAGGATGTAGCGGTACCCGGGCCCTGTCGACTACGCGAATGTTGCTTGAGTCCAGACCCGCAGCGAGACTGGCCTCCTTAAGTTGCTGAAGCAGCCCGTCATAGAGCTGACGGTTTGAGTCAGCCTCCTGTTTAAGGACTTTGTACTCGATGGCATTTTCATTGAGTCGATCAGCGACACCCATCTGCTCAGTCAGCGCGGCATGCAACATGCCCTCTCTGTTCAATGCGGCCTGATAATCGTTCTTGATTCGATTCACGCTGGTCTGCAATTGTTCCCGGTAACTCTTGTCGATTTCATCGAGTTGGTTCTTAATCTCGGTCACTTTCGGGTAGCCCGGGCCAAACTGAGTAGAGAGGAGAGCATATTGAGCCTGAAGTTCCGTCTGCCGTTGACGGAGAGCGGTCAGAATGGGGTCTTGAAGAACCGCACTCAGGGTTTCCGGATTACCGGTTGCTGCAATCTGGTACAGAGACTCCTTTTGAATCCGCTCGGCCTGCGCTCCAGTCAACTCTTTATTGAGTTCATCGAGCTTTTCCGTTGTCAGGTTCTGTTTGTCGTCCGTTCCGATGATGCTGTGTTCTTTTTGGTACTCAATCAGCCTGGACTGCGAGGATTCCATTTTGATCTGGAGGTCGGCCAGTTGCTTGGACAACCAATCGGCAGCCTGCATCGTGCTGTCATATCGCGATTTTATGTTTTGCTCTATGAACGCGGCAGCAATGGCATTGGCGACATCCGCGGCAAGCGAAGGATTGGGGTCGGAGTACTTGATTTCAACAAGCGATGTATCGGGGATCTGCTGCACTCTTAGATTCCCCTGAAGCTTGCGAATGAGTTGCTCTTGTCGCGATCTCTCGTGAGCTGGCGACTCAGAAACAACGATCCCGCCGCTGTTTTGCGTTTGAGCCTTCCCGGCAAATTCGGGATGCGCGTCGAGGTCCAGCCGATGGATCGCTAATTCCGCCATTGTGTCCGATTGGAGAATCTTGACTTTCGTATCGATATCCCGCTGCTGGTCGTCGGTAGCCTGAGACCCGTTGCTTTCTTTAAAGTTGAGAGGGCTGGATACCAGCGGGGAGATCAATATCCTGGTCGCCGCGTCATAAATTGGCGTCATTCGTATGCTGATTAGGGCCGCCATAACGACCACGACGAACATGGTCGCGAATACAATCCATTTGCGCTTCTGCAGGATTTGCCAGTAATCGCGCAGCGAACGTTCCCGGGTCGGGAGTCCGTACATCTCCTGAAGATTCGCGAGTCTGAGCGAATCGTGACGTACGGATTCGGAAGATCCTTCCAATAATCTTCCTGTATCCATTTCGGCTACCCTCGTGTTCTGCCAAATTCGTGATCGGACGCTGGTTTGTTGAACCGACTGGTTACAATGGCTGCCAAAGCGAAGAAGAAAGCAGCGTTCGCTGGGATCTGCAGGTTGAAGTCCACGAATCCGTGAACCAGCAGACCTATACAGCCCAGAAAGGCCGCCAGAGCCATGCTGGACTGCCTATCGCTGCGCCAGTTTTTCAGGTTGCGAATGCCCTCGCGGCACAGAAGCGTAAGGAAAGCTGCCGCAAAGCAAAAGCCAACGATACCGGTTTCGACCAGCGTTTGAACAAAGTCATTGTGGGCTTCGTTCACCCAGAGATTTGAAAAAAAACTCCTGAATGAAGGGTACACGACGGGAAACGTTCCCAGGCCCCATCCCAGCAGGGGGCGCTCTCGGAACATCTTCAAGCTGTCTTTGACGATCGCAATGCGTCCGGTTGCTCCGGCATCCGTAATCGGGTTAAGCAGGCGCGCGAATCTTTCCACCAGTCCCGGAGGATGTAACCAAACCAGCCAGGCAATGAGAGCAAGACAAAGTGCGCCGAGCAAAAGGATCTCGCGGTAAGCTGAGCGCCTGTTCCGGAACAAAATCAGCAGAAGTATCCCTAGTTCGGCCGAAAAAGCGATCATGCCGCCGAGCGACTGTGAAAGGAAAATCGTGCTGCACACGACCAGGGCGACAAAAAGATAGAGTGTCCGGCCCGGTCTTCCGGCTCGACTAACGATGGCAAATATGATCGGAAATGGAACGAGCATCTCCATCAGGCCAGCGTAGTGTGCATGATTCACATACGGCCCATAGATCCATCCGCCATATCGATTGGTTACAACCCAATAGATCTTTCCATTCGATGTAAATTGCTGGACGATGGCAAAGAGAGAAAGCAGGAATCCATACGCGACGCAAAAAAAGCCGAATGCTGAGGTCCACGGCCGTTTGCAGAGTACCTGGGAAGCAACGAAGAATATCCCCGCGTAACTAGCCCATAACAAACCCGCCGACCATGTGGCATACCAATATGCCGTCAGATGCAAGGCGATCTGAAGCAGGACGACGCCGGCAAACAGGGCCATTGGAAGATATGACGGGTTCGGGATGATGTGAAAACCGCCATTCAGGACTTCTCGCGCTGCCCAAATCACAATCAGAAACGATGCTGTCACCTCCAGGGTGCAAATGCTCCACGGTTGAACGGCGCCAAACGCCAGCGGCCCAAAGCCAAGAAGAGAACAAATACCCACTACCAGGACGAGGTCGAACGTTCGCTCAAGGCGACGTGCCGGTGCCGAGAAAACGATCGGGGAGGGGTCGGCGGCGCGACGATAGGTTTGCAGGAGGGTCAGAATCTGCTCCTTGGCAGGCGCTCGACTTCTGTGAGAGAAGAGTGTAACGCCCACACTGAACGGTTGTCATTGATGGTTTACGCTGCGTGGGCAGGATGAGCTTCGAAGGGGCAAGACGATCAGAGCGGCTCCGCCCTGCGATACCCGAGCGCGCACCAGCAGGGCGATTCGCTGAAGATGATCCGCTCCAAGCCGGCAGCTTCCATCATGTAGCTGATCTGTTTGCGGGTAAATCGCTTCTCCAGCCGGGTGCCAAAGCGATCGAGGGCGTCAGTACGCATGGAATAAAAGCTCCTGTTCCGATAGGAGGACAAAGGCAAATGGCCGACATCGACGCCGACTGCTTCAAGCCGTTTTGTAACGCGTGCGAGGGGCCAATAAACGAGTGCTGCGATGACGTCGCAGAGAGGCGATCGAATTGCAAATGGCAGAGCGCTGATGGACCGGCGGACCCAGTCAGAAAGCTGCCACACGGTTCGAAACCATGCGGGACGATTGTCGAAGGCGTAATACAGGTAGATGAGCAGAGGCGCGCCCGGCTTCAATTTGCGGGCGCAATCCCTGATTCCTCTATCAGTATCCGGCACATGGTGCAACACGCCAAGGGAATACCCAAAGTCTGAGGAATTGTCCGCAAGAGGTAACGCATCCACAGAGGCGCAGTGGAAGCTGCAGTTGGAATGCATCTGGAGATTTCGGCGGGCGATGTCTAAAGCCTCGGCGCTTGCGTCAATGCAATGGAGAAGCCCAACTCGTTGGGCCACAAAGTGGGCCCAACGGCCAGTACCGCATCCAAGATCGAAGCCTTCCGCGTCCGGTGGTAGCTCGCTCCAGGGAAAGATCGAAAAATACGATTGAAAGAGAGTCTGCAGGTCGAGACTGTCGCGCTCAGCGTGGTGGAATTTGCTCCACTCCTCCCCAAATGCTCTGACCACATTGGGATTGATGTTGCTCATCGGGCCTCCGCTACCTGTGCCGTGCTGACCTGCAATACTGATTCGTACATCCGGATGCAACCGTCCACTGTATTTTCAATGCTGAACTGGCGTGCCCGCTGACGGCTGGCCATACTCATTTCGCGTTGCCGTCCTGGCGAATGGATCAAAGCGGTGAGATTGCGAGCTAACGCCTTGTGGTCGCCGGCTGGAAAGAGGATTCCGGCGCCCGTAACGAGCTGCGCAAGACCGGGAACATCGCTGGCCACCACCGGCAGTCCTGCTGCCATCGCCTCGCATGCGGCGATACCGAAGCCGTCGGAATGCGTGGAATGAACATAGATGTCCGATGCCTTCAAAACCGCGCCCACATCCTGTCGCCAGCCCAGAAAAGTGACCCGGTGACCGATTCCGAAGGACTGGGCCATCCGCTCGAGTCGAAGGCGCAAGGGTCCATCTCCCACAAGGAGAAGGTGAGTGTCCGGCACAGTTGTTATCGCTCGCAGAAGCGTCGCGTGGTCTTTCTGAACGTCGAACCGTCCTACGAACACCAGCCGCGTTAAACCACCTGGCACATCGGGAAGTACGGCGGGCTGGGCATTTTCGAATGCGTCGAGAGGTATTCCGTTCGGTATAAGGGCGATCTTTCCCCCAACACCGGGGCACCACCGGACGAGATTTTCTGCCGTGGCCTCACTGATGCAGGCAATGCGCTCGTAATGTGCATACATCCACCGATCGATTGGGCGCAACCACCATTTGCGGCGCGCGTTCCACGTATTGTGTTCGGTTGTAACCAGCTGAGTGCGGCACTGCAATCGAGCAGCCGCCAGTACCGTCCAGAGCTGCGCAGGAAAGAGGTGCACATGAACGATATCGTATCCCCGAATGAGCGTGGCCAGGGCAAGGATCTGCCGCGGCGAATAGAGCCTGCGCACGCCGGTATAGCGCAAATGGATATTCTGCTCCAGGAGTGAATCCTCGAGAGGACTAGGTCTTCGGAGCAGTGCGATGATATCGCACTCGATTCCTCGCGTCCGAAATAACGGAGCCATTGCCGTTAACATGACTTCAGCTCCGCCGCGATTCAGGGAGTCGATGACCTGCAGAACGCGCATGATCTATCTTACGAAAGCGGCCACAAGATCGTGGCCAACAGCTTGTCTAAATATGTCGTCGCCCTTGCGCATGCTAGACTTGGGGCGATCGGGAGTTAGCATCAGACACTTGTTGAGGGTAAATGGGCCTTTCCGACACGAGAGTCAGCCATGACCGGATTAGCGTCGACTCGCCGCGAAATATAGCCCGATATGTGCTCGTAGCCAAACTGGTTACGGTCGTTTCGATCGTTACCTGCCCTTTCTGGTTGAGTGCTCTTTTTTTTACAAGTCCTCAGGTTTATCCCGTCACTTCGTCCCTGATCTGCGTCCCCCTCCTGGCCATCGTCGGCGGTGTAGCGGTGGCACATTTTACCCAACGGGATTCTTATCTTCGCCGGTTACTGACAGCTGGCCTTGTGGCACATATGGCCGCTTCCAGCTTGTTTCTTTGGGTGGGATTTTTTGTCTACGGCGGCATTGCCGATGCATTTCATTACTGGACGGTAGGGTTGCAACTGGCAGAGGAATTTCAAATTGTTGGCTGGGCCGCATTTCACGGGCCTTTTTGGAGCACGAATCTGATCAACAATCTCTGTGGATTTGCCTCTCTGTTGATCGGGGATGCGCTGCCGGCCCTATTTATCGCCTTCGCGCTGGTGTCTCTGGCAGGGGGCTATCTTTTCTATCGCGCGTTTGTCGTCGCGTTCCCGGAGGGCGACCGATGGCTCTTCGGGCTTCTCGTCATCTTATCGCCGTCGATTTTATTCTGGTCCAGTTTCGTGGGAAAAGATGCGCTCATTCAGTGTTTTATCGGGTTGACGTGTCTTGGAGTTGCCAGATTGACGCAACGGCCCGGCCCGAGGGCTGTGCTCCTTTGCGCCTTTGGACTTGCCGGCGCCTTGCTGGTACGGGCGCATGTCGCCTCAATGCTTGGCATCGCGATTACATTCCCCTATGTAGTGGGCAAGTCAAGGGACGGTGGTTCCAGCACAGCGGCAAGAATTATTCTCATTCCAGTGCTGTTGGGTGGCACGTACCTCCTCATAAGCCAGGCAGGAAGCCTGCTGGACTTGCAGAATGAAAACTCAACGAGCGTCTTTCACGAGGCGGACACTCTTACCAAGACAAGTCAAACGGGCGGATCGGCATTTAATGAGGGCACGTCTCTGCCGGTCCGCATCGCTGAATCGCCTTTCCTGCTTTTTCGACCATTCCCGTGGGAAATGCATAATCTGTTGGCCCTTGCACCCGCCTTCGAATCAGCCGGTTTGGTGCTTATTTGCTGGTATCGGCGGCGTGAGATCGGGTCGACACTGCGACATTGGCGAGATCCGTATGTAGGCTTCCTTGTGACGTACTCGGTGATTTTCCTGATTACATTTGGAGGCGCGATTAGTAACTTCGGAATTCTCCTGCGCCAGCGCATCATGGTCACACCCGTCGTACTTATGCTTATTTGTGCGAAGCAGAAGCCCTTGATGCAGCGTGCCCTCCAGAGGTCGGGAAAGGATGCGTGGCTGGCGCGCGCGGTCGGCGTATCACGATCAACCGCATTCCGGCCGGGGTTTGAACCTTAGGAGTTGAAACACCATGTGCGGCATCAGCGGCTTCCTTGATTTGAGCCATGGGAACTTGGCTAGCGAGTTGCGAAGCGTCGCGGCACGCATGTCCGATCGTCTGCGCCATAGAGGACCCGACGATGCGGGAGTCTGGGTGGATGCGGAAGCAGGTATTGCGCTCAGCATGAGACGGCTGTCGATCCTCGACCTTTCGGCGGCAGGACATCAACCCATGGAATCGGCGAGTGGCCGTTACATAATTGTCTTCAATGGCGAAATATATAACTACGAAGATCTGAGGGACGAACTCTTGAAGGGGGACTCTGCTTGTTCCTTCCGAGGAGGCTCAGATACAGAGGTAATGCTCGCTGCCTTCGAGAAATGGGGAGTCGAACAATCGGTACGTCGCTTCAACGGGATGTTCGCATTTGCCGTATGGGACCGCTACGACAGAAGCCTGACTCTCGGGCGCGATCGCGTTGGAGAGAAGCCGCTCTACTACTACCGAGCCGGCGGTCATTTTATCTTCGGTTCCGAGTTGAAGGCTTTGCTTGCCCATCCCAGCTTTCCGGGCGAAGTGGACCCGAGCGCGGTAGCCCTTTTTCTCCGTTACAGCTGCATCCCGGCGCCATATTCGATCTATCGGAACACCAGTAAGCTGCCACCAGCAACTTTGTTGAGAATCTCCGCCCGCGATTTCGAATCGAGCCCGCTCCCATACTGGTCGATGCGCGAAGTCGTTGACCAGGGTGTCTCCGATCCTTTCAAGGGTGGCGAGAATGAGGCCGTAGAGCAGCTGGATTGCATCCTGCGCGATGCCGTTCGTATTCGAATGCGCTCGGATGTTCCTCTGGGGGCTTTTCTTTCTGGAGGCATCGATTCGTCCACTGTCGTTTCCCTCATGCAGGCGCAAAGCCGAGAGCGCGTAAAGACTTTCTCCATCGGGAATCATGACAGCGAGCTGGATGAAGCCAAAGAGGCTTCGCAGGTAGCACGTCACTTGGGAACGGATCACACTGAGCTCTACGTGACTCCCGAAGACGCGATGGCGATCATCCCATCGTTGCCAAGGATCTATGACGAGCCGTTTGCCGATTGCTCGCAAATTCCGACCATCCTGGTCTCTCAACTCGCCAGGGAGCATGTATCGGTGAGCCTCTCGGGCGATGGAGGTGACGAACTCTTTGGCGGATACACCCGCCACGTCTGGGCGGAGACGCTCGGTCGCCCGCTTGCCCGCTTGCCGCTCATTCTCAAAAAGATCGGAGCAGCCGGCATCAGGAAATTGCCGCCGGATCGCTGGGACTCTATCTTTCAACTCTGCAAACCGATAATTCCAGCGTCGCAGCGGCAGAGGATGCCGGGGTACAAGCTTCACAAACTGGCGTCAATCCTTGAGAGCCAGGATGTACACAGTCTCTATGAGCGATTGGCATCTCGATGGCTGGATACCGAAACAATTCTCTCAGGTCCAGCGGTATGCCTTTCTGCGAACCATCAGCCACGCCTGAGGCATGTCGCCGAAGAAATGATGTACCTGGATGCGGTCGGGTATCTGCCCGACGACATTTTGGTAAAACTTGACCGGGCAACCATGGCTGTCGGTCTCGAGGGTCGAGTTCCGTTGTTGGATCCCCGAGTCGCCGAATTCGCATGGAAGCTCCCGTTGCACATGAAGATTCGCCAGCGCCAGGGCAAGTGGATTCTTCGCCAGTTGCTTTATCGTTATGTGCCCCGCCCCATGGTGGATCGTCCGAAGTCAGGTTTTGGTATCCCTTTAGCAACGTGGCTGCGCGGCCCGCTTCGCGACTGGGCGGAAGCTCTCCTGAATGAAAACCGGCTTCGGCAGGATGGATATTTCAACTCCGCGCCCATCCTCAAGATCTGGCGCGAACATCTCTCCGGGAAAATGAATTGGGAATATCATCTGTGGAATGTCCTGATGTTCCAGGCGTGGCTGGATGAGAGCCGTCGTAATTCTGACGATCGGTCTGCGTGCGTCGGAGGCACCGCAAACGTGATCAGGGAGAGTGCATGAGCGGTGATCGGGTGAGTGTCTTGCATGCCGTGACAGACTCACTCAGCACCGTTTTGCTGCGCGGACAGTTGGCGTACCTAAAGGCGAATGGTTTCGATCCCGCTCTCCTTTGCAATCCCGGCAGAGAATCGGATCAGATAGGCGCCGAGGAAGGATACCCGATTTATGGCGTGCCCATGGACAGAGATATCTCCCCAGGATCCGACCTAAAATCGTTCTTCAAAATATGGCGGATTCTCCGGCAAGTCAGGCCGACGATATGCAACACGGGTACTCCCAAAGCCGGATTGCTGGTGGGGCTTGCTGCCTGGATCACGCGCGTGCCTTGTCGTGTGTACACCCTTCGCGGCTTGCGCCTTGAGACCGCGAAGGGCATCAAGAGGAGAGTCTTAACGATTACCGAGAAGGTTTCATGCTTTACGGCGCATCGCGTTGTTTGCGTCAGCGCCAGCCTTCGTGAACGCGCGATTGCACTAGGTCTGGTCGCGCGTTCGAAGACGGTGTTGCTCGGTTCGGGAAGCAGTAACGGTGTGGATCCCAGCCGATTCGAGCCGACGCAGGAGAAGGCCGTGTTGGCGGCAATGCTTCGCGAGGATCTGGGCATTGGCCCAGACCAGCCTGTCATCGGCTTTGCCGGCAGGTTCACACGCGACAAGGGGCTGCCCGAATTGGTCACGGCATTTCAAACGATACAAAGAGAAATACCGGAGGCTGTCCTGCTGTTAGTAGGAGATCGTAAAGAAGGAGACGCCATACCTGAAGATGTGAGGGGCGCCATCATATCGGACCCGGCGATTCACTGCGTTGGCTTCACATCTCAGATCGAGTTGTATTACCACGTCATGAATGTCTTCGTGTTGCCTACCTATCGCGAAGGCTTCCCTAACACTGTTCTCGAAGCCCAGGCCGCGGGGCTCCCCGTTGTCACGACCGTCGCCACCGGTGCAGTGGATGCGATCTTCGACGGCGTCACCGGCCTGCTCACGCCGGTTGGAGATGCTGGCAGGTTGGCTGCGGCTGTGCTGTCGATCCTGGCAGACCCTGCGAGAATGCGGACTATGGGTCTGAAGGGAAGAGAGCGTGTTCTTCGCGAGTTCCGGAACCAGACGGTTTGGGAAGCTCTGACGTTGTTGTATAGAACAATGCTTCAGGAGCATGGTTATCCAGTTCCGGTGGACTCGAGTGTGGAGGCGGTGCGGTGCACTCAAACACAATAGGAGCGGCGTGCAAGCGAATTCTGGATATCGCAGGCGCGTCCATCGCCCTCGCCGTCGCGTGGCCGGTAATGGCTGCAGTGGCCATCACGATCCGGCTGACAATGGGTTGCCCAATACTCTTTCGGCAGGTACGGCCGGGCCAGCATGAATGCCCGTTTACGTTATTCAAGTTTCGGACAATGATCGAGGCCCCATCCTCCGTGATCGATCCTTCCACTGACGCGGCACGTCTCACAAGAGTAGGAAGCGTCTTGAGACGCTTCAGTCTCGACGAGCTTCCCCAACTCTGGAACGTGTTGAAGGGAGAGATGAGCTTCGTTGGTCCGCGCCCCTTGCTGACCGAATATCTCGCTCATTACACTGCCGAGCAGGCGAAGCAGACATCTTATGAAGCCCGGGATTACCGGGCTGGCTCAAGTCAAGGGGCGCAATGCCATCTCATGGGAACAGAAATTTCACTGGGACGTCTGGTATGTCGAGCACTGGAGCCTTTGGCTCGACCTTCGCATACTGCTGTCTACGATTCAAAAGGTGATCAGGCAGGAAGGAATCACCCAGCAGGGGCAGGTGACGATGGAGAAGTTTGGAGCTGAGCGGAGGTGATAGCTCCGGCGATGGCAGACCCGGTGATCGTCTACGGTGCAAGCGGACACGGAAAGGTGGTCGCTGACACTCTTCGCGCCTGCGGCCTGGTGGTCGAAGGCTTCGTTGACGACGATCCGAAGAGAAGAGACCGCTCCGACCCGAAGATTCTTGGTGACGGAAAGTGGCTCGCTGCGCGAGTCAAACGCTCCCCAGTCGCGGTAACGCTCGGGGTGGGCGACAATCTCGATCGCCGTGCGATCGCAGAGGGGTGTATCAGAGCCGGAGTACAACTGCTGACCGCTGTGCATCCGTCAGCAACCATTGCGGCTTCAGCAAAGATATCTCCAGGCGTCGTGATCATGGCAAACGCTGTCGTCAATGCCGATGCCGTTATTGGGGTTGGAGCAATCATCAACACTGCGGCAATCGTCGAACACGATTGTCATGTCGGAGACTTCGCGCATCTATCACCAAAGGTAGCGATTGGCGGACATGTGGAGGTAGGTGAGCTTTCGTGGCTCGGCATTGGCTCTTCGGTCATTCCCGGGATTAGAATCGGCACTGGTTCCATCGTCGGAGCTGGTGCGACAGTTGTGCGTGACGTCGACGACTGGGTTGTCGCGATCGGTACTCCCGCCCGCGTCCTAAGAAAATTGGAGCCTCGATAATCAGATCAATCTCCGACACGCACAACGCAGCCGATGCCCCTGAAAGAGCCCTGGCATTCATTGCCGGTGATTGCGCCAAAACATTTAGTGGTAGAAGCCGTAAAAGGCCAGACCCGACGCGAGTGCGACGGCTACATCCACAGTCCGGGCTGCAGCTATCTTTCCTTTGCTCGAAGGGACAAAGAGAATGTCGTTGGATTGCATCGGTATGTCAGGAGCCTTTGAGACAAGGATCTTATCGAGCGGGACCGCAATTTCCTGCTGACCTCCGGGAGTTCGCCGTACGATCCGGGCGTTCGACGGTTTTGCGAACTTCGCCAGTCCGTGCGCCATCGCGACCGCTTTCATCACTGTGTACTGGCCCTTTTCGTCCATCAGAAAGCCATTGGGGGCGAGCACTTCGCCCACGACATAGATGACGCCCGCCTTGGAGACGATGATCGTGTCTCCCTGTTGCACAGGAACGTTGGCTTCAAGCGATTTCACCGGGTCGCTGCTGAGGAACACGGTCTGTGTCGTATCGATGCCGCCCTTATGCGTAATTGTCACCAACTGTCCGGCGTTTGCCGTCGCGCCCCCCGCTTCGGCCAGGATGTCGAAAAGCGTTCCAGATCCCACAATCGGGTAGATGCCCGGTCTTCCCACCTCGCCCATCAAAACAACCCCGCTGGAGTAGCTTGTCACGACGATGTTCACATGCGGAAATTTCAGCACCCCTTTTTTGAAATATGCTTGTTCAACGGCTCCCTGTGCGTCCTCCACGTGCATACCGGCAACGCGCACGTAGTTGACCAGGGGCATGTAGATGTTGCCACTGCTGTTCACCGCGGCTTTCTGCGAGAGATCGGGCGCGCCAAAGACCGATACCTCCAGCACATCTCCCGGCGAGATAAAGTAATGCGATTGATCGCCAGCAGGTGTTGTCGAGGCGCTCATTGGGGTTGTTGGATTCGGCGAGGCTCCCGAGAATGCCGGAGGCGGATACGTCGACGCCCCGTTTGATGATTGCGGCGGCGAGTTGCTGGTCGCCTGGGCAGCGACCTGGGCGATGGATGTGAAAATCAGCGCAACTGCCAAGCCAATCTGCAAACTGAATTGCAGAGTTGCGCGCGGCACAGCGTTCGCACGAGAAATGCGCTGGGAGAGGAAACTCAAATGCAGACCTCCAATAGCCGGGATCATACACTATGTGCACAGCCTTGATGGGGCGTCAAAACAACGCTGAGTGGCTTACCGTGCCAGCTCTTCGAAAAGAGACAAGGGAGCAAGCCGCACCTTGGGGTAAAGCGTAGAAACAGGGCTTTCTACATATAGCTCGATTCCTGCCTTCTCTAGAATCAACTCATTAAAAATGTTCACTGCCACCTGCGCGGGAACGAGCCATGGAAGTCGGCGAGTTGTTAGGTGTGCGTCCTTTCTGGGTACGAATTCCCAGTCGGCGCACTCCGGATAGCGTTCCCGGTCGTGATAGAAGTAGTCCTGCTTGTTTAGGTCCACTCCGCAAAGAACGATTCGCTTGTACCCCATCAGCACGGCAAGGGTCATCATCGCGATGACTGACCCGCCATACTTGAAGAGCCACGCCACCTTGTCATGTGGTAAGAAGGCTCCAATCGACTGCATATACCGGATGCCGGCGCGCAGCTCCTCCTCATTGCGCGCAATTACCGGCATTGAGAAACCGACGTAAAGGTTTCTCTTCATCGTTTCCGGAAGCTCGAAGATTGTTTGCCGCTGTCCGGTCGGGTTTAATTCGGTGACGATCTTCAGAGTATTTACATATGCTTCAGAGCGGCGCTCAAGAATCGACAGAAGGGCGTCGTACATCTCCGGCTGGTCGTCATACGTCATGTTTTCAAAATGAAGGAAACGTGGCACAAACGGATGCACGGGCCAGAAGTTGATGCCGACGCTGTCATGCCTCCCGATAGTCCGCCATCGTTCGCTGGAGATCTCGTTAATGGACCACGCGCTGCCGAGTATGAACAGCGTATCGCTCGCTCTCAGGTTGCCCAGGTTCAGGGTCTGCAAAAGCGGCAGCCCGGCAAGAGCTGCGGCCTTTGCGGTTCGAGCGGACTCTTCTCGTAGACGCGTGTGGTGGTACAAGCGGTAGAGGAGCGGGTGGGGCAGATGTTTGGCCAGCGATCGGATCATTTTCATATCAGGATGCCGACCCAAGAACTCATTGCGAGAGAGGAGTGCGATAAAGTTCCCCTGCTCGATGATTCATCGTCAAACCACGTAGCTGCCGACGGTGTATGTGTCAAGATTCTGGCCGATCCAGTCGATTGTTTGTTTCAATCCTTCTCGCAGCGGAACCTTGGGTGCCCACCCTGTCAGTTGCTTTAGCAGCAGACTGTTAGCACAGAGCCTATCCACCTCACTCGCCTCGGGGCGCACGCGCGCTTGCTCAAGATCTACTTCGCATTTTGCGCCTGTCAGTTCAAGAATGCTTTCGATCAATTCGCGAATCGATGTCTCCGTGCCGCTGCCAATATTCAGCGTCTTCCCAATCGTTGAGGGCGATTCTGCAATCGCGAGAAAGCCCTCCACCGTATCCGAAACAAAATTGAAATCGCGCGTTGTGTGCATGTTCCCCAATTTCACCGATGACTGCGCAAGCGCCTGCGTGACAATGGTTGGGATCACTGCACGGGATGACTGACGCGGCCCGTAGGCATTGAAGGGACGAGCGATCGAGACGGGTAAGCCGAAGGAGAGGTGGTATGACTCCGCGAGTTTATCCGCGCCGATTTTGGTCGCGGAATAGGGCGACTGCCCCTGCAGCATGTGACCCTCGTCCATCGGAACATATCGTGCCGAACCGTATACTTCGCTTGTTGATGTGCAAACGAGCCGTTCTGTTCCGACCTTCCGCGCGGCCTCCAGCACATTCAAGGCGCCTTCAATGTTGGTTTGAACGTACGACCTCGGCGAATCGTACGAATACGGAATTCCGACCAATGCGGCAAGATGAAAGATGATGTCCGCATCTTTGGCCGCGTTGAACACGCTTTCATAATCGCGGATGTCACCATGAACGATCTCCAGCTCCGAACGCAAAGGAGATGCCGACAACCAGCCCACAGATCCCTGCGAATTGTAGCGAAGGAAACAGCGAGTCTTGGCGCCAGATTGAGCAAGCCGTTCCGCGAGATGGCTTCCGATAAAACCGCCCGCCCCGGTAACCAGCACCCGGCGGTTCTTCCACGAGAACGGATCGTTCGACGTTATAGCCATCTCCTAGACAATTCCCAGCGCAGTGTCAGCGGATGCGCGCTCGTATTGTTCCATCTGGCCAATGTCGAGCCAGTATTCGCGTATCGGGAAGCAAATCACGCGCTTGTTTGCGGTGATCAGCATGTTGATCAAATCTGGCATGTCGTATGCCCGGTCTCGAGGAACCATCTGGCATACGCCCGGTTGAATGAGATAGATCCCGGCATTGATAAAGTGTCGAATCGACGGCTTCTCGACGACCCGGATGGCGTCAATGCCCTCGGTACTGACTACGCCATACGGTATTCGCACTTCGTATTGCTGGACAGCAACGGTCATATCGGCCGAGTGCTCACGATGGAACTCGAGCATCGCCCGAAAATCGATCGAGGTCAAAATGTCTCCATTGACCACAAGCAATGGCAGGTCTCCCACCGAGGCCTTCGCCAGCGCGCCGGCGGTGCCCATGGGCTGCTCTTCGTCGACATACTCAATGTGTAGACCGAACTCCCGTCCATCCTGAAAGTGCTCCGTGATGCTGTCCGCCAGGTAATGCGTCGAGATGCTGACATGTTGAATCCCGGCCGTTCGGAGCTTGTCCACTAAGTGCTCCAGAATCGGTTTGCCGCTTACCGGCAGCATCGGCTTTGGGCACGTTTCCGTGAGCGGCATCAATCGCTTTCCGAAGCCGCCCGCCATAATGAAGCCGTCCAGCGGGAGTGCGGATGACGCCAGGTAGTCGGAATCCATGGCGATGTCGACGACGCGCTCATCCGGGTCCAGCAAGGGAATCTGCCGGATGCGATGCTCTGCCATAAGTCTGCGCAACTCTTCCGGCGCGGTGCCGATCGGAGCGATGACCGGACGCCCATCACGAGCCTTATCCTTGTGCAGCGCAAGAAGATCGGCGATTGGCTGATCCAGTTCAATTCCCAGAAGGATCGCCCGCCGCACGTCGCCATCGGTAATCGTGGCTTCCAGCCGTATGTGGTCGTCGACAACCAAGGTGATTCCCAAAGCACAGCGATCCATAAGGCTCATCAAGTCTCGAACGGTCTGTGATCTGGTTATGAGCGGCAATTCACGCGACGGATTGGCTGGCATAGGGGTGTCTCAGCTCTTGCGAAAGCACGTGTCAGCAATAAGAACACGCTGGGAATTCGTTCACACATATTTTCGGTCGCCGCAAAGATGCCCCCAGCGGCCTCCATAGGCTCGTTTGCCGACTACACTTAGCCGCGAGTATAGCACCGGGCGGGATGTCTGCTGGTCCTCCTCAGGGCTCGTATGTAATCGTCCAATTAGCATTTACGATCACGTTTGAATATCGATATGAAGGGATGTTGTGCTGAAGCGTCAAACCGTTAGGGCTGCAATTGTCTTTGTCATCATCTTCGTGGGCTTGTTCGGCTTTCTTCGCTCAGACCGCTACCTTGTTGTGAACCAACCTGAGCGGTCGGATGTCATCCTCGTGCTGGCGGGAGATCACAACGACCTGAGGTATTGGCGCGGACTTGAGTTGCTGCGTGAAGGCTATGGTCAACAAATGCTTCTGGATGCGTCTTCTGATCGAATCTACGGGCGCACCTATGCGGAACACGCATCGGACTTCGTCGCGCGATCAGCGGGCGGCCAAAGATCGCAGATCAGCATCTGTGTGATTGCAAACGATTCAACAGTTCAAGAGGCTTCAGATATTCGCACTTGCCTGGAGCGCATGAATCCTGAGCCACGGTCGGTATTATTCGTTACGCACGACTTCCAGACTCGGCGCGCACTTTCAATTCTGCGTTCGCGTCTCCCGCAATACCGCTGGTCTGCCGCTGCTGTGGATGATGCAGCTGTATTTGGCGAGCCCTGGTGGCGTCATCGCGAGTGGGCAAAGACCTGCGTCTACGAATGGGAGAAGCTGGTGTGGTGGAAGCTCTTCGAGTCGTGGCGGAAGTGATCAATCCCAGGCCCGCATCAAAGCCACGGGAAACGAATCAGCCCGTTTTCCAGCATGAGTTCAGCAAGACGAAAATCATGCGGGCTATCGATGTCAATTGCCCGGCTTTCTGGAATCTCCAGCATCCGATGCGGCATCTCGAAGTAACGTGGAGCTTCCGAGTTCGTGACGTGATCGCGCCGCCACAAATAGAGAGCGCCATTGATGCGGTAAACCGCCGGAACATCCTGGCGTCTTGTATAGACATTTCCGTCAGGAAAGCTCTGGCGCATATAACCGTCTTTGGCAATATCGATGCACGCCCATCGCGGGTTGAACGACGGCGGGGAGGCGGCGACTACTCCCACCGCATCTTCGTCTTGCTCAAGCAACTCGACCGCTTTCGAAACATCTTCGGGCAGGCGCGCAGGGCTGGTCGGTGAAAGCAATACGACACTACCGTACCGGCATCGATTGCGCGACTCCATTTCCATCAGGGCATGTTGGAGTACCGGCCACATCGGCGTATCGTCCTGGGCGAGCGCTACTGGCCTCAGAAACGGAACTTCAGCGCCATGCTCGCGAGCAACTGCGGCAATCTCCTCGCTATCGGTCGAGACGATGCATTTCGCAATTTCTGCGCACAGTTTTGACAGCCGGATAGAATGGCCGATCAAAGGCAGTCCCGCGAGAGGGCGAATATTTTTTCCCGGCACCCCCTTCGAGCCGCCCCGGGCGGGAATCACCGCCAGCATCGGTCGCAGGCTCATATTGTTCTCCCGTCATCTGTTTGGCTGTCATGGATGCGCACCAGCGCAGTTTAACCTCCTGACAGCCTATTGTGTAATTATGTGGCGTTGCCATTTGTGCGAATGCGATTGTGCCGAATCCATGGAACAGGTCCGTTCCGGGTCGAGTCTCGAAGGAGGAGCGCCGGTGGCTCTCGACGAAAATCACAAAACCATTTCCATAGGCGGACGTAGCGTCGGGAAGGCGCAACCGTGCTTCATCATTGCTGAAGCAGGAGTCAATCACAATGGAAGCTTTGAGCTAGCTCGTCAATTGGTGGGTGTGGCCGTCGACGCGGGCTGCGATGCGGTCAAGTTTCAAACATTCAGGACCGAGAAAGTATGTTCGCCTTTCGCGCCCAAGGCGACCTACCAGATGCAAGCGACTGCGGCTGAAGAGTCTCAGGTAGAAATGATCAGAAAGCTGGAACTGCCCTTTGACGCTTTCCGCGAACTTCATGCGTACTGCAGAGACAGGGGCATTATCTTTCTGTCGACTCCCTTTGACCGCGAAAGCGCTGACTTGCTTGCCGAATTGCCGGTACCGGCATTCAAGATTCCCTCAGGCGAGATCACAAATCTGTTTTTTCTGGAATATATCGCCCGAAAGGGTCGCCCTGTGATTCTCTCAACCGGAATGGCCACGATGGACGAAGTGGCGATCGCGGTCGAAACGATCCGTGCAACCGGAAACCGGGAAATGCTCCTTCTGCAGTGCGTCAGCAATTACCCTGCTCTTCCTTCCAGCATGAATTTGCGAGCCATGCACACACTGGAGGAAGCGTTTGGCGTTGCTGCCGGCCTCTCAGACCACACAGTCGGCACAGAGGTGGCCTTTGCCGCGGTCGCATTGGGCGCTTGCGTCATCGAGAAGCACTTTACCCTGAGCCAGGAGCTCCCGGGACCGGACCATCGTGCCTCGCTTGAACCTCATGACCTCGCGAAGCTGGTCAAAGGCATTCGCAATGTCGAGTCAGCACTTGGAGATGGGCTGAAACAGCCAGCCGACGAGGAAATGAATACGGCCGCGGTCGCACGACGCTCCCTGGTCGCGGCGCGGTTCATTCCGGCCGGCGCTGTCTTGACCGCGGACCTGCTCGACATTCTGCGGCCTGGTACAGGACTTCCACCCGCCATGCACTCACAGTTGCTGGGCCGCCATGCGCGTCACGACATAGAAGCCGGTACGATGTTGAGACTTGATATGCTGGCGTGATACCAACAACATCCGGCAATTAACCCTCAAAGGATCACCCGATCGCGACGGAACGCATCACAACATTGCGCCAGATTCCATGATGGCTGATCTCTTGCCTCAAGACGCGACGAGAGCTGAAACGGAAGCAGTGTCACGTCCGATTCAAGGCATAGCGCGAAGCCTGGCACGATCGTTTGCCGTTTACGGAATTGCGAACTTCAGCATCCGGGCGCTTAATTTTCTCCTGATCGTGGTCTATGCACACTACCTGCAGCCACACGATTACGGGATCATTTACATGGCGGAGATCGTTGCTGCGTTTCTGATCATCTTTTCGAGCTTATCGATGGACAGCGCGCTCCAGCGCATGTACTTCCAGCACAATCATAATCCGGAGGAGCTTCGCAGTTATCTTGGCAGCGCCATCCGCTTCGGACTCTCCTGGATGGCAGTGTTCCTCGCGTTGGTTTTGATTTTGGGCAGAAGCGTTCCATCCCATCTGTCGGCTCATGCACCGGTGCCGTTCTATCCTTACATCGCGATGGCCATCGCAACCGCGACAGCAACGCAAGGTGTTCAATATCGCCTTGCCATCTATCAGGCTGCCCGGCGCGCTGGGTCGTATGCTCTTCTGTCGTTTGTCCTCGCCGTCCTCACCGCGGGAGGCTGTGTTTATGGGGTTGTGATCAGCCGTGGTGGCGTACTCGGAATGATGAAGGGCAAGCTTGTCGCGGCGATAATTACCTTTCTGATTGCTGCGTGGAGTATGCGCACCTTCCTGACGGCACAGTTCCAATGGAGGTTCGTCCGCGACTCCCTGTCGTTCAGTTTGCCTCTGATTCCTCATCTCGTGATGGCAAGTGGCCTGGTTGTCGCCGATCGATTCATCCTCGAGCATTACCGGAACTTGAGCGAGGTGGGTATCTATTCTCTTGCTTATACCTTCGGCATGGTCATGTATCTCGTTACGCAGTCGCTCTCTCAGGCCTGGCTTCCGATGTTCTTCGAATTGGCAGGAGAAGGCGAAAAGAATCGCGAGGCGCTGGCTCGAATCTGCTCGGGTTTGGCAATCCTCCTCGCTGCTCTTGCATGTCTCGGTATCTTGTTGTCGCCCCTGTTTGTGCACGCTTCTCTCGACTACCGTTATCACTCAGCCGCGCGTATTGTGCCCCTCGTAGTCATGGGCTATTTATTTCACGCACTGTTCTCGCTCTTTGATCTTTCAATTCTGCAGGCGAAACGCACAGCATCCGTCTTTACGATCAGCCTGATTGCATTCACGGTGAACCTGGCTCTGAACTTCGCAATGATTCCGCGATGGGGAATGTACGGTGCCGCCTGGGCTACCACGATAGCCTACGGAGTGGAGGCGATCGGAGCGTTTGCACTGGCTCAGCGCTTCTTCCCGCTCCCCTACCGTGTGGCTCAAATTCTGGCGGGGATCGCTGTCGCTGGCGGAGCACTCTGGTTAACCCAGTTAGCATTGATGGCGAGATGGCACGGACTCTTGTTTGCCCTCGCCGCCGTCCCCGCCCTGGCCCTGCTCGCCCTCATCGGCAGGCGCGATCTTCAGAGCGCGCTTATCGCCATGCGTAAGCGGAACGCATGAGCTTCAAGATCCTGCTTGAAGGGAATACCAGGAAACTCTAATGAGAGACAATCCAACACGTTAAGATGATCGAACGCTCAGCCGATAGCTTTACCAGACGCGAAGTCGCGGTTGGTGGAGGTCGGAATGAACGCAGTCCATTGCGTGGTGTTGGGATTGGTAATTGCCGTGGAAGGATGTGCGTGCTCAGCCCAGGAGGCTTCGAATCGGTTGCAGCTTCCTCAGAATGCGTCAGTAAAAATCGACTTTCATCCTGGAACAGCGTCGGAAGGGGCAGCCTTCGTCGCGCCGGCGCCTCCCGTGACGGGTCGGACCGCCGACCCAAAGTACTTCCTTTTGAGTGGGATTCAACTGGGCATGGCAGTCTTCGATGTGGAAATGACGCAACGCTGTATCGCCAGTCATCATTGCCGCGAGACTAACCCGGTGCTGCCCACCTCCCAGGCCGGCCAGCTGAGCGTCAATTTCGCGCTTGTCGCTTGCAATTCTGGAATCAGCTACTGGCTCAAGAAGCGTGGGTCAAAGCTGTGGTGGTTGCCGCCCTCCGCAGGAGCCGCAATCCACAGCATAGGTGTCGCCACGGGATTTGAGCATCAATAGTGGGAGGCGGCTATCGCCATTTGGACAGGTGACCGGCCGTTCTCAATTGGGCAGTGGAAGACAATGTACAGGCGTCAGGGGATCCGTTCGGATCTCCCGACGAACTTCGTTCGGCGCTGAAGAACATACCCGCTCCGACCAAGACTTATTGTAGTTGACGGCGCACGACATGAACTTCTTACCGAAAACAACATTGAGACGCTATCTCAGAGTGCGGTAAGCGAGTTCATAGGCTTCTTCGGAGAACATCGAGGAGAAACTCGATCAAGCTCCGCTCGATGTTTGAAGACTCGCTCAGTCGTCCATCAATCCAAACGCGTCTCGACAGGAGAAAAGTCAAGCGATTGCTCTTCTGGCTGCCGGAGGTCGGCGTGGCTCAGGTAGTAATGAACGGCGGGCGTAATAATGAGTGACAGCACCATCGAAACGGTGATCCCCCCTATCACGGCAATGGCGAGCGGCTGCAGCATTTGTGATCCGGTGCCCAACGCGAGTGCCAGGGGCAGCATCCCCGCAATCGCCGCCAGGGCAGTCATCAAAATGGGGCGTAGCCGCCGACGGCCCGCCTGAATCATGGATTCTTCAGCAGAGAACCCGGATCCGCGAAACTTTTGATCCGCGTCTAGCAGCAAAATGCCGTTCTTCGCGACGATGCCGATCACCATGATCAACCCCATGAACGAAGCAATGTTGAAGTCAGTACGAGTGATCAGCAAGGCTAACAACACGCCCGATGTGGACAGAATTGCCGACGCCAGGATCGAGAGCGGTGCGGCAAGGGTACGGAACTCGAACAGCAGTACGATGAAGACCAGAACTATGGCAAGCAGAAGCACCAACATAAGGTCGTGGAACGACTTTTGTTGTTCCTCATAGGTGCCGCCATATGCCACGCGTAAGGACGATGGCAGATGCATGCCGTCAACCGTCTTCTGCACGGCCTTGATAGCGCTGCCTAGGTCTGTCCCTTCCAGCCTGGCCGTCACGGTTACGTCGCGCTGTAGGTTCTCTCTCCGAATTTCATTTTGGCCGGGTAGCTCAGTTATCGAAGCCAGAGAGTTCAAAGTGGCAGTATGACCGGTGCTGCTATTGAGAAGCGTTTTGCCTATCGCGTCAAGAGAGCTGCGGTTGCTTTCGGGATAGCGTACGCGAATGGTGTAAGCGATATCGTTTGTGATGACAGGGGTTGCTGCCGGCTCGCCTTCGATAATCGCGGTCGCATCAATGGCGACCTCCTCAGGCGTGAAACCAGCCCGCGATGCTATCATCGGGTCCACCCGGAACATGATGGCCGGATTGCTAATGGTGTTATCTATGCCATTCAGAATGTCGACTACACCGGGAATCTTCGAGATAGCGTCGGCGACCTGGGGAGCCTGCTTGTTCAATTCGGCAGCATTGGACGAGAACAACTTGATCTGCACAGGCTCAGGAGAGTTGGACAGGTCACCGATCATGTCCTGGAGCACCTGGATAAATTCGACGTCGAGCTCAGGTTCCTGCTGTTTGATCTCAGCGCGCAGGTCTGAGGTGACATCGTCGACGCTGCGGCTTCGGTTGTTCTTCAGCTTGACGGCAATATCACCGGTGTTTGCTTCGGTCACTGCCGCCAACCCGAGCTGAAGTCCTGTACGCCGCGAGTATCCCTCCACTTCAGGTATGTCGCGAATCATCTGCTCAACGTGATTGATGACTCGGTTCGTCTCCTGCAGGGAACTTCCTGCAGGCATGATGTAATCGACGACAAATCCGCCTTCATCCATCGCCGGCAGCAGATCACTGCCGAGTCCTTTGTAGCAGAAGTACGATGCAACGATCAGTATGGCGGCAAATCCCGCAATCCAGAACGGGCGCTCAAGGGCGAATCGAAGGCAACGCTCATAGAAATCAACGATCTTGCGAAATCGCCCTTGGAGCGAAGCCTCTTCGGCGGCGAGTAATCGATCTGCCGCACTCAACCCTGTCATCACTCGTAGTGTGGTGGTCTTTACGCTCCCGAATGAAATATTGACTCAGCGTCGGCGTCCAGCTGAGTGCCAGTGCTAATGAGGTGAGCAGTGATGCGCCGACCGTTATGGCCAGGGCACGGAAGAAGACTCCCGTCACTCCGATTGTAGCGACCAGCGGAACGAAGACCACGATCGGCGTGATTGTCGAGTAAACCAGTGGCTTGGTGATTTCACGCAAAGCGCTGCTGATTGCCTCCAGCCGTCCTTGGCCGGCATCGCGATGCAACGCTACATTCTCGACGACAACGATGGCGTCGTCGATCACAAGACCGACGGCGGCAGCCAATCCCCCAAGGGTCATCAGGTTGAAGCTCTGATTAAGCAGTTTGAGCACGATAAAGGTGACCAGGACGGTAACGGGAATTACCAGCACAGCAACGATCGAAGTACCCCAGTCGCGCAGGAACAGCACCATCACGAATGACGCAAGAATTATTCCGATCAAGATTGCGTCGCGGACACTCTTGATCGATTCAAGGACGATCTCCGACTGATCGTAGAAAGGCGCCAGGTTGATTCCGGGCGGCAGGGACTTCTGAATCCGCGCTATCTCGTCGTGGACCTCATTCGCTACGTCTACAGTGTTACTGTCTGGCTGCCGGCTTATGTTCAGCAGGATCGCCGGTTTCCCATTGGCCGTCACAATGGTATATACCGGTTTCACCGCCGGGCCTACCGCCGCAACGTCTCCAAGGCGGACGGGAATGCCGGTCGGAGTAGTCTTGATAACGATCTGCCCCAGTTGGTCCGGAGTAACTACTTGACCGTTCACCAACCCCAGGTAAAGTTGGTGGTTTTGCTCTACCAGACCAGGCGAATCGATAAGATTCGTCCGGCGGACTGCGTCGAGAATGTCGGAAACGGTAATACCGGTTGCAAGGAGCTTGGCGGGATCCGGAGTGATTTGGAATTCCGGCTCCTGCCCACCCTGGATTGTGACAGTCGCCACGCCATTAAGCCGATTCAGGCGAGGCTTCAATTCATAATTGGCCATCGTCCACAGTTGTGTCTGCGGAACCGTGTCGGACGTGAGACTGTATCCGATGATCGGAAAGCTGGCGAAGGTAAGCCGATGCGAAGTGATGACCGCCGTGGCGGGAAGTGAGGCTCGCGCCTCGGAGAGAGCGGCGTCGACCAGCTGCAGCGTAGTGACCATGTCTACGTGCCAGTCGAAAAAGAGATCGATCTCTGCGGAACCTCGGCTTGTGATCGAGCGCACTTGTTGCAAACCCGGTACGCTGTTGACCGCCTCCTCGACAGGCCGTGTAATGGTCACCATCATCTGGTCAATAGGCATCACACCGTTGTCAACGCCGATGATGACGCGAGGAAAGTCCGTCGTCGGAAATACCGAGATCGGGATCGTGAGCGCCAGATACATGCCGGCTAACGCAAGGAGGATGGTGAGACAAATCAGCGCTTTGGAGTAACGGACATACCAGTACCGCTCGTCTGTCCCACCGGGGGTTCGTACGCGCTCGAGCATGGTTTGGAGGTTCATGCCGCTTCTATTCCTTGTCCTTGCCGGCGACGGGCTTCTTGTCGCCGGAAGAGGGCTTATCGCTGTCAGCTTTTCCTGATACTGACTTCTCGCCTTCCGCAGTAGTTGCTTCGGCGATCTTCACCTTCGTATCGTTTGGCAAGCCATATGCACTGTTGCTGACGACCTTCTCCCCTCCATTCAAGCCTTTTGTAATCTGCACGTGATCACCTTGGCGAATGCCTGTCTCAACGGTGACCTGGTGTGCTTTAGCGTCACCGCCGACCACCATTACGCTTTCCGCGCCTTCAGTCGTTTTCAACAAAGAGGAGGCAGGAACCAACACGGCATCATTCACCGTCTCGGCGGTGATTTCCGCGGTGGCAGTTGTCCCCGGCTTAAGTTCCCCATTGGGGTTGGGAGCTGTCACCCAGACCTCGACGGTAGTACTGTTCGGATCGAGCGCCGGGCTTACAAGCGAAACCTTGCCGCTTGCCTCAACACCACCCGCTGCAGTCAGAGTCGCGGGATCGCCCGGCTTCAGCAGGGCAGCATCCTCCTGCGGAATGTGAGCCTTGGCGATAATCGGAGGATATGTCCATGATAGTAAGAAGCGGCGTGCCGGCTGCTGCTGTCTCACCGGGATAAAGCGGGCGGTCAGTGACCACACCGTCGATGGGACTCTTTATCTCGGAATACGACAGCTGAGCACTGGCACTCTCATATTTTCCCTGGGCGGAAGTCAGTTGCCCCTTGGCAGCTTTGAGTTCGTGCTGTTTCCCAGCCGACTCAAGCCCCGCAAGGTGCTTCTGCGCAAGCTCGTATGTGGCTTTTGCCTGGATGAGCGAGACTGCGGCCGAGTCGTAGTCCTTGCGTGGGAGTGCCCCCTGTTCGAACAGTACCTTCCGGCTGTCGAACACTTTTTGCTGTGCGTCGTACGCTTCTTTCGCCGATTTCAGATCGTACTCCGCTTTTTGCCATTCTTCCGGCAGACCCGACGAGGTGGCCAAACCATATGTTGCCTGCGCCTGTTCGTATGCGCCCTGGGTATCGGTAACCGAAGCCGCCAGATCACGGTTTTCCAGCACCGCCAACAACTGCCCGCGATGTACCTTACTACCGCGGTTCACATAAAACTCCCGCACTGGCGAGGTGATCTTCGGAGTCAGCGCCGCCTGGTCCTTAGGAAACAATATCGTCTCTACCCGAATAACCCGCTCGATCTTGCCGCGCTCCGCCTGTGCGACCTGGACGGTGACTTCCGGCTGCGCTTCCTTTTCCTGGCTGGAGCAGGCCGACAGCCCAGTCGCAAGCGCGCTGGCAATCAGCCCCAACCAAATGCGTCCACTGAGCGTTCTCGGCTTCATCAGAATTGTCCTGTCAAGGTTTGCAAGTTCGCGAGCGCAAGGCGGTATCGCACTTGCCCATCGTGCAATCCGTTGAGCGCTGATGTCAGGGTGTTTTGCGCGTCCACCACCTCGAGTGCCGTAGCTTCACCGGACTGGTAGCGTAAGGTTGTAAGCCGTAAGCTGTCGGCGGCTAAATCGGCTGAGTTACGAAGAGTATCGACTTGACCAAACGATGTCTGGGCTTCGGCATAGAAGGATTGAAAATCAGCTAAGGCCACCCGCTGTGCGGAACTCAGTTCAACTTGAGCCTGACGCCGTTGCAACTCGGCTTGCTTCACCTTGCTCTGCGTGGCTCCCCAGCTGAAAATCGGGATGTTCAATGTGGCTGCTCCTGAATATCCCAGATTGCGGAGGCCACTCCGATCCTCCGTCGCAAACTGGAGGGCATCGATGCCATAAAAGAAGTCGACGGTCAGCGATGGCAGGTGACCTGCGCGTGCTACCGTTACGTCCTTGTTAGCAGCTTTCAGCGCCGCAAAAGCAGCCTGCAGCTCGGGATTGGTGCTCTTCGCTAATTGCTCAACGACAGCTCGGTCCGGCAACGGCGAAAGCGATGCAAGGTCGTTCGTCACGGCGAAATCCTGATAGAAGTCTGGAAAAACAAGCACCGCCAAGGAGAGACGCGCGTTTTGTTCCGCCAGTCTTGTGTCTTGAAGCAGCCGGGAGGCGTCATTAGCCTGAATCTGTGCCTTGACCACATCGGAGTGCGCAACTTCTCCCCCCGCTTCCAGTTTCTTGCTGAGATCGAGAAAATGCTGCGCTTCGTTCGCGGCGCGCTCAACATTGCCGGTTCTCTCCTGCGCAGCGAGTAATCCATAGAACAGTTGCACGACGGTGGCAACCAATCCGCGGGATGCAACCTCCACTTTTGCTTTCGCCGCCGCTTCTAACGCCACCCTTCGTTGATAATCGGGGAGTGATCCAAAGCCGATCGCCTCCTGGAAGATCCCCTGGCTTATATATTCATGGACCCCGTTATTTGCGACGTATCTGATACTCGCGCCGTTGCCCTGTGTGTAAAGGAAGGTGTTTGTGTACTGGATATTGGGCAGCATTGCGGCGCGGGCCTGCACCCGGTCTTCCTTGGCTAGCCCGGCTTGAGTTAGCACTGCCTGAAACACGGGACTGTTAACCTTCGCCCGGCTCAGCGCATCTGCCAGCGTTAGGGTCAAGGTAGAAGAACCTGAAGGTGCACCCGGCACAGGCTGCGTGGTCACCTGGGGCGCCTGGGCATGCAATCCAGTCACGGTCAGCACCAGCAACCAGCCGACGAGTTGTAGAGCTCTTATTGGAGACATATAGTTCTAGGATAAAACCATCGCTCTCGCTCTGGTCTAGCTACTCCGATATGATCCAGACTTCAAAAGTACCTGGAATAAGCTTAGACCTCGGCTTCTATGTAGGAGGCCCGCTGAATTTCCCTGTCGGGAGGTAGACCTGCCCGCTGCTGGAGTCCAAGGCCATCGTCTTGGAACCCGGCCGGGTGGGCAGCGTCTGCTGCACATGATAAGAACCATGGTCGTCTCTTGCGACTACAGTTAATGTCCCTTCCCCGTTTGAAGCAAATGCACGTTGTGTATTCGGATCGAATGCGGTCGCATCGCAGTCGTCGCCGATGGGGACTGTCTGCACAACTTTGCCTGTATTCAGATCCACGATTGCAGGCTTCTGGTTACCTCATGACGCGAAGACCACGCCTTTAATCTTATCGATCGCAAGCCCCGTAGGCTCTTCGCAGGATCCCAGTGGCCAGACTTGCTTCATCTTGCGCGCCGCTGCATCGATCACCGTAATGGTGTTCTTATCGGCGATGTTGAAGTAGACACTCCCATGGTCGTCGGCAACGGCGAATTCGGGTTTGCCGGCGAGAGGTATCGTGGCCGTAACACTCAGCGACGTTGCGTCAATGACGCTGGCACTGTGGCTCTGTCCATTGAAGACGAATACACTGGGTAGGCGCGTGATAGAGAATGGCGTCCGGATTCTTTCCCGTCGCGATCCTTTTCTTGACGGCAAAAATCTTAAGATCGAAAACACTCACATCGTTGGCCTGCCCGTCGCTCGTGAAGCCCACGCCCAGCTCGGTTGCGATCGCCGCTCCATAAGCTCCCGGGGTGTCGGGGATTTAGCCGATCACCTGAAGATCGCTGGCAGTCTCTCCTGGCGATACCAAAGCGATGGCCAAAGTGCTCACTTTTGACGTGACGTGACGTGACGAAGGCTCGAAGGTTCCGAGAATGGCGCAAGAAGAACGACACACCGGGGGTTCAGGCATGGCTCAGGCGGCGGTAACATTCGACGATGGAACGCCATCTCTTCTCAGCCGCTGTACAGCTTTCTTTGTGTACATGTTTGAGCGGGTAATCCCGGACCCTTACGTCTTTGCCGTAATCCTCACATTCGTCGCGGCTGCGCTTGCCTATTTGCTTGCGCCAAATGCCGCGCCGGGGAACATACTGTCGTCCTGGTACGGAGGGGTCTTCCAGATCCTGACGTTCGCCTTTCAGATGGTCCTGATGCTCGTAACCGGGTACTCCCTGGCGAGCGCTCCGATGGTGGCATCGGCTCTCTCCAGATTAGCCTCAATTCCGACCAGTCCAAAGTCGGCAATCTCGCTTACCGTCTTTGTCGCGATGGTGGCTTGCTGGTTGAATTGGGGGCTCGGCCTTGTCGTATCTGCTCTTCTTGCTCGCGAGATAGCAAAGCGCGTTCGCATCGACTTCGGTTGGCTGGTCGCTGCGGCTTACACGGGTTTTGTCATCTCCACCGAGGGACTTTCGGGTTCAATCGCCCTTTCTCAGGCCACTCACGCTTCAGCGCTGAACATCGTCGAAAAGGTTACTGGTCAACTCACTCCATTGTCACAGACCGTATTCGCCCGGTTTAACCTGGTGCCGATCGCCGTCCTGTTCATTGTTCTTCCGTTCGTCTTCCGCTACCTGGGCCCACGGGCCGAGGTAGCCCAGGTTGCCGATCCGGAGAAACTTCGTGCAGAAGATCAGCTGCTGAAGAAAAAGGAGAAGACCGACAGCATCGGTTCGAAGCTCGATAATGCGTGGATTCTAAACGTACTGCTCGCCACCTTCGGCGCTGCGGCATTGGTCGGGGAATGGATGCGGCACGGCTTTTCCCTGGACCTTAATTCGGTCATTATGATGCTTTTGCTGGCCGGTCTGCTGTTGCACTGGACACCCGCGGCTTACGTGGCTGCGGTTCAACGGGCGGCGCGTATTACCGGCTCGCTCATCTTGCAGTATCCCTTGTATGGCGGCCTGATGGGGATCATGACAGGAACCGGGTTGGCCGGTGTACTGGCGAAGGCGTTTCTTCGCTTCTCGTCGGCAGCTACCTTGCCCTTCTATACTTATCTGACCTCGCTGATTATTACGTTGTTTGTTCCCAGTGGCGGAGGTCACTGGGCGGTGCAAGGGCCGTTCGCAATTCCCGCCGCCCGTGATCTGCATGCCTCCTACGCAGCCACCACCATGGCTGTCGCCATGGGAGAATCGGTCGCTAACATGCTTCAGCCTTTCTGGGCGCTGCCAATTCTGGCGATTGCCGGCATTCCCATGCGCCGCGTGATGGGCTTCATGGTCATTACCTTCGCCATCTCGGGGATCGTCTTTGCCGCCTCGCTCCTGCTGCTCCTGCCACGCTGAGGAGAAACCGGACACTGGATCATCCACGATCACCCTGGGATTCCGCGCATACAGGTCGTAACAATAGGAGAAAGCAATTCAGATGGTAACCATGGTCGAAGCACCTCCGTTCAGCAAAAACAAGCACCTAAGCCGTTGGGTCGAGAAGATGGCTGAGCTGACCCAGCCTGCGAACATTCATTGGGTAGACGGCTCCCAGGGCGAGTACGAAATGCTGTGCGACCGGATGGTGAAGGCCGGCACCTTCACGAAGCTAAACGAAGAGCTCTGGCCAGGCTGCTATTACAGCCGTTCGACCGCAAATGACGTTGCGCGCGTGGAAGACCGCACATTCATTTGCTCTCTGTCCCGAGACAATGCGGGACCTACCAACAACTGGGAGGACCCCTTCATTATGCGGAAGAAGCTAAAGCAACTCTTCCGCGGCTCGATGCGTGGCCGCACCATGTACGTGTTGCCGTTTTCCATGGGGCCGATTGGGTCGCCGATGTCGCAAATCGGCGTTCAGCTCACCGATTCAGCCTATGTCGTCGTCAATATGCGCATCATGGCTCGCATCGGAACTCCTGTATTTCAGGAGATCGACAAGGACGAAAAGCGAGTTGTCCCATGCCTGCACTCTGTCGGAGCACCTCTGGCGCCAGGTGAGCAGGACGTTCCCTGGCCGTGCAATGAAGAGAAGTACATCGTTCATTTTCCAGAAACGCGCGAAATCTGGTCTTACGGCTCCGGCTATGGCGGGAATGCGTTGCTCGGGAAAAAATGCTTTGCTCTTCGCATTGCCTCCAACATTGCGCGCGACGAGCGCTGGATGGCGGAACACATGCTCATCCTGGGAGTCGAATCTCCAGAAAAGCAAAAAACTTACATCGCCGCAGCCTTTCCTTCCGCCTGCGGCAAAACCAACCTTGCCATGCTCATCCCGCCTGCCGGATTTGAAGGCTGGAAGGTATCGACGGTAGGAGACGATATCGCCTGGATCAAGTCCGACGCGTCGGGCCAACTACGCGCTATTAATCCTGAGGCTGGATTCTTTGGCGTCGCACCCGGAACTTCGGCGAAAACAAACCCAAACGCCATGGCCACACTTGCGCGCAACACGATTTTCACGAATGTGGCCCTGACCCCGGAAGGCGGGGTGTGGTGGGAAGGCATGACCGATGAGCCGCCTGCCGAGTGCCTCGACTGGCGAGGAGAGACTTGGACTCCTGAAATCGGGAAAGCTGCGGGAAAAACCGCAGCCCATCCGAACGGGCGCTTTACCGCTCCCGCGGGCCAGTGCCCCAGCATCGACACTGACTGGGAAAACCCCGATGGAGTTCCGATCTCCGCCATCGTTTTCGGCGGCCGCCGGGCCAGCACCATGCCACTTGTCTATCAGGCATTCAACTGGTCCGGTGGAGTCTATGCCGGAGCGACCATGGGCTCCGAGACCACTGCAGCAGCAGCCGGAGCCACCGGACAAGTTCGTCGCGATCCTATGGCCATGCTGCCGTTTTGCGGCTACCACATGGGAGATTACTTCCGGCATTGGATCAGAATGCAACGCGATCTTAGCTCCACGCCAAGAATCTTCCACGTCAACTGGTTCCGAAAGGATAGCAACGGGAAATTCCTCTGGCCTGGCTATTCGGAGAATATGCGCATTCTGAAGTGGATCGTCGACCGCGTGCGCGGCCACGCGCAAGGCAAAGAAACTCCGATCGGCTGGACCCCGTACTTTGACGATATCCATTGGGAGGGCCTCGACTTTCCGCGCGAGAAATTCGACCTCCTCCAGACCGTCGATCGCGCGCAGTGGAAACAGGAGGTTCTCGGGCACGAAGAGTTCTTCATCCGTCTCCACGATCATCTGCCACCGGAAATGATTTACGAGCGAGAGCTCCTCATTTGTCGGCTCTAATGCGAGTTTCTTGCATCGCGATCAGACAGAACGAGCCCATTAAAATGATTACCGGAACTGATAAGGTTGCAGATACGCCGCTCGATTCGGTATCCGATGACGATTCAGGCGGCCTCTCAATAAAGGGCTCAGACCTGATGGTGCGCGCCCTTGAGAACGAGGGCGTCCGCTATATCTTCGGCGTGCCCGGCGAAGAAAATCTCGACCTAGTGTAGGCCCGATCATTCTTCCACCGAAGTAGACAGGGTCGAAAGCTGTGTGAAAGAAGCAAGTGCTGCGGCGGAAAGCTCGCGTACGGTGGCCAGCGTATCAGTAACACGGTCTTTCAGCCGACAGTGTTGGTTGATCCTGATGAGACTGCGTGCGTTTCACAACAAGAGGTCTTTGGCCCTGTTACTCGTGTCTACTGCTACTCTGACATTGCGGATGCTATCCGGAAGGCGAACAGCTTGCCATTTGCATTTCAAGCATCCGTCTTTAGTCGCGACATCGATCCTGAGATCGCCTCAGCGATCTCGGCCATACCAGCCATCGATAACCACGCGCATCCGGTTCTGCCTCCTCCCAACGAGCGCACTGATCGCAACTTCGATGCTCTGCCTGTCGACAACATGGAGCCGCAGACAGACCCCATCGCCTGGAGGCCTGACAATCCGCAACTTGTCCGGGCATGGAAGGTGCTCTGGAGTTTCAACGGAACAGTTCCGCTCAATGCGGATGGCCTGCAGCGGTTGACCTCAGCGCGCGATAAGGTGAAGGCCCGCGAAGGCCAGCGCTACGCCGCATGGGTGTTGGATCAGGCCGGCATCGGCGCCATGCTAAGTAATCGTGTCGTAATGGGGTCCGGCCTGGAAAAGCCACGGTTCGAATGGGTCCCTTACATTGACGCGTTGCTGTTTCCGCTCGATAATACCGTGCTCGAAACGACGCCCGACCGAAAACAGTTCTTCCCGCTCGAGGAGCGTGTGCTCGCTCTCTATCTGAACGCTGCCGGCCAGAAGACCGCACCCGCAACGCTCGGCGAATACCTCGCCCGCGTGGTGACACCCACGCTGGAGCGGCAAAAAGCCGGCGGGGCAGTTGCTGAGAAGTTCGAAGTCGCCTACCTGCGCGGCTTCGACTTTGCCGATACGCCCCGTTCTGATGCCGACCGAATCTATGCAAAATGGGTCGGTCGCGCCCGACCCGATCCCGCCGATTACAAGGCCCTCCAGGACTTCCTCTTCCGCTTCATTGCCGCTGAGTGCGGCCGTCTGGACCTGCCCGTACATCTCCACACCATGTCCGGCGGTGGAGGATACTTCGACATCGCAACGGGAAACCCGCTCCTGCTCGAACCCATCTTCAACGATGCCCGATTGCGCAAGACGCGTTTCGTCATGCTCCATGGCGGATGGCCCTTCGTCCGCGAAGCCGGAGCTCTTTTGCAGAAACCCAATGTCTACCTGGATATCTCCCAGCAGGCTCTCACTTTCCCGCCTCGAACCCTTGCAACCTGGCTGCGCGAGTGGCTGGAAACCTACCCTGACAAAGTAATGTTCGGAACCGACGGCTATCCATTCTCCGACTCCATGGGGTGGGAGGAAGCCACGTGGATCGCCAGCCGCAATGCCCGCGAGGCGCTTGGGCTCGCACTCACCGGTATGCTGCGGGACGGCGAAATCAGCCGGGATCGAGCGCATCTAATAGCAGAGCAGGTTCTGCGCGGCACTGCGGCTCAGCTTTACGGCATTCATTGATGGGGATTCGCAGAGGACTGGCCCTGAGTCAGTCTTCCGCTTCTGCGTCTCAAAATAAGCATCCGCTGAATCACCTCGCCCAGGTTATTGATTCTTTTCACCGCACCCTCCCGGCACGATATACTAATAGGCGTGACTGCAACTACGCTCGACACCCCCACCTCCTTCCAGCAATCGGACTCTGCGCCTACCGAGAAGCGCGTTCTTCTGCTCAAGCCCCGTGGCTTCTGCGCCGGTGTTGTCCGCGCCATTGACGTCGTCAAGATCGCCCTTGAGACCTTCGGCGCGCCTATCTACGTCCGCAAGGAGATTGTCCACAATCGCTTTGTTGTGAACGAACTGGCGGAAAAGGGAGCCATCTTCGTCGACGACATCGACCAGGTGCCAGCGGGCATGCGTGTGATCTACAGCGCCCACGGCGTGTCGCCCGCCGTTCGCAGTCGCTCCAAGGATCGCAAGCTCAAGGTCATCGACGCCACCTGTCCGCTGGTCACCAAGGTCCACGTCGAGGCCGTCAAGTTCGCCAAGCAGGGTTATTCGCTGGTGCTCATCGGCCATCGCGATCACGATGAAATCGAGGGCACATTCGGCGAAGCGTCCGGACGTGACCACGATCGTCTCCAGCGCGAAAGAAGTCGACTCGCTTGAAGTTCCCGACCCGAACCGCGTCGCGTACCTCACGCAGACCACGCTTTCGCTCGACGAAGCCCGCGATATCATCCAGGCGCTCAAGGAGAAGTTTCCAAACATCATCGGGCCGCACTCGCAGGACATCTGCTACGCGACCGAGAACCGCCAGACCGCGGTCAAGAACGTCGCGCACAATGCCGACCTCGTCCTCGTCGTCGGCTCGAACAACAGTTCCAACTCGAACCGTTTGGTCGAGGTCTCGCACAACCTCGGCACACGAGGTTACCTCATCGACGAATTCCGAAGCTATCGACCCTAAATGGCTCGAAGAAGTCTCGACTGTGGCCAGTTACAGCCGGCGCATCGGCGCCGGAAATTCTGGTCGAAGACGTGGTTGACTATCTCCGTCGATCGCGGTTTCGGTCGCGTCGAAGAAGTAGAAGTGATGCCCGAGAATGTTCGATTCGGTCTGCCTCCTGAGATCGTTCAGGCGATTCAATCCGCTCCTGCTACCAGTGCTGCATCAGTCTAGGAAGTAGATTGGCCGCCGCTGGAATTGCAGCTGCGGATAAAGGGCATGAGCCACAAGAATTGAAAGTACCACAACCCGGAGACCCCTGACGGACCTGCACCGAGACCATGCTGCGCCAGCAATCACAGAGTACGTCAGGAACAGAGAGCCCTGCGCCGAGTAAAGATTCGGCAGAATCGATGCCGACCTGGCAGCCGTCGAAGCCGCAGTCAAGCGTTCGCGCGACTACATCTTCTCTCATTCAGGACCCAGCCGGCTTCTGGTGCGGCGAACTCGAAGCCGACTCGATGCTCGAGGCCGACTACATCTTCGTCCACACGCTTGCTCGGTACCGGCGACCAAGCCAAATTGAGCGCGCTCTTACCGAGATGCTCCGCTACCAGAATGACGACGGCGGCTGGTCCATCTATCCCGGCGGCCCCTCCAATATCAGCCTTTCCGTCAAGTGCTACTTCGCCGGCAAGCTCATGGGCTGAACCGCCGATCGAGCCCATCCTCGCCAAAGCGCGCGAGTGGATTCTCGCCCACGGCGGCGTTGTCGAGTGCAATACCTTCACCAAGATTTATCTCTGCGTTCCTCGGGCAGTACGAATACGACGCTGTTCCCGGCGATTCCGCCGGAGATCGTGCTCTTTCCCAATTGGTTCTACTTCAACATCTACGAGATTTCTTCCTGGTCGCGCGCCATTCTCGTGCCGCTTTCGATCGCGTACGCGAAAAAGCCCTTCAAGAAGATCCCGCCGGAGCAGGGAATCGACGAGCTTTTCGTCGGTGGCCGCGAGAACGCGAATCTGCATCTGCATTGGGACAACAAGAACTCGTAAGCTGGCGGAATTTCTTCCTCCTCTGCGATCGCGTGGCTCACTGGTTTGAGCGGATCCACATCCGCCCGCTGCGCAAAATGGCGCTGAAGAAAGCCGAGAAGTGGATGCTCGAGCGCTTCGAGATGTCCGACGGCCTCGGCGCCATCTATCCCGCCATGCTCAACGCCATCATCGCGCTGCGCTGTCTCGGATACTCGCTCGATGACCCGCAGGTCATCCGCGCCATGGACGAGTTTGAAAAGCTCGGCATCGACGAGCCGAACGGCACAGTGCACTACCCAGAGCCGACCTTCCGGATGCAGCCCTGCATGTCCCCAGTGTGGGACACGGCGCAGGCCGTCTACGCCCTCGGCGAAGCCGGAGTCGATCGCAACGACCCGCGCCTGCTCAAAGCTGCTGACTGGATGCTCTCGAAGGAAGTCCGCCACAAGGGCGACTGGGCCGTGAAGATCCGCAAGCACAGACCCGGGCGGCTGGTACTTCGAGTTCAACAACGAGTTCTACCCCGACGTCGACGACACGGCGCAGGTGTCTGCTCGCGCTGAACAAGGTCGACAATCCCGCGCGAGCGCTATCAGTACGACGTCTGCCAGCGCGCCATCGACTGGATCTTCGCCATGCAGTGCAAGAATGGCGGCTGGGCCAGCTTCGACAAAGACAATACGAAGATGATCTTCGAGTAGATCCCCTTCGCCGACCACAACGCGATGCTCGACCCGCCGACCGTGGACATCACCGGTCGCATACTCGAAACGCTCGCGATCCTACGGCTACACGCCGCAAGGACAAGCGCGTCGAGCAGGCCATCAAGTTCATCTACGACGAGCAGGAAGCCCGACGGCAGCTGGTTCGGACGCTGGGGCGTCAACTACCTCTACGGCACCTTCCTCGTCCTGCGCGGCCTCGAAGCCATCGGCGTCTGGAACCACGAGCCGCAGATTCAGCAGGCAGCCGAATGGATCCGCATGGTGCAGAACTGCCGACGGCGGATGGGGCGAAACGCTGCGGCAGCTATGACGATCCGACCACGCGCGGTGTGGGCACCAGCACGCCCTCGCAGACGGCGTGGGCCATTCTCGGCCTGCTCGCCGCCGGCGACAACCGCAGCGACAGCGTAGCCAAGGGCATCCACTGGCTGTTGAGCCATCAGCAAGCGACGGAACGTGGGACGAGAGCGTCGGGCAAGGGGTGACCCGTCAGGCCTCTACACCGGCACCGGCTTTCCGCGAGTCTTTTATCTCGCCTATCACTTGTACCGCGATTATTTCCCGCTGCTGGCGCTCACAAATTACAAGCGCGCGATGGAACGCGCCGCATAGTCAGTCTTTGCTGTCATCCTGAGCGTAGCGAAGGATCTGCTTTTAAGTTTTGAAAGACCGGCGCAAGAGCGCCGAACAAGAAGAAGGGCCTTCAGGCCGGGCTTTGCCAAGCCCCTCAAGGAGGAAAATGGCAGTACCAGTTTCCCAGGCGTGGACGGTAGCCACCTACGTTCTCGGCAAAAGATGAAAGGGCGCAAGCGCTTCCCGCTCGTCACCATGCTCGAGCCGCTCTTCCGCTGCAATCTGGCCTGCGCCGGATGCGGCAAGATCCAATACCCGGCGCACATCCTCAAGCAGGAACTCGTCGCCCGAAGAGTGCTTCCGCGCCGTCGAAGAATCCGGCACGCCGATGGTCTCGATTCCCGGCGGCGAGCCGCTGCTGCATCCCGCAGATCGACAAGATCGTCGCAGGTCTCGTAGCGCGCAAGAAGTACGTCTACATGTGCACGAACGCGCTATTGCTCAAGGAAAAGCTTCACCTCTTCAAGCCGAGCAAGTACCTGTCGTTCTCCGTTCACCTCGACGGCCAGCGCGAGCACCACGACTTCTCCGTCTGCCGCGAAGGCGGATACGACATCGCGCTCGACGGCATCAAGGCCGCAATCGCCGCGGGCTTCCGCGTCACCACCAACACCACGCTCTTCGATGGAGCCGACCCGAACTCTGTCCGCGCTTTCTTCGACGAGCTGATGGAGGTTGGCGTCGAGGGCATGATGGTTGCCCCCGGATATACCTACGAGAAGGCTCCGGATCAGAAGCATTTCCTGGGCCGCGCCCGTTCCCGCCGCCTCTTCCGCGGCATCCTCTCCAACCGCAAGAAGACGCTGGAAGTTCAACGCCTCGCCCATGTACATGGAATTCCTCATGGGCAAACGCGAGTTCACCTGCACCCCATGGGGCATGCCTGCTTACAGCGTCTTCGGCTGGCAGAAGCCCTGTTACCTGCTTGCAGGACGGCTACGCCGACACCTTCCAGGAACTGATCGAGACGACCGACTGGTCGAACTACGGAACGGAATCCGGCAATCCCAAGTGCGCCAACTGCATGGTCCACTCTGGATACGAAGCCTCAGGCGTCTACTACACCTTCGGCTCGCTTCCGCGGACTCATTGACACCGCCATCGCTGTCTTCTTCGACGCTTATCAGGACAAGCGGAGCGCTCGATCTGCTCAACGAGCCGGCCAAACCCGTGCACGGCTTCAACCCGCTCATCCAGATCGAAACTAAGGTCAACGTCGTCGAGACGCAGGGAACAACAGCATGACCGCCCAGCCGGCACACATCGTCAACCCTGATGAACTCGAAGTAGCCGAAGGGCGCGAGCGCGAGCAGCTCGAGGGATGGATTCCCGTCGCTCGCCAGCGACGAAGAGATCCACGACGCCTTCGAGAAGGCCTTCGACTACCGCGGCGACGTGACCCTCACCCTCAAGGATGGGGGAACCGTCAACGGGTACGTCTTCGACCGCCGCGCTGGATCCACGCTCGCCGATTCCGCCGTCCGCATCATTCCTTCGAACGAACGGACCAGGATTACTATCCCCTACTCCGACATCGCCGCCCTTGCCTTCACCGGACGCGACACCGCGGCGGGCAAATCCTTTGAAGCCTGGGTGCGCAAATACTGGGAGAAGAAAGCCGCCGGCGAAAAGGAAATCGCCCTCCACCCCGAATCCCTCGACTAACCGAATGGCTGGGTGCCCCGCGTCCGGTTTCCAGACGTGGTTTTATTTACTGATCCCTAATGGCTATTCCCTAATTGTGGAGGCTCAACAGGTTGTTCCGTTCCGGGCCGGAGCGGCTGATGGGCGGGGCAAGGCCGAGTGCGCCGTGTGGCCTGTGCCAATTGTATTGGTGCAGCCAGGAACGGAGTTGCAGGCTGCGCTGCTCTGAGTGGTCGTAAGCCCGAGCATAGGCCCATTCTCTGAGCGCGGTCTGGATGAAGCGTTCGGCCTTGCCGTTGGTGCGCGGCGTGTAAGGCCGGGTGAAGCGATGCTTCAGGCCCAGTTCGGTGCATGCCCGGGCGAAGGCCAGCGAGTGGTAGGCCGGCCCGTTATCGGTCAGGATCGCTGCGGATGCGTATGCCCAGTCGGGCATAGGCGGCCGACAGCCGCTTGCAGGAATGCCGACACCGAGGCCGCTTTCTCGTTGGGGTAAATCTCCGGAGAAGGCGATGCGGGAGTGGTCGTCGATGGCCAGCGTGATGCACATAGTCCCAGGCCCACGCCACGGGTGCGGCGGCTTCAGATCGCCATGCGGCGCGATGGCCGGCTGCGGTGAAGCGGCCCAGCTTCTTGATGTCGAGATGGAGCAGGTCGCCGGGGGAGGCATGTTCGTAGCGCTGTATCGCCGGACGCGGCTCCAGATCGCGGACACGGCTGAGTCGATGGCGGCAGAGGATGCGGCTGATGGTGGCCCGGCTCAGGCCTACGGTCTGCGCGATCCGGCAGCCGGTCCAGCGCTGGCGGCGCAAAAGCAAAACCTTTTCCACTAAGGAAAAACTCGTCTGCCGCGGTGAGCGCTGCGGCCGCGAACTGCGATCCCTGAGGCGCCAGAGCGCCCAGTTCGCGATAGCGCCGGACCCATTTCCCCGCCGTCCTGGCGCTCACGCCGAAGATAGCCGCCGCCCGCTTCAGCGTGCTCCCTTCTTCCATCACTTTTCTGGCTAACTGCTCTCGACGGTGGATCGTTAGTCGGGCATTCTGGTGGTAGTCCATTCGATCTCCTTTCCTGGAAAGCTGCGGTTTGGTCACCATCAGCTTCTCTGATCCGGATCGAATGGACAACAACCTATTGCAACTTCACACCTAATCCCTGTCTTTAAGGTTTTGTGGCCAAAATCAGCGGCGACGGTCCGGGCGAGTCGAGTTTTCGCGCGTTCACAAATCCAGCTTCGGCCAGCCAACCGCTGATCTCCTCAAAACTGTAGGTTCCTCCGTGCTCCGTGTTCACCAACATGTTCACAGCGAAGATGAGTCCGTTCAACGGTCCCGTACGATCCTCGTTCACCAGAAATTCCGCAATCGCAATCGTGCCGCCCGAAGCCAGCGCCGCGAACGTCTTCGCAAGCAGAGACCGGCTGCGCGCTTCTCCTTCGCTATGCAGGATGTGGCCCAGCGTCGCAATTTGGTGCCCTGAACCAAAATCTGCTGAAAGCAAATCGCCGCTCACGAATTTAAAGCGCTCGTTCAGACCAAAGCGCGCTACCGTCTTCTCCGTAATCGGAAGCACCTCGGGCCAATCTACGGCCGTCACCTGCACCCTTGGCGAGCTTTGGGCCAGCGCAATGCCCCAGACTCCCGAACCTGCGGCAAGGTCGAGAACTCCTACGGGCTCCGCGGCGTCAGACAGGCTGAATGAAGCAGCCAGCGTCTTCGCAGCCGGATAGCTCATCGGAAGGATATCCACCACGAATTGTTCGAAGAATACCCCGCCGGTCGCTTCCTGGTTCACAGCCGCCAGAGGCTTGCCCGTCTCTACAATCTCGTTCAACTTGAGCCACTTCGGAATCAGCTGCTCGCTGGTGTGCAGAATCAATCCGCCCATAAAGCTGGGCTTGCTCCTCACCAGGAATGCGGCGCTTTCTGGAGTCAGGGAATATCGTCCGCCTCCATCTTTGGCCAGAAAGTTCATACCGACCAACACATTCGAGATTGCTGCGAGGCCGCGCGCGGACGCCCCTGTGGCGACCTGTATCTCTTCCAGCGATTTCGGGCCGGAGTCGAGAGCATCGAAAACATTATGACGAATGGCAGCTTCAAGAACGAGTGGAGCCGCATAGCCCCAAGCGAACTGCATGATCCGCTCAGGCGTGACCTGCACGGCAGTGGTAGCACTCATGATTTTCCCTTTGTATTGAAGATTTTAGAGCGGGCGTGGGAAGGGCAGAGACGAGTTTAATTCAGGGCATGAAGGGAAAGCAAAGGGGACGACCTATGCTTCATGGTGACCAGTGCGGTTGTGCTCTCAGAAAGGAAGACGCTGTGGAAAACCTGTTGAAAACCAAGAGTTACCACTCTGATGCCTTCAAGTCATACTTTAAGAAAATTGAGGAAGTAATTGCTTTGTAAAGATGCTCCTGGGAACACGATCTCCAGGTTTCTGGCTCCCAGCGTTTTGAGCGCCGCTTCACCCAGGACTTGCCGGAAGTCCGTCGTGATGGCTAGATCCCGCTCTTCGTAGAGCTGGTTCTTATCCATCCCGGGCCACCTCCCGTAGGCCTTGCCGCCCGCCACAGCTCCGCCCAACACAAACATAACATTGGCATGACCGTGGTCCGTTCCACCCGTACCGTTCTGGTGCACGGTGCGTCCAAATTCCGACATCGTAACCAGCGTAATGTTCTCCGCGTCGTCGCCCATGTCCGTCCAGAAGGCCGCAATCGATTCGCTGAACTCCTTCAGACGGTTGGAGAGCTGGCCATTCACGCTGCCCTGATTCTGGTGTGTATCCCACCCGCCAATGTCCGCAAACGCCGTCTCTACCCCCAGGTTTGCCTTCATCAGCTGAGCCACCTGTTTCAGGCTGTTGCCAAAGGCTCCATTGGGATACCGCGCTCCCGCCGCCGGCACATATTTTCCTGGATCGGTCGCCTTCAGCATCTTCACCGCCTCGAAAGTTTCGGCCGCCGTGCCATGCAGCACCGCGTTGACCGACTGGTCGTACATCGACTCAAAGCTGTTTGAGATCGGAGCCGCCGCCGGATTCTGGCCGCCCACGTTAAAGTCCTTCAGGTTGCCGATCGCCACCGCCGGAACCCTGCCCTCCAGAGTCCGTGGCAGCTGTGTCCCCAGCGCCACCGCGCGGAAAGCCGATTTCTCATGCCCGGGTCGCGCCGCATCTTCAGCCGCCAGCGCCCGATTCAGCCAGCCATCGGGAGTCGCCTTGAACCCTGGCGTGCCAGACTCCATGAAGTCCTGCGCATCGAAGTGCGACCGGCTCGGATCGGGTGACCCGCACGCATGCACCAAGGCCAGATGCCCTTGGTCCCAAAGCGGCTTGAGCGACTGCATCGAAGGGTGCAGTCCAAAGAACCCGTCCAGGTCGATCACCTGGTTCTGCGGAATCGCAATCGTCGGCCGTAGCTCGTAATAGGTCTTCTCCCGGTGTGGAACGACGATATTCAACCCATCCGCCGCGCCCCGCTGGAAGATGACCACTAGCTTTTTCCCCTGGGCCTGCGCCGTAGTCGCCTGTCCCAGCACGCTGCGGGTAAGAAACGAAGGCACGGCAGAAGCGCCGACCACAGCCATCGCGCCGCCCTTCATAAATGCACGCCGAGTCACGGACATGGAGAACTCCTGCTGCTAGCAATGACGCGAAACCAACCCGAAAGTCGCGTTTTGACTCCACATTTATCCCGCCAAATTCCCATTAAAATCTATGCAGACATTTATACGTATAGAGGTCTATACTGCGCCCGTCCGGACTTTTACCTTGAAAGGCGTCTCCAATGAAAAAAGAGTTTTCCGTCCGCACTTCCCTCGCTCTGCTTGTGAGCTTACTCACTCTCGCCGCAACCACTGCTCCCGCATTCGCCCAGAACCCAGCCAGCCAGGGCAAAATTCTGGCTGGATTCTTCGAAGAATGGAGCATCTACTATGCGAACTACAATCTCGCCAATCTCGAAAGCAACGGCTCAGCCGCCAAGCTGTCGCACCTCATCTACGCCTTCGGAGACGTCTCCGCCAGCGCCTCTGATCCCTCCGCCAACACTTGCGTCATCGCCGATGCCTGGGCTGATTTCGAAACCCCGTATCTTCCCCCCGTCGGCGGCATTCCCGACACCTGGCCGCTCTTCGGCAACTTCGCCGAGATCCTCAAGCTCAAGCAGCTTCACCCCAATCTCAAGCCTCTCATCTCTCTCGGCGGAGCCAGCGCAGCTCAGGCGCAGGCCTTTTCGACCGCCGCCAGCTCGCAGGCCGGCCGACAGGCTCTCGCCTCTGCCTGCATCAACATGTTCATAGTAGGAAACGTGGGCAGCGACTGGAACGGAAACATCACCGCACCTGGCCTCTTCGACGGCTTTAACCTCGATTGGGAGTTCCCCGCCGCCGCCGACAAGCAGAACTTCACCCTCCTTCTTCAGGAGTTCCGCAACCAGCTCAACACCCTGAGCGCGCAGACCGGCAAAAAGTATGTCCTCAGCTTCGACGGACCCGCCGGCGCCCAGAACTACACCAACATCGACCTGAAGAACGCCGCCAAACAGGTCGACTTCATCACCATCGACGGCTACAACTACGCCGGAACCTGGGAAAGCACCACCAACGACGCCTCACCCTTGTTTGATTCCCGGCAGGACCCCGCCTTCGGCCAGCATCTCGACATCGACGACACCGTCGCCGCCTACCTCACGGCCGGCGTGCCTCCGCAGAAGTACGTCATGGGCGTGCCCCTCTACGCCGCCGGATGGACCGGCGTCCCTAACAAGAACCACGGCCTCTACCAGACCTCCACCGGACCCTCCGCCGTACTGCTCTCCAACGGAACCGGCCCCTGCACCGATCTCAGCGGCAACACCCCCGGCTGCGACACGCTGCTCACTCCCGGCACCGCTACGTATGCCACGCTCTCAACCCTTACCGCCAACGGCTATAAAAGCTACTTCGATCCCAGCCGGATCGCCGTCTCTCTCTACAGCCCCACCAGCCAGACCTTCTACACCTATGACGATCCGGACACGGCCTTTCTCAAGGCGCTTTACATCGACTTCCGCGTCCCCGGAGGCCTCGGCGGCGCATTCGTCTGGGCCGTTAAAGATGACGATGCCAACGGCACCATGGTGAAGACTCTGGCCACCGGCCTCGGCCGCTGAAGTAGTTCGGTCGACGGTATAAAGGAGGTCCTTCTGAGCGTAGCGCAGCGAAGTGAAGAATCCACGCGATGCAACAGGTCGCAGTCGCCGCTCTTCGCCTTCTGCCATTACCTTTCTTCTCTGCATCGGCTGGAGAACTGCTAACAAGCTTGCATTGCCTACCCATCGGCCCGGCCGCTCATATGGTCGGGCCGCTTTTTTAGCGGAGAAGCCGCGACAGATCGCCACGTGCACACCCGCGGCACATGGAGGATAATGGTTCCTCCAAGGAGATCTCCCATGGGCAGTGTTGCTCTTTTGCAATCGTTGAGAGAAAGCATTCTCGGCCACGCCGGCGTAAAAACCGTTTACGGCGAACCCATCACCGCGCAGGGCAAGACCATCATTCCCGTCGCAAAAATCGTGTATGGATTCGGTGCTGGAGCGGGCACCGGCGGTGTCGGCAATTCGAGCGCAACAGGCGAAGGCGGAGGAGGCGGCGCAGGTGTGCGCACCATTCCCGTCGGCGTGATCGAGATCAGCGACCAGCCCACCCGCTTCATTCCTATTACCAGCCGAAAGAAGCTGGCCGCCGCGGTCGTCGGCGGAATTGTTTTCGGTTTGCTCTTCGCCCGCCGCAGACGCCGCTGACCCGAGACGACCTACGCGCTGTAAGGCACTCGGAGCAATATCAGCCAACTTCTACCGTGACGGCACGGGAGCGAAGATTCTCTCCTCGGGCTTCAAGAGTGATAGTGCCACGTGTGCCGGTGGGGCGCAGGATGGCGAGACACCTGCCATGAAAAGTGTTTCGGTGCGGCATCCTGAAGCTGGCCATGTCATGCGGGTTCCCATTGCCGACACCCGCAAGTTCGCCCAGGCCGCTTACCGTGAATTGAATCGGAAGCACGGCATCGGCGATCGCGTTTCCTGCTTCGTCCTGCACCTCCACCATGACATAGGACAGATCGTTGCGGTCGGCGCGAAGGCGGGTGCGGTCGGCGAGCAGCACGATCTGGCTCGGAGCTCCGGTGGTGCGCAGAACCTGCTCGACGGTGCGGCCGTTGACCACAGCCGAGGTTTTGAGTTCTCCAGGCGCATACGGAAGGACAAACTCGGTGACGAAGGGAGCCGGATTCTCTGACTTCGCTGGGTCGATGGCCTTCCCGTCCAACGTCAAACGAACGCCTTCGCCCTTGCTGTATACGCGCACGGTTAGTGAATCGCCCTCATTGCCCGGCCAGGTCCAACTGCGCAGCTCATCGTAGAAGCCCCATGGCGTGATCTGCTGCTTGCGGTCCCTGGGCAGGGGACGCACGACGGCCATCTCGAGTGTGCTGCGATCCCACACGACATCGCGCAGATAGCTCTGCGGCTTTTTGTTTCCGATCAGATCGATGTCGCCGCAGTAGGAATTGAACCACGGAAAGGACGGCTGAGACATGGCGGTGTTCTTGGGCAGGTGAATGCCCATCGCCGCAAGCTGCTCGGGTGTCGGGCCGGGTGGCGGCGGCGGCATGAACGGGTTAACCTCTGGAGTCAGCCGCGCGGCGCCGATACCGGATTCACCAATGTAGTCGATTCCCGTCCAGACAAAGTCGCCGATGACATAGCTATGCTTGTTGATCAGCTCCCAGTTTTCCGCGACCTCTACCGGAAATGACTCAGTCCCCATCATCACCCGTGATGGATGCCTTTGATGGTCGGGTTCGTAATTCATCGCTTCGTAGTTGTAGCCACAAATGTCGAGGTACTGGAATGCCGGGTCGCTGTCCGACCACGGTCGAGGCTTCTTGGCATCAAAGAAAAATGGGATAGCCGCGGTGATCGGCCGGGTCGCGTCCAGTTCGCGAACCCGACTGGACAGTTCTTTGGCAAGCTGCACCCCTTCGGGCTCGACCCGCTCGGGAATTTCGTTGCCGATGCTCCAGATGATTACGCTGGGATGGTTGCGGTCGCGCAGGACCATGGCGTCCAGATCGCGCTTCCACCATTCCTTAAAGTCGAGATGGTAGTCGTCGGGATTCTTCTGAACAGTCCACATGTCGAATGCTTCATCGATTACCAACATACCGAGGCGGTCGCAGGCGTCGAGAAATGCGGTTGAGGGCGGATTGTGACTGCATCGGATGGCGTTAAATCCATTTGCTTTTAGCAATTCGACGCGGCGCTCCTCTGCGCGATCGATAGCTGCGGAACCCAGAGGGCCATTGTCGTGGTGGACGCACGCGCCCTTCAGCTTGTATGGGGTCGCCGTTGATGCGCAAGCCTTTTTCCGCATCGACCTCAATGGTGCGAATACCAAATGGGGCGGTGGTACGATCGGCTACCCTGCCCGCGATGGAAACTTCAACCTCTGCTGTGTATCGATTTGGCGAGGCGGGAGACCAGAGCTGTGGCTGCGTCATTTGCGCGATCAGCTGCACCTCACCGCTTTCATTGGCCGCCAATCGCTTGTCCAATTGCGCTGTGGCCGCTGTGCGCCCTTGTTCGTCCACAAGCTTGCACGCGACCGTTGCTGTCGCCGCGGCAGAATCGTGATTGATTAACTGCACATCGACTGTGACGGTGGCACTGGCAGTCGAGATTTTGGACGGTTGCACATGGACGCCCCAGACCGGAATGCTGACACGTCCGGTGGTGATGAGCGAAACATGACGATCGATGCCGGATCCCGAATACCAGCGGCTGTTCTTTCCGTTGTTATTGACCTTCATGGCAAGCACGTTGGCGCCGCGCTCATTCAAATAGCTGGTGACATCGAAATAGAAAGGAGAGTAGCCATACGCGTGCCGGCCTACCTCTTTGCCGTTGACCCACATTTCCGAGTTGCGATAGACGCCGTCGAAGAGCAGAATCGCGCGGCCACCCTGCGGTAGCTCAGGTGTTGCAAAGCTCTTGCGATACCATCCGGTTCCACCGACCACCCAGCCCGTGGCCCCCTTGCCTTCGCTGTGCATTCTGCTGAAAGGACCCACCGTTTCAGGACAATTGCAGTCTTCCCATATGGCGGCGCTGCCATTCGTCTCGGAATACGCAGTGCAGGTCTTCGATGGACCAGTCGTGGGGCAGGTCGACTTTTCGCCAGGCAGAATCGTCGAATCTCATGTCTTGAGCGTTGGCGGCGTCGCCCCGCAAAAAGAGCCAGCCTTCGTCGAAGGAGGCGGGTCCGATATTGCGTGGCTCGCCGGACCCTGCAAAGGCGATTCGCGATATCAATGGTAGCGAAGCAGTTGCTGCGATCCCTTTAAGGGCACTTCTCCGAGTGAGTTTTGTCTGCATGGTCCCGTCTCCTGCCACCCTCGACCTCTTCCCGTGAGTGTTTTCGAGGCAGCATGCAGCATATCACTCTCATTTACCAGCCAGCCGTGATGCGATTCGGTGAAAGTGGCATTAAGTCAATAGAAAGTCGTGCACCTGGCAGAGAATGTGATACCCATTGCCCATTCCGGGTGAGTGATCACCCAACCAGTCGGTGCCAAGCGCGTTATCTGGGCGCAAAGTTACCAGTCTCGCATGCCAAATCTCAACAAATCGTTGCTCACGAATTAAATATTTTTCCTGCTCACAGGGGCGCGCAAAATGCGTCGCGATCCGCATCCCATCTTGTGAAGTACATCGCAGTTTCCCCCAAGGAGCAGGAAATATGGAACCCACTCAGAATCACCGCAAGCAGTTCTTCATTGGATCGGTCGCTGTATTGGCAGGCACCTTGGCCATCGCGGGATGTCAGAACAAGCCGGCCCATCCGGACGAGAAATCGGCCGTCACCAATTCTCTTAACAGCAGCAACCTGAAAGATGTCAGCGTATCGCAGGATCAGGACAAGGGCGTCATGACACTGACCGGCAACGTCGATTCGCAGGACCAGAAAACACAGGCAGAAACTCTCGCCAAACAATCGGCTCCTGACTACACCATCGCCGACGAAATTGGTGTGCGGCCTCCGGGCGCCGAGAGCCAGGCGAAATCCGTAGACTCCAATCTCGACAGCGCCATTGAGAGCAACTACAAGGCTGAGATCAAGGCTCACAAGAACCTCGACGACCAGAGCATCGACTACTCCGCCAAGAACGGCACGCTGATGCTCAAGGGCTCCGTGAAGACCGAGGCGCAGAAGAGGGAAGCGGCAAAGCTCGCCAAGGAAGTCCCCAATGTCCAGCAGGTCGTGAACGAAATCGAAGTCAAGCCGGGTAAGCACTCCTCACCCAATGCCTGAAGAGACTTGGCCTGCAATTACCGTCCGCCAGCTATAATAGAGTTAGAGAAGAAAAAGCCTGCCACACGGCAGGCTTTTCTTATTCCCAAAGATCAGAGGGCCTCGAAGACCTTCGAGTAACGCCTTTCTTATCTATTACTTGGGTAAAGGTACCTTGTTATGAATTAGTTGCAAGTCGACCCCTTAATGAACCCGAATGAAATGAATGAGTTAGAGAAAAACGAGGCGATAAAGGGGGGAGGGGGGTGGGGGTACCCTGAGGCCATCAGTACTTCCTCATCACTCCCAGAACCCGACCCTGAATCGCAACCTGCGCAGCCGGAACATAAATCGGATCCATCTCCGTATTCGACGGCTGCAAGCGGACTAGCGAACCTTCTAAGTAGTACCGCTTGAGAGTGGTTTCCGCCCCCCGCACCAGCGCGACCACGATATCCCCTTCGTGCGCCACCGCAACCCGTTCGACAAATACATAGTCGCCGTCGACGATATGCTCGTCGCGCATCGAGTCGCCCCGCACCTGCAGCGCAAACGCCTCCCGATTGCCGACAATATCGCTCAGGGAAATGCTCTCCGAGGTTTCGACACTCTCCAGCGGCAACCCCGCCGCAATCCGCCCTACCAGCGGAATCCGGTCCCCCGGCCGCGGCTTCGCCCGCGGCGGCAGCACATCGATCGACCGGCTCCGATTATGTGCCCTTTGCAGCAGACCCTTCTGCTGCAGGTTGGTGATGTGCTTATGCACGGTCGCCAGCGACCGCAGGTTAAGGCCATGGGCGATCTCCTCGAAGGACGGGGAGTACCCATTGCGTTGCACAAAGCCCGAAATAAAATCGAGCACCTCTTTTTGGCGGCGGGTAACGGCCATGCGGGAATTATAGCGAATAAAAGGCGAATCGCAGATATTTATTTTTCTACCAGGAGTTTCGCCTGATCTCGTTTCGTCAACAGCCAAAGTAAGAATTCTCCGCATCGCATCCCACTTTGAACTCCGCTCGCTAACAATTCCCATCTCCGAACACAGCACATTTGCGCCATCAATCTCTTCTTGTGTCTGATTCCGAGACACGAGATGTTGTTCATGCGAGCGGTGAATTACGCAAGCTCGGGAGATACAAGCATGAGGTTTCTGGTCGCGGAAGACGATCGAGCTTTGGGCATATTCCTGACCCGCGGGCTTGAAGCCGATGGCCACCACGTCAACCTGGCGAGCGACGGCCAGGCTGCCGTCGACGCCTTTCTCGAGCAAGCCCCCGATTATGTAGCGAATCTCGTCAGCTCGCTCGACTCGACCAGTCTGAACGAGCAGACGCTTACCGAAGAGCTTTCGAGCGGGGTGAAGGTGAACTCGCTGAGCGACAACCCGGCTGCCGCGGGCCAGAACGTCCTGCTTTCCTCGCAGCTGAGCGCGGACGACACGTTCTCGACGACGGCGAACTCGGCGGAGAACCTGCTGCAGGTGAGCGACTCGGCGCTGGGCAATGTGGTGACGCAGTTGACATCGGCCATCTCGCTCGCGACGCAGGCGAACAATGGCGTGCTCAATGCCAACAACCTGCAGGCAGTCGCGACCGAGCTGACCGGCATCCGCGACGAAGTTTTGTCGCTGGCAAACTCGTCGTACCTGGGACGGTATATTTTTTCGGGGAGCCAGGGGGGCACGCAGCCGTTCACGCTCAACACCGCGACGTCGCCGGCCACCGTTGCCTACCAGGGAGACAACGATGTGAGTTACGTCGAGACGCCGTCCGGGCAGAAGATCCAGACCAACATTCCCGGCGATCAGATCTTCACCGTGGCGGGCGGCAATGTGCTGGGGTCGCTCAACAGCCTGATCGCCGATTTTTCATCGGGGGCCCCTTCGGCCACCTCCGTAGCCGACCTGGCTCAGCTGAGCCAGTCGCTCGGCTACGTGGATCAGCAGCGGGCGATCATCGACAACTCGATCAACCGGCTGACGGCGTCGAGCAACTACGCCTCGAGCGAGTCGGTGCAGCTGCTCTCCGCGCAGGACGACCTTATCCAGACAGACACCGCCAAGGTAGCGACCCAGTTGAGCACTGCGGAGACCCAGCAGACAGCTCTGACTCAGGTAATCGCGGCCATCGAACAGCAGGGAACGCTCTTCAAGGCGCTCTAGTTGGATTTTGCGACGGGGGGAGGGTGTACCCCCCTCCCCCCATTTTGCTAGTTACATGATTCCAATAGGTTTAGGCCATACGTCGCCGGTATCTACCATGGAATCTGACGCTTACAGGGATATACAAGAAAACAAATTACTTATGCTCACCTAAGACAGGAAAAGCAGGTTTCATTTTGGGAATAAGAAAGCCCGGCTGCGCTAGCCGGGCTTTCTTTGTCTCTCTATTTCTATTGTAGCTGGTTGGGGGAAATTGTCGGCCAACTAGTCTCTGACCGGCAGGCTCCAGCGCACGCCATGATCGCGGAAAATTGATGTGCCGTCCCTAGCGGGACTCGAGGGATTCTGCCTCCCTTTCCCGGCACTGCCGTGCCGGGCTACAGATTGTTTCGTCCCTTTGGGACTCTGAGATTTCGGTAGTGACAAGGTTTGATTTCCTTGTCACCACCAAGATTTCCCGATGTTTGCCCTGTCGGGGTAATTCCCGAATAATGGCGGGGGAGGGTTAGAGATGGCTAGGGCGACGGGGATTGGCGGGGCGTTTCTGCGGGCAAACGATCCGGAGGCGCTGTATGCGTGGTACGAGAAGCATCTGGGGCTGAAGCGGCAGCATGGCAGCTGGATGTTTGAAGCGGAGGACCAGCGTGGTCCGGTGGTGGTTTCGTTCTTTAAGCGTGGGTCGGACTACTTCCCGACGAGCCAGCCGGCGATGCTCAATTTTCAGGTGGACGATGTGGACGCGCTGCTCGACGCGCTGATCGCCGCCGGGGTCGAGGTCGATCCGAAGAGGGAAAAGCACGAGTATGGCAGCTTCGGCTGGTTCACCGATCCGGAAGGGAATCGGGTGGAGTTGTGGCAGCCGCCGGCGTAGTTTTCAGGGATAGGGAATCAGGCATTATCCACTGAAGCCAACAGAGAGCTTGGGTGGGCCACCGGCGATAAAACGCGCTCCCGTTGGCCGGGTAAGCATACTCAATACAGCAAATCGACCTTAAGTACCTCGCGTGAATACTTCGATGCAAACCGCCACGCTACTTCTATCAGCGGGCGTACGCTGGCCTCCGTGACATCAGCCGCCTTATGGATGATCTCATCTCTCAGGTGTGCGAGTGATTCGAGCTGGCTTCGGTCTGGGATGATCTCGTTGCCCTTTAGAACTTTCTTGAACTTGAGTTGCTCCTGGAAATCCTTCAACGCTTGTCTGAAGCCGATTGTCTCGGCGTGATCTTTCCAAATGTTCCTCTGTTCATGATTGAGAAAAGAGTAGAGCAACGACTCCAGGCCTTGGTGTGCTGCAATGACAGCCAGCCGACGCGATGTCGGGTTATCCTCTCGAAGAAATCTAAAGGATCTTCGAAGGAATCCCTCCGCTGCGATGAAGTAAGGATCGGCCGGCATCGTTGGCAGATATCGGAGGGCATCTAGTGCTTCTAGAACGATCACAGTGCAAAGGGAATAGTCGAATCCATCCTCTTCCCAGAACCCAAGTTCGTTTTGCTGCGACATCAGCCAGCTCTTCGCGCGTCTTAGAGAGTGAGAAATGCCCGGAACTTCGGCTCGTACGAGCGCCTCACAAACGACTACAGTTATGAATACATCCGGCTCTGTCTTCATTTCAAAATCAGTGCACCAAGCGCCGTCATTCGTTTGTTGCTGAATCAGCCATTTGGCAGCAGATTCTGCTAGTTTCTTCTGGGAGTCAGACGTTGAGAGTCTCAACATTGCCAGGCAGGCGACTGCGGTGGTTGCTACACTCGCCACCACGTTATGCGGGCTTTCAGGACGAACTTGAGCTTCGCCCCAATTCTCGTCGTTGGCGTTTTCGTACACTCGCTTCAACGCGATTTCGATTTCGTCGCTGAGCCTCAATGTCAGCTTCGACCTGCCCCCGAAAAACTCAGCCAAGGAAAACTGGAGTTCTCCCGTAATCTGAGAGGGAGGACTGCGATGAAGAAGAGCCGATACACGGAAGAGCAGATCATTGGGATTTTGAAGCAGCATGAGGCCGGAGTGAAGACGGCGGATCTGTGCCGGGAGCATGGGATCAGCGCGGCGACATTCTACGGCTGGAAGTCGAAGTATGGCGGGATGGAAGTGAGCGAGGCGCAACGGCTGAAGGCAGTTGGAGGACGAGAACCGGCGGCTGAAGCATCTGGTGGCCGATCTGAGTCTGGACCGGGAAGCGCTGAAAGCGGTGATCCGAAAAAACGGCTGGAGCTTGTCGGTTTGCGGCAAGACGTGGCGTTCGTTCGGAGCGAGTGGGCTGAGCGAACGACGGCCTGCAGGCTGTTGGACGTGGATCGCACCAGTTATCGCTATGAGCCGAGGCCGGATCGCAATGCGGAGCTGCGCGGGAAGTTGGTGGAGCTGGCGCGGCAGAAGCCGCGCTATGGGTATCGGCGACTGCACGTGCTGTTGAGCGCCACGGCCAGGCGGTGAACGTGAAGCGAGTCTATCGGCTGTATCGCGAGGAAGGGCTGATGGTGCGGCGGCAGCGGCGCAAGCGGCTGGTGCGCGATGCCGGCCGAGCCGCGGCTGCAGCGGGCCAACCAGGAGTGGGCGATGGACTTCATCGTCGACGGGCTGGCGAGCGGACGGATGGTGCGCATCCTCAGCGTGGTGGACGCCTACACGCGGGAGTGTCTGGCGCTGGAGGCCGACACCAGCCTGGGCAGCGGGCGCGTGATCCGCGTGCTGGAGCGGCTGATCGCCGAGCGTGGCGCGCCGGAGAGCGTGCGCTCCGACAATGGTCCGGAGTTCACCTCGCGGAGAATGATTGGCTGGGCGGAGGAACACAAGATCACACTGATACATATCCAGCCGGGCAAGCCCATGCAGAACGGACATGTGGAGAGCTTTCACGGACGGCTGCGAGACGAGTGTTTGAACGCCACTGGTTTCGCACGCTGAACGATGTGCGCACGACGTTGGAGAACTGGCGGCAAGAGTATAACTGCGAGAGGCCGCACAGTTCGCTAGACTACCGCACGCCGGAGGAGTTCCGGCAGAAGTGCAGGCTATGGAGATGTGGAAGGCCAACAACGCTTCCCACATTCCCACAGCCCGACGGCGGCGACGAGTATCTCCGAAGCCAAACCTAAACCGAGAATCTCCAGTTATGAATGGCTGAGAAAAACGGGGCAGGTCAGATTCTGTATACGCTTGGTTTGCCTTTTTCTTGCTGTTGCCGCCGCATTGGGAGCGTCGACATCAGGGGTCTTCAGTTTTTTGAGGTCACTTATCCGTTTTGCGACCTTTTCTTGCAATAGGGTGCCATCCAAGCCGGCCTCCACGCCAAGTCGATTCAGTTCGGCAGCAAGTTGCGAAGCGTGATCACGATGGAGAACCACCTGGCCCCGCACGAAAGGGAGGGATGCTATTTCCTCGAAGCGAAGTAGATCCTGCAATCCAAAATACGATTCATAGATGCGCGATATTTTTTCGCAGTTCATCTGTCTCCAGAAGCGGCGGTCTTCAGTAAGCAAACGTTTTGACGTCTACGCTATATTCCATTGTTATAGATTTCGTCCCGTGGCGAAAGTTCGCGAGGTTCACCGACCCGGAAGGAACCGGGTAGAGTTGTGGCAGCCGGTGTAGTTTCAGGGAACAGGGATCAGGCATCAGAGCTCGGCTAGTACCCCACTCAAGCCAACGTCGGGCTTGAATTGATGGGATAAGTAGGAAGGCTTCAGCGAATCGGTTAGCTTTTGGTTGAGGACCAGAGCTGCTGGATCAGGAGAAGCCTTCATGAAGATTGTAGGGTGTGATTTTCATCCGCGGTGGCAGCAGATAGCGGTTTTCGATGTGGAGACCGGGGAGATCAGCGAACACAAGCTGGTCAACGGCGAGGGCGAGGCAGAGCGGTTTTATCGCGCGCTGGATGCGCCGGCGCTGGTGGGCATGGAAGCCTGCGGCAACAGCCAGTGGTTCATCGAACTGCTGGAGCGGCTGGGCCATCAGGTGTGGATCGGGGATGCGGCGCAGATCCGGGCCAGCTATGTGCGCCGGCAGAAGACCGACCGGCGCGATGCGGGCCACATTCTGAAGCTGCTGATGGAGAACCGCTTTCCGCGACTGTGGGTGCCGACGGCCGAGCAGCGGGATCTGCGTCAGCTGCTGATTCACCGTCACAAGCTGGTGGAGATACGCGCGCGGGTAAAGAACGGACTGCAGCATCTGGCCATGAATCGCGGCTTACAGAAGCGAAGCAGTTTGTGGAGCGTTCGGGGGAGGGCTGATCTGGAAAAACTCTCCTTGCCGGGTTGGGCGGGGCGGCGGCGCGAAGATCTGCTGGCGCTGCTTGACAGACCTGGACGCGCAGATCGGCGAGCTGGACGCGGCGGTGGAGCATGCGGCCCAGGATCATGCACAGGCGCGGCTGCTGATGACGCAGCCGGGCGTGGGTCCGATCACCGCGCTGGCTTTTGTGCTGACCATCGGCGAGGTGAGCCGCTTCGAGCACAGCGGGCAGGTGGCCAGCTATCTGGGGCTGATTCCGAGCGAGCACAGCTCAGGCGGGCGGCAGCGGCTGGGCGCGATCAGCAAGCAGGGCAACAGATTTGTGCGACAACTGCTGGTAGAAGCGGCGCAGTCAGCGGTGCGCTATGATGACCGGTTTCGCAGGCAGTATGCGGCCCGCTGCCACTCCAAGCCCAAGGGCGTGGCCAAGGTGGCGGCGGCCAGGAAGTTAGCAGTGCGACTCTACTGGATGCTCAGGCAAAACGTCGGCTATCCGGAGATCGCCCACATCGAGAGCAGCTCGACGGGTGCCCCTGGCCGGAAGCCAACAGGCCGATGAGTTGATTGAGCGCTCTCGCATCCGGCACTAGGCCGGATGTTCGCATAGAAGCATCATGGCCTGTAGCTGATGGCCGTATCGATGGTTGGTGGGGCGGAAAACTTCCCACCTAATGGGTGATGCAGCGTGACGTTCCCAGAGCTCTGGTCCTCAAACCTCTCTGGCAAAACACGCGGCGCTCTCGCACCGCTTAGGATATTTCTGTCTTGACAACGCCTTCCTACTTATCGAGGGGCACCGCCCATCGCGGAGTAAAAGCAGGTCCTTCGACTCCGCGCCTTTGGCGCTACGCTCAGGATGACATCCGGGTAATAGGGAGCAGAGAACAGAAGCCTTTACTGATTCACGCCGCTCACGAACCCTCCTGTGTGTGCCACCTGCCACCGGCGAGCAACTTTCGGCGCTTACACCCTCTGGTCATGAGGGTGGACGAAAGAGTTCGAAGCAAAGACCTGCTGTATTTCCGCTTGTGCCTGCCGGGATGGCAAGAACGCTGCTTGCCGCGGCTGGCAGGGCGAACATGTTGTTGTTGATTGCGTCGTTGATGCCGTTCGGATTTCCATTGAACACGGAATTCAGTGCGTCCAGGAGAGCTGTATAGGCCGCGCTGAAGTTCTGGCAGGTTTGGAAGTCGCTGGCGGAAAGAAGAGTTTCCATTACCGCCAGCGTTGGATCGGGGTACATGTTGTAGATGCCCGATGGGGAGGCATCGAAGGTCACGGGTGATCCGGAAAAGTCATAGGTGTTGCCGCTGATCACGATCGACCCGCCCATAATGATTTCGGCAAAACGGTAGAAGTGTGCAGCTGTCTCGTTGGAATCCAGGGGATCGACTTCTTCAGGGCTGGCGGACGACCCCTCGCCCTGATCGATGATGATGTTAAGCGCGGCGATGGCCGATTTGATATCCGTTATGGCAGCCGGCAGTGCGGGCGTGGTGAAAAAGACCTCTACCACCTGGTTCATTTGATTGGGCGAAGTGGGGTCGGGGTTAATTGAGTCAGCAGGAAGCGCCTGGAGCTGGGTAATAATCGTCTGATAAAAGTCGCCGATCGATTGGAACTCCCCGGGCGGCGGCGGCGGCGCGGGCTGGAGCGGGATCTTGGCCCCTGACGGCTGGACGATCACGTCCGGCTCCTCAATTCGCATATATGTGTTCAAGACGGCATCCGCCGAGAACGGAAGCAGGTGAACGATCAGGCCATCGTCGGTATCGCCAGGAAGGGGACCTGGATAAGCGGGAACGACGGCTGCCGTATTCATAACCGGCGTGCCGCCCAAGGCGATCAGCGTATTTGCGGCGATGCACATGTGGAGCATCTCCTCGTTTACGACAGACGTCATAATCTCGGCAACGCCGGCGTTGGCCTGACCAGTGCCTGTTTCCTTCAGCGTAAGAAGTCCGCAAAGGTAGACCGGAATCGTCGAAAGTTCAAGGCTGATGGCCAGCTGAAGCGCCGGATAGAGGTCCTGAGGAGTGACAGCGTTTTTTACCGCATCGATAATGGATTTCCTGATTCTGATCATGGTTCACCCTTTCCTGCACATGGATACTACACTTGCAGCGGTCTGGAGTGCCCTGCAAATCCATGAAATTATCGAGAAGCCTTTGATCTGATCCTTAGGAGTGGCCTTTACCGCCATCAGTCAAAAGATCGCGCCTTTGGCGCTACGCTCAGGATGACATCCAGAGATAGGGAAACAGGGAACAGAAGCCTTTATTGGTTCACGCCGCTCACGAACCCTCCTGTGTGTGCTGCGACCGCGATGACTACGATTCCGAGTAGTTCGAGAGGAATGCGGTAGCGAAAGAGTCGCAGGAGTTCGGATCTGCGCCTCCGCCAGTGTATCCACCAGGACGCTACTACCAATACGCCGGCGACTGAGGCTGCGATGAGGTGGAACAATATCATGCCGTCGAGCGGTGTCCCGCCGAAGGCGAACTGCCACGCCAGCACGCCTGTGATGATTGCCGGCAGTATCGTCAGGGCGGCAACGGATAAGTTGAGATACGCGGCGCGAGCAAGCTGCGAATCGCGTTTCCCTCGTGATAAGAGATCGAAAACTACACCGCTCATAAACAGCGCGATCGGAAAGTGGATGAGCACGACATGCTGTGCGTGCCTTTCCAGAAGCATCGTTCGCAGATCCAAAAGAATAGAGCTTGTCATAGTTAGAGTCCTTCAAGAGTTCAAGTATCAGAACTTATGAATTGGAGACTATCCGACGGATCACGAGGAGATGTCACGAAGGAGTCAGACCTTTGTACCGATATCTGCTCCTGGCGAGGGCGTGACTGCCTTCCGCACAGTCTTCATGTGCTCGGCTCCTTTCTTCCGAGCCTTGGTGTGCTTGAGCAGCTACCAAGTTACCCGGCAGCCTCGGAGCCGGCACGGTTATCCAATCAGGCTGGAATTGCTGAGAACTTCTACGGATGTCATCCTTAGAGGATGAAGCGAGAAAGATTATTCTGCATTGCGGCGGGGTTGTTGCTGGCCTGTTGCGTGTCGGTCACCGCACAGGAATTGGGATATTGGCGTGCATCGAGCAAGACGGCAGGGTCCATTACAGGCGACGTGGCAATATTCGATACAAAGATATCGATCAACTTTTACGCCTTTGAAATCGTCCGCGCGCGTGATCTGGAACCGGCAGAGGTTAGCTCGGTTTTCGATACAGACAGCAGCGCCAGTAAGAAGGGCGGCCTTTACGGTTTGAGCATCCCGGCTGCGAAGAAGTTTCTGCACAGGAACACTCTGTGCGGAAGTGAGGATGTCCGGTGGATGGTGACGTATGTCGACGGGAAGTCGTTGCAGCTTGCGTTTTTCTCGGGGGCAAAGGCTCCTGTCTTTACGCCGGACGCAATCTCGAATTCGACCGATCTCTGCGGGACGTATAGCTACGTGCGGTGAGCGGGCGCCGTGATTCATACGCCGCTCCCTGGCTGTTGTGCTAGACTCAGCCCACTCCCCGATTCATCCACGCATCGCCTCGTTTGCCCCCTTAAGAGAGCGAGATCGAGGTTCGACCATGGCCTCTGTACCGCAGGAAATCGTCGCGCGTCCGTTCAGTCCGGTATTCGGCCGGAACGGGCTGCTGGACAAGTATTTCTATTTCTTGATGTCGCTGCTCGTTGCGGCGATTGTGGTGTGGGGCTTCAGCCACTCCGTAAATGCCCACCTGTTCCATCCTGCTTTGCCGCGGCCCTTCCTGCTCTGGATTCATGCCGCCGCGTTCTCCGGGTGGGTGGCCTTCTACATCCTTCAGTCGGCGCTGGTGCGCACACACAACGTGCGCGTACACCGCTCGCTCGGCTGGTTCGGCGCTGCTCTCGGCGCGGTAATGATTCCGCTGGGCGTTTCCACGGCCATTGTGATGGGCCGCTTCAACACTTATCGGCTGCACCAGCCGGGCGCGGATGCTTTTCTGATCGTCCCGTTCTATGACATGCTCGCCTTCGCGGTGTGCCTGGCGCTCGCCATTTATTGGCGCAGAAAGCCCGAGCTGCATCGCCGGATGATGCTGCTCGCGACCTGCGGGCTGCTTGACGCGGCTTTCGGCCGCGTGGATTTTATTTTCAACAACAGCCTTTTCTTCCTTTGCGTGGACGCGGTGATCCTTCTGGGCGTGGGGCGCGATCTGATCGTGAACCGGCGGATGCACAAGGTCTATCTCATTGGACTGCCGGTGATGATGATTTGCCAGGCCTTTGTGGTTTACACATTGCGCAGCGGCTCTTACTGGTGGGTCAGCATCGCTCACGCGATCCTGGGATAGAGCCGAGGGGCACTCGAGCGGCGCAAGCGGGTGATTGTGAAGGTGCTCGGCGTGGAGTGAGAAGGCGGTTTCGTGTGAGGGTTGCGGTTTTCCGAATTTGATCAAAGTGAAAGCCCCGTCCAGCGCAATCAGGCTGGACGAGGCATTTGTCTTCGAGAATGGTTGGAAAGACTGCAGCCTTCGTTTCGGCTACAAGCTTCTTAGTCGATGTGCTTCGGAACTTTGCTGTTGAGTCCAGAAACCAAGGCAGCTCCGGCTGGCGTAGCGGTAACAGCACCATTGCGGACGATTTCTGTCGCGCTGACCGTTTTGTCGTAGAGGCGCCCGTTGGCGTCTGAGTCGGGCGACAGAGTGGCGCCGTTCAGAGACACGCCGGCGAAAAGGCCCGAGGTCCTGGAGTAGGTCAAAATGTCAGCCCCGCCTATGGCACCGGCGCCAGCGGAAGCACCAGGTCCAGCTGCTGCGCTAACATCGCTGCCCACCTTGACTTTGCCATTCAGCACCTTGTCCACAGCTGTGTTAGCCAGAATGACGAGGACATAATCGCTGGAGGTGCCGCCAATTTGGAATCCGGCGCTGGCGCCACCGATACTAAACATGGCAGGCGGTGACCATTTGCCGCTGAAATTCTTGCCCTCACGGCAAGTCATCGGGCCGCGACCACCGCTTCCTCCGATACCAACAGCGAACTTCTTTCACGCTGGGCAGAACTATGATGCAATCGGCCTTCGCCAAAACGCCGTGTGGAACGTCATTGCTAGCGACCATCGCCTGTAACACCGTGGTGGCATTCCTGATGGTCTCTTCGTCCTTGGTTTTGTCGGCCCCGAACACGGGCAGGGTCGAGCTAACCAAGAGCGCGGATGTGAGCAAACTGAGCACAACTGTCTTGTTACGTGGCATAGAGATAGCACCACCTTTCGTAGGGGCAAGCATAACAGATGTGAACGATATTGGCTCCCTGGCCATCTACAGGGCACCGGGAAGTGCCTCGCGGGGCCCGCCGCTGTGGAGAAGATTACATGGACTCTACCGACCGGAGGGTTTGGGCCTCCGGCATGGCTGAGGCCAGGAGCAGGATGGTTCCGGCGAAGAGCAGCGTGTCAAAGACGTAGTTGACGCCCTCGATCAGCGCCATGCCGCCGGAGGCCGAGAGAAAGATCGGCAGGTAGACAACAGCCGTCAGCACGACCATCCAGAGACCGAGCCATCCTGCAGCGGCGCGCGCATATCGATTGATGAGAACCGCCACGGCGGCGGCAAGCAGGAAGAGAGCTGTGATGGTGGCGAGGACGTGCGGCCACGGCATCCACGCAGGCGTGAGCTTTGGGAGCGGTACGCCGGGAGCGTTCTGAGGATGCAGGATGTGCATGACGGCGAAGAACAGAAATGGGAAGGCTGTGCCCAGGCGTCCGATAAGAATGAGCAGCTTCGAGCGCGGGCTGTGCGCTCCGGCGAAGGCGAGGAAGCCTGAGGCGAAGCAGGTTTCGCGGAGAACGACGGTCCAGCCGAAGCGGTCGTGCGGGTTCGCGACGGAGCCGGGAATGTGCATGGTGAGGACAAAGATCATGAACATGACGGCGGTCAGCGTGGAGGAGAGCCTGGTATAGCGGTTCCAGGCGAGGCTGAGGGCTGCGGCGAAGAGAGCAATGCCGACGAAGACGACCCAGAAGGGATGGAAGGGGATCCAGCGTGGGACGCCCGGCGAAAACGCTTTTACGTTGAGGAAATGCTCGGCCCCGAAGGTCGCCAGAGGCGCGGCGGCGAAGACTCGGCCGAGCGCGATGATCTTCTCAAGCTTGACGGCTTTGGCGAATTCTTTTCGCGCGGAGATGAGGCCCATGGCGAGAAAAGCGACTCCCGCAAACCATGGCCAGAAGATGAAGTGAGAGAACACCAAAGACCTCTTTCTGCGGAGACACACATCCGCGAAAGCTTCGCCGGGAATGGCTGAGTTGGTCCGATGCTACCTGTGTGACTCCACGGATGCCATAGCCACTTGAGTCACGATTTGGTGTCTTACGCTGTACACTTTGGAGCGCAGTCACTCTACGGTTTTAAGGACATCGATTCATGTCACGATTCTTTTGTTCGGCTCCGAAGTTCGCAATTTCTCGTTTCGTCTTAGCAACGTTTGTTTCAAGCGCGTGGATCTGTTCGGCGCAGCAGACGGCTGCGCCTGCTCAGCCGGCACCGGTTCAGCGGTCGGCGGCTCCTGTGCCGCTTGTGCCGGCGCCTGCTGCGAGTCCGCAGCTGGATTCGAATGAGAGCGCGACGTTCACGCTGGCGATGCCGAATGCAGCGAAGGTGGAGCTGCACCTTGAGGGCGTGCGTGAGCCCTTCGCGATGGCCAAGGGCCCGGATGGCGCGTGGACGGTGACGGTTCCGAAGCTGGCTCCGCAGTATTACAGCTATGCGTTTGATGTGGACGGAACGAGCGTGATCGATCCGCATAATACGACGCTGAAGACGAGCTTCTTCAGCACGCAGAATGTCTTTCTGGTTCCGGGGCAGCCTCCGATGCCGTGGGAGGCGGGCGATGTTCCACACGGCGAGATCCATCACCACTTCTATCGTTCGAAGATCGTCGGCATTAACAGCGAATATTACGTCTACACGCCGCCGGGGTTTGATGCCAGGAGCAAGAAGAAGTATCCGGTGCTGTATCTGCTGCATGGGTACAGCGACGAGCCGAGCGCGTGGACGTGGATGGGCAAGGCAAACGTGATTCTGGACAACCTGATTGCGCAGGGCAAGGCGAAGCCCATGATCGTGGTGATGCCGTTGGGCTACGGCACGATGGACATGATTACGCGCGGCTGGGCGGTGTGGCGCGATCCGGAGACGACGTCCCGCAACTTCAAAGACTTTGGGCGCGTGCTGTATGAGGAAGTGATGCCGCAGGTAAAGGAGCAGTATCCGTTGTCGGAGAAGAGAGAAGAACACGCGATTGCGGGGCTCTCGATGGGTGGCGCGGAGACGCTGCTGGTGGGGCTGAATCATACGGACGATTTTGCCTATATCGGGGCATTCAGCGCGGGCGGGATCGGAGACAGCAACTTCGGGCCGCTGTTTCCAGCCGTCACGCCGCAGACGGGCGCGCAGATTCAGGCGAAGCTAAAGCTATTCTGGGTGGCGTGCGGCACGGAGGATGGGCTGTATCCCGCAAACCAGAAGCTGATTGCATGGCTGAAAGAGCAGGGAATGCAGCCCACGGCGATTTCGACTCCGGGGATGCATGTATGGATGGTGTGGCGGGACAACCTGAGCAACTTTGCTCCGCTGCTGTTTAAGTAACCATGACGGTGGCGTGGGTGCTGCTGGCCGGGTTGCCGGGGACGGGCAAGAGCACGCTGGCGCGGGCCCTGGCGACGCGGTTGGGTGGCATTGTCCTGGATAAGGACCGGGTCCGGGAGTCGTTGTTTCCCGGCGAACTGACGGACTACTCGCGCGAGCAGGACGATCTCTGCGTGCGCGCGATGCTGGAGGCGGCGGCCTATCTAACCGCACGGCATCGGGTGGAATTCATCTTTGTCGACGGGCGAACATTCTCCAGGCACGAGCAGATCGATGAGGTCTTGCAGGCGGCGGAGCGGGCCGGCGCGGGGTGGAGGATTCTGCATGTGACGTGTTCGGATGCGGTAGCGGAGTCGAGGTTGAGCCGCGTGGACCGGGAGAATCCAGCGAAGAATCGTGATGTGGCGCTTTATCGGGATATTAAGAATCGTTTTGAGGGGATTACGTATCCGAAGCTGGAGGTGGACACGACGCAGGGTGTGGATGCTGTGGTCGAGACTGTCCGCCACTATCTGATAAGTCCAAAGGAGTGATTCGTTATGGCAGAGACGAAGACGGGCAGGTATGTGCAGGTGGTGAAGAAGGGTGGTCCGCTGGAAGTGGTGACGCGGGAGGTTCCGGCGCCGGGAGCGAACCAGGTGCGCGTGCGGGTGCAGGCGTGCGGCGTGTGCCACAGTGATTCGGTGACCATGTTCGGGCTGTTTCCGGGGATCGAATATCCGCGCGTGCCGGGGCATGAAGTGGTTGGGACAGTGGACGCGGTCGGCGAGGGCGTGACGCAGTGGAAGGCCGGACAGCGCGTGGGTATCGGCTGGTATGGCGGGCACTGCGGAAAGTGCGAGCCGTGCCGGAGGGGCGACCATATCTGTTGCGTGATCCTGCAGATTCCGGGCATAACCTACGACGGCGGATATGCGGACTATGTGGTCGCTCCGGCGATGGCGCTGGCCGCGGTGCCGGATTCGCTGTCGGGCGCGGAGGCCGGTCCGCTGCTGTGCGCGGGCATCACGACCTTCAATGCGATTCGCAACAGTGGGGCGCGGCCTGCCGGATGTGGTGGCAGATGCTCGGCATGGGCGGACTGGGGCATCTCGGAATCCAGTACGCGGCGAAGATGGGTTATACCACGGTGGCCATTGCGCGCGGCTCCGACAAGGCGCAGTTCGCTCATGAGCTTGGCGCGCACTATTACATCGATAACGCAGCGCAGGATGTGTCGGCGGAACTGCAGAAGCTGGGCGGCGCGCGGGCGATTATCGCCACCGTAACCGACGCCGACGCGATGTCGACATCGATTGGCGGCCTCGGCCACCAGGGCGAGCTGTTGATTCTGGGTGTGCCGGGGGATCCACTGAAGGTTCCGGCGATTCCGCTGATCATGCAGAAGCGGGCGGTCGCGGGATGGCCGAGCGGGACGTCGATCGATTCCGAGGACACGCTGAAGTTCAGCGCGCTGTTCGGTGTGAAGGCGTTGATTGAGAAGTATCCGCTGGACAAGGCTCCCGAGGCCTTCGAGCGGATGATGAGCGGGAAGGCACGGTTCCGGGTGGTGCTGGAGACGGGAGCGTAAAGGGCGGGGCTCACGATTGCTGACTGCGACCGATTCGTGGCCGCGGCATCTCTTACTGAGCTATGTCTAAATATCCGCACTTGTTTTCTCCGCTTCGTGTAGGTGCTTTGCAACTGAAGCATCGGGTGGTGATGGCTCCGTTGACGCGAATGCGTTCGACGCAGCCGGGGGATGTTCCTAACGATTTGATGGCCACCTATTATGGGCAGCGGGCTTCGAATGGGGGCTTGACTATCACCGAGGCGACGCAGATTTCGCTGATCGGTAAGGGCTACCCTGCGGCGCCTGGGGTTTATTCACCAGGGCAGGTCGAGGGATGGAAGAAGGTCGTTGAGGCTGTCCATGCCAAGGGCGGATTCATCTTCCTGCAGCTCTGGCATGTGGGGCGCATCTCGCACAGTTCGCTGCATCCGAAGGAGGGATTGCCTGTTGCACCTTCGGCGATTGCTCCGGCGGGTACGACGTTTTCGGCTGATTTTCAGCGGGTGCCGTTTGAGACTCCGCGGGTACTCGAGTTGGCGGAACTGCCGGGTGTGGTGGCGGAGTATCGCAAGGCCGCGGAAAATGCCAAGGCCGCAGGCTTCGATGGAGTCGAGATTCACTCAGCGAATGGGTATCTGCTGGACCAGTTTCTGCAGGACAGCACGAACAAGCGGACGGATGCCTATGGCGGGTCGATCGAGAATCGCGCGCGGCTGCTGATGGAAGTGGCCGATGCGGTGATTGCGGTGTGGGGCCAGGATCGCGTGGGAGTGCGGCTTGCTCCCTATGGAAAGTTCAACGACATGGGCGACAGCGATCCGGCAAAGCTGTTCGGGTATGTGCTGAAGAGGCTCGGCGAGAAAGGCATCGCGTATGCACACGTGATAGAGCCACGGGCGACGAATCCAGGCGCGAGCGGCCCGACAGTCTATGATGCTCCCCGGACGGCAGAGATTTTCCGTAGCGCTTTCTCAGGCGCGCTGATTTCCGCGGGCGGATATACAGCCGGGGACGCGGAGGCGACCGTGGCGCAGGGACTGGCGGACGCCGTGGCATTCGGGCGCCTGTTCATTGCAAATCCCGATCTGCCCCAGCGACTGCGTCTGGGTGCGGAGTTGAATAAGCCGGACCGGTCGACGTTCTACGGCGGCACCGAAAAGGGATACACGGACTATCCGGAGCTGGAAGAAGACGCTGTCGGGAAGTAAGAACACTCAGGTTCGGGCAGCAGTGGTCCGGCCCAGCATGGGCCCAGGTCCGAAAATCCGGACCTGAGGCACCCGCATCTGCACGTGCGATCCGTTTGGTTTGGCGCAGCTTTCCCGATATGCTGCGAAGGATGGATACTCCAGCGATTTCCACGCGTGGATTGACGCGGCGATTTGGCGATTTCACGGCTGTGGATGATGTGACGTTCAGCGTGGCGGCGGGGCAGTTCTTTGGCTTTCTCGGCCCGAATGGGGCGGGGAAATCGACCACCATCAAAATGCTCACCGGGCTGCTGGAACCGACTTCGGGGCAGATGGAGATTCTTGGGCAGAAGTTTACGGCGGAGTCTCTGGACCTGAAGCGGCAGATCGGTGTGGTGCCGGAGGGGATGGCTCTGCTGGGGCGGCTGACGGCGTCGGAATATCTGCGGTTCGTGGGCCGGATGTATGGGCTGGATCGCGAGACGACGAATCGCCGGACAGAAGAACTGCTCGACTTCATGCAGCTTGCGAATGAACCAAAGAAGCTGGTCACGGATTTCTCGCACGGCATGCAGAAGAAGCTGGCGCTGGCGGCGGCGGTGATTCACGGGCCGAAGGTGCTGTTTCTCGATGAGCCATTCGAGGGCGTGGATGCGATCGCGGCGGGCACGCTGAAGACGATGCTGCAGGGCATGATTCATCGCGGTGCGACGATTTTTCTTACGTCGCACGTACTGGAAATTGTGGAGCGGCTGTGCAGCCATGTGGCCATCATCCATAAAGGACGGCTGGTGGCGAATGGGTCGCTCGAAGAGTTGCGCGCGGGCGTGGAGACGACACTTGCAGGATCGGGGCTGCCCGAATCCGGAGAGAAGCTCACGCTCGAAGAGATTTTCCTGAATGTAGTTGGCGCGGACGCGGGAGAGCCTGCACAGGAGCTGTCGTGGTTATGAGAGGCGGGGCTTTCCTGACTTCGAACCTCGCTCGGGCGCAGTATGCGGCGCTGGCGGAGATGCGCTGGCGGATGCTGCTGAATTCGCTGCGGACTCGCCGCGGTAATTTCGAGCTGGCAGCACGCATCATCGGGATCGGATTTTTCTCCCTTCTGGGGCTGTTGATGGGCGTCGGCCTCGGGGTGGGGGCATTCCAGTTCGCGTCCAATGGAAATCTGCAATTTCTGCCCTTCCTGATCTGGCCGCTGCTGTTTCTGTGGCAACTGACTCCGGTGATGGTGGCATCGTTTCAAGAGCATGTGGACCTGAGCTTGCTGCTGCGCTTTCCGGTGAGCTTCGGTTCGTACCTGCTGCAGTATCTTGTTTACGGTCTCTTCGACATTTCGTCGATCCTCGGCGGCATTGGCCTGGCGGGCATCTGGACCGGGCTGGTATGCGCGCAGCCGCGTCTGATCGGGTGGGTGACGCTCGCGCTGGCTGCCTTTGCCGCTTTCAATCTTTTGCTGACACGGATGATTTTTGCGTGGCTGGACCGCTGGCTGGCACAGAGGCGTACCCGGGAGATCCTGGGGATGGTCTTCCTCTTCCTGATCCTTGGCGCTCAGTTGCTGAATCCGGCGTTTTATCAACAATCTGGGCATCGGTCGCGGATCACACGGTCTGCGACACTCCATGCCCTGCATACCGCGGATCGTGTACAGAGCCTTCTGCCTCCCGGGCTCGCTGCGGGCGCGATTCACAAGGCTGCGGACGGCCATCAGATCGAGGCGCTGGGATCGCTGGGCGGGCTCCTGCTGTACGCGTGGGCAGCGGGGGCATTGCTCGGGCTTCGGCTGCACGCGGAGTATCGCGGAGAGAGCCTGGGCGAAGCGCCGCAGCGCGTGGAGAAGTCTGAGGAGGCACACGGAAATGGCTTCGATTTTGCGGGTCCGATTGGCGCAGTGGTGGAGAAGGAGCTGCGATATCTCTCACGCAGCGGGATCATGCTTTACAGCCTTGCGGCGCCGCTCATCATGCTGTTTGTGCTGGGCCGCGGCAGTGGCGCAGGCTTTGCAGCCAGTTACGGACTGCCAATGGGTGTGGCTTACGGGTTTCTGGGGCTTACACGGCTCGTCTACAACAGCCTGGGCGGGGAAGGCGCGGGCATCCAGTTGTATTTTCTGGCGCCGACCCGCTTTCGAACGGTGATGCTGGCAAAGAACCTGGTGCATCTTGCGCTGTTTGCTCTGGAGCTGGTGGTGGTGTGCTCGATTATGGTCTTCCGGTTTGGGGTCCCCGGCACGGAGATACTGGCGGCGACCGTCTGCTGGCTGCTGTTCGCTCTGCCCGTGCAGTTGGCGGCCGGGAATGTTCTCTCTATTACCATGGCTTATCGGATGACGTTGACGCGCATGAGCCGCGAGCAGGGTTCTGCGGGGAACGGGCTACTGAGCCTGCTGATCCAGCTGCTGGTATTTGGAGTGGGGGTCGCGGTCTACCTTCCCCTGGCTTTCACAGGGCATGCGCGGCTGGCAGCGCCTGTCTTTCTGGTGTTGGCCGTGGGTGGAGTGTTCGCGTGGCTTCGGGTGCTGTCCAACGCAGATCGCATGGCGGAGCGGCGCAAGGAGGCGCTGATCCAAAGTCTGGCGCGCGCAGCATGATTGTGGGGGATTTCTCCTCGATAACACGATAGTTTCCAGAATCCGGTGACCAAAGGCACCGGTACTAAATGGTCAGGTAACGGGCGACCAAAGAGGCAGAGCCACTTTGACGAGTAAGTGACAGAATTGGAAGTGATAATCCGAGGCGGGAAGAAGAAATTCCCCCAAATGGAGATATGAATGCTTCTTCGTAGTGTTACTCCTCTTCTTCTTGGTTTCTCTCTTGTGGTGGCCGGCCCGGTCACTGCTCTGGCGCAGCAGGCTACAGCCAGCAGCCCGGCGGACGCCGCAGCCCCACAACCGGCCGCCCAGCAGCCCGCTCCAGACGCAACGGCGTCGGCAACTAATCTGGCTGTATATGTTGTTCCGGCGGGCACCAAAATTCCTCTTCGATTGACGAATGCGCTGAGCACCATGACCGCGAGACCGGGTGATGCAGTGTATCTGACTACCAGTTTTCCCGTGATCGTCGGAGGACGCGTAGTGATCCCCGCGGGAATCTTTGTTCAGGGCTATGTGGATGGCGTGCAGCGGGCCGGCAAGGTAAAGGGGCAGGCAGAGCTCATGATGCATTTTGTCTCGATGGCTTTCCCGAACGGGGTTGTGATCGCTTTGCCAGGCGCGGTTGACCGGGTTCCCGGAACCAACGGAGCTGAGGTGAAAGACAAAGAAGGCCTGATTCAACAGTCGAGCGCGAAGGGTGCGGACGCGAAAACTGTTGCCGGGGCCACGCTAGCTGGGGCTGGTGTAGGAGCCCTGGCGGGTTCTGCTGGCGGCAGCACGGGATTGGGCGCGGGCATCGGGGCAGGCGTTGGAGCGGCGGTAGGAATCATTGGAACGATGATGAAGCGCGGCGACGATATTGTTTTTCCTGAGGGCTCGACGGTGGTGATGGTGATGCAGCGTCCCTTGCAGGTGCAGGAACAGCAACTGGCAGGCATGCGGAGTCTGACTGGTTATGACGGTCCGGAAATGACTCCGGTAAACGCGGAACAGATGCCGATGCCAAAGCCGAAGCCGCAGCCGCAGCCGCAGAGTAATTAGTTTGTCTCTGGTTTCTCGCTGAGTCGGGAGACGGAGCTTTCCGTTCACCCCGGCACAGATAGAAAATTGCCCGCTTCGGCGGGCATTTCCTTTTGGGGTGAATAGAAGAGCATTGACACACCCTGAGCCTGTGCCTATGCTGGCCGCTTGCGGGTAAGAGCACTCCCATCCGCTCATGAGCAGGGGGGCATTATGTTTGGCTCTGTCATTCTCGACGTTGCAATCGGCATGGCGTACATCTATCTGCTGCTGAGCCTCGTCGCATCGGTGATCAACGAGGCGCTGGCCAGCCTGGTGCAGTCGCGCGCTGCGAATCTGCAGCGTGGGCTGCGCAGCCTGCTCTCAGGCGACTCGATCGAGTCGGGAGCGCTCACACTGGTGGACAACATCTATAACCACGGCCTCGTGCGGGGACTCTATCAGGATCCGGCAAAGGATTATGGGGGAGCAGTGAGTGGCTTGTGGAGCGGCCTCCGGTTGAGGATCCAGCAGTGGGTAGGCATCGCGCCGCCCAAGCCCATCGCAGGCGTCTCTGATCCCCTTCTCTTGCCGTCCTATATTCCAGCGCGAACATTCGCGCTGGCGATGATCGACATATTGAACAAGGACAAGTTGAACGGCAAGACTCCCATCGAGAATATTGAGGAGTTTTTGTCGAGTCACCATCAGATGTTCGAAAAGAACAAAGCCGTGGAAGCACTGCTTACACTCCTGATCGATGCCAAGAACGACGCCAAGGAAGATTATAAAAAGCTGCAGCAGCTTCAGACGAATCTCGAGAACTGGTACAACGACGCGATGGATCGCGTGTCCGGCTGGTACAAGCGGTATACGCAGAATGTGCTGATGATCGTCGGGCTGGGGCTGGCGATCGCGTTCAACGTGAATTCGGTTCGCATTGCGCAGACGCTCTGGACGGACCGTGACGCCCGGCAGGGCATGGTGGATGCGGCCAGCGATTATCTGAAGAATCATCCCGCGCCTCCAGTGGCAACCACTCCCGGACAAGGCGACCAGTCGGCGAATCCACCCTCAGACGGGAACGGGAAGATTTTCGAGGCAGACCTTGCCAAGCGGATGGCAGCATCGGTGCAGGCGGTCAATGACGTGAGCGGAAAATTCCTTCTGCCCCTGGGTTGGCAACATAGCTGGTCCGATTACCGGACGTGGTGGACCGAGGCCCCCGCCACTATGGTCGGCAAGGGGCTTCCTGCTCTGATCGGATGGCTGATCACGGCCGGCGCGCTGTCGCTGGGAGCGTCGTTCTGGTTCGACACATTGAATAAGATCATGGTGATCCGCAACACCGTAAAGCCACAGGAGAAGAGTCAGATTGAGGGATCGAAGGACTAAGGTTCTTTGTTGATGTTGCCGATCCGGAGCTGCGTGGGACTACCCAGGTCTTAGCTGCGCTACGCTATGATTTCCAAGACCTTGCTTACTCCAGAGAGGATTTCCGATGCGCCTTACCGTTACGAAAAAGTTCGCCTTCGCAGTGTTCGCACTTGTTTGTTGCGCTCTTACAGCCCATGCGCAGGACTGGGCCAAGCAAAGGCTGGAGAAGTCTCCGCGGCATCAGGAGTGGGTGGACATCAAGTACGGCGATCGAGTGGTGCATGCGTTTGTCGTCTATCCCGAGGTGAAGTCGAAGGCTCCGGCAGTGCTGGTGATTCACGAAATCTTCGGCCTCACCGATTGGGCGCGGGAAGTGACCGACGAAGTCGCGGCAGCGGGGTATGTGGCGATTGCGCCCGATCTGCTCTCGGGATTCGGTCCCAAGGGCGGCGGGTCAAGCGAGTTTGCCAGCACTGACGATGCTGTGAAGGCGGTGTCCGGGCTGAATCCAGATGTGGTGACGGCAGACCTGAACGCGACAGCGGACTATGTCAAGAAGCTTCCGGCGGTAAACGGCAAGCTGGCGGTGACGGGATTCTGCTGGGGCGGCGGACAATCGTTTCGATTTGCGACGAACCGGCATGATCTGAGCGCGGCATTTGTGTTTTATGGACCGCCTCCGAAAGATGTGAGCGCGATCACCGCTCCGGTGTACGGCTTCTACGCCGGGAACGACTCGCGCATCGACGCGACGATTCCCGACACAACGGACGCGATGAAGAAGGCCGGCAAGAAATACGATCCAGTGACGTACGACGGAGCCGGTCACGGCTTCATGCGGGCGGGCGAGGATCCGACGAAGACCGACGGACAACGAGGCGAATGTCAAGGCCCGGGAAGATGCGCTGGGTGCGGTGGAAGGCGCTGCTGAAGGGGATGTAAGGCGGCGCGTGCGTGATATTCCACCGTTGCGAGGGACTGATTTGAAGTTTAGGCGGTCTTTACTCAACCTGGTCTGCCTGTTTTTTCTCGCTTGCTGCGTTGTGGCAGGAGCACAGGAGACGATTGTCGCTATCAGGCACGCGGAGAAGCCGCCATCGAGCCTTGGACAGCTGACCTGCAAGGGACTGAACCGCGCTCTCGCGTTACCGAAGGTTCTGATTCCGCGCTACGGGCGGCCTGACCGGATTTACGCGCCCGATCCGGGTACGCGGATCGGCCACCAGGGCAATATGAAGTACTCGTATGTGCGCCCCCTGATGACCATTGAGCCGACGGCGATCCAGCTGGAGATGCCGGTGAATGCTCTGATCGGCTTCAAAAACATTGGCAAACTGCAAAGACAGCTTACCGCTCCGGAAAACGCGAATTCGGTGATTTATATTGCGTGGGAGCACGCGTGGCTGAACGAATTCGCAAAACGGATGCTCACGAGCTATGGGAAGGATCCGTCCGCGGTTCCGGATTGGCCGAATGAGGAGTACGACAGGATTTATGTCTTCCGGATCAAAGAAGTGGATGGAAAGCCGGAGCTGATGTTTTCCGTGGATCACCAGGGGCTGAATGATTCGTTGAGTGATAGGTGTCCGGGGCAGTAGGTTAGACAACCGGTCGGGGAGTCACAGCAGGGGGTTTACGATCCGAATCGTGCCATAGCTCTGTCCAATCGCGAGGTCTTCCGAGTAGAGAATGGCAGATCCGGACATCTCAGCGGCGTGCAGGATCAGAGCATCCCAGAAGGAAGTTTTGTAGCGCTGTTCAATATCCAGGGCCTGCAGGACAGATTCGGAAGTATTGGTGACGACCTCCCACGTGGAGTAATCCTGGATCAATAAGCGGACCTCCTCTACCGGCAGGGGAGGGGTGACTTTACGGCGAAGGCTGATGCACAGTTCCTGCAAAACCTGGGTACTCAACACCCCCCGGCCTGAATCCCATAACTGCTCCAGCAGCATCTGAGCGCGTTGATGTTTGGCTCCGTTAGAGCGATCGTGCGCATAGACCAGAATGTTGGTGTCGACGAAGCACTTATCGCTCATGCAGTTCGTCCCGTGAGCGAGGCGGAGTCCAGCCCAGGTTAAAGCCCTTCCGCAGGCGGGCCACGGCGCGGCGGCGCGCCTGCTGGTACCCTTTTCGCTCGCGCACCACCTCCTCAAGACGAGTCGCGACCATGGCGCTGATGGATGTGCCCTCTTCGGCGGCAAGGACGCGGGCTTGCCGCAGCAGGTCGGCTTCAATCTTCAGGGTGATGTTGGTTTTCACGATCGCATCTCCTCAAGCAGAGCGCTTTTTCTCGTGTAGCACTATTTTACGTGCTACGAGAAGGAAATCAAATCCAATCTTCCCCAGGAGAAGAATCATCCCTATGTTTTCTTGAGCGGGGTCGACTTCAGAACGCAAATGCAAAGATTACCTGAGACAGGTGGAAAGCTGCGGTCGTATCGTTGACTCCCGCCCCAAGTTCACGTATTCTAAACTGGTTGCGCAGTCTGCGTGTGCCCGTCTGTCTGACTGGGCTGTGAACGCGGAAAACCCAACAGGTTTGAATCTGCGCCAGCCTCACGCGAACAGCATTCTGTAAGCTGCGGGGAATTTTGAGTCCGCGGCTGCTATTAGCGCGTGGGCAAGTTATTGTTTGGGCGAGCGTGAGTCTCGCCAGCAGGGCTGAGGAGAAGGAAAGAGCGATGTCGACATATATTCCGAGCGCGCACGAGATTGACCGCAAGTGGTTCGTGGTGGACGCCAGCGGCAAGACCCTGGGCCGCCTGGCGACCGAAGTGGCAAGCGTGCTGGCCGGCAAGAGGAATCCGAAGTACGTGCCCTTTATGGATATGGGCGATCACGTTGTCGTCGTCAATGCCGAGAAGGTGCGCCTGACCGGGCTGAAGAGCCAGCAGAAGGTGTATCGCCGCTACACCGGGTTTCCGGGCGGGCTGCGCGAGGAGTCGTTTGTGCGGCTGCTCGAGCGCAAGCCGGAAAAGATTGTCGAAGAAGCGGTCAAGGGCATGCTTCCCAAGACCAAGCTGGGCCGCAAGATGGTGTCGAAGCTGCAGGTGTATCGCGGCGACAAGCATCCTCATCAGGCGCAGAATCCGCAGCCGTTAGAAATCAACGCGTAAAGCGAGAAGAGAGACCAGGACAGAGAATGGCAGATTTGGTTCAGTATTACGGAACGGGACGGCGCAAGTCGGCGATCGCTCGCGTGTTTCTGCGCCCCGGCAGCGGCAACTTCAAGGTCAACGACAAGGGTCTGGAGACCCACTTCGTCACCGCAGCAGCAGCGGGTTTCGGCGGTGCGTCCGCTGGTGCTGACCGAGACTGACGGCGACCTTCGACGTGGTTGACCACGGTCAAGGGCGGCGGCGTGAGCGCGCAGGCCGACGCGGTGAAGATGGGTATCTGCCCGCGCACTGATCGAGTTCAACGCCGAGCTGCGCAAGACGCTGAAGAGCGACGGGCTGCTGACTCGCGTGACGCTCGCGCCAAGGAGCGCAAGAAGTACGGTCAGAAGGGCGCCCGTAAGCGGTTCCAGTTCAGCAAGCGCTAGTGAGTTTTGTGCCAGGTTATTCGCACATCTGCGAACATCGAGATGTAGGGCAACTTGACAAGTTTAGGTAGTTAAATTTTCCCAAGAGGGAATCAATTCCGGCACTCGAACCGCCGGGATGCAATCCACAGAGGAGGCTGTTTGGCCACGATCACCATGAAGGAGCTGCTCGAAGCGGGAGTCCACTTCGGGCATCAGACGAAGCGCTGGGATCCTCGCATGAAGGAATACATCTTCGGCGAGCGCAACGGCATTTACATCATCGACCTGCAGAAGACCCTGAAGATGTTCAAGGAAGCGCGAAGTACGTGACCGACCTGACCGCTCGGGCAAGGTGATTCTGTTTGTCGGCACCAAGCGCCAGGCGCAGGACGCGATCGCTGAAGAGGCGACCCGCGTGCGGCATGTTCTACATCAACAACCGCTGGCTGGGTGGATTGCTGACCAACTGGGTAACGGTGCAGAAGTCGGTGAAGCGCCTTCAGGAACTCGATGAGATGGCCACCGACGGCCGCTACGAACTGCTGACCAAGAAGGAAGTCATCAAGCTGGAGCGGGAGCGCAAGCACCTGCAGGCGAACCTCGCCGGCATCAAGAATATGCGCCGGCTGCCCGATGCGCTCTTCGTCGTCGACTCGAACAACGAAGCCATTGCCGTGAAGGAAGCCCGCAAGCTGGGCATCCCGGTGGTCGCGGTGGTCGATACGAACTGCGATCCCGACGGTGGTCGACATGGTGATCCCGGGCAACGATGACGCACTGCGCGCCATCCGGCTCTTCACCTCGAAGATCTCCGATTCGGTGATCGAGGGCGTACAGATGGCCGGCGACAAGCAGCATGCGAAATCGCCGGAGTGACGGCGTCAGCGCCGAGGTCGATATCCAGGCTGGAGCTGCCGAAGGCGAAGAAGGCGTGCCGGTGGTTGCGGGCAGAAGCTGCGAGCGGCCGAGAACGAAGTGGTCGACCTGGAAGCGGCACTGGGCGGTGGAATTCGGAAGGCTCCGGCAGTGGTTGCGGCGCTCGAAGAGGCCGAGGCGGCTGAAAGCAGCTATTAAGACTTTGCGCGGTTCTGCCGCTGCGAAGTTGTCGGGAAGCGTGGCTGCGTTTGAGAAACGGCCACGCTTTCTTTTCGTCTGGGACTGGCCGTCCAGGCATCTGCGCTTCGCGCCTGCATTCACTGGCTATTCACAGGCCGGACAGCGGCATTTGTGGGATTCTAAAACGTGAAGGAATGGGTATAAGGAATGTCAACGGTGACTGAGAAGATCGATGCAAAGCAGGTGAAGGAACTGCGCGAGAAGTCGGGCGCGCCCATGGGCGATTGCCTGAAGGCGCTGCAGGAGTCGAAGGGCGATATGGAAGAGGCTTTCGTCATCCTGCGCAAGCGCGGCATGGCGTCGGCGGCGAAGAAGGCTTCGCGCACCACGAACGAGGGCGCGGTGGGCACCTACATCCACGCCGGCGGCAAGATCGGCGTGCTGCTCGAAGTGAACTGCGAGAGCGACTTCGTGGCCCGCACGGCGGACTTCCAGGAGCTGCTCAAGGACATTGCGATGCACATCGCTGCGACCGACCCCCGCTACATCCGCAAAGAGGATGTGACGGCCGAGGACCTGGAGCGCGAGAAGGATATCTATCGCGCGCAGGCAGCGGCGACGGGCAAGCCCGCTCCGGTGATCGAGAAGATCGTCGAGGGCAAGATGAGCAAGTTCTACGAGGAGGTCTGCCTGCTCGAACAGCCGTTCATCAAGGAGCAGACGATAGCCATCAAGGACCTGATTGCCAGCAAGGTCGGCAAGCTGGGCGAGAACATCACCGTTCGCCGCTTCGCGCGCTTCAAGGTGGGCGATCCAAACTGGACCGTGGCCCAGGTGAAGACGTCAGACGAAGCGCAGGCCTGATTACAGCAGTGAATCGAAAGAGCCCGGCAAATGAGCCGGGCTTTTTCATTTGCACTTTGAGAGTCGGGTCAGGCTTCTGGCTTTAATTCGCCGGCTTGATGGAAGATGGGTTCCACTCTTCGCGTTTGCGGCCTGGCTCGACCTTCGGCTTAGGCTTAGGCTTTTTCTTTTCTTCTTTCTTCCCTTTGTCTTTGCTTCCCATGCGCATAGTTTATAGCAGCGCGGCAAAAAATATGCAGTCTGAATTTTGGATATGCTGAATCCCGGGAGCGGCAAATGGACTTTTCTGCGCAGCGGGCGGCATTTCGGAAACTGCATGAGAGCGGATGTTTTGTGATTCCCAATCCATGGGACGTGGGCACGGCACGGTATCTACAAGGGCTGGGATTCAAAGCGCTGGCGACGACCAGTGCGGGCTTTGCCTTCTCGCGTGGGCTGCCGGATTCCGAATGGGCGGTTCCGCGAGATATGGTGCTCAATCACATCGCGGAGATTGTTGCTGCGGCGCACCTGCCGGTAAATGCGGATTTTGAGGGCGGCTACGCGCATGAGCCGGAAGGTGTTGCGGCGAACGTGGGGCTCTGCGTTGAAACAGGCGTGGCCGGGCTCTCGATCGAGGATGCGACCGGCGATCGCGAGAGGCCGCTCTATGAATTGCCGCTGGCGGCGGAGAGGATCAGGGCAGCGCGCGAGGCAATCGATGCTTCCGGCGCGGATGTGCTGCTCACGGCGCGGGCGGAGTGCTTCCTGGTGGGACATGCTGATCCCCTCCGAGAGGCGGTCAAGCGGCTACGGGCTTATTCTGAGGCCGGTGCCGACGTACTGTATGCGCCCGGCCCACAGGGACGCGAAGAGATCGAAACAATCGTTGGGGCAGTGAGTCCGAAGCCGGTGAATGTCCTGATGAGTACGAATAACGGCCTGACAGTTGCCGATGTTGCGGCAATGGGCGTGCGTCGGGTGAGTGTAGGTTCGTCGCTGGCGCGGGCGGCATGGACGGGATTCATCCGAGCGGCGAAGTTGATTGCCGACGAGGGCAGCTTTGCCGGTTTCGATGGATTGACGCCGTATACGGAACTGAATGAATTCTTCCGAAAAGATGCTGTATAGAGATAGTGCGCGATCCTGGCTTCCATGAGCAGCAGCATTGGACAAGTCACCCGCCGGTAGTCTACCGTTCAGGCTGCGAGATCAAAGATTTGGCGGGATCCTTCCACGAAACCCCTTTCAGGCGGGCTCATTTTCGATATCCATGGCAGACCAGCCCGCCTGCAAAAGTTCCCAATCGAAGAAAGACGACCTAAACTAACCCAGAAGTTTAGGTCAAGAGGAGAACCATGGGAAGAATTCGACTAGCCTGGATGATTTGCCTGTGGATGTTAGTCGCAGCGCTACAACTCAACGCTCAACAGAAGAAGCCGAACATTCTTGTGATCTTCGGCGATGACGTGGGCTACTGGAACGTGAGCGCCTACAACCGCGGCATGATGGGATACAGGACGCCCAACATCGACCGGCTGGCGAAAGAGGGCGCGATCTTCACCGACTACTACGCGCAGCAGAGCTGCACCGCGGGGCGCGCGGCCTTCATTACCGGGCAGAGTCCGATTCGCACCGGACTGACGAAGGTAGGTCTTCCCGGTTCTCCGCTCGGTCTTCAGAAGCAGGATCCCACGATCGCGGACTTGCTCAAGCCGCTCGGATACATGACATTTCAAAACGGCAAGAACCATCTTGGCGATCGCAACGAATTCCTGCCCACGGTTCACGGCTTCGATGAGTTCTTCGGCAACCTCTATCACCTGAATGCCGAGCAGGAGCCGGAGAATGTCGACTATCCGAAGAATCCAGCATTTGCAGGCGAAGTTTGGGCCGCGCGGTGTCCTGAAGTGCAAGGCTACGGCAACCGACAATCCCGCTCCTCCGGATCCACGCTTCGGCGCATGGGGCAAGCAAACCTGCGAGGATACCGGCCCGCTCACCATCGAGCGGATGAAGACCGTCGACGAGGACTTTCTTGCCACCACGCTGGACGATATGGACCGCTCCGTGAAAGCCGGCAAGCCGTTCTTCATCTGGCACAACACCACGCGCATGCATATCTGGACGCATCTGCAGCCGAAGTACGAGGCCATGATCGCCAAGTACGGCCTCTATGGCGCCGGCATGCAGGAGCTCGACGACAATGTCGGTGTGCTGCTCAAGAAGCTGGATGATCTGGGGATTGCGGACAACACCATCGTCATCTTCAGCAGCGACAACGGCGCCGAAGTCATGAGCTGGCCGGATGGCGGAGCGACCCCCTTCCGCGGCGAGAAGAACACCAACTGGGAAGGCGCCTACCGCGTTCCCTTTCTGATTCGCTGGCCGGGAGTGATCAAGCCGGGAACGGAGGTCAATGAGATCACCGCGCACGAGGACTGGCTACCCACGCTGGTCGCGGCGGCCGGCGTGCCCGACGTCAAGGAGAAGCTGCTCGACTGGCTATCAGGCTGGCGATTCGACCTTCAAGGTCCATCTGGATGGCTACAACCTGATGCCGTACCTCAAAGGGGAAGCGGAAAGCAGTCCCCGTAAGGAGTTCCTCTACTGGACGGATGACGGCGATCTGGCCGCTCTTCGTTACGACAAATGGAAGATCACTTTCATGGAACAGCGCGCGCACGGCTTTGATGTCTGGGAGGAACCGTTCACTCCGCTTCGCGTCCCCAAATTGTTCGACATACACGCCGATCCCTTCGAGCGTGGCGCCGAGGAAGGCATGGACTACAGCCACTGGCGAATCGACCGCGTCTTCCTGCTCGTCCCCGGCGCAAGCCTTCGTCGGACAATGGTTACAGTCCTTCGCGCAGTTCCCACCCCGGCAGAAACCGGCCAGCTTCAATCTTGACCAGGTGATGCAGAAGCTGGCGACAGAGGCGGAGAACGCACAAGACTAAGCGTGGGCAGTTCCGGTATCCCGCTGCTGCTCTAAGCGGCGGGATACCGAGCCCTTGCTTCCCATGACTTGGATTAGGCCCCAGGTAAGAGTCGACCGAGAGGCAAGGTGTTGCCATTCCCGCTGTCTTGAGGAATCTCCCTGTTGATCTTGTTTGGTGCGCAGGGTGTATTTGTGAATGAAGGCCAGCATGCGATACTCGAAAGGGAATGTATAAACGGGTTGTTTTGAAGCTCTCAGGAGAAGCGCTGGCGGCGGGCAAGGGCTTTGGCGTCGACGTCGATCGGGTTCACGAAATTGCCGCCGAAATCGCCGAAATTCATCGGCTGGACGTAGAGATGGCCATCGTGGTGGGTGGCGGGAATTTCTTTCGCGGCGTCGCCGAGCAGGCCAAGGCAATGGACCGCGTCTCGGCCGACAACATGGGCATGCTGGCCACGGTGATCAACGCGATCGCACTCCAGGACGCGATCGAAAAGCAGGGATTGCATTGCCGCGTGATGTCGGCCATCGAGATGAACCAGGTGGCCGAGCCGTATATCCGGCGCCGAGCTATCCGCCATCTTGAGAAGGGCCGGGTGGTGATCTTTGCCGCCGGCACCGGCAATCCTTACTTCTCGACCGATACGGCGGCTTCGCTGCGTGCTATGGAGATCAAGGCGGATGTATTGTTGAAGGCGACCAAGGTGGAGGGCATCTACGATGCCGATCCGATCATCACAAAGGACGCCGTGAAATTTGAACAAATTACCTACATGGAAATTCTGCGGCTCGGGTTGAAGGTGATGGACACGACCGCAGTGAGCCTCTGCAAGGACAACAACCTGCCGATGATCATCTTCAGCATGAACGAGCCGGGGAACATCCGCCGAGTGATTTCCGGCGAAAAGGTAGGGTCGCTGGTCACTGCTTGAGTCCCTGGGCCTGATAAGGAACTGCACAAAGGTGATTGCCTGAGCGCGCCAGCTCAACCCGTACCCGCGTTTCCCCCACCCGCGTCGAGGGAAGTCGCACGCTTCCACGCCGGCTGCGCTGCCGCGCGTCGCTCCCGCAAGCATCAAGAAAGAGACCCTGCCAGCACTCACCGGGCTGCGCTGCTTCGCGGCGCTGAACATCGTTTTTTTTCACTTTTCCGAATCCAAAGTGGTTTGGGCCATTTGCGCCGATTGTGGACAATGGCTACACCTCGGTAAGCTTCTTCCTGCTGATGTCGGGCTACATTCTGGCCTACAACTACGCCGACCGGGCTGGAGCTGGACAGCTGAGTACGCGGAATTTCTGGATCGCACGGCTGTCGCGGCTCTATCCGGTATATTTTTTTGCGCTGATTCTGTCGCTTGGCATGCTGATGGCGGAGTGGCCTGCGCGCAGCCACGGGCAGTTTGCGCTGGGTGTCGTGCTGACTCCGCTGCTCTTGCAGGGGTGGGTGCCGCCGCTCGCGATCTTCTGGAATACTCCTGCCTGGACGATGTGCACGGAGGCATTCTTCTACTTGATCTTTCCGGTGGTAGTGCTCTGGAAGCGGCCCAGGAGGGTGTGGCCGCTGCTGGGTGTACTGCTGGGGTTGTGGCTGCTGGGGATGGTCCTGCCGGGGCTGTACATGTGGCTCCATCCGGATGGCGACCTGCATCCGGGCCGCTATACCGACGGCTTCTGGATGCGGGCGCTCAAGTTCTCGCCGCCTCCGCACGTGCCGTCGTTCCTCTTCGGGATTGCGCTGGCCGACCTGGACGGAATGATCTCGCGCGACCAGCTGGAAGCGGCTGGTGCTGGGAGTGCTGGGAATGGGCGGGCTATACCTGATCCTGTATTTCGGCGACCGGATGCCGTACCCCATGATGCATGACGGGCTGCTGATGCCGTTGTTCGGACTGGCGATTCTGGGGCTCGCGGGACAAAACCTGATTGCACGCTTCTTCGGATTCTTCCTGTTTACCGCGATTGGGCGGGCGAGCTATTGCCTGTACCTTCTTCATTTCAATTTATGGCTGCTGATCCACGATTCTCACGTGCTGGATCGGCTGCATCTGGCGCAATTCGACCCCTGGATCAGCTATTTTCTGCTGGTGGCCGGGGCGATGCTGGTGATGGTGTGCATCGAGCGGCCGTGCCAGCGATGGATCCGGGGTTGGGTGAAGCCATAAGCTGCTCCTAAACCTCCTCACCTTTCTGCCGATGGACACAGGAAGGGTTCGAACCCTGCATAGGGCCCCCGGTGAGTCAATCATGAGCAATCCATCGAAGACATCGGTCCTTGCCACGCATGAGGCCGCCGAACGGCAGGGCCGCGAACAGAGGCGGCATCCGCGCTATGCCTGCGAGGGATATGCCGAGGTGTTCTTACCGCATGGGGGGTTGCTGTTTCGGGGGCGAATTCTGGATCTGAGCATGTCGGGCTGCTACATCGAGACGGCCTTGCTCAACCTGGAGCGTGGCACGCAGGTAGAAGTCTATTTCGTGACGAATCAGCTTCAGTTCCGGGTGCTCGGCAATGTGGCGGTACTGCGCCGCAAACGCGGAGCAGGGATTGCGTTCGTGAATGTAAGTCCGCGGAAGGCCTTGCAGATTGCGATGCTGGTAGGGGAACTGGCGGATCAACAGGTTAAAGGTTGAGACAATCAAAAGCCCGCTCGGAAGCGGGCTTTTGCACAGCGTACGACGTTCCTTCCTGGCTACGACGCCCCGTTTCCTGACCCGGCCTGCACGTGCTCAGTGGCATGGTTGCCATGCGCGACAGCGGCTGTGCAGGTAGGCTGGCCAGCGGTGGGGTAGGGATTGTTCTCCGTACCGGTGAGGATGCCGGAGTTGGGGTTCAGCTGGTAGCCGGTGATGGAACTATCCAGAAAATTAGAGGTGTAGAGGTAGCGGCCCAGCGCCGGTTCAATCATCACACAGGTGGGCCCTGTCTTGGTGGCGAAAACGCTTGACGCCAGGCTGGATGGAGCGCCAGTGCCCTGATCGATGGTATAGCCGCTGATGTCGTTCGAATTGTAATTGGCGACGTAGATGAACATGCCGTTGGGAGATACGGTGACTGCATCGGGGAAGACGTCTGTCTTGAAGGGTCCGTTCTGCACCGGCACGAGGGCGCCGCTGGTCTGGATTCCGTAGGCGATCAGCTGGTTTGTGGCGCTGTCAGTGGTATAGAAGAAGCGCGCCGTAGGATCGCTGGCGCTCGCGTTGGGCGCGACTCCAGCGGGGAACGGACTGCCGGGAACCGGCGTCAGTGCACCACCGCCGCTGGCAGTTGAGAAGAAGAAGCCTGAGATGGTCCCGGCTTGCGCAGAGGTGTTGGTATTCACCACGTAGACGAAATCGAACTTCGCACTCGTCGAAATCAGCGCAGTGACGTTGACACTGGACGGGTTGAACTGGACTGGCCAGTAGGGCAGATTGCCATTGGCTATGTTCTTGCCGAGGCTGCCGTCAGAGGCGAGTGGATAGACGACGACGGCGCCTGGACCGGGGTCGGCATCGGTGAAGCCAGCCTGGAATGTATCGACGACAAACAGCAACGTGCCCGCGGAGTTGATGGCGATGGCGGTTGGCTCTGTCCCCGGAGTGTTGTAGGTGTGCTGGGGATAGAGCTTGCCATCGGTGCCAATGGCGTATTGCACGACAGTATTGTCGTCGTGATAGACGACGTACAGGTATTTCCCGTTCGGCGAGGTCACCAGGGCCACAGGGTTACGACCGGGAAAGCTGTAAGGCGAGTCCGGAATCTGCGTCAGCGCACCGGAGCCCTGTTCGAGTCGATAGACGGCGATCTGGCCGGGATTCTGTTTCGACGCGGTAACAAACACATAATCGACGGTATTGCTTACACCACAAGAGGTAATTCCAAGTCCTATGCCAATAGAGACTGCGGCGGCCAGCAGAGCGTGGCCCGATTTGCTGAACTTCATGCGCTTCCTTCGTCCTGGCCAAGAGCACAGGCTGCGGTTTTGGGATCGCTCCCGCTTGAATTGTAAAAGCTTGCGGCGCTTTCGGCTAGCTGCTTTGGGCTGTTGGTCCCTGCTGTTTGTCGTGCGGTTAAAGCAAGACGGCCCGCGTACGCGAGCCGTCAAGCCCTGAAGCAACTGATATACAAGCTAATTGGCGCGATTGGTGGAGACGCACCATGTAGGGTTGCCGACCGTGGCATAGCTCGTGTTGTTGCGAAGATCGGTCAGCACGCCCGAATTCGGATCGAGCACGTGACCGGTCACCGTGCTGCTGACGAAGTCGGCGTCATAGATGTATTGGTTTGAGGGGTCCTCGAGGATGCACTGCGGTCCGGAACCTGTTTGAGTCGTGCCTCCGGCAATAGGGGAAAGAACTCCGTTGGAAGCGATGGTGAAGCCAGTGATCACGCTGTTGGGATTGGTTGTGCCCGAGGCAGGACCGGCGTTCGCAATGTAGAGGAACTTTGACTTACTGTCAGAGGTGAATGCCACAGGGTTGGAAGCGGTGGCTGTGTTGGGCGTGGGGCTGCCCGTGACCGCTTGCAGAAGACCGTTGCTGCCAATGGTGTAGTAGAAAATCTGATTCCCGCCAGTGTCGATGACGTAGAAATATCTCGCGGAGGCGTCGCTGCCAATGGTGCTGATCTGGTCGGCGGTGGTAATCAGCTCGGTGTTCTGGGTGAGCGTGAGCTGACCGCTGGAGCTGTTCAGCTGGTACTCGAAAATAGTCTGCGTATTGGTGGTTCCAGGCTCCGGACCATTGTCGGCCACGAAGACATATCCGCCAGTGACCTTCTGATCGATAGGACCGCAGCCGACTGGAAAGGTCGTGAGCTGAGCGCCGTTGGGGTCCTGCTGCTGGTTGTTCGTGATCAGCGAGAGACGGCCGGTGGCGTTATCGACGCTGAAGGCGGTGATGGCGCCGGTAGGATGCCAGAGGCCGGGGTTGGTGGAATCGGGGCAGGGGAAGGCATCGCTCTTGGTAGTCGAAACGGTGACAATCTGTCCAGCGGCATTCTTTTGCGGCATGTACTCATCGAGCACATACAGGAAGGATCCGGCTGAACTGAATCCCAGGCGGAGAGAGCCGGTTCCCTGGCTGGTATAACTCTGCTGGAAGGCGAGAGTTCCATTGCCGCCGATGGAGAAGACGGAGATGTTGGACCCGGTGTAGGTGACATTGCCGGAGGCGTCCGTGCTGGACTTTCCGTGGTTGAGCACATAGAGAAAGCGCCCACCGTTGGAAACGACGGCACGAAGGGGGTCGGTGCCGCCGGAGCCGAATGGAGATTTGGATACGGCTTTGAGATTTCCCGTGTTGTTCAGGATATTGAAGCCGCCAATCTGGTTGTATTGACTACCGGTCACGTAAAGATACGCGACGGTGAAATTATTGCTACATGAGGTGATACCAAAACCGAGACCGAGGGACACAACCAGAGCCAGACCAATCTGGCCGAATTTCTTGAACTTCATGCGCTTCCTTCATCCTGGCGTGGAGAGACGGCCAGGCAAGTGGATCGGGAATTGCTCCCGTATGCATTGTAAAAGCTTAAGACGCTTTTCTGCTATAGCGAGGGCTCAAGCGATCAGCGATTGCGCATGTTTTTTCCAGCCTTTATGGACGCTGACGCTGAACGCCGCACCCCGCTTTCATTACCAGACGACGCAAGGCTTGTCCGGCATCATGGGCTGTCCTTTGTGGCAGCCGAAGGCTTTGCCGAACTGGTCGAAATTCTGCACGGTGCCGTTCACCCGGAACATGCCTGGCGAGTGGGTATCGGTGCGCGCGGAGACGCGGGCCGATTCGTCGGTGACGTTCTCGCACCAGATCTGGGCGTAGGAGATGAAGAAGCGCTGGGCAGGAGTGTAGCCGTCGATCTTCTGCGTCGTGGCGTCGCCCCCCTCGCCGGCGAGGACGCTCATGAGGGCTTGATAAGCGATGCGAATGCCGCCGTTGTCGGCGGTGTTTTCGCCGAGAGTGAGCTTGCCGTTCAGCTTTTGTCCGGGGACGGGCTCGAAGCTGCCGTACTCGTTGACCTCGCAACCGGTGCGCTCCTCAAAAGCAGCGCGGTCCGCAGGGGTCCACCAGTTCTTAACGTTGCCCTGGCCATCGAACTTGCTTCCCTGGTCGTCGAAGCCGTGGGTCATTTCGTGGCCGATGACCACGCCGATGGCTCCGAAATTGACGGCCGGGTCCTTGCAGTTGTCGAAGAACGGCGGCTGCAGGATGCCGGCGGGAAAGTTGATGTCGTTGTGGCCGGCACTGTAGTAGGCGTTTACGGTGGGAGGCGTCATACCCCACTCTTTTTCGTCGACCGGCTTGCCGATTTTGTTGAGGTCATAGGCAAGCTCGAAGGCGTCGGAACGGCGCAGGTTGCCGATCAGGTCGTCGCGCTTGATTTCAAGGCCGGAATAATCGCGCCACTTTTCGGGATATCCGATCTTCTGGCGGAAGGCCGCAAGCTTGGCTTCAGCTTGCTTTTTGGTGTCGGCCGTCATCCAGGGAAGATTCTGAATGTCCTGGTCGAGGGCCTTTTCCAGTGCGGCGACCAGCTTTTCCATATTCGCCTTGGCCTCGGGAGGGAAGTTTTCCTTGACCCAATCCTGGCCAACCGCCTCGCCGAGAGCGCGATCGGTGAGAGAGGTGCAGCGCTTCCAACGGGCCGTCTGCTCGGCCTGACCCTGCAGCGTCTTCTGGAAGAAGCCGAAGTTGAGATCGACATAGGGGCTGGAAAGCCAGGGCGCGGCCGAGTTGATAGCGTGGAAGCGAAGATAGCTCTTGATGCTTTCGAGGCTCTGGTTCTCGATCACCTCATTCATCGCCTTGAAAAATTCAGGCGTACCGATGTTCAGCTCCTGAATCGCGGGGGCCGGCGTGCCGGCGAGGTAGGCCGTCCAGTCAAAGTCAGGAGCCAGCGTCTTCAGCTCGGAGACGGGCAGCAGATGATAGCGCTTGGCCGGGTCGCGGAGATCGACGCGCGGCATAGAGCCTTTAGCCAGTGCGGTTTCTATGGCCAGAATGCTGTCTGCTTCGGCAGCCGCCTTATCATCATTGTCTCCGGCGAGTTTGAACAGCGCGACCGCGTACTCCTTGTATTGCCGGCGGATCTTCGTCATCCGCTCGTCGTCGAGGATGTAGTAGTCGCGGTCAGGCAGGCTGAGGCCGCTCTGGTAGACCGCCGCGATCTCGCGTGTGGCGTCTTTCTCGTCCTGCTCGCTGCCAAAACGGAAAAAGGCTCCAGTGGCATCGTCGACCTGGAGACGGGCAATGAGCGCAGCGAGCCCTTTCTTATCGGAAAGCGCCTCGATGCGGGCGAGCACGGGCAGCATCGGCTTCTCGCCAAGCTGATCGGCCAGATCGGAATTCATGCAGGCCGCGTAGAAGTCGCCGTACTTGCGCTGTAGCGGGGTTTTAGGGTCGTTGGCCGCCTTGTTGAGGTCAACCCAGAGCAGGTAGCGGTCGACCTCGCGAAGCTCATTGAAGCGGCCCCAGCGAGACTGGTCGCCCGGGATGGGATTGTTCTTACGCCAGTTGCCGCAGGCGTAGGCGTAAAAGTCGGTGCAGGGGTCCGCCGATTTGTCGATGGCGCTGAGATCGAAGGTCTGGATCGGCTTTGGCTTGACGGGAGCAGCGCCGGAGGGCTTGTCGGCGGGTGGTAACGCGCTTTGGGCGAAAGCAAGACCGCTGCAGAAAAGAAGCGTACCGGCAAAACGGAAGATCTTCATACAAACCCTCAACCAACAATGGTGTCCGCCTCTGCGTGGGCACAGATGAGTCGGGGCGCAAGACGAAGATGCGCACGGAGAAAAAATATCATGGCGTGCGCCGGGGCGGCACGATTCGGCTGGTCGGCCTGAAAAGAGGAGTCGGCTCTAAAAGATCTTGAGGCGAATGGTCAGGTACTTTTTCGGATCTTTGCGGATGGCAACGATCAGGTTGTTCGTATTGGTGATCATCTCGTCAGCGTGCTGGTAGAGAGCCGGATTCTTCACGAGTTGGCCTACGGTGCCTTCGCCCTTGTCGACACCCGCGAGGACCGAATTCAGATGAGTGACGGTGTCGTTCAGCTTCTGGGCAAATTGCGGGTCCTTGGCCATCAGGCCGATGGCGCCCTTGCCGGCATTGACGTCGGCGAGAAGCTGATTGAGATTCTGTGTGGCCTGGCGCAGGTTGTTGTAGAGGGTCTCATCCTTGAGCAGCTTGCCGATCGTGCCGTGGCCTTCGTCGAGCTGCTGGGCGACGCGCTGCAGGCGCTCGACGGTATCGTTGGCGCGGTTGTAGAGCGTGTCATCTGCTACAAGTTTGCCGATGGAGCCCTTCCCGTTGCTCATCCCGTCGACCAGCGCCTGAATCTGGTTGATGGCGAGCAGAGCTTTGTTGTACAGGGCGGGATCGTTGATGAGTTGGCCGATGGAACCCTTCCCGCTGTTGAGCGAGTCGGCAAGGTTGTCAACCTTGGCGAGGATGGTGTTGAGCTGCTCGATGGTTCCCTGGCTGGACTTGATTACGTCGGAAAGGTTGGGGGTCTCCGTGGTCTTGAGCTCGCTGCCGCTCTGAAACGGCGGCCCAGTCGCAAACTTGCTGTCGATGTTGACGACCGTATCGCCGAGCACGCCAATGGTTTCCAGGCTGCTCTTTGAATCAGCATGAAGTGCGGGCGAAAATTGTTTCCCGACCCTCATGACTACTTCAACGGGGGTGAGCTTGCGCTGGGGCACAATGCGAATGGTTTTGACGTTGCCGATGGTGACGCCCTCGAGGTTCACGGGCGCACCGATCTTGAGGCCGGCCGAGTTCTCAAAATAAGAGATGATCGTGATCTTGCCGGCAAAAAAACCACCGCTGCTGCCGGACATGAGGAAGACAAGCGCGGTGAGGGCGCATAACGCCACCATGACCAGCACGCCGACCTTTAGTTGGGACCACTGGACCTGCTGCTGGCTAGGCAATGCTTCCCTCGTGACAAGGATCAAGTAGAGCAAACACCCGCTCTGGGTGTGAGCATACCAAACTGCACATCGGACGTCGTAGCATCATCCGCTTGGATGCCTGATCCGGCCGGTCTGTTTCATAAAGGGACTAGCCGATTGAGAGCGGTTGCTATGCCTGTGTTCCGTCTTGAACCCTGCAATTAATTTTCAAGGTGCACCGTAGCCATGGCGCTGGTGGTGCTGTGCGTTAGGGACAGGGAGACGTGCCGGACTCCTAGCTGGGCGGCGATCTCGCGGGCGCGCCCGCTGAAATAGAGGTTCGGCCGGTGACCGGGCTCGCGCCGGACCTCGAGTTCTTTCCAGGTGACGCCGTGCTGAATGCCGGTGCCGAGGGCCTTGGCTCCCGCTTCTTTGGCCGCGAAGCGGGCAGCGAAGCTCTCGGCGCTGTTCTTCTTGCGCTGGCAGTAAGCGATCTCCTCGGGGGTAAAGATGCGGGTGAGGAAGCGGTCGCCAAACCGCGCAATGGACTGGGCGATACGGTGGATCTCGACGATGTCGATGCCGGTTCCGACAAGCATGAAGGCAACTTAAATCATTTTGGCGGCGGGTGTCAGCGGTGGAGGTCTGCGGCGCGAGATTCTGAGAGATTTTTAACCCTGTCGAAGTCCTATCGCCGGACAGTTAACGGATCGACCGCGCAATCCGATCAAACAACTGTGCGCGACGGTTACGAATCCGATGTTTCCGATGGCTCGGACGGATGGATGCTGAGGCTGACGGCCTTGAGCCCGGAGGAGCCGGAGAGGACGGTGCGCCTTTTGACCGGGGCGCTGTTGGCCTGCGGCGGATGGGTGCTGACGCGCACGCAGGAAAAGGGAATCGCGGCCCTCGATTTTGAGTTTGCCCGCGCTGCCTGTGTGGAGATCTATGCGGTGCTCATTGGCTGCGGCCTGGAGCTGAGCCGTGACTCGCACCTGCGTATGGCCGAGCTATGCCATTGCACCAAGAACCTGATCGAGAGCAAAGCCTTTGATATCGCGCGCGTTGACCTGGTCGTTTACAGCAACGGCTCGAAGCATTCTCGTGATGAATCCCACGCGGTGTTGCCGGGCTGACCCGGTTTAGCTTAACCAGCCTCGACCAGACCATAGCGGCGCTGCCAGGCTTCGCGTAGGCGGGCCCAGACGCGCTTTTTCTCGTCTTCGGTGGCCTCGGCATCCGCACGTTCAACAAAGCGCGAGGACTCCTCTTTCGCCAGCTCGAGCAGGACGCGGTCGCGGACCAGGTTGGCGACCCGGAAATCGGGCAGGCCCGCCTGGCGTGTGCCAAAGAATTCTCCCGGGCCGCGCAGTTGAAGATCCAACTCGGCGAGTTCGAAGCCGTTTTGCGTGCGCACCATCGCGGCAAGGCGCTCTTCGGCCTGAGGCGAGATTTTTCCGCCGGTCATGAGGATGCAATACGACCTGGCAGCCCCGCGGCCCACGCGCCCGCGAAGCTGATGGAGCTGGGCGAGGCCAAAGCGCTCGGCGTGCTCGATGACCATGACACTGGCGTTGGGGACATCGACGCCGACTTCGATGACGGTGGTCGAGATCAGGACATCGATATCGCCGCGCTGAAAGCGGCGCATGATGATCTCCTTCTCATCTGCGTCCAGGCGGCCATGCAGAAGTCCCAGGCGTAATCCGCTGAGGTGCGTGGCGCGCAGGTTCTCGTACATTTCCGTCGCTGATTTCAGTGTCGGCTTCTCGAAGAGAGCGGCGGCTTTCTTCGCCGGGGCTTTCTTGGCGGCGGATTTTTTGCGGGCTTCGGCTCATCTTCAGGTTCCGGCGTGGCGAAGTCGAGCTCGGGCTGGTCGTCTTTGGGGCCCTCGATAACTGGATAGACGATGTAGGCCTGATGGCCGCGTTTCACCTGTTCGCGAAGGAGTTTCCATACGTCTTCGGCGCGCTCGTCGGAGACCTGTTTGGTGACGATGGGGGTACGGCCGGGGGGAAGTTCGTCGAGCACGCTGAGATCAAGGTCCCCATAAAGCGAGAGGGCGAGCGTGCGTGGAATGGGCGTCGCAGTCATCACCAGAACATCCGGCTCGGCGGCATTCGGTTTCTTCATGAGCCGGAAGCGCTGCAGAACGCCGAAGCGGTGCTGCTCGTCGACAACGACGAGGCCCAGGTTCGCAAAGTCGACCTTTTCTTCAATAAGCGCGTGGGTTCCGATGACAAGATCGGCCTCGCCATGGAAGATGCGGCGGCGGGCGAGCTTTTTCTTGTCGTCATCGAGGGACCCGGTGAGCAAGACCACGCGATAACGTCGCGAGGATTTTTCGAGCAGCTTGCGTGCCGCCAGGTAATGCTGTGTAGCAAGAATCTCCGTCGGAGCCATCAGTGCCGCCTGGTATCCGTTTTCGATAACGACGAGCATGGCTTGCAGCGCAACGATGGTCTTGCCGGAGCCGACGTCTCCCTGAAGCAGTCGGCGCATGGGCGATGGCTTGCGCATATCGGAGACGATTTCGCCGAGGGCGCGCTTTTGCGCCGTGGTGGGATGAAAGGGCAGGATCTGGCGGATGGCTTCTCGCACCTTGTCGTTGGTCTCGAAGGCGAACCCTGCGCGTTCCTTAAGCTTACGGCGTTTGAGTTCGAGTCCGCATTCGAGGTAGAAGAGTTCCTCAAAGATCAGTCGTTTATGCGCAGCCGTTGCCGATGCCTGGAGTTGCGACATGGGCGTCCCGGCAGGCGGAAAGTGCACAGCGCGCAGCGATACTTCACGGCTGGGCATGTTAAGACGCGCGAGCAGCGCTGCGGGGAGCGTTTCCGGCAACTGGCCGCGAAGTTCTTCGAGCAGGTTGTAGACGATGCGTCGAATCCATCGTGAGGCCAGGCGGCTGCCGCTGAGCGATTCGTAGACCGGAGTGATTCGCCCTACTTCGAGCAGGCGGGTTTCATCGTCGGCGTCTTCGGGCAGGATTTCAAATTGCGGCTGAATCATTTTGAAATTGCGCGTGGAACGCGAGGGTTCGACCTTGCCGTAAAGGGCGACCATCTGTCCGGGCTTGAATTTGCCTTCAAGATACGTGCCGTGGAACCACATGCACTTCAACGTAGACAGATTCTGCCCTACGGTCATTTCAAAGATGGGTATGCTACGCGTGCGAAGCAGCACCGTGCCCCGGACCTCGGCGATGACACTGGCCATCTCGCCGGGAGTGAGTTCGGTTAATGCGCGCGGATGCAGCCGATCTTCGTAGCGGAAAGGCAGGTGATAGAGGAGGTCTTCGACGGTGGCGATGCGCTTTTCCGCGAGAGTTTTTGCTATTTGCGGGCCGATGCCTTTAACGAACTGAACGGGGGTGTCGAGCTGAACCACACTTGCGATGCTAGCAGGTGCTTCGCGCATTGCGATCCTGCTTCGCGTGGCCGGGCCGTCCATTCGCAACGACTAACGCAATGCACGAAGCGCAAAGGCCTCGCCGGCAAGTCCCTGATAGACTTTGGATGAATTTGGAGAGACGCGGAATGTCCACGGTTGTCGCGCTGGATCGAATTTCAAAAGCATACGAACAAAAGATTGCGGTACAGGATTTAAGCCTTCAGATCGATGAGGGCATCATGTTTGGCCTGCTCGGTCCGAATGGGTCGGGGAAGACTTCGACCATCCGCATGATGATTGGAATCACGATGCCGGATTCGGGGTCGGTGAATCTCTTCGGCAAGCCGTTCACACGCGACAGCCTGAAGCGGGTGGGGTATTTGCCGGAAGAGCGCGGGCTGTACAAGAAGATGAAAGTGATGGATCAGCTCGTGTTCATAGGCGAACTGCGCGGGCTTGATCCAGCGATTGCCGGGCGGCGAGCGCATGACTGGTGCGAGCGGATGCAGATCCTGGAGGCAGTGGGGAAGAAAACCGAAGAGCTTTCGAAGGGCATGCAGCAGAAGATACAGTTCATTGCGACACTGCTGCACGATCCGGAACTGATCATCATGGACGAGCCGTTTTCGGGGCTCGATCCCGTGAACGCAACGCTATTGCAGGACACGCTGATCGAGTTAAGGAAGGCCGGCAAGGCGATTCTGTTTTCGACGCATCGCATGGACCAGGTAGAGAAGCTATGCGACGCGATTTGCCTGATCGATCACGGCCACGCGGTGCTGCAGGGCGGGATGCGCGAGGTGAAGTCGCGGTACGAGCGCAATCAGGTGGTGATGACCTATGAGGGAGATGGCTCGTTTCTGCAGCATCCCGCGATCGCCAGCTACAAGGACTATGCGGGGCAGGCGGAGATTCAGTTGAAGCCGGGCGCGAACGCGCAGGATTTGCTGCGCGAGGCCGTGCAGACGGCAACGATCGCGAAATTTGAGCTGGTGGAACCGTCGCTGGAAGAGATATTTATCCGGACGGTTGGAGAAAAAGTCGATGCGTGACATTTGGCTGATTGCGAAACGCGAATATCTGGAACAGGTACGCGGCAAGGCTTTCAAGGTGACCACGATCCTGATTCCAGTGGTGTTCATCGCTATCTTCGGCGTGATCGCGATTGCGGGGAAAAACTCGGGCGTGGGCAAGCACATTGTCATCGCTACATCCGACCCGTCGCTGGCAGCGCGGGTGCGCGATCCTCTGATTGCGGACAAAGACGCGAAGATGACCGTGGATGTAGTGTCTCCCGCAACCGAGGCCGATCACAAGAATCTGCTGGCCGAAGTGGACCAGAAGCAGATTGACGGCTTCCTGTGGCTTGAGAATCCGGCGGATGGCTCAGCAAAGGCGACCTTTGAGTCGCGATCCTCGGGGGATTTTGCGACGGAAGGGCGGTTGCAAAGCGCGGTGAATCATGCCCTGGTGGAGCAGCGGCTGGCGGGGCGGGGGATTTCTTCGAGTGAAGTGGAATCCCTTACCAAGCGTGTAGACCTGGAGACTGTGCAGGTCAAGAATGGAAAAGAAACGGCCAGCGACGCGATGAGCACCTTCTGGGCGGCGTATGCGATGGCATTTCTGCTGTCGTTCACCGTGGTAATGTACGGCATGAATGTCGGCCGGTCGGTAATTCAGGAGAAGACGTCGCGCATCTTCGAAGTCATGCTGTCGGTGGTCAAGCCTGAGGACATGCTCGCGGGCAAGCTGATTGGGATTGGCGCTGTGGGGCTGACGCAAATTGCCATCTGGGCCGCGGCGGCGACGCTGTTTGCCGGGTCGGCCTTTGCCGCAAGAATCATGGCGGGCGGCGTGAAGTTTGAAGTGTCAGCGCCGCAGGTGATCTTGTTCATTGTCTATTTTGTGCTGGGATATGCGCTCTACAGCACGCTCTTCGCGGGGTTAGCTTCCACCTGCGATACGGAACAGGAATTACAGCAGTACTCACCGCTGGCGGCTGTGCCCATCTGGCTGAGCTTTGGGATGATCACCTTCATTGTGAGCAATCCTAACTCGGTGTGGTCCGTCGCGATATCGATGTTTCCGCCATGCGCGCCGATCACCATGTTTCTGCGCATGGCGTCGCAGTTTCCGCCCACGTGGCAGATTGCGCTGTCGCTGGGCTTGATGGTGTTGTCGGTGTACATCGTTCTGTGGCTGTCGTCGCGTATCTATCGCGTGGGCATCCTGATGTATGGCAAGCGCGCGACGCTTCCGGAGATGCTGCGCTGGTTGCGGTATAGCTAAAGCTGTGAGCCTTGAGAAAGCGAGCGACGGCGCGCGATTTTCTTTTGGCCAGAGTGTCGCTCTGGGGATTGTTCCAAAGCTGACTGCGCTGCTGCTGGCCGTGATCGGCGCGACGCTGCGCTTCGAAGTGATCGCGGAAGAGGGCGCGGTTCCCGAGACTCCGCCGACCACGGGCATCTTCTGCTTCTGGCATCGATGCACACTGCCGTGCGGCTGGTACTTCCGTAAATTTCGCTGCTCTATTCTCATCAGCCAGAGCTTCGACGGCGAGCTGATCGCGCGCACACTGGGCCTGCTTGGTTATGACGCCGTGCGGGGATCGAGCTCGCGCGGCGGAGCTGCTGGATTGATGGCGCTACGAGGCGTAATCGAAAGAGGGCGGCCGGTGGTCTTTACAGCGGATGGCCCACGCGGACCTGTCTATCATACGAAAATCGGGCCCGTGAAGCTCGCCCAGATGACGGGTCAGGCGATGGGAGGCTTCTACCTGCTCCCTGAGCGCGCCTGGGTGATGCGGTCGTGGGACAGTTTTCTGATCCCGAAGCCGTTTTCTCGGGTCGCAGTAAGCTGGGTCAGGAAAGTGGCTGCGCCTCCGGCAGATGCCGACGCTGAAACGCTGGAGCGCACACGGCAGGAACTGAACGACGCGCTTGAGAGGGCGCGGATAAGAGCGGAACGGCATTTCGCCAAGTAAAATCAGTCGAATGCTGGTCTCCGATTTCGATTACGAGCTTCCCGAAGAACTGATTGCGCAGGAGCCTCCCGCGGAGCGTGCGGGCGCGCGCATGCTCACGCTCGATCGGGTGACCGGCAAGTACGAAGACCGCATGTTCCGAGACTTTCCGGACCAACTCCGCGAGGGCGATCTGCTCGTCCTCAACGACAGCCGGGTCATCCCCGCGCGTCTCTTTGCTCATCGCGCCGGCCTTCACACGCAGCCGGGACATCACACCAGCGGGCGAATCCAGATACTGCTAACGGAGCAGATGTCCGAGTGGGAGTGGAGAGTCCTGGCACGGCCCGGGCGCAAGGCGCTTACCGGAGAGACTCTGACCTTCGGCGACGGCGCACTGCGCGCGGAGATCACAGCCCATGGCGAATTCGGAGAGCGCACTGTGAGGTTCGAGCCGGTGGCGGATTTCTTCGGAGAGCTCGAAAAGCTGGGGCATATCCCGCTGCCGCCGTACATTCATCGTGCCGACGTCGACGGAGACCGCGAGCGCTACCAGACCGTCTATGCGCACCAGCGCGGATCGGTCGCCGCTCCAACGGCAGGCCTGCATTTCACGCCGGAGATCATCGACCGAATTCGCGCCCGCGGCGTGCGCATCGCGTACGTCACTCTGCACGTGGGACTGGGGACATTTCAGCCGGTGCGCGTGGAGCGCGTCGAGGATATCCAACTTCACGCCGAACGCTACACGCTTCCGGAGACGACTGCGGTCGAGCTGAATGCAGCGAGGCGTGATGGTCGCAGGGTGGTAGCAGCGGGTACCACGACAGTGCGAACCCTCGAGCACTGCGCGCTGGCCGGCAGTGAGTTCGTGCCGCACTCGGGCAGCACCAGCATCTTTATCTCGCCCGGATTTGAGTTTCGCGTCGTGAACGCGCTGCTGACAAACTTCCATCTGCCGCAGTCGACGTTACTGATGCTGGTGAGCGCATTCGGCGGCCGCGAGCTTGTCTTGAGCGCGTATCGCCACGCCGTCGAGGAACGATACCGCTTCTTCTCCTATGGCGACTGCATGTTCCTCGCCTGACACGCGGGCGTTACCACACCTTGCAGACCTTCTCCTTGACCATCGGCTGACCGGCTTTGCACCCAAAGGCCTGCAGCGAACTCGGGCATGTTGGTCACGATGCCGTTGACGCGCGCCTTTCCCGGCGAATGCGGGTTGGTGATCGCGTGAGACACGCAGGTTTTCCGGCCGCTGGTTCTCGCACGCCCACTGCGCATAGCCGATGAAGAAACGCTGGTCGGGAGTGAAGCCGTCCTTTGACTGCAGAGTCCTGTCCCGCGGTTTGTTTCTTCCACGCGATATACGCGAGGAGCGTGCCGCCAAGGTCGGCCACGTCTTCGCCGCTGGTCAGCTTGGAGTTGATGTGGATGTCATCGACGATGATGTAGCTCGCGTACTGATCGCGCTGGCAGTTGATGCGCTCCTCGAACGCCTTCGCGTCCTCGGGTGTCCACCAGTCCTTGAGATTGCCCTGCGCGTCGAACTGGCGGCCTTCGTCGTCGAAGCCGTGCGTGAGCTCATGGCCGATGGTGCCGCCGGTGTTGCCGTAGTTCGGCGCGTCGTCCTCTTTGGGGTCGTAGAGCGGCGGCTGCAGCACGCCGGCAGGGAAGTTGATGTCGTTCATCTGCGGGTCGTAGTAGGCATTGACAGTAGGCGGCGTCATGCCCCATTCGTTGCGATCGACAGGCTTGCCGATCTTGGCCCAGTCGCGGTTGTAGTCAAACTCGCGCGCTCGCACAACATTGCCGAAATAGTCGTCCGGACTGATGGTCAGCGCGGAATAGTCGCGCCATTTATCCGGATAACCGATTTTATTTCGTACCGCATGGAGCTTGACGATAGCCTGCTTTTTGGTTGCGTCGCTCATCCAGTCCAGGTGTTCGATCTCATCCTGCATTGCCTGTTCGATCTGTTCGGTCATCTCCAGGGTCTTCTGTTTGGTGGCAGGAGCAAAGGTCCGGGCGACGAACTCCTGCCCGAGCGCTTCGCCCAGATAGCGGTCTACCTGGCCTACACAGCGCTTCCAGCGCGGCTGCATTTGAGGGACACCGCGGAGGAATTTGCTGTAGAAGGCGAACTGAGCGTCTTCAAAATCGCTGGAGAGGCTTGTTGAAGCAGCGTTGAGTGCATGGGTACGGAGATAGGCCTTGAGATTGTCGAGAGATTCAGTGGCCAGCTCAGTCTGCAGAGCCTGAAGAAACTTAGGCTGCGAGACGTTGATATTCACAAGAGACGCCGCCGGAACCTTCTCAGACGCGAAATATGCGTCGAGCTGAAGCGCCGGCGCAAGAGCGTCGACCTGATCGTTTTTCATCGGGTGGTACACGTTGTACGGATTGCGCCGCTCCACGCGGGTGAGCGAAGCGTTGGCCAGGGCTGTCTCGATCTTCATCGTCGCAGCAGCCTGTTCGTCAGCCTGAGCCTGCGGCACTCCAGAGAGTACGAGCAATTGCGCCAGATACGCTACGTAGCGCTTGCGAATCTCTTCACTTTTAGCGTCGGTCTTGGTGTAGTAATCGCGGTCGGGCAGGCCGAGGCCTCCCGCGCCAATGCCGATGATCATCATCTCGGCGTTCTTCGCATCCTGTTCCGCATCCACATTCAGGAAGTACAGGCCCCGGCGGTTGGCACCTTCGCGTAGAAAAGCCGCAAGCTGCGCGCGGTCAGAGATCGTAGCGATGCGATCGAGTTCGGGCCTGAGAGGCTGCAGGCCGCGGGCATTGATCGCGTCGGTGTTCATGCATGCGGCGTAGTAGTCGCCGATCTTCTGCTGCGCGGGGGTCCGATCTTTGAGTTTCGCGTCTTCTTCGAGGATGCCCCAGAGAAACTGGCGATTATCGTTGGCCAATTTAGCGTAGACGCTCCAGGCGGCTTGATCGGCAGGGATCGGGTTGCCCTTCATCCAGCCGCCGCAGGTGAACTGATAGAAGTCGACGCAAGGGTCGGCGGTGCGGTCGAGGTTCGTGAGGTCCAGGCTGGGGGAGTAGGGCAGCGCGGTGAGGGGTTTCGACGGCGGCGCGACCTGGGCGGTCTGCGCGGGTGACAAGGAAATGCAGGCTGCGATCAGAGCAAGTGCCGGCAGGCGAGCAATCATTCTCAAATCTCCGTGCCGCAATTGTACCGATGGGGAAGAGGCTTGTGTCTCCGGCGACTGGTCTGCAGGCGGTAGACTCAAACGTGATGTCTGCTGATGCAAACAAACAGCCCGTTTTCCTTCTCGACTCCATGTCCTTCATCTTTCGCGCGTATCACGCGATGCAGCGGCAGAGGCCGATGTCCACGCGCACCGGCGTGCCGACCGCTGCGACCTATGTTTTTGTGAACATGATCAACAAGCTGCGCAAGGACTTCTCTCCGGAATACTTTGCGGCTGTCTTCGATATCAGTGGGCCTGTCTTTCGCGACGAGCGCGCGAAAGAGATGAAGCTGCGGAAGTTCAACGTGGAGACGCAGACCTTCGATGAGGTGGATTATGGCGGGTACAAGGCGAACCGCACCGAGATGCCCCCTGATCTGACGCAGCAGCTTCCCTATATCCGCCGGGCGCTGGAGGCGTTTCGCATCCCGATTTTGCAGGCGAAGGGCTTCGAGGCCGATGACGTGATCGGTACGCTGTCAGCGCAGGCGGCGAAGGCGGGGCATTCGGTCTATGTCGTCTCGAATGACAAGGACATGCTGCAACTGGTCACCGATCAGGTGAAGGTAATGAATCCGATGAAGGACAACCTGGTCTTCGATCGCGAAAAGGTGACGGAGACGCTGGGTGTGCCCCCGGAAAGAGTGATCGATGTGATGGCGCTGCGCGGCGACTCGATCGACAATATTCCGGGCGCGCCGGGCATTGGTGATAAAGGGTCGGTGGAGCTGATTCAGCAGTTCGGCAGCCTGGAGGCGGTGCTGGAGCGCGCCGCGGAAGTAAAGCGGAAGACGTATCGCGAGTCGCTCGAGAACAATCGTGACACGATCCTGCTGAGCAAGGAGTTGGTGACGATCCACTGCGAGGTTCCGCTGGAGCTCAACCTGGACGAGATGCGCACGCAGGAGCCCGACGTCAACGCCTGCCGCGCATTGTTTACGGAGCTGGAGTTCACGACGCTGCTGAAGGAGCTGGCTCCGCCGGAGTTGTCGCGCGCAGTTGAATATGTCACTGGAGCCGACGGCGGACGATGTCGCAGAGTTTGTCCGCGCGGCGCGAACGAATGGTTTTGCGCTGGCGGTCGCCTCGTCGAAGCTCGAAGAAGTGACGGAGCAGGTAAGCGAGCAGGAGTCGGAAGCAATCGAGGAGAGAGAGCCTGAGCTGAAGACGATGTCGATGCTGGACATGTTCGACGGCCTCGGAGCCAGTCGCGGAGGCTCCGGTTGCGGGCTTCCGGCTAGGCGTGGCAAGTGATCCAGAGAAGTCTCTGCTGGTTGGACTTGAGGATGTGCGCGCTCTGCTCGAAGACGCGAATGTGCCCAAGCGCGTGCACGATCTGAAGGGAACGATGCGCGTGCTGGAGCAGCACGGCATTGCGCTGCGAGGGGCGGCCGATGATCTGATGCTGTATTCGTACCTCGTCAATCCCACGCATGCGTCGCATCGGTTGAGCGACGTGGCGGCGCGGTTCAGCGAGCATCCCCTGAAGGAAACGGGCGATCGGGAGCTGACCGAGGCGGCGCACACCATTGAATCGCTGACGCCCATCCTGCGTGACGATGTAAAGGCGCTCGACGCGCGCGAGGTTTACGAGACGATCGATCTGCCGCTGGTTCCCGTGTTGCTGCGCATGGAAAGAGTCGGCGTGCGCATCGATTCCGCGGTGCTGAACAGGATGTCAGCTACGCTGGGCTCCGAGATCGAGCGCGTCGGCGAGGAGATTTATGCGCGGTCGGGCCATCGCTTCAATATTCAATCTCCCAAACAGCTCGGCGATGTGCTGTTCAACAAGATGGGCCTGCCGAAGCCACTGAAATACGGCAAAGGAAAAGTGGTTTCGACGGCGCAGGACGTGCTTGAGGAACTGGCCGCGCACCACGAAGTGCCGGGCATGGTGCTGGAGTATCGGCAGCTGGCAAAGCTGAAGTCGAACTACGTGGACTCTCTGCCGCTGCTGGCCGATAGCGAGGGCCGCGTGCACACGACGTTCAACCAGGTGGGCACGGCGACCGGCAGGCTCTCGTCGACGAATCCGAATCTGCAGAACATTCCCATCCGCACGGAGCTTGGGCGGGAGATTCGGGCAGCGTTCATTGCAGCTCCTGGATGCAAGCTGCTTTCGGCCGACTACTCGCAGATCGAGCTGCGGCTGATGGCGCATTTCTCCGACGATCCGCTGCTGACGCATGCGTATCGAACCGGACAGGACATTCACACGCTGACGGCATCGGAAGTCTTCGGCGTGCCGCCCGACAAGATGAGCAAAGAGACGCGCAATCGCGCCAAGGCGGTGAACTTCGGCATTGTCTACGGCATCTCTCCGTTCGGTCTGGCGGCGCAGCTGGGCATCGATCAGCATGAGGCACGGCTGTATATCGAGACATACTTCGAGCGCTACAAGGGTGTGCGGGCCTTCATCGATCGCCTGCTGGAGGACACGCGCCGCGAGCAGAAGGTACGGACAGTATTTGGGCGTGTGCGCCCGATTCCCGATATTCAGAGCCGGAATGCGAATCTGCGCGGATTTGCCGAGCGCACGGCGGTGAATACTCCGCTGCAAGGCACGGCTGCGGACTTGATCAAGCTCGCGATGATCCGCATCGAGAAGAAACTCGAGGATCGAAATCTCAAGACGCGGATGACATTGCAAGTCCATGACGAGCTGCTCTTCGATGTACCTGAAGCCGAGGTGGGTGAGGTTTCGGCTTTAGTGCGGTCGGAGATGGAGCATGTGATTGAGCTAAAGGTTCCCCTGGTGGCGGATGTAGGCGTCGGGGACAACTGGCGTGATCTGAAATAATCCGCCGCTCAGGCTCCGAGTTCATTACGGATGGCGTTGGCGATGGTATCGGCGTGGTGGCGCATGGTCTCTTCTGATTCTGCTTCGATCATTACACGCGCCAGGGGCTCAGTGCCGGAGTAGCGGACGACGACGCGGCCGTTTCCATTGAGCGCCTCTTCCGCCTCGCGGATGCTGGCGGCGATGGTGTCGATCTGGTCGAGCGGCTTCTTTTCCTTTACGCGAATATTCACGATGACCTGCGGAAAGACCTTGAGGTCGGCGATCAGCTCGTCGAGCGGTTTGCCCGAGCGGCGCACGATATCGAGAACGACGAGGGCGGTGAGCAATCCGTCGCCCGTGGTAGCGAGATGCGGAAAGAGGATATGTCCGGACTGCTCGCCGCCGAGCGAAGCGGAGTTTGCCTGCATCATCTCGAGTACGTATTTGTCGCCTACCGGCGCGCGCAGCATCGTGATCTGATGGCGTCGTAGCGCGGCTTCGAGGCCCATGTTGGACATCGTTGTGGCCACTACCAGATCTCCATTCAGCAGATTCCTGGCCTTGAGATCGCGTGCAGCGAGCAGGAGGATGGCATCTCCATTGACAACGTTGCCGTGGCGGTCGGCGAAGAGCGCGCGGTCGGCATCGCCGTCAAAGGTGGCTCCGATATCGGCACTGCCGGCTTTGGTTTCAGCGGCGACGACCTCGGGATGCAGCGCGCCGCAGTTGGCGTTGATGTTGCGGCCGTCAGGAGCCGCATGGGTGAGCTGGACGCTGCCGCCGAGGTGCGCGAAGAGCTGGGGCGCGATGGCCGAGGCGGCTCCGTTGGCACAGTCCAGGACGAGTTTGAGACCGTTGAGCTTCAGTCCCGGGACGACGGAGAGCAGAAAGGCCTCGTAGTCCGCGCAGAAGCGCCGGGTCCACCGGGGGCGCGGAGAGATCCGCGGGGTCTGGCGCAGTCACCGATTCAAGCTGGCGGAAGATTTCGTCTTCGATGCGGAGTTCGGTTTCGTCGGGCAGTTTGTAACCGTCGCCGCCAAAAATCTTGATGCCGTTATCGTGCCATGGATTGTGCGATGCGGAGATGACGACTCCGGCGGAGAACTTGTGCTTGCGCGCGAGGTACGCGATGGCTGGAGTTGTGATTACGCCGGCATTTTGCACAGATGCGCCGCCCTGGACGAGGCCGGCGGTGAGGACGGCTGCGATCCAGGCGCACGATTCGCGGGTGTCCATACCGAGAACTACTGAGGGCTGGTGGTCGTTGGCTTTGAGCTGATGCGCGAGAGCCATACCTACCGCGTAGATCGTTCTGGGGTCGAGCGGTGCTTCACCGGCTACGGCGCGGATTCCATCTGTTCCGAAAAGTTTTCTCATTCTGTGCTTGTTCTTCTCATTCTGACGAGGTTGTGACGACGCGGCTCTGGATGGTTCCGTGTGCGAGTCGTGCCGTAAGCAATTGCCCGGGTTCCGCATCCGCGGCGTTTCTAAGCAGGGCTCCCGATTCGTCGTAGACCAGAGCATAGCCGCGGTTGAGCACACCAAGCGGAGAAAGCGAGAGAAGCTGTCTCTCCAGCGCCTCAAAACCGGCTCGGCGGCTACTTGCCAATGCTGAATGAGCGCGGAGGAACCGCGCGGTCAGAGCTGTCGAGCCGTTCTCGAACGAGCAGGATGCGATGGCTCACATCGTAGCGCAGGACGCTGGATGTCAGATGCTGCAAGCGCTGCGACGCTGCCTGCAACTGACTGCGCCAGGCCGACTCCATGCGGAACGAAAGCTCATCCAGGCGTTGTTGGCGCAGGTTAAGGTTGTCGCGCATGCGCGCGAATGCAGCAGGAGCAGAAAGTTGTGCATACCGCTCACGCGCCTGCATGAGCGCATAGCGAGTAGCGCGATCCAGCCGTTGCGTAAGCTGCTCGAGGTGTTCTTCAACCTTGTGTTGTGCGGCGGTAATAAGCTCGGCAGCGGCTGAGGGCGTGGGAGCGCGCAGGTCGGCCACAAAGTCGGCAATGGTGAAGTCTGTTTCATGTCCAATGGCCGAGACGACCGGCAGCTTCGAGGCGGCAATGGCCCTGGCCAGCGATTCGCTGTTGAAGGGGGCCAGGTCTTCGAGCGATCCTCCTCCGCGCGCGAGGACGATCATATCGACTTCGTTCGTTCGATTGAACCAGGCAATGCCCGCGGCTACTTCCGCGGCCGCCGATTCGCCCTGCACCAGCGCGGGATAGACCAGCACCTGCAGAGCGGCGTGGCGGCGGCTGACAATGTTCACAAAGTCGCGGATGACGGCGCCCGCGGGCGAGGTGACGATGCCGACGCATCTCGGGAACGAAGGCAGCGGCTTCTTGCGCTCGGAATCGAAGAGGCCTTCGCGCTGCAGTTGACGCTTGACCTGCTCGAAGGCCAGCTGGAGCGATCCCGCGCCCATGGGCTCCAGATGCTCGGCGACGAGCTGCATCTGCCCACGCTGCTCATAGACGGATAACTTGCCGCGCAGCAGTATATGGAGGCCATCTTCGGGCCGAAAGCGGAGCAGGCGGGCCTGGCTCCGGAAAAGCACTACCGAGAGCTGCGCCGATTCGTCCTTGAGAGTGAAGTAGATATGTCCGGAGGCCGCCGGCCGGAGATCGGAGATCTCACCCTCGATCCATAGATCTGAAAACGCTCGCTCAACTTCCGACCGAAGCTCGGCGGCCAGTTCGCTTACTTTCCAGACGCGGCGCTGGGGCGTCTTCGCTGCTTCAAAGGTGAAGCCGAGCTGGCCGACCGGCCCGGATGGTTTGGACAGTGCATCCACGATTCTTCAGTCTACATGCAGGCTATCGGCGGAAACGGGAGAACAGATAGAAGAGAAGCGTAAGCAGAACGCTCAGCAGAATCGATGTTCCGATTGGGAAGAAGACGGTGAAGTTTTTGCGACGCCAGGTGAGGTCGCCCGGCATGCTGCCGAGCGATATGCCGAGTCTCCCGAGGAGATAGACGAGGCCACCCGCCAGGATCAGAACCAGGCCGAGTTGGACGAGCAGGCGCGCGATGGCGGTCATCGAGAATAGACTACGCAAGAATGAGTTGACGTGCAGGGGCAACACCTGCTTTGCTGCGAAGTGTGGGGGAATAAGCTTGCAGATATTCTGGTTTTGCGCGGGCATTGCATGCATCTTTGTCGCCCTGCTGGACGCGTTCCAGACAGTGATCTCGCCGCGCCGCGCTACGGGCCGATTCCGCATCACTCGTCTGTTTTTCATTGCGACATGGTGGCCGTGGTCGCGCCTGGCGACAAGGATCTCCAACCCGCGAAAGCGTGAAACGGCCCTCGCCTTCTACGGTCCGGCGTCGCTGCTGTTGCTGATTGTCGTCTGGGCAGGCGGCGTTGCTGGCTGGCTTTGCGATGCTGTTTCATTCGCAGCGCGCTCCGCTGGCGGATACGATGTTCTCCGGCAACGATTTTCGATCGGACTATCTACATCAGCGGGACGACGATCTTCACGCTGGGGATAGGCGATCTGACGCCGCATTCTTCCTGGGCGCGGCTGATCATCGTTCTGGAATCGGGGATAGGGCTGGGGTTTCTGGCCATGGTGATCAGTTATTTCCCCGTGCTCTATAGGCGCTTTTTCGCGGCGCGAGGTGAGCATTTCTTTGCTCGACGCGCGCGCGGGCTCGCCTCCCACCGCCGCGGAGTTGATGCGGCGCCATGCCTTTAAGGGTGGCGGGGAAGCGCTCAACACGCTGCTGGTGGAATGGGAGCGTTGGTCGGCAGAGCTGCTGGAGAGTCATATTTCCTATCCGCTGCTTTGCTACTTACCGCTCACAGCATTCCAATCAAAGCTGGCTGTCAGCTCTTACTGCGGTGCTCGACCTGTGCGCTCTCATGATTGCCGGAGTGCAGGATCACGCGGCGCGCCAGGCGCAGTTGACCTTTGCGATCGCGCGCCACGCGCTCGTGGATATCTCGCAGATTTTCTCGCAGCCGCCCGTAAACGATGCTCGACGATCGCCTGCCGCCGGAGCGCTTCGATCTGCTCTACCAGCACCTTTGCCAATCGGGAATTCGCGTGTGCCGCGACAGCGATTCCATGGAGCGGCTGAAGAAGATGCGCCTGCTCTACGAGGGCTATGCCGTTGCATTGAGCCGCTACCTGCGCATGCCGTTGCCGCCCTGGATTGTCGAGCAGCCGCACAAGGACAACTGGCTCTCCGTGGCCAGGGTAAGGGAACAGACCGAATCGGTTGCTACTGAGAGTGTCAATCTGGAAACGGCGCTGCCGTTAGCGCTGCAGGATGACGACAATCATATGTTCTAGGGCGCGCTATCAGGGTTTGGAGGCGATCACAGCTTCGAGTCTATCCACGGATTCGCCAAGCGCTCGCCCGTGCTCCGTGTCTAACTCGGCTTCCGGCGCGAGCATAGCCTCAATCTGCGAGGCGAGCTTGCTGCCTTCCGGCAAGCCGAATGTCCCGAGAACTCCGGCAAGCTTATGTGCAGCGGCCTCAGCGTCCTTGCGAGTCTCGTCGTCGAGGTAGCCTGCGGCGAGCTTCCTCTGCGCGTCACGAAGTGTTTCGAGCGCTCAAGGAGGGTCGGATAGCTGCTTTTCCAGAGGGTCTGGAGCAGCGCTTCCAGCTCCTGCGCGTTGGAGTCGTGGGTTTCGCTCATCGAGTGGCTAGTCTTTCCATCCCAGGGCATCGGACATTTGCTGGGCCAGCGTAAGTGGATCGAAAGGCTTGAACAGGACAGCGGAGACGCCGAGGTTGGCGAAGCGCTTTTGATCCGCGCCCTGAACCTTTGCCGTCAGCAGGATCACCGGGATGCCCGCGATCTCAGGAATCTTCCTGAGTTCCTGAAAGGTGGTTGGGCCGTCCATGCCGGGCATCATCACATCCAGCAAAATCGCGTCGGGTCTTTCGTCCTGGGCGCGGCGAATGCCCTGGGTGCCGGAACTTGCAGTGACTACATCCCACCCGGCCACTGTTTCAAGACTCATCGCAGCCACCTGGCGGATATCGTCTTCATCGTCAATGATCAGAATGCGCCGTTGCATGGGAGAATTATCCGGTCGTCGTTTGACAGTAAGCATCGCACAAAATTAGAAGGGCATGAAGTACACACGCAGCCGTCAGACCGATCCCTTCACCGGCTCATCGCGCGCGGCATCCGTCGGCCGATAGCGGCGAAGCATCGTGAACACCAGCGCTTCCACGTCGACCGGCTGCACTTTGGTCTTGGTCAGAAATTCCGTTGGCCCCAGCTGGAACAGCCCCCGCTCTGAGCTGGCCACCTCGCGCGCAGAGTAGACAACCAGCGGCAGGCTTCGCAGCTCCTTCCGCGTGCGCAGCCAGTCGATCAGGTCGAGGCCGTGCCCGTCCGGCAGTGCCAGGTCGAGAATGACCAGGTCCGGCCGCACCGATTCGCAAAGCTCGATCGCGTGCCGCAGGGTGGTGCATGATAAACGACGATGCCGTCCCGTTCGAAACTGGTCAGGATTACGCGGGCCAGGTCCGATCATCCTCCACCAGCAGAACCGTTGGATGCTCGCGGATCCCTTGACCAGCCGCGCCAGTTCGGCCAGCAGCAGCGTTCTCGTCGACCGGCGTCTGAAGCCACGAATCGGCAACTTGCGCCTGTCGGCTCGATCTTCCGGAGAAAGCAGGCTCAGAACGACAATCGGTATCTTCGCGATCGACGATTCCTCCCGCAGCGCCCGCAGTGTCAGCAATCCATCGCGACGCTGCTCCGATACTCCAAGCAAAATCGCACCCAGCGAAAACTGCTGCGCCAGGTGAATCGCCTGCTCGCCGTTCTCCGCCTCGAGGATCCGGTAGTTTCGTTTGCGCAGACGTTTCGACAAACTGCCAGCGTGCCGCCGCGTCGGCTTCGCAGATTAGAATCGTGTCTTCCTTCGGGAAGGATTCGCATCGTGAAGCTGTTGGACTACCGGCAGGGCTCAAGCCTGCTGCGCTCCGGCAGGAAGAACCGGAAGGTCGAGCCGCGACCTGCATTGTTCTCGGCCCAGATTCGCCCGCCGTGCTGCTGCACGATCGTCCGGCAGATGGCGAGTCCGAGGCCTGTTCCGCCCTTCTGTCGAGAGTCTGACGCATCCACCTGCTGGAAGCGATCGAAGATGCTTTCCAGCTTTTCGGATCGGAATCCCCCGCCCTTCGTCGATCACGCTGAGCTGACGACTCCGCCCTCCGTTGGCTCGCTTCCACCCGTACGGTCGAGTCGGGCGGCGAAAACTTGATGGCGTTGCTGAGCAGGTTGGTGATGACCTGCACAAGCCGGTCGGGGTCGGCTTCCACAGGCGTGCTCTCCAGCCTTCAGCAGCAGCCGGATGCTCGCAGCGTCCGCCATCGGGTGCATGGCGTCGACCACTTGTTGCGCCAGCTCGTTCAGAGCGCATGGGCGGAAATTGAGAGGAGCGCGGCCCGACTGCATGCGTTCGATGTCGAGAATGTCGTTGATGAGGCGAACCAGCCGGTCGGAGTTGGAAACCGCGATACGCAGCAGATTGGCGGCTTTGTCGCTGATCTCGCCGAGGAGTCCGGAGGATAGCAGGCCCAAAGCGCCGCGGATCGAAGTGAGAGGCGTGCGCAGTTCGTGGCTTACGGTGGAGACAAATTCGTCCTTCATGCGGTCCAGCGCATACCGCTTGCCGATATCGCGAAAGCTGAGCACGCTGCCGATGATGACGCCATGCTCGAGCATCGGCGTTACGGAGAATTCCACTGGGAAGGAGCTTCCGTTATGACGATAGAAGACGTCTTGTCCGCTCGTGTTTTCGTGCAACAGAAAGGCGCGCCGGGCGCGGCATTGATCGTCGCAGACTTCTCCGGCGGCGCCGGAATGAATGATGGAATGCACCCGGCGGCCGATCAGTTCGGAGGTTTGCGCCCCCAGCATCTCGGCGGCCGCAGGATTGACGAAATCGACCCGGCCCTCCGGATCGGCGCCGAAGATGCCGTCTGCGACTGACTTGAGGATGAGTTCGTTCTGCTGGTTGAGCTCCCGTACCCGGCTCTCCTGGGCGGAGCGAGCCATGAACTGGCCGATCGAAGCGCACACGGTTTCGACCGTGGCCATTGTTTCCGTGTCTACGTCGCGGCGCTGGCGGCTGAAGAACTCGACAGCCGCAATAATCCTGTTGCCCACCCGCACCGGCACCGCCCATCCCGAGGTAAGGCCGTCGATCCGCGCCGCCTGGCCGCGAAGAAATCCCGGATCCTCACGCAAATCGGCGATCCATCTTGCCGCCCCCAGTGACCAGACGAGGCCGGGAAGTCCCTGACCGCGGCTGAGGACCAGGGAAGCGCTCACCTGGCGGAATCTTTCATAGGCCGGGCCGGGAGCTGACCAGCTGCAATCGAAGTGAATTCGCTGCTGGACTTCTTCCACCACCCAGAGATTGGCCATATCGTATCCAAGGGTGGTGCAGATTGCCGCCAGCACCTTGGGCAGCGCCTCCTCCTGAGAGATGGATTCGCCGACGATCTGGCTGACTTCGAGCTGCATCCCGAGTCGCCGTTCGCGCCGATTCTGCTGCGTCACGTCGCGGAAGATGCAACGCACCGATACGGCGCGGCCTTCTTCACGGCGGCAGCTCAGGCTGGCTTCGACTTCCACCCGGCCTCCGTCTGTGTTTCGCAGACGAAGAGGCTCGCGCTCGACTCGCTCGCCATTCAGGGCGCGGCGGAAAAGCGCGGCTGCTTCCGCCTGCACCTCGGGCGGGAAGGGAGACTCAAAGCTCATCAGCCCTTCGAATCCGTCGCTGTTGATGCCGAAGAGAGCCTGCCAGGCCGGGTTCACGTAAAGGTAGCGGCCATGGGGGCTGAGCGTCGCGATCATCTCGATGGCATTCTCGAAGATGTCCCGGTAGCGCTCTTCGCTTTCCCGCAGAGCCTGTTCCGCGCGCCGGGTGGCGGTCAGGTCCATGCTGATGGCGACCAGGCCGGTCAGCTCGCCCTGCGGCGAGCGAACGGCCGACAGGTAGACCATCGCCGGGAAGGTGCTGCCGTCTTTGCGTCGATATTGCATTTCAACGCCGCGCACCCGGCTGGCCGGAAAACTGGTGATGTACTGAACAAAATTGTGGAGGATGGAAGAGTCGGCCTGGGCCGTGGCGGTAGAGTGCTTGCGGCTAAGCGAAGCGACCAGCTGCTGCCCCACGCGCTCCATTTCCCCCTGGGGAAAGAGCTGCTCGGCTTTCAACTTCCCGCAGGCCTCGTTGGCCGGATATCCCAGCATGCGTTCCGCGGCCGGATTGAAGACCAGCAGGTCGCCGTCGAGATTGGCCGCGATGATCATGGGCCCAGCCGAGTCGAGAATGCTCTGTTGAAGCTGAGCGACGTGCTGGAGCTGGCGCTCAGCCTGTCTTTGGCGATGAAACGACCGGAAGCTGGAGACACTGGCGCCAATGAGCAGAATCAGGGCCCCGAGCCAGCAGGCGATGAACCAGAAAAGCCGCTGAACATCTGGTTCCGCTGCGCGCATGGCGCGCGCCAATACAAATACCCCGCTCAGGGATAGCACCAGAGCTGCGACAAATACGATGGTCTGTGCGCGCGCGTTTCGGGGCAAAATCACTTCAGTCGCTCGAAGAAAAGAGCTGGCTGCCAGCGTTCCAGGGTTGTGGCCGGCAACTCAGGCATTTACCGGTCAGAAATGTGTCTGCGATGCGGCGGGTGTCCAGTCGGTTCCGCGATCCCCCGAATGCGCGCAGTGCTCATGTACAACGCAGATACAAAAAGGAATAAGTCAAAATTACTCGGATTTCAATCAGAGTATAGGGTATTTGAGAGCCAAGTGTTGCAAATAATTGCAACATAGGGTCCAGGATGTGAGGTCGCCTTGGTTAGCTGACTGACGGGCTGAACGATGCAGCAGGCCGACTGCCTAGATAGCTGTCCGGCCCTTGCGCAGGTGCATTTCCACGCCCCGCTCGAACGGAATCAGGTTAGACCGAGGCTCCTGCTCGCGCGCGGGAGTCAGCTCGCGACGTGCGGAAGAACGGCACAAAGACCAGAACCAGATAAAGGAAGCGACATACATCGCAGCAAAAAATTCAACAGCCAACCACACGGCAGTACTCCAGGGAGGAAATTCAACAATCGAATCGCTGGATTGATCGAGAGATAATAACCCATGCGATCAGCATTAATCTACGATAAATTTCACTTATTGAGGCATTTTTTCTGCAAAGTTGACGGCCAAATCGAGCAACGAAAAAGACGGAGGCTGAGTGCCTCTGTCCTTCCCTAAGTAAATCACCAAATATGTGCGAGTTAGGCCGTGACCGGCTCAAGCAGCCGCGCCCACTGCTTGCTCTGGCGGCCTTCGTGAGCCTTCTTGTGATAGGCGTAGCCGGTAATCAGCGGCACCGCCAGAGTGGCCTCGCTGTAGACCATCTGCTCGAAGACCGTGTCGACCTTGCCCCATGAGCTGGCTTCCTTCAGGGTGCTTGAGGAGAGCGCGCCGTCGCGAACGTCGGCGACCGTGATCTGGATGGCGTACTTGTGCATGGGAGCGTCGATGCCGAGAATCTCGGCCGCGACCACGATGTCCTGCGCGAAGTTCTTCGGCACGCCGCCGCCGATCATCAGCAGGCCGGTCGTCGGGTTGGCGATCTTGAGCTGGGTGATCTCGTAGAAGTCCTTGGCGGAGTCGAGAGAAACCTTGGGCTTGTCCTGCCGCTTGTGCTGGTGCGCCACCAGTCCGAAGCCCGCGGAGCAGTCGCTGAAGGCAGGACAGAAGATCGGCACATCCTTCTGGTAGGCCGCGTAGACGATGGAGTCGACGCCGCCCTTTTCCGGCGTGCTTGCCGTTCTCGTCAAGATAAGCGCCCATGGCGCGGATGAACTCACGCGAGCTATAGGGACGCGGATCGAGCGAGTCGGCGATCTGCTCGGTGGTCTCGTCGCAGATGCGAAGCTCTTCCTCGTCGATAAGCGTGTCGTAGATGCGGTCGATCATCAGCTCGCGCAGCATCGCGTCCTCGGTGCCTTGCTTGAGCAGATCGTTGGCGATCCAGTGCTTGAAGCCGAGCGCTTCGAAGAAGTCCTGATCGACAATGTTGGCGCCGGTCGAGACGATGGCGTCGACCATGTTGTTGCGGATGAGGTCGATGAAAATCTGCTTCAGGCCGGCGCTGATCAGCGAGCCGGCAAGGCAGAGAATGACGCCGCATTCCTTATCGCGAAGCATGCGCTCGTAGATGGAAGCTGCCCGGTGGAGGTCACGGGAGCTGAAGGCCATGTACTGCATGGCGTCGACGAGAGCAACGACGTCGTGCTGCTTGATATCGATGTGCTGAATGGGGTTCTGGAGGAGTTCCTGTTTCGTAGGCATAACTCATATAGAATATCAACCTTTGCCGTGATTCCTTTATGCGAATTATGTGAATTTTAATGGGCCCGAGGGCATCTAAGGACTGCGCTAGAGGGCCTTGCGAAGCTGTTTTCGCGGCTCCCGGTATACTCCCGGCATGAAGAGGAATGCGTCAGCACATCTCCGCCGTTTTGCGGCTCTCGTTCTGGTCCCGCTGCTCACCGCGCCTCCATTATTTGGATGGGGCGAAGTGGGCCACAGGATGATTAACCGGCTCGCTGCCGAAGGATTGCCGGCAGACACGCCTGCGTTCCTGAAAACGCCGGATGCGATCAACGAGATCGAATATCTGGGGCCGGAACCCGACCGCTGGCGGTCGCTGGCCGAGCCGGAGCTGAACGCCGCGCAGGCTCCCGATCACTTCATCGACTTTGAGTACGCCGACATCATCGGGACGTTGCCGCGCCGCCGGTATGAATACATCGCCGCGCTGACGGCAGCCGAGATCACCCATCCCGACAAGGCGCGCGAGCTACAACCGATCAGGGTTGGTTTTCAGCCTTACATTACGAACGAAGTCTGGGAGCGGCTGAAGGCGGCGATGCGGGAGTATCGCGATCTGAGCGCGAAGCATGCAGACACGAAGCCCGTAGAGGCGGCCATTCTTTTCTATGCCGGATGGCTGGGGCACTATGTCGGCGACGGATCGCAGCCGCTGCATGTGTCCATCAACTACAACGGCTGGGCGCTCAAGGATAATCCAAACGGGTACACGACCGAACACACCATTCACGAGAAGTTCGAGAGCACGTTTGTGAGCGCAAATATCAAGCCTGCCGAGGTGCAGCCTCTGATATCCGCGCCGAAGCAGGTGGGCGACGAATGGGACGCGTACATGACCTATCTGCGGCACTCGCAGTCGCTGGTGGAACAGCTTTACCAACTCGACAAAAAGAAGGGCTTTGACGGCGCAGGCACTCCGGAAGGGAAGCAGTTTACCGCCGAGCGGCTGGCCGCGGGCGCGAGCATGCTGCGCGACTTGATCTATTCGGCATGGATCCAGAGCGCCCAGCCTGTGCCCCAGTGGCAACCGAAAGCTGGCGGATAGCAGAGGTCGGCGCTCAGGGAACGAGCTGAATTGTTGCTGCCAGATGACACTCGTGCTACAAAAAGGTACGTTTTGGCTTCACGGCAACGTGATTGGGGCCCTCCCCGAAAGAAGATACAAGGAGTCGACTCTTGCTCGAAAGAGTCCGGTGAGGCGTCCATCGCGTTGATATGTGATGGCCAGATCGGAATTCGCGGCATCTGAAAGACTCAGAAGGACGGATGGGCGCAACGCTGTCACGGGGTGAATTCGACAATCCGCTGTTGCGGGAATACTTTCTCGACGATGCCTTCGATGAGATGTTCACGCTGGATGGCAGCATTCGTCCGCACTACGCCGCCCTCCTGGATACGCTCTCCAAACTGCCGCGCGAAGAACTGCAGCGCCGCAAGCAATCCGCCGACGTTTCTTTCCTGATGCAGGGCATCACCTTCACCGTCTACGGCCGGGAAGAGGGGACGGAACGCATCTTCCCCTATGACCTGATTCCCAGGCTGGTGAAGGGCGAAGAGTGGGACGTGATCGAGCGGGGGCTGACGCAGCGCATCACTGCGCTCAACCTGTTTCTCCACGACGTCTACCACGAGGGCAAGATTCTTGCGCAGGGCGTGATCCCGCGGGAGATTGTCTACAGCTGCCAGCATTTTCGCAGGCAGATGCGTGGTTTGCAGGTGCCGCGCAATGTCTACGTGGCGATCGCCGGCACGGACCTGCTGCGGTTGAAGAGCGGCGAGCATGTCGTGCTCGAGGACAACCTGCGGGTTCCAAGCGGCGTGTCGTACATGCTCACCAATCGCCGGATTATGAAGCGCAGTCTGCCGCACCTCTTCCGCAACTACGGTGTGCGCCCTATCGAGCATTACACGCAGGCATTGTTGAGCACGCTCCGATCCATTGCGCCCGAGGGCCGGCCCGAGCCTTCGATCGTTCTGTTGACTCCGGGCGTTTACAACTCCGCGTACTTCGAGCACACGTACCTGGCCCGCCAGATGGGGATTGAGCTGGTGGAAGGCCGTGATCTGGTGATCCACGACAACGTCGTCTATATGCGGACGACCGGCGGCCTGAAGCGTGTGGATGTAATCTATCGCCGGGTCGATGACGACTTTATCGATCCGCTGGCCTTTCGTACCGATTCCATCCTCGGCGCGTCCGGTTTATTTAATGCCTATCGCGCCGGCAATGTGACCCTGGCCAATGCATTCGGCACCGGCGTAGCCGACGACAAGGCGCTCTATGCGTATGTGCCGGCGATCATCCGCTACTACCTTGGTGAGGAGCCGATCCTCAACAACGTTGAAACCTATCTGATGACCGACAGGTCACAGCGTCAACACACGCTCGCCAATCTCGACAAACTGGTGGTGAAAGCCGTCGGCGAATCGGGCGGATACGGCATGCTGATTGGCCCCCACAGCAGCGCCGCTGACCGCGAGGAATTTCGCCGCCGAATCGAGGCCAATCCTCGCAACTATATCGCGCAGCCCACGCTCGATTTTTCGCGCTCGCCCTGCCTGCTCGAAGACGGCAGCATCGAGCCTCGCCACGTAGACCTGCGTCCGTACATACTCTTCGGCGACAAGGTCACCATCGTTCCCGGAGGTCTGACGCGCGTGGCCTTGCGCAAGGGATCGCTGGTGGTGAATTCCTCCCAGGGTGGCGGCAGTAAAGACACCTGGGTGCTGGGGTAACCAGAGCCTGTTATGAACTTTAAGCGCGGGCAGCGCCGGAGCTATTTCCGGATTCTAGAAGCGAGGAGTGACGAATATTGAACATCTTCGAGCGACGAGAGACAACGAAGCCGGGAAAATTGGCCCCGGCCCTGCGGGTTGCGGCGAAAATCGCGCCATACTTCGTTGTCGTCCTTGAGCGTGGTCCCGCCATGCGCTGCGGCCTCCGTCTCGTCTGTCACCATTTTCGCGCGCAACGCTGGTGCGTTAAAGTTCATAGCAGGCTCTTATGCTTTCACGCGTCGCAGACAGTCTTTACTGGACCAGCCGCTACCTGGAGCGCGCCGAACATACCGCGCGCCTGGTCGATATCAACATGGGCCTGATGCTCGATAAGTCCCAGGTGAGCGCTGAGCGCAGGTGGCATCGGGTGCTGGCGGCGCTCGGTCATCCGCCCGATATCGAATGGAACGACGACGTGTACTCGCTGGTTTACACGTTGTGTTTCGATGCGAGCCATTCCGCTTCGGTAACCGGCTGTGTGATCGCTGCACGCGAGAACGCGCGGCAGGTTCGCGAAGCGATCAGCACCGAACAGTGGCAGCGGCTGAACCGTTTATTTCATCAGATATCCCGGCTGAAGCCGCCTGCGCCCTCCGAAACACAACTTTCCGAATTCCTGCCGGCGTTGATCGACGGCGTGCATTTGTTTCAGGGTGTCACGGACACTACACTTAGCCACGGCGAGGGCTGGCAATTCCTGCAGGTCGGGCGATTTCTCGAACGGGCAACGGCGACCGTGAAGCTGCTCGATGTTTATCAGCGGGACGTCTTCGCCAATGTCGACGAGACGATTGATGCCTACGAATACCTGGAGTGGATCGGCCTCCTGCGAACCTGCACCGCCTTCGAGGCCTACTGCAAGGTCTACACCGCCGACCTGACGTATGAGCGCATCCTGGAATTCCTGATGCTCGATGCGGAGTTCCCGCACTCCCTGCGCTATTCCGTAGACCGTCTGCATCGGTCGCTCTATTCGATTCAACAGGACGCCCGCAGTGCGCAGGCCGCGGAACTGATACGCGTCTCCGGCAAGCTGCAGTCGTCGCTGGGCTACGCGCAGATTTCCGAGATTCTCGAGCAGGATCCGGGGCGCTACATGCGCTGGATCCTGGAACAGTGCCACCTTATTCACGACCTCGTCTACGAGGTCTACATTCAATACTCGGTGCAGACCGCCCTGGCCCAGTAAACGGAGGAAAACGCCGGATGCTCTTCTACTCGATTCGCCACCTGACCAAATTCGCATACTCGAAGCCAGTGAGCGAGAGTGTGATGGAGGTGCGCATGCATCCGCGCAGCGACAGCAACCAGCGCTGCCTGACCTTCTCTCTTTCGGTGAGTCCGCGGTGCCGCGTCTTCTCCTATCGGGATCACCTGGGCAACAACGTCCACCACTTCGACATACCGGGGCAGCACGAGCAGTTGGTTATCGTGGCCGAGTCGCTGGTGGAATATCAGCCCCTTGCCGAGATCCCGACCTTCCTCAGCAAGGATGCCTGGCAGGAGCTGGATGCGCTTGTGTGCGAAGGCGACTACTGGGAGATGTTGCTGCCGAGCGAATTCGCCAGCACGACTCCGGCCCTTGACGAACTCGCGGCGAGATGGACGTTGTGAGGCGCGACGATCCCGTGATGCTGCTGCTCGAGCTGAATGAAAGGCTGTACGATCATTTCAGCTATTCGCCCGCGCACCACGCGCGTCGATTCGCCGATTGACGAAGCGCTGCGCTCACGGCAGGGCGTTTGCCAGGATTTTGCCCACATCATGATCGCGCTCGTCCGGCAGCTGGGCATTCCCTGCCGCTACGTCAGCGGATACCTCTACCATCGCCAGGAAGACAACGATCGCTCGATCTCTGACGCCATCGCACGCATGGGTGGAGGCGCTGCTGCCGCATCTGGGATGGGTGGGCTTCGACCCAACCAACGCGCTCGTCGCCCGGCAACCGGCATATCCGCACCGCCCTGGGACGCGACTACGCCGACGTTCCACCGACCAAGGGCATCTTCTGGGACGCACCGGAGAGCGAGCTCTACGTCGCCGTGCAGGTCACGGCTTCCGAAAAGCTGCCCGCGCTCGACCAGGACATGCCCATCCCCGAGGACTGGTCGATGCTCGTCGAAAAGGCCCAGGCGCCGCCGCCACCCCCGCCGAGCCGCTGCAGCAGCTCCAGCAGGCGCAAGGCAGCAGCAATAGTCCCAGCGACCAACCAGTCGGTCGGAAGGAATCCAGCGGCCAACGGATGGCGCCGAAGGCAATGCCGTCCGCCTGGCACGAACAGTCGCCGCGAAGCGCTTGTACCCGTAGCGGTACAGCTACCCGCCGATGTGGACCATGCTGCGAGAAGGCTTCAGAAAGTCCGGTTCGCCGATGTGGTGCCGCGCTTCTTTCAGGGCCACGGTGCGCTCGATGAAGGAGATCAGCTCCTCATCGGAACGCCCCCATGCTTCATCACACCGTAGAGGTCGTGGTCGAATTGCGAGAACAGGCAGGTGCGAATCTTTCCGTCGGAAGTGAGCCGCAGGCGGCTGCATTGTCCGCAGAAAGCCTGCGAGACCGGCGCGATGATGCCGATCTCCCCAATGCCGTCGTCGAAGGTGTAGCGCACGGCGGTTTCGCTCGGAGTGTTCGGCGTCAACCTCACCACAGGGCGGAAGCTCTCCAGCTGCGCCACCACTTCGCGGATAGGGACGACGGTAGCCGGAGTCCACAAGCCGGTCTTCTTCCAGCGGCATGAATTCGATGAAGCGCACGATCACGCCTTCCTCGCGCGCGAATTTCGCGAAGGGCACGATCTGGTCATCGTTGAAGCCGCGAAGCAGCACGCAGTTTACCTTGACCGGATCGAGACCAGCGCGCTGCGCCGCGCGAATGCCCTTGACCACGCGCTCGAAGCTACCCGGAACGCGGGTGATGCGGGCGAAGGTCGCGGCATCGACGGCGTCCATGCTGACCGTGATGCGGGTCAGGCCCGCATCCTTCAGAGGCGCGGCCAGGTCTTCGAGCAGATGCCCGTTCGTGGTAAGCGCCAGGTCGAGGGCTTCCCCAGATCTCGTTCTGAGCTTCGCCAGCTGGCGCACAAAGTCCACAAGGCCCTTGCGCAGCAGGGGTTCCCCGCCGGTCAGCCGCACCTTTTCAATGCCCAGGCTCGACGAAGATGCGCACCAGGCGCAGGTAATCCGCCATCGGCAGCTCGGAGTATTGAGCGCCTTCATTGCCTGTCCGGCAGTAGACGCAGCGGTAGTTGCAGCGGTCGGTGATGGAGACGCGCAGATCGGTAATGGCGCGATTGTGGCGGTCCGTGAGGACGGGCGGAGCGACCAAAGCGCTCTCCTCAAGTGCGCCGATTGTACAGAGCCGGGCGCGACATAGGTCTGATGTCTACTGTATTGGATGCGCGCCCGCGCCGCCACTTTCAACGGTGGCTGCGGCACTCTTTGTTGTTGCGGCGGAGGAGTAGCCGCCTTGGGGGCAAACAAGGGATGAAAGTGGCTGTAGAAACGCCGGTTACAGATCAGGCAGCGGTACGGACGCCGCCGGAAAAGCAAATGCGGAAGGTCAATTGTACGGAGATGAGACCTTCGTAGGGCCTTCTCTTCGTAGCACCAGGGCAGGAAAGCTGCGAATCGGCCATGGGAGGAGTCTCCCTGAAGAGAGTTGACAACAAGATGAACTGGGTAATGCTGCAGGTAATGTCTCACGGATTACTTTCGGGTGCAAGCCAACTCCGGAATCGTTAGTAACCTCGCGCCCGGCGCCGTACTTTGGTCGGCTTCCGCTGGCGAGACGACCGAATCACCGCTTGCATCGCCACATCGGCAGCCAATTCACATCCCGTCGTAATTCGGCCCGCCGCCGCCCTCAGGCGGAACCCAGTTGATGATCTGGTAGGGATCCATGATGTCGCACGTCTTGCAGTGCACGCAGTTGGCGAAGTTGATGTGCAGCTGCTTCTCGGAGTCGCCGTCGTCCGCGATGCCTCGACCATCTCGTACACCGCCGCCGGACAGAAGTACTGGCAGGGATTGCCATACTCCTTCACGCAGCGGTGTGCTGCAGATGTTCAGGTCCTCGACCACCAGATGCACCGGCTGATCGTCGTCGTGCCGCGTGCCCGAGTGATAGACGTCCGTCAGCCGGTCGAACGTCAGCTTGCCGTCGCCCTTCGCGTTGCCCAGAAAATGCTCCGCCCGTCCCCATAAGGCTCAGCGCGTCCAGCGTGCCTCATGCGCAGATACCCGGCCTGGTTCTTGGAGTCCGGCCCCAGATTGCCGCCGCGCATCACCTGCTGAATCCCGGCGCGGACCAGTCCGTCGTACAGCCCATGCTCAAACGCCTGATGAAAATTCCGCACCGCGATACAGCTCGTCCCTGATCCAGCTCGCGTCGACCGCGGCCTTGTATTCGCTCAGCGTATCGGCAGAGCTGTCGCCCGAAAGCAGCGCATCGAACGCCGTCTCCGCCGCCAGCATCCCGCTCTTGATCGCCAGATGAATCCCCTTGAGCCGCTGCGAATTCAGAAAGCTCGCCGAGTCGCCCAGAATCATCCAGCCATTGCCGTAAATGCGCGGCATCGTCAGCCATCCGCCATACGGCAGCGTCTTCGCCCCGTAGCGGATCATCTTGCCGCCCTCAAGAATCCGCCGCGCCAAGCGGATGCACCTTGAAATCCTGAAAGACATGATGCGGATCGGTCCGCGGGTCCTCGTAGTCGAGCCCCGTCACATAGCCGACCGAAACCAGCGTGTCGGAGATCCCGTAAATCCACGCCCCGCCGTACTCCCTGCGTCGTCAGCGGATAGCCCAGCGTGTAGATCACCTCGCCCTTGGCCACCCGCCCCGCCGGAATCTCCCACAGCTCCTTGATCCCGACGCCATAGCGTCTGCGCGTGGTCCGGGTCTTCCAGATCCAGCCGCTCAATCAGCTGCTTCGCGCAGTTGCCCGCGCGTGCCCTCAGCCAGAATCGTAATCTTCGCCCGCAGGTCGTACCCCGGCTCGAAATTCGCCTTCGGCTGCGCCGTGCTTGTCGACGCCCTTGTCATCGGTGCGCACCCCAGCCACACGCGCCAGTCTCCGGCATCGCGACTGTCGTCCTCAAACAAAAGCTCCGATCCCGCGAAACCCGGTAAAGACCGTGATGCCCGCCTCTTCCACCTTCTGCCCGAGCCACTTCACGAACTTGTTCATCGAGATGACGTAGTTCCCGTGATCGCGCAGCGGCGGCGGAACGATCGGAAACTTCCGCGCCTTCTCCTTGCTCAGAAACTAGACCGACTCCTTCGTGACCTCGGCATCGATCGGCGCCTCGCTCTCGAAGCCCGGCAGCAACTCCTTCATCGACCGCGGATCTAGCAGCGCACCCGACAAACAGTGCTGCCCCACCTCGCGCGCCTTCTCGAGAACGTAGATGTTCTCCTTCGACAGCTGCGACTCGGGATGCTTCGCGTTGTGCTCGTCAATCAGCTGCGACAGCCGCAGCGCGCACGCCATCCCCGCCGGCCCTCCGCCGACGATGACAACATCGGCCTCCATCTGCGGACGGTCGATGCCTTCAATTGGTTTACGAAAAGTGATCATAGGCGACTGGGTAGGATACAGGGCACGAAGCTTCAGGTGCAGGGTGGCTGTCGCCACTGAGCGTCCAGCCCACCACCATCAATCGCTGATGCACCAGATGAACCAGATTACTTCGCGTGGTCGTTACCCGTCGCCTAGCCGAATTGAGAGTACGCTTTCGGCGATCACTTCAAACGATCGAACAAGTGGCTCAAGGTCGATTCTTGGGATCAGGCTCGTAGCCAATCGCAATTACAGCCTTGCGCTCTTGGCAGCTGTACGACTGAAGCTTAAGGCAATCACCGAGAAGGCTCGTGTTGCCGTCATAGGGATGAAGCAAATTGACGGACCAGTCCTCAGCCGTTTTTCCGTTGTCACCGAAGGGCCGTGCTATTTTGATCTCGAGAGCCCACTGCCCACAAATCAGAAGATCAGGCGTTCGCATCGTCTTGACACCCTGACTGTAGAGGGAAGAGCGGCCCAGATAATCAGCAACCAGTTTGACTAATTGAGGCTCGCCATAAGGCCCGACTCCGGCTTGGAATCTCTTGAACGGAACTCCGGAGGAATCGATGGCCTTTAAAGAATCCGCAATATCAGTAACTACTTGCTCCAGTTCCATGCGCGATGCCCGTAGCGATGCACCTTTCTCATCGAACCTAGCCGGAACAGCGACAAATCAATCGCATCGCCCATCGCTTTGTATCCCGCGTCTCCAGGATGCAGATGATCCCCGGAGTCGTAATCCGGTAGAAACGTCTCTGGATGCGCCGGATCCTGCGTGATCTTGTCGAAATCGATCACGCCATCGAAGACGCCGCTTGTCCTGATCCACTGGTTGTAGGCCTGCCGAACCGCCTCGCCCTGCGGCGACGAATAGCCGGTGGGCAGGTACGGCGTCAGCGTCGCGCCGAAGACCTTGATGCCGTGCTGATGTGCGCGCGTGACGAGTTGCGTGAGGCCGAAGATCAGGTCGTCGGCGGTGATGTTGTCGCCCTGCTCGTGTGGATCTTTCAAGCGGCCAATGTCGTTGATGCCTTCGAGAATAATCAGGTACTTCACGCCGCTCTGTGCGATCACATCGCGGTCGAAGCGAGCGAGCGCGCTCGGGCCGTATCCATCGTGCAGGACGCGGTTGCCGCCGATACCCTCATTCAGCACGCCCAGGTCCGCAGTCTTCTTGTCTGCCTGCAGACGCGGCGGCCAGCACATCGGGCCAGCGATGGTTGGCATCGCGCGTGGCGAGAGCGCCATCCGTGATTGAGTCGCCGAAGGTCACGATGGCCGCAGCCTTCCCATCGGTCTTCACATCGATGCCCTTCACAAAGCACCAGGCGTAGATCGGGTTCGACTTGTCTGCGGTAGCGGCGGCCGTGGCATCGCCTTGCAGAACGTAGTTAGTCGAATCGGCGAAGGTGTGGCAGGTCGTGTTACGAATGCGCTGCTCGGGCACGTAGACGCTCACCACCAGATCCGACAGCGGAGCCGCCTGCATCGTCGACCGGATCGCTGAGCACAAACGCTCCCGCCGGAATCTCGACCGTCGGCCTTCCGTTGAATGTGAGCACGTGGTCGGACCCGGCCTGAATCGACCCGCCGCCTGCGCTGATCGCCACGTGCGCCGCGCCAACTGTGAGCGGATCGGTCCCGAATTCGTTCGTGAGCTGCACCCGCACCGCCGACCCGCCGAGACTGGTGTGCACGATGTTGCGATAGGTGGTCTTGCCCGGCCCTGCCTGGCCTGCATTCACCACCGAGCCCACGGGCGATGCCGCCCACGTTCCGACCCAGTTTGAAGCCGGTCCCTGAGCGAGAGCCGCAACCGCCCAAACGTCACGAAAGTTAAGACAAGAAATCTCCGTCGCATCAATTCCTCAGGCAGAAAGGTATTTTTGGTTCGGAATGAGTGTATGACGATTCGCGCGAATCGTGCACATTCCGCGTCATCCCTCTGTGGTGATAAAGATCACTGCGCCCTTCGCGCCTTTTCGGGGAACCTACAATTACATCGCGGCGGAGGCACACATGAAAGCCGCCATCTACACAAAACGCAGCACTCGAAAAGTTCTGGAGCTGGTCGATATCGAGCCGCCCGTTCCGAAGCCGGACGAAGTTCTTATCAAAGTCCGCGCTGCCTCGGTCAATCCTCTGGACTGGCGGCTGAAGTCGCACCGGCCCGGCGTCGACCTCGCGGGCGAAGTCGCGTCCATCGGCAGCGGCGTGACTCGTTTCAAGCCCGGCGATGCAGTCTTCGGATTCGGCAAAGGGGCATTCGCCGAGTATGCCCGTGCCCGTGAGTCACAACTCGCCGCGAAGCCGGAGAGTGTCACCTTCGAACAGGCGGCCAGCCTGCCCATCGCCGGCCTCACTGCACTGCAAGGGCTGCGCGACAAAGGCAAGCTTGCACCCGGCCAAAAAGTGCTTATCAACGGAGCAGCAGGCGGCGTGGGCACATTCGCAGTGCAGATCGCAAAGGTGCTGGGTGCAGAAGTCACCGGCGTTTGCAGCACCCGGAATGTAGAGATGGTCCATTCGCTCGGCGCTGACTTTGTGGTGGACTACACGCAGCAGGACTTCGCTCAGGAGACAAAGCGATACGATCTTGTCCTCGACAATGTTGGAAACCGCTCGCTGTCCGATCTCCGTCGCGTTCTGACCCCGCAGGGCCGGTGCGTGTTGGTTGGTGCGCCTAAGGAGTGGGGCCCGCTGCTCTCGCGAATGTTCTCCCTGCTCGTCCGGTCATTCATCCTGCGCCAGAAGCTTGTATTCTTTGTAGCGCGAGCAAAACCAGAAGATCTGGAATCTCTCGGCACGCGGATGCAAACCGGCAGAATGCATCCGGTGATTGATCGCCGATACCCGCTCAGCAATACTGGCCAGGCTATCGCTTACGTCGAGGAAGGACATGCTCGCGGGAAAGTGCTCATCACCCCGGAGTGAGGCTGGACTAGAACCCGTCTCAATAAATCGACGAGCTGGTTGCCCGTCACTCGACATAAACTTCCGGTTTGCCGGTAATACGCCCGGCATTGAAGACTTGAGTGGCCGGTCACCTTTCGTTTACCGAAAAGCGCGGAACGTTCGCGTGACCGGTGACTCTGGGTAGACCTCCGCGTCAAGCCATCTGGACGCCTTCTGTCCCGACATAAAGGGCGTAAAGAGACTGGCTCGCAGTCATGAACAAGCGGTCTCTCTTGATGCCACCGAAACAAAGATTGGCGCACGTTTCAGGAAGATGAATCTTTCCGATGAGAGTGCCGTCGGGGGCGAAGATGTGTACCCCGTTGAAGCCTTCTCCGGCCCACCCGGCAGCGGACCAAACATTGCCGTCCACATCGCAGCGAATGCCATCGGAAGTACCCGGCGACATGTTCACAAACATGCGCCCGTTCGTCAGCCTGACGCCATCCACAACGTCATACACCCGAATCGGGCGCGGAGCGTCCGGGTGCTTTGGAATTGCGCTATCCACGATGTAAAGCAATTTCTCGTCAGGAGAGAAGCACAGCCCGTTGGGCTTTTCCAGATCGCTGGCCACAACTGTTGCGACGCGCGTATTCGGGTCGAGCCGGTAAACGTTGGCCGGGAGCTCGAAAGCAGCTTTGTGCCCTTCGTAATTCGACATAATGCCGTAGCCGGGATCGCTAAACCAGATGGCCCCATCGGAGTGGACCACCAGGTCGTTCGGAGCGTTGAGCTTCTTGCCTTGAAAGGAATCCATCAGCACTGAGACGGTGCCGTCATGTTCGGTCCGCGTCACACGGCGTGTATCGTGCTCGCACGTGAGCAGCCTGCCCACACGGTCACGGCTATTGCCATTGCTGTAATTCGAGGGGCTGCGGAATACAGTGACATCTCCCGTTTCCTCTAGCCATCGCAGCATACGGTTATTGGGTATGTCGCTGAAGATAAGGTATCCGCCGTCGCCAATCCACACCGGACCTTCTGCCCAGCGCGCACCCGTGAACAGGCGCTCTACCGCTGCGCTGATGATTTGATATTTCGCGAACCGAGGATCAACGACTTCTACCGCTGGATCGGGATAGGGAATCGGAGTTCTTGGGTTCCTGGCTCACTGGCAAGAGCGCCAGGTTTCAAAGCGAAGGCCATTGTCGCGCCCGTCGCCATGCTGACGAATGTGCGTCTCTGCATCGGTCTCTCTCAGGCAGAAGAATCCGCTACGGGGACACCTTATCACGGCTTTCTCTGAAGCCGTAACCGCAAACTGACTCAGTTCTCATTCTGCATTTCGGTCGGATAGAGGGAATCCCAACCGGGCCACGCTCGCGGTTGCCAGGAAGATGGTCTGCTATATGCTCGCGGTCGAGCGCAGGAAACAGGACTTTGTGGCTGCCGAGGAGTTCAGCCGCCGCACAGCAGCAGCCTAAAAACCTTTCTAATAAGGAAAAGGCAAAAACATCAGGATTCATCGAAGCGCAGGCTGCCAGGTCCCGCCGGTTGCCGACTGGGCGAAGGGGTTAAAGCTCCAGAGGCCCACTACGAATTGTTTCGGGACTGGCAGAGAACACAAACTCAATCCTCTGTGACGGCTCTTCGGAGCTCGAGACAGCAAATGGATGTCCGGTTCTGCAGGGGCAGGAACCACCAGCCGAGAGGCACAAAATTGCGCTTCCAGACATCCTGATCGGATCAATCGCGCGCTCTCAGGAGCGCGCCCAGAGACCTCGCGCTTTTCCCTTGACTTTGACTTACATGGATGTCGGCAATCCGGAAGTAATCCTGCCAAGCTTCGCCTACCAGTGGCATTTGTAAGATGGGCTCTAGGTTCCCTCGGTACTCTAGCGGCGAAAAGCTAGCCGTTTCGTCGCCAAATAGTAATAGTTCTCCCCCTCATCCAACCGCCCCGGCTCGATATTGAATCCCAGCTCGCGCAGCAGCGATTCATATTCCTCCGCGCTCAGCGAACGCGACTCCAGACCCGTCAGCGAATCCATCCACGTCACCGCCCCGCGTGGAGCGGTGAAAAGCAACCTGCCCCCCAGCCTTAGAGCCTTCGCAACCTTGGCCAGAACTACTCGCTGCGTTTCCTCGGGCAGCAGAAAGATCAGACCCCACGCAATCACGCCATCGAATGTCCGGTCGAAGTAACTTGAATCCTCGGCAGCCGCGCATTCTGTCTCGACGTCAGGGAAGCGCTCTCGAAACGCCCTGAGAAGCGTCGGCGAGGCGTCGATGGCATAAAGCCGCAGCCCATGATCTACGAGCACCTGCGAAACCACCCCGTGGCCGCACGCCAGTTCCAGCACCTCCGCTCCTGATGGAAACTCTTGCGCCCATTCGCGAACGACGTCGGGACCAATGTGCGCCCTGCGCGCTTGCATGAAATCCTTCGCGCACTGCTCGTAGCCGTTTGATTTATCCATCCGAATTCAGATTACTGCTCAGCCCGACTTGTCAAGGCGGATCACTTGAAGTTTGGACTATAACCAACTGTCATACTTGGGCTTAGTGGGCGGTTTCCGTTGGCCGAGATTTTCAGCAACTTCGCTAGAATAGAGATAGAGGCAATACCGACCGCCGGGCCGTTCTCTTTTTTGGGGAATGGGGCAACAAACCCTTTGCAATCAATGACACAGGAATAAACCGAATCAAATCAACAATGGTCCGCAAGCCATTCAAAAGATGGGATTTACCTGCTGGTTCTTTAGAATCAATGGCTTCGCAATAGTGCTACGCATGAAAGTCTATTGGAATCAATGATCTGAGGGTAATAGCTGGAAAAGGAGGGGGGAGGGGGGTGGGGTACGACACGCCCTCCCAAAACAGGAAAGCGAGAGCTACGCTCCCGCCTTTGCCTTCTTGATCTCTTCCGTCACCGCCGGAACCACGTCGAAGAGATTCCCCACCACGCCCACATCGGCGATCTCGAAGATCGGAGCTTCCGAGTCCTTGTTGATCGCGACAATGGTCCGCGAGCCCTTCATGCCGACGATGTGCTGGATAGCTCCGCTGATGCCGAGCGCGAAGTAGAGCTTGGGAGCGACCGTCTGGCCCGACGACCCGATCTGCCGCTCGAGCGGCAGCCAGCCGTTGTCGCAGATAGGGCGCGACGCAGCGACCTCGCCGCCGAGCGACCTTGGCCAGCTCTTCCGCGAGCGCGAGGTTCTTCTGCTCCTTGATGCCGCGACCCACGGCGACGATGACCGTCGGCCTGGGAGAGATCGACGGCCTGCTTCGCCTCCTGGAAGACCTCATGCGGAGTCACCCGGGCCGGCACTGTCCGCAACCGCCGCAGCTCACGTTCTCGACCGGAGCCGAACCAGCCTCCGCCTGATCGCCTCGGAAGGCCCCGATCTGGATGGTCGCGAGCCACGGAGCGTCTCCGGCAAACGAAACATCCGCCGCGAACTTGCCCTGAAACATCTGCCGGGTGAAAAGCAGCTTGCCGTTCTCGTGTTTGTAGCCGATGGAGTCGGAGATCAGCGTCCGGTCGAGCGCCAGCGCCAGCCGAGGCGCGAAGTCGCGGACCTGATACGTATGCGGGAAGAGCACCAGCTTCGGCTGTTTCTCGGCGATGAACTGCTTCAGCGCGTAGACATAGGCGTCGGAGGTGTAAGCCTCAAGCGCAGGCGAATCGAGCGCGTAGACTTTGGCGACGGCCTTCTGCGCGAGTTCCTGTGCCAGAGCGGCGATGCCATTCCCGGCCAGCACGACCTCAACCGGCCAGCCTGTGTCCTTCGAAATGGCCTGCGCCGCCGTGATCGTCTCGAACGATACGCGATTGAGCTTGCCTTCGCGCTGCTCCGCACACATATGCCAGAACTGCTGTCTGCCGGCGCGATGCTTGGCGGCGTCCTTAGAACTCCTGCGCGCCGCGCTTCAGCCAGGTTCCGTATAAGCCGAAGGTTACCGCGAGCACGCCAGTCAGCACATTCAGGTAGAACATGGGCCGCATCCAGCCTGGCGAATACGTCAGGTCCTGCCCGGTCCAGAGCGTCAGCAGCACGGCAAAGAAGGCGAACTGCCCGGCGATGACCTGAAAGGTGAGCCCCCACTGGCGGCGCTTGTCTAGGTTTCGACCTGATCGGGCGTCAGGCCGCGCTCTGCGGCGGGGATGGTCAGATTTGCCATGTTGCCTTTCTCTCCTCCAGGGGTGGCTTACAGCCATTAAATCACGCGCGCTTCGTTTTTCAAGTACTCCACCAGCTTTCTCGCTGCCTCGCCCGCCGATCCCTGAATCATTTCGGTCTTCTTCTGCTTATGCGGGATATACAGAGCGCTCGATCTCCTGCTGGTTCTTGCTCAACTTCGACTCGACGTCAGCCCAGGCGACCTTGCGCATGGGCTTCATCTTCGCCTGCTTGATGCCGATCAGCGGTGGCATAGCGCAGCTTGTTGATGCCGCTCTGAATGGTCAGCACGGCAGGCATCTTCATGTCGATGAACTGGTAGTGTCCGGCCTCGAGTTCGCGCTTCAGATGCAGGCCGTCGTCGGTCTTCTCGATGCCGATGATGATGGTGGCGTGGGGAAGCCCAGAATCTCGGCCAGCAGCACACCGGTCTGCGCGCGCCGTAATCGTCGGACTGGAGTCCGGTGACGATGAGGTCGAAGTTCTCCTCGGCGACGGCCGCCGCAATGGCGCGGGCGGTGTTGGCGGAGTCAAGCCGAACGAACTTGTCGTCTTCGAGATGGATGGCGCGGTCGGCCCCTTTGGCCAGCGCCTCGCGCAGCACCTGCGATGCCCGCGCCGGGCCGGCGGTGATCACCGTCACCTCGCCGCCGTGCTTTTCCTTCTGGCGCAGAGCTTCTTCGAGCGCGTAGGCGTCCGGCTCGTTAACTTCGTACGAGACATCCTCGCGAATCCACGTACCGTCATCGTTCAGCTTGAGCGGAGCGTCCTTTTGCGGGACCTGCTTGATGCATACAAGAATCTTCATAGCAAACGCGTCAGTATAGCGTGTCTGTCCCCTGCGTCGCCAATGAGCCCGTTATCGGCCCGCGGAGGGGTCTGCGTCGTTGCTGGTATTTATGTCGACCTGTGTCTTATCGGATTGCGGCAGGCCCGGAGCGTAGCAGCTGTTGTCAGACGCATAACCAGCTTTGCAGGAGGCGGCGATCTGCGATCTGGGCGACCGTGCGTACTGCCAGACCAGTGCGTCTTTGATGCCTCCAGTCGTGGGATCGGCGCCTTTGGGGACGCAGCCGGGGGATGGCGGACATTGGTCGTTGAAGATCCATAACTTCACTTGCGGAAAGCGCGCCGCTACGTCTCTTGCCGTGGAGATAACGCTTTTGCCGTCTGGGATATCAATGCCGGAACAATAGAGGCCGGTGCGGAATCCCACCTTGGCTACGCCTGTAAACCACGCACCGAGGTATGCCGCTTGTTCCGGCAACAATCTGCCGCCCTCTTCCTGATCGAGAAAGATGACGGCATGCGGAGGGAAGCCTTCGCGTCGTGCCGCCTGCACTGCAGCCACCGCGTCTACTGCTCCCAGGGCCGCGGCGTCTTTTCCTTTCAGCTCGGAGTCGAGACGGCCATTGAAGAGAATTAAGAAGCCGAAGCCGGCTGCTCGAACCCATACACGCTTGCCTGCCCAGGGATTCGAAGTCGTTCCCGGCGGATTGTTTAGCCAGTAGCCGGTGTAGGCGAAGGTCTTGTGGAGGGCCGGGAGCAGCTCGTCGCCGGGATAGTCATTCTTGTCGAATCCGAGATAGTGCCGGCCAGCCTGCGCGCCGCAGAGCGCCGGGAAGAGCACGAGCACTGTAAGAAGTCCGCGCATCATCAGAACCAGTCCTGCCAAACATTCGATGCTATCCTTTCCCATCATGCGGAGCGCGTTCGTACTTTTTCTATCAGCGGCTTTGGTGATCACTGCCTCAGCGCAGAGTCTTTCGCCTACAGACAAAGCCATCGTCGCGTATATCGATGCGAACGAGAAGGCGTCGAATGCGCTTCTGGAAAAACTGGTGGACATCAACAGCGGCACGCACAATCTGGAAGGTGTGCGCGCCGTGGGCAAGGTGCTGATGCCGCAGCTTGAAGAGCTGGGGTTTAAGGTCCAGTGGGTCTCCATGGATGAGGTCCATCGGGCGGGAACGCTGGTGGCCGAGCATCCCTGTCCTGAGCCTGGCAAATGCGGCAAGCGCATGCTGTTGATCGGGCACATGGACACCGTTTTCGACAAAGACAGTTCATTCCAGAGCTACACCGTCAGCGGACACATCGGCACAGGCCCCGGCGTGAACGACATGAAAGGCGGCCTGGTGAACATGCTTTATGCGCTCAAAGCGCTCCAGGCTGTAGGCGTGCTGAGTCAGATGGAGATCACCATCGTTCTCAGCGGCGATGAGGAGGAGCATGGCGAGCCGGTGGAGATCGCGCGCTGGGAAATGCTGGCCGCAGCAAAGCACAGTGATGTGGCATTGGAGTTCGAGGGGACTCCGCGGTTCGAGGGCATCTACTACGGCAGCGTCAGCCGGCGCAGCTCTATCTCGTGGAAGATCGAGACGACGGGCGAGAGCGGCCACTCCTCGGCGATCTTTTCGGACGGCAAGGGCGATGGCGCAATCTATGAGCTCACGCGCATTCTTGATGCCTTCCGCACGCAGTTGCCTGAGCAGTATCTCACTTTCAATGTGGGGATGGTGCTCGGCGGCACGAGCGTCAAGGTCGATAAAGACGGCATCTCTGGCAGCGCGACCGGCAAGGACAATATCATTCCGCCGGCGGCCTTTGCGAAGGGCGACATCCGGACGATCTCAAATGAACAGAGCGACCGCATCGAGAAGAAAATGGAAGCTATTGTTGCCCAGCATCTGCCGAAGACGGATGCCACGATCAAGTTTGGCGACGGGTATCCGGCCATGGCCCCCACGGCGGGGAGCCGCGCGCTGCTGGGGATTCTGAACCAGGTGAACAAGAGCCTGGGCTTCGCAGCCATGCCGGAGCTTGATCCGATGAAGCGCGGAGCGGGAGATATTGCCTTCGTTTCGCCACCGCTGCCAGGGCTGGCGGGAATCGGCGCGACTGGCGAGGGAGCGCATGCTCCGGGTGAGACCATCGACTTGTCCGCGCAGCCGATCAATACCAAACGCGCCGCGCTGTTGATGTACCGCCTGAGCAAGCTCGATGCCAAGACCGACCTTGAGGCCGCAGCGGCCCAGGTGAAGTGACGAGACTTCAGGCAGATTGCAGGAACGCGACCGACTGCAAACCCGCGACGTCGAAGCGTTTGCGGCAGCGGATGTTCTTGCACGCGGCCATGTCGTCCTTGCGAACCATGTAGGACTGCGCTTTAGCGAAGCGGGCGCGATCACGCTCGTCCGCATGGCGGGGCAGGGAGTTCTTCTTATGCCGCACCAGCCAGGAGAGTTGATATTCGTCCGCCTTGCCGCAGTGCGGACAAGTCAACGTGTGGGTCTTCAGCTCGGATCTCTCGTCGAAAAAATCGCGCTCTTCCATGGCGGCCACCTGTCACTGTTACAAATTCATTGTATGGATAGCGGGGGTTGAGGGGAAGTGCTACGGTGAAACCATGGCGGCGAAGAAGCGAGCGAAAAAGAAGACGTTCTCTGCCGTAAAGGCGATCAAGGCCAACGCCCGGGAGCGCGTGGGCCAGCCCAAGCCAGAGCGCGTCATCGCGGCAGTTCCACGCGAGCAGAAGCGCAAGTCTAAGCACAAGACCACATTGACCGAATTGCTCGGAGCCGAAGAATAGCCGGTTGCGGTATTGCTGCACAGAGAACGCGTCTGCTGCCAGGGTCCGAATTCCCTAGGGAAAGCCGACCTGCGAGCGTATGCTTGAGCAGCGGCGCTCCGTGGGCGCGCCAGGGTTTTCAATCCCTTTTCGGCTCTCCTCGTTTTCTGAGTCTGGCCTTCTGATTCTCACCGGCACGAAACGAGGCAGCATGCGCTCCGAACTAGTATATTCCGCAGGAATTCAGATTCCTAACCGCTTTCTTTTGTCCACGGTAGCCATGATTGCTGTCCGCAAGCTTCACATCAATACCACCCGGGTGGAAGAGACTGCGAACCAGGTTTTTACCGATGTCGCGAACGGGAGTTACGTGCAGGTAACACTCCCTGAGCTGAAGCCTCTGCCGCATATCGACACATTAATGATCTCGACGGCTGCCTAGGAAATTTCGAATCCCGAACCGAACGCTCACCGTTCAGAACCGCATCGCTGGAAAAGGGTGCGGTTTTTGCTTTCGGGTCCGCGCCATTTTCAGAACGAGGCCAGATCGATACAACTCGCCGCTCGCCGCTATACTCGGACCATGAGCCAGCACTTTCTGAACCTGATTCGCAAGGGAGAGACGGCCGAGATCGCGGCGGCAGTCGAGGAGACTCCTGAGCTGGCGCGCTGCAGGGATCCCCAAGGGGTCTCAGCGCTGATGTGGTCGGTGTACACGAACCAGCCTTTGATCCGTGATTTCCTCCGAGGGCACGCCGGCGAGCTCAACATTTCCGAGGCAGCCTGTCTCGGCGACTGCGAATGCATGCGGAAGCTGATTGCCAAGGATGCCATGAGTGCTCGTGAGGTTTCCGGGGACGGCTGGCCGCCGCTGCATCTCTCTGCGGCGTTCTCCAGTCCGGAAGCCGTCACCCTCCTGCTCGAGCACGGAGCTCATATCCATCAGATATCTCACAATCCAATGCGCAACCACGCGCTGCACGCCTGCATTGCACTGGGAAACTCCGTCGAAGTTGCCCGCCTCCTGGTCGAGGCCGGAGCCGACGTGAACGCAACGGCCGCCGGAGGGTACACGCCCCTGCACCTGGCAGCCTCCAACGGTAGTCGCGAGATTGTGGCGCTGCTGCTCGAGCATGGAGCGAATCGCGAAAGCTGCTGCGACCAGGGCAAGACCGCTGCTGACTATGCCCGCGAACGCGGCTATGCCGAGGTCGCCGCGTTGCTCTAGGGCCTGTTAACAGGCTCTAGGCTCCGATCAAACGGAGAATCAGACCTGCGAGGATGCCCCCAACGGCTGGGCCGAGAATGGGAATTCCGGCGTAGCCCCAGTCGGAGCCCCCTTTTCCGGCGATGGGAAGCACGGCGTGGGCGAGCCGAGGGCCAAAGTCGCGGGCGGGGTTGATGGCGTAGCCAGTGGTTCCCCCGAGCGAAAGACCGACGCCCCAGACGACACAACTCACCAGGTAGGGCGTTACCCCTGCAGCTCCTCCCGTCGAGAGCACAAGTTTGGAGCTGATGGCTCCGATGACGATAATGAGCGTCGCCGTCGCGAAGACTTCGCTGAGAAAGTTCGCCGCGAGGCTGCGGATGGCAGGCGCTGTGCAAAAGACGCCCAGCTTTAGCGCCTTGTCTTCGGTCGCCTTCCAGTGCGGCAGATAGTGGAGCCACACCAGCGTGGCTCCGCAAAACGCCCCCGAAATTTGTGCCGCCGCGAAGGGCGCGAGATTCTGGAAGTTCCCCGTCTTGAGCGCGAAGGCAAGGGTGATGGCCGGGTTCAGGTGAGCGTCGGCGCTACCGAAGAGGTTGGCGGTGAAGATACCGCAAAGCACGGCAAATGCCCAGGCCGTCGTGATGGCCAGCCATCCGGCGCCCTCTGCCTTGGTGCGCTTCAGCAGCACTCCGGCGACAACGCCATCGCCCAGCAGAATCATCACCATGGTTCCTACAAACTCGCCCAAGAACGGAGATCGCATCAAACGGGTCCCGCTTTCAAAAGTTGCTACTGTTTAATTGCAGAATCGGGCCGGTAACCGGCGGCCAGGACGCCAAAGGCGGCCAGCTGGGCGCTGATCCATGCGTCGTCCTGATTCAGCTCCTTTGCCATCAATGCAGCGACGGCTGGAGCCATTTGAAGCGCCGCTCCCGAGTTCAGGAAGAGAGCGCGGACCCGCCGGGCAAGCACATCGTCGAGGGTTCGCGCCATTTCGTGACGTACAGCCCACACCACCTCTGCGGCGATATAAGGCAGCGCAGGATGCAGCGGCGCGGCGAGTTCCGGATCGTCATCCGCAAGTTTGCGGATTGCCGCCGCGTCCGATCCATAGACACCCATGCTACTCAGGCCGTCGATGTTTGCGTCGTAGCCGTGGATCTTCAGATGATGGGTGCCGCACTCAGCTTCAGCCAGATTGCCAAGCGTGATGGCGTGGTCCACGCAGTCCTCGGCCATGCGGCGATAGGTGGTCCATTTGCCGCCGACGATCGTGAGCAGGCCGGAGCCGTCGACGTGAATGGTGTGATCGCGCGAGAGAGAGCGGATGTCTTCGCCCCTGTGCCGTCCGCCTTCACCAGCGGGCGAATCCCGGCGTACACGCTGAGAATATCGCTGCGTTTGGGCGGACGGCTGAGGTAGAGCGAGGCCGTTTCCAGTACAAAATCGATTTCTTTCTCGAAGGGCAGGGGATCGTAGGAGGGAGCCTCAATGGGTGTGTCGGTGGTGCCGACGAGCGTGTGCTCGTGCCAGGGGATGGCGAACATGACGCGGCCATCGCTGGTGTGCGGAACCATGATGGCGGTGTCGCCGCGCAGGAAGGAACGCTCGAAGACGAGGTGAATGCCCTGGCTGGGCGCGACCATCGGTGGGCGCATCGGGTTCGTCGAGGCGGCGGACTTCATCGGTGAACATGCCGGTGGCATTGACGACCACTTGCGCTTGCGCGGTGAATCGCTCTCCGCTTTCGCCATCGACCGCTACCACGCCGTTGACGAAGCCGTCGTCGCCCTTGGTGATCTCGGTGACGCCTGGCATAGTTCAAGACGGTCGCGCCGTGCTCGGCGGCGGTCATCAGCAGGTGAATCAGCAGGCGCGAGTCGTCGAACTGCCCGTCGTAATAAATCACGCCGCCGCGCAGGCCTTCGGTCTGGATGGTGGGCAGGCGCTCCAGCGTCTCCTCGCGGGAGAGGATGCGCGATTTGCCGAAGCCGTACTTGCCGGCGAGCAGGTCATAGACCTTCATGCCGATGCCGTAGAAGGGTGCTTCCCACCAGGAGTAGTTGGGAACGACGAAGGCGAGGTCGTGGACCAGGTGCGGCGCGTTCTGGCGCAGCAGGCCGCGCTCCTTGAGCGCTTCCATGACCAGGGAGACGTTGCCCTGCTCGAGATAGCGCACGCCGCCGTGCACCAGCTTGGTGCTGCGGCTGGAGGTGGCTTTGCCGAAGTCCTGGCGCTCGAGCAGCAGGACGTCGAAGCCGCGCGTGGCCGCGTCGACGGCAACGCCCGCGCCGGTGGCGCCGCCGCCGATGATGACGATGTCCCAGGGTTTCGTCCGGCTGCGGGCCTCGGGCAAGCATTTCAGTCCGGTTCATTGGTTCTCCGTCCCACCAGTGCTTCGATCGCTCCACGGCGTTCTTCCATCGCTCGCGTGCTTTGGCTGCCTGCTCGTGCGGCATCTTCGGCACAAAGCGAGTGCCGGCATCTCGCAGCGTCTGTGATCTGCTCTATGCTCTCCCAGAATCCAGTGGCCAGTCCCGCCAGATAGGCCGCTCCCAGGGCCGTCGTCTCGATTACATGCGGGACGAACAACAGGTGCGCCGAGCAGGTCGGCCTGAAATTGCATCAGCATATCGTTGGCGGAGGCTCCGCCGTCGACGCGAAGTTCGCCGCAGAGTGTCTGGGTATCGGCGTTCATCGCTTCCAGCGAGTCGGCGACCTGAAATGCAATGCTTTCGAGCGCGGCGCGGGCGATGTGTCCCGGATGCGTGCTGCGCCGCAGCCCGATCATCAGACCGCTGGCGTAAGGGTCCCAGTAAGGCGCGCCGAGTCCGACGAAAGCCGGCACGAAGACTACGCCGTCGCTGTCCGTCGACGGTGGCAGCGAGAGGCTCCACGTCTGAAGACTTCTGGATCAGGCTGAAGGTTGTCGCGCAGCCATTGCACGACCGCGCCGCCGATAAAGACGCTGCCCTCAAACGCGTATTCAAGCTTCCTGGTCGAGGCTGCATACCAGCGTCGTGATGAGGCGCTTTCTGCGACAGCAACAAACTTGTCACCGATATTTTGGAGCAGGAAGCAGCCGGTTCCGTAGGTGTTCTTCGCGTCGCCGGGAGTGAGGCAAAGCTGGCCGAAGAGCGCGGCCTGCTGATCTCCGGCAATTCCGGCAATTTCGACCGAGCCGAGGCCCAGCGTGGTGGTGACCTCGCCGATCTTTTCGCTCGACCAGACGACCTCCGGCATCATGCTTTCGGGGACGCGGAGCAGCTTCAGCAGGTCGGCGTCCCACCGGCCTTCCACGATGTTGTAGAGCATCGTGCGGGAGGCATTCGTGCGATCGGTGACGTGCTTCTTGCCGCTGGTCAGGTTCCAGATGAGCCAGCTGTCGACGGTGCCGAAGGCGAGCTTGCCGGCTTCGGCGCGCTCGCGTGCGCCGGTGACGTTGTCGAGAATCCAGGCGATCTTGGTACCGGAGAAATAGGGGTCGATGACGCAGGCCGGTCTTGTTACGGACCGTGTCGTTCGCGCCGTCTTGCCTGAGCTTGTCGCAGGCATCGGCCGTCCGGCGGTCCTGCCAGACGATGGCGTTGTAGACCGGCTTGCCGGTCTCGCGATCCCAGACGATGGTGGTCTCGCGCTGATTGGTGATGCCGACAGCGGCGACGTCGCGCGGCCTTACGCCGGCCTCGCCCAAGGACCTCGACGGTGGCGCTGAGTTGCGAGGTGAGAATGTCGAATGGGTCGTGCTCGACCCATCCCGGAGCTGCGGGTAGATCTGTGTGAATTCGTGTTGCGCCTGGGCGTGAATCTTGCCGTCCCGCGTGAAGAGGATGGCGCGCGAACTGGTGGTTCCCTGATCGAGTGCAAGGATAAAGGTCATAAGCAGATGATGTTCTCTGAGGGAAATGTGTCTCATATCTTCGCGACGGTAGGCAAGTTTTGTGCCAAAATGCCGGGAATCAGAATGGAGATGGAAGGGGTTTCAGCGGTCAGGTGATAACCTAGCCTGAGTTTGTCCTGCAACCATCTGGACCGCTGCACCGTCCATAACAGAACGCCAAAATCGGCACAGTAGAATCTGCTCCGGCGTCGATGCTGTGTCCTTTCTAAAGCCTGGTGCAGGTTGCTCGCACCGGCGAAATTAATAAACTGCGTCCACGGGAGGGTATCCCACGTGGACCATGCCATACTCTCAAAATTTTTGACGCAGACAGCTGCGCTAACCGGTGCAATGCAAGAAGATAAGATGGAACAAAAGCCGCCCGATCCGCCTATTCCACCTGATCACCAGCTACCAGCTCCTCAGAGCAATGGACCCGCACGGCCGAAGAAGAGCAGGCAGTGGGTCTGGATTGTTCTGTTGCTGCTCTTTGCCCTGATTTTCGTGCTGGTTCTTCTGCACAAAGACGACAGCAAGAAGGCGGCTGCGCCGGGCGCAGGGGGGCGGCGCGGCTTCGGTGGTCCGGTCACCTTAACGACGACCACCGCGAAAAAGGGCGATATCGGGGTTTACCTGGACGCGATCGGCACGGTAACTCCGGTCTACACGACCACCATTTACAACCAGGTAACGGGTATCGTGACTGACGTGCATTACCGTGAAGGGCAGATGGTGCGCAAGGGCGATCCGCTGGTCGACATCGATCCCCGGCAGTACCAGGCGCAGGTAGATACCGCGACCGGCAACCTGGAGCGTGACATCAACGTGCTGGCGCAGGCGCGGATGGACCTGGAGCGGTATCGCCAGGCATGGGCGAAGAACGCCATCGCGAAACAGCAGCTCGACGATCAGGAAAAGATCGTCCTGCAGGACGAAGGCCTGGTAAAGGCGGATCAGGGCACGCTGGATTTCGACAAGGTGCAGCTGGGCTACTGTCACATCACGTCGCCCATTGCCGGCCGCGTCGGGCTGCGGCTTATCGATCCCGGCAATCTCGTCCAGAACAGCGGCAGCACCACTCTTGTGGTGGTCACGCAGCTTGAGCCGATCACCGTCATCTTCACGCTGGCGCAGGATCATCTCGACGAAGTGCTGGCCCAGTGGCGTCACGGAGCAAAGCTGAATGTGGACGCCTTCGACCGCAACCAGCAAATCAAGATCGCGACCGGAAAATTGCTGGCGCTCGACAATCAGATCGACACCACAACCGGAACCGTGAAGTTACGCGCCTTGTTCGACAACAAGAAGGACACGCTGTTTCCGAACCAGTTCGTCAATACGCGCCTGCTGGTTACGACGCAACATAACATGACGCTGATTCCGACATCGGCCATCCAGCACAACGGGGAAGAATCGTTCGTCTATGTGATCGTGAACGAGACGGCCCACAAACACGATGTGAAGTCGGGCACCACGGACGCCGGAATGACTGCGGTCGAGGGCATCAACCCCGGCGATGTGGTTGCAACCAGCAGTTTTGAAAAGCTATTGGACGGCGCAAAGGTCATCATTTCGAAGCAGCCTATTCCTCAAGATCCGAGCGAGAGCAACGTCCCGTGAGTCCGTCGCGCCCATTTATTCTGCGGCCTGTCGCAACCTCATTGCTGATGGCCGCAATTCTGCTTGTCGGTCTGGTTGCGTTTACGCAGTTGCCTATCTCCGCGCTGCCTGAGGTCGATTACCCGACGATCCAGGTTTTGACCTTCTATCCGGGCGCGAGCCCGGACGTGATGGCGACGACGGTGACGGCTCCGCTGGAGCGCCAGTTCGGTGAATTGCAGGGCCTTAGCCAGATGACCTCGACGAGCTCGGGCGGCGTGTCCGTCATTGTGCTGCAGTTCAGCCTGGCGATAAACATCGACGTCGCCGAAGAAGAAGTGCAGGCGGCCATCAATGCGGCACAGAGTCTGCTGCCATCCGTATTGCCCGCGCCTCCTGTTTACAGCAAGACGAATCCGGCGGACGCGCCGGTGCTCACCCTGGCCATTACGTCGAACTCGATGGCGCTGCCGCAGGTCGAAGACCTGATCGACACGCGGCTGGCGCCCAAGATTTCGCAGCTGAGCGGGGTGGGACTGGTCAGCATCAGCGGCGGACAAAAGCCGGCTGTGCGGATCCAGGTGAACCCCGCGTCATTGTCCTCCTACGGAATCAATCTTGGAAGATGTGCGTACCGCTCTTGTCCAAACGAGCGTGAACGCGGCAAAGGGCAATTTCGACGGCCCTCGCCAGGACTACCAGATCGACGCGAACGATCAGCTCGAAACCAGCGACGAATACCACAACGTTGTGGTCGCCTATCGCAACGGCGCTCCTGTGTTCCTGAAGGATGTAGCGCAGATTGTCAACGGCGTCGAGAACAATAAGCAGGCAGCATGGATGGGCCAGTCATCTGGCGGGATTCAGCCCGCGGTGATTCTGAACGTGCAGCGCCAGCCGGGCGCAAACACGATCAGCGTCGTGAAGAGCATCAAGAAACTGCTGCCGCAGCTGCAGGCGAACCTGCCAGCCGGTATCCAGATCACAACACTCACCGATCTCACGATAGCCATCCAGGCCTCGGTCGATGACGTGGAGTTCGAGATGATGCTGACCATCGGCCTCGTGGTGATGGTCATCTTCCTCTTCCTGCGAAACCTGTACGCCACCATCATTCCCAGCGTGGCTGTTCCGCTGTCGCTGATCGGCACCTTCGGCGTGATGTACGTGCTGGGCTACAGCCTGGACAACCTGTCGCTGATGGCGCTCACCATCTCCACGGGCTTCGTGGTGGATGATGCGATCGTGATGATCGAGAACATCTCGCGCTATCTCGAAGAGGGCGACAAGCCGATGGAGGCGGCCCTCAAAGGGGCAGGACAAATCGGCTTCACAATCGTGTCGTTGACCGTTTCGTTGATTGCCGTGCTCATTCCGCTCCTGTTCATGGGCGACGTAGTCGGCCGTCTTTTCCGCGAGTTCGCAGTCACCCTGGCGACCACTATCGTGATCTCGGCGGTGGTGTCGCTCACTTTGACGCCGATGATGTGCTCGCGCATTCTGCGGCACAATCCCGAGGCAGAACAGGGCCGCTTCTATCGGGCGTCGGAACGAGTCTTTGAGCGCCTGATCGCCTTCTACGGGCGCACGCTCAAGTTCGTCCTGGAATATCAGACCATCACGTTATTGGTCGCACTGGGCACGCTGGTGTTGACGGTCATCCTCTACATCATCATTCCCAAAGGGCTTTTTCCCCACCCAGGATACGGGCGTGATCCAGGGTATTTCGCAGGCGCCCCAGAGCATTTCTTTCACGGCCATGGCTCAGAGGCAGCAGGATCTGGCGAAAATTATTCTTGAGGATCCAGCGGTGCGAAAGTCTGTCCTCATTTATCGGAGCCGACGGCACGAATACCACGCTCAACAGTGGACGCTTCTCCATCAACCTCAAGCCGCTCGATCAGCGTGACCGCAGCGCTGCGGACGTAATCCGGAGATTGAAAGGAAGTCTCTCCGAGATACAGGGCATCACCCTCTATATGCAGCCGGTGCAGAATATCACCGTCGACGACCGCGTGAGCCGGACGCAATACCAGTACACGCTGGAAGATCCTGACATCGATGAACTGAACGCATGGACGAACAAGTTTGTCGACAAGCTCAAGCAGCTGCCCGATCTGGCTGACGTTGCGACCGACCAGCAGACCGGCGCGAGCGCAGTATCGCTGATGATTGATCGCGTCACCGCGTCGCGACTGGGCGTGGCCCCGGGCACCATGGACAACACGCTGTACGACGCGTATGGGCAGCGGCAGATCAGCACGATGTATACGCAGCTGAACCAGTACCACGTCATCCTCGAGGCGCTGCCGTCGTTCCAGCAGGATCCGGACCAGCTCAACAAGCTCTATATCCAGTCGGGAGCATCCAACGGAGCAAGCGGTCCGGGGGCAGCGACATCGTTTGCCGCTTCCGGTTCGGAGTCGGCCGGTTCGAACGCGACGACCGGTCCGGTGGTCTACACTCCTTCCGCGAATACGCTCACGCCTCCTGCCAGAGTGGTGACTACTTCGAATAACGGTTCAAACACGACGACGTGCCTCGACTCCGGCGAATGCGGTGCCCCTCAGCGCTTTCAGCCACTACGAACACACGAAGGAGCCGCTCTCAATCACCCATCAGGGACAGTTTCCGGCGGTGACGGTCTCTTTCAACCTGGCGCCCAAGGCCGCACTGGGGAGCGCGATCACCGCCATCGACAAGGTCGCCGCAGGAGATGAACTTCCCGCCCAGCCTGCAGGCCGATTTTCAGGGAACAGCGGCCTCGTTCAGAAATTCGCTTTCCAATGAAGCGCTGCTTATCCTGGCTGCCCTGGTGACGGTGTATATCGTTCTCGGCGTACTGTACGAAAGCTTCATTCATCCGGTTACGATTCTTTCCACGCTGCCCTCGGCCGGCGTGGGCGCGCTGCTGGCTTTGATGCTCTTTGGCGAGGAGCTCAGCGTGGTCGCTATCATCGGCATCATTCTGCTGATCGGCATCGTGAAGAAGAACGGCATCATGATGGTGGACTTTGCGCTGGAAGCAGAGCGCGAGCACGGCAAGAGCTCAACGGATGCGATCTATGAGGCGTGCCTGCTGCGCTTCCGCCCCATCATGATGACCACGATGGCCGCGCTGCTCGGCGGAATTCCGCTGGCCCTGGGGCATGGAATTGGTTCGGAGCTGCGCCGTCCGCTGGGTATCTGCATGGTGGGCGGATTGCTCCTCAGCCAGGTGCTTACCCTCTACACCACTCCTGTCATCTACATCTTTTTCGACAACCTCGGGAAGCGAGTGGCAGGAAAACGCGTGAAGAATGGGGAAGGGAATCAGCCACCGGCGGAGGCCGCGGCTCAGTCATGAACATCTCCGCGCCCTTTATTCGCAGGCCCGTGGCCACCACGCTGATCACCATCGCCATCGCCATCGCGGGTGCAATTGGCTACGTGGTGCTCCCTGTCTCCCCGCTTCCGCAGGTGGATTTCCCCACCATTTCTGTCCAGGCCAGCCTGCCAGGAGCCAGCGCGCAGATCATGGCGTCCTCGGTGGCTACTCCGCTCGAGAGGCAGTTTGGGCACATTGCGGCAGTGACCGAGATGACCTCGTCCAGTTCGCTCGGCAGCACGTCGATCACGCTGCAATTCGATCTGAATCGCAATATCGATGCCGCAGCCAGAGATGTCGAGGCGGCCATCAACGCGGCGCGCACTTACCTACCGGCGAATCTCCCAGGTAATCCGACCTATCGCAAAGTGAACCCGGCCGATTCGCCCATCATGATCATCGGGCTCACATCTGATATTTACAGCACGGAGGCCATGTATGACTCGGCCTCCACCGTCATCCAGCAGAAGCTCTCGCAGATCCAGGGAGTAGGGCAGGTAGTAGTAGGCGGGGGCGCCCTGCCTTCGGTGCGCGTCGAGGTCAATCCTACGCAGCTCAACAGCTATGGGCTCACGCTGTCGAACGTGCAATCCACCCTGAGCATCCAGAATTCAGACTTCGCGCGAGGCCAGATCTCTAATGCCTCGACCTCCGCCGACATCCTCACCAACGGCCAGATATCTCACGCCGTCGACTACGCTCCTCTCATCATCGGCTACAAAAATGGAGCGGCAGTCCGCTCTCGACGATGTTGCCCAGGTCATCGATTCCACGTCGAACGTGCGCAGCGCCGGCTATCTCAACGGGAAACGCTCGGTCGTGCTCATTATTTTCCGGCAGCCGGGCGCAAACATTATTCAGACGGTCGATCGCATCCGTGGTCAGATCGGTTATCTCAAGGCCTCCATCCCCCAGGGAATGGATATGACCATCGTGATGGACAGGACCACGACCATCCGCGCTTCCGTCAACGATGTCGAACGATCGCTCGTCATCTCTATCGTTCTCGTTATTCTGGTGGTTTTTCTTTTCCTCCGCAGTCCCCGCGCCACACTTATTCCGAGCGTGGCGGTGCCGGTTTCATTGATCGGAACCTTCGCTGTGATGTATCTGTTCGGCTACAGCCTGGACAACCTGTCGTTGATGGCACTCACCATTTCGACTGGATTCGTCGTCGACGACGCTATCGTGGTGATGGAGAACATCACCCGCCATCTGGAAGCTGGAATGGGTCCGTTCGCAGCTGCCATGAAGGGCGCCAAGGAGATTGGCTTTACCGTCTTCTCAATCAGCATGTCGCTGGTCGCTGTCTTCATTCCCATTCTGTTGATGGGCGGAATCATCGGCCGCCTCTTCCGCGAATTTGCCGTGACTCTTTCCACGGCGATCGTGGTGTCGATGATCATTTCTGTCACGACGACACCCATGATGTGCGCGCATCTGCTGAAGGCCCACGAAGGAGAGAAGCACGGGCGCCTGTACCGCTTCAGTGAGAGGCTCTTCGAGGGCATGCTCACCGGGTACCGCCGCAGTCTCGGGTGGGTTCTTGAGAATCCAGGGTTAGTGCTTGTTGTTCTCATCATGATTGTGGCTCTTAATGTGGTGTTGGCCATCAAGATCCCCAAGGGATTTTTCCCGCAACAGGATACGGGCGCGATTGTTGGCGGCATACAGGGCCCGCAGGACGCCTCCTTCGCGGTGATGAATGACTCCATTCAGCAGCTGGTCGGAGTCATCAAGGCCGATCCGGCGGTAGCCAACGTCGTGGGGTACGTTGGCAGCGGCAACGGCGGATTTATTTACATCGCTTTGAAGCCGCTAAATGTGCGGAAGGTGACCGCCCCGCAGATCATTGATCGGCTCAGGCCCAAGCTAAACCGGCTGCCAGTCGCATCTGCATTTTTGCAGGCTGCCCAGGATCTTCGTATCGGCGGCAGAGGAAGCAACGCGCTCTATCAATACACCATCCAGGCAGACAATGTTCAGGACCTGTCGCACTGGGGGCCGATCCTCCTGGCGCAAATGAAAAAACTTAGTCCGACACTGCAGGACGTGAACTCGGACCAGCAGAATGGCGGCCTGACGGAGTATCTGACCTACGATCGCACGACGGCAGCAAGACTTGGCGTAACGGCGCAGGCGCTCAATGCGTCGCTCTATTCCGCCTTCGGCCAGTCACAGGTTTCTCTCATTTACAGCCAATTCAACCAGTACTATGTTGTGCTTGAGGTGGCGCCTCCGTACTGGCAATCGCCCGAAGGGCTGAAGGATATCTACCTGCATACGACGAGCAACGGAGTCATCCCGCTGGCAGCCATGACGACGGCGAGATCGACAACCACACCGCTCAGCGTGAATCACACCGGGCTCTTCCCCTCGGTGACCGTCTCCTTCAATCTGGGTCCCGGCGCCTCTCTCAGCGACGCGACGCGGCTCATCGCCCAAATGCAGGAGCGCCTGGGAACTCCATCGACAATCCACGGCTTTTTCGCAGGTACGCTCCAGGCGTTTACGCAGTCCCTCAGCACGGAGCCGATCCTGGTCACGACTGCGCTGCTGGCGGTGTTCATTGTGCTTGGCATTCTCTATGAGAGCCTTGTGCATCCGCTCACGATTATTTCCACGCTGCCCTCCGCCAGCGTAGGCGCCATCATGGCGCTGATGCTCTTCAAGATCGACCTCAACGTCATTTCGATTATCGGCATCGTGTTGCTTATCGGCATTGTGAAGAAGAACGCCATCATGATGATCGACTTCGCCCTGATGGCGGAACGCGAACACGGCATGAGCACCTCCGATGCCATCTTCGAGGCCTGTATGTTGCGCTTTCGCCCGATCCTCATGACGACCATGGCCGCGCTCTTCGGGGCACTGCCGCTGGCGTTCGGCACCGGCACCGGGTCTGAGCTGCGCCGGCCGTTGGGTATCACCATCGTCGGTGGCCTGATCGTGAGCCAGATGCTCACGCTCTACACCACGCCCGTCGTCTATCTGTTCCTGGATCGTATTCGTCTGCGCGTGCTAGGCAAAGAGCACGACACCTTCAACCCTGAAGCGGAGGAGGCCATGTTATGAAATCCGCCCCGATGGGTCTCTCTCCGCGTGAGAAGCTTTGTATGAAGAGAATGGCCTTGAAATCCGCACCCTCGATTCACCCGGCGCTCTGCGCGCTGGCTTTTTGCTGCGCGTTGGCAGGATGCACGCCGGGCCCGAAGTATCACAAGCCCTCGGCTCCTGTCGCGACTGCTCCCAGCTTTAAAGAGTCGACTGTGAATTTCCAGGATGCTGACGGCTGGAAGGTGGCGCAGCCGCAGGACGCGATGCTTCACGGCAAGTGGTGGGAGATCTTCAACGATCCTGAATTGAGCGCTCTCGAAGAACAGCTCAATATCGATAACCAGAACATCAAGGTGTATTTCGAAAACTACATGGCTGCGCGTGCCCTCGTCCGCGAGGCCCGCGCACAGTACTGGCCCACGATTACCACCGGTCCGTCGTGGAACCGCTCCAAGTCCTCGGGAAACCTCCAGCATTCCTCTCAAGCCAATACCGGGAGCACAAGTTCAACCTGGAGCTTCCCCATCGATATCTCCTGGCAGCCCGATCTGTTCGGAAAAATTCGCAATGAGGTACGCGAAGCGCAATTTGGAGCGCAGGTGAGCGAGGCCGATCTTGAAAACGAACGGCTGGCGGAACAGGCAAGCCTTGCGGAATACTTTTTTGAAATTCGCGGCCAGGATGAGCTGCAGAAGATTCTGAATGACACCGTAGAGGCAGACAAGAAGTCGCTTGAATTGACCCAGAATCTGTACGACACCGGCATAGGCACTTATATCTCGGTCGTCGAAGCTCAGACGACCTTGAAGAGCGCGGAGTCGCAAGCGCTGAACCTCGGTGTCGCTCGCGCACAGTTCGAGCACGCGATTGCAATGCTGATCGGCAAGCCGGCCACGGACTTTTCAATTCCTGTGAAACCGCTGCTCGTCGCTCCGCCTCCGATTCCAGTCGGAGTGCCGTCGCAGTTGCTGGAGCGGAGGCCGGATATCGCGTCAGCCGAACGTACTGTGGCCGAGGCGAATGCAACCATAGGCATCGGTTACGGTGCGTTTTTTCCTTCCATCACACTCTCAGCCGCCGGCGGCTTCGAGGCATCTACTCTCGCGAACGCATTCACCTGGCCCAGCCGTGTGTGGTCTATTGGCCCATCGCTTTCGCAGACGCTCTTCAACGGCGGCCTTTATCGCTACCAACTCCAGCAATACTCAGCAGCCTACAATGCTGACGTTGCCACTTACCGCCAGACAGTTCTCACCGCCTTCCAGCAGGTTGAGGACTACCTGGCCGCAACGCGCATACTTTCGCAGCAGATTCTCAAACAGCAGGAGGCGGTCAATTCAGCAACAGTGGAACTTAGTCTTGAAATGGGCCGGTATCAGTCGGGTCTAGATCCGTATCTGTCCGTCACCATTGCGCAGACAACGCTGCTCTCAAACCAGCAATCCCTCGCGACGCTGCACGTGCAGGAATCAACCGCGGCCATCGAGTTGATTCAGGCGCTGGGCGGAGGATGGGATAGCACGCAACTGCCTACACCCGCACAAGTTTCGCAGAAGCCAAACAAGGGCGACTATACCTTGCAAAGATAGAAAGCCTGACTCTTCCGGCAGAACCATTCCGGAAGTGGCCTGAACTCTTTCGTCAGGTATGATGTTGCGGCGTGGGATAATTCCGGTCAACCCATCCCATGGAATACTTGCTGCTTTTGGTGGGTCTTTACAGGCTGACGCCAATTCTGGCAGTCTAATCGCGCACCTCGCGACAGGGATTGGACACTCTGAAAGCGATCTCAACGAGAGCGATTATCCCCCTGCGGAAAAGAAAGTTTCTACGATGGAAAGTCAAATCTTATTGAAACTTGAAGTCGCAGCTCTAACCGACGTGGGGTGTAAGCGCTCGAACAATGAAGATAGCTTTGGCTATGACCTTTCTACCCAGATCTTCGCGGTTTGTGACGGGATGGGCGGAATGGCGGCAGGTGAGATCGCAAGCAGCATGGCGGTCAGCGAACTGGTGCACTTCTTTAATCAACAGGCCATGTCGGGCACAGGAGAGGAGCGGTTGTACCTGTCAATCCTCTATGCAAACCGGCAGGTATGTTTGCTCGCGCAGGATAACGACGATCTGCGCGGAATGGGAACGACGTTGGTTTCGGCGTGCGTGGATGGCCAAAAGATTGTGATCGGAAACGTGGGCGACAGCCGCGCTTATTTTCTTCGCAACGGCGGATGCGCGCAGATTACCCATGACCATTCCTTCGTTGCCGAGCAGGTGCGAAATGGAGTCATGAGTGCGGATGAGGCCATTTCGTCACCGCTGCAATCATTGATTACGCGGGCCATCGGGACTACGGAAACAGTGGAGCCAGATCTCTTCACAGCCGCCGTGGAGCCGGGAGACATCGTGCTGCTGACCACGGATGGTCTCACCCGCTATGCCGACGCCGAGGCCATCGCAAGCCTGATTCTTTCAAGCCCCGATCTTCCACACGCTTGCCAGGCTCTGATCAATACGGCGAAGGAGCAGGGCGCAGTCGATAATGTCACCTGCCTGCTGCTGCGATTCAGCGAAGCCGAGTCGTCTATCCCGCGATAAAATCATAGGTTACTTCTTGCAACACAAGGGCATAGACATTCATGGCGTTAGCGCATACCGGCGAGGCTGAACAACTAAGGCAGAAAATTGAATCGCGAACGGCCCGCATCGGAGTCATCGGCATGGGCTACGTCGGCCTCCCTTTGGCCCTTCTCTTCAGCGATCAGCGATTCCGTGTCACTGGTTTCGACATCGATCCCGTCAAGGTGGACACCCTGAACGGCGGAGGCTCTTATATCGTTCGCATTCCCGCGACCGAAATTCAGGCTGCCCAGCAAGGAGGCTTTTGCGCGACCTCCAACTATTCCGACATCGCGGAGATGGATGTTGTCGCCATCTGCGTGCCCACGCCCCTCAGCGAATTTCACGAACCCGACCTCAGCTACATCCGCGAAACGGCGAAGGCGATCGCTCCGCATCTGCGCGAAGGACAGCTGATCATTCTTGAGAGCACGACATATCCCGGAACCACCGAGGAAGTGCTCATCCCCATCCTCGAAAGCAATCCCTCGGGCCTCAAGGTGGTGCGCAACGCCGATAGGAAGGGGTTCTACGTAGCCTTCTCGCCCGAGCGCGAAGACCCAGGCAACGACACTGTCGCCCGCCGCGACATCCCGAAGGTAGTCGGAGGCGTTGGCCCCGTCGCACTCGATCTGGCATCAGCTGTTTACACTAGCATCTTCGATCGCACCGTGCCCGTTTCGTCGCCGGCGGTGGCGGAGATGACCAAGCTTCTCGAGAATATCTACCGCTGTGTCAACATCGCGCTGGTCAACGAACTCAAGCAGCTTTGCCAGCGCATGGGCATCGATATCTTCGAAGTGATCGACGCCGCCAAGACCAAGCCCTTTGGCTTCCAGGCGTTCTATCCCGGTCCTGGTCTGGGCGGTCACTGCATTCCCATCGATCCTTTCTATCTCTCGTGGAAAGCAAAGCAATTTGACTTTCGCACTAGATTTATTGAGCTTGCCGGTGAAGTGAACCTGGCGATGCCGTATTACGTGATAGAGCAGACGGCTGCGGCCCTCAACGAACATGGCAAGCCGCTCAAGAATTCCCGGGTGCTCGTGCTTGGCATGTCCTATAAGAAGGATGTTGACGATCTGCGCGAGTCTCCGTCGCTCACCATCATCGAGCTGCTCCGCCAGCGCGGGTCCATCGTTTCGTACAACGACCCTTATTTCCCTTATGTCGGACACGGACGCCACTACCATCTCGACATGCACTGCGCTCCGCTCGACGATCTCGCGCAGTATGATTGCGTCCTGATAGTCACCGATCATTCCGACTACGACTACCCACGCATCGTCCGTGAGTCGCAGCTGGTCGTCGATACCCGCAATGCGACGAAAGGCATCCAGTCAGACAAAATTGTTCGCTGCTGATTGCTGGGCCGATTCCAAGACACAAGTCTTTCTGTTAGAAAGACAGTCATGCTCCGTCGCCTACGATTCCTCCGCACCAGCCTCAGCCTGGCGTCCGCGGTTCTGTGCTTCTCTTCCTTCATTACTGTTCATGCCGCCGACACTCCTTTGCGCGAGGGCTGGAGCCTGCAATCCGCCTGCAAAGTGCAGGCCGATGGCGCCGCGATCTCCGCGGCAACCTTTCATCCTCAGGGCTGGTATACGGTCTCAGTGCCTTCGACCGTGCTTGCCGCGCAGGTTGCATCCGGAGAGATCAAGCAGCCGTACTTCGGACTGAATCTCCGCAAGATTCCCGGCGCAAACTATCCCATTGGCCAGAACTTCTCCAACCTGCCCATGCCCGAGGACAGCCCCTACCGCTGTGGCTGGTGGTATCGCAAGACCTTTACCGTCCCCGCAGCCGAGCACGGAAAGGCTCTCTGGCTGCGCTTCGGCGGCATCAACTACAGGGCCATCCTCTGGGTCAACGGCAAACAGATTGCCGACGACAAGCAGATCGCCGGAGCCTATCGGACCTATGAGTTCAATGCGACGCGCGACTTGATCCCCGGCAAGGAAAACACCATCGCGGTTGAAACCTTCGCGCCCACGGAGACCGATCTCGGCATCAACTGGGTCGACTGGAACCCCTGTCCGCCCGACAAGGACATGGGCCTGTGGGGCCCGGTTGATCTCGTCGCGACCGGCCCGGTCTCTCTCCGCTCACCGCTCGCAACCACCCACTTCATCGACGCATCGCTCAGCGAGGCCGATCTCACCGTCTACGCCGAGCTGCATAATGCTTCTGATCACGCCGTCCACGGAATCGTAACCGGTACGGTTGCAGGAGTTCGCATTGAGCAGCCCGTCGACCTCGCGCCGAACGAAGACAAGTCCGTCGCCTTCTCGCCCGAGCAGTTCCCGCAGCTGCGTCTGCGCAACCCGCATATCTGGTGGCCATACCAGATGGGCGAGCCTCACCTCGAAACGCTGACACTCAGCTTCACAGAAGGCGGACACGTCTCAGACGAGCAATCGGTCCGCTTCGGCATCCGCGAAATCACGTCCGAGCTTACCGACAAGGGCTTTCGCCTCTTCCACGTCAACGGCAGGCCTATCCTCATCCGCGGCGCAGGCTGGTCGCAGGACATGTTGCTGCGCCAGGACCCGGAAAAGCTCCGCGACGAACTGCGCATGGTCCGCGACATGCATCTGAACACCATCCGCCTGGAAGGAAAGATGGAGACCGACGAATTCTTCCATCTCGCGGACGAACAGGGAATCCTCGTGATGCTCGGGTGGTGCTGCTGCGATCACTGGGAGCACTGGGACAAGTGGCAGCCCGGGACGCTCGACATCGCCACGGCCTCCCTCCGCTCGCAGATGCTCCGTATTCGCAGCCATCCCAGCCTGCTCGTCTGGCTCAATGGCAGCGACAACCCGCCGCCAGCGAACGTCGAGAGCGCCTACCTTGCCGTCGAGTCCGAGACGCACTGGCCTAATCCCATTCTCTCTTCCGCTTCAGCCACGCCTACCACAGTGACCGGCAAGAGCGGCGTCAAGATGACAGGGCCCTACGACTACGTCGCGCCCTCCTACTGGCTGGTCGACACCAATCGTTACGGCGGCGCTTACGGCTTCAACACTGAGACCAGCCCCGGCCCGGCGATCCCATCTCTGAGTAGCATCAAAAGATTCATTCCCGCCGACGAACTCTGGCCGCCGAACGCTACGTGGAGCTTCCATTATGGCGGCGGCGAATTCAAAGAGCTGGCCGTTTTCGACGATGCCATGAACACCGCCTATGGTCCCGCCAAAGATGTCACGGAATACATCCGCATCGCGCAGACAATGAGCTACGACACCGAGCGCGCCATGTTCGAAGCCTACAGCCGCAACAAGTACACCTCCACCGGAGTCATCCAGTGGATGCTCAACAACGCGTGGCCGTCGATGATCTGGCACCTCTACGACTACTATCTCGACACCGGCGGCGGCTACTTCGGAGCGAAGAAGGCCTGCGAGCCTCTCCACGTGCAGTATTCCTACGACGATCGCAATGTCTACGTGGTGAACAGCACCTATCAGCCGTCGCCGCGCCTGACACTTTCCGCCCGAGCCTACGACAACAACCTCAAAGACCTGTTCACAAAGCAGAGCGACCTGGAGGTTCCCGCCGACACCTCGACCAGCGCGCTCACCATCCCCGACTCGGTCTTCGCAGCGAACTCTCCGATCACCTTTATCCAGCTGACTCTGAAGAACAATGCAGGCCAGACCGTGAGCCGTAACTTCTACTGGGTCCCTGCGAAACTCACCACTTGGAACTGGCCCAAGACCGACTACACCCACACACCGGCACTCGAGCATGAGGACATGAAGGCTCTTCGCTCCCTGCCGGAGGCGCGTATCGAGGCCACGGCGCAGGCTGGCCCCAACTCGCAGAGCGTTGAGGTCCATCTGCACAATCCATCGAAGGCGCTGGCCTTTCAGGTTTCGCTCGCGGCCACTTTGCCGAGTGGAGAAAACATGGTCCCGACGCTCTGGTCGGACAACTACGTCGAGCTTATGCCCGACGAGTCCATTACGCTCACCGCCACCTTGCCCCCGCACTCTCCAGAGAAATACGCGATCGTCGTCTCTGCCTGGAACGCCCCATCGATCACCTTGCACCCGGCAACGGCAACGCATACAGTTGCTGCTGTCACGCCGTAAAATCGATTTACTCCGCCCAGGCAGGATTCGGCCTGCAGCCAAAGATCAGGAAGAGTTACACCGATGACGAAACTCACGCAGGCAGCGTCACTCGCTCTCATTGCAATCGCTGTCATTTTTACCGGAACACTCCGCGCGCAGGTCACCATCACGCAGCAGTCGGACGGCGTCACCGTAAAGACCGCAGTCGACACGTTGCGTCTCACCGTCTGCGGCCCCGCATCCATCCATGTCGTCGCCAGTCCCGATGGGACCGCACAGGCCGCCACTCCGAAGCAGCCGTGGCTCATTCAGGGCTGCACTCCCGGCAAATTCACCTTCACCATGCCGCCAAAGGGCTCACAGGAGCAGCCTCAATCGGAGGACGGCAAGCTCTGGAACCCGGGCGTTGCCACCGTCGATACCGGCACAATCAAGGTGCTGATCTCGCTCGCCTGGGGGAACCTCGAATTCCAGGACGAGCAGGGCCACCGCGTACTCCAGGAGTTCCAGGACGAGCCGCGCCGTTATGTGAAGACCACCGTCAACGGCGAAGAGCTCTACAGCGTGAAGGATCAGTTCTACCCCGCCGTTCAGGAGGCCGTCTACGGCCTCGGCCAGCATCAGAACGGAGTCTTCAACTATCGCGGCACCACGCTCGAACTCGGCCAGGCCAACACAGATGTAACCATCCCGCTCATGCTCTCGACCAACGGCTACGGCATCTTCTGGAACACCGCCGCACTCTCCTGGTTCGACAATCGCTTTCCGTCGGAGATAAGGTTTTCGTCCAACGCATCGCACGCGATCGATTATTACTTCCTCTACGGACCCGAGTTCGATCAGATCATCCACCAGTACCGGGATATGACCGGTCACGCGCCCATGTACGGCGAGTGGGCTTACGGTTTCTGGCAGTCGAAGGACCGCTACAAGAGCGATGACGATCTGCTCAGGATCGCGAAGGAATACCGCGACGCCAAAGTGCCGATCGACAACATTGTGCAGGACTGGTTCTGGTGGGTGCATCAGGGCGATCCCGACTTCCGGCCTGAGGCCTATCCCGACGTGCCCGGAACGTTGCAGAAGCTCCACGATCAGCACTTTCACACGATGCTCTCCGTCTGGGCGATGTTCGATCCCAAATCGCAAAACTACCAGCAGATGAAATCGCTCGGCCTGACTATCCCCGACACCACCGACTATGACGCTACCAATCCTGCAGCCGGCGACTTCTACTGGACCCACCTGCTCGGAAAGTTCTATGCACAAGGCTGGGATGGCTTCTGGCTCGACAGCTCCGAGCCTGAGAAGGCCTACGCGCACGGCGGCGAGAGCGACGCGCAGCTCTATGACAAGAAGCTCTTCATCGGCAATGGCGCGCTCTACACCAATGTTTTTCCGCTTATGCACACCGGCAACATCTACACGCACTGGCGCGGGGAAACCGACAAGAAGCGCATCTTTATCCTGACGCGCTCCGGATTCGCCGGCGACCAGCGCTACGCCGCTACCACATGGTCCGGCGACGTTTTCAGCACCTTCCAGGCCTTCCAACGCCAGGTTCCCGCCGGACTTAACTTCGCGCTCTCCGGCATGCCGTATTGGACGACCGATATCGCGGGCTACGGGCCGCCCTATGCGCGCGACACGCACGATCCCGCCTACCAGGAGCTCTACACGCGCTGGTACGAGTTCGGAGTCTTTTGCCCCGTCTTCCGCACCCACGGCCATCGCGCCAACGAAGAGAACGAGCTCTTCAGCTATGGCGCGGCCATGCCCACCCTCGTCGGCTACGACAAGCTTCGCTATCGCTTGCTGCCGTATATCTATTCACTGGCGTGGAAGGTCACGAGCGACGACGCGACCATCATGCGCCCGCTTGTGATGGATTGGCGCACTAACGAGAAGGTCTGGAGCATCGGCGACCAGTTCATGTTCGGCCCGGCTATTCTCGTCAACCCGGTCACTTTAGGAGGGAGCGACTGAGCGGTATGTCTATCTGCCGCCCGCGCGCGCGCTGGTACGATTTCTGGACCGGCAAACCAACAGACGGCGACCAGCGCTTCGACGCGCCCGCCCCACTCAATCGCATCCCGCTCTACGTCAGGGCAGGATCGATCCTGCCCCTTGGCCCCGAGGTCGAATATGCAGGACAAATGCCCGGTGCGCCGATCGAACTCCGCATCTATCGCGGCGCGGACGGCCATTTCGATCTCTACGAAGATCAGGGCGACACCTACAACTACGAGAAGGGCGAGCACGCGCTTATCCCCATCGATTGGAACGAGTCCTCGCAAGCTCTGACCATCGGCGCGCGCACCGGCAGCTACCCGGACATGGTCCAGTCACGCAAATTTAGCGTGGTCTTTGTGGGAGAAAATCGCGGCGCAGGCGGGGAAATTACGGCTACAGCCGATCGCACCATCGATTACAACGGCTCAGCCATCACCGTTCAGGCGAAATAAACAGGATTACGGCGCAATCGATCGCATCGCGAAGAAACTCAAAGTTTCCCGAGGGCGACGTGTGCACATTCTCCAGCCGCTGTTGTGAATCACCACCGTGTCCAGATACCAGAGATTGATCGACGGCAGATCTCGCGCCAGAATCTGCTGCACCTTCGCATAATCTTCTCGCTGGCGCGTCTGATCGCTGGTAGCCGCTGCATCGTCCAGCAGCGCGTCCAGTGCGGGATTGGCATAGAATCCGCGGTTGCTCCCATGCGGCGGAAAGCTCGCCTGCGAATACGCGTAATGAAAAATATCGGGCTGCTCGTTGCCGCCAATCCACCGCGACGGAGCCATCTGGAAGGTCCCCTTCGTAAGGTCCGCATAGAACGTTGCGAACTCGTAGCTACGCAAGTCAAGGGCAATCCCAATTTGTGCCAGTTCCTGTTGCACGATCACCGATAACAACCTGACCGTCTCGTCGGTAGAAGTCTTCATTCCAAGGTGAAAACGAATCCCACCCGCGCCGGGGCGATATCCAGCCGCATCCAATAAGGCATTCGCCCTCGCCGGATCGTATGGATGCTTCTCCGTATCCTCCGCTCCAGGCCCAATGCTGCAGTGGCAGCAAGCTCTCCGCCAACTGAGCCTGGTCGCGATACAGAGAATGAATAATCAGAGGACGATTGATTGCCAGCGCAATCGCCTGCCGCACCCGGGCGTCTTTCAGAATCGAATCGCGCACGTTGAAGACGATGTAGTTCAGCCTCGTTCCCGGGCCATCCTCAACCACCAGGTTCGCGTTACGTTTCAGCGCGTAGATCATGTCCGGGGTCAGCGCGTTGACGGCCACATCCGCCGATCCCTTCTGTAGTTCCAGCGCCTGCGTCGTTGCATCCGGAACTACCGCGAACCTTATCCGACGAATGCGCGGCATCACTCCCCAATAGCTGCCTGCGCGCTCCAGCACCACATCTTTGTCGGTCTCCTGGCTAATGAAACGATACGGTCCGCTGCCAATCGGATGGCGCCAGAAATCCCGGCCACTGCCGTACGGCACAACGCCAAATGCTCCGTCGCACATGTTCCACAACAACGCGGGGTCTGCCTTCTTCATGTGAATCACGACAGTCTTCGCGTCGGGTGTTTCGACGCTCGCGATGTTTCTGTATGCGCCTGACTTGATGGTTACGACGGTCCCGTCCAGGATCGAATCGAGCGTCCATTTCACATCCCTCGACGTCAGCGGCCGCCCATCCTGAAATTGCACGCCCGTGTGGAGATGAAAGACGATCGTCGTCGGATCGGGAGCCTCCCATCGCTCCGCCAGCCACGGATCAAGTCCGAAGTGCTCATTGCGCTTCACCAGCGAATCAAAGATCAGCGGATCGATGTGCTCCGACTGCGCATCCGTCCCGATTCGCGGATCGAGGTTTGTCGGACTGCTCTCGATCAGCATCGTCACCGTGTTCGGATCGGGCTTGCCGTGCCCGCAACGCAACAGCCCGATCAAATCGAGCATGCCGAGCTGCAAACCTGGATGCCCCATCGGCGCCTCGCGCAGGCAGCGAGAGCATTGTATCAGCTCGCTCACCCATAACAGATCTCACCCAGCACGACCGCCTCCTCGCGCCTGTGGCTGCCGGAACATTGCCCGGTAACCGTTGCCACGTCTGCCATGCCAGCAGCGCAAACGCAACCGCCTCTTTCGCCTGCGATGGAAGCGCCCATCGGTCGCTCGACGACCATCCTGCAGCCCATCGGCTCCAGGCGCTCGTCGCAGCATCTTCATCAATGTCGCGTTGCGCGCCCCGCCGCCGGACGACGATGTAGTCCACGGCTTCGCCGTTGCGATTCAGAGGCCTCACAAATCGCTCGTACGCCACCGCGATGCTCTCCACAGTCAGCGCCGTCGCCGTCGCAATTGCATCCTCCGGACCACCGCCCGCCTTCTCGCAATTCCTGATAAAATCCGCAGCAAAAGCAGCGCCGAACTGCTCCCGCCCCGCCGACTTCGGAGGCCGCTTCGCAAAGTACTGTTCCTCCAGCAATACGCGATACCACCGTCCGCGAGCACTCGCCCTCGCGCCGCAACGCGCCCGTCGCGATCGTATGGCTTGTCGAAGAGCCTCTCCATCAGCGCATCAATCACCATGTTGCCCGGCCCCGTATCGAAGGCAATCAAATCGGATGCCGTCCCTCCAGCGGGAATCGCCGTCAGATTCCCGATCCCGCCGATATTCTGCAGACACACGCATGCGATCTCGGATCCGCGAACAGCACATAATCGAGCAGCGGAACAAGCGGTGCACCCTGTCCGCCCACGGCCATATCCGCGGGCCGAAAATTCGTCACCACGGGAACGCACATCTCCGCAGCGATCAGCGCCGGCTCGCCCAGCTGCCACGTGCAGGCCACCTGCCGTCCCGCGTACGCGCGGCCTTCGCCTGGTGATACACCGTCTGCCCATGGCACCCCACCAGATCGAGTTTTCATCGGTACTTCTCGACCGCTGCCCGCACCGCCTCGGCATAGGCCATCCCCAGCCGCCAGTTCAGCCGCGCCAGTTCCGCCGTCGATGTCTGCCTTGCATCCATCGCAGCCAGAACCGATCGCCGCAGCGTAGCCGGATACTTCACCGCATGATGCGCCAGCAGCTTGATCCGAGGCGCTCCACCCACCAGGCTGATCCGCACCAGCGCAACGTCGATCCCGTCCGCCGATGTCCCGCTCATCACGCCGGCAACAATCATGGATCTTTTCAGCGCCGTCATCCCGTGCCAACCTCATCGGCGAATCTCTTGACTTGCGCTCTTAGCATCTCGATCTTTCCCACAGAGGCCGACCGCGGCATCGTCGCATTCAAATACCGCCGCTTGTGCTCTCCCACCTTGCGCGCCGCTGTCTCCACCCGCCGCCGGAACGCCGCTGATCGCTCTGCCTCCACAAGCAGGGCCTCGTAGGCACGCAACACCAGCGACGGATCCTTGCAGATCTCAATGACATCCGTCCCGGCCGCGACGGCTTTTACCGCCGCCTCTTCCATCGATACCTGGGTGAGTATCCCCCCCATCTCCATATCGTCGGAAATCACCAGCCCCTCGAACCCCAGCCGCTTCCTGAGCACCGTCGAGATCCAGAAACGTGAAATCGACGCTGGCCCCTTGTCCTTCGTCAGCGGATACGCCGCGTGGGACACCATCATCATGCGCAGCTTCGAAGCCATCGACCGGAACACCGCCAGGTCCTCATCCCAAAGCCGCTTCCAGGTCCGATCAATCCTCGGAGTGCTCACGTGCGAATCCAGTGTCCCGCCGCCCAGTCCGGGGAAATGCTTGCCGCATCCCAGAACGCCCTCCGCATCCAGCCCCTCAAGAAATGCCGAGGCATACTCCTCCACATCCGCTGGCGTCGGAGAGACAACGCGCGTCCGCATCACTGCAGCCGATACCGGCAAAGCAAGATCAAGCACGGGAGCCAGCGCCACATTCAACCCCAACGCCTGGCACTCCCGCCCGATCAGCTTCCCGTGCTTTACAAAATTCGTGCGCTTGTTGGTTGCAAATACCACCGCCGGTGACGGCATCGGCGCAATCAGATCACGCAACCGGTCCACCAGCCCGCCTTCAAGATCGACACACCGAAACAGTGGAGCGCCCGCAATCTCCGTCGCTTCACGCAACAGCGCCGTCACTTGCGGACCCTGTTCGATATTCCGCCGAAACAGAATTACGCCGCCCGGCCGCACCAGCCTTAGCCACGCGCGCTCCAGGGCACTCAGCTCCGGCCCCTCGATCCCGGCAATGATCAGCTGCCCAACTTGCTGCCGCAGATTCACGCCCTCTCGACTCCCGGCCTTAATCTCCGTCTTCAATTCCTCCAGAAGATTCAAAGCCTGCAGCGGCGTCAGCGAATTGATATCTGTCTCCTCCAGCCGGTCTACAATCTTTTGCGAAAGCGGCGTGAACATCGTCATCTGCAACGGAGCCTCGGTCTCGATCGCCACGTTACGCCGCTCCGACCGCTCATGCTGCTTCAGCACCTGCCGCGCCCGCTGAATCACCTTCGGAGGCAGCCCCGCCAGCCGCGCCACATCAATGCCGTAGCTCTTGTTCGCCGGGCCATCCTCAATCGCATGCAGAAACACAATCCCCTGCGGAGACTCCTTCACCGCGACGCGCAGATTCTTGAGCTTCTGCAACTGCTCAGCCAGAATCGTGAGCTCGTGATAGTGCGTTGCAAACAGCGTCCTCGCTCCAACGTGCGCATGCAGATACTCGACCGTCGCCCACGCCAGCGCCAGCCCATCAAACGTCGACGTGCCCCGCCCCATTTCGTCCAGCAGGATCAGCGACTGCGGCGTAGCGGTATTCAATATCGTCGCCGTCTCCGTCATCTCCACCATGAACGTCGAGCGCCCGCGCGCCACGTTGTCACTCGCGCCGATGCGCGTGTACACGCGATCGACAACGCCGTAGCGCATCCGCGCCGCGGGAACGAAGCTTCCCATCTGAGCCATGATCGCCAGCAGCGCCGCCTGTCGCAGGTACGTCGACTTGCCCCCCATGTTCGGCCCCGTCAGCAGCAGAAGGTTCGGCCCATCGCCGCTGAGGTACAGATCGTTGGGCACAAAGCGCCCCTCGCCCGCTTCCTCCATCAGCCGCTCAATTACAGGATGCCGCCCCGACACCACCTCCAGCACTGCCGAGTCTTCGAGCAGCGGCCGTGTGTAATTTCGTAACGACGCGAGATGCGCGAAGCCCGCAATCAGATCGATCTCCGCCACCACCGCGCTCGTCCTGCGGATGCGTCCGGCATTCTCCATCAGCTTCCGCCGCAGCTCGGCAAAGATCCGTTTCTCAATCTCCACCGACCGCTCGTGCGCGGTCAGCACCTTTGTCTCGTATTCCTTCAACTCCGGCGTCGTAAACCGCTCCGCGTTTACCAGCGTCTGCTTGCGCTCGTAATCCGCCGGAACATTCTTGCCCAGGTTCGACTTGGTGATCTCGATGTAGTAGCCGAAGACAGAATTGAAGCGAACCTTCAGTGACTGAATCGATGTCCGTTGCCGCTCGCGCTCCTCAATTGCTGCAATCGATGACCGCCCGTCTCGGCTGATTGCACGCAGGTCGTCAAGCTCACCATCCACGCCCGCCGCGATTACTCCGCCCTCGGCGAGAGTCACTGGAGGTTCGGCAATCAGCGTCTTCTCGATCGTCGAGCAGAGATCATCTAGAACGTCCAGCCTCTCGTGCGCGCATTTCCAGAACCTCTCCTGCAGCGGCGCAATGTGCGCCTTCAGTCCCGGCAGCTCATGCAGCGACGCCGCCAGCGCCAGCACATCTCTCGGCCCCGCGCTCTCCAGCGAAATGCGCGCCAGCAGCCGCTCCAGATCCAGAACGCCGTTCAACGACCGCCTGATCTGCTCACGCACCATCAGATCCTGCTTAGCTTCACCGACAGCCTCATACCGCTCCTCGATCGCAGCCCGTTCCAGGAGCGGACGCAGCAGGGAAGCCCGAAGCAGCCGCTTGCCCATCGGAGTCATCATGCAGTCCAGCGTCCGGAACAGCGTCGCATCCGGGCCTGCTTCGTGAAACGCCGGCTCCAGCAGCTCCAGGTTTCGCACCGTAACCTGGTCGAGGTGCATGTGCCCACTGCGTTCGTAGTAGCGAATCGTGTCGACGTGCCCCGCATCGTTTTGCTGCGTCTGCCGCACATAGTGAACAATCACACCCGCCGCAACTGCCGCCGCGCCGTGGTGAGCAAAGCCGAATCCGTCCAGCGACGCCGTCCCCATCTGCCGTTCGAGCAGTGGCACGGCATAATCTCTCGCAAACACCCAGTCCTCAACCGGAGTCCGCGTCTTCACGCGGCCAAAGGCGGCCGCCAGCTCCCGATCTCCATTCATCAGTGGATTCCCGGCCGCCGACAGCACCTCGCTCGGCACCAGCTTGGCGAGCTCATCGGCGCACTGACCCAGAGCATTCGCGCCCGAGAATTCCGTCGCCCGAAAATCCCCCGTGGACAAGTCCAGATACGCCAGCCCGACCGCATTCTCGGTGATGTTCGAATGCTGCCAGGTAATTGTTCTCGCTCGACCCGAGTGCCGGGTCAATCGCCGTCCCCGGAGTCAACACGCGGGTCACCTCGCGCCGCACGATCTTCTTCGCGAGCTTGGGATCTTCCATCTGGTCGCACATCGCGATCCGGTATCCCTTGCGCAGCAGCCGCGCTACGTATCCCTCGGCGGCGTGGTACGGGAACACCGCACATCGGGATCGCCCGTTCCTTGTCGCGAGCGGTCAGTTGAATCTGCAGCTCCCGAGCGGCGACCTTCGCGTCCTCGAAGAACAATTCGTAGAAATCGCCCATCCGGAAGAACAGCAGCGCGTCGGGATGCTGTCGCTTTGCCGCCCAGAACTGTCGCATGAGCGGAGTCTGTTCCAGATCGGCCTGGAGTGTAGAAGTATCGGACACGGGGATACGCCAGCATATCGTGAAGCACATGCTGGCGTGTAGTCCCGCCCGCCGGGCTAACCTGCTGCCGGCCGAACGATTTCGGTGCTGCGCGCCGCTCGAATCCGATGCCGTGCTGCTTCACCAGCTTGTTATAAGTTCCAATGATGAGAAATGGGGCCGCCCATTGCCCGATAAATAGAGCCAGCTGGTCCTTCCCAGCTTGCCTTAAGGCCCAGCGACGCCGCCATCGACGCCAGTGCCGCGCCGAGATAAAAGCTGGTCGGCAGTTTCGCCGACTGGCTCTCCAGATAAGAGGTGACCTGGTCTTCCTCCAGGTCACCCGGTTTTCACGCGATGATCCATGATCTTTCTCCAGTTGGGGTCGATTACCCTTTCGCGTGGGATGCGGTCCGGAGAGCACGAGCCGCAGAGCCAACCGCGGCATTGCCACCAGATCAAATTCGCGATGCGGCCTTGTTCGTCCCGTCATCGGACTTATCCTGGGGCCGCCTCGCAGGCCGTCGCCAAGCCACGGGCAGCTTATACTGAAGAATCAGCTCCGGTAAGGCGTATGTTTCTGTTATGGCTCAGAGTAGCGGCGATCCTTTATGGATTCGCCTCCCTTGCAGTCTTTGGTGCCGTGCTGGGCCAGCGTGCCTTCTGGCGACGCGTTTGTTTTCCGTTTTCGCTATCCGCCTGGCTGGTGCATCTCGTCTCTGCGGTTGAAATGCTTGTGCTTGCCCATCGCTGGATGCCGGTCGGCATGCACGAAGTCCAGTCCATCCTGGCTCTGCTCATCGTCACGGTCTTCCTGGTTATCGCCTTGCGGTACCGGACCCTTTCCTTCGGCATCTTCGCCCTCGCCTTTGGCCTTTCTGCTCGTCGTTAGTGCCCGCGCTCGGTCCGGATCAGCACACCTTCAGATCACCAGTCATCCGTAGCGGATGGCTGCTGTTCCACGTCACCGCGCTCCTGCCGCCTATGCCGCTTAATTTTCAGCCTCTTGGCCAGTCTTTCTTTACCTGCTCCAGGAGCGCCGTCTCAAGAACAAGCGCTCGCCCGGCTTCCTCAACTGGTTGCCACCACTCGATACCATGGACCAGATCGCACAGAAGACGCTTGTTCTCGGATTCCTCGTGCATGACCGTCGGCCTTTTCGCCGGCTCGACTCATTGCGCAGGAAAGTGTACGGGCCAGCCTACTTCGCCGATCCCAAGATGCTGGCTGTCCTTCGTGATGTGGGGACTGTATGTCGTCATGCTCTTCGTGCGCCGCAGCACGGGCCTTCGCGGACGCCGCGCCGTTTATCTCTCCTCGGCAGTCTTCGTGGTCATGCTCTGCGTCTGGGCGGCCAATCTCCTTCAGCTCCGTCCACAGGTTCAGCGCCCCATGAAGATCCTGCTCACAGGCCTCAACCACAAGACCGCGCCCGTCGAACTGCGCGAGCGGCTCGCCATTGCACCGGAGCGCTGCCCGGCGAAACCCGCGCTCTCTCTCTCACCCCGGCGTCCGTGAAGGCCTGATTCTCTCCACCTGCAACCGTGTCGAGCTGCTCGTCTGCTACGAAGGCCATGAGCCCGAGCTCGCGAGTTATCTGAACAAACGCTTTGCCGTCGATGCGCATTCACTCCAGCCTCACCTTTATCAACACCAGGAGACTGAGGCCGTCCGTCACCTCTTCCGCGTCGCCTGCCAGTCTCGATTCGATGATCGTCGGCGAGCCGCAAATCCTTGGCCAGGTAAAGGAGTCTTATTCCGCAGCACGCTCGGTCGGTGCCGTCGGCGGAAACCTCGAACGCCTGCTCCAAAGCGCGTTCGCCGCCGCGAAAAAAGTCCGCACAGAAACCCAGATCGGCTCGTCCTCGGTCTCCATTGCCTCGGTCGCCGTCGACCTCGCCCGCAAAATCTTCGGTTCGCTCGAGGGCAAGCGCGTGCTGCTCGTCGGCGCGGGCAAAATGAGCGAGCTTGCCGCGCGTCATCTGATGCAGCAGGGAGCCGGCTCGCTGCTCATCGCCAACCGCACCCACGAGCGCGCCCTGGATCTGGCGCAGAAGTTCAACGGCCATGTCATTCGCTTCGACGATCTCCATGCTCGCGCCGACGAAGCCGATATCCTCATCACCTCCACCGGCTCACCCGAGTTCATCTTCCGCACGCCGCACGCGCAGCAGTTTCTCCAGCGCCGCCGCAACCGGCCCATGTTCATCATCGACATCGCCGTGCCGCGCGACGTCGATCCGGAGATCAACCGTCTCGACGGCATCTTTCTCTACGACATCGACGACCTGCAATCCGTCACCGTCTCCAATCTGTCCGACCGCGCGCGCGAGGCACAGCGTGCCGAAGCCATCCTCGAGCAGGAACTGCTGCGATACCAGCGCCGCGTCGAAACGCTCGACATCGTGCCCACGCTCGTCGATCTGCAGGCCGCTGCCGAGGATATGCGCCAGGCCGAACTGCGCCGCGCCCAGTCGCGTCTGCAGTCGCTCACGCCGGCACAGCAGGCAGCGGTCGAAGCCCTCACCCGTGGTCTCATGAATAAGTTCCTGCACCAGCCGCTGCAGGCCCTGAAAAGCGCCGCCGAGCGACGGTGATCTCGCCGCCGTCGAGGCCATCCGTGCCGCCTTCGGTTTGAACGGCAGCAGGAAAGCGATGACCGCTCGCCCCGGCGGATGAGCCGGCTTCAGCCGCACGCGACGCGGAGCTCGACTGCCGCAAACGAAAATCGACTGACCTGAATCCCTAATGGCTAATCCCTGCTCTTTTAAAAATCGGCTCTCGCGGCTCACAGCTCGCCCTCTGGCAGGCCAATCACATCGCTGACCTGCTCCGAGCTCGCGGCCATGAAGTCACCATTGAGATCATCCGCACCAGCGGCGACGCTATGCAGCATCTCACCTTCGCCCAGGTGGGCGCGACCGTGCCCAAGGGGATGTTCACCAAAGAGATTGAAGAAGCGCTCTACGACCGCAGGATCGACCTCGCCGTCCACAGTCTCAAAGACCTGCCCACCTCACTCGACGAGCCCTTCACGATCGCTGCCATTCCGCCGCGCGCCGATCCGCGCGACGCCTTCGTATCGATCGACTTCGAAAGCTTCGCTGCACTCCCTCAAGGCGCACGCATCGGGACCAGCAGCCTTCGCCGTCAGGCCCAACTCCGCGCCCAGCGCGGCGACTTGCGTTACGTAGAATTCCGCGGCAATGTCGATACTCGCCTGCGCAAGCTGGCAGACGGCGAGGTTGAGGCCATCATCCTCGCCGCCGCTGGCCTTGAGCGTCTCGGACGCACGGAGTATCTCCGCGAGCGTTTTCCCGCACTCATTCTCTGTCCCGCCGCCGGGCAGGGAGCCCTCGCCATCGAAACCCGGGCAGACGATGCCGCAACCATCGAAGCTCTCGCCTCTCTCGACGACCCGCCCACTCGCTTTGCCGTTACCGCCGAGCGCGCCGCTCTCGCAGCTCTCGGAGGAGGATGCCAGGTGCCCATCGGTATTCACTGCCAGCCCTCACAAGAAGGCTTCACGATTACCGGAACCGTCGCATCCACGGACGGCCATCGACTGGTCCGCGCTGCGCTCGATCATCAGCATCAGGGCGATCCAGTTACACTTGGCCAGAAGCTCGCCGCGCGCCTCCTCGAACAAGGAGCAGCCAGCCTGCTCCAGACTATCGCGATCTGAAATGGTCGTCATCACGACCGCAGCAGACTTGTACCTATGTTTCCCATGGATTGACGACTGTGATCGAGAGGTCTTCGAAGTGCTTCACGTTCCGTGTCGCCACCGTCGCGTGTGAGGCTAACGCGATTCCGGCAATCATCGTGTCTCGCAATTCGCCCGAGCGCCCTTTTTTCTGTCGGACCGCCATCACGTCCGCCGAGTACTGCGCTGCTTCCGCATTGAATGGAGCCACACGGCTCTGCATCACTTCCACGATGAGCCGTTCAAACGCAGCCATCAGGAGTGTCCTCCGCCTGCCGAGAGGCATTACCTGCAGCCCGAAGCGCACTTCGAAGAGAGTGATTGCCGTCGATCCAGATCGAAGTGCGGGGCTGCCGGTCGAGCCATCGAACTACTTCTGTGTCCGGGGCCTGTCGCATCAGGGCGGAAAGTACATTCGTATCGAGCAGGATCATGATTCGAACGTCGCCGGCTTCACCGCATGACCACGAAGTTCAGGTATTTCCTGGTCCAGCCCATTCCCACGAAACAGTGCTGCGATTTCCGTCCCCAGCCCGCTCACGGAAGCATCCTCGTCCTTTAGTGCGTCGCGAAGAATATCACGCACTTCTTCTTCCATGCTCAGGCCGTGCCGCTTAGCGCGACGTTGCAATCGTGTTTTGATCTGATTCTCCAGGTTTCGCACTATCAGTTGCGCCATGTGCTGTTCCTCGACTGCTATCATGATAGCAGTTTCTGGCCAGCCGCAAGAGGATTTACCATTTGAGAAACCGATGGCATCGTCTGCTAACCCAGAGTCTACTTCGCTCGCCGGCAAGCGCATCCTCGTCACCCGTGCGCGCCATCAGGCCGGACAGTTGTCAGCAGCGCTCACTGACCTTGGCGCAGAAGTAATCGAAATCCCGGCCATTGAAATCCTTCCGCCCGAATCATTAGAGCCGTTAGATGCTGCCCTAAAAAATTTGCAGGAGTATCAGTGGCTAATTGTCACCAGTGCAAACGCTGTCCGCGCCATGCGCTCTCGTATCGAGGCTCTCGATCTTCCCCTCGAAACCTTCTTGCACCTGCAAATCGCCGCCATCGGCTCCGCTACGGCTCAGGCCTTGCAGGAAGTGGGCCTCTCAGTGACCGTTACCCCCAAAGAATATGTGGCGGAATCGCTCATCGACTCAATCGGAGACCAGGCTCGCGATGCCCGCGTCCTGATTGCCCGGGCCGCCGTCGCCCGCGATACGATCCCGGCAGCCCTCACCGAAGCAGGAGCCCGCGTCGAGGTCGTCGACGCCTACCGCAACGTCATTCCCGAAGCCTCGATCGCCAGTATTGCGGAAATATTTGCGTCCGATCAGAACCCAGCCGACGCAGCAACCTTCACCAGCTCATCGACGGTCACAAATTTCTACCACCTGCTCCGAGCCGCAGGCATCCATCGGTCACCAGAAAAGATGCGCGCCATTTCCATCGGCCCCATCACCAGCCAGACGCTGCGCGACCACAACTGGGAACCAGCCGCCGAAGCCAACCCCCACGACATCCCCGGCCTCATCGCCGCCACCATCCAGGCCCTGATCGCTGTTCCCTGATCTCTGCCTTATGGGTGGCAGCTCCACGTCTTGTCAGCCGAATGACACAGCGTTTCGAGCGTGCAATCCACGCAGCGCGGCTTACGGGCGATGCAAATCTGCCGCCCGTGATGAATCAGCTCATGCGAAAACTGAATCCAGTGATCCTTCGGGATGGTTCGCATCAGGTCTTGCTCCACCTTCTTCGGATCGGTCCCCGTCGTCAGGCTCAGACGTCTGGATATGCGCAGCACGTGCGTGTCCACAACCACGCCCTCGGCGATCTTGTAGGCCACACCCAGCACCACATTCGCAGTTTTGCGCGCCGCACCCGGAACGGTCAGCAACTCGGCCATTGTTTTTGGCACCTTCCCGCCAAACTCGCCGACAATTTTCTTTGCTGCGCCGGAAATGGATTTTGCCTTGTTGTGGTAGAAGCCGGTGGAACGAATCTCTTCCTCGATCGCGGGCAGGGAAGCCTCGGCCATTGCCTTCGGATTCGAAAATTTCCGGAAGAGCTCCGGCGTCACCATGTTCACTCGGGCATCGGTGCATTGCGCCGACAAGATCGTCGCCACCAGCAGCTCCCAGGCATTCCTGTGGCGCAGCGCACACTCCGCATTGGGATACGCCGCCTCCAATCGCTGCAAAATTTCTGCAATCCGCTTCGGCGCCAGATCGTCAGTTGCTTTCGCGCCCTTTTCCTTCTTGCCCGCTCCGGGCTTCGACTTCGCCGGTCTTTTCGTAGCCATCATCCAAGCATTCTAACCACAAACAAAAAGCGTGAGCCGTGGCCCACGCTTTTCTAATCCCTAATGGCTAATCGCTAATCCCTGTCTCTTTCACCCCAGCCGGTCCAGCATTTCCTCCGCCGTCATCCGGATGCACGTAAAGATCGGCGTGTCCTTTAGCGTGTATACGCTGATCTCCGTCTCGCGCAGCTGCTGTACCAGGTCCAGAAAATCCTCGGGAAAATTGCTCTCGAATGCGACCACAAATTCCTGGTCGTCGATGCCGAACGAGTATGTCGTGTTCAGCTTCACTCGCGGATACAGGTGCCCCACGCGAATGTGCTCGCTCATCAGCCTCTGCCGCTCTTCCATTGGCAGTAAATACCACGCACGCGTCTTCCAGAAGGGATAAATGAAGATGTACTTCTGCCCGCCCGGACGAATGCTCCCGCGGGAATCGTGCTGTCCCTCGTGCTCGTGTCCAATCAGGTACTGCGACCGCTTGGTCATCGCGAGAAAGTTGTGCGGCGTCTGCAGATACCCGCCCAGCGGACTCGCCAGCAGCTCGGCTGTCATCTGATTCAGGTCGTCCACTGAATAGCAGATACGCCACAGCACCATGTCGACATCCCCGCGCAGACCCACTGTGGAGTAGGTCAACCCCAGCAGCCGGCCCGGCTGGTTCCAGCGCTTCAGAATCTCCGCAAACTGCCGCTTGTGCTCCGCGCGCTCTGCTGCGGGAAGCCGCCGCCACTCCGGCATCACCTTGTAGAAGGTGAATGCGACCATCTGCCGCTGAATCTTCTTCTCATCCTGCTTAGCCGGTGCATCTCCGGTCTGCGTCGTCTCGCCTGCGGCCACGGGCTCGGTTAATGTTTCTACCATCGTCTGCTCCTGATCTAACCTTTCATCCTAACAAAGCTCTCTATCTGCTGTTCGGGTCGGGGCAATTCCGCAAAAGTGTGAAGTATCTTCGTTCCATCCACAGGTATACTTTTCTCGAATGACCGAGAAAATCCTCGCCTTCCTCGCCCACTTCATCATCGTCACCATCTCGGCCTCGGGATACATCGGCATTGCCCTGCTCATGGGTATCGAATCTGCCTGCATTCCGCTTCCCTCCGAGATCATCATGCCTTTCTCCGGCTATCTCGTGCACACCGGCCAGCTCTCCCTGCTCGGAGTGGCCACCGCGGGAGCCATAGGCTGTAACCTTGGCTCGCTCGTCGCCTATTGGATTGGCGCTTACGGCGGCCGTCCATTCATCGCAAAATATGGTCGCTTCGTGCTGCTCGACCACCGCGACCTTGACCGCGCCGAACACTTTTTCGCGCGCTACGGATCGATTACCGTCTTCGTCGGCCGCCTGCTCCCGGTGATTCGCACTTTCATCGCTCTCCCGGCCGGCATTGCCCGCATGAACCAGCTCCGCTTCCATATCTATACGTTCCTTGGCTCCTGGCCGTGGTGCTTCGCGCTGGCTTATGCCGGAATGAAGCTTGGTCAGGCCTGGGAGACGAATCCGGCCTTTAAGGCTGCCTTCCATCGCTTCCATACCGCGGTCGTGGTGCTGCTGCTTGCCGCCGTCGTCTGGTTTGTCTGGACGCATTGGAAAGACCGCGTACGGCCCAGCGAAGCCTGAGCCCCGTTTGAACTCGTAAATCCACCAGTGAAACCCGCCCGTTTGCCAAAGCCCCTCTGGCGGGGCGAAACTAGAGTGTTTGCGCACGCGCATCATTTCGATTGAGAGCCCCATTTTTGTTTGAAAGGAAGACCTGTAAGAATGTCTACACCCAAGGCTGCGAACATTCAGCCAGTAACTGGAAAACTAGGAGTCATGGTGGTCGGCATGGGAGCCGTCGCCACCACGCTAATTGCTGGTGTTGAAGCGGTCCGCAAAGGCCTGGCCAAGCCGATTGGCTCGCTCACCCAGATGGGCACTATCCGCCTCGGCAAGCGCACGGACAATCGCACGCCGCTTATCAAGGAATTCGTCCCCCTCGCCTCGCTCGACGACATCGTCTTCACCGGATGGGAAATCTTCCCCGACAACATGTACGAAGCTGCCGCGCACGCGCAGGTGCTCGACAGAGACCATCTGAAGTCCATCCGGCCCTTCCTCGAAGAGATTAAGCCCATGACGGCCGTCTTCGACCAGCACTACGTGAAGCGGCTCAACGGCACGCACGTCAAAAAGGGAAAGAGTAAGTGCGACCTCGCACAGCAGCTCATCGCCGACATTCAGAACTTCAAGTCCAAGGTCGATCGGATCGTGATGATCTGGACCGGCTCCACGGAAATCTTCCTTGAGCCTTCAGCCGTCCACCAGTCGATCGCTGCCTTCGAAAAGGGCCTCGTCGACAACGACCCGAACATCGCTCCGTCTCAGATCTACGCCTATGCTGCGCTCAAAGAAGGCATCCCCTTTGCCAACGGCGCGCCGAACCTGACCGTCGATCTGCCTTGCATGGTCGAGCTGTCCAAGCAGACCGGAGCGCCCATCTGTGGCAAGGACTTCAAGACCGGCCAGACCTTCATGAAGACCGTGCTCGCCCCGGCCTTCAAGTCGCGCATGCTGGGAGTCGCCGGCTGGTACTCCACCAATATTCTTGGTAACCGCGACGGCGAAGTTCTCGATGATCCGGAGTCCTTCAAGACCAAGGAGGAATCGAAGCTCGGAGTCCTCGATTTCATCCTCCAGCCCGAGCTTTACCCCGACCTTTACAAGGATATTTACCACAAAGTCCGCATTAACTATTATCCGCCGCGTGGTGATAACAAAGAGGGTTGGGACAACATCGACATCTTCGGATGGCTCGGTTATCCGATGCAGATCAAGGTCGATTTCCTTTGTCGTGACTCCATCCTGGCCGCTCCTTTGGCTCTGGATCTTGTCCTTTTCCTTGACCTCGCGCAGCGCACGCCCGAACTCAAACACCTCGGCATCCAGGAGTGGCTCAGCTTCTACTTCAAGTCGCCGCAGACCGCGCCGGGCCTCTATCCCGAGCACGATCTCTTCATCCAGTCGATGAAGCTCAAGAACACCCTCCGTCACATCCAGGGCGAAGAGCTCATCACCCACCTCGGCTTGGAGTATTACGACTAAAAAATGACGGGGAGGATTCCCCGTCACAACTTTACCCGCTTACTTGGCAACAGATCCCTCGTGCCGGATACGCCATACGCCTATCTCCGGCATGGTAGCCTCCAGGTCCGGGTTGATCTGACGAAAGCGGAACAGAAGATCTGCGTCTGGAAGCGTGATGGTTCCCGCATCCTGGCTCGTCAGCGGAACCTGAATCTCCATAACCTGGCCGTATTCCGTACGTTTCCCTCGCATCAAGGCCCGGTCGTAGATTTGGCCAGGCTGAAGGTCGGGCGTCACGAAATAGTCGAGGTGGTGCTCCATGGCATATCGGGCGAAGCCGTCCCGCGCCAGGTCCGCGTTATAGGTGTAGTCAGTGACGAGCCCGTCTGCCGGAAGAACGCTTAACCCTGAGTAGTACGCAACCCCGCCGGGAGCATCGAAGATGAAAATCCGGCTACCCGCCGGCAGAGTCTCGCGTAATTTCATCGCAAAGGCCCGCTTAGGCTCGACGTAGCTCTTATGGAAAGAAATCTGTCCATGTGTCAAGCGCGAGTAAGTGAAGTTCGAGAAGAGGCGCAGGGACGACAAGAGCAGGAAACTCAGAAACACGCTTGCGGCAAACGCATATTCCAGCCAGCGCATACTCGGCACACTCGACAGAATGCCGTCGGCCAGCAGAATGCCGCAAAGCGCCACGCAAAGATATCCGGTCGTCAGGTACCAGGGGGCGAGGGCTCCAAATAACAGTGTGTAGCCCAAATGCAACGCGCTGGCGGCTGCGGTGAGAAGACAGAGTGCGTCGAATTCTGTACGCTCTCGCTTCAGCAAGAGGAGGCTGCTAAGCAGAACCGCTCCAACCACTGGTACTGCGTAGATTGGTATGTGCAGTCGCTGCATATGGGGGAAGGTGCTTTTGATCGCACCGCTGATCGGTTGCATGTGGTGGAATTTGCGAAGGTTCCACACCAGGTAGGGAGCGAGCAGCAGGGCAGCAACCACAATCTCCTGGATAACTGCCGCAGCGCGCGAGGTCAGAGAGGTTTTCCCTTCGTTGTGCAGAAGTTCATAGCTCAGCACGACCGCAACAAAAAAGATCAGGTCCAGCCGCGCCAGGAGGGTAAGTCCGAGCAGCAGCCCGACCAACAAGGGACGCCATCCTCTCAACCGTTGTTGAATGGACGGAAAGATCGGTACGATCAACGGAAGAACGACCATCTGAAGCGCCAGTGCCAGATTGGCTTCAAGCAGACGCCAAATGCCGAGCACTGCATTGAAGAACAGGAAAACCGCACAACCTGCGACAGCTCCGCGCTTTGCTGCGGCACGGCTGATCGTCACCAGGAGTGACACTGAGACGAGGATCAACGCGTCTTGTATCAGGGTGAGAAGCTGAATTAAACCTGAGGAGGACTGCGTAATGAGTGCTCCGAGCACACATACCAGCATCCACAGAGGGTGGTAGCCGTTTGTGGGCATAATACCGTTGAACGTGCTGCCTTGCCCGTCCGCAATCGAACGCGCGATCTGCGGGTAGAAGTACCCATCGTCAACGATGAAGTTGTCCGGGCTTAGGTGAAACGGCACTGTGAGCAAGACGGTGCCGATGAGGATGGGCAAAAGAGGGATAGTTTTGGGTCGAGCAACAATCATTGGAGTTGTCCGGCTATTGTACTTTCATCTTGCGCCGCGAACTCCTTCGTTCATCTCAGCAGGTTTCTGCCAACACTCTCAACTCTTCGTCTCGAATAATCCGACCATATTTCCCTCCGGATCAGCGAGCCACGCGAACCTGCCCGTCGGGATTGGCACTGGTGGCACGAGCATCTTCCCGCCCAGCAACTCGGCTTTCTTCAGATAAGCGGCCACATCATCCACCTGCACGTAGAAAATTGTGTAGTTGTGCGGCTCGTGCCCAAGCGATGAAATATGGCCTTGAATGCCCAACTCCGCGCCTGTCGCGATCATCGACGCCGGTCCCATTTCCTGCATCGTCCAGTCAAACAGGTTGCCGTAGAACTCCGCTGTCTTCGCCTTATCCTTGCACCCAATCTCGAAATGCACTACCGGTCTGCCCATAGACCCCTCCGGGCGCGATTCTAGCAGGCCGATGTAAAGCTTCTGCGATGCCGGGTGCTCAGCCTTCGACGTAGTAAAGCGAGCAGACGCACCGCCGGCAGGTCGCATTCGTCTCAATGTCGAGCCCCGAGCGAAAGCGCAACGCTGCTTCGCCATTCACGATTTCCGCCAGCGACTGCTTATGAAAATTGCCGATTCCCGGATGAAAGAAACAGGGCCGTACTGTCCCATCGCTCTCCACTACGGCGGAAACCCACGGCGCATTGCACTTCGGAGCCACAGCCTCAATCTCGCCGAGCGCGCTGCGAAAATGCCTCTCGATCCGTCGCATCTTTTCCGGAGACTCCTGAATGAATCCGCTCCGGAACTCCTCCGCATAGTTGACGCTCATTTCGTCCAACAGATCCGACAGTTCTGCAACCTCTTCCGCGGTCAGCATTACCCGCGCCTGCTGACTGTCATTCCAGCCATCTTCACGATTGAAAGCCGTCGAGGTCGCGTCTACCGCCAGAAACGAAATCGAATTCAGCCCCAGCGCGTGCGCAGCATCGACAGTCTGGGGTATCTGGCGAAAGTTATTCTTCTGCACTGTGCTCCGCGCCGATACCGGCATGTCCTTCCGCAGTACACGTAGCACCGCTATACCCTCTGCCATCCGTTCGTATGCATCGCGAACCCGCCGGATCGCATTATGCGTTTCCCGTGGCCCGTCGAGCGACACAATCACATCATCCACAAGCTCCGTAACCAGAGCAGCATTGTCAGCCAGCAGAATCCCCGTCGAGAGCAGCGTGATGCGCATCCCCTCGTCGCGCAGCAATTCCAGAAATCCGCGCAGATCATCATGGAGCAGCGCCTCGCCGCCCGACAGCGTTATCCACTTCGTGCCCAGCGAACGAAATGACTCCAGGTGCGGCAGCAGGTCCGCAGTCTCGATCTGTCGGACCTGCCTGATTCTCCATATATCGCACATCATGCAGCGGCAGTTGCAGCGGTTGTGGGGAAACAGCACCACCACAGGCAAATGCTCGATCACGTGCTGTGCAAGCGACGCGGTGGGAGATGGCGAAAGCTGGACCAGGGTCGAAGCCATACCTGTATCCCGTTCAGGTTACTTCTGCCCGACCATCCCAAGTGTCACCGGAATGTCATTCCTCGCCAGAAAGCCTGGACGGGCAGCGAAGCCTCCCTCCCGTAAAATAACCGTTTGGGCATCGAACTATGAAAGTCTTCCTTACCGGAGCCACCGGATTCGTCGGTACGCACGTAGCCCGAGAGCTCGCACAGCGCGGCGCGCAATTGCGGCTTCTCGTTCGTTCCACAAGCAATCTCCGCAATCTTGAAGGTTTCCAGGCTGAAACCGTCGTCGGTGATCTCCTCCAGCCCGAATCCCTGCGCGTGTCCCTTCGTGGCTGCGATGCCTTAATGCACGTAGCTGCCGACTACCGCCTCTGGGTCCGCGATCCCAAAACTATGTACGCCGCCAACGTCGACGGAACCCGCGCCCTGCTTCAGATTGCCCGCGAAGAAGCCATTCCTCGCACCGTCTACACTTCCAGCGTCGCCACCATGGGCTTCAAAACTGACGGCACGATCGTCGACGAAACCACACCCGTCTCGCTTGCCGACATGGTGGGCCACTACAAGCGCTCGAAGTTCCTCGCGGAGCAGGTCGCGATTGAAGCCGCGCGCGCCGGTCAGCAGGTCATTATCCTCAACCCCACCACCCCGATTGGCCCGCAGGACGTAAAACCCACCCCTACCGGCCGCATTGTTGTCGATTTTCTAAATAAAAAGTTTCCGGCTTACGTCGACACCGGCCTCAATCTGGTCGATGTTGCCGAGGTCGCCCGCACCCATGCCGACGCCCTTGAAAAGGGCCGCTCCGGCGAGCGTTACATTCTCGGCGGAGAAAACCTCACCCTCAAGCAGATCCTGGACAAGATGTCCGCCATCACGGGCCTGCCCTCGCCGACCATGCGCGTCCCGCATGCCGTGGCGATGATCTTCGCCTTCTTCGACGAGACCATCACCGGAGGCATCCGCGGACTCGAGCCCCGCGCCACGGTGGAAGCCGTTCGCATGGGCAAAAAGAAGATGTTTGCCTCATCCGCCAAGGCACAGCGCGAGCTCGGCTTCCGCATCGTCCCCGTCTACCCCGCTCTGCGCGCCGCCATCGAATGGTTCCGCGCGAACGGATATGCCCCATGAGCAGGATCGCCATCATCGCCGCCCTTCCCGGCGAACTCAAGCCTCTCGTGCGCGGCTGGAAGCGGGCAGAATCCGATCTCTGGACTGGCCAAATCGCCGGCCACGAAGCCATCGCCATTGCCGGAGGCATGGGCGCAGCTGCCGCGGCCCGCGCCGTGAATCGCGTTTTTGCCAAGGGAAAACCTCGAGGCGCTCATCTCCTACGGATGGGCCGGAGCATTCACCTGCGCCCTCAAACCACCCTCTGCATGCGCGATCTCCGAGGTCATCGACGCCACCACGGAGCGAGCACTTCCTCACCGATTACCCCGCAGGCTATCGCCTCATAACTCTCGATCACGTTTCCCGTGCCGAGGAAAAGCGCAGCCTCGCCGAAACTCACAACGTTGTCCTCGTCGACATGGAAGCAGCCACCGTTGCCCGCTACGCAGCAGCCCGCAACATTGCCTTCTATTGCTTCAAAGGAATCTCCGATGGCTACACCGACCATCTTCCCGACTTCAGCCGCTTCATCTCCCCAGGCGGCCAGCTTCAGATGCCCGACTTCCTGCTCCATGCCGCTTTTCGTCCTCGTTACTGGGCGTCACTCCAGCGGCTCGGCAAGAACAGCCGGGCCGCTGCGTCGAATCTCGCCGACATTCTCTCGAAATCAATCCCTCAATCGCTGTAAGCTATAGAAGACGATGGCTACTACCTACACTGCTAATACCCAACACGCCCAGACCGGGATTCCCGCAACCATGCACGCTGCGGTTTACCGGGGCATCAATGACGTTCGCGTCGAGACAGTGCCTGTCCCGAACCATTGGAGCCGGTGAAGTTCTCATCCGCGTCGCTGCCTGCGGCATCTGCGGCACCGATCTCAAGAAGATCCACAGCGGCTCGCACTCCGCCCCACGCATCTTCGGCCACGAGACCGCCGGAACCATCGCAGCCGTCGGTGATGGCGTCGAAGACTTCTCCGTCGGCGATCGCGTCATGGTCTTCCATCACGTTCCTTGCGGCGATTGCTACTACTGCCGCAAAAAGACCTTCGCTCAGTGCCCCTACATACAAGCGCGTCGGCGTGCACCGCCGGCTTTGAGCCCGCCGGCGGAGGCTTCGCCGAATACGTCCACGTCAGGGACTGGATCGTTCGCCGCGGCCTGATCAAAATCCCCGACGGCGTGCCCTTCGAGCAGGCTGCTTTCGTCGAGCCGGTCAATACCTGCCTGCAAGGCGGTCAAGAATCTTTCCATCTCTTCCGACGAAACGGTGCTGGTGATCGGTCAGGGACCCATCGGCATCCTGCTCGCCACGCTTTCCGCTCGATCGGGAGCCAAGGTACTTACTTCCGACCTTTACCCGGAACGTCACGCCATCGCCGCCACCTACGGCCTCACGCACCCCATCCATGCTGGGAAAGAAGATGTGGTCGCCGCGGCCCAGGCTGGCAGCGAAGGCCGCGGAGCCGACGTCGTCATCCTCGCCGTCGGTGGCAACGCCCTTATCCAGACGCGCCATCGACGCGGCCCGTCCCGGCGGCCGCATCCTGCTTTTTGCGCAAACTCAGCACGGCAGCGTCAGCATCGATCCCGCTGTCATTTGCATGGACGAAAAGACTCTTCTCGGTTCCTACAGTTCCTCTTCGGCCAGATTCAGGACGAAGGTGCCGATCTCGTCTTCGACGGATATTCCAACGGATTCGACCTCACCCGCCTCATTTCGCACCGTTTTCCTCTCGAAGATGCGGTCAAGGCCATTGAGGTCGCCTCCAACCCCAGCGCCAGTTCCATGAAAGTCTTCATCGAGCCGGGCGCTGAGGAAAGCCGAAGCTGACAGTCGCAGGTCTGAAAAAATGGAAGTGATGGTTCAGGAAATGACGGCCGCTGTGCTTTACGGCCGAGAAGATCTGCGTATCGAGCGGGTTCCTATGCCCATTGCGGGTCCGGGAGAGATCGTCGTCAGCGTGCAGGCAGCGCTCACCTGCGGCACCGACCTCAAGGTCTACCGCCGCGGCTATCATGCGCGGATGCTCACCGTGCCCATGTCCTTTCGGCCACGAGCTTTCCGGAATTGTCCACGAAGTCGGCCCCGCCGTCACCCGATTCCGCGTCGGCGACCGCGTCGTCGCCCTCAATTCCGCCCCCTGCGACGACTGCTACTTCTGCCGCCGCAATCAGCAGAACCTCTGCGACGACCTGCTCTTCAACAACGGAGCCTACGCCGAATACATCTCCATTCCCGCGCCGCATCGTCGAGAAGAATACCCTGCTCGTGCCCGACACCGTTCCCTTCGAGCACGCCGCTCTCACCGAGCCGCTCGCCTGCGTCGTTCGCGGCCTCGAAGAATCAAACGCCGCAGCCGGGCGACACCGATCGTCGTCATCGGAGCCGGCCCCATCGGCCTCATGTTCATGCACGCCGCCCAGCTGGCCGGCCTGCACGTGATCGCTGTCGTTAAACGCAACCACCAGATCGCAGCGGCGACGCACCTTCGGCGCCGAACACGTCATCCAGATCACGGCCGCCGCCGACCCTATCGCCGCCGTCCGCGCCCTCACTCCCAGGTCATCGCGGCGTCGATGTCGCCATCGAGGCAGTCGCCACGCCCACCACCTGGCAGTGGGCCGTCGACATGGTGCGCAAAGGCGGCACGGTGAACTTCTTCGGCGGATGCGCCGCCGGAACCCACGTCGAGCTCGACACCAACCGCCTGCACTACAACGACATCACGCTCAAGGCCAGCTTCCACCACACGCCCGGCCACCGCGCGCCGCGCCTTCGACCTCATTCGCAGCGGACAGTTCAAGTGCCGCGAATACATCACCGGCAGCCCGCGCCGACTTGACAGGTCTTCCGCAGCTCAGACCGCTCGTCACATCAAGACGCATCATCCTTAGACTGAAACTCGCTCCTGAGCGACATCGAAGACCGACCATCGAGGGTCCGCGATGAGTGGAGAAATTTCTGGATACCGTCAGATGTCGATCGATGTTGACAACGACACAGATGAGCTGATCGAGAACGCGGCTGGGCCGCGCTGCCGCCCGAATACCGCATCCCCGACCACGCTCCCACGCTCGAGGAAGCCCGCGCCTGGTGCCAGCGCCTCGCCGAGACGCACTACGAAAATTTCCACGTCGCCTCCTGGTTCCTGCCCAAACGCCTGCGCCCGCACTTCCACTCCATCTACGCCTACTGCCGCGTCTCCGACGATCTCGGAGACGAAACCGGCAACCGCGAGCAGTCCCTCGCTCTACTCGATCTCTGGGGAGAGGAACTCGACGCCTGTTATCGCGGCGAAGCCCGTCATCCTGTCTTCGTCGCTCTCGCTGAAACCATCCGCACCTGCGACATCCCCAAGACGCCCTTCGCCGACCTGCTCGTAGCATTTCGACAGGACCAGACCGTCACCCGCTTCGAAACCATGGCCGACGTGCTTCGCTACTGCCATTACTCGGCCAACCCTGTCGGCCATCTCGTCCTTTACGCCTGCGGCTATCGCGATCCCGAGCGCTTCGCTCTCTCCGACCACACCTGCTCCGCGCTCCAGCTCGCGAATTTCTGGCAGGATGTTCGCACCGACTACCACGACCGCGACCGCATCTACTTTCCCGCCGAAGACATGCGCCGCTTCGGCGTCGACGAAGACGACCATCGCGAACGGCAGCCTTCACGCCTGCCTTCCGCGAACTCATGCGCTACGAAGTCGACTACGCCCGACGCATGTTCGGAGCAGGGGCTGCCGCTGATCAGCATGGTCGATCGCGAGCTCGCCTCGATCTCGATCTCTTCTCCCGCGGAGGCCTCGAAATCCTCCGCGCCATCGAACATCAGGATTACAACGTGCTCAGCAGCCGCCCCGCCATCTCCAAATCGCGCAAAGCCGCGCTGCTCCTGCGCGCTCTCACCGGCAAGTTCCTCGGTCGAAACCTCGCGCGAAACTGGGGTGGAGAGAGCGGCGTGACCCCGTCCGTCTCGAGTCCTATCGAGTCTGTCGCGAAATCGCCCGGAAAGAAGCCAGGAATTTCTACTACGCCTTCGTTGCGCTGCCCCCGCACAAGCGCGACGCCATCTGCGCGGTCTACGCCTTCATGCGTCACGCCGACGATCTCTCCGACGACGAGTCCCTCTCCATCGATCAGCGCCGCGCCAATCTCAACGCCTGGCTTGAGGCATGGCATTGCGCGTCCTCGGGCGGCTCAACCGCTGACCCGGTATTCATCGCTCTCGCAGACGCGCAAAAGCGCTTCCAGATATCCTCCGAGCTTCTCGATCAGCTCGTCGAGGGCACGGCGATGGATCTTCACCGCGCCCCGCGCAGCGGGGGCATGCAATACGACACCTACGCAACCTTCGACGATCTCTACCGCTACTGCTATCTCGTAGCCTCCGTCGTTGGACTCGTCTGTATCCGCATCTTCGGCTACAGCGACCCACGCGCCGAAAAGCTGGCGGAAGAAACCGGCGTCGCCTTCCAGCTCACCAACATCCTGCGTGACGTCCGCGAGGACCTCGAACGCGGCCGCATTTATCTGCCAGTCGAAGATCTCGAGCGCTATTCCGTGTCTCATCCCGACTCTAGCCGCCGTCGCCTGCCAATCCTCGCTCGCCCGCGCCAAACGAACGCCTGTTGCTTCAGTCCGAAGCAGAGCGTGCCGAACACTATTACAAATCCGGTCAGGCGCTTCTGCCGCTCATTTCGCCTGACTCCCGCCCCGCGCTCTGGGTTCTGATCGCCATTTATCAGTCGCTGCTCAAACACATAGAGCAGCAAAACTACGAAGTGTTCTCGCGGAGAATCTCCGTTCCAACGTGGCAAAAACTGTGGATACTTGCTCGCGGCCTGCTGCAGGTTCCTTTCAGCCGCCCCCTTCCTGCAAAGACAGGAGCAGGGAACTGACCCAAATGACCAAAACCTCTGCAGCACAAAGCGTGACCGTCATCGGCGGCGGACTCGCCGGCCTCATCGGCTGCCTGCGCGCTCGCGGATGCCGGCCACAAGGTGTGCCTGCTTGAACGCCGCCCTTACGTCGGCGGCCGTGCTTCTTCCTATGAGCATCCGGGCACCGGCGAAGTCATCGACAACTGCCAGCATGTGCTGATCGGCCGATGCACGAATCTCATCGACCTCTACCGCCGCCTCAATGCGCTCGATTCCATCCGATGGTATGACCACTTCACCTTCATCGAACCCGGCGGACGCCGTACCCTGCTCCAGCCGTCATTCCTGCCCGCGCCGCTGCACACGTCGCTGGCCTTTCTCGGCGCACCGGCATTTTCAATCCCAGACAAGCTCGCCATTGCCCGCGGCATGTCCGCGTTTGTCACCGGCATCCCCGAGGACACAGAGGAGGATTTCGCCCACTGGCTGAAACGCCACGGCCAGACGAAGCGCGCTATCGATCACTTCTGGCATCCGGTTCTGGTCAGCGCCCTGAACGAAGATCTCGATCGCATTTCGGTCAAGTATGCGGGAAAGGTCTTTCGTGAGTCGTTCCTGTTGTCCGCCGAAGCCGGACGCATGGGCATTCCCAGTGTCCCCCTCAGCGATCTGTACGGCCGTGCTATCGACTATCTCCATGCACGCGGCAGCGAAGTCCATCTGCGCACCAGCGCGGATGCTCTGGAGCCGGTAGACATAACCGAACCCGGCACTGGGTGGGTGATCCGCAGCGGCGACCGCATCTTCACATCAGACGCTGTCGTCCTCGCGCTCTCCTTCGAAGCGCTGGCCAGCCTTCTGCCTGCGTTGCCGCGCAATGCTCAGAGCGAACAGCTTGCAGCCGACCTGTCCCAGTTCGAGCACTCGCCCATCACTGGTATCCATTTGTGGTTTGATCGCGAAATCACGGAGCTCGAACACGCCGTCCTGCTGGACACCACGATCCAATGGCTCTTCAACAAGTCGAAGCTGCAACCGGCGCATCGCGACCAGCAGGAAAACTACATTGAGCTCGTCGTCAGCGCCTCGAAATCTCTGGTCCCCATGCAGCGGCAGGAGATCATCGATCTCGCTATCCGCGAACTCGCGCAGTTTTTCCCCGTAGTGAATTCTGCCAAGCTCGTGAAGGCTGCCGTCGTCAAGGAAGTCCGCGCTACGTATTCCGTGCGTCCGCTCCTCGACCGCATCCGTCCCGGCGCGGAGAGCCCCTGGCCCGGCATCTATCTTGCCGGCGACTGGACGGCTACCGGCTGGCCCTCCACCATGGAAAGCGGAGTCCGCAGCGGCTACCTTGCCGCCGAAGCCCTCGCACGCGATTCGGGAGAAGAAAAGAAATTCCTCGTCCCGGACCTGCCGTCTGCCGGCTTTATGCGCTTCTTTCGCTAGCCTCACGCTGAAGAGGCGTGACACGATCAAGCGGATGGCAGGTAAAGCAACAGGTCAAAATTCCTCTACCGCGACATCAACGCCACTCCGGCGCACACAAATAGCGCGGCAATCCATCGCCGCCGGTCGACATTTTCTTTAAGAAAAATCTTTGCTGCGACCGCGTTTGTCACGAATGTCAACGAAGCCGACGCCGGGGCCACCAGGCTCAAATCCGCGTGACTCAGTGCAAATAGCAGGGAAAAGAAACTCAGCCCCATGAAGAAGACGCCGGAAAGAAAGCGCCCGTTTCCCAGCACCGCCAGAATCGCGCCGCCCAATCCGCTCGCAGCCTTGATCTCGTCCAGGTCGCCAATTGCACGCATGGCCGACGCGATCAGCACATCACCAATAGTCGCGAAAATCACAATCGCTGCGATCATTGCCGCGTCTGCAAATCCATTTCCCGAAGTCAAAGCTGTCACGACTGGCTGGCCTCCGCTCCGGACACAGGACACTTCTTCGGCAACTCCGTATACGACGGACCCTGCGTTACAAATCCCACTCCCGCCGTAATCAGCAGAATCCCTAACCATCGACCACGGAGAGATCTGCTCATGCAGCCAGAACCGCGCCAGCAGAGCGACAAATCACGTTGCCGATCGATGTCGCCGGCAGCACGAACGTCAGATCCGCCCACGAGAGCGAAGCCAGATAGGACGCGAAGAAGCAGATCAGCAGCGCAATCCCTAGCAGAATCTGCGGTGTGCGTCACGGCATAAATCAGCGACTGAAAGATGATCCAGCGAAACCGGCCCTACGCGCTTCATCCCCACGCTCAGCAGCGTGTCGCCCAGGGGAGCCGTGACCGCCACTACGCCCAGCACGAGGTATCGCCGGAATGTCATCGTGCATTTCGTCATTCGACTGGGCCGATACCGGGAACTGGATAGAAAAAACGGCCAGCATCTGCGGCTGGCCGTCGTACCTTGACGTTAAGCCGGCAGCTAGGCTCCAACGCTTAGCCGGCGTGGTCGACTCCGGCCGTCGCCTGCGATTTCGCCTGCTTCACAACCTTGTTCCGCTGTGCGCGCAGCTTCAGGAACGACTTCGACTCCACGTACAGCCGCTTCAGATCGCGGTTCACAATCGCCTTGCTCACCACGCGCCACGCCGCCTTCGGACGGAAGTAGTACTCGTCGTAGAAGCGGTGCACCATCTCCAGCACATATTCCTTCGGCAGTCCCGGATACTCGATGTGCGCCAGCTGATGGCCTTCCTCGTCGACCATCTGGCCGTTGTTGATGATGAAGCCGTTCTCCTTCGCGTAGTCGTAAAACTCCGTGCCCGGATACGCGTGCGCAATCGACACCTGGATCGTCTCGACGTCCAGGCTCTTGGCAAAGTTGATCGTGTTGCGGATCGACTCCTTCGTCTCGCCCGGCAGCCCGAGAATAAAGTCGCCGTGAATCGTCAGGCCAAGGTCGTGGCAGTCGCGCGTAAAGTCACGCGCCCGCTCCACCGTAGCGCCCTTCTTGATGTTCTTCAGAATCTGCGGATCGCCCGACTCGAAGCCCACGATCAGCAGCCGGCAGCCCGCCTCGCGCATCGCCTTCAGCGTTTCGCGGTCGGTCGTCACGCGCGATGTGCACGACCACGTCAGCCCCAGCGGCTTCAGCTTGGCGCACAGCTCAACCGTGCGCGCCTTCTGAATGTTGAACGTGTCGTCGTCGAAGAAGAATTCCTTCACGTGCGGAAAGAGCTTCTTCGCGTGCGCCATCTCGGCCGCTACGTCATCGGTGGACCGCTTGCGCCATGCGTGTCCGCTCAGCGTCTGCGGCCACAGGCAGAAGGTGCACTGCGCCGGGCATCCGCGCGTCGAATAGAGCGACACATAGGGATGCAGCAGGAACGGCACGTTGTACTTCGTCACGTCCATGTCGCGCGCGTAGATATCCGTGACCCACGGCATCGCGTCCAGGTCCTCCACCTGCGGGCGGTCGGGATTGTGCACGACCTGGCCGTCCTTGCGGTAGCTGATGCCCAGAATCTCATTCGAGCGGCTTGCCGTTCGCATACTCCACCACCGAGAAATCGAACTCGCGGCGGCACACAAAATCGATCACCGCGCACTCGTTCAGCGCGCGGTCGGGAGACGTCGTCACCGGCGGCCCGACAAAGGCAATGCGGATCGACGGATTGGCCCGCTTGATCGCCTCGGCCAGCTTCTGGTCGCCCGTCCAGCCCGGAGTGCTCGTGAACAGCACCAGGAATTCATAGCCCTTGGCAATCTCGATCGTCTCCGCCGCCGAAACGTGGTGGGGAGGCGCATCCAGCAGTTTCGAGCCTTCCAGCATGCCGGCCGGATAAGCCAGCCACACCGGGTACCAGTACGACTCGATCTCACGCGTGGCCGGCCAGCGCGAGCTGGCGCCGCCATCGAAATTCTCAAACGAAGGGGGGTTCAGAAACAGTGTTTTTAGAGGCATATATCTGTCTACCAGTTTACCATCCGGAGCGCCTCGGGAAGGGAAGCATCGCGTATTGCAATTCGTTAGCCCAACGGACTCTGTTCATCAGGGCATTTAGTCGGCGCGTGCACCCAGTCTTCAATGCGCCCCAGTCGACCGCATCAGCGTCAGTTCCGCCCGAATCATCGAGAAGGTCGCATCGAGTGCATCCACGTACCGTTCGCGCTCCTGGATACGCGCCTGCTGCTCGTCTTTCGGCGTGACCGGTGGGCCCATTCGGCGAGCCGCTGCCGTTCTGCAACTGCGTCCGGATCGCCTCCAGCTGTTCCTGCGCCAGTTGGCTCCTTAGTTGCGCGATCCGCTGTTGAACGGCCAGCTCGTTCATGCTGTGCCGCAGTGAATACACCTGTTCGCTGGTCTGCAATTTCGTCTGGTCGGCTTCGGCCAAGGCGCGGCGCGCATCTGCAGCCGATTCGCGCGCCTTGGCTCGACGGCTGGCATCGAAAATCGGAAACGTGATCTGCACGCCGATGTCGAAGTTGTTGTGCTGGAAGCGCAGATAGTATTCCTGGTAGTTGTTGAATTCGAATAGCGATTGTACTCGGCACCGAAGCGCGAACTGCGGACGGAAGTTCTGCTTGTCGTCCCCGAAGGAGGTAAGCATCTTCGACTTCGCATTTGCGTAGGCCGCCTGCATGCCGGCATTCGTCGCGTGTGCCTGTCCTCGGTCGAATCCTCTCCGGCAAGATCCGGTGCTGAGGGAATGCTCTTCGGATTCGTCACAAAACTTGTCGCTGGCAGACCGGTCAGATGCGCCAGCTTCTGCCGCAACTGGCTCGGCGTCGTCTTCAAGATGCAGCCTTCCGCCTCAACTGCGCGCCGCTGTCAATTCGGCCTTCGTCACTTCCATCCGGCCGTCGACTCCGGCCAGCAGGCGATCTCCTTCGATGGTCGCCAGCCTATCCGCGTATTCCTTTTCTTGGTCGAGCGCTGCAAGCTGCCGCGTTGTCGCTGTCCAGCTGGATGTAGGCGAGCGCCGTGTCCAGGGCCACCTGCTCTTCGTTGTCCTTCAGGTTCAACTGCGCCGAGTTCAACGCCGCGCGCGCCGCGCGAATGTAATCGGGCTGCGAAAAGGAGTAAAGCAGCGACTGCGAATTCACGTTGTAGACCGAAGGCTGACCCACCGGGAAAGCCGTAGGAATAGCCCACGGCTCGATCCGAGCATGAAGTTCGGCAGGTACGCGTCCTTCGACTCCGTGCAAGCGCTGCCGTCGGCGCGCTGCACGTCGGCCAACCGCCACCCTGACCGGTGCGCTGTTCCGTACCGCCAGATCGACCACCGTTGGAGAGCGACACCTGCGCCCTTGCCTGGCAGCAGCCAAGCAGCACAGCAGCCTCCGACCCATCCGCAGATTTGTTTGCTGCAAATTCACCCGTTCAGCCTGGCCCACCTTGCGGCAGAGCAAATCCCGATTCTATCCGCGGTCCCGTCGATGCCCTTCGTCCTTCAGCGCGATCTAGCCACTTGTTTTCGCCATCTGCGCGACACCCGGGTAATCCCTGGCCAGCTCCCGCGCAGCCGCAAACTCCTGCTGCGCGCCTGGCGTATCGCCCTGCTGGTTCAGCAGCGTTCCCAGCCGCACGTGCACTGCAAACGCAGGCGCATCCTCGACTTAGCGCGTCCGACGCCAGGTAGTGCCCGCATCCACTCGATCGCCAGTTTGCGGCTCTCGTCCCGCCTTCATCAGCGTCGAGGCGCCATCCGCCAGCGCAGGCCCATGATCCGGATCCGCTGCCACTGCCCCGCTTTCCACCGCCGCCAGCATGTCGTCCCAGCGCTCGCGCCTGCGATAAAAGCTCCCCAGATCCATCCACGACTGCGCCGACGAATGAGATGCCGAAATCGTGGCCCTGTAATACTTCTCCGCGCGCGCGTAGTCCTTCTTCGCCTCCGCAATCCGCGCGCGCAGATGCCAGCGCCCGCACCGGAGCAAACCCATCCAGCTGCTGCGCAACTGCCTCAGCCTTGCCGTATCCGCCGCCCAGCACCGCCGGCGCATCCGCGTAGTACTCCCCAAGATCCGAGAGCGCCTCGCCGCTCTTCGGATCCAGGTTCGCCGCCGTCTCAAACTCCACGTGGATCAGCTTCGCCAGCTTGTACGCCGCCACAAACGACACGCGCTGTGCCTTCTCTCCGTAGGCTCGCCCCAGCCACATGTGATAGCTGCTGTTGCCCGGCGTCAAGCTGTACCGCCCTGCTGGCAGGACTCGATCGCGTCGTCCCACCGTTCCTCGGCATAAAAGACGCGGCAGCGCAGATTGAGCGCCTCGGCCGTCGTTGCGGATCCTGCTTGCAGCGCCGTGTCCAGAAGTCTGCAAGCGTTGCATCTGCCCGTCCTTGGTTCAACACCGCGCATCGCGCTACTGCCAGCTCGCGAGACATCGCCGCGAGTGCCGAGCCGTTGCCGGCGCCAGCAGGCAAACAGCGCCAGTCCCCGTCAAAATAAGCGACTTCACTCCGTTCACACTTACCTGGCAGCAATCTCACTTCTACGGCGCACCTGGTCGCACAAGAGGCTGCGCCGTTGGTGCTGCCCAGCGCCACTGTCTCGCCTTCTTGGAGGCCGCTTAGTATCTCCACCTGCGTCAGATTCAGGGTGCCTACCGTCACCGGACGTGCTGACGCAGTTTCGCCGTTAACTACCCGGATACACATACGACTTCCCGCGTTCGGTATGCAGAGCTTCGCGCGGAATATTCAGAGCGCATTCCCTCGTTCGCATTCGTCACCGTCACACGAACATTTGTGTTCGGCAGCAGGCTTTCGTCCGCATCGTCAATGGTGATCAGCACCTCGCCCTACGTTGCGCGTTCCGTAGGTGATGATCGTTGACGGCACTCGCTCCACATGCCCGTGCCACTCTCGTCCCGGTCGCGCGTCCCATCGATCGTAATCGGCTTGCCCCACGCGCAGCTTGCCGATCTCCGGCTCGTCAAAATACCCGCGCACCTGCATCTTGGTCAGGTCCGCCATCTGCAGCAGCTTGTCGCCTGTCTGCACGTACTCCGACTTCGAGACCGGAATCGAATACACCGTCCCGGCAAACGGAGCCCGCACATTCGCCTGGTTCACCAGCGCCTGCGCCGCGGCATAGCTAGCCTGCGCATCGTCGAACGTAGCCTTCGCCCGCGCGAGATCGCCGGCGTCATAGCGCTCCGTCTTTCTTTCTGGAGCAGTCTGCAGCGATGCATTTGCCGCTGGCCACCCGTTGCTCCGCCGCCTGACTTCGCTCGCGGATGCCGCCCCGGTCACCTGCAATTTTTCAAGCGCAGCCACATCGTGCTGCGCCTGGTCGCGGTCCGTCTGTGCTTTCTGGAGGTCGCCACTCAAGCGCCAGCCGTTCTTCCTGCGTTCCGCCCTTGAGCGTCGCGCCATAGATGGCCTGCGCTGCCGCAAGAGCGGCAATCGCGGTCGCCACTTGTGCGCGCATCCGTATCATCCATCGGAAAGCAGCAGCTTGCCCGGTGTGACGCGCTGCCCTTCGTGGACGTAACGACCTTAATCAGCCCTGGAAACGGCGCATGCGCCTCGAAGTTCAGCTGCGGCTCAACCTTGCCATTGGTCGAAATCGTGCTCTTCAGCTCGCTGCGCTCTGCAACCGCGTCGCGAATCGGAATCGTCGTGCGTGTTGCCAGCCGCGCCACATAGAAGACCAGCGCCACCGCGATGGCTGCCGCCAGCCCACATCCACACCGGATTCTTCGTTCTTCTTGCGGTCGCCATTCGGGGCCGGACCGTTGATCAGTATATAGGACTCATCCCGATCCCTTTACGCATCAAAAAGATGTGCTTGCTGAAGATTGCTGTAACACGGACGTCATCCGCGGAGCACAGGGCGCAGCGATCCGCAGCAAAGCTCTCATTCCGTCGGCCTACAATCCTTCTATGGAACTGTTTCGCAATCCACCAATTCCCGCTACACCGACGAGCACGCAAAAGCCGGTCTCGACTTCGATTTCCCGCCATCGAAACCTGGAAAAACCAGTTTCCCGGCCTACGAAATCCTGATCGACGACCCCGAGTTCACCTCCGTCTGCCCCAAGACCGGCCTGCCCGACTTCGGCGTCATCCAGCTTCGCTACATGCCTCGCGAACGCTGCCTCGAGCTCAAGTCCTAGAAGGAATATCTCTTCTCCTACCGCAACCTCGGCATCTTCCAGGAAAACATCGTCAACCAGATCCTCGAAGACGTAGTGAAAGCCTGCGACCCCGATCTGGGCCGCACGTCAAAGGCGATTTCCGTCCCCGCGGCGGCATCTCCACCATCGTCGAAGCCCGCTGGCCCCGCCCCGAATCATCGCATCAGCAGAGCTAAGCACCGCAGGGCGCAGTCGAAGGACCCGCACGAAGTTCGTGCGTGCCTTGCGAAGCAAGGCCGGATTTTCGGCACGAAAATGGGTGCCCAATCCTGTTGCAGTCAGGGTGGTGAAGTTGATATCCTCAAAACCATATCCATGCGAAGTCCAGGCCACCTCTGCAGAATCCACTGTCTGCGCGCACAGCCGCAGGCATCGCGCTCTTCCTTCTCACCGCCTCAATCTCTTCAACTTCATCGACCGGTACATCCTTCCCGGCGTGCAGCCCCTGGTGCAGAAGGAATTCGACGTCAACGATGCGCAGACTGGGCCTGCTCACCACCGTCTTCTTCTTCGTCTACATGATCGCCGCGCCGCTCACCGGCTGGCTCGGCGATCGCTTCCCGCGCAAGCCTCTCATCGTCGCCGGCACGCTCCTCTGGAGCATCGCCACCCTCTTCACCGCCAGCGTCCACAGCTACGAGACGCTGCTCATCCGCCACGCCATCGTCGGCATCGGAGAAGCCACCTTCAGCATCTTCGCGCCCGCCCTTCTCGCCGACTTCTACCCTGAGATCGACCGCAACCGCGTCCTCAGCATCTTCTACATCACCATCCCCGTAGGCGGAGCGCTCGGCTATCTGAGCGGCGGCATCCTCGGCCAGCATTACGGCTGGCGCATGCCCTTCTTCATCGCCGCGCTCCCCGGAGTCCTCATCGCCCTGGCCTTCTGCTTCTTCGTGCGCGAAGCCCGAGCGCGGCAGCGCCGACGACCTCGCGCCCACCTTGACGCGCACCACCCTCTCCGGCCTTACGCCGCAACCCCGCCTTCTGGACTGCCGACCCTCGGCCTGGCCATGTGGACCTTCGCCGTCGGCGGCATCTCTACCTGGCTGCCCACATTTCTCGTGCGCTTCGGCTCCATGTCCGTCGCCAAAGCCGGAATCGTCGCCGGAGCCGTCACCGTCGTCGACGGCCTGCTCGGAACCATCATCGGAGGATGGCTCGGCCACCGCTGGCTGCGCACCAACTATCGTGCCCTCTATCTCATCTCTGCCTGGGGATCCGTGCTCGCCATCCCCGCCGCCGCCGCGGTCTTCTTCGGGCCGCCCTCCGTGTTCATCCCCGGAGCCTTTCTCGCCGAGTTCTTCCTTTTCCTCGGAACAGGCCCGCTCAACGCCGCCATCGTCAACTCCGTCGCCGCGCCCATCCGGGCCACCGCCATCTCGCTCAATCTCTTCGTGATCCACGCCCTCGGCGACGCCTTCTCGCCGCACCTCATCGGCCGCGTCTCCGACGCCTCCAACCTGCGTTACGGACTCAGCATTACCCTCCTCACCCTCGCCGCCTCCGGAGTCATCCTCTTCACCGGAGCCCGCTTCGCGCCGCGGCTCTCAACTACGTCAGCGAATGGCTAATCCCTAATAGCTAATGGCCGACGTCCTTCTCATCCTCGACTGGATCATTGTCCTTCTCTGGACTGCGCTGATTCTCTCCACGCTGCGCAACATCCATCGCGTACCAAATCTCCTCGATCCCCCCTACGCCCGGCCTCTCGATACCACTCCGCTGCCGCTTATCTCTGTCATCGTCCCTGCCTGCAACGAGGAAGCCAACATTGAGGCCACTCTCCGCAGCCTCCTCGCCATCGACTCCGTTCCCATCGAAATTCTCGCCGTCGACGACCGCTCCACCGACGCGACCGGCGCCATCCTGGACCGCATTTCTGCCGAATCAAAACGCCTCACCGTCCTCCACATCACCGAGCTCCCGCCCGGATGGCTCGGCAAACCTCACGCCATGGCCCTCGCCGCTCGTCAGGCCGCCACGCCCTGGCTGCTCTTCACCGATGCCGATATTCTCTTCTCGCCAGACTCGCTTCTCCGCGCCCTCAACTTTGCCCAGAACGAGCGCGCTGATCACGTCGTCATCTTTCCCAGCATGATTCTCAAGACCTTCGGCGAAACCATGATGGTTGCCATCTTCCAACTCTTCGGCACCCTCGGATCCCCGCCCTGGCGCGTTTGCGATCCGCACAGCCGCAACTCCATCGGCATTGGAGCATTCAATCTCGTCCGCGCCGATGTCTACCGCGCCATCGGCGGCTTCGAGTCGCTGCGCATGCAGATTGTCGAAGACCTCCGCCTCGGCTTCGAAGTCAAGCGCGCTGGCTACCGGCAGCGGGTAGCCTTTGGGCGCGGCCTAATCCGCCTTCGTTGGGCCGAGGGAGCTCTGCACTTTGCTCGCAACCTCACCAAGAATTTCTTCGCCGTCTTCCGCTTTCGTGTTTTCCCCGCGCTCGGCGCCTGCGGCGTGCTGACCGTTTCTTGTCTCGGACCCTTCGCCGCCCTCGCCGGCCCGCTCTCCTTTCGTATCCCCGCCGCCCTTTTCCTCCTCGCGCTGCTTCTCATCTACCGCCGTCTTGGTCGCGACAACGGTATTGCAGCCGCCTACTTCCTCACCTTTCCCATTGCCGCGGCGCTGCTCATCTACGCGCTCTTCCGTTCCGTTGTCATCACCCTCGCGAACGGAGGAATCCGCTGGCGCAGCACCTTCTACTCGCTCGCAGAGCTGCGCAAGACCGCCGGCCCTACCCACTGAAATTGGGTGCCCCAGGGTCCCGCTTCTGGGACCTGGGATAATCCGCGCAATCTAGAATTCAGATATGAAGAAGTTACAAGACAAGGTCGCGCTCGTCACCGGAGCCGCCAAACGCATCGGGAAGGGAATTGCCTTCGCCCTGGCCGAAGAGGGCGCGAACATCGCCATCACCTACCGCGATTCAGCCGACGAAGCCCGCGAAACCGTGCGTGAACTCGAGGATTTTGGCATCCGCGCCGCTGCATTTCATGCCAATCTGCGCCAGCCCAAAAGTATCCAATCCGCCATCGCTCAGGTCGCCGACCATTTCGGACGCCTCGACATCCTCATCAACAACGCCGGCCTCTTTGAAACCGCCGCCCTCGAAAAAATCTCCGTCGAGCAGTGGGACGCCATGTTCGAAACCAACACCCGCGGACCTTTCCTCACCGCCCAGGCTGCCCATCCCCACCTGAAGGCCGCGCGCGGACGCATCATCAACATCGGGTCGCTGGGAGGCATCCATCCCTGGCCCACCCACGGACACTACTGCACCTCGAAGGCCGCCCTGCACATGCTTACCCAGGTCATGTCCAAGGCCTTCGCGCCCGAGATCAGCGTCAACTGCGTCGCCCCCGGCATGATCGTCAACGGAGAAGCCTCCGCCGAATACGAGCACTTCGCCCGCAAGACTCCGATGAAGCGCAACGGAACCACCCAGGAAGTCGCCGCCGCCGTACTCTTCTTCGCCACCGGCCCGCACTTCATCACCGGCCAGCTCCTCGGCGTCGATGGCGGACTAGGTCTTTAAGAGTGAACCGTCAAGAGTGAACTGTCATCCTGAGCGAACTTTGACGCGGAACGCGACAAACGTAGTCGAAGGACCTGCTTTTATTTTTCGGAACGGAATCTCTAGCCCGAAAACAACCGTCCCAGCAGCCCCTTCTTTCGCCTTCCCTGGGGTGGGCGGCTTTCTTCTTCGATTCCCTTCGGCGCCGGTTGTTCCGGCATCTCCTCGCCGAAAAACACCGCCCGGGGATTGTCCACGCATAGCCGCTTCGCCGTCTCCGTGCCGAAGCGCTTGGCCACGATGTCGTATGCCTCGCGCAGCTTCGGAGGACGCGACTCCAGATTGTGCGCATCCGTCGCCAGAAAATTCACCCAGTCCTTCTCCAGGAACTGCATCGCCAGCGATTGCGCTGTACGCCCGAACCGCCCGGTAAGCGACGCGGCCGTGACCTGCACCAGGCAGCCCTCCCGCAGCCACTCTTTCATCCGCTCCGGATGCCTCTGAATGGTCAGATTCCGTTCCGGATGCGTAATGATCGGCTGCAGGCCAGCCACCATCAGCTCGTAAAACTGCATCGTTCTGGTTAAGGGAATCATCAGGTCGTGCGAATTCCACCAGCAGATACTGCTTGCCGTTAATCGTGTACTTCGTGCGATTCTTAAGCGCGTCTTCAATGTTGTCGTAGGAGAGATGAAAGTCGCACCCCAGTCCCAGCTTGATCTTCCCATTTACACGCGCCTCAATCTCTGCCAGCTTCTGCCGATTCACCTCGGGATCGAAGCTCCAGCGCGTATTCGCATGCGGTGTGCAAACAACATGGGTGATGCCGTCTGCCGCGGCCACCTCGGCCATACCTAGAGACGTCTCGACATCGGGCGCTCCGTCGTCAAGGCCAAACAGTAAATGGTGGTGAATATCGATCATGATTGAAATTGCCGACTCGCGGTAAGGACTCCCTGATTTCTAATCTTTGACGGCTAACGCATCCGACCATCGACTGGAAAATCTTGAAGCCATCCGCCGACCCCAGCATACGCTCGCTCGACCGATCCGGGTGCGGCATCATCCCCAGCACGTTTCGCCCCTCGTTCAGAATCCCGGCAATGTTATCCAGCGACCCGTTCGGATTCGCCTCCCGCGTCACCTCTCCCTCCGGCGGTCGCATAGCGAAAGACCACGCGGTCCTCACGCTGCAGCGCCTCCAGCGTGGCCGCATCGCAGAAGTAGTTGCCCTCCATGTGCCCGATGGGAATCTTCACCACCTCGCCCTTCGTTCGAGCGTCTGCGTGAAGGGCGGTTCGACCGTCTCCGTCCGCAGATGCACCTGTTTGCAGATGTACTTCAGCCCCGCGTTGCGCATCAGCGCGCCGGGCAGCAGCCCCGCCTCGCACAGAATCTGAAAGCCGTTGCAGATGCCGAGCACCAGGCCCCCGTCCGCGGCAAACTTCTTCACCGACTGCATCACCGGAGAAAATCGCGCAATCGCGCCGGTCCGTAGATAATCGCCATACGCAAATCCGCCCGGAACCAGAATCGCGTCGCAGTTTTCCAGGCTCGGCGAGTCGTGCCACAGAAACGTCACCGGTTGCTTCGCCAGCTCTGCGATCACATGGTAGGTGTCGTGGTCGCAGTTCGATCCCGGAAAGACCAGCACGCCAAACTTCATACCATCTAGGCTAGCAGAATTTTCCCATCTCCCGATCTTTCTCGTCGTTGACGAAAAAGAGCACCGCTCTGGCGGCTTTTCTGTGCCCTATGCTGTCGCAGACACCCCGCTCTTGCAGCACTTTGCATGGAACAACACCGGTTTCCGGGGTCCGCTGGCGCATCCAACATCTTGCGATATAAAGTATGAAAGCAAGACAAATCAGGCCGCGTGATCGCATCGACTCCATGCTGATCGGAAAGGCTGCTTATGGCAGACGCTCCTAAGATTGAGGTTTCCCGCCGCGGATTTCTGAAGGGTGCCGGTGTCGCCGCCGCGACCACCGTCATCGAGTCCGCAAAAGCATTCGGACGTGAGGCGAACGATGCGCTGCAAAGCGTTCAAATCGTTGGCCCGGGCGCGCTCCCCATCAAATTGCATGTCAATGGCCAGGAGCACACCGTCAGCGTTGAGCCTCGCTACACGCTGGCTCACACTCTGCGCGATAATCTTGGCCTTACCGGGACCAAGGTGGTGTGCGACCGCGGCTCGTGTTCAGCCTGTACGGTGTGGATCGACAAGGTACCGGCTCTCGCCTGCATGATGCTGTCCGTCGACGTCGTTGGCCGCGAGATTACGACCATCGAAGGCTTGTCGCACGGCGATGATATGCACCCGGTGCAGGTAGCATTCGTAAAGCACGACGCCGTGCAATGCGGCTTTTGCACGCCGGGTATGGTAATGAGCTGCGCAGCTCTGCTGGAGCGCAATCCGAACCCCAGCCTTGCCGATGTGAAGCACGCCGTCAGCGGAAATCTCTGCCGCTGCGGAACCTATCCTAAGGTCTTTGCCGCGACCCTCGATGTAGCACAACAACGTGCGGGTCTGGTGACCCTGGGCGCGAGAAGGGAGGCATAGCATGGCGCCGGAGACAGTACTCATGGAAGGGCAGGACGCCGCCTCAAAGCCGGCCAAGCCGCAGCAGCCGACCCGGACCGACAATTTCGTCTTCGGTATTCCGCAGGACGGCCTGCAGACGAAGCAGCGGGAAGTGCCGCTCGATGAGCCTCCCCGCTGCCGCCGAACTCGGAGCTGACCTACATCGGCAAGCCGACGCTGCGTTACGACGGCCCCGCGAAGGTTACGGGCAAGGGCAAATACACGGCGGACGTGCAGCTGCCGGGCATGCTCTACGCGCGCATGGTGGATGCGACGATTCCCCACGGTCACATCGTCTCGATCGACACCAGCGCGGCCGAGAAGCTCCCCGGCGTCCGCGCCGTCTACGTCATCGAGCACGTATACGGTGTCGCGGAGCTGCGCAATCCAAAGCTGGAAACTCCGTCGCGCTATCCCACCATCCGTTACTTTGGCCAGCCGATCGCAGGTATTGCCGCCATCTCGCAGCCCATCGCGGATGACGCAGCAAAGCTGGTGAAGGTGCAGTATGACGCGAAGCCGTTTGTCGTGGACCGCGCAGAAGCGCGTGCCGACGATGCCCCGGCCGTCTTCCCCGGCCCTGCAGATGAAGCCGGCAGCGCAGGCGGTGGGGGCGGTCCTGCCGACGTTCCCCAAAAAGGCAACGTGCACGGGCCTGAGCGACGCAAGAAAGGCGATATAGACAAGGGCTTTGCCGAGGCCGATGTCATCGTCGAAAGCGAATATTTCACCCAGGTGCAGACACACTCCGCACTCGAGACGCACGGCTTCGTCGTCGACTGGAAGCCCGAGGAGGTCACGATCTACGCCTCCACGCAGGGCACGTCGAGCGTGCGCGATGAATTTGCCGAGGTCTTCAAGCTGCCCAAGGGCAAAGTCCGCGTCATCACCGAATACATGGGCGGAGGCTTCGGCGCGAAGTTCGGAGCAGGCAACGAAGGTGTCGTTGCCGCGAACCTCTCGCGCAAGGCGCGCGCGCCGGTCAAGCTGATGCTCGACCGCCGGCAGGAGCACATCGTCAGCAACCGTCCCGATTCGCATCAGAAGCTTAAAATCGGCGCAAAGAGCGACGGCACCCTCACTGCCATCCAGCTCACCAGCTATGGCACGGCGGGCGTAGGAACCGGCGCCGGTACCGCGGGTCCCGCAACCAACCTCTACAAATGCCCGAATCTGTTGACCGACGAGTACGACGTCTTCACCAACGCGGGTCCAGGTGCGGCCTTCCGTGCGCCGGGCCATCCGCAGGGATGCTTTGCCTTCGAGCAGACCATCGATGAAGTCGCGATCAAACTAAATATGGATCCGCTTGCGCTCCGCGAGAAGATCGACGAAAGTCCCGCGCGCAAGGTCGAACGGCAGCTTATCCTGGAGCGCACCAACTGGCGCAACCGCAGACCTGCCGGCTCCGATCCAGGTCCCATAAAGCATGGCATGGGGATTGCGCAGTCCGTGTGGTACCGCTTCGTCAACATGAACTCTTCGTGCGAGGTTCGCGTCTCGCGCGATGGCTCTGTCGAACTGATGTCCGCCGTGCAGGACCTCGGCACCGGCACCAAGACCATCCTCGCGCAGATCGTCGGCGAGGAGTTCGGCATCGCGCCCGCCAATATCGTCATCCGCATCGGCGACACGCGCTACCCCATCGGTCCTGACTCCGGCGGCAGCGTGACAGCCGGCTCCATCACGCCTGCTGTACGCAACGCGGCATACCAGGCGAAGCAGAAGCTCTTTGCCGCCGTCGCCCCCGACATTGGGCACAACCGCCGACAATCTCGCCATTCAGAACGGCCGCGTAGTCCTCAAGAACGATGCGTCGAAGTCGTACTCCCTGAAGCAGGTCGCGGCGAAGCTTCCGACAGACGAAATCTCCGCTCGTGCAACGCGCGCCGCCGAGTACTCCAAGGATCGTCTCACCTACGGTGGCGTCGATTATGTCGAGCTCGCCGTCGACACCGAGACAGGCCGCATTCACGTCGAAAAAGTCTTCGGCGCGCACGACTGTGGCCGCCCGATCAATCCCACCGGAGTCATCAGCCAGATCAATGGCGGCATGCTGCAGGGCATTTCCTACGCGCTCTTTGAGCAGCGCATCATGGATCGCAAGGCCGGCTACATGTTGAACGCAAATCTGGAGAACTACAAGATCCTCGGTGCGCGCGAGGTTCCCGAGATCGAAGTCGCCTTGATCGAAAACTACATCGCCCAGAGTTCCACCGACGCCGCCGGCATCGGCGAGTCGGCTGGCATCATCACGCTGGCCGCAGCCATCGGCAATGCCTTCTACAACGCCACAGGGGTGCGCATGCGCAAGATCCCGATGACCCCCGCAAACGTGCTCGCCGCGCTCGGTAAGGTGCAGGGAGAGGTGCAGGCATGAACAAGTTCGCATTCGTTGATTGCAAAACAGTGAATGAGGCTCTCGGGCAGCTCGGCGACGGCGCCGCCGTCAAGGCAGGCGGCATCGATTTGCTTGACCTGATGAAGGATGGCATCGTCACTCCGCCCAAGCTCGTCAACATTCGCAACGTCGACAGCCTGCGCGGCATTACCGTATCCGCCGACGGCCTGCACCTCGGTCCACTTTCGACCCTGAGCGAGATCGCCGACCATCCTGAAATTCAGCAGAGTTACTCCGGCCTGTCCGACGCCGCCGGACACGCCGCCACGCCGCAGGTGCGCAACATGGCCACCCTCGGCGGCAACATCATGCAGCGCCCGCGCTGCTGGTATTTCCGCTCCAGCGACTTCGACTGTAAGAAGAAGGGCGGCGGCAGCGACGAATGCCACGCGCACGCCGGCGAGAACCAATACCACGCTGTCATGAACAACAGCACCTGCGCCATGGTGCACCCATCCTCAACCGCTGTGCCGTTGCTCGGCATGGACGCCCAGGTTGAGCTCACCTCAAAGCGCGGCAAGCGCATGGTAAAGATGAGCGAGTTTTACGTGCCCCCGGAAAAGAGCGTCATCAACGAGACCGTCGTGCTGCCCGGAGAGCTGATCACCAGCATCTTCGTCCCTGCCCCCGAGCCCGGCACTCGCTCTGCTTACCAGAAGTACGGCGAAAAAGAGAGCTTCGACTGGCCTATCGCAGACGCCGGCGTGGTGCTGGTCATGGATGGGACGCTCTGCCGCAAGGCCGCAATCGTGCTGGGCGTGGCCGCGCCGACACCCGTTCGTTCAAAGGCAGCCGAGGCAGTGCTGACTGGCAAGATCATCGACGAGGCCACCGCCCGAGCCGCCGGGACGGCCGCTATGCAGGGCGCCACGCCGCTTTCGCAAAACGGCTACAAGATTCAGCTCTTTGAGACAGCAATCTACCGCACTGTGCTGCTCGCCGCCGGGCAGATGCAGCGTGACCCGAGCGCCATCGGCTAAGGAGGACCGCTATGTCAACCCCACTCGTGCAGATCCATTGCGCCTCGCTCCGCAGCAAGTCTTCTTATGGCGCATTCGGTGAATTTCACGATGAACTCGTCGATGTGATGGGAGCGACTACCACCTACTGGTGTCTCAAGACCATGGGCAAGGCGGGTCCGGACGATCATTACGTTCATCGCTCTGTGTGCCGGGAAGGGCGCTCTTGCTGGAAGAGTTGCGAGAGTGACGCTTAGCAGTACCGAGCCCGCCGCTCTGCCCTGATTGCTGCCGCAAGCATAGAATCATCGTGTCCAATGCCGGCCTTCGACCTCCGCACTCACGCTCGCACTGCCCGCGACAGCGCTCGGATAGCTGGAACCGCCCTCGTCAACTGGTGGCGGGCCGTTTCCATCGAGGCTCTTTGCGTCGCACTCCTATGGTGGCTGGGCCTTGCGCTGCTCGGTATACCGCTCGCGCCTCTCTGGGCGCTCATCGGCGGACTCATGACCTTCGTCCCCAACTTCGGAGGAGTCATTACCGTCATTTTCCCGGTGATGATGGTTCTTTTCAGCGGACGCGATGAGTACCGGCTGGGTCTTGTCCTGGGACTTTACGCGGCTATCGTAGTCATCGACCAGCTTCTGCTCCAGCCCTGGCTGCTCAAGCGTGTCACACGCGTGCCCATCTGGGCTTCAATCTTCGTTCCCATCCTGCTCGGCATCGTCATCCCCTTCTGGGGAGTCCTGCTGGCCCCGCCACTGCTCGCCATCGTCTACGCCTTTCGCAAACCGAAGCCCGGGGCCCTCCCGCCTCCGCCCTCTGACCCGCAGCTCCCGGCATAGAAGGAGTTACTGCTCGCTCATGTTCTCTTTAGCGCGCTGGAACGCCCAGTCCTTCACGTGCACCGATCCCTGGTACGGCCGATCGATATCCGCGATGGCCACCAGCGCCAGCGTCACCAGCAGCGAAAAAGCAAATACCTGAAGCCCATGCAGCCACGCGCTCTCCGCCCCGAACATACAGCTGGACATGATCGTGACCGTGCCGCCGATGATGAGCACGCACCACAGAATGCCGGGCAGCTTGGAAATGCTTTGCAGTCGCCGGATGCGCCGGTGCGCAGCCATCGCGCTCAGCTCATAAAGCGCATGGTCTTCCGCGGTGATTTCCGTAGGCGAGGCCGCCTTCACCGACATAAGGATGTGCCACATTCTCTGATTGATCTCGCTGCTTTCGAAATCCCCATTTTGACCGCGGGCCATGGCTGGCCAGTCTTTTTCGATGACCGTATTCGCATAATCTCGCGCCGCGATTCTCAGCTCGTTGCGCTGCAGGTCGGGCAAGCCCTTCCGCTAAACGGTACACATTCACCGCTGCATTCGCCTCGGCATCCGCATTCAGATCGGCCAGCCCGAAAGTTCGTCCACACGGTGTACAGCATGAATCCCACGATCACCGCGTAGGTCGTGCCCAGAATACTCAGTTGCCAGCCGATCAGGTCGTTATGCGTCCTTCGCTTCTCCGTAGTCCAGAACCGGTTGATCGCCATCTTGAACAGCAGCGAACAGACCACGGTCACAATAACGAGTACAACGTCCTCCCACGTAGTCAGCATCCCCCGGCCTTCTGATCGAACGAAGTGATTTTTCACCACGCCAAACACTCTGACAGAACGCCGGGCCATTTTCTACATGTATCTGCCCGCGGCGCTGTCGTCGCTCTTCGATCTCACCCGCATGTTGCCACCCGAATCAGGTTTCATCCAATCAAACTCTCCGAGTCGAATCAGTCACCGCAACTAATTCCTCCGGTTGCCGTCTAAAAGGTCGCAAGACCAGACTCCGCCCTTATGCATCTCATACCCTTCATGCCGACGGCGCGTCTTCGCCCCAAAAGCTCCCGCGAAAGCACCCTCACTTCCCTCGCCGTTCATCCGCGAGCTCCATCGATTCACCCTCCCTTGACACGAGCTCTTCCAATCGCTTACAACCATCGCATTAGCGAGGCTTCGCCTTTTTCGACTCGCTGCTCTCGTTCCGGTTCGAACCCGCACCGGTTTCTCGCAGTTGTCACCATCGCTCCTGACGCATTCGGGGGAAGGGCATCAAGCCAACGCATCCCGGAATGCGGCTGACTCGCCATGACAATTCGCTGTCGTCCAGTTCAATCGCTTCAAGACTGAAATAGGATGGCCATGCTCCTCAAGATTCTCCGCTCCATGAGTCCCATCGCCTTGCGGCGGCTGCCTTCACCCTCATCGCGCCCGCCCCGCTCGTTGCGCAGGCCACATCATCGCTCGTGACCACCCGGCTCACCCAGCCCATCGACGACAACGCCCGCATCACCCTCAAGGGAACGGTCAACCCGCTGGCCCGTGCTGCCAATGATCGCGGAGCCGCGCCCGACAGCATGCCGCTCGACCGCATCCGGTGGTGCTCAAGCGCAGTGATGCGCAGGAGTCGGCGCTGAAGCAGCTCGTCACCGACCTGCACACGCCCGGTTCGGCCAGCTATCACAAGTGGCTCACACCGGAGCAGTTTGGCAAGCAATTCGGTCCCTCCGATCAGGACATCGCCACGGTCGAAGCCTGGCTTCAGTCCAGGGGATTCAGCGTCACCAAGCTCAATCCCGGTCGCCAGACCCTCGAAATCTCGGGTAACGTCGCCCAGTTCCGCAACGCCTTCCACGCGCAGATCCACAAGTACATGGTCGACGGCGAAATCCACTATTCCAACGCCAACGACCCGCAGATTCCCGCGGCCCTCGCGTCCGTCGTCGGTGGATTTGCGACGCTCAACAACTTCCCCATCAAGAACAATGTTCGAAAGCTCGGGGAAGCTGGTTACGATCCAAAGACCGGCAAAGCCACTCCTCATTGGACCATCGGCAGTGCCGCGAATGGATTCGAGTTTGCACTTTCGCCCGCAGACTATGCCGTCCAGTATGATCTCAACCCGCTGTATTCCGCGGGCACTGACGGAACCGGCCAGACGATCGCCGTCGTTAACGACTCCAACGTCAATATTTACCTGGTAAACCAGTTTCGCTCGCTCTTCGGGCTGCCGGCCAATCCGCCCCAGATCATCATCGATGGAAATGACCCTGGCGTTGAGGCTGACACGGTGACTCGGTCGAAGCCTATCTCGATGTCGAGTGGGCTGGAGCCGTCGCTCCTAAAGCCACTGTGGACCTTGTAATCGCCGCCGACACCGCTCTCGAAGGCGGCCTCGATCTTGCCCTGCAGCACGCGATCTATGGCAACATTGCGCCCGTCCTCAGCCTGAGCTTCGGCGCATGCGAAAAAAACATCGGCACCACCAACCAGTTCATCAACAGCCTCTACGAGCAGGCCGCGGCCCAGGGCATCACCGTCCTCGTCTCTTCTGGAGATAGTGGCTCAGCAGGCTGCGATAACGACAATACGCAGTACTTCGCGGTCAACGGCCAGGCACGTCAGCGGATTCGCCTCCACGCCCTACAACGTCGCCGTCGGCGGAACAGACTTCTTATTACAGTGCCTGGAATCAGGGCTCCTCCGCCATCGACACTCAGCTCCAGAGCTACTGGAATTTCACCCCCAGCAACAACACGCCCGCCGTTTCCATCAAGGGCGTCATTCCCGAGCAGCCCTGGAACGAGAGCCAGTACGGCCTCAACATCAGCAGTATCTACGACAATAGTGGAGGAGCCGCGACCACTATTGCCGGCGGAGGAGGAGGCGCCAGCACTTGTGCTTCCGGCACCTACGACTCCAACGGCAATACGGTTACCTGCACCGCCGGTTATCCCAAGCCTCTCTGGCAATCGGGCACCGGTGTCCCTGCCGACCATGTCCGCGATATACCCGACCTTTCTCTCTTTGCCTCCAGCGGAATAAACGCCAGCTTTTACGTCATCTGCGCTACCGATGGCGACTGCCAGCCGGTATCAAGCGGCAACACCGTCCAGATCTTCGGCGTTGGCGGAACGTCAGCATCCACTCCCGCATTCGCCGGCATCATGGCCCTCGTCAATCAAAAGTATGGACGTCAGGGTCAGGCTAACTTCGTCCTCTATCCGCTCGCCACGCAGTATCCCGCGGCCTTCCACGATGTCAAGAACGGCAACAACTCTGTGCCGTGCTCCTTTTCACCTACATCCCCCAATTGCATCTCAGTCTCCAGTCCCCTCACCGTCACCGACCCCAATCTGGGCACGGCCACGGAAGGCCAGATCGGCACCGGCTCGACTGCCCAATATAACGCTACTGCGGGATTCGATCTGGGCAGCGGCCTCGGTACCGTCGACGCGAATGTGCTGGTCGCGGACTGGAACAAGGTCACCTTCTCTACCTCCAGCGTCACACTCTCCTCGCCCACGGCGGGAACCTACGCGCACGGCAGCAACGTTACCGTTACCGCCAAGGTCACAGGCAGTTCGCCCACAGGCGATGTCGCTCTTATGACCGATAGCAAGGAACCCACTCAGCAGGGCCAGGATTTCTTCACTCTCAGTAGTGGAACGGCCACCGGAACGATCGACTTTCTGCCTGGCGGGACATACAACGTTTGGGGCCATTACGGCGGAGACAGCAAGAACAAGGAAGCTGACTCGGCAAAGACCCTCATTACCGTTACGCCCGAGTCGAGCGGCGTTTTCCTGCAGCTATTTGGAGATGGGAGCACGATTTCGTCGGGTACCGGCAATATTCCGTACGGCACGTTTTTCCAGTTCAATGCTCTGGTCGCGCCCAGTTCCAAGCTGGCCGCGCTTGAAGCCTGCTTCACAAGCTCATCTGCTTGCCCGTCCTATGGTGTTCCTACCGGAGTCGTCACCTTCTCCGATAACGGTACGAAGGTAAACACTGCTGTCATCAATGCCGAAGGCGACGCCGAGTACGCCCCCTACGACCCCATAACCAAGCGCGCAGTCACCAGCGTTGGCAGTCACTCCATCACCGCCAGCTTCCCCGGAGATGCCAGCTACAACTCGTCGACCTCTTCGGCAACCACATTCACTGTGGTTAAAGCTACCCCGAGTCTGCAAGCCGAAATCGTTTCCAATCCCCAGCGGGGCCAGGCCATTCCTATTTACGTGCTCGTTCAGTCGAACGGTAACGGCGCAGCTCCCACCGGCACAGTTACGCTTTCCGGGGCTCCATCAGGCACGCCAACCAGTGCGACCATTGTGCCGGAAGCCGACAACCAGACCGGAAGCAACGGTGTCGCCACCATCACCATTCCTGCGACAGCGGCAGCGGGCACCTACAACCTCACCATCAATTACAACGGGGACGCGAACTATAATTCTGCCGCCCCGGTCGGTGGTTCGTTGACGATCACGCCGGCCTCTTCCCAGAAGGCAAGTACAACAGCGATCACCGCCAACATGTCGGCAACCTCTCCAGCCGCCCTCGTCAGCCTCACGGTTACAGTCACAGGATCGGGAACGACTGCGCCGACCGGGACCATCGATTTCGTCGTAACTGGCTTTGACTTCGGAAGCTTCCCCCTCACTGCTGTATCGGGAACCGACAGATCAACCGTCACCGTCTCCGGAGACAGCGGGGGATTCCTGCAGGGCGCGAACCTCATCACCGCCGTCTATTCCGGCGACGGCACCTATGCCTCCTCCAATGGGACCATCAACATCAGCAATAACCTCTCCGACTTCTCCATCATTCCGCAGACTACGATCGTTCCGGTAACCGCCGGCGGCTCTGGGACTGACACGATCAATCTCTATTCCGTGAACGGATTCTCCGGAGCGGTCAGCTTCACCTGCGCGGGCACAACCGTCACCTGCTCAGTCCCCTCCTCGGCAACCCTTTCCGCTGGCGGAACCACGCCGCTCACCCTCACCATCAATGCTGCCTCCTCCGTTGCCTCGGGGAACTACAATGTCATCGTCACCGGCAAGGATTCGACCGGCAAGTACGTGCATACTCTCGCCATTCAGGCCAGGGTAACCGGCGCTATCGTTTCCGGCCTGCAGTTCATTCCCGTCACTCCATGCCGCGTCGTGGACACACGCAACGCAACCGGTCCCTTCGGTGGTCCGGAGATGGGCGCGGGTACCAGCCGCACGTTCAATATCCCGCAGAGCGCTTGCGGTATTCCCTCCACAGCTGTCGCCTACTCGCTCAATGTCACCGTAGTGCCTGGTGGGGCACTGAATTACCTGACTATGTGGCCCGCCGGACAGGCACAGCCCAACGTCTCGACGTTGAACTCTGACGGTCGCGTCAAGGCTAATGCCGCGATCACGCCCGCCGGCACCAACGGCGGAGTCAGCATCTTCGTCAGCAACGCGACTAACGTGATCCTCGACATCGACGGCTACTTCGTGCCTGCGGGAACCGCCTCGGCGCTGGCCTTCTATCCGGTCACCCCGTGCCGCGTCGCCGATACCCGCACCGCTACTGGCCCACTCGGAGGCCCGTCTCTAGGCGCCAACAGCAGCCGTGCCTTCCCGGTACAGTCCAGCAGCTGCGGTATCCCATCGACGGCCAAAGCTTACTCGCTCAACGTGACCGCCATTCCCCACAGCACGCTGAACTACTTGACCTCCTGGCCCACCGGCCAGGCCCAGCCCAATGTCTCGACTTTGAATTCCTCGACCGGAGCGGTGACCGCGAATGCAGCCATCGAGCCGGCGGGTACCAGCGGTCAGGTCTCGATCTTTGTCTCCGACGCCGCCGACGTGATCCTCGACATCAACGGCTACTTCGCACCTCCGGCGACAGGAGGACTATCCCTCTACACGGTCGCGCCCTGCCGGATCATCGACACGCGTACCAGCTCGGGATCCTTCTCTGGAGTGCTCCCGGTCAATGTGGAGGGCAGCGTCTGCGCGCCGTCTTCGACCGCTCAAGCCTACGTGTTGAACGCGACGGTGGTGCCTCCGGGCCCGCTCAACTACCTGACCCTGTGGCCGGACGGACAGACGCAGCCTAACGTCTCGACGTTGAACGCCAACGACGGAGCCGTCACCTCCAACATGGCCATCGTGCCGACCAACAACGGTAAGATCGACGCCTTCGCCTACAACCCCACCGACCTCATCCTCGACATCTCCAGCTACTTCGCCCCATAAGGGCGAAGCAGCTGGACTGTATTGCCGGATCGCGCTGGGCTCATCCAGCGCGAATCCGCAAATCTCCCGATGTAAACCGCTTGATACGATGCCCTACGCATTCCTGACGCTTAGTTGGCCCAGCCCATAAACACCGCGACCACGGCAACTGTATCGACCAGACCATGTGTCAGGATCGGAGCCCACAGATTCCGGTCTGAGAGTATATAGACCACACCGAGCACCAGCCCGGAATAAGTCGAATCCAAAATCCAACCGAAAGCAGTCCATGAACCCCAGCCGCCGCGTCTGAGCAGCTCCGTCTACCTGCCCAAATGCGGATCTGCCGCGTTGTCAGCTCTCCGACGACCCATAATTAGCACCCAAATGGTGATATAAGTGGTGCTCAGTTGTGATTTTTTTGAAGGGCAGTTCCTATGAGAGCAACCGTTTCACTCGACGACGAATTGTTACGTAGAGCGCAGGAATACAGCGGAGTATCGGAACGGACAGCGCTGCTCCGTGAAGCCTTGAAAGCGTTGATTGAAAGAGAAGCCGCCCGCAGCCTCGCCGCGCTCGAAGGAACCATGCCAGATCTTGAATATGTGCGCCGCTTGCGGGTGAATGATCTCTGATCCACTATGATCCTGGCCGACGCGAATATCTGGATTGATTTCTTCCGGAGTGGCAAGCCTGAGCTGCGCAAGCTTCTCCAGAATAATCAGGTTGTCATGCACCCGTTCCTGGCTGCTGAGCTTGCCCTCGGTTTGCTTCATGACCGGTCCCCAACACTGGCAAAGCTGGACAATATGCCACAGGCGCGGGTCGTCGATCTTAAAGATGTACGCCGGATGATCAAGACTCGTGGGCTGTATTCAAAAGGAATCGGTCTGACGGATGCTCACCTCATCGCATCATGTCTGGCAACCCCCGGTACGTTACTTTGGACGTCGGATACAAATCTTGGCAAAGTAGCCGCGTCACTTGGCATCCGCGCCGGCCTTCCGTGAACGCTGATAGCTGAAACTGGACTCAATGTCCCGCCGGAGCCTTACCACCCACCTTGAAGTGCCGAATCAAAAACACCAGCGGAGTCACCGCGAGTGTGAACCAGCCCACAAACCGAAAGCAGTCCATGAACCCCAGCAGCCGCGTCTGATCGCCGAGCTGGTTGTAGTAGTGCAGATACGCCGCCCGCATCGAATCCGCCTGCGAATAGCCATGCTCAGTCAGGTACGCTGCCATGCTCTGCACCGACGACTGCAAGCCTGGTGACGACGCCGCAAGCGTGCCTCCCGTTACCGACTGATGAAAGTCCTGTCTCCGCTCGCTCATCGCCGTCACAAACGCGATCCCGAAGCTCCCGCCCCAGTTGCGAAAAAGATTGGTCAGGCTCGATGCCCGGTTGTTCTGGTCCGGCCTCAACTGCGAGTAAGCCGTCACGCTCAGCGGCACGAAAAAGAAGGCGTAGCCCAATCCCTGAAAGGCCCTCGCCCACGCATAGTGCGCGTAGTCCGTCTGCAGCGTAAAGGTGCCGTAGTAGATCATCGACGCTGAAACAGTCATCAGTGCAATCGCGAGCAGCACGCGCGGATGCACAATCCCGCGTTGCACCAGTTGTGCGCCCACCGGAGCCAGCAGCGTGATGACAAACGCTCCTGGTCCCAGCACCAGCCCCGCATCGATCGCGCGATATCCATAGAGCGATTGCAGTATCTGCGGAATCATCGTGGTCGTCGCAAACAGACCGAAGCCGAAGGCGAAATAGAACACCGAGGCGATGGCGAAATTTCGGTTGGCCAGCAGGCGCAGATCGATGATCGGATCGTCGTGGCGCAGCTCCCAGAAAATGGCGACCGACCAGCACACGATCGCGATCGCAAACATCCAGGTGATCATCGAGCTTCCGAACCAGTCGTCGATCTGTCCCCGGTCCAGAAAGATTTCAAGCGCCGCCGAACCCAGCCCGATGAGCGCGATGCCGATACCATCGATCTTCAACTTGCCGTTCGGCCGCGCCTTCGCCCGCTCCTTCTCGAAAGCCGGAGGATCGTGCACAAACCGGCTGGTCAGAAAAAGCGATATGGCGCCAATCGGAATATTGATCAGGAAGACCCACCGCCAGGTGTAGTTGTCCGTGATCCAGCCGCCCAGCACCGGTCCGATCGCCGGAGCCGTCACAATCGCAATCGTATACAGCGCAAACGCCGAGGCTCTCTGCGCCGCCGGAAACGTATCCACCAGGATCGCCTGTTCCACCGGAGCCAGCCCGCCGCCGCCAATCCCCTGAAGCACGCGGGCAATCAGCATCACGTTCAATGTCGGAGCAATCCCGCAGAACAGCGAAGTCAGCGTGAACAGTGCCACGCAGGCCATGTAGTAGTTTTTCCGCCCGAACACCCTGCTCAGCCACGCACTCATCGGCAGCACCACCGCATTTGCCACCAGGTACGTGGTAAGGATCCACGTCACTTCATCGAAGCTGCGCCCGAGTCCACCGGCAATGTAGGGAAGCGACACGTTCGCGATCGACGTGTCCAGCAGCTCCATGAACGTGGCCAGCGTTACGGTTAGCGCGATGACCCAGGGATTGACTCCCTCGCGAACGCCGGATTGAGCGATGGGCGGTGCTTCGAGAACGCTGCTTGCGGCCATCGTGCCTTCGTCTCCCATGCAATCTAAAATGAGACCAAACGGTCTCTAGTAGATGCGGCGGCTCCCCCAAGGTCGCGAAAAAAATCTCAGATGCGAAGCCGCGCCGCTCGCGACGAGGAAACTTCTTCACACCGGACGCCTCGCCAAGTATGCTGGCGATTCAGGAAATGTGAGCCTCATGCAGGCTGCGAAAGACCTTCACGGCGTGCCGGCATTGCATTTATCACAGACCTGCGTCAATTTCTCTGCGAGGTTTCAAAAATGCATCGGTCGAAGTGGGGTGCAGTTCTTCTTGCCATCGCCTTTCCGCTCCTGTCAGTCGGTGCCCAGAACGGGTCCGACCCGATTGTGGCTTATTTCACCGGCAAGCAGGTCGTCATCAAGGTCGACATGCCGGGAACCCAGAAGGGAATCGATCTGCGCTACAACAATGCGACTCCCATGAACTGGAAGGAGTATTCTTCACGCCTCAAGCAGAACGGCACGGCCATCCGCAAGGGAGATGTCGCCCGAATCACCACCATCGTCGTCAAGAAGGACATGATCGAGTTCCAGCTTGACGGAGGCGGCTTCGGCACCTTCGGCGACGACACCAACACCACGGTAGCCGCGAAAGTGGTTCCCAAGAGCGACTACGAAAAGAGCCTCGAGCAGCAGATTGCCAACACCGACGATGAAGACAAGAAACGGCAGCTTCAGCGCGATCTCGATCGCGAGCGCGCCCGCCGTGAGCGTCAGGACGCCATCAATCAAAGCGCTGCACAAGTCGCCAGCCAGATCAAGGCACAGCAGGTCATGGACAAGCGTATGAGCGGCGGTTCGCGATTCAACCTGCGCTGGTCCAAATCGATTCCCGAGAATGAACTCTCGCCTGAGGCCATCATGAAGTTGCTCGCGGATTACGTCGATTTCAGCGGACTGCAAGCAGGCGGAGCCGAACCCGCTGCCGCACCTGCTCCGACAATGGCGTCGGCCTCACAGCCTGTTCCCGGTCAGTCGCCCGCAGCCTCACCCACCGCGCAACTACAGCGCGGCATGAGCCTGAATGATGTCGCGAACCTGCTGGGACAAGGCAAGCTGCTGTCCGAATCCGTCGGCGACAACGGCCTCAAGACCCAGGTCTACGAATATGTCTCCGGCGACCGCCGCGCCGAAGTGACATTTGTCGAGGGCACAGTCGTGAAATTCACGATCGCGTCGAATTAGCAGAGGTTTGCTTCTTAAGGCTGACCGCCGGCTCCACGCGGAACCCCGCGCGACAGCTTCTTGATAATAAATTCCTGGAGCAGCGCGCTGACTGCGCCTTCGGCAACGCCAATAAGCGCGTTATCGACCGTCACCGCGGCTCCGTCTCGATCGCTCGTGGGATAGTAGAGGTTTGAAATTCCCGCGGAAGCCAGGCTTCCCAGGATGTTGGAATAGTTCGGCTGCAGGTGCCCGTTGTCGCCCTTGCAGATAATGACGGAAGAAATAGCGTGGATCGCCCTTGATTCGACGCTGCCCGTGCCTTTGTAAAAGTAGCGCGGATCCTGATGGAAAAGCGATGGGAGAATCGCACCGCCGATCATAGTGGCGATGAAGTCGTCGGCATACGCAGCGCCAAATCGCTTGGCATAGCCCGCTGCTCCCTGGCCATATCCGCTCAGATAGTCTTGCGACTGTTCAATCCCGGCAGTCGCGCCGTCGATCAAAAAGGTGACCGGATCGATCGACGTCTTGAGAGCAAGCCGAAATTTCTGTTTCGGGCTCAATGGAGCCGCATGCCATACATAGCTGACGTAGAAGTTGGGAATCACCCCGAGAATGCGCTGGTTTTCCTCCGCCCTTACCTGCTCTTCGGCCAGTTCATGCAGGGTTAACACCACCTCAACGTCTGTCTGCGTCGTTGCTATCCGCAGCGCGATGCGGGGCAGTTCGTAACTTCCCTCTGGTGGCAGAGCAATTTCTGGTGCTACCCAGTCCTCAAATCCCTTTGCAGAGACGGTGACTCGAAACGTTCCCGGTGCGAGGCCGGTGAAGTTGAAGAATCCCATGCTGTCAGTGAGTAATGTCTGCTGAGACGTGGCGCCGTCCAGTGTGACGCGAGCGCCCTCGAGCAAATCTCCGCTGGGGTCTGTGACCGTTCCGTGAATGCTTCCACTCGACTGCGGATCACCGGTTGGCCGGCCGGGCGCTGCAGGTAAACTCTGTTGCGTCGAGGTTGGCGTCAGGATCGCAGCCGTCGCTTGGCCGGGAAGAGATTGCGCCTGCGCGCCCCAGCCAATCATCCCGCCCAAAAAGGCCGTGAGAATCAAGGCTCTGCCTGGCAATATCTCGCGTCTTCTCACGGTTACCTTCAAAGCAAGGCTCTCATGAACGCCATTCAAAGAGTAGAGCCAAACAGAGCGGCGTGATAATTGGACTCCTTCGATGCCTGTATCGACGTGACATTCCGCGATTGGGACGCAGAGCCTTCAGTCGCCAAATCTTTCCGCGGCACGCTCCCTCGCCTTTGCAGCCTCTTCTTCCCGATTCTTCGGCGGCGCATTCGTTTCGAGCGATGAAAGTAACCGCATCGAGACACTCGCGACCTCATCCACCGCTGTCAGAAACGCCGCTTCATTGGCCTTCGACGGCTTGCTGAAGCCGCTGATCTTTCTCACGAACTGAAGGGAAGCCGCCCGAACCTCTTCCTCCGTGACCGGTGGATCAAAATTGAAAAGAGTTTTGATATTCCTGCACATTCGGCAATCGCTCCGTGCTTTGGCTAAAGCCCAGCCTGTCCATGAGCTAAGTTTACGCCGCCGCAACTGCCGAGTTCTGCACGAACAGGAACGCGCGCCCCATCAAAGCTTTTGATAGTTCGAATTCTGGTCGTTCACTGTCAGATGCTTGCTCACGCCGTCCACCAGCGTGTTGGCCACGTGATTCGTGCCATCCGGCAATTGGCCGAACTGAGCTGCGATGGTGACTGCGTCCTTGGGGTCGTCCAGGTACGAAGAAACCCGGACGCTGATCGGCTGCTTCGTCTGACCATCGACCGTCAGGGTTACCGAGTCGCCAGGCTTCACATAGTTCTTGATGATCAGGCTTATCGAGCCGCCCCCGGCGGGCTGCAGCGAGAGGTTGCCTTGCTGCTTCGCCTGCATCAGGCGGTCGGGATCGGGCGTGGTGTATTGCTTGGCCAGGGCGCTGATCGACTGGCCGTATTCCTGGTATTCCTCTTTGACATGCGCCTCGACGTGCTGTTTCAAGCGGCCCTGGCGGCCGCTCGGCTGCGCCTGCTGATTGTTGATCTCGGTCTTCTGGGGTTTTCCGTCGGGCCCAATCTGGACCTGATAAACTTTGGTATCTTTCACATCGCCCTTGATGGCGATGCTCTCCGTTTCCTGCCATGTATATGTGGCCAGCTTTTGCTTGTTCGCATCCTGCGCCGCTTTGATGGCCATCAATTTGTCCAGCATCTGTGGGTCCTGCGCAGCGCCCGTCGCCGCCTTCATCACGACGACTGCGACGAATGCGACGGTTACCACAACATTCGTGGTTTTGATTCTGGACATGGATGAGTGCGTCATAGAGTCCTTTCGTGGTTGCAACGCGGTTTGTTCCACTACGCGGTCCGTGCCAAAATCAAATCCTGGCTTCGATCGGCATGATCCGGAGACACTGCCGCACAATGTTGAGTCAACTCGCAGCTTAGCCCCCGAAAAACCTCCGGACAACTAGTAGAACTACCAGAGTCGTCATGGAACTAATGCTTGTTTCGCTCGGCGGGATTGTGGCGATTCGCGACGCGGCTCTGCTCAGGTTGGAAGGCGCTCAAGAAAAGCAGTTGCAGAGAAACGAATGTGAACTCGTCTTCTAACGTGGCTGAGCGGAATGCGCCTCATCTCAACCTTGAATTCCCGCCATCTTAATTGTTAGGAGATCCAGGCTTTGCCGGCGGAGCCGCCTGAGTGGCCGAGCCTTCCGATGTTGCGGGCTTACTGGTCGCAGGCTCGGGAATAGCGGACGGAGAACCTTGCGCGGCCTTTAGTTTGGCCAGCGATTCTTCGACACGCTTCTTCAAATCGCCTGCATCGTTGTGTTCAATTCCGCTGTAAGCGGTCTGAATCTGCATTTCGCAGCTGTTTTCTTTGCTGTTCAGCACAACGGAGTTGGTGCGCTTACCACCAAGAGTGCCCCCGATGTTGTACGAAGCGGTCATCTCGGAATTCTCAATCGCGATAATGCCGTACTTGCCCGAGTTCCTGAGCGTATCTTTGAGCGCGGGCCACAGCTCACTGCAGGGAACGTTATACACATCCTTGTGAGTCTTGGCGAAAGTTGGCGAGGCAAGGCACAACAGCACTATTACAAGGACCAATCTCTTCATAAAGGGCCTTCTTTCTGGGGGAAACGCCGGAAGTATATCACCAATGGGCATGCTAAGACTCCGCTTGATTCAGTCTCGGCAGCTTCCCGCCCCGCCTTACGAACGTCAGTTTCACCATAAAGAGCTAAGGTGCTCCGGCGCATCAGGCCTCATCCATCCGGGCGGTTCGCTGAATCAGCATCGCCCCCCTCCCGCACTGCTCATATACGAAGCAATTCAGAAGCAGAATCAACCCTCAGCAGCAGAGAAGGACGCGAAGAATTAGACTCACCCCAGCGCGATCGTTCCTGTCCTTCTGACCCGCGCTTCCAGATACTCATTCAAATGCTCCAGCGCATCCCGAAGAGCCTGATCCGTACGCTCGATCCGGCCGATCAGCATTGCTCCCTCCACACTGCCGATAATCAGGTTCGCCAGTTTGCCCGCGTCGATATCCTCGCGGATCATCCGCGCCTGTTTTCCTTCTTCGACAATCTCTCCGAGCATTCTCTGCCACCCATGCAGTGCATCGCGCACCCTCTGGCGCAAAACTGGATTTTCGATCGCAGAATGCACCGTCGTATTCAGCAGCGGACACCCTCCCGGAAAGCCCGAGCGTGCCACAAAGTTGGCGGTATGCTGTTTCAGCCGATCCACATGGTCCGGAATCGAATCCAGCTTTTGTCGCCGCCTCTCGCTGGTCGTCGCCCACGCAAAATCGAAGGCCTCGGCAGCCAATTCCTCCTTGCTTTCAAAATGGCGGTAGATTCCGCCCTTTTCTAGTCCCGTCGCATCCATGATGTCCTGGATCGAACAGCCCTCATAGCCGCGCTGATTGAACAGGGGAGCAGCCTGCTCGATAATCCGCCGCCGCGTCTCTTCACCCTTGCCCATATCCGCCTCGCAGTTCCGGGTCACGAACGGCTAAACGCTGACCCTGCCTTTAGAAACCGTTCGGTCTCTAAATCTTAGCACCTCGCTTTTGTCAACTCTCAGTTTGATTTCCTCCGCATCCTACTCATTCCAAAGCTACAGATCTCGAGGAAACCTGGCCGAGGATTTCCTCCAAACGATTAGAATAGGAATAGGAGCAGAAAGGCCCGGCTGACGTCGCAACTGGGCCAGGAGCAGCTCTTAAATCTGGGATGAAGCTGCAAAGCCTTTGCTTTCAACGACGGTAGACAACACTTTTTGTTTCTATGACTTGGGTAAAGGTAACTTATTATCTATAACTTAGCGAACAACCTCTTAGCTAAGTTGAATAGAATGAATGAGAAGCGAAGATAAGGGCATGTAAGGGGAGGGGGTGGGGGGTTATACCCGAACCGCTCCCCGAAGCAGATCGCAGGCCCGCTGCAAGTCCTCATCGCGCTTGGCGAAGCAGAATCTTAGGAGAGTCTCGCCGCGCCCTCCGGTAAAGAAGGCCGTGCCGGCAACCGCCGCCACACCCCGCTCCCGCAGCAGCGTCCGAGCCTTCTCCTTCGCCGTTGCGCCCGGAAGCGACGAGACATCGGCGAGCACGTAATACGCCCCCGCCGGAACCGACGGAGTCAGCCCCGCGTCGACCAGGGCCGAGCATATCAGGTCGCGCTTGGCCTGGTACTCGACCGCCATGTCCTTATAGAAGGACACCGGCAGCTCCATCAGCCCCGCTGCCGATCCATATTGGAAAGGGGACGGTGCGCAGACGTAGGTCAGGTCGTGGAAGTACCCGATCGCACCCATCCACCGCGGGTTGGCCGTAAGATACCCTATCCGCCACCCGGTGATGCTGAACGTCTTCGACAATCCCGAAATGGAAATCGTTCGCTCCGCCATCCCCGGCAGGGTCGCCGGACTCAGATGCTCCCGCCCATCGAAAACGAAGTACTCGTAAATCTCATCCGTGAAGACGAAAAGATCGTGCTCCTCGGCAATCGCCGCGACAGCCTCAAGCTCGGCCCGCGAGAAGACCTTGCCACATGGATTCCCCGGAGTGTTGATCACCAGAGCGCGCGTCTTCGGCGTAATCGCCGCCCGCAGACGGTCGAGATCGAGCGTCCAGTCTCCATCCGCCAGCGGAACCGCAACCGGCCTGACCCGCAAGGCTAGCAGCGTATTCAGGTGATAGCCGTAGAATGGCTCGAACAGGATGACCTCATCGCCCGGATCGAGCAGCGCCAGCGCTGCCGCATAGAAGCCGGCTGTGGCACCCGAAGTCACCAGCACCTCCGACTCGGGATCGACGGTGAGATGGTTGTCCCGATCCAGCTTCCGAGCAATGGCCTCGCGCAGCGGCGCGATACCATCCAGTCGGGTGTAGATGTTGTTCCCCTCGTGGATCGCCTCGATGGCCCGCCGCACAACAGGGGCCGGTACCTCCGTGTCGCATACCCCCTGCGCCAGGTTCACCCCCCCCACCCTGTCGCATTCCACCGTCATGGACCGTATCTCCGATTGCACGACATTCGGAGAAATCTCGCTCAAATGAAGTCTTTCAATCGTGGTTCGCATTGAATTCATATCTAACACGCGCGCCGAGGATTTGCACGTCACCGGAGTGCTATGGACACGAAGCGTTGACGATTGACACAGATGGAATCGAAAGCGTATTGGATACCTAAACCAAACCACGAGAAACAGAGGTCTAGAGAACGATGATCAAGCTCCTGCGCCAGCTGAGTTGCGTGTCGATATGTTGGTTCATAACGGCCTGCGGCGGCAGCTCCCCGATCCTGACCAGTGGCGGCGGTTCTGGCAACGGCGGCCCCACTCAGGAAACGCTCGTCTGGAGCGACGAATTCACTGGTACGGCCACTCAGAGCGCGCCAAATCCAGCCAACTGGACCTATGACACCGGAGGCGGCGGCTGGGGCAATGGCGAGCTCGAGACCTACTGCCCCTACGGCTCGAGCACAGCGCCGTGCGACTCAAAGAACCCGAACGCATATGTCGGAAATGACGGCTACCTGCATATCGTCGCCCGTCAGCCCGCGAGTGGGGTCTATACATCGGCACGCATGAAGACTGAAGGACTACAGAGCTTTGAGTACGGCCGCATAGAAGCCAGTATCAAGATGCCCGAGGGGCAGGGTTTCTGGCCTGCCTTCTGGATGCTCGGCGATAACATCGCGACGGTCAACTGGCCGGCGTGCGGCGAAATGGACATTATGGAAAGTGTCGGATCGACACCATCGACAAATGTGGGCTCGATCCACGGAATGGGGTTCACTGGATCGGCGATCGGCACGTCTTACGCGCTCGCGAAGAACGCAAGGTTCGGCGACGCTTTCCATAAGTTCGGAATCGTGTGGTCGCCGAAGCAAATTCAGTACTACGTGGACAGCCCGAAAAATATGTACGTGACTTATACCCCCTCAAGCCTCCCCAAGGGCGCGGTGTGGCCGTTTGATTCCGGGAAATTCTTCTTCGTCCTGAATGTTGCTGTGGGAGGATCATGGCCCGGATCACCCGACGCAACTTCCGAGTTTCCTCAGGAGATGCTGGTGGACTATGTCCGCGTATACGCCGAGCCCGGATCCTCATCTACAGCGGTCATGAAATAAAGTTCAGCCCCTTCAAACCCCATCACAAATTTGGTGCTGCGATTCTTGCGTCGCGCAGGGAGACGACACTCTGCCATGCGGCCTTGGCAGCGATCTTGCGATCAGGATAGACGTGGGCTTCCTCTTCGAACACAATCCTCGCTTTGATTCCCTTGCGCGCGAGAGCGCTGAATAGATGTGGAAGAAAAGTGATCTCTCCGTAGTAGCAAAGGTCAGCTTCAACGCCGTCTGTGAGTGAATAGTTGATAACAGCAGGGAGAATTGCAGTGTGCGTAGCAATGGCCGGCTGCAACAACGCGGAACGGAAAGGTAGTACTGTTCTGCCATCAGTGCTGGTGCCTTCAGGGAAGAGGACAACGGGAACGCCGGCCGTCAGAGCATCGGCAATCTCGCGGGCTGGCTCGTCGACGCCGTGCGAGCGGCCGCGCTCAACGAATACCGTACCTCCGCAGCGTGCCAGTATTCCAAAGAGCGGCCACGAGAGCACTTCCGACTTGGCGACAAAGATGCACGGCATCAGCGATGCGTAGAAAAGGATATCCAGATAACTCAGATGGTTCGAAACAACCAGGCCGCTGGTGGGCAGGGAACCGGAAACAGTTACTTCCATCGACAAGCGCCGCACGATTGTCCTGCAGGCAGAGTGAAGCCAATTCGCGCGCTGCCGGAGGCCCAATGCGTGCCGTTCCCTCAGGCGCAGAATGGTGAAGCGCGCGAGGACGTCGAGCAAGGCCAAAAAGAGCACGAGCACTCTGCAGGCGCTTCGCACAGTTTTTTGAATTCGACCGGATCTCATTTGGAGTGCGTCATGGGATGAACACAGGCGCAAGAGCAAGCTATTCCCGCAACGGCCTGTGCCCCCTGTAGAGACTACAGGTCAGAATACGATGCTTCTAATCGGTGTTGAGCAGGAAGCGGTTTCTGGCAGCCGGAGTAAGCTGCGCGAGGTCCAGCAGGGTCAGAAAATCGATGGTGCCAAACTCGCGATCCCATGCGGGTGTGCCGCAGATCCTGGCTCCCACTGCGATGTAGGTCTTGATCAGTTTCGGTATTTTCACTTCGCATTCGGAATTGGTGGCTACAGCCGGCAATTCATAACGTGCGAAGGGTGCAGTGCGCCATTCGGGACTCACCAGGAACGCGGATAGTTGCTTGTACATGGCCCAGCCGGTTTGCGGGTCCTGGGAATTCAGCGACGAACAGCCAATGAGATAGCGCAGACCGTAGAACTTCGAGTACTGTGCAATGCCCCGCCACAGCAGGGTAAGAACTTCGCTCGAACGATGATCGCGCTCAATCGATGCGCGTCCAAGTTCGAGCACCTGGTCGCGAATCGACTCATAGGGTGAGAAGTCGAATTCCTGCGCGCTGTAATAGCCGAGGTGACGCTCCGCGGTGATTCCGGATTGCATGCGATAAGTGCCGACTACCTCGCCGCGTGTGCGGTCTTCGACAATCAGGTGATCGCAGAACAGATCGAACTGGTCCTGATCCATTCCGGTCGAGTACGAAGAAATCAGCCCTTCGCCCAGCTCGAGATTGAACACCTTGAATCGCAACCGGCAGGCGGCTTCACGCTCGGCAACCGATTGAGCTAGACGAATTTGGTATTTGCCTGCATCGATCGATATCCACGGCTGGAGAGCAGGTTGCGGGTGAGGGCGCCCTGCCGGTTGTATTTCGTATGACCCGGTTGCGGCAAGCGCTAACTTGCTCGGTCTAAAACGGCCATAAGTAGCGAACATGGCGCTATCATGCGCCGGATTATTTGAATGAATCTTAATGCAGCAAAAAATCCATGCGAATTCTTGATGAACGCAACCTTGAGGGAACGAAGGGTTGCATGGTAACAGTTACATAGGTACCTTAGTTTGCGTTGTGGTAAACTATTCCGCCATCTCGGATTCTTACTTGTATTGATAAGATGTTGACTGCTGTTCCCCAAGCTTATTTCCGTAACAAAGTCAAAATAGAAGGGTAAAAAAGCCAAAAATGAATCGCGAGCAGATTATTGCCGCCATCGATGATGAGATCGGCAAACTTAACCAGGTTCGTAAGTTGTTGCAAAGTGCAAGCGGGCACCGGCTACTCTCCACCACCCCGTCAGCGAAGACCGGTAAGAAGCGCGTGCTGAGCCCCGAGGCGCGTCAACGGATCGCGGCAGCGCAAAAGCGCCGTTGGGCCAAGCAGAAGAAAGAGGCAGCAGCCGCGACGCCTAAGAAATAAATCGATGGTGAAGGTTAAGCTGCTCCATGCGGAGGCACGCCCCCCTACTGTCGCCCATGCCGGCAGCGACCTTGGCTTCGACCTCTACTCGGTTGAGGACGTTGTGCTGTTGCCTGGCGTCCCGGTCAAGGTGAGGACGGGCATTGCGGTGGAGGGGCCTGCAGGTTGGGGATTCGTGCTCGGTGACCGGTCGTCGATGGCGGCCAAGGGCGTTACTTACGCCGGAGGGCGCATCGATGCCGGGTATCGGGGCGAGATACTCGTATGCCTGGTGAACGTCAACCAGCCGATCTACTCTGTCCGCATCCTGCGAGATGAGGCTGGAGCCGTTACGGACGTGGCGCTCGAGAGCACGGATGCGAGCGTCCATATCCGCAAGGGGGACAAGATCGCGCAGATGTCGCCCTTCGAGTCCAAGACCACGCTGGAGATCGTCGTGGTCGAGGAGTTGTCGGCGAGCGAGCGGGGCGGCAAAGGCTTCGGGTCTACTGGGCGTTAATCCGGGCGGCGGGCGCTAATATCGTAGACGTTAATACGGCTACTTGCGCAGGTACGCGTCCGTTCCGGCGATCCAGTCGGCACGCGGGGGCGTGAACACGTCCAGGTCGAGGGTATCTTCCAGGGCGTCTACCCTGTGCGACAGGTGAGGCGGAATCACCAGCACTTCTCCCGAGCGAACGACGATGACTCGTCCGTCGCCGAGAGCGAAGCGGAGCGCGCCCTCAAGAACATAGGTAATCTGCTCGTTGGCGTGACTGTGCTCGGGGACTACGCATCCCTTGCGCAGAACGAGGCGAGCGAGCATGCCTTGCTCTCCATAGACAAACTGGCGATCCAGCAGGGGGTTCAGTTGTTCGACTGGAATCTCGGCGAAGCTCGTATATTTCAATGCGTCGGCAGCCACGGTTCTGCTCCTCCATCCACTCTCAGCTAGTTCGGTAGAATTCTAGCGCTTCCGGAATGGAGTTGTCGCGAAGGAGTTCGCGGTGGGGTACCCCCCTCCCCCTGTTTTTGTTCCGATTTCGTAATCGTTTGATTCGAATCGACTTAAGGGATACGTCGGCGCTATCTACCCGTAAATGAACAACTTATTGGGTGATACATGATTTCAAACGAGTTTATCCGCCAACATTGCACTGATTTCAGGGCAGTACTTCAGGCCTGCCGTAAGCGTTTGATAATATTGGATATTGCCCGTAATCGTTTGATTCTAAATTGATTAAACAGGAGCTGCGCGGCGAAGACGAAAGGCCCGGCTGCGATGGCGACCGGGCCTTTAGTTCTCTATTTCTATTCTAGCGAAATCGGGGAAATTGTACGCCAACTAATTAGCGCTGGTGGATCCGTAGTTCTTGGCTGCGCTCAGGATGGGGGGCAACGTCGCAAGGTGAAAAGCAGATCTTTCGACTGCGGCCGCCACGGCGTGCTTCGCTCAGCGATGAGATCAAAAGAGAAATTGCCTCCCACCCTTCGCTTCCCCACCCCAGCGAGCGAAAGCCGCGCTCGCCGGGGACCCCGGTTCGCTCAGGATTGGGCACCCTCTTTCGTGCCTGACGTGTCGGCCACCCGCCGCGGGTCTAACATGCAGCCTTGGATACGCTCCTGCAGCAGATTGCGCTCGCGGGCATTGCGCGTGAGCGATAGGGCACGCTCCAACTCGGTACGGGCTTCGTCGAAGCGGCCGAGTTTGGCCAGGAGATCGCCGCGCACGCTGGGCAGGAGATGGTAGCTACTGAGGGAAGGCTCTGAGGTCAGCGCATCGACGAGTTCGAGGCCCGCTGCGGGGCCGAAGGCCATCCCAACGGCGACAGCGCGGTTCAACTCGATCACTGGCGAGGGAGTAACCTCTGCCAGCTCCGCGTAGAGTTCCGCGATGCGCGCTCCAGTCGGTCTCCTCGGGGCGCAGGGCGCGCGCGTGGCAGGCGGCAATGGCGGCCTGCAGCACATAGGGACCGCGCGTGCCGCCGAGCTTCTCGCCCGCTCCAGCGCAGCCAGCCCGCGGCGGATCAGGAGCTGGTCCCAGCGCGTGCGGTCCTGGTCGAGCAGCAGGACGGCTTCTCCGGAAGGGCCGGTGCGCGCACGCGAACGGGACGCCTGAATCTCCATCAGCGCCACCAGGCCATGCACCTCGGGCTCCTGCGGCATCAGCTCCGCGACGATTCGCCCCAGGCGCAGCGCATCGTCGCAGAGCGATGGACGCATCCAGTCGTCGCCCGCGGTTGCCGAGTAGCCTTCGTTGAAGATCAGGTAGATGACCTGGAGCACTGCCGACAGACGTGCGGCAAGGTCGGCGTCCCGCGCGGAACTTCGAACGGGATGTGCGCCTCGGACAGTGTCCGCTTGGCGCGGACGATGCGCTGCGCGACGGTCGCTTCGGATACGAGGAATGCGCGTGCGATCTCATCGGTCGTCAGGCCGCCAAGGAGGCGCAGCGTGAGGGCCACGCGCGCTTCAGTCGAGAGGACGGGATGGCAGGCGGTGAAGATGAGGCGCAGCAGGTCGTCGCCAATCTCGTCATCGAGTGCCGCGTCGAAATCCGGCACGGTCATCTCCCGAATCTCGAGGTCGCGGCCCAGCTCTTCGTGCTTGCGTTCGAGCAAGGCGTTGCGGCGGAAGTGGTCGATGGCGCGCCGCTTGGCGGTGGCCATGAGCCACGCGCCCGGATTGTCGGGAATGCCCGATGCGGGCCATTGCTCAAGAGCGGCGACCAGCGCTTCCTGCGCGAAGTCTTCGGCGAGACCGACATCGCGCACCATGCGGGCGAGGCCGGCGATCAGCTTCGCCGATTCGATTCTCCAGACCGCGTCGATGGTGCGATGTGTGTCGGTAGCCGTCACTGCTACCGATCACACCATCTTCGTGCGGTGAGTGCAACTCAGGTCAGGAGTGTGCTTGCTGACCAGCATGCGCCTTCAATTCAGCAAAGTCGGATGCGGCCTTCTGGATGTCTTCGGGAAAGTCGGCCATTTCCTGCACCTGGCGGACCTCGATGATTTCGTTCTCGGAGCCGGGGCAGCGCTTCGCCCACTCGATGGCTTCCTCTTTCGACTTGACCTGGATCATCCAGTAGCCGCCGATCACCTCTTTCGCTTCGGCAAAAGGGCCATCGGAGACGACAGGCTTTCCACCGGGGAAGGAAACGCGCGCGCCCATCGAAGCAGGATGGAGCCCGTCAAGCGCGAGCAGCACTCCTGCTTTCTGCAGTGATTCGTTGTACTTCATCATCGCTTCGACCGCCTTCGCATCGGGAATCGTGCCCGGCACGGCGGTTTCGTATCCCTTAGGGATCATTAACATCATGAATCGCATTTCTTCTCCATCAAGGCTGGAAGCGGATGTGGCCACCCGCTTCGTCCGGAAAGAATTCACCCAGCGTGCACGGTCTCAGCCACTTGGGAGACGCGAGGGGCAAAGCAGTCCGGCGCTTCAAAAATCTGGCGCAGCTCAACTTCGCCATCACCAGCGATATTCATAAAGTTCCGCGTAATCTCGATCGCTTCCTCTTTCGAATTTGCCCGGATCAGCGCAAAGCCGCCAATCACTTCCTTCGCCTCGCTGAAGGGGCCATCGGTTACGGCGAACTGCCCGTCTGTCCGACGGACACGCGCACCGAGCGCGCTCGGCATGCAGCCTTCGGTCGCAAGCAGCGCCCCGGACTTCATGCTCTCCTCGATAAGAGCGCCCATTCTTGCCATTTCTTCCGGGGACGGAAGACCGCCCTCTGGCTTGGCAGGTTTGTAGATGCATAGAAATTTCATTTTCGAGCTCCTTATGGTTTATCAGCCGGGCTTCCAGATCCCGGCTCTATCAACACGTCGAATGAAGACTAGTCAAATCGACAGGCTTGTTCAATTTTCTTGAGAATAATTCGAAGCCTGGAGTGAGTCGAATGAGGCGCTTCAGAAAATGAATTGGCGAAGCTGAGGAAGCGGCCTGGGGAGCTAGATGGTATCTTCATCTGTGACTATGCGAACCCTCACCAGGAAGTCTCTTATCGCCGCCACTGTGATGGCCTTTGTCGTACCTGCTTTCGCGCAGCAGACTGAGCCTCAGATGAAGCACCAGGATACGGAGGTGTATGCGCCGGTACCTCCGACTGTGACACCCGGCAAGACTGACGCGGATCCGCCCTCCGATGCCATCATTCTCTTCGACGGAAAGAACCAGGATGAGTGGGTAAGCGCGCAGGACCACACGCCCGCACAGTGGGTTGTGGCTGGCGGCACGCTGACGGTGAGCAAGGAGCATGGCGTTGGTAATATCGAGACGAAGAAGACTTTCAAGGACTACCAGCTGCATATCGAGTGGAAGATCCCGACGACAATCACAGGATCGGATCAGGCGCGCGGCAACAGCGGAGTCTTTCTGGCCTCAACCGGGCCGGGCGATGCGGGCTATGAGCTGCAGGTGCTGGACAACTACAACAACAAGACCTATGTGAACGGGGAGGCCGGGTCGATCTACAAGCAGGCGATTCCGCTGGCGACGCCTTCGCGCAAGCCCGGCGAGTGGCAGACGCTACGACGTAGTGTGGACAGCGCCGCGCTTCAACGGCGACGGCTCGCTGAAGACACCGGCGTTTGTGACGGTCTTCTTCAACGGCGTCGTGGTGCAGAACCATTTTCAGGTGGAAGGACAGACCCTGTTCGTGGGCAAGCCGTTTTATAAGGCCTATGACCGCGCGCCGATCAAGCTGCAGGCGCACGGCGACAAGAGCGAGCCGATCAGCTTCCGCAACATCTGGGTGCGCGAGTTGACGTTTGATCCCACCTATAAGAAGTAGTCCTCCAGGCAATTAGTGTGAACACGCCCTGAGTCCGTAAGAGACTAAAAGCTGGTATTCAGACGCAGAGCCCAGCTGCGTCCGGGCGCGATGGCATTGCCGGAGAAGAGACCTCCGAAGTCGATCACGTTCAGCCGGTTGTTCAGATTGTCGCCGTCGAGTTGAAGGCGCGTGTTGATATTCTCGCCTTTGTACAGGTCGAGACCCAGGGATGCGGAGACGGCGAGTTGGGGTTTGATACGTCCGCGATCGAAGTTGATACGGCTGATGACGGCAGGGCCGTACTGCGCCAATGCGTCCGCCTCTGTGCCTGTGATAGTCGAAGGGCAGACCGGATCCGTAGGAAGCTCCAGCGGCCAGCCAGATGCGGCGCGCAGCCTGATATTGAAACCGCGTTCGTACCGTGTTGCGCTGGTCCTGGGAGTCGGGGAAATGGCCGGTTGTCTGGTCCAGTGCGTTGTCAGCATCATCGCCGAGAAACAGCCCGCCGGTCACCGGGAACCAGACATTCCCTACCATGTATGAGTAGCTAATATATCCGGTAAGCTGGCCGAGGCGGACGACTTCAAGCTTGCCCTCCGCGCCATAGATAATCGCGTGATCGAACGCGATCGGATAGCTTACACCGGTGTTGAGCAACTGATCGTCGTCGGCATAGTTTGTGACGTAGCGACGATAGACATTCACATCCAGACGCATGCGGTCGGCAAAGGCCTTGGTCATGCCGCCTTCGTAGTAGTTGCCTCTCGACGGCTGCACCGGGAGACGCAGGAAATCGCTGCTCAGCGCATCGATCTGAGGCGAACTGGAGATCAGGATGTTTTCAAAGGACGGTGTCTGAAAGACGCGGTCATAGGAAGCATGCAGCACCGTCTTCCACGACGGAATATAGTAGCCAACCGAAACTCTCGGGCTGACTGCGTTCTCATTCAGGATTAGCTGGTAATGGTCCCAGCGGAGTCCGGCGCTTATGGTCCACTTGCCGAGGTGGATCATGTCTTCCACGAACGCAGACTGTTCCAGATCCGGGCGGCTGTCGACGAAACTCAGAGTTGGAGGAGTGTCCGGATCGAACTGCGAGGGATCGGTGATGATGTAGTTAAATTTCTCGTGCAGAAAAGCGTTGTCAGACTCGACTCCGGCTTTGAACTCCTGATTGTGGTAGTGCCTGGAATACGTTCCCTTGAAGTAGCCTTCGTTGAAGTAGTTGTGCTGGAAGGCGATGATCGGCGTCGAGAAGATATTGGAATAGAGATCGTTGGCATTGTTGCGAACGAATCCCTCCAGCGTGCCAAGGCTGTCCGCCGAGAATATGTGTGTGTAGTTGACCGCGCCCCAGGGTTTCGAAGTTGTCGCCGGTCTGCAGCTGACCCGCCTCTTGCTGCACCAGCTCGTTAGGAATATCGAAGCGCGAGAGTTCGTGGCGGACGCTGAGGATCAAGCGGTCCTTCTCGTTGAAATCCCGTCCATACTTCACCGAGAAATCGCCGGTGGTTCCGTTGTTGGTGAAATTCTCCGGCACGACGGGATTGAGGTAGTGCGCAGACATCCCACCCGACGCCGTCGCCGAAAGCGTGTTCTTGCCCCAGGTGTCCTGAATCTTTCCGTAGGAGCCCAAGGTGTAGTAAGTCCCGCCCGTCAGGATCCACTCGCCGTGCAGGCCTGCATCCGGGTTGCGCTTGGTGTTCAACTCCACGACGCCGCCCATCTTTCTGCCGTACTCTGCGGGAAAGCCTGCGGTATAGATGCTCATCGATTCCAGATCGTCGGCCTCGATCTCCGGGCCGAAGCTGGGCGAACGATTGTCGGTGAGTGGAAGTCCATCGATCACGAATTGGGTCTGGTATTCCGAACCACTCGGATGCAGCACGGCATTCCCTTCATAGAGCCAGCCCGGCTGTGTGACCACCAGATCCTGCACCGATCGACCGGGTAGAGACTGCACGCGGTCCTGGATCTGCTTTGAGCCAATCTCCATGATGGACGAGGGCCGGTCCGGATCGATCAGCGTCTCCTCGGCATTTACATCGACGACCGTATTCACCGGAGCGACCTGAAGCTTGATCACCGAATCGATGGGGATGGCTGACCCGACTTGCAGCACGTTGGAAATGGAAGAGAAGCCCTGCTTCTCGACCGTGATCAGGTAAACGCCATAGGGCAGCCGATGGATATCGGCAGTCCCCTCTGCATCGGTCGTAAGCAAAGTCCTGTACTGATTTCCCTGGCTGAGCACGGTCACCGATGCCTGAACGCCCGCTCCGGTGGAGTCGGTCACCTTCAGGCGAAGCTCGCCGGTGTTCACCTGGCCCAGCGCGGACCACCATGCGCAGGCCAATAGGAAAGTCGTTAATCGTTTCATAAATATCGACCGCATGATTAACTCTTCCTGTGTGTTCTCAATAGGGTTCTCTTGGAAAAGTCTATCGAAACGCGCCGGGGTATGACGGTTCTGGCATTTGAGGAGTCGCCACCTCACTGTATTCGGCTCCTGATTCGGCTCCGGGGTCGAGACCGGCTTCCGCTCGATAGTCTAATGTTGACGCAGTGAGTTTGACGTTTGAGGAGCGGATGCAGGGTCGCAGTGTTGTAACAGTGCCGGTTCTTTCTAAACCTGCTGTGCTCCTGTGGTTGTTTATGTTCTGGGGAGCGATGTCACCTCCGGCGGTCCGCGCCCAGCAACCGGGAACTTTGCCGGAAGTCGGCATTCTTGTGACGGCGACGGCCCAGCAGGCGGCGGATGTCCTCAAGCAGCTCAAATCGGGCGCGGACTTTGGCGTGCTGGCGAAAGAAAGATCCATCGACCCGACTTCGAATGACGGTGGCTCGATGGGGCAGCTCGATCCCGATCAGCTGCGGCCTGAGTTGCGCGACGCCCTGAAGGGGTTGAAGGCCGGAGAGTATTCTGCTGTCGTTCATATCCCGGCGGGGTTTGCGGTGCTCACCATTTTTCCCTCGGGCAAACACGCGATTGAATTGAATCCGGAGCGCATTCAGGAACTCACGGCTTCGGGAGTGGTTCGCTTTGGGATTAATGTCTCGGGCAACGTGGAAGAAAATGCAGCGTTTCAGGACTATCCCAAGCCGGAGGGGTGGAATCGCGATTTGCGCGCGGTGTGCACGATCCGCAAGGAGGCGCATGCGGCCGCGATCCAGCGCATGAGCGCGATGATGGCGCAGGCCGAGTCCGGTCAGGCGGGAAATATCAGCCCGATCGACATCATGCAGGGACATGGGGCAATGTCGCAGTTGTATGCCTTCGTGGGAGACATGGACAGGGCTATCGAGCAGGCGAAGGCGGCGTATCAGATTGCCATCACCAGCGCTCCGGACGCCGTTCCATACCTTGCGGAGACGGTGGGGGCGCTCTATCTGCATAAATCGGAGATGGAGAACGGCGTGTATCGCGATTCAGGCGATCAGGATTTTTCCCCTCCGCTACGTCCAGGCGCGCACTACGAGAAGCAGGAGGATTCGCGGCTGGCGATCCAGTACTTCCTGAAATATCTCGAATTGAAGCCGGGTGACTACGAGGTGAGGTGGTTACTGAATCTTGCGTACATGACCGTGGGCGAGTATCCGGCGGGAGTGCCGGCGGCATACCTGATTCCGGCAAGCGCGTTTGAATCGAAGCAGAATGTGGGGCGGTTCACGGATGTGGCCAAAGCAGCCGGGTTGAATGTGTTCTCCGAGGCGGGCGGAGCGATCGTAGAGGACTTCGACAACGATGGGCTGCTCGATGTGGTGACTTCGAGCATGGATGTGTGCGAGCCGCTGCACTTCTTCCACAACAATGGCGACGGGACGTTCACGGATCGCGCGGCGCAGGCCGGGCTGGCGGATCAGTTGGGCGGGCTGAACGTGGTCGCTGCCGACTACAACAACGACGGCTGCATGGACATCCTGGTGCTGCGCGGAGGATGGGAGTTCCCGGTGCGGAAGTCTTTGCTGAAGAACAACTGCGATGGCACGTTTACAGATGTGACGCAAGCCAGCGGGCTGGGTGAGACGGTAACCCGCACGCAGACCGCGGCCTGGGCCGATATCGATAATGATGGGTATCTCGACCTATTTATCGGCAATGAGAATGCTCCCAGCCAGTTGTTTCGTAACAAGGGCGATGGGACCTTCGAGGATATTTCGCATGCAGCGGGCGTGGACCGCACGGCGTACACCAAAGCGGTCGCGGCAGCGGATTACGACAACGACGGGTATGTCGACTTCTATGTGTCGAATGTAAGCGGCGCAAATTTTCTTTATCACAATAACCATGACCGCACGTTTGCCGAGGTGGGGAAGCAGGCAGGGGTGCAGGCTCCGTGGTTCAGTTTTGCGACCTGGTTTTTCGACTATGACAATGATGGTTGGCCCGACCTGTTCGTGACCAGCTATTTCAATTCGGTGGACGAGTCGATGCGGAGCGCGCTCGGGCTTCCGCATAACGTGGAGACGCTGAAGCTCTATCGCAACCTGCGCAACGGAACGTTTGAAGATGTGACGGCGCAGGCGGGCCTGGATAAGGTGTTCATGCCGATGGGTTCGAATTTCGGCGACGTGGACAACGATGGCTTCCTGGATATCTATCTGGGCCAGGGTCAGCCGTCATTCACGGGGATGCTGCCGCATGTTCTGTTCAGGAACGACGGGGGAAAGACCTTCGTCGACATCACAGCCTCGTCGGGCACGGGCGAGTTGCACAAGGGGCACGGAGTCGCGTTTGCGGACCTGGAACGGCGCGGCCACGAGGACATTGTCGCCGAGACGGGCGGTGCAATCTTTTCGGACAAGCACACCATGCGGGTCTTCGAGAATCCGGGGAATGACAATGACTGGATTAACGTGCGCCTGGCAGGGGTAAAGAGCAACAGGAGCGCAGTGGGGGCAGAGATCAAGGTTACGGTGCAAGACGACGGCGGCGCGCCACGCTCGATCTACCGGCGGGTTGGAGATACGAGTTCGTTCGGCCAGAATCCGCTGGAGCAGCACATCGGGCTGGGGCACGGAGCGCACATTGTGGCTCTCGATGTGTGGTGGCCTGCTTCGAATACGCGGCAGCATTTTGCGCACGTGGATAAGAACGAGTACATCGAGATCAAGGAATTTGCGACGGGTTTTACGAAGCTCGACCGGAAGCCGTACAAGCTCGGAGGGGGTAAGGCGGCGCGGTGAAACGTGCGATGAGTCTGGCGGTGTTTTTTCTGCTGGGCTGGAGCTGTGCCCGGGCGGCCGAGACGCACGGGGCGAAAGGCATCGTGCTCAAGGTGGATGCGGCACATCGGACACTCATCGTCTCCTGCGAGGCGATTCCCAATTACATGGATGCGATGGAGATGCCGTTTTCCGTGCGGGACTCCGCGTCGCTCGCGGGCATGAAGCCGGGTACGGCGGTGAGCTTCACCATTGTCGAGCGGGGAAAGGATCTGTTTGCGGAGAATATCCGCGTGCGGGTTGCAACCAGTCTGGAATCGGAGCCGCTGGAAGCGGGCCAGTTGACGGCCCTGCACAAGGCAATGCATCCGGAAGTGAAGGCTCTGACGGTGGGAGAGCGCGTCCCTGACTTCGTCCTGACCGACCAGACCGGCAAGGAGGTTCGTCTTTCGCAGTTCGAAGGCAAAGTGGTGCTGCTTACATTTGGATACTCACGCTGTCCGAATCCCAATTATTGCTTTCGGCTCTCGAACAACCTTGCGCGTGTCGAGAAGCGCTTTCACAGCGAGGCAGGGCGCGACCTGGTGCTGATGACGATTGTGATCGATCCGGAGCACGACCAGGGCGCCGAGCTGGTGAAGTATGCGGGGTGTGGAAGGCCAATCCGGCGGTGTGGCATTTTCTTACAGGGCCGCTGGCCGAGATTCAGCAGGTTGCGGGGAGATTCGGTATGAACTTCTGGAGCGACGACGGATTCGTCACGCACTCACTGCACACGGTCATCCTCGATCGAAAAGGAGAGCTTGCCGTGAATCTTGAGGGCAATGCGTTTACGGCGGAAGAGCTGGGCGATCTAGTGCAGACCGTGATGAAGAATTAGGGCACTGCTTCCGTCTTCGGCAAGAGGATCACATAGGGAACTTCGGTGGTGGAGAACTGCGCGCGTTCGACGTCCTTGTCGAATGGCGGAGCGTGGTCTCCGACCACGACAAAGATGGTGGGACGGGCGAGTGGCTTAAGCGCGAGATCGCGAACGGATCGGCTTGGCAGTTGTGATCAGGTGAGCCCAGGAACAGATGGGATGTCGCTGCGGGTGAGTCGCGCTCACGCCGCAGTAAGTCGCGACGCGTCCTCGACGGATCCCCAGATTGGCAGGTGCGAGCTGAGCGTTACCCAGTGGACGAACAGGGAGCGTCGCCCGGCTGTTGCAGGCTGTCGCCGATCCACGCCGCGACGGCTGCGTCGCAGCTTCCCGGAAAAGGCCCCGCACAGTCGGGAAGGCCGGCGGCTCTCGAGCCGTTCGTGAAACCAGATGTCGTCAAAGCCCAACTTCGGATACCAGTCACTCCGGTCGTACATCTCGCCGTCAAAGCCGTGGACGGCGAGGGTGTGGTAGCCCAGCCGGTGCAGACGCATGGGCAGACAGCGCTGCAACTGTGCGGCGGTGCCCTCTGTGACGTACGCGCCGAGGTGGCTCTGGCATAGTTCGCGGCCTTCGCCGGAGGTGGTCGCTCCTTCAAACGGCATGGTGCCGCGAAGGACCTTGTACTTCGCGAGCAGGCCCGGGATCGGAGTAAGGCTCGACAATCGCGCGGCGCAGAGGGAAGTCACGAGCCAGTCCCCACGATTCGACGACGACGAGAACGATGTTGGGTTGCGGAGCCGACTGTAGTCGTGCAGGTGATTCAGCGCGAGCGCCGTGGCGGAGGCCATCGCGTATCTGGCCGCCAAGACGTAGGCCCCGTTCGTATCGTTGATAGATCGCCTGGCTGTAGAGCAGGCCCATCGCTGGAGTGCGCGAGAGGCGCGCGGGAGTTGTGTCGTCGCCCGGGTGGAGCAGAATGTCGCGGGCGCTGCGGAGATCCGCAAGCGCCAGCAGTAGAAATGGAAGCAGCATGGTTGCAGATGCCAGCCGCTTCTGCCGCTTATTCAGGCGGGGCGACGTGCAAGCCACGCAGACCAGGCAAACGAGCAGCGCTGCGACAAAGGCGGCGACGATCAACCCGATGCGAGTGGTCGAGAGCAACCCGCCGTAGCGCATGGTGTTCAAGAAATTCAGCGGGGGAGAAGAGATAGGTAACGCAGGCCGCGTGGATGAAGTCGACCAGGATAGCCGCCAGAAGCAGAAGGAAGGTCACGACGCGCGGGACGAACAGTGACAGGAGGCCGATGAGGAGATAGTCGAGGTCGATGTATCCGTGCAGCAGCAGGTTGAGCGGATGGGCGGCGAGCAGGAGCGGCAGGTTGGGAAGAATGAGAAAAGCCGGGAGAAACAGGTACCAGCGAAACTCAACCGCCGGCCACGCCTGCGGGGTATCAAGATTCGCGGCGGCACCTGGCTGCCGGCCGTCGAAGCATCCAGACCAAGGAGAAGAGGGCGATGAGGGCGATGATTCCCTGCGATATGACGCAGTACAGGCAGTAGACTTCGAGTTTGTGCGCTTCGATGTGGGTGAGGTAGAGGGCGAAGCCCAGTCCAAGGAGCACGGCAGCCGAGCATCAGGGTGCGGCGCGACATCAGGGCGAGCAGCCCGATCAGCAGGTATCCGGCGATGCCGATCGCGGCGACGGGAATATGTTGGACCTCGGCATAGCGGCTGTGGTTGACGATGCCGCAGTCCCAGCGGGCGTTAATGTCGCAGGGTTGCACGTCATTCGAGTAGTGCACCCGCAGCGCCAGGGTGGAAACCACGATACCTGCGAGGGCGCAGAAGGCAATCAGAAATCGCATGAAGCTGCTCGTTCTCCCTTTGGCTTAATCCGAATGGTCCGCTTACGGCGACAGCCGGTTTACGTCGATTCTATTGGATAGACCGTCGATACCATAGGCGATCCCGCTCGCAGGCCAGCGCGCCAAAGCGATAAAATCGGATTATTCACTATGCTACGTAACGCTCTGCTTTCTCTCGGTGGTATCGTTTTCGCCCTAAGCGCCCAGGTGAGCCTGGCCCAGCACGACATGTCGTATCTCAAGCCGCCTCCGGGCGCCCACGTGGCGTTGATCGAGTTTGCGGATCTCGAGTGTCCGATGTGCGCACGGCAGAATCCCACCATCAAGGACGCGGCCGCCAAATATCATGTGCCGTGGCTGAGGCATGACTTCCCGCTGCGGATGCACGTCTGGAGCTTCCAGGCGGCAGTGAACGGGCGCTACTTCGACACGCTGCCGAAAAAGCTGGGCAACGAATATCGCGATGCCATCTTCGCCAACCAGGCGAGCATCGAGACGAAGGACGACCTGCGGGCATTCACCGAGAAATTTGCGCAGCAGCACGGCGTGCGTTGCCCTTCGTGATCGATCCGCAGGGCAAGCTGGCCGATGAGGTGAAGGCCGACTACGCGCTCGGCGAGCGGCTCGGCGTGCACCAGACTCCGACCGTCTGGGTGGTCACCGACCGAACAGGCGGCGCACCTCCGTATGCCGAGGTTACGGACTACAACAAGCTCTACACGATGCTGGACGAGGTCACGGGAGAGACCGCGCACGCGAAGAAGTAGAGACGTTAATTACCGGTCTTGCCGCTGCGTGCCGCGACTGCTATGGCGATGCCGAAGCACAATCCTGAGGCGATCAACTGGACGGTGTCGACGGGACGGATGTGCTGCAGCCGGTGCGAGCTGATCATTGTGGCGAGTCCGACCAGGCCGATTAAGAAGGCGATGAAAGCTGTGCCCATCCTCACGTAGAGCGCCTCGATAAAGTAAGTTCGCCGGGCGGAGTTCTGCCGGGGCGATTTCTGGTCGCGGGAGAACGCGCGAGGTCTGAGTCTACCGCAACAAACGGCAGGACGAAAGCAGATTGCCGCGCTCGGTTATGCCAGATCAACCGGCATTCGGTAGACTTGGTGGTTCTGACAGGAGTTCTCCATGCAGATTGACGCGATTCAGGCAGCTCTCCGCGAACAGGCGCTGGATGCCTGGCTTTTCTACGACCACCACCATCGCGATTCCATTGCTTACTCGATTCTCGGGCTGCCGTAGAGCGCGCATGTGACGCGTCGCTGGTACTACGCGATTCCTGCGGCAGGCGAGCCGCGCAAACTGGTGCATCGCATCGAATCCGGGACGGCTGGACACGCTGCCGGGTTCGAAGGGCGTGTACTCGTCATGGCAGGAGCTGGAAATAGGGCTGGACGCGATGCTGGCTCCCTACGAGAAGATCGCCATGCAGTACTCACCGCGCAACGCAATCATGTACGTCTCCATGCTGGATGCTGGGACGATGGAAGTGCTGCGGGAGCTGGGCAAGACGGTGGTGAGTTCAGCGGACCTGGTGAGCCGCTTCGAGGCCGTCCTGACGGAAGAGCAGATCGCCAGCCACTATGAGGCGCAGAAGGCGATGGACGAAATCCTGGCGGAGGGCTTCCGCGAGATCGGACGCCGGGTTCGGCCTGCCAATGGAGCACCGGCGCGAGTGACGGAATACGACATCGTGCAGTGGCTGCAGGAGGCAATGCGGCGAGCCGATCTGGTGTGGGAGAACGGGCCGAATGTGTCGGTGAACGAGAACAGCGCGGACTCTCACTACGAGCCCACGGAAGCGAGCGCGAAGGAGATCAAAGACGGCGATTTCGTGCTGATCGACATTTGGGCACGCAAGAACCGGCCGGGCACCTGCTATTACGACATCACCTGGACGGGCGTGGTGGGCCGCGAGCCATCGGAAAAGGAGCAGCAGGTTTTCGAGGTGGTGAGGGGTGCGCGTGATGCGGCGGTGCAGGTGGTGAAAGAAGCCTTCTACAGCAGGCAGCCCATCGCCGGATGGCAGGCGGACGATGCGGCGCGTGCGGTGATCGGCGAGGCCGGCTTTGGCAAATTCTTCACGCATCGGACAGGACACAATATCAGCAATACGCTGCACGGCAACGGGGCGCATCTCGACAACCTGGAGACGCATGACGAACGGCTCATTCTGCCCAATACCTGCTTTTCGGTCGAGCCCGGGATTTACCTCGAGAAGTTCGGAATTCGCAGCGAGCTGAACATGATTGCCACGCCGGAGCGTGCCGTCGCGACAGGTCGGGTGCAGCAGGAGCTGGTGAGAATTTAGCGCTCAGCCGCTGGCGCTGTGTCCGGCGCACTGCAGCACACCGAGGAACCTGCTCCACGGGCCTACGGTCTCTCGGTATTGATGGGCCATGATCCGGGAGATCTGGTGCAGGTGTGTTAGGTCGTGAGCTGCCCAGGTGGCCAGCAGTTCCGACAGGGTGACGACTCCGAAGGTGGGATGCCGTCCGCGCTTCGCGAGGTCCTCGGGCTGAAGATTCCATGCGCGCAGCTCGTCCAGATTCTCCGACCGCAGCCGCGAAAATTCGTCGAGCAACTGGCCCAGCGACTTGCCCTGCGTCTCGCGGATGTGTCCGCCGCGATCGAAGGGGGTGAACGGCTGACTTTCGCCCGACTCGAGTATGATCTTCGCCCGCGGAATCCAGTTCGTGCGCTCGCAGTCAATCAGGTGCCCGACGACCTCGAAGACGGTCCAGGTATTTTCGCCTTCATTCCGGTGCGTCCACGCTTCAGGCAGGTCGCGCAGAAGCGCATTGATGGCAGCGGGTGTGCGGGAGAGAAGCGATATCGTCTGCTGCAGATTCTGTTCCATCGTGCTCCTGAGTTTCACGTATCCGTTATTGATGCGCAAACGGTGTTCACAGACTCCATTGTATCGGCCCTGCGCGGCCTGATTCGGGAGCCCTGAGAGCCTGCACCCTGTTATATTCAAAAGAGAAATGGCTTCCAAAGTTCAAGTGCCCGCGAAGACGCAAACGACCTCGCAGGGCTTCCTTTACTCGGCCCTTATTTTAGGCTGGCTGGTTCCGGGCGCGGGTCACGTATTGACCGGGCGCTGGGTGCGCGGGCTGCTGCTGTTCGTCTCGATCGCATCGATGTTCTGGTTGGGACTGGCGATGCAGGGCAAGTTGTACGTGCCGAACACCGGCGACGTGCTCGACATGCTGGGCTTCGCCGGCGACCTGGGCAACGGGCTTTTCTATGCGCTGGGCCGGATTTTCGACCTGGGACATGGCGCGGTCGCAGATCGCAACTGCCGACTACGGGACGAAGTTCGTGGTCGTGGCGGGACTGCTGAATTTCATCTCCGCCGTTGACGCGCACAACCTGCGCATTGGCAGGAAGGCTTAATGTTGGCTCCCTCGCACTTTTCCGCTGTCCTGCTCTTCGCCACTTTTGCCTCCGTAGTCTTCGGGATCACGCAACGATCCACACCGAAGGCCATGGTTCGCTACGGCCTCTATTGCTGGAGCATGTTCGTTGGCGTGGTGATCGTGGCTAGCTGGGTGATGTGGTTGATCAGGAGATAGCTGTCAGCTGAAAACCGGGCAGCTAAACTCCGGGCAGCTAAGAAGCGGGTAGCGGTGAAGCTGGCGGTCGGTACACCAACGACCTATGCAAGCGTTTGGCGGGAGGAGGTTCCGTCAACAGGATCGCAATTCCACCACCTGGTCTCGGCCACCCGCGTTTTAACGATCCGGCCTTCCAGGCACTCTCTCCCAAAGCATAGCGTCAAAATTGTGCGTCACGCTAAAGCCCTCGCGCCGGTAGAGGGCTAACCGCGTTTTGATTGGCCTCGGTCACGGTGAGAGTAAGCGCGCGAAATCCCTGGGCTTTCAGGTGCGCGGCGCAATCGTCGATCAGGATGCTGCCAATCCCGTGGCTGCGGCTGTCTTTGGCAACGCAGAGCTGCGTAACGTGGGCGACATCTTGACGCACACGCGAGCAAAGCAGAATTGCGGCAATCTCGTGGCTGCCGGAATGCAACAGCACGCGCGATGCGGCTGCGTCGAACAATCCGCAGCCGGGGAAGCGGACGATGTTGTGCAGAAATCGAAGTGAGCCGGCAACCGTGCGGTACTGATCGTTGATGTGGCTGTCGAGGTGGCCCTCGTATGCGCCCGAGATCAGATGGGCCGCGACATTGAAATCATCCTCGCGCCAGGGCCGCATGGTGAGACCTTCGGGCAACGAATGGCGAGCACTCGCAGCAGCAAGTCCTGACAGGTCAAGGCGCATGAAGAGGCGCTCGTAAATCTGAAAGCCAGCAGCACGGAAAGCGCCGGCGTGCAGACCATGAGGGTGCAGGAGAAGCTGCGACTCGATGCGTTCAACGCCTGGAGAGTTCTGCAGCAGCTCGATCAGGCTTTCAAGCAAGCGCAACTCGATGTCGGTGGGCGTGGCCTCGGAGTTTTGCGGTTGGACGGCGAAGACATCGCCGATCACGGCTTTGCGTTCTTCGTAGACGCAGAAGAGGTAGCCGGCGACGCGCCCATTCTCGATGGCTACGTAGCCGGGCAGCAAGCGCGAATCAAGATACTGCAGCAGAAGATCGGCTGAGGCCCTGTAATCCCACTCGAGGCGCTCGCTCCACAGGCGCGACTCGGCTTCGAGCAGCGGACGGAGGCTGGCTGCCGAGAAGTGCCGGAGGTCGAGGATCTCGAGTTGGAGCGCCGGTGTCATGGTGTCCCTTGCATTGAGTAAAAATTTACGCGCAGGAATCAACGGCAGCCAGCGCAACGGGGTCGGGAGAAGCGTACTGGATATTTTGCCTGAACTGACGGTCCTCGTTCAGGTAGCGATATCCATAAAATGGGCAATGCCCAGAATATTCGCGCCCGGCAAAGCGGCGCCCATCCAACCAGCAGTCTGCGCACGGCTATCAGGACCGATTCTCAAAGATCGGCTTAGTTTTAGCCCATGACGAGATGCATCAAGCTACTGGCTCGCGGAAACAGCGTACACCACCAGGTTCTGAGCAGGATACGTGAAAAGGGGCTCGTATGTCCTTCCCGCAAGCAGCGGCCGCAACTGGTCGATGTAGGATTCGCGCACCACGAGAATGTGCTGCTGTCGTGGAACTCCATCCTTCTCATAATTTACGACGCGGCTGTTGCGATAGAAGGAAAGCCCATATTCCAGATCGCGGCGAACCTGAAATACGGCCACCGTTCCGTCGGGAGGCGTGATTCGCTCGAGGATCTGTGCCAGGGGGCGGGCGGAGTAGGTGAGATCGATCAGGGCAATGTTGCGCTTGGTGTTGGCAAAGGCGGGGATGCCGAAAAATGGGCCTATCCCGAAGAGGAATAACAGCATGATGACCATGGGGGCCATGGTGGCAATGCGCAGGCGCTTGAGTCCGAAACGGTAGACGGTAATAAGAATGAAGATTACAGAGGCAAACCCGGTCATGCCTCCGGCAAGGATCGCATTGAAAGGCGGCAGAGCTTCGGGTCGCTGGAGATGCAGTGGCAGGAGAACGACGAAGGCGGTGAGCACTCCGGTAAGCAGGGCGTGAATGATGAGCAGCCACGGCTTTAGCCCACGCTCGCGCATCCGGTTCAGGTAATCGCCCGTGAGAATGGTGAGCGGCGGGATGGAGGGAAGAATGTAGCCGGGGAGTTTAGACTCCGAGAGCGAAAAAAAGATGATGGGGATGAGCGCCCAGAGGACGAGAAACTCGGGGAAGGCGTCGCCGGCGCGAAAATTACCCATGTAATGGTATTTGGAACGACGAGCTTTCCATTCGGCGATGGATTGACGGACGGCGTCGATGAAGGCCGCAATGGCGATGACTGCCCAGGGGGTAAGCGCCAGAATCACAATGGGGAAATAGAACCAGAAGGCCTGTTCGTGCTGGAAGCGGCCAGTGGCGAAGCGCTCGAGGTTGTGTTCCAGGAAGAAGATCTTCAGAAAATTGGGGTTTCGCTTCTGCACGGCGATGAACCAGGGCAACACCATGGCGAGATAGAGGATGACTCCTGGCCACCAGATGGTGCGGCGCAGAATAGCCCACTCTCGTCGCAGCGCGGCGAAGGCCACGATGATGACAATCGCCAGGAAGGGCGCCACCGGACCCTTGGCGAGGGTTGCGGCTCCGACGAAGAAGTAGAGATCGAAGAGCCAGAATTTGCTGTCCGTCTCATACCAGGCGTACCAGCCGAGCATGCCTATGCAGAAGGGGGCTGCGAGCTGCATGTCCGTTGAGGCGCCGCGTGCAAAGGCGATGATGCCGGCGCAGGATGCTGTGATGAGCGCCGCGTCGAGCTGGCCTCCACGGCGGAAGCGCCGAATGTGCAGGTAGATCAGTGTGACGAGAATGAAGGCAAAGCTGGCCGAGGGCAGCCGTGCCGACCAGTCGTGGACGCCAAACTCGCGGAAGGAAAACATGGCGCGCCAGTAGTAAAGAGCCGGCTTCTCGAGCCAGGGCTTTCCCCACAGAATGGGCGTGATGTAGTCGTGCCGGGCGAGCATTTCACGCGCCACCTGCGCATAGCGAGGCTCATCAGCGCCCACCAGCCCGAAGCCGGGTCCTCCGAAGATAGGGATCAGGCCATAGAAGAGGAAAAATGCGGTGAGGACGAACAGGGTTGTCGCTTCGAGCACTGTTTCCAGGACAGGGAAGCGCGCGAGCAGACTGGTAGGACCATAGGACAGCGTTTTGATTCTGGGAGGAATGCCCACAGTTTATCAGGTGGTTCGGGACAAGGCTAACAGATCGGCCGAGGAAAATCGTAAAGCGCTCGATGCTGTCCGGTCTGGGCACCTGGATATACGAAGCATCAGGCGAATTCGTGCATGGAGCTCTGCAGGCATTCGCGAAGATGGTCGAGGATATGGTCCGCCGCTTCAGGCAAGGGGCCGTCAATCGTGCAGCCGCTGGCGTGTAGATGTCCTCCTCCGCCAAAGCGCTCGGCAATGCGCGCAACGTTGAGTTCTCCCTTGCTGCGCAGGGACAGGCGGACGCGGTGGTCGGGTAATTCGCGCAGGAATACGGCAACCTCGACGCCAGCGATGCCGATGGCATAATTCACAAGGCCTTCGCAGTCCTCTTCCGCGGCGCAAGTGCGTTGCATATCGTCGCAGGAGACCCACATCCACGCGAGGCGGCCTTCCCGGTGCAGGTTAGAAAGGGCTGCGCCGAGCAGGAGCATTTTGGATGTAGGGTTGGAGAAATACGTGTGTTGAGCGATGAGCGTGGGGTTGGCGCCATGACGCACCAGGTCGCCGGCCAGATCGAAAGTGTGCGCGTCGGTGCCCGCGTAACAGAACGAACCTGTGTCGGTGAGCACGGCTGTGTAGAGACAGGTGGCCATGTCGGGCGTGATGTCCACACCAGCGAGGGTAGCCAGATCGTAGACCATCTCGGCGACGGCGCAGGAGCCGGTGTCGATCCAGTTGACGCTGCCGAAGGCGCGCCCGCTGGCGTGGTGATCGATGTTGATGATGACGCGGCCTTCGAGCCCTTTAAGACGCGAGCGCTCGATGCTGTCGCATTCGAGCAGGATGACGCCGTCGTAGCTGCCTTCGACGCGCGTGACCCGGCGAATGGCATTGGAGTAGGGAAGTCCATGGTAAATGAGCGGAACGCGGTCGCAGGAAACCATGTCTACCTGCTTTCCGAGCTGGTCCAGAATCATGCCGCAGGCGAGAATGGAGCCGACCGCGTCGCCGTCGGGACGGGCGTGCGCGGAAACCAAAAAGCGCTCACCCCGCTCAATGGCGTGGAGAACCGCGTGGATGTCGTCACGTCGCTGCATAGATGGTTTGCCAGGGCCGTTCATTGACCCGGGCTGCTGGGAACGTCCTTCTGCCGATTGCGCTTTCGGCCAAGCAGTTCGTCGATGCGCGCCTTCATCTTGTCGGAGCGATCGATGTGAAAAGTGAGGTCGGGGACGCGGCGAGTGCCCAGGCGCTCCAGCAGCGTGTGCCGGATGTGCCCGCGCGCAGCCATGAGTCCTTCGAGCGTTTGCGCCTCTTCCTCCGGGCCGCCGTCGACAGCAACGTAGATGAGTCCGGATTTGCCGCCCGGGTTCAAGACAACCTGAGTGATGTATGCAAAGCTGATGCGTGGATCGGAGAGTTCGCCCTCGATCATCGCGCCGATCTCTTCACGCAGGGTTTCGGCAACCCGGTCTCTATGGTATTTACGTGCCCTTGGCTCCGGCATCTTCTTGTCCTTTGGTTAAACGTTTGAGGATATCAGAAAGCAGCTGGGAAGCGGGCAGCTAAAAACCGGGTTAGCTAAGAACCGGGCAGCTAAGGTCCGGGTAGCGAAACTCCGGTTAGCGAAAAAGCGATCACCGGAGTCGCAGAGTTGCTTTCCCGAGAGAGGCTCTCCTATACGGTCGGCCGGCTTTTCCGCTACCCGCTTTTTAGCTGCCAGGACCTTAGCTACCCGTTCCTTAGCCACCCGCTTCTTAGCTGTCCAAGAATTCCCACCAGATATCGACTGCCTGCGCGCCCAGATCGTTAGCGATGCGATTGGCGGCATCTTCCACCTGGCGCATGAGTCCCGCGAGGTAATCACGGGAACCGGAAATAGCGGCGACTCCAATGGTGGCCGATTGCCAGGTGACGGCCTCGTCCATTTCGGCGACAGAGATATTGAAGCCGTGACCGAGCTTTTCCTTTAGGCTGCGGACGACCTGGCGGCGATCCTTGAGCGACTGCGCGTGCTCGATGCGCAGCTCGATGGTCATGCAGGCGACGGGCATAGTGCTCCCATCGTAAATGTCTCAACCGAGAGAGCGCTGATTCAAGCGATCAATCGGTATCACTTCCCGGCGCGTTGTCTCGCGTATGCCGGTCTTGGATTTTCGCTGCATCACGGATGGCAGCCACATCCGCGATGATCCTGTGGCCTCCCCGTTGCGAGCTTCGCGGCGATGAGGTCCTCGGCTGAAATGAAGTATGCTCTAAGCTCGCTGGCGGAGTCTATGACCTGCTCGACACGCCGCTCCCATGCAGTATCGAAATCGACGCCCGGAATATCGGGAAGAATATCGACGCCGTGCGGGTCACTTCCGAATCGAAAGAAACTGTGGGGGTCAGCGAAGTCTTCCGGAAGGATGTCCTGGAGCGGTGCGCCGAAATCCGCGAGAGCAGCGTGCACCGCTCGCGCATTTGCCGGATCCCTCTTTATGAAAAGGTCGATGTCTTTCGTAAAGCGGGGCTGCGCGTAAAAGATGACTGCGTAGCCCCCGACAATGAGGTACTTAACGCCATGGGCATGGAAGGCGGACAAAAGGTCTTTGTAGTCTTGGTACATCCGGCTCCATCTTCCAACCTTTGAGTGCGTAGGCGGTTTGGATCATTTCCTCAACCGCGTCCATCCGCTCATGCGCGGGCCGACTCTGCCAGTACCGGTATTCGTCGGCCTTCATCTCGTCAAAGCTGGCGTACTTGCGGATCGTCTTATCCATCGATTGAACCGTCCTAGCTCGCGGTCAGCTCCGCTGCAATCTTCTCGGTGACAAATGCCTCGACGGTGTCGCCGACCTGGATGTCGGTGAAGTTGGAGATACCCACGCCGCATTCCATGCCGCTGGTGACTTCGCGGGCGTCGTCCTTGAAGCGCTTGAGCGAGGTGAGCTTGCCCTTGAAAACCTGCTCGCCGTCGCGCATGAGGCGCACTTCGGCGTCGCGCTTGAGCACGCCGTCGGTCACGCGGCACCCGGCAATGGTGCCCACCTTCGGGATCCTGAAGACGTTGAGAACCTCTGCGCGCCCGAGATAGTTCTCCTTGAAGACAGGATCGAGGAGTCCGAGCATGGCTTTGCGAATCTCGTCCTGCAGCTCGTAGATGATCGAGTGCAGACGAATCTCGACGCCTTCCTGCTCGGCGAGCTCGGCGGTCTTGCGTTCGGGCCGCACATTGAAGCCGATGATGACGGCGTTCGATGCCGAGGCCAGAAGGACGTCGCTTTCGGTGATGGCGCCCGCTCCGGAGTGGATGACCTTGATGCGCACCTGGTCGGTAGACATCTTCTGGAGCGAATCGGCGAGGACCTGGACCGATCCCTGCACGTCGCCCTTGAGGATGATGGGCAGATCCTTGACGCCGGCCTGCTTGATCTGTTCGGCGAGGCCTTCGAGCGATGACGCGGGAGGACTTGGCGAGCTGCGCTTCGCGCTCCTTCATCTTGCGGTAGGTGGCAATGTTCTTGGCCTTGTCGCGATCCGCGACAACGAGGAAGGTATCCCCGGCATCGGGAATGCTTTCGAGGCCCAGAATTTCAACTGGCGTGGATGGGCCAGCTTCCTGGATGGCGCGTCCGCGGTCGTCGAACATGGCGCGGATCTTGCCGAAGGTGTTGCCCATAATAAAGCTGTCCTGATTGCGCAGCGTTCCGTTCTGCACCAGCACCGAAGCGACAGCACCGCGGCCGCGGTCAAGTTTGGCTTCGATGACCGTACCGACGGCGGATCGTCCCGGTGTGGCTTTGAGATCTCCAAGGTCGGCGACCAGGCAGATCATTTCCAGCAACAGATCAAGGTTCTGCTTCTTTTTCGCAGAGACGTCGACGAATACTGTCGAGCCGCCCCAGGCTTCAGGGACAAGGCCGCGATCGCCCAATTGCTGCTTCACGCGATCCGGCTGCGCATCGGGCTTGTCGATCTTGTTCACGGCCACGATGATCGGCACGTTGGCCGCCTTGGCGTGGTCGATGGCTTCGAGGGTCTGCGGCATCACGCCATCGTCGGCGGCGACGACTACTACGACGATATCGGTGACCTTGGCTCCGCGCGCGCGCATGCGGGTGAAGGCTTCGTGACCCGGCGTATCGAGGAAGACAATCTCGCGGCCAAAGGCAGGCGAATCCGGCTTGCTGATGCGGACCTTGTAAGCGCCGATGTGCTGGGTAATGCCTCCGGCTTCGCCGCTGGCTACATCGGTCTCGCGGATGGCGTCTAGCAGCGAGGTTTTACCGTGATCGACGTGGCCCATGACGGTGACCACCGGCGGACGCGGAACCTCGTGCTCGTCGGGATTTTCCTGCGAGAGGATGTTTTCGATGGCCTCGTTGGCCATCTGGTCCTCAAATGTGATGACCTCGGTGTCGGCGCCGAACTGGCGGGCAACATCCTTGACGAGTTCGCCATCGAGAGACTGGTTGACGGTGACGAAGACGCCGCGCATGAGCAGCACGGCGATGAGATCCTTGCCGCGCACTCCGAGCTTCTCGGCAAGATCCTTGACGCTGATGCCTTCCGTCACGGTGATGGTGCGGGTGATGGGCAACGGCTCAGCGGGAATCTGGGCTCCGCCGAAACGCGATGGCGGAGCGAAGCCCTTCATCGGGCCTTCCTTGGACTTGGGGTATTGCTGGCGGCCACGGCGCGCGTGTCCACCGGCAGCACGCTGCGGACGCGGCGCTTCGCCTGGAGGTGGCACCAGGCCTGGAGCTCCGCCGGGGCCTGGACGCTGGCCAAAGCCGGGGCGTGCACCCATGCCGGGGCGCTGCCCAAAGCCGGGGCGTGCACCGGGTGCTCCACCGGTGGGCGCACTGCGCGTCGGGTGCATGGGACGGCGTGCGCCGGGGGCTCCCGGAGCTCCGCTGGGTGCTCCACCCATACCAGGGCGCTGGCCGGGGCCTCCGCCGGGACGGCGATCAAAAATGGGCCGCCCGCGTTGAATGCCTCCGGGTCCGGCTGCGCCTTGCGGCGCGATTGGAGCGGAGGAGACAGGTGCCGGAGCTGGCGCGGTGTAGACCGGGCGCGGCCCGGTTTGCGGCATAATCACGCGGCGCGGCGCCGCAGGGGCTTCTACCGGCGCAGCGGCGGCGGGTGCGGCAGCGACAGGCTCGACCGGAGCTGAAACTGGATGGATCGCCGTCGGAGCTGCAGGCGGTGCAGCGACAACCGGAGGCTTCGCGACTACCTGGCTTGGCGGTGCGGCAACAACCACATCGCGTGGGGCGGCCGGTTGCGTTGCTCCATGCGGGGCACCTACAGCGCCAACCGGAGGCTTGGCGACCACGGGGCCGGCCGGAGGCTTGGCGGCAATGGCCGGAGCCGGCGGCGGGGGCGCCACGATGGGAGCAGCCTGACGCGGCTGCGGCATAATTCTGCGTGGGGCAGGCTGCGCCGCGATCGGTGGCGCTGGCGCAATTTGTGCCGGCCGCTCTGTGACAGGAGCGTGTGCCGTCGCTACAGGAGCAGGTGCAACGGGTGCTGCCGGCTTGGCGGCAACCGTTTGCGTGGGAGCCGTGGCCACAGGCGCTGCGGCCGCGGGGCGCGGCGGAGGCGCGGCAGCTTCTTCTTTCTTCTGCTGGATCGCCTTGAGCACGTCGCCGGGTTTCGAAACGCGCGACCAGTCGATCTTCGGTTTGGGGGAAGCGGCCTCGACGCGCGGACTGCCGGCTGCGCCGCCCTTGCCGCGTTGGAAGTGAGCGCGCACACGCTCGGCTTCGTCGAGCTCTAGCGAACTGGAGTGCGTCTTTTTCTCGGTGACGCCGACGATGTCGAGAACATCCAGAATAGCCCTGCTCTTCACTTCCAGTTCACGTGCTAAATCGTTGATTCGAACTTTACTCATCCGCCCCTTTTATACTTGCTCCCACGGCCTCTAGCTGTACATGGCAACCTCTTGGCAGTGGGTTGTGAAGCTATTTCTATTATGGCCCGAAATGGCACGATTTGCGCTGCTCATCTGGGGCCGATGTATGTAAGAACGGCGCATGACTACGCGCCGCCCTCTTGCTTCTTGCCGTCTTCTTCGCGAAACTCACCGGGTTCGGCGATATCTTCGTCGACCTTTGTCTCGCGGAGCCTCTCGCTCACATCGTGTTCGCCGGGAGCGACCGAGTCGGCGCCCTCGGCATCGAGTTCGCCTGTTTCGGTGATCTCGGCCAGCTGTTCCTCGGCGACTTCATCGTCGATCAGGCCGGAACCCTCTTCGCTGGGAGGCTCATCGCCGTCCTGGGTCAGATCGAGCCTGAGCGCATCCTCTTCCTCGGCCAGACTGGCGTCGGAAGCGGCTTTTGCTGCCTCGGCAGCAGCCTCTTCGCCCTGGTCCTCGCTCTGATCAGCAGAAGCGGCAACTTCGACCGGAGCAGGACGCTCTTCGCCCGGCTCGTATTCCCCGAAGTAATGGCGCACTGCGACACTGATCTTCTCCAGCGTCTTTTCGCCGATGCCCGGGATCTCCTCCAGCTGCTCCGGCGTCATATCGGCCAGCGCTTCGACCGTTGTGATGCCGGCAGCGACCAGCTTCTGGATGATCGATTCGCCCAGTTCGCTGACCTGCTCGATCGCCGTCGTCGGGCCTCCGCCCATGCCCTGCATCTGCTGCTCGACTTCCTGGCGCTTCTCCTCTTCGCTCTTGATATCGATCTTCCACGCGAGCAGCTTGGCGGCGAGGCGAACGTTCTGCCCCTTCTTGCCGATAGCCAGCGAAAGTTGCGTGTCGTCGACGATGATTTCAAGCTGCTTTTCGCCCAGATCGGTGATGCTCACGCGGCTGACCTTGGCCGGCTGCAGGGCCTTTTCGGCGAATGTCGTGATCTCTTCGCTGAACTCGATGATGTCGATCTTTTCGCCGCGCAGCTCGCGGATGATCGACTGCACGCGCATGCCCTTCATGCCGACACAGGCGCCGACCGGATCGACATCCTTGTCGCGCGACATGACGGCGATCTTGGTGCGCTCGCCCGCCTCGCGCGCGATGGCGCGGATGACGACGGTTCCGTCGTAGATCTCCGGCACTTCGCTCTGGAAGAGGTTCTGGACCAGCTCCGGCGCGGCCCGCGAGACGATCACCTGGGGTCCCTTGGCGGCGCGATCCACGCGCAGCAGCACCACGCGGACGCGCTCGCCCACGGCGAACTGCTCCAGGCGCGACTGCTCGCGTCGCGGCATGCGGGCTTCGGCCTTGCCCAGGTCGAAGATCACGTCCTGCGGCTCAATGCGCTTCACGGTGGCGTTCAGCACTTCGTTGGTGCGGTGGTTGTATTCGTTGAAGACCGTGTCCCGCTCGGCCTCGCGCACCTTCTGGAAGATGACCTGCTTGGCCATCTGCGCGGCGATGCGGCCGAGCACGTCGGTCGGCTTGTAGTAGCGGATTTCTCCGCCCACTTCGACTTCGGGCGCAAGCTCGCGCGCCTCATCCAGGCCGATCTGGTTCACCGGATCCTCGATCAGCTCAGGTGTTTCGACCACCGTCTTGTAGACGTAGGCACGAATCTCGCCGGAATCCTTGTCCAGCTCGGCGCGCATGTTTTCCTGCGTCTTGTAATACTTGCGCGTGGCGAGGGCGATGGCGTCCTCGACAGCGGTGACCACGATGCCGGGATCGATGCCCTTGTCGCGGCTTAAAGCTTCAATGCTCTGGTAAAGCACACTTGCCATTGTTTCTCTCTCGATTGCATTTCGACAGCGCTGTGAGGCGCAGCCGAGGTTCGGGTCCGCCCCGCGATATTACCCGGTGCGGACGGGGAACGAGCCTTAGATTTCCGGAATCAGGTTGGCCTTCTCAATGTTGGAGATTTCGATTTCGGCTGTTTCCTGATTCACTTTCTTGCTTTTGCCCTTCTGTTTCAGGGCGCTGAGGTCAAGGGTGAGGACGCGATCGCTCACCTGTGTGAGCTTGCCCTGCCAATGGCGGTTGCCCGCGACCGGCTCAAAAGTCTGGAGTTTAACAAGGCTTCCGGAAAAGCGCCGGAAGTCCGAGATGCCGTGCAGTTTGCGGTCCAGCCCCGGCGACGAAACCTCGAGCGTGTAGTTGTCGCCCGGAACGAGTTCCTCGACATCGAGGACCGTCCCGAAATCCCGGCTGAAAGCCTGGCAGTCGTCGTGCGTAATCCCGGAGACCTGCTCCAGGTTGAAGCTCGGGGGGTTGAAATTCACGCCATTTTCCTGTTTCGCAGCGGCTTCCTGTGCCTCGGCCGCCAGCCGGGCGCGCTCTTCGGCGTTCTTCTCGATGAAGACACGCAATGTCCGGTCTTTGGCCGCGCCCACGTATTCGACCTCGACCACGTCAAGGCCGTGCGAGGCAGCGACACGCTGCGCGGTGGTACGAATTTGGTCGAGACTTAGAGCCATATCCGGTTTTGCGGACGAATCTGCAACACTCTTTCAGCGCAAATAAAAAGTGGGCCATAAGCCCACTCATCTCTCCGAGCCTGCCGGAAGTACACGGCTCAGGCCTGGACAAACTCGTCTGCTTCTTTAGAATACGCCGATTCCGGGAGGAGTTCAATCGGGTACGGTGATCGGTAGTGGGTCAATTTAAGTTCTACCAAGGTTGTTGTTACCTATAACCCAGTTTTTCATGCACTACGACGTCGACTTGGGATCTTCGCTTGGCTGCTCACTTCCTGTTTGCTGACGATACATCCGGAATCCTGAACCGTTTCTTTAACTTCCGCGAATTACGCTCGATATCAGGCCCACCGAGAATATCTACGATCCCCGCGGCGAGTGAGTTCGGGTTCCGCTATTATCTACGAGTTATCAATTCCAGAAAGAGAACGTAATGGCCACCGATCATCTTCAGCAGCCCATTATTTCCGCTGATGAGGCATTGCAGCGGCTTATCGAAGGTAACAATAGATTTCTTCAGGGCAGCGCACGTTTTCCGACCGTCTGCAAGGAGACTCTCGCCGACATGGCGAGAGGGCAACAACCGTTCGCGACCATTCTCGGGTGTAGCGATTCGCGCGTTCCACCCGAATTGATTTTCGATGCCGATTTCGGCGAACTGTTCATCATTCGTGTAGCCGGAAACGTGATTTCGCCTGAGGTCATGGGCAGCATGCAGTATGCGGGAGCCCATCTGCACACGCCGCTTTTCGTAGTTCTGGGCCATGAGGGATGCGGTGCGGTCAAAGCAGCGGTGGACAGCAAACTAGGCGCCATCGAGCACCGGTCACGCATTCAGATACTCGTAAACGATATTCTTCCGGGCCTACCCGAATTTGATGCACGGGCCTCACCACAGGAGCATCTTGCACGAGCCGTCGAAGCCAACGTTAGATGGTCAATGCACCAACTGCTGGAAACACCCGAGGCGAAGAGAGCCATTCAGGAAGAACGCGCGAAGCTCGTGGGCGCCGTGTATGAGATCGCCTCGGGCCGCGTGAGATTCCTGCAATGAACTCTTAGTCCCGGGATCTGGCGAACAGTTGCATCCTGTTGCGCGTAAAGTGGCGCCCGGTCTGATCCGCGCAATATTCCCCCGAAGTGAACTGTCGGTCTGAAGTTGATTGTGTCGAGCGAGCCTTTACCGCGATTGCTCCGCTATACTTCACCCAGAGGAAAGAACATAAGCAAGTCTATGGCTCCTCGTCGTCGCAAGATGGAATTGCCCAATTGGGGCATACCAGTTTCATATGCTGCCATCGCGGTCTTAGCGGCATTAGCTCTGCCGAGAATTGAGAGCCGCTGGCTGCCCGCGATTGACTCCGGGATGAGCCCTGTAGCGGCAGTTGTCGTGTATTCTTCCGTGGCCTCGGGAATGATGGCGTTGACAGGCGTCGTCTTTTCACTTGTCTTCGTCATGGTCCAGTTCAGTGCGATCGCATACTCGCCGCGGCTGGTTCATTGGATCGTCCGGGATCGCGTGCTGTGGCACTCCCTGGGCGTCTTCACGGCCACCTTCCTCTATGCTCTTGGGGCCATCGCCTGGCTGGACCGCAACCGCTCCGGCAATACCCCTTTTTTTAGTGGATGGTTGGTAGTCATTCTCATGTTGGCAAGCGTGGCGATGTTGGTCGCACTCGTCGACAGGATATCTCTCTTCCAGATTCGACGAATGCTTAGTCTCACCGGGGATCATGGGAGGCATGTGATCGAAACAATGTATCCGCCGCTGGAAGCCCCGATGGCGATCGCCGATCCCGAAGAACTCAAGCAATATCCCCAGACCCAAACTGTGTTTCACGTTGGTCGGCCACGCGCGATCCAGTGGTTAGATGAGAAAACCCTCCTCACTCTGTCCTCGGCGGCGGGAGGAATCGTCGAGGTCGCCTCATCTGCCGGAGACTTCGTCGTCGAGGGGACCCTTCTGTTGCGCGTCTACGGAGGGACTAGACATATTAACGAGAAGGCGTTAAGAGAAGCATTCGGGCTGGGAGGGGACAGGACGTTTGAACAAGATCCCAAGTACGCCCTTCGTTTGTTAGTGGATATCGCGATCAAGGCGCTATCCCCGGCCGTTAATGACCCCACCACTGCGGTCCAGGCGCTCGATCAGATCGAGGATCTCCTGCGGCGGCTGGGTTCGCGGCGGTTGGAGATCGGCGCTACACGCGACAACAGCGGGAAACTCCGATTGGTGATTTCGTATCCGGGATGGGAGGATTTCCTGGACCTGGCATTCGAGGAGATTCGCTTTTACGGCGCGAACAGCGTTCAGGTAATGCGAAGGATGAAGGCATTAATCAGTGATCTGATTTTGGCGCTGCCGCAAGAGCGCCATAAACCGCTTCTTCACTATCAGCAAAAACTGAGCACGTCGATTGGCAGGGCCTTCGGGAGTGTAGAAGAACAGCAGCAGGCTTCCGTCGAGGACACGCAAGGATTGGGTCATCCGCGGAAGCATCTTGAGCTCCCATGATTCTTCATGACCAGCGGCCTGCAACCCGAGGCGGAGCTATTCATTTAAGCGCCGACTCGGAGCAACGTCGTGCTCGCCTGATCGGAAGTTGGCTCCGAACTTCCTGAAAAGTCAGCTATCGATAACTTCACTCCCAGATCAAACTGACCTGCTGCCCCCTGACCTATGTCATTTGAGGAAAGACGGAGAAGACTTGTCTCGGTAACCTCTGGGAAAGACTGCGATTGACACCTCTGATAAAGCCGCCATAGCATTGGCCAACCCAATCACTATGTTCCACGCAGCGGGACAACCTCACGCATGACATGGTCGCAAACGTATCTTCTGTTCGGGAGAGGTCTGGGCTTCTCCGCTCTTATTGCTGCCACTCCGATCTTCACCCTGTTGATCCTGCTCGGCGTCCTTCGTAAGCCGGCCTGGCTTGCCGCACTTTCCGGACTCGCCGTCACCTTTGTCCTCGCCATCTGGGCGTATCGCATGCCCGCTGTAACGGCGGTGAGCGCTGCTCTTCATGGAGCTGCCTTCGGGCTCTTTCCCATCTCCTGGATCGTTTTCTGGGCGATTGTGCTGTTTCGTATCACCGAGGTGACCGGCAAGTTCGAGATCATCAAGCAATCAGTCGGCAGATTGACGCCGGACCATCGGCTGCAGGGGCTCCTGATCGGTTTCGCATTTGGAGCCTTCCTTGAGGGCGCGGCGGGCTTCGGCACTCCAGTCGCCGTCGCTGCGACCATGCTCACGGGGCTGGGCTTCACCGCATTCAGCGCGGCCGCTATCTGCCTGCTCGCAAACACCGCGCCGGTTGCGTTCGGCTCTATCGCGATTCCGCTTGTGACGATGGCGGGAACCACCGGCCTGCCGCTGGACAAGCTAAGCGCCGCCGTGGGCAGTCTCTGCGCCCCGGTTTCTCTCATCCTTCCCACTTACCTGATCCTCGCAATGTGGGGTCTGAAGGGGCTGGATGGGATATGGTTTCCAGCCGCAGTCGCCGGACTGGCCTTCGCGTCGGTCCAGTTCTTCGTCTCGAACTTCATTGGCCCGCAGCTTACAGACATTCTGGCCTCGATCACAGCTATCACTGCCCTCGTTGCTGTGCTGCGCTTTTGGCGCCCTGCAAGGCCATCGAGTGAATACGTCCCCGAAAGGAGCGTTGCTGCCAGTGGAGTTCCCGAGCACAGCGCTGGCGAAATCATTTATGCGTGGCTGCCATACGGATTGCTGGTGTTGTGTGTCCTGCTATGGGGCTATCGACCGGTGCAAGTCCTGCTGAATTCCGTGAGCATCCCCATTCCGTGGCCATTTCTGCATAACGTGGTGCGGCGCATGCCCCCGATTGTTGCAAAGGCGGCTCCTTATCCCGCGATCTTCAACCTGAACTGGTTCGCCGCGGCGGGCACCTCATGCATGATCGCCACCTTTCTATCGGCAATTTGCCTGAGGATGAGCCTGCGGCAATTCATTCGCACTTTACTTTCCGTGGTGCACACGCTCCTGCTGCCCACGGCAACTGTTGCCTCAGTACTCGCCATTGCGTTCCTGATGAACTACTGCGGAGCGACCGCAACCCTGGGACTGACCTTCTCCGCCACTGGCGTCCTGTTCCCCTTCTTCAGCGCTTTTCTCGGCTGGCTGGGAGTGTTCCTGACCGGATCGGATACTTCTGCGAACGCGTTATTCGGCAGCTTGCAAGTCATTACTGCGAACCGGCTGGGTCTGGACCCCGTTCTCATGGCTGCGACGAACTCCGCAGGCGGGGTAATGGGAAAGATGATCAGTCTGCAGACAATCGCCGTAGCCGCCGCCGCGACAGGCATGTCGGCCGCTGACCAGTCAAAGCTCTTTCGCTTCACGTTCAAGCACAGCATTTTGCTGGCGAGCGTCATCGGCGGACTGGCTCTGCTCTATGCATATGGATTTCATTTCCGCTGGAGCTGACTACGTCAGGTAAAATCGGCAGTTTCTGTGGGATACTTGGCCAAAGAGTGTCCCCCTATGAGCAATGAGAATCCTTACGCAGAGTACCTAGGCGACCAGGAGCCACTGAAAGTCCTCTCCCTGACCGCGCGAAAGATTGAGGCCATCCTGGAAGATCTTGGCTCGGTGCGCGTGAATCAGTCTCCGGCGCCGGGCAAGTGGAGCCCATGCGAAATCGTCTGCCACCTGGCGGATTGCGAGCTGGTCTTCGCCTACCGGTTGCGGCAGACGCTGAGCGAGGACCACCATGTCATCCAGCCCTTCGATCAGGAGAAGTGGGCTAAAACCTACGCAGGCTATGACGCGCGAGAAGCGCTCACAACCTTTCATGCAGTCCGGAACTGGAACCTGGCATTCATCCGCTCGGTCGCGCCGGAAGAGCATGCGAAGCCGGTCACGCATCCAGAGCGCGGCACGATGACCTTTCAGAACATAGTCGAGACGATGGGCGGCCACGACATCAACCATCTGCATCAGCTGGAAGGCATCATAAAGAAGTTTGCGCCGGAGCAGTCGGCGCTCTCCGCCGATTAGTGCGCGGGCGGCACGATATTTTTGCCAAAGCGGTACGTCACGCCTACAGAAGCACGCACCGTCCAGTCCCCGTTCTGCAACAGATCGTTGAAAAGGTGCCAGTAGACGAGGTCGCTTTGCATGCGCAGACCTAAATGGTTTGTCACATACCAGTCGAATCCTCCGCCGAAGCCGTAGAAAGCCCTGCCAGTCGATCTTGCTCCCGGAAGGAACGAGTTGCTCGACCACCTGCGTCGCAAACGGGTCGGTGGGATGAGGCGTGACCCTCTGCCGAATGGCGCCAAGAGATGGCCGGGCGAAGAGCGTCACCGATTTAAAGTGCCGGTATTCGAACTGCGGACCGAAAGCGAAGGTCTGCGAGAAGGCATCGGTCGGCACGATGAGCTCGTAGCTGGGCGGCAGTTCGCCGATCGACTTCAGGTATTCGATCTCTGCATTCAGTTCCTGCTGCAGCGAGGTCTTCAGGACACTCGTGTTCAGGGAGTTGTGTCCGGTGACGACCGAATAATCGAAGCCCAGGGCATACCAGGTCTTCATGTTGCGTCCTACCTGCAGGTGATAGCCGCGCTCGGCAAGGTTCAGATCGGGCGTTTCGAAATAGGTGAATCCGTTATAGATGTCGTACTGGCGCACGTCGGTTTGTTGTGCGAACGCCGAACGGGACAGGAGTGGGGGGAGTAACAGCGCGGCCATGAACAAGGCCGTCCCCACGGTTTTCAAACCGCGCAGGATCATCAACTTCTCCTTCATTTCCCAAACGCCGTATGAAACGCGCGCGGGTCATCGTTTGTCAACAGTGCGCACGCGCATTTTCGTCGAGTGGTAACGGTCGCCGACTGAAATTGCTCTACAATACCGAGAAGCCTTGCGTGCCCGTCTGCGTCGATGAGTCCTTACCGGCACCCGTGCATCTGCTTACTAAATCATGATTGAACATCCTCTCCCCGAAGCCCTGACTTTTGACGATGTGCTGCTGGTGCCCGCTTACAGCGATGTGGTTCCGGCGCAGGTGAGCACGCAGACCAACCTGACCAGGAAGATACTGCTGAACACGCCCTTGCTGAGCGCGGCCATGGACACGGTCACCGAGTCGCGGCTGGCCATCGCCATGGCGCAGCAGGGCGGCCTGGGCATCGTCCACCGCAACCTGACGCCCGACCAGCAGGCAAGCGAGGTGGACAAGGTGAAGCGGTCGGAGAGCGGGATGATTGTCGATCCGGTCACCATCACGCCCGATCAGCTCATTTCTGACGCGCTGGACGTGATGCGCCGCTACAAAATTTCCGGCGTCCCGGTGACCAAGAACAAGCGGCTGGTTGGCATCCTCACCAATCGCGATCTGCGTTTTGAGACGCGCACCGATATCCCCATCGGCGACGTGATGACCAAAGACAACCTCATCACCGTGCCTGTGGGCACCACTCTCGAAGAAGCCGAGTTCATCCTGCACAAGCATCGCGTGGAGAAGTTGCTGGTGGTGAACGGCGACTATGAGTTGAAGGGCCTGATCACCGTCAAGGACATCCAGAAAAAGCTGAAGTATCCCAATGCCTCGAAGGACGAGAAAGGACGGCTGCGCGTGGGCGCGGCGATTGGCGCGACTGGCGACTTCCTTGAACGGGCAGCCGATCTCGTGAAGAGCCGCGTGGATGTTCTGTCAATCGATTCGGCGCATGGACACTCTTCGCGTGTGCTCGAAGCGGTCAGGCTCGTGAAGAAGCAGTTTCCGGATGTGGATCTGTTGGCCGGCAATGTGGCGACGTATGAGGGCGCGAAGGCGCTGATCGAGGCTGGCGCGGATGCGGTCAAGGTAGGCATCGGGCCGGGATCGATCTGCACCACGCGCATGGTAACGGGGGCCGGCATGCCGCAGATCACGGCAGTCAGCGAGGCCTATCGCGCGGGCCGGGAGTTCGGCATTCCGGTCATCGCCGATGGCGGGATCAAGTATTCCGGGGATGTGGCCAAGGCCATTGCCGCGGGCGCGAATGCCGTGATGATCGGATCGTTGTTTGCGGGCGTCGATGAAAGCCCCGGAGAAACGATTCTCTACCAGGGCCGGTCGTTCAAGGCGTATCGCGGCATGGGCTCGCTGAGCGCGATGTCGCAGGGCTCGGGCGAGCGGTATTTCCAGGGCTCACAGGATTTTCGCGACGAGCCGACGCGACCTGAAGGCGTCGTCTCGCGTGAACAGAGTGGGCAGAATCGCCTGGCGAAATATGTGCCGGAAGGCATCGAAGGCCGCGTGCCCCATCGCGGACCCCTCGAAGCGATGGTCTATCAACTCGTCGGCGGATTGCGCTCGGGCATGGGTTATCTCGGCTGCGGGACGATCGAAGAACTGCAGACCCGGTCGCGCTTTGTACGCATCTCCAACGCCGGCCTGCGCGAGAGCCATGTTCACGACGTGATCATCACCCGCGAAGCTCCGAACTATCACGTCGAGTAGGGACTACGCGTCCAGCGAAACGCGCCTTCGGCGCCGAAAGGGCTCTTAGGTTGCGGTAGCACGTTGGCCATGCTTGCGCAGGATTACTTTCCGGCGCTTCCTCCAATCCTCGTTGAGGCCGATGAGTTCCCAGGGGATCTCCGGCGAAAGATGCCTCAGCACCACGTCGCTGGAGGGATGGATGCGTAGAGCCGGCGCAACCAGGTACAGCAGAGGCGGCTGATCGGAGAGCTTGATTCCCGGGAAGTAGCCATGCTTCTCGAAGGCGTGTTCGCGCTGCAGTTGGCGGACTCGCGACCAGTAGTCGAGGGCTTGCAGCGGCAGGTGGAGATCGTCGTCAGCCTTGAGCTCGATCACTGCCAGTCGTCCGCTCTGAGTGACGGTCAGCAGATCGAGCATGCCGCGGTCTCCCGCCGCAAACGCCGGAACCTGCGAATACACGATGTCAGAACGGAGGCGGGCTCGATATCCACGAGGTCGCGCCGCAGCTCAGACTCCAGCCAGCGCTCGGGTTGAAGACGGAAGAGAGGGTTCCGCAGCGAGCCGCTCGCGTGGCGGTTCTCAAAGAGTCGGCCCGTGAGCTCGCGGAAGAGGTCTTCGGTCTCGCGCGTCAGCGGCGTTTCGATTCGTCTCCCGCGCCAAAGGTGACCTCGTCCTGTCGCGCGAAGGAACCGGCGCACAGTCCATGCCGGATGCGTGCGAATTCAAGGCCATGCAGGACGAACGCGATCTCGGTGGCGCTGCGCGGGCGGATTTCCGTGGCCGCACGGAGACCGGGTCGCAACAGCCCCAAGACCTGATCGACTGCTGGAGCCGAAACGTTCCAGGGCAGCCTTCGGGTTGAAGGCATGCACGAGTTGGTAATGGAGGTTTCCGCCAGTCGCGCAGGTCGACGCTGTCGATCTGCTCGGCGTTTTCGTCGAATTCGTACAACTCCCACTTTGCGACAGCGTGATTCAGCCATGGCATGCGCGCACATGTGGTTCGTGCCGTTCCCGGAGGAACGATGATCTTCAGGCCCTCAAAGAGCCGCCGTCCGTTGCTGTGCTCGCGGCAGTACGCCAGCCATAGAATGCCCAGGGTGAGAAGGCCGTCGATGGTCGGCTGCGTCTCTTCGGCGTTGACGGCGATCACGCTCCATGCCGCTGTTCCTCGTGTCAGAAGTCGCCGCGTGCGTAGGCAGGGCCGAAGCTGTTTCAAGGTCGGCAGCGGTGCGAAGGCCCTCGGCGGTCCAGTCGGGGAAACTCGCGCACGAGCACGCGATCCAGGACGAGGAGATATTTCGTCGCTCGTCGCCTCGCGCGAGGAGGGCGTGCGGCGGTCGCGGTTCGGGACCAGCTCCAGCACCTGCGGACGAGTCTGCCCGAAACGCCGCGTCTCCAGGCGCAGCACATCCTTGCGCACCTGCAGGCCGCAGATCGTGCGGACGAGGTTGCGCTCCTCCGACCAGAGATGCAGCAGGCAGCGTCCCTGATCGGCGATAAGCGAGTAACGTGCGACGCGCATATCGAAGAGCACGCGGCCGTCTTCGAGGATCGCCGCCTGCGGATATTCGGCAAAGAAATCTTCGAGCTCGCGGGCCAGTTCTGCGGCGGGTATTTCAGCAGTGGCGAGGGGACATTGCGACGATGATGCGTGGCGGCCGGCTGTCAGCAAGCGAATTGCTACCAGCCTCTACTCTTTCGTAATGCGACGATATGCGCGACATGATGGCGCGAGTGCCAGTCATAGAGAGCAATCGCCTCGGCGACAGTGGGGTACGGCCATTCTCGGAGTGGGTGTAGCCGCGCTGCCACTGCACTTCGGAGAGCGACTCAAGCAGTGCCACCCACCGGCGGTGCAGTGAGTCAAGCAAGCTCGAGCGATACTTCGATCGGCAGCGCTTCGCGTCGGCGAGTTCAGCCCAGTGCTTCTCTTCGTAGGTCTTGATCGTCGGCCAGTCTTCGGTGAGCGCCAGCCGCGTGCGAACGTACGCATTCGTGTGGCTGTCGGCAATGTGATGCACGAGTTGGCGAATCGTCCAGCCGCCGTCGCGATAAGAGGTATCGATCTGGGCTTCTGTCAGGCCGTAGACCGCGGAACGGAGGTTTTCGGGCAGAGCAGCAATCGTGGCAATGTAGCGCGGCGCTGGTAGGCATCGACAACGGAGGGGCGGGCGAAATTTTCCGACTGGGTATCGCGGATCGGAACGTGGGTTGGGTCGCCATGTTCTAGAAATAGCACGCTTAAGCCGGAGGCTGACCGGGAGTGCGTGCAAATCGGGGCACAACACTCCCGCCGCGCTTAGGCGTGATGGTGGTAGTGATGGCAGTGGTGATGATGATGGTGTGGCTGGGCAAAGGCAGAAGCCGAGAACACCAGAACGAGGGAGAGCAGTAAAAGCTTCTTCATGCGGCGATAGTAGCAAGAACGCGTGGAATCGGTGCGAAAAGCCCGATGCGACACCCGGAGCGGAATACGCGAAGTTACTTCGGCAGACGTTTACCCGCGGCCCGGACTTGAGCCTAAAATCAATCTAGTCATCAAACCCTTAGGACACCATGACACTCTCCGCGTCTCCGGCTGCAGCCGGAACCCAGCACAAGAAGTATTTCTTCGACAAAGTTTGGCATCACGGAGCGGCTGCTTGAGCGCTGCCTCGGCGAAGCGCTTTCCGCTGGCGGCGACTATGCCGACCTCTACTTCGAGTCCGGTCGCCTCGACCTCGATCGGCGTGGATGAGTCGCTGGTGAAGTCGGCCAGCCAGGGCGTCAGCGCCGGCTGCGGCGTTCGCGTGGTCAGCGGCGAGCGCACCGGATACGCCTACACCGACGACCTCTCCTCCGACCGCCTGCTGCGCGCCGCGCGTACCGCGGCCCTGATCGCCAGCGGACCGGCAAAGCAGCCGGTGCAGGGTTTCACGGAGACGAAGACGCCCGAGCCTGTATCCCGCTCCGGCCGTCGATCTCGACAGCGATCTCTCCGCCAAGCTGGATCTGGTGATGCGCGCCGACCGCGCCGCGCGGGCCTACGATCCACGGATTACCCAGGTGCGCGCCAGCTATTCCGACGAGCTGAAGCGCATCCTCATCGCCGCCTCCGACGGCACCTTCGCCAGCGACACGCAGCCGCTGGCGCGCTGAATGTCTTTGTCCTGGCCAAAGACGAGGACCGCACCGCGCGCGGAACGTCCGGCGGCGGCGGACGCGTCGAGATCGATTTCTTCCAGACGGAAAAAACGCCGGAGCACTTCGCTCGCGAGGCTGCTCGCCAGGCGATCCTGCAACTGGGCGCCGTCGCCGCTCCGGCCGGCGAGATGGAAGTCGTGCTCGGTCCCGGATGGCCCGGCGTCCTGCTGCACGAGGCCGTGGGCCACGGCCTCGAGGCCGACTTCAACCGCAAGAAGACCTCGGCCTTCGCAGGCCTGATCGGCCGCCAGGTCGCCAGCTCGAAGGTCACGGTCGTCGACAACGGAACGATGCCCGGCCGGCGCGGCTCGCTCAACGTGGACGACGAGGGATCGCCGACACAGGAGACGGTGCTCATCGAGAACGGCATCCTCAAGGGCTATCTGAGCGACAAGCTTTCTGCGCGCCTGATGGACATGCCGCACACCGGCAATGGGCGCCGCGAAAGCTATCAGCAGATTCCCATGCCGCGCATGACCAACACCTACATGCTCGCCGGTGACGACGCTCCCGAGGACATTATGCGCAGCGTCAAGCGCGGCCTGTACGCCGTCAACTTCGGCGGAGGCTCGGTCGACATCACCAGCGGCAAGTTTGTCTTCTCGGCGTCAGGAGGCTTACCTGATCGAAGATGGCAAGATCACCGCGCCGGTGCGCGACGCCACACTCATCGGCAACGGCCCCGAGGCGCTCAAATACGTCTCGATGGTCGGCAACGATCTTGAACTCGACGAAGGCGTGGGCACCTGCGGCAAAGAAGGCCAGAGCGTGCCGGTCGGCGTCGGCATGCCGACGGTAAAGCTCGACCGCATGACGGTCGGCGGCACGGGACGGTAAAGACGGGAAGGAAGTTTCAATTGCAAATCGTAGATGTGAAGCAGTTTGTTTCGACGGCCGACGGATCGCGCCGTTATGCATGGAAGACCATTCCGGTTGGCGAGGCGCTGAAGATTGCAGAACCTCGTCTGCGGTGCCCGGAATGCAAGGGAGTTATCGCCTTGCGCCGGAGATCAGAAGACGGTGCAATGCCGAATCGTGGAGAGCACAGGGCCAAGAACCGCGGCTGCTCACTTGGCGATTGTTTCGACGGAGTGAAGCGTCTGGCTGCGAACCCGATCGAACCGGATGAGGAAAGTATCGGTGAGTAGCATTTCCGAGCTTGCAGCGAACGACCTTCAGCAACTCGCCACCGACATTGTTACAAAAGCCGTCAAGGCAGGCGCTACCGACGCCGAGGTCACCATCCGCGAAGGCGATGAATTCTCGACCGTCGTGCGCATGGGCGAGGTCGAGACGCTGAAGGAATCCGGCTCGCGCGGCATGGGACTGCGCGTGCTGGTCGCCTCAGAGAACGGTCATCGCGTAGCCAGTACTTCGATCGAGCGACTTCTCCGCGGAAGGCGTCGAGCATCTGGTGCGGGGCGCGCTGGCTTTGGCGCAGCGTTACGTCGGAAGATCCTTTCGCCGGCCTTGCTGATACCGACGAATTCGGCAAACTTGAGGGCGATCTCGAGCTGTATCACGAGGACGTCTACTCTCTCGAAACCGCCGAGCGCATCGAATACGCCCGCCGTGCCGAGGCCGCGGCGATGGCCGTTGACACGCGCATCACCAACAGCGATGGCGGCAGCTTCGACGCGAGCATCCGGCCGAAAAGTCTTCGCCAATTCGCGCGGCTTTATCGGCGAATATCGCGCTTCGTCCTGCTCCATTTCCGCGAGTCCGATCGCTCTGGGCAAGAACGACGAGATGCAGCGCGACTACTGGTACACCTACGCGCGCTCGCTCACAAAACTCGATACACCGGAGTCGGTCGGCATCGAAGCAGCGCGGCGCACCCTGCGCAGGCTGGATGCGCGGCGAGTGAAGACGCAGCAGGTGCCGATCATCTTCGCACCGGAGATAGCCCGCTCTCTGATCGGAGCCATCTTCGACGCAGCCAGTGGCGACAGCATCTATCGTGGCGCGTCCTTCTTCACCGGCAAGCTGGGCGAAAAAGTCGCCGACGCGTCGGTCACCGTCATCGACGATCACACCATCGTCGGCGGCTTCGGAACCTCACCTTTCGATGGCGAGGGACTGCCGTCGCGGCGCACGGTGATCGTCGAGCGCGGCGTGCTCACCAACTACCTGCTGAATACCTACACTGGACGCAAGCTGGGCATGAAGAGCACCGGCAACGCAGCACGCGGACTGGCGGGAAACCCCGGCATCGGTTCTGGCAATCTATTCCTCGTCGCGGGTAGCGCTACGCCGCAGGAGATTCTCAACGGCGTACAGTCTGGCCTTTATGTCACCGAACTGATGGGGCAGGGCGTGAACATGGTCACCGGCGATTATTCGCGCGGCGCATCGGGCCAGTGGATCGAGAACGGCGAGCTGATCTACCCCGTGCAGGAAATCACCATCGCCGGAAACCTTAAGGAGATGTTCCGGAACATCACGGCCATCGGCAACGATCTGGAATTTCGCGGTTCGGTTGCGTCTCCGACCCTGCGCGTGGACGGCATGACCATCGCTGGAGAGTAATCTTCTGAGTGGTGATATTGCGTGCTTTCCTCATCGTTAGCGTTTGATCCGCAAAACCCTCCGTGGGCGCAGATTCCCGCTCGGGCCGGGGTCTTCGCGCTCTTTGCCGCGGATGAGCGCGCCGAACCCTACATAAGCCGAACGCCCAATCTGCGCAACCGTCTGCGGCGATTGCTGGCTGCAAGGCCCAACGAGCAGCCGGGACAGTCGAAGCGTCTGCGCCTCACACAGAGCGTCGCTCGCATCGAATACACCTTGACCGGATCGGACTTCGAGTCGTGGCTGCTGCTCTATCAGGCCTCGACGGCGGCCTTCGGTGACCGAGCGCGCAAGCGGCTGCACCTGAAGCCGCCGACCTTCCTGCGCATGACGATGGACAACGCCTATCCGCGCGTTTATGTAACCAATAGAATTACAAAATCCGCGGCGAGCGATCTCTTCGGTCCTTTCCAATCTCGCGCGACCGCCGAAGCCTTCCTCGAAAGCATGCTCAACCTCTTCGAGCTGCGCCGCTGTCACGAGGACCTTCATCCCGACCCGGCGTTTCCCGGCTGCGTCTACTCCGAGATGAAGAAGTGCATGGCGCCCTGCTTTAAAGGTTGCACCGACGAACGCTATGCGCAGGAAGCGGCAGCGGTGCATGCGTTTCTGGCCACGCGCGGTAAAAGCCTGATCGAAGAATTGAGCACGGAGCGGGACCAGGCCGCCGAGGAATTGAACTTTGAGAAAGCCGCGGAGATTCACGCCCGCCTTGTCCGGGTGGAAAGCGCCGTGGTGGGCGTTTCCCCGGCGGTCCGTGCACTGGCGGGATTGAACGGCGTCATCGTGCAGCCCGCCGGCGAACCCGGCCATGTAGCCCTCTTTCTGCTGACCAGAGGCTCGCTTGCCGGCCCAGCCCTCTATTCCGTGGCCGGAATGCGGCATCCGAATGAGCAGTCGGGTTCGTCCTCGCTCTTCGCACATCCGGCGGCCCTGGCTCCTGTGCCCCTGGAAGAGTCCCCGCTCGTCCGGCTGGCCGCACGCGACGAACTCGAGTCGCGCCTCGACGATGCGCTCAACACTCTTGCGGTTCGATCCGCAAAAAGCGCGCAGCAGATCGCTGACCATCTGTGCCTCTTCAACCGCTGGTATTATCGACCGCAGGCGCGGCGCGTGGGCGAGGTCATCTTCGGGGCAACGAACGGGAGTGGCGCCACGTCCGAGGCCCTAAAAAACGCTGATGCGCACGATTTCCCGCGTGTATCGACAGGGACAGTCTGGCCAGCGGCCTGAAGATGTGCCCGTTGCAGAGCAGCCGGCGGAGTAAGGCGTCGGGTCTCGGTTCCGAGTAACGCTGGCGATACTATCTACCTGTGGTTTGCGGAACCAGCGGCGGCGAAGAATGCGTATAAGGGTGTTGCAACAGGCATTCGCCGTTCTTGCCGCGATTGTCACCAAACTAAGACCAAGGTTTTGGAGCGAGACGCATGATTCTTGAGGACATCCGCTACGCACTGCGGCAGTTTGCCAAGACTCCGGGGTTTACAGCGACGGCAATTCTGACGCTGGCCCTGGGGATAGGCGCGACGACGGCGATCTTCACGCTGGTTTACGCCGTGCTGCTCAAGTCGCTGCCGGTGGCGAATCCGAATGAGCTGATCCGCGTCGGCGACAACGAGAATTGCTGTATCAACGGCGGCATGCAGGATAACTGGTCGCTCTTCTCCTATGAGCAGTACAAGCAGTTTCGCGATAACACGCCGGGGTTCTCGAAACTGGCAGCGTTTCAGGCCGGGCACGAACCAGCTTGGCGTGCGGCGGGAGGGCAGCAATCATCCGGCGGAGTCGCTGATCGGCGAGTTTGTTTCGGGCAATGCCTTCGATACGCTCGGCCTGAGGGCTTATGCGGGACGGCTGCTGAAGCAGTCCGACGACGAGAAGGGCGCGCCTTCGGTGGCGGTGATGAGCTATCGCACCTGGCAGCAGAAGTACGGAGAAGATCCGTCGGTAGTGGGCGCGAGCTTTCAGATCAATGGCCAGCCGTTCACGATTGTCGGCATTACCCCGCCCGGATTTTTTGGGGAGCGGCTGGAAGGCGATCCGGCGTCCTTCTGGATGCCGTTGAACAAAGAGCCGCAGGTTCTGGGCACCAACAGTGTGCTGGATGCGCCCGAGCTCGACTGGCTCAACTTGATTGGCCGGATTCAGCCGGGAGCCAACCAGAAGAGAGATGGAGGCGCGGATGCAGGTGGGGCTGCGCCAGTTTCTGCGAAGCCCGATACGCAAGCTTGACGCGCGCAGTACCGGGTGCTGATTCCGAAGCAGACGCTGCATCTCTCGCCGGGTGGCGGTGGCGTGCAGCACATGCAGGAGCAGTATCAAGGATGCTCTGCACCTGCTGATGTGGATTTCCGGGGCCGTTCTGCTGATCGCCTGCGCGAACCTCGCCAACCTGATGCTGGTACGCGCAACGGCGAACCGCGCAGAAGATTTCGATACAGGCTGCCCTGGGCGCTCCGCAGGTCGCGACTGGTGGGTCAGGCACTCACGGAAAGCGTGGTGCTGGCCGTGCTCGGCGGCATCGCCGGCCTGATCGTTGCCTATGGCGGAGCGCGGCTGATTCGTCTACCTGGCAGCGGGAAAGAGCTATGTGCCGATCAGATGCGACGCCGTCGCCCGGCAGTGCTGGGATTTGCCTTTGTGGTGTCCCTGCTGACCGGGGATACTTTTCGGCGTGGCCCCGGCATGGGTCACGGCGCATGCGGATCCGATCGATGCCACTGCGGGAGCGAACCGGACGATGAAGCACAGCGGCCTGTGGACACAGAAGGCTCTTGTTGTCGTGCAGGCGGCCTTTTCTCTGATGTTGCTGTGCGCCGCCGCCCTGCTCATCCAGAGCCTGCGAAACCTGCATCACCAGGATTTCGGCTTCGACACGACGAACCGCTACATCCTGCATGTCGATCCGCAGATGGCTGGCTACAAGGTCGAGCAGGTCGACGCACTGGATCGCCAACTGCACGACTCTCTCGCTGCGATTCCCGGCGTGAAGTCGGTGGCCTACTCGACCTACAGTCCCATGGAAGGCGACAACTGGGGAACCGGAGTCTACTTCGAAGGCAGGCAGCCTCCGCCTCCCGGCAGCAACGAAAATGGCGCATCGTGGGTGCGTGCGAGCGCTGGATATTTCGACACCGTGGGCACTCGCATCATTGCCGGCCGGCCAATCACTGAGCAGGACACGGCCGCCACGCGCAACATCGCCGTGGTGAACCAGGAATTTGTAAAACGGTTCTACAAGAATCAAAATCCGATTGGTCAGCACTTTGGCACCGAACGATCAGAAGTATGCAGGCATGTATGAGATTGTCGGTGTCACCGAGAACACCAACTATTGGCAGCCCACGAGCAAGATTCGCCCTATGTTTTTCGTCGCAGCAACCCAATGGCTGCCATATCGACGACCCCGATGTAAAGCTGGGCGACACCTTTTCCCACATGCACCTCAACGCGTGGGAACTGCGTACGAACCGGACGGTTCCGGGACTGGAATCTCAGGTACGCGAAGCGCTCGCCCAGGTCAATCCGAATCTGACGGTGATCGACTTCCAGACGTTCGGCGAGCAGGTGCAGGAAAACTTTAACCAGCAGGCAATGGTCGCAGACCTGACCTCCGTCTTTGGCTTGCTGGCCCTGGTACTGGCTTCGATCGGTCTTTATGGCGTAACGGCGTACGCTGTAGCGCGACGCACGGGCGAAATCGGTATCCGCATGGCGCTTGGGGCGGATCGTATGGATGTTCTGCGCCTGGTGTTACGAGGCGCGTTTCTGCTGGTAGGAGTAGGACTGGCGATCGGCATCGTCTTCACGATGCTGGTCGGCCGGTTCATGGCGAGCCAGCTATTTGGTGTCAAAGCCTACGACCCCGCCATTTTGCTGATCACCACGCTGATTCTGCGGAGCAGCGGCGCTGGTTGCGTCGGTTATCCCTGCCCAGCGCGCGGCCAGCATCGAGCCGATGCAGGCGTTGAGGACGGAGTGAAAACGCAGAGCTTAGGCCACTTGTTCCAGAGGCTTATGATGCAGCTGGATGAGCTCGTCTGCCTGCAGTGAGACAAGTGCATAAGTGGCCCCATTGTCGTCACTGAACTCGACTTCTACTGCCGACGGAGAGAGTTCCTCGACGACAGTTCCAACTTGTCCGCGCACAAGGCCGTGCTCGGGAAGATCCTTCAAGAGGGCGACGACTGCGAATGGTTTGATGGGTTCAGGACATCGGTTACCTCAACGAAAGCAGTACATAACAGGTTACAAAACGAGGGGAAATTGTATCGGTTTCGACGAGCCAGATACTTCGGACCGTTGCGCTCTTGAGTTCTCGCTTCACTTCAAAATCAATTATGTATCGAGTGCCATATTCATTGGAAGCTCCAATCGCGGCTTCTTCTTCTTTGGCGGCGAGAAGCAAGCCATGACGAAGCTCATCGGCTTGCGCACGAGTCATCGACAAGGCCGACGCAAAGACCCGCGCCTTGTGCCGTGCCGCGAGGATGGCTCGGATTGAGGCAATAGTCTCTAAGTTTCGCCATATCGACGATTGCAAGTTCGCCATTTGGAAGCTTCAAGCCTTCGCCTTATTCCTCGCCTTTACCTTGAACCATATCGGTGAACCTTCAAATCCAAAGGCTTCGCGGATCTGGTTTTCGAGGAAGCGCTCGAAGGAGAAGTGCAGCTTCACGTCGCGGTCGGTGAAAAGGACGAACGTGGGCGGAGCGACGGCGGCCTGTGTCATGTAAAGGATGCGGACCCGCTTGGACAGCGGCACTCCGGCGCGCTGGAAGTCGACGCGCTCAAGGAAGCGGTTCATCTGCCCGGTAGTCACGCGTTTGCGCCGTTCCTGTGCGACGCGAATCGCGGTGTCGAGCACGCGGTTGAGGGTGCGGCTATCCTTCTGTACCTTTGACGCGGAGATAAAAACGATCGGCGCGTAGTCGAGATACTTGAGCGCTCGCCTCACTTGCTCTTCAAAGATCGTGCGGTCTGCGGGCGGCTTACCGTCCGTGCGCCCCGTGCTGACGAGATCCCACTTGTTGACGACAATCACCACCGACCGGCCGCTCTCGTGTGCATAGCCGCCAATGGTTGCGTCGGAGGCGGTAACGCCTTCGGTGGCGTCAATCATGAGAAGCGAAACATCGGCCGCCTCAAGATGACGGCGCGCCATAATGACCGACAGCTTTTCCGCCATCAGCTCGGTCTTGCCCTTGCGGCGAATGCCGGCCGTATCGATGATGCGAAGCTTCTGGCCCTGGTAGTCGATGACCTCGTCAACGGCGTCGCGTGTGGTCCCGGCGATCGGCGAAACAATGGCGCGCGTGGTGCCCGTGAGCGCATTCAGCAGGGTGGACTTCCCGACATTCGGGCGGCCGATGATGGCCAGGCGCGTTTCGTGCTGCAGGTACTCGCCGTGGGTGCGGTGCAGCCCTTCCGGTGCAGCGTCTTCGGTGACTGCCTCAACTTCGACAGGCTCCGATGCGGTTTCCTCTGGAAACGGCAGAACGGCGAAGACCTCATCGAGCAGCTCTCCGATATTGTGTCCGTGCTCTGCGGAGATGGCGATGAGATTCCTGATGCCAAGTTTTCGAAAATTCTCAGCAGCGGCGTCCAGCGCCTCAACGTCGATCTTGTTCACGGCGAGGAACAGCGGCTTGCCGGAGCGGATCAGTATGCGAGCGAGATCGAGATCGGGCGAAGCCAGCTCGGTGCGGCCGTCCACGACCATGACGATGGCGTCGGCTTCCTGGACAGCAACCTGGGCCTGGCGAAAAATCTCTGCCGGGATCAAAGCTTCGTCGTCGGGGACAATGCCGCCCGTATCGACGATGCGCGCCGTGCGCCCGGACCACTCGACTTCGCCGTAGATGCGGTCGCGGGTAATGCCGGGCTCGTCTCCTACGATGGAGCGTCGGGAGCCGGTGAGGCGATTAAAGAGCGTCGATTTACCGACATTGGGACGGCCGACGATGGCGAATACGGGTTGTCCATCTCCGGTCTGTCCGGATTCCTTGATTCGCGACTTCCTGGTATTGGATTTTTTCAACGTGCTTGCCGACCTGACAGGGATGAAGTTCGTCCCTCAACGGCAAATGCCGCAAATGTGGACTTGTGACAGGCGCGACGCCATGCCCTTCACGATTCTATCGTGCAAGAAGGCTTGACGGCCCGCTAACTGACTCAGTGCGGGGAAAGGTACACCTCCGCTGAACCTGGGCTGAGATCCAACTTTTTCACAGCGCACCGGATATCCTTAAGAAACCTACTACCGAGAACCTACCTTGTCCTCAACCACCCAAACCCCCGCGCTGCCCTCGCTCTACGACTTCTTCGCTCCCGGCGGCGTGCTGTCGCGCTCCAGTCTGCCCTATGAGTTTCGCCGCGGCCAACTGGAAATGGCGCAGGCCGTCGAGCGCGCCCTCGACGCAAATCGTCATCTGATCGTCGAGGCGGGCACCGGCACCGGCAAGACCCTGGCCTATCTCTTGCCGGCCCTGCGGTCGGGGAGGCGCGTCATTATCTCGACCGGCACGAAAAATCTGCAGGAGCAGCTATTCTTCAAAGACATCCCGTTTCTCGAGTCGCTGCTGGGCCCGTTGCGCGTCTGCTATATGAAGGGCCGAGCGAATTACGTCTGCCGCCACAAGCTTTACGCGTTGCGCAACCAGCCGATTCTTTCCGGCCTCGAAGAAATCTCGCAGTACCACGCCATCGCCGAGTGGGAGAAGACCACCGAGACCGGCGACCGTGCCGAGATCGACGATCTGCCCGAGACCAGCCAGCTCTGGGCGAAGCTCGACGCGCGCAGCGATGCCTGCCTTGGCCAGAGCTGTCCGGACTACGAGCGCTGCTTCATCACCGAGATGCGGCGCAAGGCGGCCGAGAGCGATGTCATTATCGTGAACCACCATCTGTTCTTCGCCGATCTCGCCATCAAGCAGCAGGCCGGGGCCGCGCCCGACGCCGGCGTTTTGCCTGACGCAGGAATCGTCATCTTCGACGAGGCACATGAACTGGAAGATGTGGCGTCGAGCTACTTCGGCATCAGCCTGAGCAACATTCGCTTTGAGGAGCTGGCACGCGATCTGGAGACGATGCTGCGCGCGAAGCAGGCGCTCAACTCAAGCATCACCAGTGCGGCGCAGACCGCGCGCGAGCGGGCGCGGATGTTCTTCGCGGCGCTTCCGCGAGGATCGATGAACAGAGGATCGGGCAGCGAAGGCCGCATGCCTTTCCTCAATCGCGAAGAGTTTCTGGAGACGCAGGGCGATCTCTATCTCGGCCTGCTGAATGCCCTGCATCGTCTGGAAGGCGAGCTGGAGCGTGTGCGCGGCGTGGAGGAAGCTCCACCGCTGAGAAAGCGCGCCGCCGATATTCGCGAGCAGTTGAAGTTTTTGCTCGAAGCGGACGAGAGGAATACCGTTTTCTGGCTGGAGCGGCGTGGCGGGCGCGGGCATGGCTCGGCCCCGGTGACCTATCTGCAGGCCACGCCCATCGATGTGTCGGAGCTGTTGAGCGAGCTGCTCTTCGAGAATTTTCCCAGCATCGTGCTCACCTCGGCCACGCTCACCGTCCAGGGCGGATTCGCCCACATCCGCAAGCGTCTGGGCATGGACGACGCGCGCGAGCTGGTCGTGCCCTCGCACTTCCGCTACGGCGAGCAGGCGCTGCTCTACCTGCCGCCGGATATGCCCGACCCGCGAGACGCGAATTTTCAGGAAGAGGCTGCGAAGCGCATCCGCCGCATGCTCGACATCACGCATGGCCGTGCCTTCTGCCTCTTCACCAGCTATCAGCAGATGCATGATCTGTACGAGCGCCTGCTCGTCGAGGTTGGCTACCCGTTGTTGCTGCAGGGCACGGCTCCCCGCAAGGCGCTGCTCGAAGAGTTTCGCGAGACGCCGAATGCCGTTCTCTTTGGCACGTCGAGCTTCTGGCAGGGCGTCGACGTTCAGGGTGAGGCGCTGAGCTGCGTCATCGTCGACCGGCTGCCTTTCGCCGTTCCCACCGATCCTGTGGTGCAGGCGCGGATGCGCGCGATCGAAGAGGGCGGTGGCAATCCCTTCTTCGAATACCAGGTGCCCTCGGCCGTCATCACGCTCAAGCAGGGCTTCGGCCGCCTCATTCGCTCGCTCGATGACCGCGGCGTACTCATGCTGCTCGATCCGCGCATTCAGCGGCAGCGCTACGGCCGCGTCTTTATCGAAAGCCTGCCGCCTTACCGCGTCACGCAGGACATCGCCACGGTTGAAGCCTTCTTCGCCCGTGAGTGACTGATAGGATTGCAGAGGAAATGGCTCGCAATCTCTATATTCTGGCCGCAACCTTGTTGCTTTTCGCCCTTGTCTCCTGCGGCATGACCTTCGTGAGCTCCGCCTTTCAGCAAGGGCTTCCCGGAAACGGTTCGCTGTGGAAGACTACGGCGCTCTTCCTCTTGCTCGGAGGGCTGATTGTGGCCCTGCTGGGTGTGATGACGGCCATGTTCGAGCAAGTGGACCGCCGCGCTGAAGATCGCCGTCAGCGTGAGCGTGCAAAGCGCAAGCGGGGCTACTGACCCCGTTCAGAAGCTACAATAGACACAGGGCCTTTTTGCCCGAGAGAGTCAACCGAACAAATGTACGAAGTTACCGTGGAGCGCGATTTTTCCTCCGGACACTACCTGCGAAACTATCGCGGCAAGTGCGAAAACCCGCATGGGCACAACTACAAGGTCCGAATCACCTTGCGTGGCGAAACGTTGGACGTGTCTGGATTGCTTCTCGACTTCAAGGATCTGAAGCAGGTGATGCGCCCGGTCATCGAGCGTCTCGACCACCAGATGCTGAACGATCTGGAGCCGTTTACCGAGATCAATCCGTCGGCCGAAAACCTCGCTCGCTATTTTTACGACGAAACCAACCAGCAGCTCAGCGAGATGACCAGCGGCCGGGTCAGCGTGAAGGACTGCACCATCTACGAGACCGACACCACGACGGCCACCTACTACGAGTAGCTCTTGTATCTCATCGAAATCTATAAATCCGTCCAGGGCGAGTCGAGCTTCGCCGGCGTTCCATGCATCTTCGTGCGCCTCGCCGGGTGCAATCTGCGCTGCTCCTGGTGCGACTCCGAATACACCTTCACCGGCGGCTACAAGCTGAGCGAAGACGAGGTCGTTGCCGAGGTCGCGAAGCTCGCGCCCGTAAAGCTCGTGGAGTTTACCGGCGGAGAGCCCCTGCTCCAGGAGCGCGAGCTGATTCCACTGATGGAACGCTTGCTGGCTCTGGGCTACGAGCTGATGATCGAGACCAGCGGCGAACGCCCGGTCGAGAACGTTCCCAAAGCGGTCCACAAAATCGTAGACGTCAAGTGTCCGGGCTCCGGCGAGTCAGGCCGTTTCCGCATGACCAATCTCGCGTCGCTGACCGAGCGCGACGAGCTGAAGTTCGTCATCACCAATCGCGATGACTACGAATTCGCCCGCGATTTCATCCGTACCAACGCTCTCGAAGGGCGCGTGGGTCAGCTTCTGCTCTCTCCCGCATTCTCGAAGACTCCATCGCCCGAGCGCAGCACCGCCAACTGCCTGCTCGATCCCCGCGAACTGGTGGAATGGATGCTGGCCGACGGCCTCAACGCGCGCCTGAGCCTGCAGATTCACAAGTACGTCTGGGAGCCGCAGAAGAAAGGCGTCTAAAGGCAGCTAAGGAACGGACAGCTAAAAACCGGGTAGCTAAAAAGGCTGTTAGCGATGAAACGGTTAGCGAAAAAACGCAAATCGCGAGCATCTGCTAACCGGTTTTTAGCTGCCCCTTTTGATCGCTGGCAGCTTCCTAGCTGCTTCACCGCTGGCTATTCAGATACTTATCAAACGAAATCTCGAAGTAGAACATCTCTTTTCCGTCCGCGTCGCGCAGTTCGCGCAGATTCAGCTTTGCTCCGCGCAATGGATTGCCGCCTAATCCTTCCATGTCGTAGAAAAGAAATCCGGCGCGCGTCGTGTGGGGCTCGACTGCGATCGCTGAGTACTCAAACTCCGAAAAATCTTCTTCGATCTTGGCGTCCGGAGTCTTCGCATTTCCGCCCATCGGAGGCAGCGGCGCGGGCATGGGAATCTTCTTGCCCGCATTGCTGACGTGGGTCATGCGGCGTTCCACGTCCTCCGGTTCGGCGGCGGGAATCCTGTCGCCCGCCGCACTGATGAAGTGGATGCGCGCGTCTTTCAAGGAGATGGGCCGATCACCGTTGTTCGTCACGATGAGCCGAATCGGCATAAATCCGTTTTTTAGATAGTCGACGCGAAAGATGCTCTCCTTCTCTTTTGTATCGAACGGCTCAGCCGCGATTACCACGTGGTCATCCGGATGTGCATCGAAGGCCGCATAGGTCGAGGCGTCTTTCGCGGGCGGGGGAGCATGATCGGAGGCCGGAAGCGCTGCCGCCGTGAACGAGAGAGCGAGGGCGAGAGAAAACAGAGAAGGCAAGCGCATGTTCTTCCGCACGATTATCATCTTCGGTTAAGACCTGAGTAAAGTGAGATTCGTAAGCGGATGCTTGTTCTGTACAGCCTCGTGTTGTTCCTTGTCCTGGTGGTGGGTAGCCCCTGGTGGCTCTTCAGGATGGCGACCAGCGGCAAGTATCGCGAAGGGCTTGCGGAACGCCTGGGCAGGGTGCCGCGGCGAATATTGTCTGCGGGCGATAAGCCCGTGATCTGGGTTCATGCCGTCTCCGTGGGCGAGGTGCTTGCCGCCAGCCGGCTGATCGAGGAGCTCGCCGCCCGCGCTCCCGGTTGCCGTGTTGTCATCTCGACTACCACCCGAACCGGGCAGAAGATCGCGCGCGAGCGCTTCGGCGAGGATCGCGTCTTCTATTTCCCGTTGGATTTTGCCTTTGCCGTGCGTGCCTGGTTGCGTGCCTTGCGGCCTTGCATGGTGGTGCTGCTTGAAACGGAGTTTTGGCCGCGCATGCTCGTCGAGTGCCGCCGAGCGGGTATCCCTGTAGCCGTGGTAAATGCGCGCATCTCCGACCGCTCATGGCCGCGCTATCTGCGCCTGCGCTTTCTCTGGAGGCGCCTGTTGAACAGCTTTGCGCTGGTGCTGGCGCAGAGCGAGCTCGATGCCGAGCGGCTGGTTGCGCTTGGCGCGAGCAACGTGCGCGTGGGCGGAAATCTGAAATTCGGCATTCGTGTCGAGAAGCCGGCAGCCGTGACCGAGGCTCTGCGAAAGAACCTGCCCCCGGGCGTGAAGGTGGTCGTCTGCGGCTCAACTCTCGCGGGCGAGGAAGAGGTGCTTCTCAACTCATTGCCGTCGCGATGTCGTCACCATCCTCGCGCCGCGTCACCCCGAGCGGTTCAGCGCCGTCGCAAAGCTTCTCTCGCAGCGCAAAGCCCCGTTCCTGTTGCGTTCCCAATGGATGCAATCACCGGCCTCCGTCGAAGCCGGTACAGTCTTCCTGCTCGATTCGCTCGGCGAGCTGGCTTCCGTTTATTCTCTCGCCGACCTTGCCGTTGTGGGCGGCGGCCTCCTCTGGCCGGGAGGCCACAATCCACTTGGAGCCCGCGCAATTCGGCGTGCCCATCGTCATGGGACCGCACTACGAAAACTTCCGCGACATCGTAGACCGGCTGTTCGCCGCAGACGCGATTGCCGTGGTCGATCTCCCGGAGTTGCAGGGCACCTTCCATCGACTTTTGACCGACGATCGCGCCGCGCGTGAGATGGGCGAGCGGGCCCGCGAGGCCTTCGAGAGCGAAGCCGGAGCCACCGAAACTGCGGTGGACGCGCTGCTTGCGATCGTTGGATTGCGCAAGGCGGCGCATCGATGAGCAGGGCCAGATCTTAGCGCCGCTTGTGCCCCTCTACGCAGCAGCGGTAAGCGTGAAGAATGTTGCTTACGAACACGGCTGGTTAAAGCCAAAGCGCCTCGAATCGCCCGTGATCAGCGTGGGCAATCTGTCCGTGGGTGGGGCAGGGAAGACGCCGGTGGTGATCCGCCTCGCGCAGTTACTCAATGGGCAGGGCCGAAGCGTCGACGTGCTCTCCCGAGGCTATGGCCGCAGCACTCAGAACACGATGCGCGTCGACCCAGAAGGCTCTGCCGAGCAGTATGGCGACGAGCCGATTCTGATTGCGCGCAACGCCGCTGTTCCCGTCTGGGTGGGCGCCGATCCGTTACGAAGCCGGATGCCTCGCCGAGCGCTCTCAGCATTCAGCACCCCGCATCCATCTCCTCGACGACGGATTCCAGCATCGCCAGCTCGCCCGCGACGCGGACATCGTCGTCCTTCACCGCAGCGATTTCGACGAGCGTCTGCTGCCCGGCGGGGCAATTGCGTGAACCGCTGTCAGCCCTCAGACGCGCCTCGATCATTGTGCTCCGCGCGGAAGACAGGCATCTCGAAGAGGAGTTGCGAAGACGCGGCATCGTCGCGCCTATCTGGATTCAACATCGCCGTATCGTCGTTGAGCGCTCAGCGGCGAGTCATCGCATTTTGCGGCATCGCGCGTCCCGAGGAGTTCTTCGCCGCGCTGCGAGCAAGTGGAGTCGAGGTCGCTGCAACCTCCGCGGTATCGCGATCATCACACTTACACTGGCGGAGACCTTGACCGCCTCATCCAGCTTCGCAGCACGCATCAGGGAACAAGCTTTCTCACAACGGAAAAAGACTGGGTGCGTTTGACCGTGCCTCAAAAAGCGCGGCTGGCTCCGTTGAACACGGCCCGGCTTGAAGTTGTGTTCGAAAATGAGACAGCCGTGACCGCGCAATTACTCAGTCTGCTTGTGAGAAAATAAGGAATTGTCTCCAGCAGAAAAGCAGTTCCGAGTACTCATCGTGCGGCTTGGCGCGATGGGGGATATTCTCCATGCCCTGCCCGCCATTACAGCGCTGCGCGCGGCGCATCCGGAGTGGTTTCTGGGTTGGGCAGTCGAGCCTCAGTGGCACGACCTGCTCTGCGCAGGGGAGTGCGATAAGCGTGGTCCGCGCATGCCAATCATAGACGCGATCCACATTGTGCCCGCCAAACAATGGGCACACGCGCCCGTCAGCATGAAGACACTGTGGGATATCCGACGCGTGCGCCGGGAACTGCGCGAGGCCCGATACGACATCTGCATCGATCTGCAGGGTGCCGTGCGCTCCGCAGTCATTGGCAGATGGGCGCGCACCTCGCGCTTGATTGGTGAAGACAAGCCACGGGAATACGCTGCACGCTGGCTCTTCAGCGAGCGCGTGCAGACGCGGGGGGTGCACGTGATCGAGCAGGCCATCGAAGTGGCCAACGCCGTCGCAAGTGAATTACTGCCGGCGATGTTGCCGTGGCTGCCGACGGACACGAACGCGGAGACCAAGGCCCACAGCATCGCGCAACCGTTTGTTCTTATCAGTCCCGGAGCGGGCTGGGGAGCGAAGCGCTGGCCCACCGAGCGCTATGCCGCAGTTGCACGGGGACTTCATCAGGCAGGATACAAAGCGGTTGTCAACACTGGACCAGGCGAGGAATCGATCACACGGGAACTTGCCTCGTTAAGCGGCGATTCCGCGACGGTTTTACGACTCACAATTTCTGAGCTGATCGCGATCACGCGCCGCGCCTCTCTCGCAATTGCCGGTGACACGGGACCTCTGCATCTGGCCTCCGCGTTAGGCAAGCCGGTCGTAGGCATCTTTGGTCCCACCGATCCCGCGCGCAACGGTCCCTTCTGGGGCAGCTTCAAAGTCTTGCGGCATCCCGAGAGCCGGCGTGATCATGCGCGCCATGCGGAGCCGGAGGCCGGTCTGTTGACCATCTCGCCTGAGGCTGTGCTGGATGCCGCGATGAGTTTGCTCAAGGAGACGAAGTAGTGCAGGGCGGCTGGAGCAAAATCGCAAAGCGCATCCGCGTGCCCATGGGCTTTGCCTTCGCGGTGCTTTATCTCTGGCTGGCCCGGCCTACGCTCATGTTTATCGCGTTAAGTCTGATTCTTGTAATTCCCGGAATCTGGCTGCGCGCTTACGCCTCCGGATACGTCAAAAAGAATACTGAGCTTACCGTGACCGGTCCATACGCCTTCACACGCAATCCGCTGTATCTGGGTTCCATGCTGATCGCCTTCGGCTTCGCGCTGGCTTCGCGCAGCATCTGGATCGCAGTGGCCCTGGCCGTGCTCTTCGCCCTCATTTACGTTCCGGTGATCCGCTCGGAAGAAGCATTTCTGCGATCGAAGTTTGACGCTTTCGACGCCTATGCGGCGCGCGTCCCGCGGCTGTTGCCGCGTCTGGTCCGGGCGCAGACAGACAACGGCGAGCTCGGCAGCTTTTCGGCAGCTTTGTATCGAAAGCACCGCGAGTACAATGCACTGATAGGTGCGGTGGCGATCTATGCGGCTCTCGCGCTGCGGATCTATTTCTTAGGTTGAGCGCGGCAGCCTCGCGCAGGTGAGTATTTGATTTGATTTGGCGTCGTAGATTGTTTCCCATTACCTGCCTGCTGTTGCGGCAACTCTTAACGCGGAGACTCCCCAATTGCCTCCGCCGCTGCGCCCCCCGCGCGCAGGCTTCACCTTTCCCGCAAAACAAACCCTCAACTACGCCGTCGACTGGCGGGTTTTTCCAGCGGGAGTAGTCGCGTTTCACCTTGAAGCAGACGGCGATCAGGAGCGCGTCTCCGTCACCGCCGACACTGTGGGCGCGGTCAACCTGCTCTTTCGTGTCAGCGACCGCTTTCAGTCTTCGTTCAATCGCGGCACGGGCTGCTCTGCGGGTTTCTCAAAACAGATCATCGAAGGACGGCGGCAGGTGAACAGCGATCTGAAGTTCAACTATGCCGAGAGCAAGGCCGAATACACCGAGAAGAATCTTGTCTCCGGAATCAGCAAACGCCAGGAAGTGGCGATTCCATCGTGCGTGACCGATTCTCTCTCGGCGATTTTCTACGCGGCTTCGCAGCCGATGACCATTGGCCAGAGCTTTCAGTTGCCGCTCGGCGACACGATGAAGACCATCCCCGTGACGATGAAGGTGGAAGGCCGTGAAGAGGTGCGGACGCCTGCAGGAACCTTTCAGACGCTCCGCGTTGAACCGACCGCGGATGCAGGCGTCGTAAAGAACCGTGGCAACATCTGGATCTGGTACACAGACGACGACCGCCACATGCCGGTGCAGATGCGCGCCCGATTCTTCTGGGGCACTATCACCTTCCGCCTGACTTCTGTCGAGCAAAAATAGAACTACTGGATACGATACCGTTCGCGCATCAGCCGCTGCAGGCGCGGCCTGTAGATGATGTCGTAGGCGAGTTCCTTGTCTGGAAACATGGCGAGCGCGGCGCGCCGGCTGTCGGCTACCATCTCGGAGGCTTCATCGATGGTGAGCGTACTGTCCTGCCCGATGACCGACATGACCATGTCCATCATCATTTGCAGGCGACGCAGCTTGCGCTGTTCCTCTTTTAGTTCTTCGGGGCTTTGTATAGGAGTTGTTTCTGTTGTGGGGTTAAAGGATAGATGGGGAAGATCCGCGGAACCAGCAGAGTCGTGTGAGCCCATGTACTCAAATTCCTCCCTTGCGAGGCATCGTACAACGGTATGGACGCTCCCGGGCGGAAAAAGATTCCTGCGCCTGTGGATCGCCAGGCAGGTGCGTCGAATCAGTACACATCAGTGCCCGGTTGCCGCCCACGGCTTTGCAGTCACGTGCTCTCCGTCGAGATAAAAACTGGTAAGGCCGAGCATGTCCGTGCGATAGGTGGCCACGTGCGCAGCCTGCAGTTCTTCCAGCACTTCATGCCGGGGATGCCCATAAAAATTACGTCTGCCGACCGAAATTGCCGACCAGGAAGGAGAGACGGCAGCCAGAAACGCGGGCGTGGTCGACGTTTTGCTCCCGTGATGGGCCACTTTCAGCAGATCGGACTTGAGTCCGCCGCCGGCGATCATGCGCACCTCGCTCGGAGCTTCCGCATCGCCTTCGAGCAGCGCGGAAGTCTTGCCATAGCTCACTCGCAGCACCAGTGAGTCGTTGTTGGCCGGCGCAGTGCCGGGCTGATAGTTGTTCTCCGGTGCGAGCACCCGGATCGATGCCGCTCCGAACGGGAAACGCATCGCCCGCCGTGGGTCGTTCGATCCGTGTCCCGAGCTGCACGGCTTCGTCCAGCAGCCGGTCGTAAGCCGGTACATCGCCGGATTTTTCCCCACCCAGAGCTCGCGTGGCCGGAAGTTTGCAAGGATAGCGGCCATGCCTCCAATGTGATCGGCATGAGCGTGGGTGATAGCGACCGCATCCAGGCGACGAATGCCACGCGACCAGAGCACCGGCGAAACCACGTCTTCGCCCACGTCAAAATTCGTCTCCGGCGAAGCCCCCGCAAGTCCTCCTGCATCGATCAAGCAGCGTCTTGCCGTCCGGCGTTACCACCAGCAGGGAATCTCCCTGGCCCACATCGATCGTGGTCACCTCAAGCTGTCCAGCCTGGCGCGTGACGAAATGCGGGAACAGCGATGACAGCAGCCCCCAGCGCGAGCGCCGCGCCTGCGACGCCAAGTCCGAAGCGCCGCACACGCACCGCGCAGACGGCAAGAACAGCCAGCAGAATCCAGAGCGCAACTGTTCCCGCACCAAGCGTGGGAATGCGCATGTCTCCAGCGCGCATGCCTGAGAATCATGGAAACAATTCGCAGCACCGTGTGAAGAATCGCCGCCGTGGCCGCTCCCGGTAGGAACGCTACTGAAGGCCAGAGCAGCAACACCGCGAACGTAAGCAGGGCACAAGGCAGCAGCACGCCCAGGAACGGCACGATCAGCAGGTTGACCGGAAGAGCCAGCAACGTAACGCGATGGAAGTAGACGGCCATCGGCAGCATCATGAAAAGCTCGATTGATAGCGAAACTACAAGAAGTTCTGCGGTGCGCAGCCCTAGCCGTATCGCAAAGGGAAGAGCCTTCCACGCAAGAAATTTTCCGGTCAAAGGACGCAGGTGATATGCCAGCATTCGGATACTCACTCGAAACTGCGCCAGTTGTGGAGGAAGCGCAGGATCGATGCGCAGGACCCGGAGATTGCGCATCGCGCGCAGGTAAGGGCCGAAGGTCCGCTCCGCGACGGGCGCTGCAATGCCGGCGATGGCGAGCACCGACAGCAGCGTCATCTGCAGTCCCGAGTCGAAGAGGGAACCAGGGTCGGCCTCCAGCATCACCAGCGCAACTGCGCCAATCACGTTCAGCGCCACTCGCTCGCGCCATAGAAGTCGGCCAATCAGATAAAGAGTCACCATCCAGAAAGCGCGCTCACTGGGCTGCCCGAATCCGGTGAAAACCGCATAGCCGAAGGAGCACGCGATGGTCACAAGCGAGGCCCATACTCGCGAAAGCCTCAACCTTTGTGCAAGCCAGAAGATGATGCTCGAAAAAATCGCCAGATGCAGCCCCGAAACCACCAGCAGATGAAACGATCCGGTGCGTTCGAAGCCAACTCGCACTCGATGCTGCAAATAACTGCGATCACCCGTCAGCATCGCCGCTAACATAGCTGCATCTTCATGATCGATGCGCAGAAAAGCAGGCACGCGGCTGTGTGCGGCGTTGTCGGCCAATCCGATGAGCCTCGAACTCGCAGCCAGCTGAAGAGAATGCAGCCGGCACCCAATCGTGCTCCGGTGAGCCGTCGAGGTCACTGCGAACTTCTCCGCATTCACGCTGGCCAGCGCGCCGATGCCCTGGCGGCGCAGATATTCGCCCGCGTTCCACACGCCCGGATCGAGATACAGCTCCTCGGGATGCATGGCCATCGTGGCGCGTACGCTGTCCCCGCAGGCTATTTGCGGGAAAGTCTCTTCGACTGGCGCGTAGAGAGTGACCCGCACCGTTGAGTCGGGAATGGAGCGGAGACGCAGATCGATCTGCTGGCTGCGTTCTTCGTGAGTCTTCGTTGAGAAAGGAGTGGTCGAGATCACGCGCCGCACCGGCCCGAGACGGGCAACATCGCCCTCCACGACACGCGGCATGTTGTCTGCTAACAAGGCCAACTGCCTCTGCGGATTCACAGCCGGCGCAATCTCGAAGCACAGAATTCCCAGCAACACAAAGACTAGAGTCGCCAATAGATACGCAAGGCGGGACCCACATGCACAAGCGAATGCCGCCACGGCAGACGACGCCAGGAGCGATACCAGCGTCCATCCCGGCACGAACCAGAAGAAATGCGCGCAAAGAATTCCGATCGCAAAGCAGATCGCTGCGAAGAGACCAGGTGCAGGGATTGATCGCGCCGGCGTGACGGTTTTTTGCACGGACGGCTGCGCCACGACAGCGTGGGACTTTTCCGGAATGGTCGCCGTTGCCATCGCACGCGATCACCGCGAACAGCGCGCGGCAGAGCTAACTTAGCGACAGCGTCGCGACGCTTTCCAGGTGGAAGGTCTGCGGAAACAGATCCACCATGTACATGTTCTTGAGGTGATAGCCCGAGTCTAGCAGCGATTTCAGATCGCGCGACAAAGTCGCCGGATCGCACGAAACGTAAGTAATGTGCTGGGGACGAATCTCCCCCAGCAGCGCCGTGACTTCCTTGCCCAGGCCGGCGCGTGGCGGATCGACCACTACGAAATCCGGCCTCGGCTGTTTGCTCGCCTTGCGCAAAAAATCAAGCGTGCTCGAAGCCACTACGCGATGTGGGCCGGCCCCCAGATTCCGCCTCAAATCGCGGACCGAGCTTGCCGCCGATTCGACTGCAACCACCTGCTCGAATCGCGAGGCCAGCGCATGCGCAAACAAACCCACTCCGGCATAGAGATCCCATGCGATTGCACCCGATCTCTCCGCAATCACCAGATCAACCAGCGCATCGATCAGGAAGCGATTCACCTGAAAAAACGAACCCAGGCTCACGCGATAATCATGACCGGCTGCGTTGTAGACAAGCGCCTGCTCGCCGGCCTGTGCAAGCAATCTGCCCTGTTGCGTCCCGCGCTCGGAAGATAGAACAGCCGTGCCGGCGATCTGCGGGATAGAAGCGACCAACCGCGGCCAGATCCGTTGCAGATCCTCGTTCGCTGCATTTGCCCCGCGGCCCCTCCAGAGCGTAAGCAGGATCGAGCTCTGCTCCGCGTTCGTGAAGAACTCGACCTCATCAAAACGCTCGCCGAGCCATTGCTTGCCATTGTTCTGGACAGTCTTGATCGCGTCTTCCAGCGCAGGCGCCGCAATGGGGCACTCACTCACCGGCAGATTCGCGTGTGATCCACGCCTCTTGTAGCACAGCTTCGAGGACGCGCGATCGACGTGCAGCCGAATGCGGTTTCGGTAGCCCAGCGGCTCGCTTTGCACCGCCGTGATCGCCGGAATCTCCCTCAGATGCGCGCGTTCCAGAGTCTCGCGCAGAATCTCGACCTTCATCTCCACTTGTTGCGCATAGCTCGCCTGCTGATAGTGGCAGCCGCCGCATTCGCCAAAGTAAGGGCAGGGCGGCGAAACCCGCGCCGGAGAGGCCTCCAGCACATGATCGAGTTCGCCGCTGGCATAGCTCGAGCGATCTTCTGTGATATGCGCTTCTACCAGTTCGCCCGGCAACGCGAACGGAACGAAAACGGCCTTGCCATCGGCGCGCGCCAATCCCGCTCCGCCATAAATAGCCTTTTCGATCCGCAGCTTCATCCCTGGCTCATGTAAAACAGGCTCAATCGGGGCAGGCCGTATTTTTCCAGCATTCGCTTGTGCAAAAACTGTTGCTCCACCTGGCGAATCTGCGCCGTCTGCATGCGTCCTCGATAAGGCGCAAGCTCGCGTGCGCTCTCTTCCCGCATCGCGACAAGATCTGATTCCACCGCCGTTGCCGTCAACACGCTAAACAGCTTCTCCTCCATCACCGTGAGCCGCCGTTCCAGCTCTTCAAGGTTTGGAGCCGCCGCCTTCACCTCTTCGCCCGCGGCGCGCAGGCTACCCGCAAGCTGGTTCACGACCTCCCGTGCAAGACCAGCCAGGGGGGCTGCATCCAATTGCGACGCGCAATTTTCCAGATGCGCCGCGATCCGCTCCTGCTCAAACCCTGGGGCCGGTCCGGACTTCTCGCCAGGCGCCTGCGCGCCGACCGAAGCCTCCTTCATATCTTCGACTGCGGCCATCACCTCCTGCACGCAGTAAGCCAGCCCGTTGATGCGGCGCACGCGGGCGCGCGACTTGCGCGCGTCGTATTTGTCAAACGTGGCGTCAATGCCGCGCAGCACGGCTTCCAGCGGAATCCCTGCCTCGCGCCATGTCTCAATCAGCGCCCAATCAAGCGTCGAGAGCAGCAGCAGCGAGCCTCGACGCCGCTGAAACAGATCCTCGATTTCCGTGAAGTAGTTGAAGTAGTTTTCCAAGCTTGATTTCAGGCCTTTGTCCGCGCACCGTCGCCAGCAGGGTTGCGAACCTTCGCCCCCCCATGCTTCGCGGACAGATTGCGTGCATAGATGAGGCGCAGGCCTTCGAGCGTAAGTGTGTCGTTGACTTCGGTGATGTACTTCGATTCATCCGCGATCAGGTGCGCCAGGCCGCCGGTCGCCACGCAGGTTGTTTCCGGTCCAAGTTCTGCAATCATGCGCTCAAGGATGCTGTCGACGAGCCCAATGTGCCCGTAAAACAAGCCAATCTGAAGATTATCGACCGTGTTGGTCCCGATCACCTTCGGCGGGCGCTTGATCTCCACGCGGGGGAGCCGCGCAGCACGCGCAAAGAGCGCTTCCGCCGATATATTCAGCCCCGGAGCGATCGCGCCCCCCAGAAACTCGCCTTTGCGGGAGATGACATCGAAGTTCGTCGCCGTGCCAAAGTCGACCACGATACACGGTCCGCCATAGCGCTCAAACGCGCCCACACAGTTCGCCACGCGGTCGGCGCCCACTTCACTGGGATTGTCCGTAAGAATGGGAAGCCCGGTCTTTACGCCCGGTTCGATGAACACAGGCTTCTGCTTGAAATACCGCTCGCAGAATGTGCGCAGAATCCAATCCACCGGCGGCACGACCGAGGCAATGATGATGCCCGTGATCTCACTGCTCTGCACACCTTCACCCTGTAGCAGGTTGCGAATCAGGATGCCGTACTCATCGGCGGTCTGCGCGTGCCGCGTGCTGATGCGCCACGTGATGCGCAACTCGCCGGGCAATCCATCCTTAAGCGGATAGAGCGCGATCACCGTATTTGTGTTGTTTACGTTGAGCGCAAGCAGCATGCAGTCACCGGTCTAAATTTCGATTTTGCTCACGTACACCGCCGGAGAAAACCGTCTCGCAACCCTGCGGGTGTGCGAATTTGCAGGAATCCGCGCGCGTCGAGCCCTTCCGTTACGCCCGCGTAGCCGTCAAGCTCTTCCACGTACACCCGCTTGCCGCGAACCCACGAAGAGGACCGCTCAAGCCGCATCAGGATGCTCGCCGTTGCCTGCGGCATATTCCCCGGTGCGGTCAGCGCATTCACCTCGCGGTCCAGCGATTGTAGCAAAGCGAGCAGCAGTTCCTGCCGGGGCCAGTCGCGGCCCGTTTCGATAAAGAGCGAAGTGGCCACGTCGCACAGCTCCTGCGGAAACTGTTGTTGATGAACGTTGATGCCGATGCCGATCACCATATGCCGGATGCGAGTGACTTCCGCATTCAGCTCGCTGAGAATCCCGCAGAATTTGCGGTGCCCAAAGAGCAGATCGTTCGGCCAGCGCAGATCGGCCTTGAGCGAGGTGAGCCGTTCGACAGCATCGTGCACGGCCAGACCCGAGGCGAGCGACAGCCAAAGCGCATCGGCGGGCGCCAGTCGCGGTCGAAGTAGCACGCTTACGTAGAGGCCCGACCCTGGCGGCGATTCCCACCCGTGCGCCCCGCGTCCTCGTCCCGCCGTCTGCTCGTCGGCTACATAGACCACGCCCTCGCTGGCACCGCCGTCCGCCTCGGCCATGGCGTGCGTATTCGTCGAATGGATGGTTGGGAAGAAACGCAGCTTGCCTGCGAATCGGGTTCCGTCGAGCGCGCCGTCCAGTTCAGCAACATCGAATCCGGATTCAAAGGCGTGTGTTGTCATGCGGCTAGTAAATCTCCGCGGTGATGCGCATGCTCAGATCGACCGCGGCGGCGGAGTGAGTAAGCGCGCCGACCGAAATGTAATCCACGCCGGCGAGCGCATACTTCCGGATGTTGTCGAGCACGATCCCACCCGAGGCCTCAATCGGAATCTTCTTGCCCTTATCGCGGATGATGCCTACGGCCTTCTTCACCTCGGAAGGGCTCATGTTGTCGAGCAGCAGTGATTCGGCGCCGTTGTTGAGCGCCAGTTCTCAACTCGTCGAAGGTGCGAACCTCAATCTCGATGGTCTGGCCTGCGCTGCGAAGTTCCAGGGCGCGAGCCAGTAACCTTCTCAATGCCGCCGCCCAGTGAGATGTGATTGTTCTTGATGAGAATGCCGTCGGAGAGATCGAGCCGATGATTTTCTCCGCCTCCGCAGCGCACCGCGTACTTGTCCAGCACGCGCAGCCCGGGAACGGTCTTGCGCGTATCGAGCACCTTGGCGTTCGTGCCCGCGATGGCATCCACGTATTGCCGCGTAAGCGTGGCGATGCCGCTCATACGCTGCATCAGGTTCAGGATCACTCGCTCGCAAGCCAGGATCACCCGTGCATTGTGGCGAATCACAGCGACTGCCTGGCCCTTCTTCACGCGCACTCCGTCGAACATCTCCGGATGGCTGATGACTTCGTAACGGCCGCTGTTACGTTTATCGAGCCGAGCAAAAATATCGAGGAAGCGCGGAATCGAACCAAGGCCGGAGATGACGCAATCCTGCTTGGCGATCACCGTGGCCGAGGCGCGCAGAAGGGGATCGATGGTGATGGCAGTCGTCACGTCGCTGGTGGCCTTGTCTTCGAGCAGCGCCTGCTCCAGGATGGCCTCAATCCGCTTGGTTTTCCACTCCATAGATTCCCCTATCCAACTGGTCCTATTTCAGCAAATCAAGCGCCCTGCGAGTCTTCTCAGTCAGCACTATAAGCTCGGCGGCACGCCTGCGTATGCCATCGACCACATGCGCGGGAGCCTTCGACAGAAAGCCTTCGTTGGTAAGCTGCCGGTCGGCGTTGGCCTGTTCTTTCTGGAATTGTGCAAGCTCCTTCGTCAAACGCTCGCGCTCTACAGAGACATCGATCGTCCGCTCATAGCACCACCTGCACGTCAAAAGCGGGCGTTGACCGAATACCTGAGCCCTCCAGGTGCGCCACGGAACTAAGCAGCGGAAACACGCGCCAGCCGCTGAATCATCGCAAAGTTAGCTTCGAAACATGTAGCAAGTTCGGTGCGAACGCGCACCTCCACCGATTCCTTCTCCGGCACTTCCAACTCTTTGCGTGCCGCGCGGATATTGACGATCAGCTCCTGCAGCGTGGCCATTTCCGCTTCAACGACCGGGTCGAGCGCCTCATCGAACGCCTGCGGATAGCGCGACAGCGCAATCGACTTCGCCGGAGGATTGCCGTCGTAGACCGCATGCCACAGCTCCTCCGTGATGAACGGCATGAACGGAGAAAGCAGCCGCAGCGCCGCCTCGAATGTGGAGAGCAGCGTCGTGAGCGCAGCCTTCACCCCCGCCTTTCCTACGGACGGGTCGGCCGTCTCGCTGAAGTCGAGCCGCAGCTTGACGATTTCCAGATACCAGTCGCAGAAATCCCCCCAGAAGAATTGATAGATAAGATTCGCTGCTTCGTGGAATCGATATTCCGCCAGCGCCTTGTTCACATCGGCGGCGGTGTGGTTCAGGCGGGAGACAATCCAGCGTGCTTCGATCGGCGCATCGGCGTCCGGGCCGAAGGAATCGACCAGCTTGTGCGGATCGACATGGATTCCTGCCCGGGATGCCCGCTCCACGTTCATGAAGATGAACCGCGCCGCATTCCAGATCTTGTTTGCGAAAGCGCGATACCCCTCGGTGCGCTCCTCGCTGAAAGCAATATCGGTGCCGGGTGAGGCCATCGCGGCCAGCGTGAATCGCACTGCATCCGTTCCGAATTTCTCCACCACCTCGATCGGATCGATGACGTTGCCCTTGGTCTTCGACATCTTTTGGCGGTCCGCGTCGCGAATGAGTCCGTGGATATATACATCGCGAAAGGGCACGGCATCCTTCAGCGTGCGCTCTGAGCCATCCGGCATGGGCACATCGAGCATGAAGTGGCACCCGAACATGATCATGCGCGCGACCCAGAAAAAGAGAATGTCGAAGCCCGTGACCAGCTGCTGTGTGGGATAGAAAATGTCCAGATCGCGGGTGTGCTGCGGCCAGCCAAACACGGTGCAGGGAAGCAGCCCCGATGAAAACCAGGTGTCGAGAACGTCCGTCTCCTGCGTAATCTCCGCGCTCTCGCAATGCGTACATTTCGCCGGAGTCTCCCGCGCCACTGTCGTCTGCCTGCACGTCGCGCAGTGCCACGCGGGAATGCGGTGCCCCCACCACAACTGCCGCGAGATGCACCAGTCGTAAATGTTGCGCATCCACCCAAAATAGTTCTTCGCGTACTGCTCAGGAGTGAACCGGATATAGCCCTGCTCGACTGCGGCGATGGCTTTATCCGCGAGCGGTTGAATCTTCAGGAACCATTGGGTCGATAGCCGCGGCTCGACAACCGTCTTGCTGCGGTCGCATTTGCCCACGGAATTCACATGGTCCTTTACGGCGCCAAGCAAACCCTGCGCTTCGAGATCGGCCAACACCCGCTTGCGCGCCTCATAGCGATCCAGCCCCGCGTAAACGCCTGCCTCGGCGTTCATGTGCGCTGTCTCATCCATCACCGAGATCGCGGGCAGCCCGTGCCGCTGTCCAATCGCAAAGTCGTTGGGGTCGTGTGCCGGAGTCACCTTCACCGCGCCGGTGCCGAACTCCGTGCTCACCCAGCTATCCGTGATAACCGGAATCTCCCGGCCTACCAGCGGCAGCCGCAGCCGCTTGCCGTGCAGGTGCTTGTACCGCTCGTCATCGGGATTCACCGCAACCGCTGTATCGCCGAGCATCGTCTCCGGACGAGTAGTCGCCACGGTCAAGAATTCGCCCGGATCTTCGACCACCGGATAGCGAATCTCCCACAGCTTGCCCTGCTGCTCTTCGTGGACAACCTCGAGGTCGCTGATGGCCGTCTGGCAATCCGGGCACCAGTTCACGATGTAGGCACCGCGATAGATGAGCCCCTGTTCGTACAGCCGCACAAAGGCCTCTCTGACGGCGACGGAGAGGTTCTCATCCATCGTGAAGTATTCGCGCGACCAGTCGACGCTCGTGCCCAGCCGCTTCATCTGCTCCAGAATGGCGCCGCCGTAGTGCTGCTTCCACTCCCACACGCGTGCCTCGAAGGCCTCGCGGCCGATTGCTACGCGGCTCGTCCCCTCGTTCTCCAACTGACGCGAGACCATCAACTGCGTGGCGATACCGGCGTGGTCCGTTCCCGGAAGCCACAGGGTCAGATCGCCGCACATGCGGTGCCAGCGGGTCAGGATATCCATCTCCGTGTGCTCGAACATGTGTCCCATGTGCAGATTGCCCGTTACATTGGGCGGAGGCAGCAACATGGTAAAGACAGGGGATTGCGTCGTGTTTTCGGGCGAAGGGACGTCGAACAAATGCTCGTCTACCCAATAGGCGGCCCAGCGATCTTCAATCGCGCTGGGATCATAAACTTTCTGGAGATCCTGGGGCATTCCGGTGAGTAACAACAACTCTTTACGATAGCACGGCAAGCAGACGGCCCCTGCATTGAGCAGGACTCAGCGGTGGGTCAGTTTGAATCCACAGTCTCCAAACTTCCGCTAAACAGCAAAGCACGATTGGAATCATGCGACCTGCTTCAATGACCCATTGCGCCAGACTCAGATCGACTCAGTGCTTATTTGCGGCTTCAATCGCATCCAGGCATGTCAGCGAGAGATCGTCGCCTCTTGCCTTGAGCTCTTTCCCCACCTGCTCCAACTGGGTCACAGACATTCCGCCACCATGCGCCGTCCCGGCAAGGTCGCATAACTGATTCTGCGTCTGTGCCGGAAAGTGCCGAATCGTATCGAAAAACTCCGCTGGGCCATCGGTCACCAGATTGGCGAAGAACCCTCCCAGGCTCTCCGCGACAACAGGGCTAAAGCTGTCTTTCCCCACCAGCATCAGCGGTTTCAACACATCTTTATGGCCGCGCTCATACAACACGATGAGATAGTCGGCAATCTTTTCGTCGCAACCCGACTTGAGTCCTGGATGCGTACAACCACGCAGATTGGCTATGAGATAGTCACGATTCTTGTCGTAGTTTGAATCGTAGGCCGCGAGCAGAAACGCCACCTGCACGGCTCGCGCGCCGCCCGCTGCGTTCTGGACCGACCGAAGATCTTTGACCGCCGAACTTTTCTCAGCAGGGCCAGGGTGAACCAGTCGATGTGGGTTGCCATCCGGTAGCAGTCGCGCCACGATATCGCTCCCGGTCGCCTGCTGTCCCGCAGCAAGAACCGCCGCTGGCATGAGAGCAGCAAGATAAATAGATGCGATCTTCGATCGCCGCCCGGTCATAAGCTTTCGGGAGTTCAGAGAGATAACCGTTCACGATAGCACGCCAAGCCGGGGGCCCGGCATCCAGTCAGGACTCAGGGCCATTCAGGGTTTGGTCGCTGCCGCGCACTCTTCTCTTCTATCCGCCCGGCTTCGCCTATAGTATCGCTACGTCCTCGGTTGCGCCGAGATTTGCAGGTCACTTGCGTCTGCACAAATCCCCTGGAGGTCTCAAATCGTGGGAGAGGCTCAGATAGCGGTCATAAGCAGGAACAAATCCAGGAACGGCCAGAAGCGGCTCCTGCAAATCCATGAGTATCGAATTGCGGCGCTGCTGAACATCGTCGTCGTCGTGGCCGTTGCCGCTGTTGCTTATACCGACTGGGTAGTTGTTGTGAATGTCTCGCTCGGTTATCTTTACATTCTGCCTATCGCCCTGTGCGCTCTGGTTAACCCGGTGCCTCTCACCGTTGCCCTGACCCTGATTTGCACCTTCCTGCAGGATCTCTTCGGACCGGCGGCCGATACGTTTGCCTTAAGACTTGCCCACAACGCAATCGACCTCGTCGGATTTCTCGTGGTGGGATTCCTCGTCACGCTCATCGCAAAGCAGCAAAGCCGGCTGGCAGAAGAGGTGCGGCGTCAGCGTGACGAATTCGAACGGGACCTGGTGTTGGCCGCCCAGGTGCAGCGTCAGGTCCTGCCAAAGCCGGCAACCTTCCCAGGTCTCGATGTCGCGGCGACCATGCAAACTGCGCGGCTGCTGGGCGGGGACTACTACGATTTCTTCCAGATATCCGATGACGTGGTGGATGTGGTGATCGCCGACGTCTCCGGCAAGGGCGTTGCGGCAGCTCTTCTGATGCCTTCGCTGGCCGTGGCCCTGCGCCTTCGCGCCCGGGAGCTGAGCGGACCGGCGGAGATCATCAAAGATCTCGACGATGTGTTGAAGCAGATCACGAATCCGGCAACCTTCGTCACGATGTTCTATGCGCGCTTCAACCGGGCCAGCCGGACCCTGCAATACGCCAGCGGGGGGCATAACCCGCCCATCCTCATACACCCGAAGACAGGCGAATCTCAACTGCTAGAGGAAGCCGGTCCCATCCTAGGGATTCTTCCCGACGCACAGTTCACGAATACAGAAATCCCCTTGCAACAAGGCGACATCCTGGCTCTCTACACCGACGGCGTAACCGAGCAGGAAAACGTGAACGGCGAGGAATTCTCCGTTGACCGGTTGAACCAATTGATCGTCCGCAAGGAGACCGAACCCGCCCCGGCCCTGGTGGCCGATATCTCTGAGACTGTCTTCACCTTTGCGGGGACGAAAGAACAGGCGGATGACCTGACTGTCGTGGTCGTCAAGGTTCTGTAACTCAATACAAAGGGCCGCCCGCAGGCGACCCCTCGCCGTTTCCCAGTGGCTCCGGTTAGAACGGATTCACCTTAGCCAGGCCCTTCTTCTTCTTGTGCTTGCTCGAAGACTCGTCCTTCGAATCGTAGGGCGCCTTCTTGCTCTTGTTCTTGCCGCTGGCAGTCGCGCCCGTGTTCACCTGCGCTCCGCCGCTCTTCACGTCATTGATCTGGTTGGGCGCCTCGGCCGGCTTGTCGACCGCCGGCAGCGGTTGGTTGTTCGCCGGACCCACCGCCTTCACCACCGGAGTATCGGCAGTATGCACCGTCGCGTCTATAGCGTCGCCTTTGGCTCCGACCGCTGCGGGAGCAGCTGTGTCCGCAGGCACAGCCGTATTTCCAGCGCCGTTCGGATCGCCCGTCCCCGTTCCTGAGTTGGACGCGCCACCGCCGCTCGGAATCTCGACCGTGACTGTGCTGCCATTGCTTCCCGACGAGTCCGGCACAGTCTCAAACTTCAGTGCAGTCGCCGGCTGATCCGTACGCGGAGGAGCCGTGCCGTTGCTGATCGCGGTGGCCGTGGCGTCCGTACCGTTGGCCGAAACGCCCGGAATCGGCTCACCCTTCATGGCCGCGGAGAACGCCGCGATCGTCTGCTTGCTCACCTCGGGGGCGAGACTCGGAGCCGGATCCGTCAGCGAAGGCTCGCCCACGCGAGCGGCTTCGACCGTGGAAGGCCCTTTTTTGACCAGCAGCATTGCGCGGTCCTTAAGCTTTACATTGATCCGGCTGCCTTCCTCCGCTTCGCTCTCTGCAAGCTGCTCCGCGGTAGGCTCCGGAACCGGGATGCCCATCGCAATCAGCCGGTCCTTGGCGTCTTCGACATGTGGGGCCATCGGATACCGTACGACTACGCGCTCCCATGCTGCGCTGGCGCGGTCGTTAAATACCTTCACCAGTTGTGCCTTGGCCGCAGGCGGAATATTCAGCTTGCTGGCCATCTGCGCCTGGGTCGCGTAAGCGTCTCCCAGGGTAATCAGCGTCATGTCGCTGTGGCTGAAGAGCGGATAGGTGTCGACCACCGTCTGCAGGCGGGCAATGGTCGCAGGCCAGTTCTCATGCGTCGAGTAGAAGACCCCGACCTCATACTGCCGCTGTGCCAGCACCTCCTGCACGTCGCGCAGCCGCTGCTTGGCGCGGGGAATCAGCGGCGAGTCCGGAAAATCCTGGATCATCGTGCGATATTCCTGCTCTGCATGAACCACATTCGTCGGATCGCGGTCGGGCTTTTCCATCTGCTGGAAATAAATGTCGCCCACCTTCATCTGGGCTTCGGCCGCTTCGGGAGTGTTGGGAAAGAAGGTGATGAAGTCCTTGTATTCGCCCTCGGCCTGCGTCAGGGCCGCCGAGCCGCCTTCCTTGTACCAGGTATCGCCGATGGCCAGCTTGGCGCGCATCGCGTACTCGGTTTCGGGATAGGTATTCAGCAGCGTCTGCAAATCCAGGCGGGCCACGTCGTATTTGCCCTTCTTCAGGGCCAGCATGGCCTTGTCAAAGAGTTCCTTGTCCGGCTGCTTCGACTGCACATTCGCCAGTGGATTCTGGCTGAGGTCGCCCTGCTTCTTCTTTTTCTTGAAGATCGCATGCGCCGATGGCATCAGGGCCACGCACAATCCGATCGTCGCAATCTGGGTAATAACGCGATTCATAACACCTCAACCATTCCCAACACTGTTGGTCTCGCCCGTTCTAAACTCGTTCCGTGGCAGCCAGTTGCGCCGCCTGCAGCAGTTCTCGCGCATTCCGTTCCGCGTGGCCGTCTGAGAACACAGCACTGCCCGCCACGAGCAGCTCCGCTCCAGCTTCGACGACCTGGGCGATCGTATCGTGAGCAACGCCGCCGTCTACCTCAATCCTATAGCCAAGGCCCAGTTCCTGGCGAAGTTCTTTCAGGCGCCGAATCTTGTTGAGCGAGTAAGGAATAAAGCTCTGCCCGCCAAACCCCGGATTCACGCTCATTACCAGCACATGGTGAACCATGCCGAGGATCGGGATCAGCAGCTCGACCGGCGTGGCCGGATTAATCACCACCGCCGGCTCCATCCCGTGGTGCCGGATCAGTTCCAGCGTGCGGTGCAGATGAGGACAGGCCTCATAATGGACGCTCATCCAGTCCGCGCCTGCATCCGCAAACGACTCGATAAAGTCGTTTGGATTGTCGATCATCATGTGGCAGTCGATCGGCAGCTTCGTCACCTTGCGCAGCGACGCCAGCACCGGAGTCCCAATCGTTAGATTGGGCACAAAATGTCCGTCCATCACATCGAAGTGGATGACGGTTCCGCCGCCCGCCTCGGCAGCCTTAACCTCATCGGCCAGGTGCGCAAAGTCCGCCGACAAAATCGATGGAAGAAGCTCGATCAAGATGGAAAAAGTGTATCAGCCCCGGGCAGCGAAGTGTAACCAGCTACCTGAGCCGCCAAGGTAGCCCGGTGAGTCGCAGCCAGCCTCAAAGCCGGAAATCCTCGGAGGTACCAACTTCCTCGCATTTGTGACGAGTCGCATTGACTTTCTATCCATAGATAGACTATGGATAGAGTCCATGGCCCAGAAGAACGACCTCCTTCCCGGAACGCTGGATCTGCTGATCCTGAAGACCCTCGCCCGCGCGCCTTTGCACGGCTACGGCATCGCGCTGTCGATTAAAAATCTTTCTCAGGACGTGCTGACCGTCGAAGAAGGCTCGCTCTATCCGGCTTTGCAACGCCTGCTGCTCCAGGGCTGGGTGAAGGCCGAATGGAAAATGACCGACACCAACCGGCGGGCGCGCTTTTACACGCTGACCGCTGCTGGCCGCAAACAGCTGGGTCTGGAGCTCTCGCAGTTCGAACAGATGATCGCGGCCATCGGCCGTGTGCTTCAGGATCGCATAGGAGGCCGCTATGGACTCGTTTCTTCGGTTCTTCAGGAAACTAGGATTTCTTTTTCGCCGCGACAAGTTCAACAGCGAACTGGAGGAAGAGATGGCCTATCACCGCGAGCAGCAGGAGAAAGAGTTGCAGTCCGACGGCATGACCCCAGACGCGGCGCAGCACGCGGCAAGACGGCAGTTCGGCAACGAGACGCGGCTCACGGAGCAGAGCAGGGAAGTCGTCGCCTTCAGCGCCGAGGGCGTGGTGCAGGACTCGCGCTTCGCGCTGCGTCAGTTGCGCAAGAATCCAGGCTTCGCCGTGACCGCTGTGCTCATGCTCACCCTCGGATTCGCCGCCTGCGTCGCTCTGTTTGCCTTTGTCGATTCCGCGTTGATCAAGCCGCTGCCCTACACCGATCCCGTGCGCCTGGTCGGCGTTTACGAGAGCATCTCGGTTTTCCCGCGCTCCAACCTCTCCTGGCAGGACTACCTGGACTGGAAGAAGATGCAGAAGGTGTACAGCGCATTCGACGCATGGACTGGCGAGGGCTTTCTCCTCAACACTTCAACCGGCGTTCAGCCCGCCATGGGAGCCCGTGTCTCCGCAGGATTCTTCAGCACTCTTGGCGTCAGGCCAGTCCTGGGCCGCGATTTCCGTCCCGGCGAAGACTCACCCAGCGCGCCGCGCACGGCACTGATCACATACGCCACCTGGCAAAATCTCTACGGTGGTCGCCGCGATATCGTTGGTCAGATCGCCACGCTCGATGGCACGCCCACCACCATCATTGGAGTGCTGCCACGAGAGTTCCACTTTGCCCCGCGCGGACGCGCGGACTTCTGGCTGCCCATCCAGGAGCTGAACGGCTGCGAGAAGCGCCGCAGCTGCCACAACCTCTATGGAGTCGCCCGCCTCAACGACGGCGTTTCCGTCGCAACGGCGCTGGCCGATATGAAATCAATCGCGGCGCAGCTTGAGAAGCAGTATCCCGACTCAAACCGCGGCCAGGGGGCAGCCGTCATCTCTCTCAGTGAAGCCATCGTCGGCGATGTTCGCCCGCTCTTTCTCGTCCTGTTCAGCGGAGCCGCATTGCTTCTGCTCATTGCCTGCGTGAACGTCTCCAACCTGCTGCTTGTACGTGCGGAAAACCGGCGGCGCGAGATGGCTGTGCGTGGCGCGCTGGGCGCTTCGCGTGGCCGCCTCGTGCTCCAGTTCTTCACGGAATCGCTCGTACTGGTTCTCGCTGGCAGCGCTCTCGGTCTGGCTGCGGCCTACGGAACCATGCAACTGCTTCTGCGCCTCATCCCGAGCGACATTCTCGACTATGTGCCGTACCTGCAGGGCCTGAGTTTCAACTCACGTGTGCTGGGTTTCGCCGGGCTCGTAGCCTTGCTCGCAGTTGGAATCTTCTCGCTGGCGCCTTGCCTGCGTCTCGTCCCCCTCCAACCTTCGCTCTGACCTTGCCGAGGGCGGTCGCGGCTCTGCGGGAACCGTATGGCGTCGTTTCGGATCGAATCTCGTTGTGCTCGAGCTGGCCATCGCCGTTGTGCTCCTCGCCGGAGCCGGCCTGATCACGCGCAGCTTCTACCATCTGCTCCACGTAGAACTCGCATTCGCGCCCGACCATCTTGCCACCCTCGAAGTCGCCGCGCCCGATAAGGCCTACGTCAAGCCTGAGCAGCAGATCCAACTCGCCCGCCAGATTCTTACATCGATGAACGCGCTGCCCGGCGTGCAGTCATCCGCCATTACCAGCCGCCTGCCCATCTCCGGCAACGGAAACACCACCTGGATCAGAGTCCAGGGCCATCCCTGGAATGGCGAGCACAACGAGGTGAACGAGCGCGAGGTCACCTCCGAATACTTCGCTACTCTGAAGGCCCGCCTGATGAGTGGTCGATTCTTTGCCGACTCTGAAGACTCGAGCAAGCCAAAGGTCCTGGTCATCAACCAGGCCCTGGCCCGCAAATACTTCCCCGGCGAGAACCCCATCGGCAAGAAGATCGGCGACACCACCCTTTCGCCCGACTCGGTACGGGAGGTCATCGGCGTAGTGGACGACGTACGCGAAGGCGGCCTGGACGAGGAGGTCTGGCCCGCCGTCTACTACCCATTCAACCAGGGTCCTGACACCTACTTCGACATCATCGTCCGCACCTCGCAGGCCGAGCAGTCCCTGCTGCCCGATCTCGTGACCACGCTCCACAAGATCGATCCCAACATCGGCACGCGCAACCCGCTCACCATGGTGCGAGATCATCAACAATTCGCCGACCGCTTATATTCAGCGTTCGGCTGCGTGGCTCGTTGGTGGATTCGCCGTTCTGGCCCTGCTGCTGGGCGTGGTTGGACTCTACGGCGTCATCGCCTACTCCGTCAGCCAGCGCACCCGGGAAATCGGCGTTCGCATGGCGCTGGGCGCACAGCGCAGTTCTGTCTACCAGTTGATTCTGAAAGAGGCGGGTCTGCTTACCGTCCTCGGGAGTCGCCGTTGGCCTGGCCTGCGCCGTCGGAGCCGCGACCTTCATGGGCAAGCTGCTCTTCGGAGTGCGCTCCTGGGATGTTCCCACGCTCGTTTCGGTTGCCATGCTCCTTGGCTTCTCGGCACTCGTGGCCAGCTTCATCCCGGCGCGGCGTGCTGCATCGGTCAATCCTGTGGAGGCCCTGCGGGCGGAATAGGTTTGCGCCTCCTTGAAACGAAGACCAGTGCTCCGTCACTACTCGGGCAGATCGAGCGGACGGGCTAAGCCCCCGCTCGGCAGGGGGCAATCATGGCGTGCTGGCCATTGCAAAGATTTGAGACGGTCTGTGTCCTCGTCCTTGCGCTTCTTTTCATCCTGGGATGTGATGGCGGTCATCGGGCACAGGATCGACAGCCCGGCCACGCAATCAGCGCCAAGGCCTCCCGCCCACCCGTTCTTCGAGAGCACAGAAGACCTGCCGCAGCCCGCGTGTTTCGCGGCTCGGTTTCCTCACTGTCGATTCAGGACGACCTGATTGTGCGCTAACAAAGAGGAGCTATAGGAATCCCCTAGCGCTTAAAGACCTGGAGCATCATCTCTGCTTGCACCTGGTCCAACTGCTTTAGAGTCGATTCCAGCGTGGGACGGTCGTCGAGCGAAGCGCCCATCAACAATTCCTTGAGCTGATAGGCAGTGTGGCGCATAAGAATCTCGGCATTCTTCAGCTTCTTCGCGTCATCGGCGACGCCCATGTGGATTTTTTCCGCATACTTCTGCACGGCCTTGAGCGAAGCAGAGGCCTGCGCGACATTGCCGGCGGACAATTGCTGGCTTGCCAACTGCGCCATGGAGTGAGCGAGTTCGGCATACAGGAAACACTGCTCCTTGGGAGCAGCCTGCGCGGCCTTGATCTCGAGCGCAGAAATCTCCTGGACGTCCAGGACTTTATCGGATGCCGCGAATGCCGCGGGGGTAATGGCAAGCGTAGCGAGTGCAAAAGCAAGAACGAACCGCATGATGCACCTCCTTAGGTGCCACGGGAACGTCAAACGCTAACTTACTTTTCGAGGATTGCCAGTCGTTGCTTGGCCTGCCACTCCTCGTCTGGGAACTTTCCCAGGGCCGACTTCAAGAACAGATGATAATACTCCACAGATTGCTTCTTCTGATGAAGATTATCGTATGCGGTTGCCCATAAAAAGTAAGTAGCGGGTGTTTCCGAAGCTAGTTTTGATCGCATCGTAAGAGCCTCGACCACCAAAGGGTACTGGTGGGTGTTGGACGCCGCAAATGCGATCCCACCCCATGCATCGGAATCATCTTGCTTGATCTTGACCGCGCGCTGAAATAATTCGAGCGCCTCGGCATACTTCTGTTCCCGGATCAGGACTTGTCCTCGTGCCGATGCCAATTCTGCCTCGTTCGGCGCCACGGCCAGCAGATTTGCGTAGACAGCGTCGGCCTTCTCGTAGTCTTCAGCCTGGACATAGGCATCGGCCAGCATGGCGCCGATCGCCCGATCTTTCGGTTCGATGCGGTGCAGTTTCTCGAGAGCCGCAACCGCCTCGTCTGTCTTACCCTCGGCCCCAAGCAGTGCAGCGTACTGCGTGTTCAGCGCCGGATCGTCCGGGTCCCGCGTCAGGGCCGCCTTCAGCAGTGGCTCCGCTTCGGAATATTTCTTCTCTGCAAGCAGCAGATGCACCAGCCCGGCCGTCGCCGGGGAAGACTCGGGATTAACCTTGAGGACGCGCTGGTAGGCCTGCTCGGCAATGGCCGGATCTCCCTCCGCCTCAGCGATTTCCGCCGTCAGCAGGGTATCGCTCACCGTCTCCGGAGAAAGCTTCAGGGCTTCCAGCAGCGCCTGCTTTGCCGCGTCCGGGTCGGACTCCCGGACCAGCCTTGCCAGCGTCCGATAGGCCTCGGCCTTGGCTGCGGGATTGGGCGGATTCGGATCCAGCGTTACCGCCATCTCCAGTTGTGTGTGTGCGTCCTCGGACCCCGCCTGGGCCAGCAGCAGCCCCAGCGCGGAGCGCGCCTCAAACTGCCTCGGATCGGCCGCAATCGCCTTCCGATAGTATTTTTCAGCAGACTCCGTCTTTCCCTGCGCGTCGTCGCAATATCCATGGTCAAAGAGCGCCCGGGCATCCCCCGGGTGCGCCGAGAGATAGGCATCGAGCAGAGCCCTCGCCTTTTCGTAATCCTTTGCCTCGATTGCCGCTTCGGGCTGGGCCAGCGGCGAAGCCTGAGCCTGGACCGGCTGGTCGGGTGCACTTGTTCCCGGCGGCATTGGCGCCGACTGGGCCTGGAGATCGACGGGCAGGAAAAGAGCAGGGAAGACCAGGGCCAGGATCAGAACAGAAAATAGCAACTGCATTTACGCCACCACTTCACTTACGGCCTCGCGCCGCGCTGTAAGAACCTTGTTCAACCAATAACCGGTGTGCGAAAACTCGTTCTGGGCAATCTGCTCGGGGGTTCCAGCCGCCACAATCTGGCCCCCCGCCGCGCCGCCTTCCGGCCCCATATCGATCACCCAATCCGCCGACTTGATCACGTCGAGATTGTGTTCGATCACCACCAGCGAACCGCCGCCGTCAATCAGCTTGCGCAACGCCGTCAGCAACTTGCTCACATCGTCAAAATGCAGCCCCGTCGTCGGCTCGTCCAGAATGTACAGGACGCGGCTCTGTTTCCTGCGGCCGTCGACGTGCGAAGCGGCGCGCACGGTGGCCAGATGCGCGGCAAGCTTCACCCGCTGCGCCTCGCCGCCGGAGAGTGTCGTTGCCGACTGCCCCAGGCGCACGTAGCCCAGGCCGACTTCGTCCAGCACTGCCAGCTTCTCGACGATCTTGTTCTGCCCGGCGAAGAAGCGCAGCGCCTCTTTCACAGTCATGGCAAGCACTTCGTGGATATTTTTGCCCTTGTACCGGACCTCGAGCACGCTCGCCTTGTAGCGTGTGCCGCCGCATTCCTCGCAGGGCAGCTCCACATCGGCCAGGAATTGCATCTCGACCGTGACCGTTCCGTCGCCATCGCATACGTCGCAGCGCCCGCCCGGAACGTTGAAGGAGAAATGTCCTGCGGTGTAGCCGCGCCGCTGCGCCTCGGGCTGTGCCGCAAAGAGCTCGCGAATCGCGTCGAAGGCCTTGATATAGGTCACCGGATTCGACCGCGGGGTTCGCCCAATCGGCGCCTGGTCGACAAGGACAATATCGTTCAGCCGCTCGACACCCTTGATATCGCGGTAGACATTTGCCGGATCGCCGCCTTCCGTCTTGCCCAGCTGGTGCGAGATCACGCGATACAGCACCTCGTGCACCAGCGTCGATTTGCCCGATCCGGAAACGCCCGTAATGCACACCAGCAGACCGAGCGGAATCTCAACATCGAGCCCGCGCAGGTTGTTGGCGCGAGCCCCACGCAGCTTGATCCAGTCTTTCGTCGCGCCCGCTTCACGACGCCGAGTCGGCACAGGAATCGTCAACAGGCCGGAGAGATATTTGCCCGTAATCGAATCGGGATTTCGCTCCACCTCGGCCACGGAGCCCGCCGCCAGCACGCGTCCGCCAAACTCGCCTGCGCCCGGACCAAGATCGAGCAGATAATCCGCCGAACGAATCACATCCGGATCGTGTTCGACCACGAGGATCGTATTGCCCAGATCGCGCAGATTCTCGAGAATGCGGATCAGCTTCGCGGTATCGCGCGTATGCAGCCCGATCGATGGCTCGTCCAGCACATACAATGCCCCCACTAGTTGCGAGCCGAGAGAAGTCGCCAGCTGAATGCGCTGCGACTCTCCACCGGAGAGAGTCGATGCGAGGCGATCCAGCGTGAGGTAGTCGAGTCCAACCGCGTCCAGAAAATGCAGCCGCTGCTGAATCTCGTGCAGAATGCTGCCAGCGATCTCCTGCTGCATCGGCGTCAGCTGCACGCCACTGAAAGAATTCGTTCGCGGAGCGAATCGTCAACGCTGCCGCGTCGCAGATGTTTTTGCCCCCGTTTTCATTTCCGACGCGAACTGCCCGCGCCTCTGCCCGCAGCCGCTGCCCCTTGCACTCCGGACACAGCGCATAACCGCGATACTTCGACAGCATCACGCGCACATGCAGCTTGTACTTCTTCCGCTCCAGAAATTGAAAGAAGCCATGGACCCCGAGGAACGATCCGTGGCCGTCGAGCACGAACGCCTGCTGATCTGACGTCAGGTCGTACCACGGCACGTCCATCGGAATGCCGTTCTCCTTCGCCGCGCGCTTCAGCTCCGTGAAGTACGCCCGATATTTCGGACGATTCCACGGATCGATCGCACCCTCGTCGAGTGTCTTCGATTTGTCGGGAATAATCAGGTCGAGATCGAAGTCGATCGTATTGCCGAAACCCTGGCAACGCGGACATGCGCCAAATGGATTGTTGAAGGAAAACAGCCGTGGCTCGGGTTCGCGATACACGCGATGGCAGTTCTTGCACTCGAAGGCCGCGGAGAATCGCAGCCGTTCGCGCTGGAGAGTCTCGGGCTCGCGCGGCACGATCTCAAACAGGATTTCGCCGGCCTCGCGATACCCGATCTCCGCCGCATCCACAATGCGCGCGCGGTTCTCGGCGGACACGGCGATGCGATCCACGAGGATAAAGACCGGCAGTGCAAAATTGATCTCCAGCAGCGACTCCGGAGTGGAAAATTCGTAGATTGTTCCGCCCTGATAGAGCCGGTTAAATCCCCGCTTGCGCAGGTCGGTTAACCGCTCCTTGAGCTCGTCGGTCAGAAGAGGTTCGGCGGCGGCTTTTGTGGATCTTCTTAGCGGCCTTCTTTGCGCGTGACGGAGGCTTCGCTGCCGATTCGCTCGGCTGTCTCCGCTGCAGGCTCAGGGCCGCGCGCTGGGAGTCACAGGAAAGATCGCGTGCAGCCGTGTCCCATCGCCGAGGGCGAGCACTGCCGTCCGCAATCTCGTCCACTGTGTCGCGCTTCACGATGCCGTCGCACACGATGCAATGAACCGTGCCGCAGCGCGCCCACAGCAGGCGCATGTAGTCGTAGATTTCCGTCGCCGTCGCCACGGTCGAGCGCGGATTCCGCGTCGAATTCTTCTGCTTGATGGCGATGGCGGGAGCCAGTCCGTCGATCAGGTCCACATCCGGCTTCTCGATGCGCTCCAGAAACTGCCGTGCGTACGCAGAGAGCGACTCCACATACCGCCGCTGACCTTCTGCATAGACGGTGTCAAACGCGAGCGAAGATTTGCCCGAGCCCGAAACACCGGAGACGACCGTCAGCTGGCCGTGCGGGATATTGCAATCGATATTCTTGAGATTGTGGGTCCGCGCTCCGCGGATGATGATCTGGTCCGTCAAAAAGTCTGCCTCAAAGTCAAAAACGACGAGCCACCCACCGGTCGAAAATCCGGCAGGAAAACAAGGAGTCCCAGTTTGATTATATGGGGCTGAAAGCGGTGCGGCAAACTGCGCGACAGGGCCGAGGACGCTATCTGGCCGGAGCGCCAGTCGGAGCAACAGACATCAGCCGTTTCATCAGGAAAGGGAAGAAGGTCGCGGGATCGGACTTCAGGCACACCTGCGCATTGGGCGCGCCCGTGCCCGGTCGCGTATAGCCCTTGTCGTCCACGGTGATGTGCAGGGCCGTCGTCGGACAAAGGTCAGATGTTGCCGCGTAACCCACGGCCATCGGATCGAACAGGGTCGGCGTCGGCTGGCCCCACTCCTTGTATAGCTCTTCGATTTGCACGGTAAGCGGCGAGCCGTAGGCGAAGAGAGTTTTGCGCTTTTCGTCATCGAGCTTCAGAATCGTCGAGTCGAGGGGCATCACATACAGCGGAACTCCGGACGTGAACACCTTCTGCGCGGCGGGAATGTCGCAGAGAATATTCCACTCCGGATCGGGTGCGCCGCCGGCATACCCCCGATACATTGACCCGCCCATCATGACGATGCGCTTCAGCTTGCGAAAGGTCGCGGGATCTTTCTCGATCGCAGCGCCCAGGTTGGTCTGCGGCCCAATCGCAATCAGAGTGATCTGCCCCGGATGCTTGCGAATCTCGCCAAGAATGAAATCAGGCGCGGACCCCGGCTGCACACGCTTCGCGTCGCCGCCCTCCGCGTACTGCGCCTGCGTGAACTTTGTGCGCGGGGCAGTCTCAACACCTGCGACGACCGGAATGTCGCCGCGTCCTACAGCATTCAACAGCCGCACCGCAAGTTGCGCGCGCAACTTTGTATCTCCGAAGGCGGTCGTAATGCCGAGCAGCTTGAACTCGGGGCTCTGCAGCGCCAGGCCAACAGCGAAAGCATCGTCGATATCGTCGCCGATGTCGGTGTCGATGATGACGAACTGCGGCTGTTCGGAATGCGAAGCCGGTTGGGCCCAGGCTCCGTGTAGCAGAGGGGCGCCGTGTACCAGAGAGGTCGAGAGGAGCAATATCGCAGATAGGAGACGCGTTCTCATCATTGAGATCAAACCACTAAAGACTATCTTCCGGAAGACTTCTTTCTGCCCTTCGTCTTTTCGTTGGCCTTGCGCCGCAACTCCCACGCAGTGCGCAAAGCTCCTCCGAGCACATCTTCATTCGCCTCGGCCAGACGCACGTGAGTCGCGCCCATCCTGCCCCACCCACCCTTAACCGGGAGAAACACATCCGGCATCTCAGCGACAAAATCAGCTTGCTGTTCCGGGGTCAGCATCAGGTTCCCGTAGCCTTCGCTCTGCGAGGCCAGCGTAGCGAAAATTCTGCCGCCGACACGGAAGTCGGGTGCGCCCATATGCGAGCTCTCTTCCGCGCCGTCCAGACTTAATGCAATCCGCCGAAAATCCGCGATCTCCATTGACCTGGCTCACGCTTGCGAAGGTCCGGTCTTTGCTGGGCGCGGCGCAGCGGCCGACGAGGCGCAGCGAGTCGAGCAGCAGCAGGATCCCGCCGATCACGATGGCCGAGTCGGCGATGTTGAAGTCGGGCCAGTGGTAGTGAACGATGTGTACCTCGAGAAAATCCACCACCGTCGCGTACCGGATACGGTCCCACACATTGCCGATGGCTCCGCCGAGCACCAGCGCCATCGAGAGCGAGGTAAGCGTCAACCTGCGGCCTACTCGCACCAGCACGACAAGAACGACCGCCGCCGCCAGAAGCGAGAACCCTGTCAACATCCAACGCGTCAAGTCGGGATGTGGCGAGTCGGTGAACAGGCTGAAGGCCGCGCCGGAATTGAGCACATGGCTGATGCGAAAGACACCCGGGATTACCGTGATCGCATCGCCCTCGGGGATATGCCTCGTCACCCAATGCTTCGTGAAGCGATCCAGTGCAATCACCAGCGCCGACAGGCCCAGCAGCCAGACTCTCCAGTCACGAACCCGGCTCATGCTGCACCCTCTTCTCCGTAGCCCATCTGGTGCAAGGCATCGCGGCAGCGTCCGCAGACTGTCGGCCAGGAGCCGAACTGAGCCGTGTCGGTGCGGTAGTTCCAGCAGCGCTCGCACTTGATGCCGTCGGCAGGGAGAGTCGTTGCGGCTGTCGTTTCTCCCTGCGCGAGCTCAACCTCGGAAACGTTGAGCAGCTCCTTCAGTCCTGATGTGTAACGTTCAAGCAGCGCGCGAGTCTCAGCGCCTGCCCTAATCCGCACCTTCGCCTCAAGTCCTTTGCCAATGAGTTTTTCCTTCCGTGCTTCTTCGAGGCTCTTCAGCACTTCATCGCGGACGTGCAGTAGCTCCGCCCAATCAGCAAGGAGCGCCTTATCCTCAGCCGCAATCTCCTCCGGCTTCAGGAACAGCGCCAGATGCACGCTCGCCTCGCGGTCCTCGACCTGCGGCAGATAACCCCACACCTCCTCCGCCGTGAAGCTCAGAATCGGAGCGACGAGTCGCGCCAGCGCTTCCGTGATCTTCCAGATCACCGTCTGCGCCGATCTGCGTTCGACGCTTGTCGGAGCGAAGGTGTACATGCGGTCCTTCAGCACATCGAGATACAACGCCGAAAGATCGACAATGGTGAACTCGTTGATCGCGTGATAGACCCGGTGGAACTCGAACTGCTCGTACCACGCCAGAACCTTTTCGGTCAGCTCGCGTGTCCGGGCCAGCATGTAGCGATCGAGCGGCAGCAACTCATTGTCCGAGACCTTATCCAGAGTCGGATCGAAGCCATGCAGATTCCCCAGCAGATACTTGAAGGTATTCCGCAGCTTGCGATAATTCTCCGCCGCGCGCTGCATAAGGTTCTCGCTGGCGGCCACGTCCTCGCGGAAATCCACGCTCGCCGTCCACAGGCGCACGATCTCCGCGCCCAGCCGCTCCGCGATGTCAACGGGATCGACGCCATTGCCCAGCGATTTCGACAGCGCCCGGCCCTGCTCGTCGAGTGTCCAGCCTACCGTTGCGACATTCTTGTACGGCGCAGTGTCTTTGACCGCGACCGAACACAATAACGACGAGTGGAACCATCCGCGATGCTGGTCCGCGCCCTCGATGTAGAGGTCGGCAGGAAACGAAAGCTCCGGATTGTCAACCAACACTGCGTTCCAACTGATCCCCGAGTCGAACCACACATCGAGGATGTCCATCTCCTTGCGGAAGGCCGCGAGCTCGCCCCCAACCTGCACAGCGTCGCAGGCCGCGCACTTCGTCCCCGAGGGCAACAGATCTTCGACGGAATATTTGTGCCACGCCTCAACACCTTCTTTTTCGAAGAGCGCAACAATGTGCTTGTTGACGAGTGCGTTCTGCAACGGCGCGTGGCAGCGATTGCAGAGAAACACCGCAATCGGCACGCCCCAGATTCTCTGCCGCGAAATGCACCAGTCTGGCCGGGTCGCGATCATGTTTCAGATGCGATCCTCGCCCCATTTCGGGTCCCACTTCACACGCTTGATCTCGTCCAACGCACGCTGCCGGAAGGTGGTTTGCGAACCGTCGGAGTTCTTCAACGGAGTCTCCATGCCGATGAACCACTGCTCCGTCGCCCGAAAGATCACCGGATTGTGACAGCGCCAGCAGTGCGGATAGGAGTGATAGATATCGCTGCGTCCCATCAGCGCCCCGCGCGCGGCCAGCAGCTCAATGATCGGCGCGTTCGCCTCGAAGACCGTCTATGCCTTCGCACTCCGGCAGGCCGTTGCGCATCCGTCCTTCGTTGTCGACGTTGCACGTTTGGTCGAGACCATAGCGCGTACCTGTGTAGAAGTCGTCCGCGCCATGCGCCGGAGCCGTGTGCACCGCGCCCGTCCCCGGTCGGCCGTCACATAGTCGGCATTCACGCCGAGAACGCTGCGCTCCAGAAACGGATGCTGGAACGTCACCCGCTCCATCTCGCTGCCCTTAAACTTCGCGATTTCCTTCGCGTCACCGAGCTTGCACGTCTCGCGCACGGCGGCGGCCAGCGACTCGGCCACGATGTACACATCGCCGTCTTGCTCCAGCGCGACGTAGTCGAACTCCGGATGAAAGCGCCACCGCCAGCGATGCCGGCAGCGTCCAGGGAGTCGTCGTCCAGATGATCGCCCACACGCTCTTGCCCGCCAAGGCGCAGCGATCGATCGCCGTCGGATCGCTGGTCAGCGCGTAGCGAACGTAGACGCTCGGGCTGGTGTGCATCTCGTATTCGACTTCGGCCTCGGCCAGCGCCGTGCGGTCGTGCAGACACCAGTACACCGGCTTCAGGCCCTTGTAGACAAAGCCCTTCTCGAAGAAGTCGTAAAAGGTCTCCAGCGTCTTCGCCTCGTAGGGCTTCGACATCGTCAGGTAGGGATGGTCCCAATGCGCGAAGACTCCGAGCCGAACCAACTGGCTGCGCTGCAGGTCGATAAACTTCTGCGCGTATTCGCGGCAGGCGCGCAGCACGGAGAGCACCGGCATCTCCAGCTTTTTGCGCCCCAGTTTCTCGTCTACCTTGATCTCGATGGGCAGCCCGTGGCAGTCCCAGCCCGGAACCAGCGGCGCGTCGAAGCCGGCCATGGTCTTCGACTTGAGGATGAAGTCCTTGATGCACTTCTGCAGCGCGTGCCCCAGATGAATCGGCCCGTTCGCATACGGCGGCCCGTAGTGCAGGATGTACTTCTCCGCGCCCTTGCGCGCCTCCCGAATCTGCTCGTACAGTCCAGAGTCCTTCCACTGTTTCAGCCTGAGCGGCTCATTCTGGGGCAGGTTCGCCTTCATCGGAAACTTCGTTTCGGGAAGGGTAAGGGTCGCCTTGAGCTCCAGTTTTGGCTCCGGTTTTAGTTCTGGGGGCTCCACCACGCGCGCTGTCGGCGTGTTGGGGTCGGGTGCTGCGGACATCGTTTCTCCCATCGTTCTCGTTAAATAGGCAATGTTTTATTGTAGCCGTTGCATCGAAATCTTCCTTTGGCCACGTGACTTCGCGCTCGCCACGCCGTCTATTATCCCGACGGTGTTTGCGTAACATCTGTTGATCCGCGCGCATCCCATCAAAAATAACGAGGTGCGTAGAGTTCCATGCGAGACAAGCGGGCCAGCAGTCGTCCATAATGGAGAGATAGCCGTGAGCACTGTCTCCGGCAGAGCAATATGGGAAACCAGCTTTTGACACCTCCCGAAGTGGAACCAGAGAAAACGCGGCCAGCGGAAGAAGAGCCCGACTTCCTGCTCGAGACCGACCGTTCCATGTGGTCCTCGCTCGTCTCTAATCTGCGAGATACCTTTTCGTCTTCGAAGCAGCCCCCGCTTCAGTTAACTTCTCAGCCAGTCGCAATCAGGGATCTCGAAGTAGAAGAGTCGGTCTGGAAATCGCTGGTCACGGGTATTCGTGACCGCTTCTCTGCCAAAGAGCTCCCGCCGCTAGAACTCACCTCGCAGCCGATAGCCGTTGAGGATCCAACAAAAGAAGAGCCAGTATGGAAGACCCTGGGCGCCAGCATTCAGGACATCTTCTTTCCCAAAAAGCTTCCGCCGCTTGAACTGACTTCCAAGCCCGTAGCGGTTACAGATCCGATGGCCGTAAAGCGCGGTCCGCTATCGAGCGGGCTCGCGATTACCGCGCACGTTCTGGTCATCGGTCTCATCATCCTCTTGTTCTACTCACATTGGCGCACGCGGGCCATCGAGAAGAAGATGAATGCCGCCCAGGTCGACGTCAAGCCCTTCATTCCCATGACCATGAAGATGAAACAGTCCATGGGTGGCGGCGGAGGAGGAGGAGCGCACGAACTGGTTGAAGCTTCCAAGGGCCACCTGCCCAAGATGGCCAAGACGCAGATTGTGCCGCCACAGATCGTCCGCAACGATCACCCCAAGCTGGCCGTCGATCCAACAATCGTCATGCCGCAGCAGATCAAGCTGCCTGACGCTCCCAACATGCCCAATGTCGGAGTTCCGCAATCAACCGCAGGTGGCTCTCGCCTCGCAGGGTTCGGGTTCCGGTTCTGGCTTCGGCAGCGGCAAGGGTGGAGGTATCGGCTCAGGCAATGGCGGCGGTGTTGGACCGGGCGAAGGCGGCGGATATGGTGGCGGCCTGATGCACCCAGGTGGGGGCGTCTCCGCTCCGCAGCTGGTCTTCTCCGTCGACCCGGAGTTTTCCGATGAAGCGCGCCGGGCGAAGTACCAAGGCATCTGCCTGGTGTCGCTGATCGTCGATGCACAGGGCAATCCGCAGCATATCCATGTCGTGCGACCGCTTGGGATGGGTCTGGATGAGAAGGCTATCGAAGCCGTTAAGCAGTACAAATTCAAACCGGCGTACTACCAGGGACATCCGGTGGCCGTCCCCCTGAGCGTCGAGGTAAACTTCCGCATCTACTAGGCTGTTTCCATGTTCTGACGTAAAAAAAGGCTGGCCCGCAAAAAAAGGCCAGCCTTTCCTTTTCGCCTGCACCTTATCGTGCAAGTCGGAGACAGGTCGAGCTACTGAGCCAATGCCTATTTTGCTCAGGGCCGCGCGCTGGCGCGTGCCGGGACACCCATCACTGTAGACCCAGCGGGCACATCCTTGGTAACAACGGCGCCGGCCCCCACCAGCGCGCCCTCGCCTACCGTCAGGCCGCAAAGGATGACGGCGCCGCTCCCGATCGAGGCGCCACGGCAGACACGCGTGGGCACCACCTGCCAGTCGGCCTCGGTCTGCAGTACGCCGGACTCTGCCGTGGACCGTGGATATCGATCATTAATGAACATGACGCCATGGCCGACAAATACCTCATCCTCAATCGTGACGCCCTCGCATACAAAGGTATGCGAGGAGATCTTGCATCGACTGCCAATCGAAGCGTTCTTCTGGATTTCGACAAACGCACCCACCTTGGTGTCTTCGCCGATGCTGCAGCCATAGAGGTTGACGAGATCCGGGTGATGAATCACTACGCCGGAGCCTAATGTTACGCTTTTCGCAATGGGCATTCTTTTCTTGCCTGTCTTCTTTCGATTCGTTGATTACTGATCTTGGGAGATGTCTCGCGTTCTGGAATTGAATTCCAAAGCGACGCGTTACGCCTCGACGATACCACTGTGCACCTGAAGATCTGAGCAGTTTGAGCGCCAGGCAGTTGCCGTGGATACAGGAATTGCCCGGCTTGGTCTCTGGCAGCTGGGCAGGGTACAGAAATACTCGTCCGATCACTCCGCCGATAACTACGCTAACTATCCAACGGGCACAAAGGAATCGGGCAGTCCAGAACGGCGGGTCTGGGATGTGCTCCAAACGGAGTTAGAAATAAAATTGTCTTGTGTTGTTTTGTGGCTCTCTGGGCCCGCGATTCGCGTTAGCGCCACTCTGAACGATTCAGGAACTGCCCCACGTCGATGATGCGTGGTGTTCGCGGTGTGAGGGGCGGAAGCTTTTGCACCATACGCTTGAGCCTCTGATCTTCTTCCAGCGCAGCGCGTGTATGGTCATGTTTTGCGGTATTTCGCACTCGCCTGTAGTAGGTGATCTGGCAATCTTTACAGTGCCACGGGTAGATGCCAACCAGCTTGAGAACATACTCCTGCAAATACCCGTGGCGGTGCCGCCGCTGTAGAGGTAGAGCGCATCGTCGGCAGATCACCATGAGTCACAGAATAATGCTGTGAAGTCATCAACGGAGGCTATCTTTTGGTCAGGTTCCCGCAAATGAAAAGCACCCGCAGATAGATAGATCTGCGAGTGCCAGTAAAGAAACGGGCCCTCCCCCGAGGTCCGCTCCATCGACGAGAAGATTACGCTGCGAAGCGTCAGGATGAAATCCCCCATCGGTTCGCAGCGGCTGCTCTTCGGTAATCATTACCGTAGCCGGAACACTAAAGTTTTAGGAATTGTAGCGGCCGACGAAGGCGGTGGGTCCCACATCGTTAGGGCAATCAGTTTGAAAGACAAAGCACTTGACTGACTTATAAGGTGGCCCAACGAGCCGTAAGTTCTAGATTGTATGGTGCGCCCAGAGAGATTCGAACTCCCGACCTATTGATTCGTAGTCAATCGCTCTATCCAGCTGAGCTATGGGCGCACAAAATGAAGGGTGACTGCGAACTCATCAAGGATATCAAGTTATGCGCCGTCGCGCAAAACACAAATCTATATAGCTGCCCGAGAGACATGAATGCTCATGATGCGATGCCATTACATCAAGCCGGGTCCGGGTAGCATCCTGATGTATACTGCGCCTGTTGGGCCCAAAGTTCGCTCAAAGTCAATGCAGGAGAGGCAAACGACTCATGGCGGCAACAACTACCACATCGTGGAAGACTCGCCTGTACGATGCGTACGTCTCAAGCGGCCAGGCGGGGCAGCACGGTGAATCCGTAAAGGCAGAAAGCCTGTTTTCTCCGCGTAAAGCCTACATCAATCATCTCATCGCGCGATATCTACCCCAGCCCCGCGAATCGCGCATCGTCGATCTGGGTTGCGGACACGGCGCATTCCTGTACTTTCTCGCTCGCGCCGGCTATACCCAAATCGAAGGAGTCGACACATCGCCGCAGCAGGTCAAGTTTGCCCATCAACTCGGCATTTCACAGGCGGAACGTGGTGACGTCATTGAATTTCTAGGGCGCCACGAAGAGGCATCGCTCAACGCCATATTGCTCATGGATGTGATCGAACATCTCGAACCGCAGGAGCTCTTCGATCTGCTGGACTTGGTCTATCGGGCGCTCGCGCCCGGTGGAATTTGTCTCGTTCATGTCCCCAATGCCGAGGGGCTTTACGGAATGCGCATCCGCTACGGCGACTTCACCCATCAGCTCGCCTTTACCGCAAAATCAGCGAACCAGATCTTTCGCACTCTTGGTTTTCGCACCGTGGAAGCATATGAAGATAAACCTCAGGTTCACGGGGTTAGGAGTATCGTCCGTCGTGTCTTATGGGACTGCCTGACGCTTCAACACCGACTCTTACTATTGGCGGAAACGGGTTCGGGCGGGGCGATTCTGTCACAGAATTTTCTGATCCGCGCGACGAAATAAGCCGTCATCTGCTTTCAGCGGGTGCAGTGACGGCGGTCTCAACTGCAGGCTGCGGCGGAATCAGCGGCAGCTCCTCGACGATATCCAGACCGGCCCGGCGCAATAGTTCCGCGACGATCGGCTTAGTCAGCCGAGTCGCGTCGTATTCCACCAGGATCGTCTTGCCGACCTGATCCATCTTGAGATGCCGGATGCCGTACACCTCGCGAGTCTTGCCCAGCGCAAACATGGCTGCCTCAGTGGGATGTCGCTCGTAGCGGTACTGAACCTCAAGCTGTGTCATGCCAGCATGATAGCAGCCTCAGAGATTTCGGAGGTAATTCTCAATCTCCGGACTCGTCCAATCCTGTGGGCCAATAAACTTGCGCCGTATCCGCCCCTGCTTGTCGATGATGTAGGTCTCCGGAGGCCGCGTCGTCCCGAAGGCCAGGTTCGACTTCTGCGAGAGGTCGAGCGCTAGGACCATATTGCGCAGATGATTGTCGGCGACGTACTGCCGATAGGCCTCTGCGTCCGTGTCAAAGCTCACCGCCAGCACCACCACATTCGGAACCTGCTGCGGCAGCTGCATCAGGGAAGGGAACTCCTCCAGGCACGGAGGACACCACGAGGCCCAGAAATTCAGGACGACCGTCTTGCCCCGATAACGATCCAGGCTGACCGTCTGCGCCTCGTCATGAACGGTGAAGTTGGGCGCGATCATGCCCACCTGCGCGGGATGATCACCACGATCACAGCCCGTCCCGAGCGCGCCCAGCGCCGGCAAAACCAACGCAACGAACAGGCTCTTCCACCCGCAGCGACGAAATCCAATGTTCAGACAACTCACTTTCCTATAATAAAAGACCACAGTGGACTCCGCGCCCGATCCAGCTATCCCGCTCAATCTCTCCGTCATCATTCCCGCCCGCAACGAAGAAGACTGCCTCGGCGACTGCCTGCGCTCGCTCGTCAGCCAGTCGGAGGATGCGTGGCAGCTCGGCCGTGACTGGGAGATCCTCCTCATCGACGACAACTCGACTGACCGGACACATGCCATCGCCACAAGTTTTCCCGAGGTGACCGTCCTTCGCGCCCCGGCACTTGAGAAAGGATGGACCGGCAAAGCCAATGCCGTCTGGGCCGCAGCCAACACCGCTCGCGGAGAGTGGCTTCTCTTCACCGACGCCGATACGGTGCACGAGCCCGGACACCTAAGCATCTCCATTGTCGAGGCCGAGCGCCATGACGTGGCGATGCTCTCCTATTCGCCCCGCCAGATCGTCACCGGCTTCTGGCAGCGCGCCCTTATGCCTCTGGTCTTCAGCGAACTGGCTGTGACCTACCCGCCAGCCCAGGTCTCCGATCCCGAATCCCGCCTCGCCGCGGCCAACGGGCAGTTTCTGCTCATTCGCCGCGAAACCTACTTCCGCGTTGGCGGACATGAAGCCTTCAAGGACGCCGTCCTTGAAGACGTGGAGCTGGCCAACATCGTCAAGCGTCGCAAGCTCGGATTGCGCTTCCGCTATGCGCCGGAAGCGGTTTCCACGCGCATGTACCGCAGCCTTGGAGTCATGTTTGAAGGATGGACCAAGAACCTCGCGCTGCTCTTCGGCAATCCCATCGCGCTCGCCACCTGGCGTATCCTCGATCTGCTGCTGCTCATAGGTTTGCCTGTGCTCACGTGGGTCATGTATCAGCGAAACCTGCGGCCAATCCTGCTCGCCGCTCTCGTGCTATTGTGGGTTCGCAATCTGTGGCGATTCTATCGCCGCGTCGCCAAATCGAACTTTCCGTTCGCTGACTGCGCGCTCGCGCCACTGGCCCTGCCGCTGTTCGCTATACTTCTGTATCGAAGCTGGTTTGTTCACACCGTCACCAGGCGCGTCGCCTGGAAAGGCCGGGACTACGTCAGCCACAACCGCTGAACCCCGCGCTCTGCTTCGCTCATCTATCATCTAGGCAGACGAAATCCGCCTATGATCCTGCTTACTCGCAAAGCCGAATTCTCCTCCTCCCACTATTACTGGAACGACGCATGGTCGAAGGAAGAGAACGAGCGCGTCTTCGGCAAATGCTCGAACCGCAACGGCCACGGCCACAATTACACGCTCGAAGTCACCGTCTCCGGCGAAGTCGATCCCGTATCCGGTTTCGTCGTCGATCTGAAAGATCTGAAGACCGTTCTCGAGCGCGAAGTGGTCAGCGTCTATGACCATCGGCATCTGAACCTCGAGGTACCCGAGTTCAAGAGCGCCATTCCCACCACGGAAAACATTGCCATCGCCATATGGAAGCGCCTCGATGGAAAAATCCCCGGCGCGAAACTGCATCGCGTGCGTGTCTACGAGATGCCCGATCTCTTCGCCGACTACTACGGTGAGGCCTGAGGTGTCATGAACTATGAGAGCCTACTTCGGACGCCGCTACCGCCTCAGCGCCTCGCATCGCCTGCACTCCGACGCTTTCAGCGAGGCCGAGAACCGCGCCACCTACGGCAAGTGCAACAACCCGCACGGACACGGACACAACTACGTCATCGAGGTCATCGTCGGAGGCAATGTCGATCCGGCGACCGGCATGGTCTGCGATCTCGTTGAACTTGACTCCTGTGTGCAAAAAGAAATCCTGGATTGCTTCGATCACACCAATCTCAACACCTGCGCGTGCTTCCAAAATACCGTGCCGACAACGGAGAATTTCAATATCGAAGTTCATCGCCTGTTGCAGACCGCATTCAAGCAGGCGGAACTCATCTCGGTGCGCGTGGAAGAAACCTCGAATAACTCCTTCGAATACCCTGTCCCCGTGAACCGGCAACAAGAAAAGGCGAACCCAGTATGAAAAACAATCACCACGCGAGCGTAGCTCTGAAAGACGAGATCATTGACGAAACCGGCCTTGAAGATGTCTCCACCCAGGACATCTACCGCGAAATCATCCGCCGCGTCGACGCCTGATCCTACTCGCGACGGACTCATTCGCACTCCCGAGCGCATGGAAAAAGCACTTGCCTTCCTCACCAAGGGATACAGCGAAGACGCCAACGCTATCCTGCACGATGCGCTCTTCGATGTGGACTACGACGAGATGGTCATCGTGAAGGACATCGAGATGTACTCGCTCTGCGAGCACCACATGCTGCCCTTCTTCGGAAAGGTCCATGTCGCCTACATTCCTAACGGCAAGGTCATCGGACTCAGCAAAATCCCGCGCCTTGTCGAAGTCTTCGCGCGCCGCCTGCAGGTGCAGGAGCGTCTCACGCGCCAGATCGCCGACGCTATCCAGGACGCGATCGTCCCGCAGGGCGTCGGAGTCGTCATCGAAGCCCGCCATCTTTGCATGATGATGCGCGGCGTCGAAAAGCAGAATTCCTCCACAGTCACTTCAGCTATGGTCGGCGTCTTCCAGAAACAGAACACGCGGGCGGAGTTCCTCTCGCTTGTCCGAGAACGTACGCCAAGCAATTTCTGAATCCAGGGCACTGAGCCCGGAGCCCCGTCCTTGCGAAGCAAGCATGGGATACTGCTCACCGCACTATAGTTAAGAGGGTGAACGGGCTCCTCATCGTCGACAAGCCATCCGGCATGACCTCGCACGACGTCGTCGCTCGCCTGCGCCGCGTTACCGGAGAAAAATCCATTGGCCACCTCGGCACGCTCGACCCCATGGCTACCGGCGTGCTGCCTCTGCTCCTTGGCAAATACACACGCCTCGCGCAGTTCTATGGAGCGCATGAAAAAACCTACACCGGCACCATCCGCTTCGGTTTCTCGACGGACACGTACGACGCCGAAGGCGTCCCTACGTCCGAGCCCGCGCACCCCTCCTTCACGCTCGAAGATCTTCGCGCTGCCGCCGCGCGATATTCCGGCGAGATCGACCAGCTTCCACCGCCCATCTCCGCGAAGAAGATCGGCGGCAAGCCCGCCTACAAAATCGCCCGTTCGGGAGAAACGCCAAAGCTCAAAACCGCCCGAGTCCACATCGCCGAGTTCGGCATTGAATCCCTCGATGGGGAACTCGCCGCCTTCCACATGCGTATCTCTGCTGGTGGATACGTTCGTTCCGTTGCCCACGAGCTTGGCCAGGTCCTCTGTTGTGGAGCGCATCTTGCCACTCTGCGCCGCACCGTCTCCGGTCCCTTCAGCATCGAACAAGCCATCCCGCTCGCTGACGCCGAAACTCTGGCCCGCGAGGGCCGACTCTTCGCCCATCTACCGCATCCGCGCACGTTGCTGCCTGAGCTTCCCAACGTCACCGCCGACGAGCAGACCGTTGCCCGCCTCCGCAATGGCATGCAGATCAATCTGCCGGAGTTCACGCAGGCTCCGCTGGTCAAGATTTTCCATGGTCAGAGCGAGTTTGTCGCCATCGGCAAGCGCATCGCCGGCACCCTCTTCCAGCCGACCATCGTTCTCGTCTGAAGAAGTCCCACTCCTGACGAATGAAGGGCCCAAACCTCTGCGAAATCCCTCTGCGTTCTCCGTGCCCTCCGTGGTGAACAGATTTCCGCTTCTGTGGCACGAGCGCATTTTGCGAAAAGGTGGGAGCGAGAAGCGTTCACTTCTTCAGCAGAGGCTTGATCAGCGCGAATACATCTTCGGCCACGATGGCATTCCCCTTGGCGGTTGCATGGATCCCGTCCTGCTGCAATCCGCCGGGGATGTTGTAGACGTGGATCAGCAGAAACGGCAGCAGCGGCACATGGTACTTTTTCGCGGCCATGGTAAACGTCTCGTTGACGTCGTGAACATAGTCCGGCCCGTAGTCGGGAGGCAGCGTGATCCCCGCGAGCACCACCTTCACGCCCGCTTTTTGCAACGTAGAGATGATCTGGTCGAGATTCGCCCGCGTTGCCGTGATCGGCAGCCCGCGCAATCCGTCGTTGCCGCCAAACTCCACGACAGCAATCTCCGGATGCGCCGCCAGCACATCTTTCAGCCGGGTTACACCGTCTTTTGTAGTGTTGCCGCTCACGCCCTTGTTGACCACGCGATAGTGGTAGCCGCGCGAATCCAAAAGCGTCTGCAGATAATCAGGATAACTATGACCGGGATCGGCGCCATATCCAGCCGTGAGACTATCGCCAAAGCACACAATCACGGGCCGGGCGTCGTGGGCCTGCGCCATCAAAAGCGGCACGCATGAGAGCAAAACCAGAATCAGCCAGAAGAATCCGCGCTTCACGCCTGAATTGTAGCCTGAAGAGAACCGCCAACCGAGGGAACCGAGCATGATCGAAGTACGCAGCCTGAAAAAATCCATTCGCAACGGCACACGAACCGTGGACATCCTGCGCGGCATCGATCTTCTCATCCCACAGGGGCAGTTCGTCGCCATCATGGGAGCCTCCGGCAGCGGCAAGAGCACCCTGCTCGGCCTGCTCGCCGGCCTCGATTCGCCCAGCGAGGGCAAAGTGCTCCTCGACGGCGTCGACATCAGCCATCTCGAAGAAGACCGCCTGGCCGAAGTGCGGGGCATCAAGATTGGATTCGTCTTTCAGTCCTACCAGCTCATCCCCACGCTCACCGCCTTCGAAAATGTTTTGCTGCCGCACGAGCTGAATGCTCGTGGTGACGGCCGCGCCAGGGCCACGGCGCTCCTCACCAGCGTCGGACTTGCCGACCGTCTTCACCACTACCCCGTGCAACTCTCCGGTGGAGAGCAGCAGCGCGTCGCTCTGGCCCGCGCCTTTGTGCTCGATCCGCCAATCGTCCTCGCCGACGAGCCTACCGGCAACCTCGACTCCGTCAACGGCCAGCACGTTCTCGACCTGCTCACCGGACGCCAGCGCGAAGCCCACACCACGCTCGTCATGGTCACCCACGATCCCGACATCGCTGCCCGCGCCGACCGCCAGATCCACCTCCGCGACGGCCTCGTCGTCGCCGATGAGTTGACGGCGCATGCGCCAGAAAAGCAAGCAACCGAGGTTCTGGGATGACCACCATCGCCAAGCCCGCGCTCCCGTGGTCGACCGCCACCCGCATCGCCTGGCGCGAACTCCGCGCCTCGCGCGCAAAGTTTGTCTTCGTCCTGCTCTCGGTTGCCATCGGAGTCGCCGCGCTTACCGGCGTACGCGGCTTCAGCCAGTCGTTTCAGAAAGCGCTGCTTGGCGACGCCCGCGGCATCATGGCCGCCGACCTCTCCGCGCGCATGTTCCGGCTGACTACGCCGAAAGAGGAGCAGCAGCTTGACGCGCTCGCCACCAAAGGCGTGGAACGCACCAGCGTAACGGAGACCGTCTCCATGGCTTCGGTCCAGGGCGATCCCGTACCTCTGCTCATCTCGCTCAAGGCCGTCGATCCGGCCGTCTACCCGTATTACGGAAACATCGTCCTCAGTCCAGCCGGCAGCCTGCGCGAGGCCCTCACCGACTCGACCGTCCTCGTCGACGACAATCTGCTCGTCCGCCTCAACGCCAAGGTTGGAGACAGCCTCAAGATCGGAGCCAGCCATTTCCGCATCGCCGCCGTGATCCTCCGCGAGCCCGACCGCATGACCGCCGGCGTCGGTCTCGGTCCCCGTGTCATGATCACCCGCCACGCGCTGCTCCAGACCGGCCTGCTCGGCCTCGGCAGCCGCGCCAGCGAACGGTACCTGTTCAAGATCAATGCCAAGTCACAGGACATCGCGACTCTCCGCCCCGAGCTCGAAAAGATCCTCCCCGACGCGCAGATCATGGACTTTCGCGAGACCAGCCCTGAGCTCACGCGCGGCCTCGACAGCGCCACCGGACTCCTCAGCCTCATCTGCCTCGTCGCCATGGTCCTTGGAGCCATCGGCGTCGCGATGGCCATGCGCGCCCACCTGCAACAGCGCATCGAAATCCTGGCCATCATGAAGTCCATCGGAGCGCGCTCGTCGGACATTCTCCGCATCTACCTGCTCCAGACCATCTTCCTCGGCCTGGTCGGAGGCCTCATTGGCGTCGCCTTTGGCCTCGGTGTGGAGTACGTCTTTCCCTCGCTGCTCGGCTCGCTCCTGCCGCTGCGCCCGCCGCTCGCGCTCGCCGTCAAGCCCGTCGCTGCCGCGCTCGCCACCGGCGTCCTCACCACCGTTCTCTTCTGCCTGCCGCCGCTGCTCGATGTCCGCCGCGTCCGCCCCATTGCCGTATTGCGCAAAATGGTCGAGACCAGCGAAGGTGCCGTGGTGCCCTCGTCCAGCAGCTCGCGTCCAGGCAAGCTCCAGCGAATGCTGCTAGGCGCAGAGTTTCTCATTGGCCTCGCACTCCTCGCCACGTGGATCGTCGGACTGCGCCATCACAAATATTCGTGGTCGCTCAAAGCACTCGCTGTTGATATCGTCCTCATTCTCGGTACCGTCTTCTACGGATGGTGGGCGCCGAAATTCCGTGACCGCAAACTCCAGTGGCTCTCGATGATCGTGATCGTGGCCGGACTCGCCGGCATCGCCACCGCGCTCTCCGACTCCTGGCTGATCGGGAAGTGGTTCGCCGCCATGCTTTGCGCAACTTTGCTCGTGATCCTCGGCCTGTCTCCCTAGCCTGCGCACGCTGCGCGCTTTTCTCGAAACACGCGCCTGCATCTTCCCTCGGCGTTGCGCCACGGATTCGCCAATCTCTACCGCCCCGGTAACCAGTCCTCGGCCGTGCTTAGCCTCTCTCTCGGCGCGGCGTCATGCTCATTCTGCCGTCTTTCTTATGCAGAGCGCCATCTGTGCGCGATATGCGCAACGAGTTTCGTTCGACACGCCCAACATCTTCCTCGTCGATATCGCCCCCGAGGAGCTCTCCGCGTAAGTCGCTGCTCGCAAAGCAGGCCGGAGTGCGGGCCAGCTTGAGACTATCCCCATGATCTCCTCGCGCATCACCAGCATCGACGGAGTCTCCGTCGACCAGCTCCAGGTGAAGAACTTACCCAAAGCGCCTGCTGCGCTCCGCATCCATCACCTGGTCGGAGGCCGTCCCGCGCGGAACCAAAATCACCCAGGGCCAATGGTGGAAGAGCCCCGACGATCCCAGCCTCGCCG
>CAVTLP010000010.1:0-78859 GCA_963735555.1 uncultured Acidobacteriota bacterium
GTATTCAGAAGACACATTCAACAGGCCATGTAATGTACCAATCGATTTCGTTGTGAGATATTTTGATTGAATGGCGCCAGTTTGCCTCTGTTCTGTCCGGGAGAAAAAACCCGTGGACGGAACCTGGCTGCGGGAGAAACAGCCCGCCAAGCGCCGCCCAAAGTTTTGGCGTAGTCGAATTTGTAAGCGCCTCAAGTTTGCCGGTGACCATACCGCGAGGGTCCCACCCGTTCCCATCCCGAACACGGAAGTTAAGCCTCGCTGGGCCGATGGTACTGCACGCGTAAGTGTGTGGGAGATTAGGTGATCGCCGGCAGAAGTCTCAGGAAAAGCCCACTCTTCGGAGTGGGCTTTTTACGTTTATGGGCCTCAATGGTATGTACGAAATGCTTCCGTCGTAGAATATCGGCATGAGTACAATTCTCGAAATACCGAAGCTGCCGAGCACGGTGGTGCTCGATCCGCCGCTGACGGATGAGGAGTTCGAGACGCTATGTGCGGCGAACGATTTCGCTCGGCTCGAGAGAACGACGGAAGGCACGATCGTAGTGAACGCACCGGCGGGCGCAGACACCAGCAGCGGAAACAGCGAGATCAAGCTTCCAGCTCGCGGCCTGGTGGAGATCAGCATCGTCGAGGTAGGGTCTTCGACTCAAGTGCAGGGTTCTTCCTTCCTGACGGTTCGTCTCTCTGCCCGGATGCGGCTTACGCGACGGCAGAGCAGATGCGCGGGTTGACAAAAGAGGATAGAAAGCATTTTCTGCGCCTCACGCCTGCTTTCGTGATCGAACTGCTTTCGGCGAGCGACAGTCTGCCTGAGGCCAAGCGGAAGATGGTGGCCTGGATCGACAACGGCGCAAAGTTGGGATGGCTGATTGATCCATACAATCGCAAAGTTCTGATCTATGAGCCCGATCAGTCAGTTCGTTCAGAGATTGCGGATACGGTCGTCGGGTCGGGACCGGTCGCAGGCTTTGCGCTCGATCTTGCTGCTGTCTGGAGTCTGTACGAGGACTGAGGCAGTCCACAGATGATCCAAATCTAATCAGCGTGATGACTGGAACAGCGCAAACGGCGCGCCCTGTGGATCAGCAAGGACCGAGAAGCGACCGGCTCCTTCGATATCAGAGGGCGGAACCCAGATGCTCGCGCCGAGCGATTTCGCCTTTTCGGCCGAGGCGTCGCAACTCGATACGAGAAAGTACGCCAGCCAATGTGGTGGAGCACCAGGCGGCAGAAACTTCGATGGCGTAGCGCCGCCAATAAACTCCTCGCCGTTTTTGATGTGCAGGTATCCAGACATGTCGCCGTCTTTGCCCGGAGCAAACTCCCATCCGAAGAGGCTGCTGTAGAAGGGGACGGCCTTGTCGCGGTCGGGAGAGTTGAGGTCGGCCCAGCAGAGGGTGCCTTCGACTCCGGTGATTCTGGTGCCTGTTTGCGACTTGGATTGCCAGATCGAGAGCGAGGCGCCGGTGGGGTCTTGCAGGATGGCCATGCGTCCATACTCGGCTGCGTCGAAGGGCCCCGCCAGGATATTTCCGTCGAGTTCGCCTGCGCGGGCAGCTACTTTATCTGCTTCGTCCACGGCAACGTAGAGATTCCAGTGAGGCGGCACGCCGCGCTCAAGCTGGTCGGGGCGAAGCGGATACATGGCTGCGGCTTCGCGCCCCTCGAGATCAAGGAGAGTGTAGGTCTGGCCGGGACCTGCGGGGATGTCTCTCGCCTCCCATCCGAACAGGACGCCGTAAAACGATTTGGCTGCGGCCTCGTCGGTGGTGGCGAGGTCGATCCAGCAAAAACTTCCAGGGGCACGGTGATCGATATGCGGCATGGCGGGAAGTATACGTCCGGGCTGCGACCGCGGGTATCAAAATGTCTTTGAAAACCGCGGAATTCGTGAGGAATTTGGTATCATCGGCGGCGATGCCGGCAAAGAAACAGCCCGTTGCGACGAAGGGACGCCCCAGGAAGCCAACGCCTGGGCCTAAGCCTGAGAAGGCAAAGAGAGGGGGATGCGCAGAAGCGCAGCTCGACGAATTCCTGACAAAGTTCAGGCCGGATATTGAGGGTACAGCCAGGCAGGCGCTAAGGAAGATGCGGACGCGGCTGCCGGGTGCGATCGAGCTGGTTTACGACAACTACAATGCGCTGGCAATCGGCTTCAGCCCGACAGAGCGAGCTTCGGACGCCATTTTTTCGATCGCTCTTTATCCACGCTGGGTGAGTTTGTTCTTCCTGATCAGCGGCACGAAGCTGCGCGATCCTGACTGCTACCTGCAGGGCAGCGGGAATAAGGTGCGCCACATCGTGCTCGAGAATGCCGCGACCCTGGACGATCCAGCAGTACAGGAACTTATGGCACAGGCGCTAGAGATGTCTCCGAAGCAGATCGACGCCGCACAACCCGGCCGGATGATCATCAAATCGATCTCCGCGAAGCAGCGGCCGCGACGGCCTGATTAACGTGCGCTAGTCTGGAACCAGACCTTGGATGCGACCCTCAATGATCCGATCTGCTCGCGCTCTGCGCATCGCCATCTGCACTTTGATTCCTTTCTGTTTCACGATTCCCAGTTTGCCAGCGTCTGCGCATCAGCCGGGCCCAACTGTGCCGCTCTGCCCGCATCAGATCGTATTCAAAGCCAGCTATCTGGTAGAGACGGCGCCGGGAAAGGGATCGAGCTTTCTCTTCCGTATCGAGAACGGCACGGCGAAGCCGATCACGCTCGCAGAGCCTGTTCCTTCGAGTGCGCACTGGTATGCGCGCGTAGGCAATCGCTGGCTGTGGCGCGCCTCAAGCGGAGCCGGTGGAAGCTATGTAAATGCGATCAACGAGAAGGGGCCGGTCTTTGCATATCAGCCGAAAGACGTTATCGCAGAGCCGAAGTACATAAGCGTTCTCGCGCACAGTAGTTATGAATGGACGGCGGGCGAGCATGAGATTCCGGCGCTTTCCTACAAGCCGAGCTGCGCGCGGTGCAACTATCCCGGGGAGCACGTCTACAAGGCGGTTTTTGCCTATGCCTATTTGCCACCGGCACAGGAACATAAAGAAGGTCTGCTGGCCTGCGGGCTGCGTTCGAACCTGGTGGACATGCCTCCAAAAGACTTCCCGAAATGAAAGATCGACGAAGAAAATGCGCGGCCCGTGCCGTCCCGGCGCACATGTTTTTCGTCTAGATGAATGAAACAACCCGCAACCGGAATTCGCCGGAAGGGTTTTTATCAGTGTTGGAGGAAACAACACATCATGCGAAATACTCTCTGCACTCTTGCGCTTACCGGCATTCTTTCACTGGCTGGCAGCGCTGCCCTCGCTCAAGACAACACCACTGCGACGCCGCCCCAGCAGGGCCAGGGTCAGTGGGGACATGGTCACGGGATGAACTCGGAAGCGCAGCTGCAACACCTGACTAAGCAATTGGATTTGACAGCCGATCAACAGGCCCAGATCAAGCCGATTCTTGAAAGCCGCGATCAGCAGGCGAAGCAGCTCTGGCAGGATCAATCGCTTGCGCCACAGGATCGGCACAGCAAGATGAAGGCGATTCACGAGGATTCGAATGCCAAGATAGAAGCTGCTCTGAATGACACGCAGAAGCAGAAGTTCGAGGCCATGCAGGCCAAAATGCAGGAACGCGCGCACGAACACATGCAGGGTGGACAGGCACCTCAAGCGCAACCCCAGTAAGACGCGGCAGGGGTTCCAGCGCAGTTTTGAACCCACGTTCGAGGATCCGGACATGGGGCCGCATTTTCCTACAGGAACATTTCCATGAAGGTGTCGGCGCGGGCATACTTCGACACATGCTTCGGCTCGGGAATGTGCCGGAAGCCCATTTCCTCGTAGAGATGTATGGCGCTCGCTGCCTTTGTGTTGGATTCAAGATAGAGACGGTGAGCGCCTAGCGCGCGGGCCTGGCCAATGGCGAATCTGAGAAGCATGCGACCGATACCCTTGCCACGCGCAGCCTCTGAAACGGTCATTTTGGCCAGCTCGAATTCGCCCGGTCCCATCGTGACGAGAGCGCAACAGCCGACCACCACGCCATCCAACTCTGCCAGGCAGATCTCACCGCCGTGCGAGAGGATCTTGCCTTGCGGGTTGTTGAGGACCTCACGATCGCCGGGCTCGATCGCAAAGTCCCTGCTGATCCAGGCCTCGTTCAGCTCTTTGAAGGGCTTCTCATCTCCCGGCGCAAAAGTGCGGAGCGCCAGCTTTCCGGTTTGACGAATCTCATCCGTGTCGACTGTCATGAATAGAATTTAGGCCCAATCCCGGCCATACGTCCAATATCTTGTTTATAGTGATTGATAGCTTGCAGATATGAATCACGACCTTGAAATCCGCCATCTGCGCTACTTTGTCGCGGTTGCGGAAGAGCTGCATTTTGGACGCGCTGCATTGCGGCTACACATTGCCCAGCCTCCGCTGTCGCAACAGATTCGCCGCCTGGAAGAAATGCTGGGGCACGCGCTGTTTATGCGCACTTCTCGCGAAGTGCGGCTGACGGCGGCAGGGGAAGAGTTGCTGGAACGGGCGCGCTATACGCTCAGGAAAATCGAGGCCGATGTTGCCGCAGCCCAGCGTATTGGCCGAGGCGAAGCGGGTGCGCTGACGGTGGGCTTTATCGGCTCAGGGATGCTCACTGCGTTACCGAAAATGCTGGGCCGCTATCGCAAGCAATATCCGCAGGTGGATTTGCAGCTGCGGGAGTTTTATACAACGCGTCTGGTGGATGCGCTGTTGGATGGCACGGTGGATGTTGGCTTTATGCGGGATGCGGGACAGGTCGATGGGCTGCACGTAGAGGTTCTTCTGGCCGAGCCATTTGTCGTTGTGTTGCCGCGGAAGCATCCTCTGGCGGAGCAGAAGACGGTTGCCGTGAAGAGCCTGCAGCATGAACCATTCGTTTTATTCGCGCGCTCTTATGGCGGCGGCGCCTGGAAGAAGACGGTCGATATCTGCGAAGCGCACGGGTTCATGCCTCGCGTAGTGCAGGAGGCGCCGCAATGGCTCACCATCATGAGCCTGGTTGGGGCCGGATTGGGAGTGACGATCGCCCCAGCCTGCGTCAAGAGGCTGAGTGTGCCGGATACCGTCTGCCGCAAGCTGCGGCCGCAATCTCAGCCTACTTATCTGGAGCTTGCTTACCGGGTGAATGAAGCGCGACCTATCGCGAGGGCCTTCAGCGACCTTGCGCGCCGGGCTTTTCGGGGCGGTGCCTAGGGGTGGGACGGCTCGGCGACCTTTACTCCCGGTTGCTGCTGCGCTTCGGCGTGAAAGACCTGGTATTGATCATCGGTAACGCTGACGTCGGCACGAAACCCGATAATGCCCACAGCGTGAGCGACAACGTGCGCCTGCCCATCTACAGGCAGCCAAAGCTCATTGTTCACCAGCTTCTGATTAAAGGTGAAGTTGCTTCCTTTGCCAACGGAGAAGAGGCCGAAACCCAGGTGGAAGTTGTCATCGAAGCGGGCGATCAGGCGGCGAACCTCGCGGTCCTGTTCGTCGATCCAGATCGTTCCTGACAACTTTTTCGAGGCGTCCTCGGCCATGCCGTGAGTTTGCGCGTGCGGGTCGCCGGCAAAGTCGAAGGCCAGCGTTGTGCGTCCGTCGAGGATCTCTCGCCGCGGATTGGAAACCTTCATGATGGCCAGCAACTGGCTTATGCTGACCTCATTTTTGTTCATCGATTGGCCAGGAGGAGTCTTCTGCGCCTTCTCGACTTCCTTCATCACGCGGCCCTGTTCCTTTTTCTGCTCGTCGGGAGTGAGGTCCTTGCCGTCCTTCTTTACCTTGCGATCGATCTCGTGCGTGTTCACGAAGAAGACCTCATTCTCCTCGCTTTCGGTCTTCTTCACCTTTCCATTCTTGTCCAACTCATGAGTGACGATTGCCTCGCGATAGGTATAGTTCTCGCGCGTTTTGTCCAGTTTGCGCTGGTGCTCCTGGACCTGCTTCATCAGCGTGGGAACATCGGGGACGGGGGCGGCCTGCTGCGCGAAACAGACGAGTGCTGCCGGGGACAGAAGAGTGGCGGCGAGAAGAGAGCGCATGCGAGACATATTTCCCTGGCGAATGATCCTAGAGTACGCTGGTACGATCGAGCCGGTTCCCAATCTTCATCGGCAAGTTATGCGGGACCCTGGCTCGCATTGAACGGAAAGAGGTTTAGCGAAGATGCTTCGACTTTTGTTGCGGTGGTTACTGCAGGCGGCCGCATTGCTGCTGGTGGCCTATTTTGTTCCGGGATTTCATGTTCGCAATTTCCCCGCCGCGCTGGTTGCGGCGCTGGTGATCGGTCTGCTGAACGCGACGCTGGGCCTGCTGCTCAAGCTGATTACTCTGCCCCTCGGAATACTCACGCTGGGAATCTTCTTTCTTGTGATTAACGCGATCATTCTGGAAGTGGCAGGCGCCATTGTTCCAGGCTTCGCGGTGGCGAGCTTCGGAGCTGCATTCATCGGCGCGGTCGTGCTCGCGTTGCTGCATGTGCTGGTGGAGGCAATCGCCGACTAACTCACTGCGCGGGAGATGGAGTCTTCGGCACGGCGACGCCGGCGCGCTTCTGCGTCTGCGGAGAAATCACTGCGCGGCCCTCGGGAAGCTGGCGCACCGAGCGGGGGCGTCCGGCAGTGGGCGGCGTGACGGGTTGATTCGCGGGGTGCGCGGCGTTGGCGGCTCCGACTCCGGAAGAATTCTGATGAGATCCTAAGCCAGGCAGCGTGGGCTGGATCCTGCGTGAATGATTGACGCTACCGGCGACGATGGCAACGCATGCCAGGGCCGCCGCGCTCGCGCCCAGAGCGAATCGCGCGCCAAAGCGAGGAACTGCAAAGAGACGGGTACGGCCTGCTTTCCCGTTCCGCGCCGTGGCGTGCTCTTGAGCAAGCCGGGCAGAGATGCGATCTTCAATGCCCGCGGCGGGATCGACTGAGCCGAGCCGCCGAAGCGCCTGATCGATGCGCCGATCATAGTTCTGATTGGCGGGTTCAACGCGTGGGTTCATCGCGATACTCCTTCCTTCTCCAACAACGCGGAGAGTTCTCGGCGGGCGCGAAAGATTCGTGAACGGATGGACGATTCGGTGGTGCCGAGGATGGTTGCAATCTGAATGGTAGAAAGATCCTGGACGGCGGAGAGCAACAGCGCCTCGCGTTCCTTGCGTGGCAGGCGGTCAATCAACATCAGAATTCGCGCGTGCTCCTGGGACGAGATGAGCGAGTCGTCGGCTCCGCGATCAGAAGACGGCAGGACGCGAACGTACTCGGCGATGTCGTCGTTCTCCGGGCGAGTCTTGCTGCGGCGCTTTTTGTCGAGCACCACGTTCCAGGTGATGCGAATCAACCAGACGCGCAGGTCGTGAATCTCCTCGAGCTTCTCGCGATGCTTCAGCACGCGCAAGAATGCCTCCTGCACAGCATCTTCCGCTTCGGCAGCATTGCGCACTACCGAGTAGGCCACGCGGTACAGCGTCGCCGAATACTGGGCGACGAGGGCGGTGATCATCTCGCTCGAGTCCAAGGTGTTTGCCGGCGAAAGCGCCTTCTCCGATATCAGAGCCGGAGCCATCCAGCCGGTGAGCTGTCCAGGAAATGTGCTCATCCTAACTCCCTGCTCTAAGGACGGAGGATACCGCGTTTGCGCTCATGAAAAACAGTTGCCGGCCAAAAAGCAAATTCTCAGGGAGCAATTACATGAAAATCCTGTAAGCTGAAATACGGCTGACGAAGAGGAATCAGCTGCCAATCGGTCAATAGTTGGCAACGTGTGGAGTGCCGAGGGGCAATCGGGATCGTGAAGAGAAAAAACTGGTTCGAACTCCACGATCATCCGCGGTTTCCCGGTTTTCTGCGCGACCTGATGACGGATGGGCTGGGGGCAATGTGGAATGCGCAGGATATCTATGCCCCGGTTGCGCCCCGGTTGCGGAGAGCGCTTGTTGAATCTGGCACCGACCGCATCATCGATTTGTGCTCAGGCGGCGGCGGTCCATGGTCGAGGCTTTCCCGTAATCTGACTGAGGATGGCGAGGAAACGCCTGCGATCCTACTCACGGACAAATATCCGAATCAGCAGGCTTTTCAAAACATTCGCGTCGCGACAGAAAATGCAGTGGACTTCCATCCGGACCCGGTCGACGCCATGTCCATCCCCCCAGAACTTGTGGGATTCCGCACGATGTTTACGACGTTTCACCACTTTACGCCAGATGAGGCGAGGGCCATTCTGAAGGATGCGTTTGAACAGGGCCAGGGCATCGCCATCTTTGATACAGCCCAATGCGATCTGCGTACACTCCTGGCGGTCTGCCTTGTACCGCTGGCGGCGCTCCTGCTTGTGCCGTGGATCCGGCCATTTCGGTGGTCGCGTATCTTCTGGAACTACTGCTTACCTGTTATCCCGTTTACATTGTGGTTCGATGGCGTGATGTCGTGCCTGCGGTCCTATTCACAGGATGATCTGTGGGAGACTGCAGCGGAGTTCATCTCGGATGATTACTACTGGGAAGTGGGCGAAGAGCGGGGGAAGCTGGTCAACATTACGTATCTGGTTGGCTATCCGGTTCGGAGTGGAGAACGCGAAGTTGCGGAACTCGAACTGGTAGGAATGGAAGAGCCCGCATAGCAAAGGGCTAAGCGGGCTTCTATTGTGGTGGAATTCTTCGGCTACTGTAGGGGCTGCTTTCCTCCGGAAAGCTTCTGTGCGGCGATCTGGCCGGCAGCTGTTGTTTTGTCCTGATCCTTGATCTCGGCGTAGAGTTTTTTAGCCTGAGCGGGATTGGTCGTCTCATAGAGCTGGGCCAACTGCAGTTTCGCTGCTGAGGCTGGGACGGTGTTCGTGGGGTTCTTGATGAGCTGCTGATAAAGATCCACTGCCTGCCCGTCCCGTTCTGTCTGGCGATAGAGACCAGCGAGCGCCATCTTCGCCAGGGCCGCCAGAGCGTTGTCATGCGAACTGGAGGCCTTCTGCAGGGCGGCTTCCGCCGATGCCGTCTGGCCCATGTCGAGATAGGTGAGGCCAGCAAAGTATTGCGCATTGGCGCCAATCTTCCACCAACGATAGCGGGCGGCGACGTCGACAAACAGGGGATTGGCGGCCTTGGCCCGCTCCGCTGATGTGGCATAAGACGGCTCCCCGGGCGCGACGGGCTGCCCCGGCTGACGCAGCGGGGTAGTGTAGATGTCCATAGCGTGGCCGAAGGCGATCTCTGCGTTGTTTGACCGGGTGTTGTAAACGATGGCCCCGGCGACGATGAGCGCGACAATGATGACGATAGCCACCGCAAGCTTGATGGCGTTGGCGCGATGCAACTGCAGCCAGCCCAGGCCTGAGGCGGTCGCCTCAACAAAGCGATCCTGCTTTAATGCGTGACGTGTCTGTGTATCCAATTGGAGGTCCTTCAGAATCCTTCTGGGCGGGAACTGGCCTGACAACAGCCTCTGTGCAGACAATCCATGCTAAATGTTCTGTCCGCTTTTAGATACGTTAAGTTTAGCAGCGTGGTAATGGATGGGTCAAAGGGCGGAGGCCACAATCCGCTGTATAGCTTTCTTCGGAATTTCCTGATAGCAATGGCGGCAATGTCCTGGTCGGTCTTTTTTCCCTGGTCACTCCTGTGGCTGCGTCTACTGCTTGCGCCAGCAATCGTCACTTGCGCGTGGAACCGAAACATTTCGGGTATCTGGCTGGGAGCAATTATGATGGCGGCGCTACTTTCCGACATCTATGACGGGATATTGGCGCGCCGATTGGGTACGGCGACTACCCGATTGCGGGTCGCTGACAGCCTGGTAGACACAGTTTTCTACATCGGGGTAGCGGTTGCGGTTTTTGTGCGCCATCCGGAGTTGCTGCGCATCAATGCCGTTTGGTTGTCAGCGTTGGTGGGGCTTGAAATCGCGCGTTATGCGTTCGACTGGTTGAAGTTCGGTCGGATGGCCAGTTACCACTCCTATCTGGCGAAGGCGTGGGGCCTTTTACTCGCCACCGCTGCAATCGCGGCTCTCTGCCTTAACCGCAGGCTGTGGCTTGTAACCGCTGCGATCATCTGGGGTGTAGCTTGCGATGTTGAGGGACTACTCATGTCTCTCGTGCTTGTTCGCTGGTCGAGCGATGTCCGAACGCTGTACCGTGCCTGGCAGCAGCGTGCGGAAAATTCCGCCGAACAGGCCAGGTAATCAAGCAACATGGGCGGCGTCTAGCCGGTCAGGCAGCGCGAACCGGATCTTCAATCTCGCCGTTTTCTATCTTTTCCTGGCAATCGATGCAGTTCGGAGTCCAGGGCAGGGCTTCCAGGCGCTTCGCGCCAATCTCCACGCCACAATGGACGCACTCCCCGTAGCTGCCGTCCTGAACGCGAATCAGCGCCTGCCGCACCAATGTGAGCTGTTGGTGGCCAGTCGTTCCCTGGCTGAAGAGCAATTCCTTCTGGTAGGAGAGGACTGCCTGATCGGCTATGTCCTGCGTGTCGTCCGCAGTTGTTTCGCGGCCTTGCTCTACGGCGGTCAGCGTAGCCTGCTCCAGCAAACGTTGCTGCTCAAGAAGCTTCTCCTCATAACGCCGGGCCGACTGGGGTGTAAGGGTCACTTTGTTACTCCTTTGAAATAAAATACAACGTGCTTTGACGGCAAAAGTTGGACGAAGGTTTCGTGTAAAAGATGTGATTTCTTGCAACAGGGTCGCAATGATTGGTCCCGGTTGCACCATAAACGGGTCAGGAAGCCGGGCGGGGATTGGGCAGACGGCTTTGCGACTTGCTGCCGGAAGAGCCTGCGATTAGTCTAAAGCTGCCATGTATGAAGACTTCCACGTAACCGATCGCTGGACGGGCGAGGATCTACACTGTCGCTGGATTGCAAACGTCGTGGCGATTGCCACCAGGCACGCCGACGCCGTCGATGTGCGTTTCGATGTCAGCGGACGCCCGGTGTGGATCGCCATGCCGTGCCATGCGTGGGTTGAACAGAAGAAGCGCACTGGCCACGTAATCACCGATGGACTTGCCGCGCAGATTGCCGGCCGCTACCTGAAGCAGGCGGTCGAGTCCGGTTACGATAACGGCCGCGAGATGTACACCATGAGCGTGGATGAAGTGCTTGACCATCTTGATGTCGTGCTGCGCGAGGCCGGGCATACCAGCAATCTGCCGACCCTGATGCCCACAGGCGACGACGCCCAGCCTCAGCCGTAAGCAGGCCTCCCCACCTGCGGTCCCTCTAGGCTTTGCCATCCTTTGCCCTCGAATGGCACAATAAACGGTTTGGCCGAGAAGGAGCGTATTGATGGGAGCAGCCACCGTCACAAAAGATTTACGAGCACTGACGGAGGGCCCGCACGTCCACCGGAACCTATCGACACCGCACTTGGTCGAGACCGCAATTGCGCGTGGAGAGGCAAGCGTGGCTGCGAATGGCGCATTGGTCGCGCTGACCGGCTCCCGTACCGGCCGCTCACCGCGCGACAAGTTCACGGTTGAGGATGCGGAGACCAAAGACCGTGTCGATTGGGGCAAGGTCAATCAGCCGTTTCCACCGGATAAGTTTCAGGCGCTGCTCGATCGCGTTGTCCAGCACATGGCGGAGCGCGACCTCTATGTCATGGACCTCTATGCCGGCGCCGACCGCGCCTACCGTCTGCCGATCCAGATCATTTGCGAATATGCGTGGCATGCGCTCTTCGTGAAGCAGCTCTTTGTGCGGCCTGAGCTGACGGAACTTGCGCAACATGCCGCCAGGTTTACGGTGATCGCGGCCCCGGAATTCGAAGCTGTTCCGGAACGCGACGGCACTCGCTCCGGCACCTTCATCCTCGCCGATTTCACTCGCAATGTGATCCTGATTGGCGGCACCAGATATGCCGGCGAGATGAAGAAGTCCATCTTTGGCGTGATGAATTACCTGCTGCCGGCGCGCGATGTCTTCCCGATGCACTGCTCGGCGAATATCGGCGCGAATGGGGAGACGGCGCTCTTCTTCGGCCTGTCGGGGACAGGCAAAACGACGCTCTCCGCCGATCCTCTGCGCCGCTTAATTGGCGACGATGAACATGGCTGGAGCCCGGATGGAGTGTTTAACTTCGAGGGCGGATGCTACGCCAAGTGCGTCGATCTCTCCGAAGAGAAGGAGCCGCAGATCTATCACGCCATCCGCTTTGGCTCGGTGCTCGAGAACGTGGTCATCGACTCAAAGACGGGCGAGCCCGACTACAGCGACATTCGCTACACAGAGAATACGCGGGCGGCCTATCCGATTGAGTTCATCGCAAATGCAGTGATTCCCGGGGTGGGCGGCCATCCGAAGAATGTGCTGTTTCTCGCGGCTGATGCGTTTGGCGTTCTGCCTCCGATCGCAAAGCTCACACCAGAGCAGGCAATGTATCACTTCCTGTCGGGATACACGGCGAAGCTCGCCGGAACGGAGGCGGGACTTGGCAGTGAGCCGGTGCCGGAGTTTTCGGCCTGCTTCGGTTCTCCATTTTTGCCGCTTGCGCCCAAGGTGTACGCCGAGATGCTTGGTAATCGCCTACGCCACCACGATGCTCAGTGCTGGCTGGTGAATACGGGTTGGACAGGCGGCGTGTTTGGCACAGGTAAGCGCATGAGCCTGAAGCACACTCGGGCCATGGTGCATGCTGCGCTCGATGGAAGCCTGGCGAAATCGGAATTTGTTACCGAAGATGCTTTTGGCTTGAGCATTCCAACCATCTGCCCCGACGTGCCCAGCGAGTTGCTACACCCGCGCAATGCCTGGGCCGACAAAGAAGCTTACGACAAGCAGGCGCAACTACTGGCGGCGAAGTTCGAAGAGAACTTCCGCAAATTCGATGCGCCGGAAAGTGTTCGTGCCGCCGGTCCCCGATCCCGCAAGTAGGCTTGAGAAGGCAGGCAACGTGTTCCTACGCAAACTGCGAGTCGAGAGCATAGATGTACAAGGGCAATCGCAACCTTGCCCCATTGCGTGGATCGACAACTTTGCCATGCGGAACTTTACCAACGATGCGGTCTTCGATGACACACTTCCAGCGGCAGACGGGCTTCTGGAAGCCGGCTTTCGTGTGCCACTGCCGCAGTTACAAATTGCAATGGAAGACTGGTTCAGGCGTAAAGGGTATCTGAAGGCTGGAGAGGGGCTCCAGGTTTCAGAGTGAGGCGGTCTTTCGAGAAAGACTGGCCTCGTCCATCCGCAGAGCGATCACGACGCATCCTAGTTACTGTTCGGTAATTCCCCAAACAAAAACTGGAGTAACTCATGAAACTTGAAACGATGCGTGAACTATTGATCGACGAACTGCAGGACCTGTATTCGGCGGAAACGCAGATTACCAAAGCCCTGCCTAAGCTGGTCAAGGCGTCTTCTGCCCCAACGCTGCAGCAGGCCTTTGAGCATCATCTGGAAGAAACCAAGAACCATGTAAAGCGTCTGGAGCAGATTTTCGACCACCTGAACGAAAGCCCCAAAGGCAAGACCTGTGAAGGGATGAAGGGCCTGCTGAAGGAAGGCGACGAACGGGCTGCTGAGGGCGGCGAAGCAGAGGTGCTCGATGCAGGGCTTATATCAGCAGCGCAGCGGGTGGAACACTATGAAATTGCTGCTTACGGCTCGGCTCGTACCTATGCAGAATTGCTGGGCGAACGGGAAGCTGTGCGCTTGCTGAGTGAAACGCTCGACGAAGAAAAGGCGGCGGACACAAAACTCAGCCAGGTGGCGAAGAAGATCAACGTCGAAGCAAAGGCAGCTTAAGAAGCCAGATAATCGTGCGGGTGTTAATATTTCGCGCTCGCACGATTATTTTTCTAAGCTGAGCAAACTTCTTACTGCCACTGTCATCCCAGCTTTCGTTGGGCATGTGTCCCAAAAGAAAAGAGGTTTCCATGTTTCTCATACTGGCACTGGTTTTGATTCTGTTGTGGGTTGGTGGGTTTGTCGTCTTTCACACTGCGGGATTCTTCATTCACCTGCTGCTCGTGTTCGCGGTGATTTCGATTATCTTCCACTTTCTGCGTGGCCGGTCCTCTACCGTCTAGAGAACCATCTCATCGGGAGCTACTCGTCATAGTGCAAAAGGCTGAAGACATCGAACTCAGAAAATTTCTCCCGGCCCTTCAGAAAGTCAAGCTCCACGGCGAAGGCGAGTCCGGCAATGTGTCCCCCCAACTGTTGCACCAGCTTTACGGTTGCCTCCATCGTACCGCCCGTCGCCAGCAAGTCGTCGACCAACACAACGTTCTGGCCCGGCTCGATGGCGTCGAGGTGAATCTCCAGCGAGTCCGACCCATACTCCAGATCGTAGGTAACGCGGGCCGTAGGAGCCGGCAACTTTCGCGGCTTGCGTACTGGAACAAATCCTGCGTTTAGGCGGTAGGCGAGCGCGGGGCCGAAGATGAATCCGCGCGCCTCGATGCCCAGCACCAGGTCGATGTCCCTTCCGATGTAGTGAGCCGCGAGCGCATCAATCAGCTCTGCAAAGCCCTTCTTGTCCTTCAGCAGCGTCGTGATGTCATAAAAGAGAATGCCCGGCTTGGGGAAGTCGGGGACGGTACGGACCAGTTCCTTCAACGGGTCGCAATTAATCGGCGAATGCTGTATCAATTTCGCGGACAAGTTGTAAAAACTCCTTCGGCCTGAACTCTATCACCAAGCGCCTTCTATCTGAAACGGTCCAAGCCCTGCTGATTCGCTTTCGGCGAGTTCGTGCTCAACGATGGTATCCACCCGGCTGCCGCGAGAACCCTTGTGAAGAGCTGCCTGTAATTCTGAAAGCTGTTCGACCTCACCCACGGCAACGACCTCGACGTGACCATCCTCGGTGTTGCGTACCCACCCCTTCAGTCCGAGCGCGCCAGCTTCGCGGTGCACATACCAACGAAATCCGACGCCCTGCACGCGGCCTTTGATGAGGTAGTGGCGGATCATGATTGAATACGCGCGGAGTTAGTGTTGCAGAAGAGAGCCTAGCGCCGCAAGCGGGCGGCGCGTCAGAGGAACTGGACAAGTCTAGGCGCGCGAGAGGTATGCGCCTTCGGCAGTATCCACGCGGATCTTTTCGCCTTCGTTGATAAAGGGAGGGACCTGGACGACGAGGCCGGTTTCGAGGGTGGCCGGCTTGGTAACCGAGGACGCGGTCGCCGACTTAAGGCCCGGTTCGGTCTCGACGACGGTCAGCTCGACTGTCTGCGGAAGCTCGATGCCGACCGGCACTCCGTCAAAGAATGACACGGTGATCTGGAGGTTGGGCGTGAGGTACTCGACGGCGTCTCCGAGAGTGTCGTGCTTGAGATGAGTCTGCTCGTAGTTCTCGGTGTTCATGAAGTAGTAGTCATCGCCATCGTTGTAGAGGAATTCCATGGCGATTTCGTCGACGACGACGCGCTCAATGGGATCGGGCGAGCGGAAGCGGTGCTCAAACATGGCGCCGGTGCGCAGGTTGCGCAGCTTGGCCTGGATAAAGGCGCGCAGGTTGCCGGGCGTGCGATGCTCGACGAAAAGACGGCATGCAGCTCGTTGTTGTGCTTGATGATCATGCCCGGACGCATTTGTGTGGCGGGAATCGCCATAAAGGGAAGAACTCCTTGCTTCAGGTTACTGGGAATTTTGCAGCAGATTCCATCGCTGGACGCCGGATACTACAAGGCCTGCGGAGGAAACACTCCAACACCTGATTTTAGCAGGGGAAGATGGACGGCCTGGGTGGCTGGCCTACTTTCCCCCGAAGAGCCGCGAGAAGAAGCGGCCGATGCTATGAAAGAATCCACCTTGTTCCTGCTTTGCAGGCGGTACGGCCGGGATCTGAGTTTGAACCTGCGGGGTCTCGGTGGGAATGTCAGTACCGCCCGACGTGATTTGCGCACATTCAACGGCAGCCCGGCGGGCTTGGGCGGATCGCCGTACAGACAGGTCGCTTTGGGTCGGGTGGAGGTCCAGCTGCTCCGGGCTGAGCGGGATTCGGCGTGGCCTTTGCATCGTAGGTGATCGGCGCATCCACCTGAGCATGGGCTACGCCGGGAGGCACGACGGGCTGCGACGGTGGAGGGGGCGGCGGCTTCAATCCCTCGCTTTCGGCCAGCGGGAAGGCGGTATCGGCGGGAGTCGATGAGGGTCCGCCAATGGGTTGACCGGGTTTCGCGGGATTCGCGTTGTTGGTAACGATGCCTGGGGCGGCGCTTGCGACGGACACCGGTGCAGGGGCTGGACATCCGCACGGCTCAGGCTCGTTATCGACGACCTGCTGCAGGCTGCCATGCTCGAACATCACGCGCTGGTTGGGCTGCACGCGATATAGGCCGCCTTCAAACTGGCTGGTGACGGTTACATAAGGCGCATTCGCCCCGTGGTTGTCGACGCAGGTGTCGCCCTTCTGGTTGGTGCGGATCTTCAGGTCTGCCTGGCCGGGGCCGGAGATGAGGATGCGCAGGTCGGGCGTAAGCAGCACGTCAGAGTATTTGTCTGGGGTGTAGCTGGCTTCGATCGCTCCGCGGTCCAGGGCGATCATGAGCGCGGAGTCGGCGGCAGGATTGCCGGGGTTTGTGGTTGCGTCCTTTGACAGATGGACTCTGGTCGATGCACACAGACGCAACTCGCCGCCGCGCGCCAGTTGGACATGCGCCGTCGTGTCGCCTGCAGTGATGGTCCCGTTGTTGCCGATGCTGGCTTTGCCGTTTTCGACAGAGAGGGATCCGGAAAGGGATACTCCCTCGGTCGGGACCCAGGCGATCGGCTGCTGTTGAGCGCTGCCCGGGAGCACGACAGCGCATGCAGCGCCTAGCATCAGCCAAAGCCGCAGGTGCACCGCCTCACAGCTCCAGGAAGTTCTTGATGAGCTGCTTACCGTCGCTGGTGAGCACGCTCTCGGGGTGAAACTGCACGCCTTCGACGGGATACTTGCGGTGACGCAGGCCCATGATGGTGCCGTCGGTGGTGCGGGCGGAGACTTCGAGATCGGCGGGAGGCCTCTTCTCGGAGACGATGAGCGAGTGGTAGCGGGTGCAGGTCATCGGGCTGGCGATGCCGGCGAAGATGGTCTTGCCGTCGTGCTCGACTTCGCTGGTCTTGCCGTGCATCAGCTTCGGTGCGCGGATGACGTCTGCCGCCGAAGGCTGCGCCGATGGCCTGGTGGCCGAGACAGACGCCGAGGATGGGGAGCTTTGATCGGCAAATCGCGGATGAGGTCGATGCAGATGCCGGCTTCCTGCGGCGTGCAGGGGCCGGGCGAGAGCAGGATGCGGTCGGGGTGCGAGGGCTTCGACTTCGTCGACGGTGAGCTCGTCGTTGCGGCGGACGGTCATCTCCGCGCCCATCTCTCCCATGTACTGGACGAGGTTGTAGGTGAAGGAGTCGTAGTTGTCGAGAACGAAGACCATTGCTTCAGTCCAGTGTAACGCTCGTGGTACCCCTCCCCCTCCCTTAAGCGGGGCTAAGTTTGTAACCATTTCATTCTATTGAACTTTATTAACATCTTCCTTCTTAAGTGATAGAAAACATGGTTTTATCGGCTTGTCCATAGAAAACAGGGTAGTTAGAGAAGTGATTCAAGAATGAGTGGCTTATTTATGAGTCGTTGATTCCAGGTCACTTACAATCTCTGCAAATGCAAAAGGCCCGGCTGCGATGAGCCGGGCCATTTTTATCTCTGTTTTTATTATAGCGGCCCGAGCGAAATTGTCGGCCAGATTTGTCGTGCGGGAAGGTCGCCAGTTATCTCTGACATCCCGGTTACCTAATCGACTTCCGGGTGACCGTAGGCTCTAAGGGATGAGATACGCGCCGGCAAGTTTTTCATCGAGAGTAGCCACCAATGCGCCGTTTGCGATTGCGAGCTGGAGCAGATGACCGTCGGTAGTCTGCCGTGGAGCTTTCACCCACCCAGGGAGACGCGAGATGTCGTTGCCGTCGGGGATGAATGTAATTGGCAAAGACGGGGCCTTCTTCAGGCGGAGCAACAGTGTTCGCGCCTGCGCGATCGTAAGTCCATAATCAGGGGCTTGTGCCAGAACTCTTACAAAGCCAAGCTCGGTAATGGAACAGGTTGCGAGTGCGGGAAACTGCTCTGCCCGCAGCCAGGCAACCATGCGATCGTGAAATTCATGCTGAATGAAGCCGAGTGCGACCAGAGCATTCACGTCGAGGAGATATTTCATGGAAAGCTTGCCAGAATTTCCTCGACATCTTTGCTGCTTAACATAGGCGCGTCCGTTCCTGCGCTCAGAACGGGGAGACCGGTGACTGGATCGGCGATGATCCTGGCCTGACGGGACCGCTTTTTGCGCGGTGTCAAGAACTATGCGTCCAGCCTCGATATTGGCATCGAGCGGATCGCCGGCACGGATGCCGAGCCTGCGGCGAAGCGGTCCGGGAAGGACAACCTGACCTTTAGTTGAGACTCTGGTCTCCATGGTAAGACAATCTTACCTCCGGATTTCGTCGGCTGCCAAGTTTCCGGGGCCGTGAAGTAGACACGTGGTATGCTTCGGCCATCCCTCGCCAAGTTCTGATCTCCGAAGAGGAGCGTTATGTCGGCCATCGAGCCAGCGGTTACTGAAGTTGTGTACTCGACGGGGCAGAGCATTGGCCGCTCGGCGATGCGGAAGGCCACGTGGCGGCTGATTCCCCTGATTGCACTCGGGTATGGAACGGCCTACATGGACCGCGCGAACATCAGCTTCGCCTCGCTGCAGATGAATCGCGATCTGCATTTTTCGGCTTCGATCTACGGTCTGGGCGCGGGACTGTTCTTTCTGAGCTATGCGGCGTGCGAGGTGCCTTCGAACCTGCTGCTTTGCCGCTTCGGGGCGCGGCGATGGCTCTCGCGCATCATGATCACGTGGGGCATACTGGCGATCGCCATGATGTTCGTGAAGACTCCGCTGCAGTTTTATGTGCTTCGCTTTCTGTTGGGGATGGCGGAGGCGGGATTCTTTCCCGGCGTGGTCTTCTATCTCATGCAGTGGTTTCCGCCGGAGATGCGGGCCCGCGCCATCAGCCGCTTTTATGTGTCGCTCCCGCTGAGCTCCGCGGTCATGGGCGCGCTGGCCGGCGCGCTGCTGAATCTGCAGGGCCGGCTTGGGCTGGCGGGCTGGCAGTGGCTCTTTCTGGTCGAGGGACTGCCGGCAATAGTTCTCAGCGTGGCCTTTCTGGTCTGGCTGCCGGACGGTCCGGCGGATGCCGCGTGGCTGACCGGGGACGAACGCGCGTGGGTGATCGAACAGATCCGGGCCGATGCATGCTCGGGCGGTCATACGCATGACGTCTGGCGGGCGCTGCGCGATCCCCGTGTACTGCAGGTAGGTCTAATCTTTCTGTTCATGTTGGGATGCAGCTATGCCTATATATTTTCCGCCCCGGCGATCCTCATGAAGCTGACGGGATGGAATGTGACGAGGGTGGGGTTTCTGATCTCGGGCATCAGCCTGCTGGGCGCGCTGGCAATGATATGGAATGCGCAGCACTCGGATCGAAGCGGCGAACGCTACTGGCATGTCGCGGCGCCGTTTCTGATTATTGCCGCGGGCTTTTCTGTCGGTGGGCTGTGCAAAGTGCCGGGCCTGGCGGTTCCGGCGTTGGCGGCAACAACTATTGCTTACATGGCGCTGCTGGGGCCGGTGGTGGCGATCCCGCCACTCTTTCTCAAGGGCAAATCGATGGCCGCGGGCATCGCCGCGATGAATACGCTCGGAATGCTCGGCGGATTCATCGGTCCGTACTGGATGGGCATCGCGAAGGACATGACCGGCGATTATCAGCGCGGGTTGCTGACGCTGACCGTTCCCGGCCTTGGCGGCTGCGGGGATTGTGCTGTGGATGCGGCGGGTGGCGCGGAGGCAAGCGATCGCGCTTCTTGGTGAAATTACCGGAAGCGCCAGGATGGTCAGTCCTGGCGAAACGGCGGATAGCGTCATAGGCTCTGGTGATTGTGGTCGCCTGCGAGGCAATGGCCAATGCGCTTTGGTGCGCCACTAAGTCAGCACGTGCTTTAACCGGGGTAGTTCGAGCATAAGCCATTCTCGGACGAGCTGTCTCGATCAAGGCTCTGTAACATGGGGCAAGATTGCGGCCGATGAAGGATGTTTTGTGCCGAACTGCGGTCCATGACATCTACTCGAACATCTTTGAGTGATGTTCTGGGCCCCTGGCAGCAGCACCGCGTGATTCAGCATCGCCGCGCAGTCATGCTGGAAGGTCATGCGGGTGCTGGCTGGATTTGAATCTTCCTGGGACTGGACCGCGGTGTTGATCGTCGACGAACCCGTGCTCGGAAACCCCAACCACAATGGAAGCGGGGACGGCAGGTCAGTCGCCATGCACGCGATGAGCCTGGCGGCGGCGAAACAGACCTGGTTCTCGATATCCAGAGGTCGCCGGGAGCGGCATGGTCATAACTCCTTCGACGGGAACGATTTTCAGCTGGCCATGAAGCAGGATCATCCGCTGGCGATGGAGTATATCGCCCGGCTGCTCCGCCATACGGTTAATCATAATGGTCCTGTAAAGCGGCATGAAATAGACCCCTGGCTGCGTAAGGATGCGGTTACGGAATTCCTGCAGCTGTTAGACAGCTAATTCCCTCGGGCGCGCTCGATGGCGCGGATTACGGCGCGTGATTTGTTCACGCTCTCTTCGTATTCCTTTACCGGATCGGAATCGGCGACCATTCCGCCTCCGGCCTGGACGTAGCCCTGTTTGCCCTTCATCAGCAGGGTGCGAATGGCGATGCACGAGGTGAGGTTGCCGGAGAAGTCGGCGTAGAGCACGCTGCCTCCGTAGATGCCGCGGCGGGTGGGCTCGAGCTCTTCGATGATCTCCATGGCGCGAATCTTGGGTGCGCCGCTGAGGGTTCCGGCGGGGAAGCAGGCGCGGAAGGCATCGACGGCAGTGAACTCGGGGCGCAAGCGGCCTTCGATGGAGCTGACCAGATGCATGACGTGGGAGTAGCGCTCGACGAACATCAGATCCTTGACTTTGACGGAGCCGTATTCGCTGACGCGGCCTACGTCGTTGCGGCCGAGGTCGACGAGCATGACGTGCTCGGCGCGCTCCTTCTCATCGTGCAAAAGCTCGTCTTCGATACGCAGGTCTTCTTCTTCGTTGTTCGAGCGCGGGCCGCGTTCCGGCGATGGGCCGGTACTCGACGCGCCGGCCCTGCACACGCACCAGCATTTCCGGCGAAGAGCCGACGATGTGCGTGACCTCTTCGCTGGTCTTCGGAGCGCGCGTTCCGGCCGTGTTCAGGCCCAGGCGCAGGAAATACATGTATGGCGACGGGTTGACGATGCGCAGCGCGCGGTAGATCGAAAAGGGATCGACGCCGGGTTCCACATTGAAGCGCTGCGAGGGGACAACCTGAAAGATATCTCCGGCGGCGATATATTCCTTGGCGCGTTCGACCATCCGGAGGTAGTTTGCTTTTCTGATTTGCGGCTCGATCTTCAGCTTGCCCGCCGGTTTTTTGGGCCGGGTCTGGGGCAGCGGCCGGGCGAGCCTCTTGGCGAGGCGATTCAACCGGCGCAGCGCATCGTCATAGGCGGCCTGCGGTTTCTGGCGGCGAACGTCGGCGGTGACGATAAGGAGGATTTCCTTCTTCACGTGATCGAAGGCAAGCACCTCGTCGAAGAACATCAGGCAGGCATCGGGCATGCCGAGGTCGTCCTTCGTCTGCTCCGGCAGGCGCTCGATCTGCCGGACGACGTCGTAGGCGAAGAAGCCCACGGCTCCGGCGGTAAAGGGTGGAAGGGTCGCGAGGCGCGCGGGCGTGTGGCCTTCGAGCTCCTGCTTCCAGAGCGCGAAGATGTCGCCGTCAATCTGGCGTGTTTTCCGCTTTTCGGTAATCTCGATGGTTCTGCCCCTCGAGACCATCTTGCGATACGGCCGGATGCCGATGAAGGTATAGCGGCCCACATTTTCGCCGCCTTCGACGGACTCGAGCATGAAGCACTCCGGCTCGTCGGCCGCCAGGCGCAGGAATGCCGTCACGGGGGTCTCAACGTCGGCGGTGAGCGGCCTGTAGAGAGGTACGAGCGTGTGAGTGCGCGCGAGACGGAGGAACTCAGAGCGCGCGGGGAGGGTCTGGGGTATCGGGTCGAGTCATGCAGACTTCATGGTAAAGGAGTCTCCCCACCTTAGCTCCGCGAAGGTGGGGTGCCCGAGTTCGTTGCTCCGTGTGCGGCACTTGCATGGGCTCGGCGTTAGGCGACGCGGCGTACGGAACGATAGGGGAATTGAGTTTCTTATCACCAATTTGGACCATGCAAGGTAACCCCTTCGTGCGCTGTCAAGCCTTGCGAATGGTCGATTTCGAAGCCTATACTCGGTGAGTTTGGGCAGAAGTAGATTTTGTCCAAAGGCTGGGCTGGCATCGTTTGGTGCACAGCGATATTTAAGGACTTAGAAACAGGCGCATCCGAAGATTAGAAGGACCGGCGGATGCGTACCTGAAGCGTTAATCGGCCGGCAGCCACTATTGAAGTGGCATTCACGCCGATGGCTGAAGATTCGGTCCTGAGGAGTAAAGGAACTTTATGGCAACCATTTCTCTCGAGCAGGAAATCAACCCCTGGGAAGCCCAGGCTGCTCGATTCGACTTTGCAGCACGAAAACTTAACCTCGACGAAGGCCTGTGGAGGGTGCTGCGTTATCCTTCTCGCGAAATCATCGTGCACTTCCCGGTATCTATGGACGACGGCCGGATTGAGGTGTTTACCGGCTTCCGCGTCCAACACTCGCAGGCGCGCGGCCCAGGGAAAGGCGGCATTCGCTACACGCCTGACGTCTCACTCGACGAAGTGCGCGCCCTGGCGAGCTGGATGACCTGGAAGTGCGCCGTGGTCAACATCCCCTTTGGCGGAGCCAAGGGCGGAGTCGTCTGCGACCCCAAGAAGATGTCGATGGGCGAGCTGGAGCGCATGACGCGCCGCTACACCGCCGAGATTATTGAATTCATAGGGCCGGAAAAGGATGTTCCCGCGCCCGACGTCAACACCAACGAGCAAGTGATGGCGTGGATCATGGATACCTACTCTATGCACATGCGCCAGACGGTCACCAGCGTGGTGACCGGCAAGCCGATCAACATTGGCGGATCGCGCGGTCGCCGCGAAGCTACAGGGCGCGGGGTGAGCGTGGTGTGCGACGAGGCCCTCAAGCACCTGCATATGCGGCGCGATGGATGCCGGGTGATTGTTCAGGGCTTTGGCAATGTCGGCTCGAATGCTGCCAAGCTCATGCAGGACAAGGGCTACAAGATTGTCGGCGTGGCCGAATTTGAGGGCGGCCTCTTCAATCCTAATGGGATCGATACCTGCGCTCTGATCGAGTATCGCCAGCGCAACGGCTCAATCCTCGGGTTCAAGGGCGCCGAAGCCTATGATCCGATCGATCTGCTCACGGCTGAGTGCGAAATCCTGATCCCCGCTGCGACCGAAAATGTGATCACCAGCCGCAATGCCGAGCGCATTCAGGCGCGCATTGTGTGTGAAGGCGCTAATGGACCGACGACGGCGGTCGCGGACGAGATTCTCGCCGACAAGCGTGTCTTCATCATTCCGGACATCCTGGCCAACGCCGGCGGCGTGACAGCTTCCTACTTTGAGTGGGTGCAGGACCGCCAGGGTTATTTCTGGAAGGAAGCGATCGTCAACGAACAGCTGGACAGCATTCTGGCCGAGAGCTTCGACGATGTCGTTCGCTACTCCGAAGCCCACAACGTCAACAACCGCATCGCCGCTTACATGCTTGCCATCGACCGTGTGGCTTTCACGATCAAGCAGCGCGGCATCTACGCCTGAAATTCAACGAAAAACAACAAAGGGGACAGCTTGGCGCTGTCCCTTTGCTTTTCTGAAGCCGCTCTCCTTATGACTCAGCGTGATTGGGGTGATTCGTCGTGATTCGGCGCTATCATCCGCTCCAATCGCCATCCTCACTGGTGCATAATGAGCGTAGGGCCGGAGTGTAACGCACGCTCCAGAGTCCGCCGAGCCCGCCGAGCAAATTCGTGAATCTGCCCAACTCCATCACGATGATTCGGATATTTGCGATCCCCATCCTCATCTGGATGCTCTCTCCGCATTTTCCGCACGGCGGCTGGCATGGCGAGCAGGAGATCGCCGCATCGCTGTTCTTCATCCTGGTTTCTATCTCGGATGGAGTTGACGGCTACCTCGCCCGCCGCAGGGGCCAAATCACGACGATGGGCATGCTGCTCGATCCGCTTGCCGATAAACTGCTCATCACAGCTGCCTACATTGCGCTCGTCCAATACAACCCGCACGTCGTCAAGCCCTGGATTGCCGTCCTGGTGATCGGCCGGGAATTCCTGGTGAGCGGCCTGCGCTCGATTGCCTCCGCCGAGGGTTTCACCATCGAGGCGAGCGATCTGGGGAAGCTGAAGACGGTGATACAGATTGTTTCGGTGGTGGCGGCGATCCTGGCGCACGGGTGGTCCGAGTGGCGTTTCGGATGGTTCATCATGCCGGTCGATCTGATGGCAGTGGTCGGCATCTATTGGATGGCGCTGGTGTCGACGATTTCAGCGATCGACTACTTTGTCGGCTTCTGGCGCAAGATCGAGCACGCGTCCAGCGGGAGGCGCAGGCGCGACAACAGCTTTGTGCTCTCACGCCGCAAGAAAGACCTGCCGGCGGCCAACAAAATCTGAGCAGCTACTGCTTTCCTGACAACTGAATGGTTCCGGCTTCGAGCGTTTTGCCCACGGCGATAGGATGGAATTCCATGTCCGGCGGGATCTCCGCGGTCAATTGCTTTTCCAGCAGAATTAACTTCGGAGATGGTCCGACAAAATTTCGCAGCGGCTCAGGGTCGGCATAGCGGTGCGCCTGGTCCAGAGTGTCGGGCATGCGCACCAGGTACACCTGCTGCAGTGGACGCCGCGCCGTAAACAGCAAGGAAGGGAGCTGAGCAACTACATCCTCCTGCCAGAGAAGGACGGGTCCGGGCAGATTTGCGATGCCGGGGTTGGCAAGCGCCGTCTCAAGCAAGGTCTCGCCCTCGCGATCGGCATGCAGCGCGGTTCCGCTGACACTTCGGGTCGTAGTCAGACTTTGCCGGAGAGATTTTGTAGCTGCTGAAGCAATGCCGAGAGCTGCGAGAGCTACAAGTCCTGCTGCCCAGACAAACCTGCGGCTGCGATTTTCGAGACGCGCTGCCAGCCAATCTCCGGTGAGGAGCGCCAGGGCGGGATAGGCCGGGAAAATGTACTTCGGACTGCGAGTCGCGATGATGGAAAAAAAGATCAGTACAACGGCAGCGAAGACGATCCACTCGCGCAGGTCTTTGCGCATTTTGGGGCGTCGCGCCTGCCACCACAGGGCAAACGGAAAAAGTATCAGCCACGGTGACGTATAGGCGGCGAGCACTTTGGCATAGAACCACCAGGGGGTCGAATGGCCTTCCATCTGGCTTGTGGCTCGCGTGATCACGTGCAGCCCCAGGTATTCGCGAAAAAAGTCACGGCCAAAGGTGTGCAGCATGTAGATGTGCCACGGTAAGACCAGTGCCGCGAACACACAGAGTCCGGCGAGGAAAGGCCCGCTTAGCTGTCGCCACCCCCATCGGTTCCAGAGGAGCAGTACCGCCAGGGTCAGTGCAAGAGTCACGCTGGCGGCGCCCTTGGTCATCGCCGCGACGGCGAAGCCTGTCCAGAACCAGTACCATCCCCGGCTTCGCCGTCTCGGACTTTGGTCAGCCCCCACAGCGCCGCGCAGCAGCCCAGCGTCAGCAGGGCGTCCAGTTCGCCCATGCGGGCGACGCGCAGAAAGCCGAAGCTGGTTAAGAGAAGGAAGGTGGCGATCCAGGCCGCTTTCCATCCGCGGACTCGCAGGGCTGCGGCGTGCACGATGCTCACGATTCCCACGCTCGCCAGCGCCGAGCCCGCACGCGCCCAGAACTCGTTGATGCCGAAGACGCGGAAGAAAATTGCGGTTAGCCACAGGCCCAGCGGAGGCTTCTCAAACCAAGGCTGAAAATGCCAGTGCGGGATGAGCCAGTTTCGTCCCAGAAATTCGCGGGCGACCTCGGCATAGATACCCTCGTCCCAATCGGCCAGAACCTTGTGGCCCAGCAGGGGAAACATCACTGCAGCGGAAACCAGCAGGGCCAGGGCGAGCGAAAGTGCGGCCTGGGCGCGGGATAGCTGGTTCGATTGGGGATTCAATGGCAGTATTTTACGTCCTGCGGAAAGGTCTTCCACAGAAGGCGACATTTTGTTCGATTAACCAGTGCGTCTTTTTGCACCGGTCTTTCCGTCTCTTGTTTGAGAGGTTCGCGCGGGCAGCTCATCCAGAGAATTTCCCCGGTTCGATCCTCCAACATGGAAAAGCCCCGGTGGTTCGTGGGTCCGCCGGGGCTTTGGCTTTCCTGTCTGTGGATTTTCTCGGACGGTGCTCGGCCGAGGCCGCATGGGTATGCGGATGGGCCGCATGCGTGAGCCGGTGTACGAAGTGATACGGAGGCCAGGGTCCGGAGAGCTGCATCTGGCAGTCCTTCATCATGCTGGCTCGCGCTTGAATACTTGTTCTGATACCGCTCGACGCACTTGTTGTCGATCAGATGCGCGATGTCGAGCAGCATTTTCCCGGAATCCGTGCGACGGCAGCTGACCTCCTCGGCCAGCGGCGCGAACATCCGGTGCATCTGAACGGAGACGGCCCGCGCCTTGGTCTGGCGCTCGCGCTGCCGGGTGGCACTTTCGCGGAGGCTGCGTCAGGTACTCCTTGCCCGACCCAGTGTTTCCATGGGGGTGGAGACCATAGGCGTGCAGCTGTTCCCGGCAGCAGTCGTCGAGCAGTCACCTTCAGGTGCATCTCGGCCTTGCCGCGCAGCCGGTCAATGTTGGTAAGGAACTGGCGCTGATTGGAACGGATCGAGCGGCGAAGGGCATCGTCGTCCGAGAAAACGGTGCCAAAACGGAAGGGAAGAACGGTAGAGCTTTTGAAGCAATCTGCGATAACGCGAGCGTGTTCGACGGCTGCCTGGTCATTCAAATTGTCTTCTGGAGAGTGTTCGCTGACGATGACGGCTAAATCACTGGCAGGGTAGAGGAAGACTTGGTTTCCGGCTGATGCCCGACACTGTTTCCATCGGAATAGGTTTACGGTGACGAAGCAGTTCAGGGAAGGCTTGTTTTTCGGCAATGCAGTAGGCATACCATGCCATAGAGAGTCACTCCACGCGGGCGTTACGAAGAATTGAGACATCTGCAATTTCGAGGATTGACTGCGTGTTTCTTGATCTCCGCCGCGTTCGCTCACACAGCGAACTGCAACGATCCTGCAACGAACTGGAACGTATGCTATTCCCGCGAATTGAGAACTGGCAATACGCGCATCCTTTTCCACAGTAAAGTTAGCAAGGGAATCGCAATTTGCTTTGCTATTACTACAAATGCTGTTCACTAAATCAACGAATCATGGCATCGGCGAAAATCAAGGGCTGAGAGGCGACATTTCTGGATCAGGGAACCCCATCCCGAACAGCGCTCCGAGTGGCTTTGCGCCGTGCCGCTCACCAGCTTTACGACTCGCCGGTGGTCTTTCCGGACCCGATCGCGGTCCCAATCCTGGGGGAGACCTATCTGGAGGAGCTGCGGCGGACCCCGCTACGGCCCGATCGGCCCTTCTCCGTTGCGCTGCGGGCGTTTCTGGTGGCGCGCAGCCGTTATGCCGAAGACAACCTAAGTAGGGGGGTCGCGGGCGGCGTTCGGCAGTACGTTCTGCTCGGCGCGGGCCTCGACACCTTCGCGTATCGGAATCCTTACACAGGACTGCGGGTCTTCGAGGTTGACCATCCAGCGACGCAGGGCTGGAAACGAGAGTTACTGCAGCGTGGAGGCATCTCCATCCCGGGCAGCCTGACGTTTGTCCCGGTAGACTTCGAGAGCCAGTCGCTCTCGGCGCAGCTCCAGGCTGCGGGCTTCGACTGTAGCGCGCCGGCCTTCTTCGCCTGGCTGGGTGTGGTTCCGTATCTGACGCTGGCTGCCTTCCGGTCTACGCTCGGCGTCATCGCAGAGCATCCGGAGGGCAGCGGGGTGACTCTGGACTACGGGCAGCCGCGCGAGGCTCTGCCCTTTCTGGAGCGGCTCGCGCATGACTCGCTGGCATCGAGGGTGCAGCGTGCGGGCGAGCCCTTCCAGCTTTTCTTTACGCCGGCGGAGATTGCGGCGGAGCTTGCGGACTTCCGCAGCATCGAGGATCTGGGCTCAGCCGAGATCAACTGCGCGGTACTTCCAGGGACGGTCGGATCAACTTGCTGTCCGCGGTGCGGCGGGGAGACTGCTGTGCGCGTGGAGGTAGGTTGCCGCTGCGGCCCAGTTAACGGTCAGATCTGCGAATAGCCAGTGGGGCTGAGGAACAGGTTCGAGATGTTGCTGACGATCGATTCGAAGCTGTAGCGCGGCGAAGAGGACAGGGCTTTCCATGCGGGATCGTTGCGAAACAGATCCCATTTGGCGTTCATCTCGGTCAGGTCGGAGAAGCTCAGCATGTAAGTCAGATTGGGCAGGCGTGGACCGATCAGCGTATCTCCGTAGAAGACCTGCGCAAAACCCGCCTTCTGGAAGATCTCAAACTCTCCGTGATGGAACATCTCCACTTTGCGGACATGGTCCTGGCTGGTCGCGCTTTCGTAGGTGCGCAGTTGAAAGATACGCTTGCCGTGCTGCGCGGTTGCGGGGGGCACAACGATCTGGGGCCAGCCCTCGAAGGCGATGAGCAGCGAGCTCTCAATCCGGATAAAGGCAGGTTCTTTGGCCGGCGCGTTCCAGAAGGGCTCGGCCGCCTTCATGAACGCATCATCGTGGGGCAGGCGCAGCTCGGCGGAGGCAAGGGTTTCGAGCGAAGTGCTCGGCAGGAGCAGGTAGAGGGTCGGAGTCTCCGGGCCTATGTCGAGATTGAAGGCACCGACGGGCGAGATGCCAAGCCGGTTGAGCGCGGGTATGAGCGCGTCGGATACGTACGTGTTGGTGAGCTGGGTCTGGGGACCAGACTGCAGGTGATACTTGCGAAGCTCATAGTATTCGCGAGGCTTCCCCGAGGGCGCCTGCGCCTCGGACTGTTTCGCGAGCGCGAGAGCGGATGCGGCGAGGGACGAAGTCAGGAATTGGCGTCTTTTCACGGGGCCTCCAGTCAGGTTCTTCGTGTGTCAGTAGGCGGTTGTCGGTTGCCTCTAGTGTGCCATGTGCGCCAGCAATATGGCGGTCATCACGATCAGCGCCACGAGCAAGAGGCCGAGTCCCACGCCGGCCACGCGCACTATTTTGGCGAGTGACTCCACACCCTCGACGAGCTCTGTCTGAGCTGCGGCCTGTTTTTCCGATGCATTGCTCAGCCGGGTGAGTTCTTCTTCGAGGAGCTTCAATTGGAGGGCTTGATCCTGCACAGCGGTGGTCAGGTCGCGCTGGATCTCCTGGACTTTGGCTACGGTCTGGCGCACTTCATTCGACAAGCCTGCGTTCTGCACCGGGCCGAGGCCGATGTCGAGAAGAGGCACAAGGCGCGCGAGGTGGGGCAAAAGAGGTTTGAGCAGGAGCAGGAGTTTCCACATAGAGTTCTCTTTAAAATTTCGGGCCTTTTCAGGGATGAGGATCTCCGCCGGCTTGTTGTCGGAGGCGAGCTCGATCAGGCGGTCTACATTCGCGAAGGCGGGATTCGAATTTGCGGCTTCGCCCGATCTTGCTCGCTTTGCCGGTTTTTCATCATTCATGGGAGGCCTGCAACCAATATAGAGGCAGTCATGAGATGCAGCGAGAGCCTACTTCGCGGAGCTCGATTTGGCGGGCTCCGACTGTCGGGCTGCTTCGGCCTGCTGGCGCAGGGCATGAACTACCACGCGCAGCATCTCTTCTTCAGGGGCGGGTTTGCCTGTCCAGATCTCGAACTGCCGGGCCCCCTGGTGAACGAACATCTCCACTCCTGTGACCACGGGAATACCTTTCTCTCGCGCCATGCGAATGAGCGGCGTCTCGAGAGGGTTGTAGACCAGGTCGAAGACCAGCCGCGCGTTAATCTCATTGGGTTCGAGGAGGCTCGCAGGCTTGACTCCATGCATACCCGCAGGAGTGGCGTTGATGATGACGTCGAAGCTGGTCTTGGCCAGCTGCTCACGCTTAAGGGTCTTGGCCTTGGCCTGACGCGCGAGTTTCTGCGCGGTTTCGGCGGTGCGGTTCAGCACGAATACTTCCGCGCCCTTGTCCTTCAGCCCGAAGACGGCTGCGCGCGCCGCGCCTCCCGCGCCCATGACGAGGATCTTGGCGCCTTTCAACTGCAGGCGCCGCTCAAGTGGGCGGACGATGGCAGCAACGTCGGTATTGAAGCCGTAGAGCTTGCCCTCCTGTGAGCGGACGACGGTGTTGCAGGCCCCGACTTTGCCGGAGAGGGGATCGGTCTTGGCCAGGTGCTCGAGAATCTCTTCCTTGAGCGGCATGGTGACGGCCAGGCCGCTGATGGGAACCTCGCGCACCAGGGTGAGCAGGTCGCTGAGCCTGTTGGTCTGCAGGGCGAGGAAGACTCCGTTGACCGTCTCGCGGCGGAAGGCGGTGTTCATCATGAGCGGCGAGAGCGAATGCTTGATGGGATTCCCAGCCACGCCATAGACCTTCGTGGCCGCGTCGAGCTGGTCGATGCGGTAGGTCTCCTCGAGCGTGCGGGCAGAGATCTGTCCGGGTCCCGTTTCTTCGCCAACATGGGCGGCCGCGAAAGTGAAGACGCTGCCCGCTCGCAGGCCCAGGATGCGGCTGATGATTCCCTGGTCGCCCATGCAGATGCCGATGACGTTGGCCATGTCGCGAGTGCGCTCGAGGAAGCGCATCATGGTGACGTTGTCGGCCAGCGTTTTGGCGGTCGAGACAATCTTGATGAATTCGGGCTCATAGGGCCGGATGCGTTCGAAGATGCCATCCAGATCCTTGGTCGTCGTGAAGTCGTGGTAGCTGATGATCAGGGCGGCGCCGCGCGCCCGCAGCTTGTCCAACTGGCCACTCTTGAGCGCCTCGGCCGTCTGCAGCTCAATGTCGACGAGGTGGAATCCAGAGGATGCCGCTTTTTCAAGGATTTCCATCTCGGCGGCGATGGCGCCCTTGAATTTGCCTCCGGTTGTGACTCGCCGGCAGGTGGCAATCGCCGTCACCTCGCTGCGGTCGCTCAGAAACTGCTTGATTTTAGGCAGGGCGGTCAGCGGCGTGGGCAGGTAGTCCAGGCGGAATTCGAGAAAGGTGTTCTCGCGCACCGCCTCCAAAGCCTTCTCCACCATTTCGGCGGGAGTCGATCCAATGATGGCAACGCAGACTTTACCTATCCGCGAGCGAATGAAGTGGGGGGAGAGCGCCGTCACCACGCGCTCCTTGCTGGCGGGCGCTTCATGGACATCCTTGTGCGTAGCTTTCATGGGCGGCAATTGCGGCATCTTACCGGGTGCGCAGGTCGGATGCAACATCTCTTCCGTGAATCCTTTTAACCCGCTTGATTTCGGTCTGTAGGGCGGTTCCTGCGTTACCCTTCTATCTGGATAAGAGGTGGCACGTATGACCGACGTCGCGATCCAACCGGCTGTGAACCTTTCCCCGGGAAATATCTTTCCTTACCCATGGAATCCCGACGGTTCGGGCGGGATTTCGACGGCCAGCCTGGAGGGCTGGGTCAAGGCTCGGCTTGCCCATCACGAGCTGGCCATTGACAAGCTGCTCGCAGTCGCAGGGCCGCGCACCGCTGAAAATACACTGCGCCGGTATGACGAGGCGGTCGCGGAACTTTCGGCGACGGGCTCGCAAACAGCCTTGCTCGACAGCGTGTATCCGGACAAGGCGATCCGCGACACTGCCCAGCTCCTGACCCAGGCCGTGTCCCAGGCGGGAGTGGCGCTGGGGCTGAACCAGGATGTCTACAAGGCCCTGAGCGGGATTCCACTCGACGGGCTCGACGACGCCACCCGGCACTATCTCGAGCGCACCCTGCTGCAATACAGGTTGGCTGGCGTGGACAAGGACGATGCCACCCGCGCGCGCATCAAGGATCTGCAGGAAAAGGCGACCCTGCTGTCGCTTACCTTCAGCCGCAATGTGCAGGAGAACGTCAATACGGTCACGGTGGAGGATCCGGCAGAACTGTACGGCCTGCCCGAGGACTTTCGGCAGGCTCACCAGCCGGGCGCGGATGGAAAGATCACCCTCACCACCGACTTTCCCGATTACCTGCCGGTGATGACCTTCGCGCAGTCTGCTGCGCTCCGCCGGCGGATGTTTCTGGCGTATAACACGCGTGCTTATCCTCAGAACCGGCAGATCCTGCTGGATCTGCTGGCGATTCGCAAGGAGATTGCGACGATTCTTGGCTTCACGAACTGGGCCGATCTGGCCACGGCCGACCAGATGATGGAGTCGGCAGCGAATATGCGGGCGTTTCTCGACGAGCTGGACGCGGCATCGAAGGGCGGAGCGGAGAAAGAGTATTCCATGATCCTGGAATTCGCTCGCAGCCGGCAAGAGGGTCTGGAAGAGATCGATGCGGCCAGCCGCGGCTATTGGCTGGAACAGTACCGGCGCTCGGCCTTCGAATTCGACTCGCAGTCGGTCCGCCCGTACTTCCCCTACGACCGTGTGGAGCAGGGGGTGCTGGCGACGGCGGCGCGGCTGTTTCAGGTCGAGTTCCGCCGGGTGACCGACGTTCAGGCGTGGCATGGCGATGTGGTGACCTACGAGGTTTACGAACAGGGATCCGCCAGGCGGGAGGATCGCGCGACCCTGATTGGCCGGTTCTACCTGGATATGCATCCCCGCGAGGGGAAGGATAAGTGGTTCTCGGCGCACCCGCTGATTCCGGGTGTTTTCGATCATGGAGAGGGAGAGCAGCATGTGTCCGGGCAGGTTCCGGAGGCGGCGCTGATCTGCAATTTTCCGGGCGGCAAAGCGGGAGATCCGGGGCTGATGCAGCACTCGGATGTGGTGACCTATTTTCACGAGTTCGGGCACCTGATGCATGCCCTGCTGGGCGGACATCAAAGATGGGCGGGGCTGAGCGGCATCGCCACGGAAGGGGATTTCGTCGAGGTTCCATCGCAGATGCTGGAGGAATTCTTCCGCGATCATCGGCTGCTGGCTACCTTCGCGCATCACCACGAAACCGGTGAGCCGATCCCGGCGGAGCTGGTAATGCGCATGAACCGCGCAGGAGCCTTCGGTCGCGCCGACTGGGTGCGCACGCAGCTCTTCTACACGACCTATTCGCTGCTCACGCATACGGAAGACCCGGCCAGGCTGGATCTGGACGAGTTGTTCCGGTCGCTCTATGCGCGGTTCCTGCCGTATATGTGGATCGACGGCAACCGCATGTATGCGAGCTTCACGCACCTGGTGGGCTATTCGTCGAATTACTACACGTACCTCTACGACAAGGTGATTGCGCTGGACTTTTACAGCCAGTTCTCACGCACGAATCCCCTGGACGACTCCACTTCGATGAAGTATCGCCGCACGGTGCTGGAGCCGGGCGGTTCGATTCCCGGCAAGCAGCTTGTATTGCACTTCCTGGGGCGAAACCAGTCGACGGATGCCTTCACCGATTGGATCGGAGAGGAGTTCCAGGCCGGGGCTTCAGTTTACGACTAGGCCAAATCGCATCTATTTAGCCAAATTCGCCTGACTTGGCCAAGTTGAGTAGAATGTAGCCATGAAATCCGTCCGGATCGGCGAACTTAAGAATCACCTGAGCGCGCACCTGCGAGAGGTGCGGAAGGGTGAGGAGATTATTGTCCACGACCGGAATCTTCCGGTGGCGCGCATCATTCCTTATGTGCCGGAGAGCATTGAGGAGCAGGAGCGGATCCTTGTGGCCGCCGGGATTCTGAGGTTGCCGAAGAATCCTCCAAAGGATCGCGAGAAGTGGCTGGAAGAATTCTGGGCGATGCCGGGGCCTGACCTCGATGATGAGAGTGCGAAACGAGCCGTTCTCGAAGAGCGCGAGGAGGGTTGGTGACAGAGGTGGCGTTCTGGGACAGCAGCGCTATTGTGCCGTTGTGCCTTCAACAGCGAAGCAGCTCTCATGCTCGGCAGTTGATAAGGCAATACAGAATCGCAGCCTGGTGGGCGGCTCCGGTCGAAACGCGCAGCGCGTTGGCTCGAGAATTGCGGAACGGAGCCATCTCCGGAAGGGGACATCAAGAAGCAATTTTAAAACTGGAAAAGATACGCCAGGAGTGGGTCGAGGTTTTTCCGGAGGAGTCGCTACGCTCGTTTGCCGAGGATCTGCCGGATCGCTTCTATCTCCGGGCGGCCGACGCCCTTCAACTCGCCGCGGCGTATACATGGGTGATGCAGAAGGCCGCCGGTCGACCGTTCATCTCAGGAGACAAGCGGCTGCTGGATGCTGCGGAACAGATGGGCTTTCGTGTAATCGCTGTCTAGCGGCTGGTTCCGCTAATTGCAGCACTGGTTTGTACACGATTGGAGAGGAAGAAAAGTACGCCATGCCAGGTTCAGCGATTCTGAAAAGGGCTTTTGAGGGCAAATGGGCGCTGGTGACGGGCGCGAGCGCGGGCATCGGCGAGGCTCTTGCCATTGAACTCGCTGCGGCGGGGGCGAATCTGATCCTCACTGCGCGGCGCGCCGAGCGACTGGAGACGCTGGCGAGGCGTCTGGGCAGCGAACATCAGATTCAGACCCAGGTGATCCCGGCTGACCTTGCCGATCCTGCCGTCCCTAAGCAGCTCTTCGATGCAACGGAAGGGCGCGGGACGACGGTCGATATTCTGATCAACAACGCGGGCTTCGGCTATTACGGCGAATTCGTCGCCGGCGACCAGGCCTGGCAGCGGACGATGGTCGATGTGAACTGCGCCGCAGTGGTCGACCTGACGAGGATCTTTCTTCCGCGCATGATCGAGCGCAAGAGAGGCGACATCATGATCGTGGCGTCGACTGCCGCGTACCAGCCGGTGGCGTACATGGCGACCTATGCGGCGACGAAGGCATTCGACCGCATGCTGGCCGAGGCGCTGGCGGAAGAGACTGCTCGATTTGGCATTCGGGTGAGCGCGTTGTGTCCGGGCCCGACGGAGTCAGAGTTTGGCAAGGTGGCAGGATCTCCTCCCAGTGCGGATCGCGGCCGCGGATTTCAGAAAGCGGACGAAGTGGCGCGGCGCGGGTTGGAAGGCATGGTAAACGGCAAGCATTGGGTGCTGCCGAGCTTCATCAACAGCGCCTCGGTCTTCATGCAGCGCTTTATGCCGCGGCGGATGGTGACCGGCGCGGCGGAGAAGATGTTCCGGCCGGACAGCGTGAAGGAAGCGCTGAAGAAGTAAATTCAGCGGCCCGCCATCCGCGACAAGGTTCGGCCTGGGTCTATCTGCCGTGCGGCTCGTAGATTGTCGATCGTGTCCAGTACGTCTGGTTATCCCAGTTGATATGGTTGCCGTCGGCGGTAACGGCTCCCTCGATGCGGTTACCGTTCCAATATGTCGTCAGGTGACCTGCGCGGTCGACCTGTCCGGTCCCATTGCCGCCCTGGCCGTTGTCGAGATGCAGATGGTTACCGCGCTGCCGGATGGAGCAGGGCTGGGTGCGAATGCCATCCGCATACCACGTCCCGGTCAGGCTGTGGGGCCGATGCGCACCGGATTCGCCGTTTGTGCCGCAGCGCAGCCAGAAGGTGCCGTTCGTCCAGTCGATCTGACTGCCGTCGGGGCTAAGTGTTCCGGTCACAGATTCCCATCCTGGCGCGACGATGCCCTTCGGCCCCTGGGGATAGCCGATGGAAACGCTGCCGAGCCCGTTATCAAGTGTGAGATAGGTGCCGCTGTCGGCGATTGTCGCGTGGTTCGTCTGGTCGCCCTGCCCGCACCACGCGCCAAGGAAGGACCGGGCCTGCGAAAGGTCCGGAGGAAACTGCGCGGCAAGAGCCTCCTTCACGCTGCGCTGGAGATCGGCAGAAGCCTGCGGCATAGGAAGGACAGCCTGGGGCGGCGCACCACCCCATTGCCAGAAATTCATCCATGCTGCTTTGGCGAGGTAGGCCGAAAGCTCAGGACTGGGAAATCGCTGCGCATAGGGAACGGCCCAGCCGATCTCCAGGCCGCCAATCTGCGCTGGCAGATTCTGAGGTACGCCGGTGCGCTTCTCGATGATCGAAGGATCTTCGCGCCCGGCCACGGAGAACTTCACCAGCCGGTGGATCGCGCCATTGTCCTCGGCGTATAAATCGAGCCCGTTGGCTGCTGCGAGCTCAGCCAACATCACCAGCGGACCAAGGGCGTAGAGCTGATAGTGCTCTGCCATCCCGGCGCGATTCATCTCCGCCGTGAGCGATCCGTCGGGATGGATGGCGTCCACGCCCATGCGATACGTAACCATGCCCCAGATGAAGGCATCCGTGTCATCGTCGGCGATGCCCTGCGCGGCGATTGCGAGTCCGGCCCAGTACATGTGGTTGTTGTAGGCATCGCTGCCCGGCTTGGTGCGCTGCACATCGAAGTATTCGCGCACGCGTGTGGCCACCAGGTGAAACCACTTCTGGATATCGGCGTCCTGGTCGGGCGTTACTGCCCCGCTGTTCCGCACCTTGAGGTAGGCGATGGCCGTTCCGCTCAGCATCCAGTTCTGCAGATAGACGCCGTTGACTTGCGGCATCTTGCCGGTCCAGGCGTCGGCCTGCGCAGCGGCATCGAGCAGCGAATAGACGCAGGTCGCTGCGGCACGGCTGCCTTTGCTGAGCCAGGCGTCGGCGGCGGTTGAAGAGTATTGGCCTAGGTGAGTAGGACCCTCGGATGCGGCATTAAATGCGGCGAGCTTCTTCGGATCGATGACGGAGTACTGCTTATCGGTGTAATAGCCTTCGATGTCCAGGGTCTTTGCGAAGGCGGGTGACGCCGGGCAGCTGTAAGGCGCATCGGTAGGTGTGATCCTCAGGCTGTCCCACGGAGACCGGAGTCTCTCCGCGTGGGCTGCCACGGCCAGACAAACAAGCATTCCCGCCACAAGAGGCCAGCAATTCGAAACGCTTCGCATTGTGGCTGCAATTTTAATCCCAATCGGTAGCCGCTCGTGTGTTGCTGCAATGGGCTGAGCCTATCGGAGTAAAACGTTTGAGCTTGACTCTTGTTTTTAACGGTAATTACGATGGGCAGGCCGAGGCAGCGAGAACGCCGCTGCGATTTTTCAGGCTCCCCGAAGGAGAAACATGAAGTTTAGGAAGTTCAGGAAATCCTTGCCCGTTACGGTTTTTGTCGTTTTGCTGGCCGCACCGCTGCTCCAAGCTCAACGACCGAGCCGTCCCGCTCCGCAGCACCATGCCTGGGACGACAAATCGATGTCGCCGGACCAGCGCGCCGATCTTGTCATCAAAGAGATGACGCTCGACGAAAAGATTCAGCTTGTCCATGGCACCGGTTGGGGAGCGCTTCGCGAAGGCGATCCGATTCCTGCCCATTCCAATCGTGGAGCCGGATACATGGAGGGCATTGAACGCCTTGGCATTCCCGGGATCGACATGGCTGATTCCGCGGTTGGAGTCCGGCTGGCGGCCAGGGAAAGCCGCTACTCCACGCTGCTGCCCTCGACGCTGGGCGCGGCTTCGAGCTGGGACCCGCAGGGAGCGCAGCTCTATGGTGCAGTGATTGGGAGAGAACTGCGCGCGCAGGGCTACAACATGTCGATCGGCGGCGGCGTGGACATTACGCGCGAGCCGCGCAACGGCCGCAACTTCGAGTATGCGGGCGAGGATCCGGTGCTGGCCGGAACTATGACCGGAAATCTGATGAAGGGGCTGCAGGCGCAGCAGGTGATGGGCGATATCAAGCACTACGCCTTCAACGATCAGGAGACGGGGCGGGATATTCTGAGCGCCAACATCGCTCATAAGGCGGCGCGGGAGAGCGATCTGCTGGCGTTCGAGATTTCGATCGGCATCGCCGAACCGTCGGGCGTGATGTGCGCCTACAACCGCGTGAACAGCGACTACTCGTGCGAGAACGACTGGCTGCTGAACCAGGTTCTGAAGAAGGACTTCGGCTTCAAGGGCTGGGTGCTCTCGGACTGGGGCGGGACGCACAGCACGGTGAAGGCGGCTCTGGCGGGTCTCGATCAGGAGATGCCCGAGGACATCTACTTTGGACCGGCGCTCAAGGAGGCCGTCGAAAAAGGGCAGGTGCCGCTCTCGCGGGTTGAGGATATGGATCATCGCATCCTGCGCAGCATGTTCGCTGCCGGGGTGATCGACAATCCGCCGATGCCGCGCTCGGTGGTTGATCCCTTCAAGGGCCTTGAAGACGCACAGCACATCGCCGAAGAGAGCATCGTGCTGCTGAAAAACTCGGGCAGCCTGTTGCCGCTGAAGTCGCCGGGATCGATTGCGATTATCGGCTCCCACGCCGACGTGGGCGTGCTCTCGGGCGGAGGGTCGGCCCAGGTGGATCCGCCGGGCGGCAACGCGACCGATCCGCACCCGGGCGGAGCGCGCTGGGGCGAGACGGTGTATTTTCCGTCGTCGCCCATGAAGTACATCCAGAAGCATGCGCCGAACGCGAAAGTGGTGTTCAATCCCGGTTCAGACAACGCTTCGGCTGCAGCGCTGGCGAAGTCTTCGGATGTGGCGATTGTGTTTGTGAACCAGCCAATGTATGAGAGCCATGACGCGCGCACGCTTTCGCTTCCCGACAACCAGGATGCGCTGGTGAGCGCCGTGGCTGCGGCGAATCCGCACACGATTGTTGTGCTGGAGACGGGCGGGCCGGTGACGATGCCGTGGGCCGATCAGGTCGCGGGCATACTCGCCGCATGGTATCCGGGGATCGGTGGAGGGCAGGCGATTGCGAATCTGCTCTTCGGCGATGTGAACCCATCGGGCAAATTGCCGGTGACGTTCGCGAAGAGCGATTCGCAGCTGGCGTTTCCGGAGGTTCCCGGTATTGACCTAAAGCCAATAAAGGTTGAGGTGCCAACGGTGATGCGAGGCCAGCGCATCATGCACAACGAGATGCGGCTGCCGCCATTCGACGTCGATTACAACGTCCAGGGCGCGAAGGTAGGCTACAAGTGGTTCGAGTCGAAGCAGATTCAGCCGTTGTTTGCCTTCGGCTATGGGCTTTCTTATACGAGCTACGAATACTCCGGGCTGAAGGTGGACGATAACGGCCACGGGGTCAGCTTCGAGGTAAAGAACACCGGTAACAGCCCCGGAACCGAGATCGCCGAAGTGTATGCGGCGCTGCCGTCGAGCGCGGGCGAGGCATTCAAGCGGCTGGTCGCATTCGACCGGGTGACGCTCGCGCCGGGCGAGTCGAAAACGGTAACGCTGAAGATCGATCCGAAGTATGTTTCGGTCTTCGATGAGCAGAAGGGCGGCTGGCAGCTGCTTCCGGGGGATTACAAGATTCTGGCGGGTCCTTCGTCGACAGAGACGCCGTTGTCGGGCGGCTTTCACATTCAGTAACCGTAACGATTACGAATTGACGGCATCCTCGATGAGGGTGCCGTTATTTGTCTTGAGGCCATCCACCGCTGTCAGTCTTGTTCCCCCAGCGTTTGCGCGTATGTCTTGCCGTAGGGATAGAAGAGGTCTTTGCGCCCCTCGGTCCATGCGGCCCTGAGATCGGGAGTGGTGATGTCCCAGTCGGGGCGGCATTTCATCGTGACCGCGCGGAGGTCCTGGCGAAGCTCCTCGACAGTGGGACGGCCGAGAAACCAGTAGCCGTTGTAGATCTTGTAGACGATGAGGCCAGGCTCGAGGACGATGACATGCGGGATCATCGGATTGTTCTTCGGATCGGTGTACTCGGCAATATCAAGATCCTTTTGCACGACGCGCCCGGCGTCGGATAGGAAGGGCCAGTGAGCGCCCACACCGGTGCGGTACTCGTTGGTGAGCGTGATGTTGTCGGTGCTGATGGTGACGAGGCGGCAATACGGAAACCTCGAGCTCACGGTGGAGTTGGACGAGCCCTTCGGCCTGACGGCGATCCTTGGGACAGAAGCCTCCCGCGGCCAAGCACCAGGACCATGGGATGCTGGTCCTGCAGCTCGGAGAGCTTGCGGCGTGTCGCGGTGTGGTCGGTCAAGTTCGTAGTCGGGAAAGATCGCGCCGGGAACAATATCGGCTCGCATCAAAACGGAAACCTCCGCGTTTAAGATGTCGATCCATCGCCTCTGGTCTGGAAATATTATGGGTCGCAACCGGGCGTGGCAGTCGCGCTGACGTCCCCGTTGGCGAGTTGCAGGGAATACTCGGAGCGGCGGAGGCAAAGATCGCAGTGAAGCAGGCGGCGTTCGGAGGACAACAGGCTGAGATCGGCAAGAAGCAGGCGGAACTGGGCAGGCAGCAAGCGGAGTTGGGCAGGCAACAGGCGAAGCTCGCCCGGGAGGCATCGCAACAGATGCGGATGCTGATCGACAATGCATTCCGCAATGGACAGGCAAAACCCGCAAATTTAGGGAGCTGGTTCACGGTTCCAGGCTCACAACTTCAGCAGATTCACGTCTATCAGAACCATACGCGCTATCTTTGCGTATCCCGTCTATCTGAAAGCTGGATACATCTGAACTCAGGGGGAGCTGACCCGTGGGCAATCTCTTCAACGATCTGAAGCACTCGCTGCGCATGTTTGTGAAGAATCCGAGCTTCACGATCGCGGCGATCGCTGCACTGGCGCTGGGCATCGGAGCAAACACGGCCATCTTCACCGTGGTGAACGCGGTGCTGCTCAAGCCGCTTGGCTATCCTGACTCCGACCGCATCGTCCAGTTTCTGCTGACGGAGCCCGACGGAAGCGCTCCGATTGCGTCGGTTACCAAGCTTCATAAATGGCAGGAGCAGACCAGCGTATTTCAGGACGTGGCCGGCTACGACTTCGGCGGTCCGGGATTCAACCTCACCGGGGCGGTTCCAGAGCAGATTCACGGTCTGCACGTGACCGAGGCTTATTTCCGCCTCTTCGGCGCGCCTGTCATGCTTGGGCGCACCTTTACCGCGCAGGAAGACAGCCCAAATGGCGGCAAGGTGGTCGTCTTGAGCTATGGACTGTGGCAGCGCAAGTTCGGAGGCAATCCGCAGATCATCGGTTCGGCGATCTCGCTCGGCAACGAGCCTTACACGGTAGTCGGCGTGCTGGGAAAAGATTTCGATACCGATCCTGTCGCCGATGTGTGGCTGCCCTTCCAGTTTGATCCCAACAGCCAGGACCAGGCCCACTATTTTGTGGGCGCCGGGCGTCTTAAACCTGGTATCACGCTGGCCCAGGCCAATGCACAGCTCAAGGTCGCGGCCGACCAGTTCCGCCGCCGCTATCCCAACGAATTTGGCCCGCAAGACGGATTCGCGGTACAGCCGCTGCGCGACTCCATTGTCAGCGACGTGCGCAAATCTCTGCTGGTGCTGGTTGGAGCGGTGAGCTTTGTGTTGCTGATCGCCTGCGCCAATGTTGCCAACCTGTTATTGGTGCGGGCCACGGGACGCAAGCGTGAGTTTGCCATTCGCGCCGCGATGGGCGCCGGCAGAGGCCGGATCATCCGGCAACTGCTGACAGAGAGCGTAATGCTCTCATTCATTGGCGGCGTACTCGGCCTCATTCTTGGCTTTGTGGGCGTGCGCGCGCTGCTCGCGGTCAGTCCGGGAGGCATACCCCGGATTGGCGAGAACGGAGCCGCAGTCGGCATCGACTGGCGGGTGCTCGCCTTCACACTCGGAGTTTCGTTGCTCACGGGGATCATCTTCGGGCTCTTTCCCGCGCTGGGCGCATCCAGTCCCGATCTCAACAGCACGCTCAAGGAGAGCAGCAACCGCTCCGGCACGGGGCTCCGGCAGGGTTGGGCGCGATCGCTGCTGGTGATCAGTGAGGTCTCAATGGCGCTGGTGTTGTTGATTGGGGCGGCGCTGTTGATCCGGACGTTTATTGCGCTTCGTGGGGTCAATCCGGGCTTCAGCGCGCACAATGTTCTCACCATGGAGATGTCGCTCACGGGCGACCGTTTTACGAAGTCGTCGGGTGTGGCGCAGATGGTGCGCGATGGCCGCGAGCGTCTCAACGCCATTCCGGGAGTGGAAAGCTTCCGCCTCGACCTGCTGCCTGCCGCTTGAGGGCGGATTTGGGCTGCCCTTTACGGTGGTCGGACGTCCGCTGGGCAAGGAGCAGAATACGGGCGGAGCGGGCTGGATCAATCTTTCGCCGGGGTATTTCGACGTTTACAAAATCCCCATTCTGCGCGGGCGCGATTTCACAGATCAGGACACGCATGGGCACCCCGGTGTGGTGATCATCAACCAGGCAATGGCGAAAAAATTCTGGCCCAAGGAAGACCCTGTCGGCCAGCAGATTATTATCGGCAAGGGCGTGGGGCCGGAGTTTGACGAACCCGCGCGCCAGATCATTGGCATCGTCGGAGATATCCGCGACGGCGGGCTCAATCGCGATCCGCGCCCGGTCATGATCGTTCCGCAGGCGCAGGTGCCCGATGGGGTGACCGCCCTGAACTGCGCGCATCGGCCCGGTGGTGTGGCTGGTGCGCACGCGCACCGATCCGCATCAGTTCATCTCGACGGTAACGGAGCAGCTGCGGCAGGCCAGCGGAGGGTTTCCGGTGGCTCGGCGTGCGGACCATGGAAGAAGTGGTCCTGCGTTCGACCGCGCGTGAGGACTTCAACATGCTGCTGCTGACGATATTTGGCGCGTCGGCGCTGGTGCTGGCGGCGATCGGCATCTACGGCCTGATGGCCTACTCGGTGCAGCAGAGGACGCAGGAAATGGGGATACGCATGGCGCTCGGCGCCGATCGGGCGAAGATCCGCAACCTTGTGGTGCGGCATGGCATGAGCCTCGCGCTGATCGGGGTGGTGATCGGCGTGGGCGCTGCATTCGGACTTACTCGGCTGCTCGCGAGTTTCTTATTCGGCGTGAAGATGTACGACCCGATGGTATTTGTAACTGTGCCGGTGATATTAAGCGCGGTGGCGCTGGCGGCGGTGTGGTTTCCGGCGACGCGGGCTTCGAAGCTCGATCCGATGCAGGCGCTGAGGGTCGAGTAAGCCGGGGCATGTGCGACGATGAAAGCATGACCGAAGACAAACGCGTAGCCGTTGTCACCGGAGGCGCGCAGGGCATCGGCCGCCGGACGGCGGAGTTGCTCGCAGAGCGCGGATTCGCGTTGGCGCTCATCGACCTGCGCATGCCGGACGAGACGATTCGGCGCGATCGAGAAGCGAGGCTGCGAGGCGATCGGCTTCGCCGGGGATATCGCAAGCGAGGAGATCGTCGAGCGGTTTGCGGCCGACGTGTTTCATCGCTTCCGGCGCGTGGATGTGCTGGTGAACAACGCCGGGATCAGCCTCATCTCACCAGCGGAGACGACCTCGGCGCAGGACTATCGGCGAGTGCTTGAGGTAAATCTTGTCGCGCCATTTCTGCTTGCCAAGGCGTTCGGTGCCGAAGATGCTCGAAGCAGGGTGCGGGTCGGTCATCAATGTTGCGTCTGTGGCAGGGCTTTTGGGCATTGCGGACCGCGCCGCCTACAATGCTTCGAAACATGGATTGATCGGGCTGACGCGGACGCTGGCTGCGGAGTGGGGCGGTCGCGGCGTGCGGGTGAATGCCGTGTGTCCAGGATGGGTAAAGACGGAGATGGACGCGGCGGACCAGGCGCGCGGCACTTACGCCGATGCGGACATTACCGGCCGCGTGCCGATGGGACGCTTCGCCTCCCCCGATGATGTGGCGCGGGCGATTGCCTATCTTGCCGACGAGCGGGAGAGCGCTTTCGTCAATGGCCATGCACTTTCAGTTGATGGCGGCTGGGCGACGGACGGAAGTTGGGAGACGCTAAGGCTGAACCACAGGTAGAACAGGGATCGGGGTCAGTCTCCAGTCCCCAATTCCGCGAGTTCACTGGCAACTGGGGACTAAAAACTGACAACCAATTTGCGGATGTACAGCCTCACCAGACGCGGCAGGCGTTCACCGGCATCATCGGCTGGCCGGTCTTTGCAGCCGAAGGCCTGGCCGAGTTCCGGCATGTTCTGCACGACGCCGTTGACGCGAAACTCGCGCGGCGAGTGCGGATCGGTCTGCACCTGCAGGCGGACCTGCTCGGGGCGGATGCTGCCGCACCAGTTCTGCCCGTAAGCGACAAAGAACTCCTGGATCGGCGTGTAGCCGTTCGCGTCTTTTGCAGTCGAGGTCGATGTTCTTGCGCTTCGCATCCGCGAGAAACGCCATGTAGGCGAGGCGCAGGCCGCCGTTGTCGGCCGTGTTCTCGCCCAGCGTGAGCTTGCCGTTCACCTTCACGTCGTCGACGGCGGTGAAGTTGCCGTACTCCTTCACCTCGCAGTCGGCCTTTTCGTCGAACTTCTTGCCGTCATCGGCCGTCCACCAGTCGGCGAGGTTGCCGTTGCCGTCGAACTGGCGGCCCTCGTCGTCGAAGCCGTGGGTGAGCTCGTGGCCGACGATCGCGCCGATGTGGCCGTAGTTCACCGCGTCGGTCGCATTGCGGATCGAAGAGCGGCGCCTGCAGAGATGCCCGCCGGGAAGTTGATGTCGTTCATGCTGGGGTTGTAGTAGGCATCCACCGTCGGCGGCGTCATGCCCCATTCGCCGCGATCGACGGGCTTGCCGATCTTTGCCAGCTGCCGGTGGCTCTCAAACTCGGCGGCCCGGATCGCATTGCCGAAGGCGTCGCCGCGCACGATCTTCAGGGCGGAATAGTCGCGCCAGTGATCGGGATAGCCGATCTTGTCGGCGACCAGGTGCAGCTTTGCCTTGGCTTTGACTTTGGTCTCGGGGCTCATCCACTGCAACGTGTCGATGTCCTTGTCCATCGCGTCTTCAATGTCGTGGACCATCTGCACCGTCGCTGCCTTGCTGGCCGGCGGAGAAGTGCTGCTTCACGTAGACCTCGCCCAGCGCCTCGCCCAGCGCGCCATCGGTGGCCTGCACGCAGCGCTTCCAGCGCGCCCGCTGCTCGGGCTGACCGCGCAGCTTGCGGCCGTAGAAGTCGAACTTCTCCTGATCCATGGCCTTCGGGGAGCGCGTAGCCCGGGCGTTCCGTTGATCAGCTGCCAGCGCAGGTAGGTCTTGATGGTGTCGAGATCGGTCGACGCCAGCAGCGACATTCAAGCCCTTGAAGAAGTCGGGATTGGCGACGTTCAGATTCGTGATTGAAGGGATTCCGGTGCGCTCGAAGAAACGCGGTCCAGTCGATCTCCGGCGTGAGGCCCGGCGAGCTGCGTCACGGGCATGAGGTGGTAGATATTCTTCGGATCGCGCTGCGAGGTGACGTCCATCGAGACCTTGGCCAGCGCGGTTTCAAGATCCATGATCTTTTGTGCGTCGCTCGGCGGCCTTGGCGTCAGGCTCGCCCATCAGCTTGAGCATGTTCGTGATGTGCTGCACATATTGCTGGCGGATCTTTTCGTCGGCCTCGCCGGTGCGCGAGATAGTAGTCGCGCTCGGGCAATACCCAGTCCGCCCTGATCGACGTACGGCGATCTGCTGGCGCGCGTCCTTGAAGTCCTGCTGCTCGCCGAAGCTCATGAAGGCATTCACGTTGATGAGCTGAAAATGGGCCAGCAGGTCGGTCAGCTGCTTCTTGTCGCTCAGAGCAGCGATGCGGTCAAGCTCCGGCTGCAGCGGCTTCAGACCGGCCGCGTGGATGGCGCTGGTGTCCATGCATGAGGCGTAATAGTCGCCGATCTTCTGCTCGTTCGGCGTGCGCGTGGGACTATCGGCAGCAACCTTTTCCAGCAATGTGTGCAGTGTGTATTCGGTGTAGTTGAATACCATCGTTCCGGTTCCGTAGCCCGACTGATCCGGCGGAATGGGATACAGTTTCGCGAAATTTCCGCACGCGTACTGGAAGAAGTTTGCGCACGGGTCGGCGCTGGAGTCGATCAACTGCTTGTCCAGGCCCGGCAGCAACACGGGAGCCTTCTCAGTATCGTCGGAGGCGGCGCTGGCCTGCATGCCCAAGGTGAGTGAAGCCGCAATTCCAATCAGAACCGCCGCAATCCATGTTTGTTTTCTCATTGCTTCTCCCTGACTCCAACTGCTCAATATATATGCGCCTGGTCTGACCGCGCTCCTCCGTGAGGGTCAACAATATGTGCGCGGGGAAGTTACAGGAGACGACGCAGCCTTATAGGTTCACAAGTCATTTGTGACGAATGGACTGTTAAGAGGGTCGAGCTTCGACGCGTCACGAACGGCCATGCCGGTCAGATTGCACTGCATGTAGACGATGCCCTCGATCGCGCTGTCGTTGAAGCGATCGCACGGTGTGAAACCGTTGCGCAAATACATTTGATAGGCAGGGCCCATAGCTTCGGGAACCGTGTCCAGATATACGGCCGAATAGCCAGCGGCGCGGGCTCGCTCCAATACTTCGAGGGTCAGACGCTCGCCGAGCCCCTGTCCGCGAAAGGCGGAACGCACCCACAGCCGCTTCATCTCGCAGCTGCCGGGCCGGTTCTTCATCGCGCGATAGCCGACGCATCCGGCAGCCGCGCCGTCGACAAGCGCCAGCAGCAACTGGCCGCCTTGTTCCTGATAGCTCCCGGGAAGACCACTCGCCTCGTCTTCGACCGTGCCGAAACAGAACTGAGCCGGACCCTTGGCGGCGAGCACGAACCGGCCGTACTCAAGGAGCAATTCACGCGCGGCGTTCACGGTCGCTGCGTCCGAATTCCCATCAATCGGATGAATCGTCATTTCGCTTGATGAAAGCTAGGGCCCTAGGCCTCGACCGGCTCGACGTAGAACATTTCGTTGGTCTGCCGGAAGCCGTTGCTCTCATACAGACGACGGGCCTCTTCGGTCGAGTGGAGCGCGACCACGCGGATCTTGCGCAGCCGAGCCTCGGCGAGCGCCATCTCGATGAGGTGGCTGGCCAGCTTTTTGCGCCGGTATTCAGGCTCGACGTAGACGTTGAGAAGATATCCGCGCTGTGTGGAGCGGGGATCGAGAGGATGCGGAGGCCAGTCGAGGAGCAGCAGGCCTGCTCCGGCGACGACACGGTCTCCATCGACGGTCAGCCAGCCGAAGTATTTTCCCTCGGTGATCATCTTCGCGACCCAGGGCTCGAAGTTGTGCGACATCACGCCCAAAACCTGGTTGTCAGCGCGTCCCGCGTCCACAAACATGCGCCGCCGATGATGCGTGATCAAATGCGCGTCCGCAGCCTTTGCCGTTCTTGTTTCCAGCATGGAGAAAAGTATAGCTACGATAGGTATAGATGTCAGACGCGCCGCAAATCGATCGCCAGCTCCTGCATCCGGGCATGCGTCTTACCGTGGCTGTTTCGGGCGGAGCGGATTCGGTGGCGTTGCTGCGCGCTTTGATGGAGGCTGCTCCGGAGATCGGCCTGGTGCTCTTGGTCGCGCATGTGCACCACGGCATTCGCGGGGCGGAGGCCGATGGCGATGCGGAGTTTGTGTCGGCGCTGGCGGCGGCACATGAGCTCGAGTTCCATCGCCGCGATGTGGATACCCGGCGACTGCCCGCGCCAATCGCGAGACGATCGAGGAGGCGGCGCGAAACCTGCGCTACGCTTGGTTCCGCGAGCTGCTGGAGTCGGGCGAGGCGGACGCGGTAGCTACCGCGCACACGCTTGATGATCAGGCGGAGACTGTCCTTCACAAGTTGCTGCGCGGGGCGTGGACGGAGGGGTTGGGCGGCATTCATCCCGCGGTGAAATGCCCCCGAGGCGCGATCCTGCGGCCTTTTCTCGGCGCTCGCCGGGCGGAAATCGAGACGTGGCTGCGCGCGATCAATCAACCGTGGCGCGAGGACGCGTCGAATGCGGACACAGCCTTTACACGTAACCGGCTCCGGCACGAATTGCTGCCTGTACTCGCTACATATAATCCGCAGATCTACTCACAACTGGCTAATATGGCGATGATCGCCCGCGATGAGGACGCTTACTGGCAGGCCGAGGTCGGACGGATTCTGCCGTCACTGGCGCTGCCGGGCAAGCCGGTGCGCGGAGGCGGCAGGGCTGCATCGACTCATCCGGACGAGGCAAGCCTGGCGTTTGAGATCGAGCGGCTCCCGCAGTCACCGGCAATGCGACGGCGGCTCCTGCGGGCGGCCGCGCGGCAGCTCGGGACCGCGCTGAATTTCGATCAGACAGAACGGCTGATGGCGATGCTGGTGCCGGGCGGGGCACGAAGACAGACCGCTCACGGCCGAGTTGCACGCGGAGCGGAGTCCGCGCGAGCTGAGGCTGGTGAAGCGAAGGACATCAACAGCGGACAGGAATTTGCAGAACACTCACGAGGAAAAATGATGGCGGACGACTTATCAAGGCGGAGGTTTATCGGTGTGGGATCAGCGGCGTTGGCGGCCGCGGCCGGGTTGCAGATCGCTGAAGGGCAGGAGAAAGAGGTTCCTCGGTCGCCGGATCATCATCTTCCTAACGAATCTGAGCCGGGACCAAACAATACGGTGCTGGACAAGCAGAATCCCAGCTCGGTGTGGCCACCGGAGACGGATGCGGGCGGCCAGCCTCCCTTTAAGTATTCCTTTTCTCTCTCGCACAAACGAATCGAGGATGGCGGCTGGACGCGGCAGGTGACAGTGCGCGATCTGCCTGTCTCGAGAAAAGTCGCGGGTGTCGAGATGCGACTCATCTCGGGCGGCATCCGCGAATTGCACTGGCACGTGGGCGCGGAGTGGGCGTTGATGCTTTACGGCAACGCGCGCATCACGGCTGTCGATCAGGAGGGGCGGAGCCAAGTAAGCGATGTGGGCGAAGGCGACTTGTGGATTTTCCCCGGCGGTATTCCGCACTCGATACAAGGCCTGGGTCCGGATGGCGCCCGGTTCCTGCTCGTTTTCGACGATGGCAACTTCAACGAGTTCGAGACTTTTCTGCTCACGGATTGGATCGCGCACACGCCGCCGGAAATCCTGGCGAAGAATTTCGATGCAGCCGCGAATCCGTTTGCCAACGCGCCCAAGAAGGAACTGTTCATCTTCGAGCGGCCGTTGCCGCGCCCTCTCGAGGAAGAACAGAAGGCGGCTGAGGCGGGAACAGGAAGAGTGCCGCACAGCTTCGACTTCCATCCCGGACAGATGCAACCCAACCGCAAGGCCAAAGGAGGCGAGGTGAAGATTGTCGACAGGAAGATTTGGCCGGCGACCAACATCGCGGCCGCTATCGTGACCCTGAAGCCGGGGGGCCTGCGCGAGATGCACTGGCACCCGAACGAGGACGAGTGGCAGTACTACGTAACCGGCAAAGCTCGCATGACGGTGTTTGCAGCCGGTGGACGCGCACGCACGATGGATTTCGAAGAAGGCGACGTGGGTTACGTCAACAAATCTGCGCCGCACTACATCGAAAATACCGGCGACACGGATCTGGTGTTCCTCGAAGTGTTTCCGACACCGTTCTACGAAGACATCTCCCTTGCCGAGTGGCTGGCGCACACGCCGGCCCGCCTTGTGGACGAGCATCTGCAAGCCGGCGAGGCCATGCTGAGTGCCATCCCGAAGACGGAAGCCGTGATCAAACCATAGGTTTGCGCGTGCCGGCCCACGTCCGTTCTTCTGAACGTGGGCACTCAGAGCAGCTTCAGTTGCCGCGGAGAGCGATCATCGGGTCGATGCGCGCGGCCCGGCGGGCAGGGATGTATCCGGCGATGAGTGCCACCACGGCCATGATGAGGATCATGGCGCCGAAGGTCGCCGGGATCGGTGGGCTCGGTTCCGAAGAGCAGAGAGGCGATCCACCTCGCGACGATGACCGAGGCAACGGTTCCCAGGACAATGCCAATCACCGCCAGACGCATGGTCTTTCCCATTACGGACCGCAATACGCGCGCCTGGGTTGCGCCCAACGCCATGCGGATGCCGATCTCCTGTGTCTGCTGGGTGACGGAGTAGGAGATGACGCCGTAAATTCCCAGCGTCGCGAGGATGAGACCGAACTCGGCGAAGATCGTCACCAGCAGCACAAAGAACTTTCGCGGCGAAACGGCGTGATCGACGATGGTTCGAATAGGCCGGAACTCGGCGGCGGGTTGGTTGGGATTGAGTTCGCGCAGGGCATGGAGGACGCTTCCGGCAAGGGCCGTGGGCGGAAGGCTGGTGCGGATCACCAGGTTTGCGCCATCCGGTCCTTCCTGCGTCATCGGGTAATAAATCTGCCAGCCCGGCTGGCCCTCGACGCTGTCCGCGTGGATGTCATCGACGACTCCTACCACGTGTAGGTCTTTGTCACCGTTGGCCAGGACTTTGCCGACCGCATCCTCACCCGGCCAAAAGAGGCGCGCGGCGGAGGAATTGATAAGGACGACATGCTCGCTCTTCAGGTTGTCACTCCAGGCGAAGTCTCGGCCGTGCAGACGCATGCCCATGGCCTGCACATATCCCGGCGAGATCACGTACACGAGCGGCCCTGGTAATGAGCCGGGAGGGTAAGTCTTCCCTTTGGGCGTGGGGGTGCCCCAGGCTGCGGTTCTGGCCCAGCGGAAGGAAATCCACCATGCCGGCCCCATCTACGCCGGGAACGCCGCTGACCCGGGAGAGTATCTGCTGAAAGATCACGCCGCGCTTCGCCGCACTCGCGTCGCCGGTGGGGGCGTTGTCGTCGTACTCCACCTTGATGGAAGCAGCGCGGTCGGGCTGGAAGCCGAGATCGATATCCAGCACCTTAAGAAAGCTGCGCAGCAGGAGGCCGGCGCCGATCAGCAGCACGCAGGCCAGGGCCACTTCCGATATGACCAGTGCGCCGCGCATGCGCTCGTGCTTTTTGCCCTCGCTCGTTCCGGGGCCGCTGTCCTTGAGCACTTCCTGCAGGTTGCCGCTGGACATCTTCAATCCGGGTGCGAGACCGAAAAGGACAGCAGCCGAAACTGCAATGAGCAGCGTCCAACCAAGTGCCCTGATGTCCACCGTGACGGTGTTAAGCAGGGGAAGAGCGATCGATCCCTGATGGGCGAGCCAGGCGATGACGGCATACGCGAGTCCGAGGCCCAGGATTGCTCCGGCGCTGGACAGGGCCAGGCTTTCGGTGAGCAACTGGCGGACGAGCCGGCCGCGGCTCGCGCCGAGGGCGGTGCGCATGCCAAATTCCTTGCTGCGCGAGGCGGCGCGGGCGAGTAGAAGATTCGACAGGTTCACGCAGGCAATCAGCAGAATCATACCCACGGCGCACCACAGCACAATCAGCGAGCTGCGCAGTCGGCCGCTGACGTAATCCTTCAGGGTTCGTAATTGCATCGAGACACCTTTGCCGCCATACGTGCCGCAAGATGCGGGAATCTTCACGCTCCAGCAGAGGTGGGGCTCCACCATCAGTGCCTCAGCCTGCGCCTGCCCGAGGTTGACACTGGGTTTCAGGCGGCCAATCATGGTTACGATGTTGCCCCAGCTTCGTTCGTCATCCAGGATCAATGGTGTAAAAAGATCGACCCTGGAGGCGGGAGAAAAGACCGCGCCGAAGTCAAAACTGGCGGGCAGCACGCCCACCACGGTCGCCGGTTTCCCGTTCAGGTCGATCTCTTTGCCCACGAGGGCCGGATCGCCCGCGAACTGACGCCGCCAGTATGCATTGGCCAGCAAGACCACGGGATGCGCCCCCTGACGGGCTTCATCCGCTGTGAACAGCCGCCCCATGGCCGGCTGCACGCCGAGAACCTGAAAGAAATTGCCGATCACTTCGATGCCCGTAGCCGGCTCGGGCTCACCGCGGCCAGTGAGTCGGAGATTGTCGGCGCCGGAAAACGCCATGTATCCAGTTACGTCCTGGTAGGAGCGGCTCTGGGCGCGGAACTCATCATAGGCGTCGGCCGAGTAGGTCGCGCAGGACATGCCGCACTTCTGAGGCGGGGGAGCGATCCAGACAAGCTGGTGGGAATCGCGAAAGGGCAGAGGGCGCAGCAAAATGGTGTTGACCACGCTGAAAACCACGATATTCGCGCCGATCCCCAGGCCAAGAATCAGCACGGCGATGATCGTGAAAACGCGATCGCGGCGCAGGGTACGCAGGGTGTATCGGAGGTCCTGCAACAAAATGTCAAGAAAGGGCAGGCCGCGGGTTTCGCGATGCTGCTGCCGCGCCTGGTCAACGCCGCCGAAGCGCACCAACGCCTGACGGCGAGCTTCCTCGGGGGATAAGCCGCGTTTGAGGTTTTCTTCGATCGCGAATTCCAGGTGCGAAGCCATCTCAGCCTGTAGGTCGCGGTCGAGAGGCTCCTTGCGAAAGAAGGAGCTGAGGCGATGCAGGGCCTGGCGGAAATTGCGGGTCTGAAATTTGCCGGTCATTGCTTGCCTCCCTCGTCCTGCATGGCGAGCACGCGGCCCATCACGTCGGCGAGCCGCTGCCAGTGAGCAGCGTCTTCTGCCATCTGTTTCCGGCCCTCTTTGGTGATCTCGTAGAACTTGGCCTTGCGGTTGTTGTCCGAGGTGCCCCACTCGGCGGAGATCCAGCCTCGCTGCTGCAGCCGCACCAGGGACGCGTAGATCGTCCCCTGGTTCAGCAGGACCTCATCGCCGCTCACCTGCTCGATGCGCCGCGCAATCCCGTAGCCGTGTTGCGAGCCCATTGCCGCCAGCGTCTGCAGGACCATAAGGTCCAAAGTTCCCTGAAGCAAGTCGAGTTTTGATTCCCCCATGCCGCTCTCCTGTGTTATAGCCACATCAAGGATGCCACACCTTCTGTGGGATTGCCACAGGAATGTGACGGATGGCGATCGATAGAAACAGGTTCGGTCTTTTGGGAAAGGCACTCCCTTCGTGCGCAGCTTATCCCCGGGAAGTGGCAAGCAAATTGCGGTCCCAGGATGGGTTCGGAGGGTTGAGAGGGAGTAGAATAAATTCACGTTGCGGATGTCCATTGGCTCGGGCTATTTAGCAGCTTTGATCGGTACTTCATCCCTGGCCGCGGCGTCTAATGCAGTAGAGCAGATGTGTGAAGCGATGGGCTTCCCAGGGAAGCCGGCACGGAATCGTTCCTCGATCTTCTTTTCTGCCGGCGCTTGAGAGAAAAGAGGTTCTTATTCGTGAATTCGACGGTCAAGACGATCATCTTCTGGGTATTTGTATTCGCATGCCTTGTGTTGCTCTGGCAGGTCTTCCAAAAGAGCACACGGCAGCGGCAAGGAGCAGGAGATCGCCTGCTCGAGTTTCTGCAGGACGCCCAGCAGGGCCAGATCAGTGACGTGACCAGCCTAGTCGGCGGCGAGGTCCATGGCCATTCAAGAGCGACAAGAGCCAGTTCCACGTCACGGTTCCGGCGAACTATCCGCACCTCTACGACGTTCTGTCAGACAACAAGGTATCGGTGACGGTCAAGAACACGGAGCGGCAACTCGTGGCTGGAACCATCCTGATTAAGTTCTCTCCGGTCATCGTCATCGGCGCTCTGTGGTTCTTCATGATGCGCCAGATGCAGAGCGGCGGGAACAAGGCGCTGTCGTTTGGCAAGAGCCGCGCGCGCCTGCTTTCGATGCAGCAGAAGAAGGTCACCTTCAAGGACGTGGCCGGCGTTGACGAGGCCAAGGAAGAGCTGAAGGAGATCATCGAGTTCCTGCGCGAGGCGCAGAAGTTCCAGAAGCTCGGCGGCCGCATTCCCAAGGGCGTGCTGCTGGTCGGGCCTCCGGGAACCGGCAAGACCCTGCTGGCCCGCGCAGTTGCCGGCGAGGCCAATGTCCCGTTCTTCTCGATCTCCGGTTCTGACTTCGTCGAGATGTTCGTCGGCGTGGGCGCGAGCCGCGTGCGCGACCTCTTTGAGCAGGGCAAGAAGAACGCTCCCTGCATCATCTTCATCGACGAAATCGACGCCGTCGGCCGTCACCGCGGCGCTGGCCTCGGCGGTGGACACGACGAGCGCGAGCAGACCCTGAACCAGTTGCTCGTCGAGATGGACGGCTTTGAATCGAACGACGGCGTGATTCTCGTCGCCGCGACCAACCGCCCCGATGTGCTCGATCCGGCGCTGCTGCGTCCCGGCCGCTTTGACCGCCGCGTCGTCGTTGGTCGTCCGGATGTACGCGGCCGCGAGGAAGTGCTTCGCGTGCATGCCAAGAAGGTTCCGCTCTCCGAGGATGTCGATCTTCGCGTCTTGGCTCGCGGCACACCGGGCTTCTCCGGCGCCGACCTGGCCAACATGGTGAACGAGGCCGCGCTGAATGCAGCGCGCGCGAACCGCAAAGCGGTCATGATGATCGACTTCGAGCAGGCCAAGGACAAGGTCCTGATGGGCGCCGAGCGCAAGTCGATGCTGCTGACCGACGAAGAGAAGCGGGTCACGGCGTATCACGAAGCCGGGCACGCCATGGTCGCCGCGATGCGCGATCACGCTGATCCGCTGCACAAGGTCACGATCATCCCGCGCGGCATGGCGCTGGGCGTAACCATGCAGCTGCCGGAAGACGACAAGCACACCGTCACGAAGGACTATCTGGAGACGCAGCTTGCCATCCTGATGGGCGGCCGCATCGCCGAGGAGATTTTCCTCAAGCAGATGACGACCGGCGCCGGCAACGACATCGAGCGCGCATCCGATCTGGCTCGCAAGATGGTCTGCGAGTACGGCATGAGCGGGATGGGTCCGCTGACCTTCGGCAAGAAGGAAGAGCAGATCTTCCTGGGGCGCGAGATTTCGCAGCACCGTGACTTCTCGGAAGAGACGGCTCGGCAGATCGACGCTGAAGTCCGCAGACTTGGTGGATGAAGCGTACAAGGCCGCGTACGAGATCCTCGACACGCAACCAGGACATCATGCATGCGCATGGCGTCTGCCCTGCTGGAGCGTGAGACTATCGATGCGAACGATATTCGCATGATCATCGAGGGGAAGGAACTGCCTCCGCTGAAGCCGAATGGTGGCGGTGGCACACCGCCACCGGAGACGTGCAGCAGGTGCTGAAGCCCGAACCGGGTCGCGGCGGCAGATTGCCGGAAGGCAGCCCATCACCTGCGTAGTCGATCCTGACCCGGACCAGAAAAGACAGCCTGAATGGGCTGTCTTTTCTTTTGGTGGCCGCCTTTTGTGGCAGAAGGGCAGCGGGCATCTGCGAAAATGGTTCAGCATGCGTAGAGCTTTTTCGGATAGACCTTTTCTGGCTGGAACCGTTGCCTGCTTTCTCCTGCTCACTGGCTGCGGCTATCACACGGCGGCTTCTGCCGCTCATCTGCCTAACACGGTTCACACCCTCGCGATTCCGACCTTCCAGAACGCCACGCAGTCGTACCACACGGAAGTGGCCTTTACGCAGCAGGTGGTCAAGGAGTTTTCCAGCCGGACGCGATACAAGCTGGTCGTGGGCAACGACCCCGATGCGGATGCGACACTGAATGGAACGATCACCAGCTTTCAGGTCGTTCCGCTTACCTACAACTCTCAGACCGGACAGTCGTCGAGTTTTCTGGTGACGATCAAGGCGAAGGTGATCCTGATAGACCGGAATCACAAGATTCTCTTTCAGAACTCGTCCTACCTCTTCCGCCAGCAGTATGAGACGACGCAGGACCTGGTGAGTTTTATCCAGGAAGATCCGGCCGCGGTCGCACCGCATTTCTCGGGATTTTGCCCGGGCGGTGGTGTCGGATATTCTGGAGTCCTTCTAATGATCGATATTGCCACTCTTGCTTTTAATCGTCACCCCGGAGGCCTTTGTTAGGTGGGCGCGGGGTTTGCGGCTACGGATCGTTTTGTTGCGGAGATCCACGAGAAACAGTCTGCGCGCAGGCTACGTGCTGCTCGGCGACGAGATCTTTCTCTACGAGCGCTGCCGCCGTGCGGTGATCGACACGCTGGTTCCGGCGGACCTGCAGGGACTTCTGCCTCTCGGACCTCGACCTCGCGGAGACGAACATCTTCGAAGTGCTGGACCGCGCGCGCACGCCGTCGCTGATGGCGCCGTTCCAGGTCTTCTTTGTGCGTGGACTGAAGGCGCTCTACACGCGCGGCGCGAAGAAGGACGAGTTCGCCGCGATCGAAGAATACTTCCGCTCGCCCAATCCGCAGAGCCTCATCCTGTTCATCGCCGACCACATCCGCATCCCCTCCGATCCGCGTCGCATGGACATGGAGGACAAGAACCGCTACGAGCGCATCCGCGAAACGCTGGGCGACTGGTGCGGCATCGTGGAACTGGCGCGCGTCGATGAGGCCGATGCGCTGCGCTGGATCACAGCGGAGAGCGAGCGCAACGGAGTGCGCTTCGATACCAGACGCGGCACGCGAGCTGGCCGACGCGCTGGGCGCGGACATGATGCTGATCGCGAGCGAATGGAACAAGCTGGTTCTTTATGTCGGAGACAAGCGGCAGGTCACGCTCGGCGATGTCGAGACGATGGTGCTGGCGGCGAAGCAGCGTTCGCTGTACGAGCTGACGGACGCGATCTCGGCGAAGGATACGCCCCGTGCGCTGGTGCTGCTGCAGGGCCTGCTCAACGCTTCCGACGGCGGCGAGGATTCGGCGATCGGGCATCTGTACATGCTGGCGCGAACGTTTCGACAGATGCTGGTGATCCTGGAGAAGAACGTGCGCGACTCGCGGGCGATCTGGCAGGCGCTGTGGCAGGGCTTCCGCATGCCTCCCTTCGCGGCGGACGATTTAATTCGCCAGGCACGCCGTTACAAATCGAGCCGCGAGATCACGCGAGCCCTGCGGCTGATTGCGCGGGCGGATCTTGAGCTGCGCTCGCAACCTCCGGATAAGCGTCTGGTGCTGGAGCGGCTGGTCTTCGATCTGACGAAGGAAGCGAAGACGGTGCGAGGGGACTCGCCAGCGCAGTATGCGATGGAACTGTAAAGGGAGTGCTTATTTCCGCTCAGGGTCTGCGTTAAAGCGCCGCTGTGAGCAGAAGAAGAAGTGCAGCGACAACTGTGGCAGCCTGGTAGATGTAGTCCGAGTCCTGCCTGACTTGATGGGCGCTCCTGCCAGGGCGATGGGCCGGACGGTTGACGGTGTTGTGCATGGCCGAACCTTTCTCGCTTCAATTACGAATTTCGGGCAGTGAGCGGATTTCCCCTCTCGCTCTCTTAGAGACATTTTCGGCTTAGAAGTTTCTAACTTTAGAAAAATTTTCGCATGAGTTCATTTTCTAGTTAACAGCACCCCGGCCGGAAGAGCACGGCGCGCATGGTCCCAGCCGATGTAAAATCGCGCTGATGGCAAGCGGCGGACAAACCCCAGATTTTCTCAGCCCGAAGACCAATACGGCCAGGGAACCGCGCGCGGTGGCGCCCTGGATTATCGCCGGTATCGCCGTATTACTCGTTCTGGGAATATTCCTGGCACGCGGCCATCATGCGCCGCCTGCCAATCCCGGCGGAGCGGGGCTTGCGCCGCCTGACCTATATTCGGTCAACCTGGTGTTCTCGAATATCAAGATGAGCGAGGCCTCAAGTGTTGGCGGCGCGAAAGTGACCTATCTGGATGGGCTGATGGCCAACAACGGCAGCCAGACATTGACCGGCCTCACCGTGCAGGTGGCATTCAGAGATTTCACCAACCTGATTGTGCAAAAGGAAACGATGCCGCTGAACCTGATCCGGACGCATCAGCCGTACATCGATACTGAGCCGGTGTCGGCGGCTCCGATCAAGCCGGGGGAGACGCGGGAGTTCCGGCTGATCTTCGATCATGTGGCGGAGAGCTGGAATCAGCAATATCCGGAGATTCGGGTGATCGAGGTGAAGTTCAAGTAAAAACCGGGTTGGGTGCAATAAAAAAGAGGAGCGGCCATCCGCTCCTCTTTTCGTTGAGCTGCTGACCGCGCTACTCGTTGCCAGGACCATTCGGAGGCGCCGGTGGGGCTCCGCCATCGGGACCACTCTGACCGCCGCCGGGGCCGCTCCGTCCTTCGCCGCGCGGACCGCCCCATTTACGCATGCCGTCGCCACGATCCATGCGAGTCTGTGCCATGGTCCGCAGCTTCTTCCACTGGTCGGCTGTAAGGACGGTGCGGATGCCGAAGAGCATGCGCGCGTTCGCTTTTTCAAGCTCGGCGCGGGCTTGGGCGATGGCGTCGATCTGGCTGAGTATCTTCGCTTCGTCCGGCTGGTCGGCCCCGATCAGCGGCTGCAGGATAGCTTCCTGCTTTTCGAGTGTGGCCTTCAGGTCGATGAGCTGAAGCTTATGCTGCTGGAAGATGTCGTCCATCTTCTTCTTCTGGTCGTCGGTGATGCCGACCTGCTGAGCCACCTCAGGCTTATCCCACCAGCGGCCGGGACCGCCCGCGCGGAAAGAGCGTTCCATGGGCGGCGGCCCGGGGGGGCCCCCCTGAGAGTCCTGCGAAAAGGCGGGCATGCCGGAGGTGAGACAGAGCAGCGAGGCCAAAGACAATAAGATTGCAGGGCGCTTGTAGTTATCGAACAACATTCTTTTTCTCCGATTTGTTCAGCGAGGATTTGCTATCGAGTTCATTCGTGGATGTTGTGGAGTCCCAGTTGTCGAGCGAGTCGAGGGGCGCGAGCGACGAGGGAACCGATTCCGAGACGGCTTTGTCGACCTGTTCAAGGAGCGCGGTGTCGTCGCCGGGGCTATTCTGGTGCGCGGCCACGGGCGAATCAACAACAGGCCTGGTCTGATGCAGGAGCGGCAATGTACCGATGCAGAGCAGCACGGCGCAGGCCGTGACGAGGCTCCAGGCCAGCACGATGCGGCGTTGAGCGCTCTTGTGGCGGCGCCGCGCGGGGATGAGCCAGCTGGCGGGCACAGGCTTGGACGTTTCGCGTTCCGCTACATGGTGGACAGCCGCACGGAAGTCGCTGAGCGCTGCGGCAAAGTGGCCGCTGGGCTCGAGCGAAGTGTCGGGAGATGGATCAGGGCGCGTGTTCATTTTTCACCTTCGGATTTACCTGAGGCGCGTGCGCGGACGATTCGCAGCGCGCGATACAGATGGGACTTGACGGTACTGGTGTTCATGCCGGTGGTCTCGGCTATTTCGGACAATTCCAGCTCTTCGACAAAGCGCAGGATGAAGACCGTGCGTTGCTGGCGCGAAAGTTTTTCGACCGACTGCCAGATTTCTCTGACCCGCTCCTGCTGGAGGTACACCGCCTCCGGCGAACTGGCGCCGTCGGGGACCCAGTCGCCGATGTCGACGATGTCAAGCGCGGTATCGCGCGTCCTTTGCCAGAAGCGCATGCGACGGCTGCGAAGATGATCGCGCACCAGGTTGAGCGCGATGCGCGTGAGCCAGGTGCCGAGGCTGGAGTCTCCCCTGAACTGATGGCGGGCGTTGTAGGCTTTGAAAAAGCAATCCTGCGTGAGCGATTCCGCAACATCGCGATCGGCAAGCGAGGCCATGAGAAAGCGGAAAATGCGCGGCCGGTAAAGCCGGACAACCTCATCAAAGTCGGCCAGCTCAAGTACCGATTCTGCCCGCGCCAGCGGCGGAAGCTCCGTGGATACCATGTGTCCCATGCCTAGGAATAGACGGGATTCGCTGCAATGAGTTTACAAGCCGCGCTGGAATTGCCTGCCGGGCTTACTTTTTGACTTTAGCCGCCGCCGCGTCGATGTTGAACGCGTCCGGAGGCAGGGGCACGTTGTAGGCGGCTTTATAGAGGAAGCGCTGGCTAGTCATATCTCCATTTTTGAAGCGGGTGATGGAGAAAGGCGTGGGGATGCCGTCGAAGGTATGGTAATCGTCATACTCTTCGCGCTCCTTGTTCTTGTCTTTGTAGACAGGGTCGCGCCACTCGAAGGTGCGGCTGCGGGGCAGGTGCGTTTCGGCGTCCATCTGGATGGTGATGGACTCATTCGCCGGTGAGATCATCGTGACCTGGTCGGTGAGATGGCGCTCGGACAGAGTCTGGCCTTCGTGAACGAAGATGGTGTTGGGGTCCTTGAGCCAGACGCGGATGGCGACGTCGAGGGAGTGAGCGCGGCGACGGAGGTAGTCGTCGCAGATCTCTTTGGGAAGGGCTTTCTTGCCCTGGTACGTGGCCTCCCAGCATTCATTTCCAGTAAAGATGACGATGTCGTCGCGTTTCTTCGAGAACTCGTCGCGCTCCTGGCCAGAAGGAGTGCGCCACTGAAAGAAGTCCTGGATCGCTCCCGTGGGCTTGCCCTGATAAAACCCGGAGACACGGCCTTCGAAGTAGGAGTTCTGCAGTGACAGCCAACGCTCTCCTCCCAACGCCTGGACCATGGCGTCGAGGGCAGCACGGGCTTTTTGATCGTTGGCGTGCGCGGCGGCGTCTTCGGGGGTCTGGGCGGGGGTTTGGGCGCTTGCGAGGAGCGTGCCGAATAGCAGTGTGGAAAGGACGAGAAGCTTTTTCATCCGACGAGGACCGCGCCTCCATTGACGTTGACGATTTCGCCAGTCATGAATCCGGCGTAGGGGGTGCAGAGGAAGAGGATCGGGGCGGCCACTTCGATTGGACGCGCGACGCGGCCGAGCGGAATCGTGGCGAAGATTTTTTCGCTGGTCGCCGGGTCGGCGAGAGCGGGTGCAGACATATCGGTCGCGACCCACCCAGGGGCGACGCAGTTGACGTAAATGCCTTGTGGCGCAAGCTCAGAAGCTAGGCTCTTGGTCAGGCTGATGAGCGCGCCCTTGCTGGCGGCGTAGTCGACATGGAAGGCCTCGCCGCGCTGGCCGGCGGTGGAGCTGATGAAGACGATGTGTCCGGCTGCGTCCTCTGGCGATAGACGACCTTGGCGCTGCATGTGGGTGACGGCCGCCTGCGTGAGCCCAAAGACGCTGTCGAGATTGACGGCGAGAGTCTGCCGCCACTGCTCGGTGGACATCTTCGCGATGGGCGCGTCCTCCGCGGGCCAAACGCCGTGATTCGCGACGAGAATGTCAATGCGGCCGAAGGCGCGGACCGTCTCCTCGACCAGCGCGCGGCCCTGGTCCGGTGTCGATAGCTCCTGCGGAATCGCCACGCAATGCTTCGCCCCGCCGACATCCGCAGCCAATGCGTCCGCAGCCGCCTTTGCGGTGCGGTAGTTGAACACCACACGCGCTCCAGCCTGACGAAAGAGGCGGACGGTTTCGGCACCGATGCCGCGCGAGCCTCCGGTGATGAGAGCCACTTTTCCGGCGAGCGAAAGGGTAACTCCGGACATAGTTTGACGGTACGTGAGGAGTGGGGGTTGAGGCAATGGGCGGGATGACCAGTAAAATCGGTCCTACTCTCACACACATGCGGCCTGGATTTTATACGAACTGCTGCAGACGCGTGATACGATCCTTGGCGTATTCTTGCCACCTGGAAATTAGGCCGAGACATGCTGATCTTCCTAATTTCTAAGACTGTCACAATCGTACGGCGATAGCAGACGGAACGACTGATCGATAGCACAGCCGCTACAACCGTCATGGCGACGGGACTCCTTTTGGACGGTCGCCATACTTTGCTAATTCCTCACAAGGCCCAGAATTACAAGTCCATTCCCAGCGGAGATTCGTTATGACTACAAGCAGCCCCGACGTTCGCGAAACATTTCCGGTTCACTACAGAACTGTGTCTGTAAATCAACAGGATATCTTCTACCGCGAGGCTGGCCCACAATCGGCACCCGTGATTCTTCTCTTACACGGATTCCCAACTTCGTCCAATATGTTTCGCAATCTGATTCCACGACTCGCGCCATCGTTCCGTGTGATCGCTCCCGACTATCCTGGATTCGGGTTGAGCAGCATGCCCGATCACCAGAGCTTTGTGTATACCTTCGAAAATTTGACCAACATCGTGGAACAGTTCGTTGTGACGCTTGGCCTCGACAAATATTCACTTTATGTAATGGATTACGGAGCCCCGATCGGTTATCGTCTTGCGCTGCGACTTCCCGATCGCGTGCAAGCGCTGATCGTGCAGAATGGCAACGCTTATGAAGAAGGCTTGCGGGAGTTCTGGGATCCTATCAAGAAATACTGGTCTGATCCTCGCCCCGAGAATCGCGAAGCGCTTTATTTCCTGGTCGATCAGAAGGCGACGCAGTGGCAATATGAGAACGGGGTAACAGACCGGACACTGCTGGACCCGACAACGTGGATTTTGGACCAGATCGGTTTGGATCGCCCCGGAAATCGCGAAATACAGATGGATCTGTTTCTGTCTTATGGCACCAATGTGCCGCTCTATCCGGACTTTCAGGCCTTCTTTCGAAAGTACCAACCGCCCGCCCTCATCGTCTGGGGCAAGAACGACTTCATCTTTCCGCCTGAAGGCGCCGCGCCATATAGCCGCGATCTGAAAAGCGTGGAGACCCACTTGCTGGATACCGGCCATTTCGCGCTGGAGACACACGGGGAAGAGATCGCGAGCCGAATCGAGAAATTTCTCTCGGAGCAGAAACTGCAAAATTGACGAGTCACTCGTCGGCCACCTGGAAATCTGTACTCACTCCGTTGACGACTCGACGGCTTGTATTTGCCTTATCGGGATGGTAATAATGGGCCACCCACGTCATACGGTGGCCCGCGCCGCGTTTCTTCTCTCCATCGCTCATTCAAAGTCGGCGGCAGTTCCTCCCAGGCAACCGCGTGACTCCATTTCCAAGGAGGAAGATTCATGGCTACTCAGACCCAACCTCGTCCACTCGATATGGACAAGCTCCATGCCCTGCTCGGCCAGGCTGTCGGCGACATGGGCGCTGCCCTGCACGCCGCCCTGATTGTGATCGGAGACAAGCTCAATCTCTATCGCACCATGGGCGCAGGGGAGAAATTTACTCCGGCTGAACTCGCCCGCCGCACCGGCACCGCAGAGCGCTACGTGCGGGAGTGGCTCAACGCCAGCGCCGCTTCGAACTATGTGGAATATGACGCGGCGACGGGCACCTACTACATGACTCCGGAGCAGTCGTTCGCGCTGGCGCAGGACGACAGGCGGTTCATCTGCCGGGCTTCTACCACATGGTTGCCTCGTGCATGAAGGACGAAGAGAAGCTGACCGAGACCTTCCGCACCGGGAAAGGATTCGGCTGGCACGAGCACGAAGAGGGCCTGTTTCACGGCTGCGAACGCTTCTTCCGCCCCGGCTATCTCGCCAACCTGACGACGAACTGGATTCCGGCGCTCGACGGCGTGGAGGCGAAGCTCAAGGCTGGCGCGCGCGTGGCCGATGTCGGCTGCGGACACGGCGCGTCGACGCTGCTGATGGCGCAGACCTATCCGAAGTCGGAGTTCTTTGGCTTCGACTATCACGACGCCTCGATCGCCATAGCGCGCGAAAAGGCAAAGAAGGCGGGACTCGGAGATCGCGTGCACTTCGACGTTGCTCCGGCCAAGGCCTTTCCCGGAAAGGACTACGACTTCGTCGCCTGCTTCGATTGCCTGCATGACATGGGCGATCCGGCGGGTGCGGCGAGACATGTGCGCGAGGCGATTGCCTCCGACGGAACGTGGATGATCGTCGAGCCGATCGCCGGCGACGATATCGCGGCCAATCTGAATCCTGTGGGCCGGATCTACTATTCCGCCTCGACGGTGATCTGCGTGCCAGCTTCGCTATCTCAGGAAGTCGGTGCGGGACTGGGCGCTCAGGCAGGCGAGAAGAAGATTGGCGAGGCGGTGACTGCCGGAGGATTCAAGCACTTCCGCCGCGCGACGGAAACGCCGTTCAACATGGTGTTTGAAGCAAGGCCGTAGCTCTTGCGGAGAGTGTTCCGCGACGGATCGAAGAATGTCAGCGCTTCTTCTTTTCGCCAGGACACCAGCAGCTTTCTTCGCGCGGCGATGAGTTTCCTGCGTTCGTTCGCCGGCAGGGCCAGAACATCTTTGGTGCGCCTTGGGAGCTTGTTGTAGGTGAGCGTGTGGGCGTTGCGGAGATAGTCCTTGAGTTCGTTTGCGGTGACGACGTCGTAGCGTTCGATGGCGGCCCAGTAGATGCGCGCCAGATAGGGTGCCGGGAAGACGCCTTCGATTTCGAGCAGTTCGGCATAGCGCTCTGGTCCGGCAGCGAAGGAGAGCACGCCACGACTGTCGGGACTCAGGTTGGCGAGCGCGAACATCTTGCCGCCGATCGCCTTATCTCCCACCCAGAAGACGAGATTGTCACCCCACTGCATTGTCTCCTCGACGTGAGGCAGACGGAGCAGAAAGGCGCGGAGAAGTTCGACGTTCATGGGTGCTTCTATGGGCGCGAAGCAAATTCGCTGCGCTTACGGCTGTAGAAGTAGTAGATGACGAGGCCGATGGCGAGCCAGACAAAAAAGCGTATCCAGGTGATGATGGGCAGGCCTGCCATCAGCAGGACGCAGAAGGAAATGCTCAGGATCGGCAGGATGGGGCCACCCGGACAGCGGAATCCGCGGCGGCGGCCGGGGTCTTTGTAGCGCAGGATGAGCACGCCGGCGGAGACGAGGACGAACGCGAAGAGTGTTCCGATATTCGAAAGATCGGAAAAGGTGCCGATGTCGAGCAATCCGGCGGGTATGCCGACGACGAAACCCGCGACCCAGGTTGCCGTCGCCGGAGTGCGAAAGCGGGGATGGACCTTTGCGAAGACCGAGGGCAGCAGCCGGTCGCGCGACATGGCGAACCAGACGCGCGCCTGTCCAATCTGGAAGACGAGGATGGACGAGATCATGCCCAGCATTGCGCCAATGATGATAGCCAGGCGTGTCCAGTTAAGCGCTGCGCCGGGGTTCGCGAGATAGACCTTCTTGAGGGTGTTTACAACGGGAGCGGCGTCGTCGACCAGCGCGGTCCACTTGATGAGGCCGGTGAGGACGACCGCGACTCCGATGTAGAGGATGGTGCAGATGATGAGTGTGGCGATGATGCCGATGGGCACGTCGCGCTGCGGATTCCTGCACTCTTCGGCGGCCGTCGAGACGGAGTCGAATCCGATGTAGGTAAAGAAGATGATGGAGCCGCCGGTGAGGACTCCCGACCAGCCGTTGGGATAGAACGGCTTCCAGTTCGTGGGGTGAATGTAATGCGCGCCGACTCCGATGAAAAGCAGGATGGCCGCGATCTTAAGCAGCACCATGACGTTGTTGGTCTCTGCGGATTCACGAATACCGCGGACGAGCACCATGGTGAGAAGCATGACAATGAGGAACGCAGGGATATTGAACCCGAAGTGCCAGCCTGACGGATAAAGCATGTTGCCCTGCAGGTCGGTCAGACCGGAGGGCAGATAAGCAGGCGAGATCCAGCGCAGGTTGGGATGAATGCCAAACCAGTCAAGCAGGGCGACAGCGTGCCCCGCGAATCCAACTGACACAGCCATGTTGGAGAAGGCGTATTCGAGGATCAGATCCCATCCGATGATCCACGCGACAAGCTCTCCGAGCGTGGCGTAAGTGTAGGTATAGGCCGAACCTGCGATGGGGATCATCGAGGCGAGTTCGGCGTAACAGAGGCCGGTAAACCCGCACACGATGGCGACCAGAACCAGCGACAGGGCCAGCGCGGGTCCGGCGCCGGGACGGCCCGCAAGCGCGGTGTGGTGAACGATGTAATCGAGCACCGGTGTGTTGACAATGGACGAAGTGTCGAACTTTTCGCCGGAAATCGCGGTGCCGACAACCGTGAAGATGCCCGAGCCGATGACGGCTCCGATGCCGAGCGATGTGAGAGAGACAGGGCCGAGTGTCTTCTTGAGACTGGTCTCGGGGTTCTCCGACTCAGCGATCAGCTTATCAATGGATTTGCAGCAAAGAACCTGGGGCGGCAGAGTCCGACTCCTCTATGCGGGGATTGAGGGGAGTGTATCCGGAATGAGGCCCGCTCCGCGAGAGAAATTCACGGGAACGGGCTCCGCTGGTGGTTCGGGTGATCGCTGCTCTACTTGCGCTTGCTCTGGCCGCGGCTGATGGTCTTCACCTTTTTCTTGTTGGAGCCGCGCGGGGTAGTGCGGGGTGCCTTGGGGGCGGCCTTCTTGCGGGCGGTCCGCTTGAGTGCCTTGCGTTCTGCGGTATCTTCAATTGCTTTGGTGTTTGCCATTCTCTAATCCCTGACTGCCATGGGAGGCAGCATCTTCCTTTAGTTTCGTTATTGCGAGGATAAATCAAGCGAGAGCAGTCTGCCTCAGATACGTGCGATGGTGAGCAGGCCTGACCCGCTGATCTATAATTCGCAAGACATGAATTCACGAAACATAAAGGCCTTCGCGCTTTGCCTGCTTGCAGTTTTCGCCTCCGCTGCCGTTGCACAATCTATGCCCTCAATGGCTATGGGTTCAACTCCCGCGCCTGCCGAACAGCTGGGAACGGTATCGTTTGGGCTTTCCTGCAAAGATTCAGTGAACGTGTCCTTCAACCGTGGGGTCGCTCTTCTGCACGACTTCTGGTACGACGAGGCGGAGCCGCAATTTAAGCAGATTGCCAAGGCCGATCCCGATTGCGCGATGGCTCACTGGGGCATCGCCATGAGCGCCTTCCACCAGATCTGGGATCGACCGGACGACGGCGCTATGAAGCTTGGCCGCGAAGAAATCGAGAAGGCGCAGTCGTCCGCAGAAAAGAACCCGCGTGAGAGCGAGTACATCGCAGCGCTGGCCGTCTTCTACAAGCCCGGAACTCAGGACTACATAGCCCGCATCACCGCTTATTCGGAAGCCATGGATAGGCTTTACCAGCACTACCCTGACGATGTGGACGCCGGGGCCTTCTACGCACTTTCGCTGCTGGCCGCCGAGGCTCCGAGTGACACCAGCCTGACGCAGGAGCACAAGGCGATGGCCATGTTGACTCCACTCTTCGCAAAATATCCCGACAATCCGGGCGTGGTGCACTACATCATTCACTCCTGCGACAACCCCGTAATGGCTCCAGATGGCCTGGCCGCGGCCAACCGCTATGGGGAGATCGCGCCGTCAGGTCCGCACGCCGTCCACATGTCGGGACACATCTACGCCCGGCTGGGTATGTGGCCGGAGGACATCCGTTCCCAGCTGGCTTCGATCGATGCTTCGGAAGCCGCCGAGGCGCGCCACGAGAGCGGCATCATGGATGAGCCGCACTCCTACGACTTCCTGATGTACGCCTACCTGCAGAGCGGCCAGGATGCGAGCGCGAAGCAAGTGCTCCAGAAGGTCCCCTCGGTGGTGGATCGGATCGCGTGCGATGCCGGGCATGGGGGCGGCCATATGGCCTGGGATGGTGGCATACTATCGCGGCAAATTTCCGGTCTTTTACGCGCTTGAGCTGCGCGACTGGTCTACCGCCGCGGCGCTTAAGCCGGAGGGCGGAGCACCGCCTGAGGTGGCGACCATGACCTGGTGGGCGCGAGCGATCGGGGATGGGCATCTGCGGCGGGGAAAACAGGCCAACGCCGACCTGAAACACTACGATGCCCTGATGGTCGAGGTGAAGAAGGGCAGGCACGCCTACCTGGCTGATTCCACCGGATCGAAGATTGAGCGTTCTGAAATCGCCGCCTGGGCCAGCTTTGCCGGCGGCCACCAGGACGAAGCCCTGAAGCAGATGCGGGATGCCGCCGATCTGCAGGACAAAGTGGGGCAGGGCGAAGTGGATATCCCGGCCCGCGAGATGCTCGCCGACATGCTCCTCGAGTTGCACCAGCCGCAACAGGCGCTGGCCGAATACCGCGTGGCGCTCAAGCTCAGCCCCAACCGCTTTAACGGGCTCTACAACGCAGGAGTTGCCGCGGAGGCCGCTGGAGACAAGGCTGCTGCTGCCAGGTACTATGCGGCCCTGCTGCAATCGACGGGGGGCGGTGGACAGTCGTCCCGGCCGGAGCTGGTGGCCCATGCCCGCAGCTTCGTCTCCGCAACGCAGGTGGCAGCGAATTAGGTCAGGGTTGCTCTAGTTGGCGAGATCAGAGTTTTTCCAGACTGGGCGAATTTTTCCACCAGCTTTTTTACTCCGAACTTTGAAAATTGCACGGTAACCTTAGCGTCTTCCCCGTCTCCCTCGCGGCGAAACACAATGCCCTCGCCGTATTTGGGATGGCGCACACGCTGGCCGCTCCTGAGGCCGGTCTTGCCAGTCGGCGCAGGCAGGTCGAGTTTGGGACGCGACTTGGGAACGGACGCGCCACGCTGCGTAAAGAATTGCGCAATGTTGTCGAGGGAGTTGCCGGGCTTTGCGGGTCGCCCAGGATAAGGACGCGCCGCGCTGGTGCGAGTTACGGCGCTCTGATCTTCATCTTCGTAGCTGTAATGGCGGCCTGTGGAATCGTCGGGCTGGTTGCGTCCATAGCGCAACGCAGTTTGGCCGCCATACCCGCCCCAGGTGCTGGCGTGCCGGCTTGTGCCGCCTACGTCCTCGATGAGATGCGAGGGAATCTCTTCGAGGAAGCGTGAGGGCAGGCTGGCCTCGGGCATGTCGTTGCCGTAGCGGCGGCGATAGCGCGCGCGGGTCACGATCAGCGAATCCATGGCGCGTGTGAGGCCCACATAGCAGAGGCGGCGCTCTTCTTCCATTTGGGTGGGATCGTTGAGCGTGCGCGAGTGCGGGAAGAGCCCTTCTTCGAGTCCGGCGAGGATGACAAGGGGAAACTCCAGCCCCTTTGCGGAGTGCAGCGTCATGAGCGTCACGCGTGAGTCGGCCTTGTACTGATCGGTGTCGCTGACAAGCGCGGCGTGATCGAGAAATTCAGCGAGCGTTTCGCCACGCTCCTGCGCGTCCTGCGCAGCGTTGGCTAGTTCCTTGAGATTTTCAATGCGCGAAAAGGCTTCAGGCGTGCCTTCTTCTTCAAGCGAGCGGATGTATCCGGTGCGATCGATGAGGAACTTGATCAGCTCCGGCAGCGTCGCGGCGTCTCCGGGCTTGCGAAAGGCTGGCCTGTCGGACTCGGACGCGGCGGCCGGCGAAGGCGCGGCATCCGGTACCGGCGGCTCATCCTCAAATGGGTTGAAGGCAGTAGCATCGAGCGGCACGTCTTCCAGTTCCGGCTCGTGCGTGAACGCGAGTGTGTGCTGCGCCTCGTCGCCAAAGTCGAAGGCCGTATCGGCATCGTCCTCTGCTGCGGCGATGTCGAAGCTGGTGTCTTCTTCAGGGTCAGCGGCGATGTCCGCCGAGAGCTTGTCGGCAAAACCTGGAGTCAGAAGGGCGCGCGCATCAAGGATGATGCGGCGGAAGGTGTCGAGAGCGATGAGGGCGCGGGAAGGCAGCAGCTTTTCCCGCAGGGAGCGCTCGATGGCGATCCAGGTGCTGCTTCCGGTTTCGAGGGCGATGCGCTCCAGCGTTTCGAGTGTCGTCTTGCCGATGCCGCGCGCGGGGATGTTGATGACGCGCTGCAGGGCGATCGAATCGCTGGGGTTCTGCACCAGCTTGAGGTAGCTCAGCAGGTCCTTGATCTCGGAGCGCTCATAGAAGGAGAAGCCGCCGACCATGGTGTAGGTGATGCCATAACGGCGCAGCGCCTCTTCCACCAGCCGCGACTGCGAGTTGGTGCGATAGAGCACGGCGACGCGCGGCAGCTCATCCTGCTCGCCTGCCTTGCGCAGGTATTTCTGGATCGTGTCGGCGACAAAAAGTGCTTCGTTTTCGCCGTCGGGCGCTTCATAGTAGCCAATCAGCGCGCCGCCTTCGCGCGAGGTCCACAGCGCCTTGCCCTTGCGCTGCGTGTTGCGGGCGACGACGCGCCGCAGCGGCTTCGAGAATGATCTGCGTCGAGCGGTAGTTCTGTTCCAGACGAACGGTCTTCGCACCGGGAAAGTCCCGCTCGAACTCCAGAATGTTGCGAATGTCGGCGCCGCGCCATGAGTAGATGCTCTGATCCTCGTCGCCGACGACGCAGACGTTCTTCTCCGGACCGGCGAGCAGCTTCATCAGCTCATATTGCGGGCGGTTCGTGTCCTGGTACTCGTCGATCAGCAGGTAGCGATAGCGGCGATTGTAGCGTTCGCGCACCTCGCTCGACGACTTCAGCAGGCGCACCGCCTCCAGCAGCAGATCGTCGAAGTCGAGCGCGTTGGCCTTGAGCAGCTCCTTCCTATAGGCCTCAAAGATGTGCGCGATCCGCTCGCTCATCGGATCGGACGAGCTGAGGTAGTACTCCTGCGGATCGATCATGTGATTCTTGGCCCAGGAGATTTTCGACAGCACCACGCGCGGCGTCAGCTGCTTGTCGTCGAGCCCCATACGCCGCATGACCTGCTTCACCACGGCTTGTTGATCGGACTCGTCATAGATGGCGAAGTTTTTCGTGAGGCCTTCGTTGCCGATCTTCAACGCCTCGATATCGCGGCGCAGCAGGCGCACGCAGAAGGAGTGAAAGGTCGAGACCACGGGCTTCGCGAGACAGGAATGGCCGATCAGCTTCTCGACGCGCTCCGCCATCTCGGCGGACGCCTTGTTGGTGAAGGTGACGGCGAGGATCGAGTCCGGCGCGACGCCGCGCTCCTGGATCAGATACGCGATGCGATGGGTGATGACGCGCGTCTTGCCCGAGCCCGCCCCGGCCAGGATGAGCACCGGCCCATCGACGGCTTCGACGGCTTCACGCTGCTGGGGATTCAGTTTGTCGAGTAGATGCTGCAATGGGAGGTCCGGCGAAAGGTGTGTTTCAGCAGACGACGAGTCGAAGTAGATGTACATAAGAAGAAGAAAACGTATTGCTGTGAAAGCGTGTTGCTGGAGTTGATGCAGATGGCGGAAGATCTCGGCGATGCGCACTCCATCGGGCACGCATGCGCGCGATGTCTCGCTGGCTACCTGGAGATCGGCGAGGTGGACCGTTTCGAGAGCGCGCTGGAACGGTATCAGCAGATCGCCACTTGCGGACAGCACTTCGTCGACAAGTGGTGCGTGACGGGGGCGCAGGCGATGCGGGCCATACTCGTCGGTGACTTCTCCGAGGCGGAACACAAGACGCGTGACTCGTTGCAGATGGCGCAGAACGCGGACGCAAATCTCGCTACCGGTGTCTACGGCATGCAGATGTTCGCGATACGTCGCGAACAGGGCCGGCTCGCCGAGGTCGCGCCGATCTTCAAGCGGTTTGTCGACGAGCATTCCGAGAACGCTACGTGGCGGCCGGGATTCATGTTGATTTGCAGTGATCTCGGCTTCGAGGCGCAGGCCCGCGACAGTCTCGTTCGGCTTGCGGAATCGGAGTCCAGCATCCCCGTGGACAGCAAACGGCTTGTCACGCTGACTTATCTGGCGGAGGTTGCTGCCCGCCTGCGGGACATCGAACAGGCCGAACGCATTTATGCTCTTCTTCTGCCATTCCATGATCAGGTCGTCACGGTTCCGGTCTTTACGCTCTGTTGCGGATCTGCGGCACGGTTTCTCGGCATGCTGGCTCGTGCTCTTGGCGACTGGTCAGCCGCCGAACAGCATTTCGAATACGCGCTGCGTATGGACGAGCGCTTGCGAGCGTGGCCCTGGCTCGCACATAGCCGCCACGAATACGCGCTCATGCTGGCGGCACGCAATGGCATCGGAGATAGGGCACGTGCTCAAGATCTGCTTTCGATGGCGGCGGCCACGGCAGAAAAGCTCAAGATGTTCGCGCTCGTTGAGCGCATCGGTGGCGCGCTGACAGGAACAGGGCTCAAAAGTTAGCACAGGCTCGCACAGTGGGACGTGCGATGTGCAGTCGCTATTCAAGGAGAATCACATGCCGCGTTTTATGATTGAACGTAATTTTGCGGAACAACTTGAGGTCACGGGCGAAAGTGCCGCGACTGTAAAGAGAATCAACGACGAGGAAGGCGTCGAGTGGCTCTTTTCGTTTCTCAGCGCGGACAAGAAGAAAACTTATTGTCTGTATGAGGCGCCCAACGCCGACGCCATCCGTGCCGCCGCACGTAGGGCTAATTTGCCGGCCGATGTGATCATCGAGGTAAGCGACCTGCGGCCGGAAATGTTTATCTAGGGGACGGGGCACGGATGCATCGTCTGATGGCTGTGAGTCTGCAATGCCAGGATTGGCGCTGACGTTATCGGGCAGCGGCGGCGACCAACGATCGACGCGTTTGAGTCTGCCTGAGCGGCGGCGCGTCTCTTGAGCCGTGACTAGCATTCGTTCAAAGCGGGGACGGGGTCGAACCGTTGAGGACGCCACGCCGAAAGGCGGACGATGCCTGGGTCATGTCACCGGTTACAGAGGCGCATATGACTATGACCTGTGCGCCTCGAAAGCGGCCTTTGGCCTAGCGTCTGGCTGAGGGGCGGCAAGCGGCAACTAGTCGGGCAGACATGCTCGCGCGAACCATCCGTGGATGACGGCTTACCATGCGCAGTGTGAGCACAAGCCTCGGCTCGCTGAAGGGCCGTTCTTCGCGAATCTGCTGGAGGCGGTCGGAGATTCGAATCCGAAGTGCCGTATTCGGCTGCAAGATGATCGACTCGATGGAAGGGGAGTTGGTGGAAGCCGAGATCATCCACGTGAAATGGTTAGTCTGGCAGGGCAAGGGCAGCAAGGCGTCAGAGCGGATCAAGGCACTGGACGGTCGGTTCCTGCTGCGGGAGGGATACGAATTCAAAACGCACTTGGGACATCGACAACATCGTTCGCCTTGGCCTGGGGCTGGAGGTCCGCAAAGTCATCTTGTCCGACATCGTCTCCATTATCGGAAACTCCAGGCGCTCGCGGACGTTCTGCCGCAAAGTGTCGCTGACAGTTCCTGCCATCGAGGAGCTTTGCTGCACGCAAAGCTATGATTCGCCTTGCTAGCCAGAATGTCTCTTCAGCGTCGATTAGAGAAGTTTGAGCATCGCCGCGTCCGTCGCATGGGATCGGCGCGATCAGCGACGATACGGCCAGGCGACCTTTGCCGTCAACCTCGCTGATGCGAGCAATGTGGTTGGAAACCGAGCAGCGCTAAGCAGGTTGGATAACGGCGGCGTTGGCGGCCCCGTCTGCAAACTCGCTCCCCGGTCAAGCTCTCGCGCTCCGAGCCGGGCGACAACGAACTTCAGGATTCCACCAGCATTGGTCGGTGAGGACAGTGTGCAGATTCGATGATTCGTCGGCGCCGATGCGGCCCACTTCCCGCTTCATTGCGCTAGCTCGTTCCGGCGGGTTCCGGTCACACTATGACTTCCGCACCTACCCGACGTCAAATTCTCATACGGCGGTCCGGGGTGGCAGAACTGGTCAGCGCAGAGGAGCCGCTCACTGTGACGCGCGTGGTTTTTGTTACGAATTTGGACACGAGGCACGGTGGTTGCTGAACTCGTGATCAAGCAGGCGGCGATCGTCTGCGTCATATTGCAAGGAGGAACCGATCATGAGCAAGATAAGCAGGGCATTAATCGCGGCCGTCGCCTCACTCACGCTGTCGGCCGGCGCATATGCACAGACGGCGGGAGGTCCGGGCGGCGCCGGCTCGTCGGGCAGCACGGCTAGCCCGGCAAACCAGGTGAACGGTGCAACGAGCGGTTACGGCACGCCAGGCGCGACCAGTTCGGACAGCGGCATGGCCGGCAGGGCGCCCAACTCGGGCCTTCCGAGTAGCACGAACGGCAACTCGACGTCGGGCACCAGTGCTCCCAAAAGTAACAACACTTTAGCAACCCCGAGCGTAGTGTCGCCGGCCGCCGGCCAGTAAGCGCTGTTCAAGCTGCGAAAGGCGTAAGCGCCCAGCGAACGCTTGCAATATCTTCAAATCACTCGTGCAAATACTCTAGTCCTACGAGTGTGATTCAGGCGACACCCCGACGTCAGGCCGGGGTGCCACTTTTGTGTCCCGGCCTTCTGGCGAGGGCGTTGCAAGCTGTGTTTAGGTGTCGAGTGGTCATTGTGGAAAACCCCGCGGCACGAGACGTAGAAATTGATTGTCAGTTTGTGATTGTCAGTTTGGCGGCCGAGTAAATCTCAAAGGTCTAAAACAGGCCTGCTGGTTGGTTGTGAACAAACAATGGAATGGCGACGTGTTGACTGATTACTTTATTCGTAAAGCTCGTTGAACATGTTTGCGTGAGATGCCCACCGCGCACTGCTCGCTTGGCCAGCTGGAGATGTCACTGCGCAAGTGGTGGCACTAGTTGCAGACATGACTGGCTGCGGATATCTATGGCAGCGGTGTTGCCCACTTGCGCGTCTGTCTAGGGTAACGCCGGAGCAATCCCCTTGGCGTGCTCCCGCGAGAACCTCGTAGCGGTCTCCTTGGCATGTTTCTCAGCAATGCCGTAATGCAGAAGGTGAATGCGGCCGCCCGCGACGTCGAGGCGGTACGGTTCAGGACCGTACCGCGTCGGCTTGTGATTGAGTTGACGGTGCAACTTAACCGCAACAGTGGCGTCTCTAGCCTCAGACGCAACTGAGAACTCTTCCAGGGACTCGAATTTCAACATCATGTTGGATTCCTACGCAGTATGGCGAGATGGCGAATCCACCGACAAGGACAGTGGGTTGCGAGAGGTCAGCTGTGCGGTTCCGTATGTTGGCGAAAGAGGCAATCCTCGTCGCACTCCAGAAGGAGCCGAATCGTGACCTCGCAACCGAGCGTCTGCCCGCTGAGTTAGCCGCGGGGGCGATACCGGGTGAAACGGGCCGGCGCGGTCAGGTCTGTCATGCAAGGCACTGGACACGGGGTTTTGGGTACAGGGGCTTTGGGAAACAATACGCACGCCCCTCAACATCCCCGGTACTAGAGCGGGGAGGGACACGATATAAACGAATTGGCGAACAGGTGAGTGGGGGCCATCAAAACCGACGCACTCGTTGAGGGTGTGTCAACGGCACGGTCCAAATACTTCCATTGGTCTTTGACCTCGAAGTAGGCCTCTTCGACACGCCAGTTCTTGCCCACCGCCCGGTCTGTTTGATGTCCTGTTTGTGCCGACGCGACCGCTTGTCGCATACCGCATGCATGTCAAAAATTTATAGTGGAGTTGTCCGAGGCAGATCTTTCCTCGCAGTCCGATGCTGATCAGCAAGCGCGATCTGACGGCCGTGTCCGGCTTTGCCGGGTTGCGCCCCGAGGTGCTGCTGACGGTGATTCGACGCTCCTATCAACTCAGTCAGCTCTTCGCTATGCCATCAAAAGAGGTAACAGTGAAATACATCGTCCGCATCGCAGCGTCTGCAACGCTCGTGGTAGTCGCTTTCAGTCTCGCAACGTTCGCCCAGATCAAGTTCTTCCCGAAGACCGCCGATGACAACCCGGTCGCACGTATCGTCCTCAATATCGAATCGTGGAACAGCTAGTGAAAACGAATCACGCGGCAAGATCAATGGACGGTCTTGCACCGTGTTCGTGACGCGAATCAGCGGCGTTCGTTCTATCGTTCGACGTCGCGTCCCGCTAAACATGGGAACTAAATTTGCTCAAGCCTGCAGGCGCACGGCTTCTGGGCGGAAGTCGCCACATGGGACGCGAAAACAGAATCAAATATTGGGAGATGCCGCGAATTCTGACGATCGGAAGACGAATCGCGCGGTCGAGCGCACAAGAAGTGCCGGCATCCGCTTTCGGCTTTACGCCGCGGAAACTCCTGCGCGCATTGGCAACGTTCGCGCCTCAGTGGTGAACGAGGCCCACCGATGATCCCATTGGGCGAATCACTGATGCGGCTCGCGCCGGGATTCTTGCCGCGGACAAACTGGTTTCAGGTGGACTGATTGCGCGGTCGCACCCGATCATCTGTTCGTCGATGACAAAGTCTGCGACTTTCATCAAGTCCATCGAGTTGCTGTCGACGTCATACCACTCGCGAGTCGCGCGATTGACTTTTGTCAGCGCGGCGACAGCAAGTAGTACGGCATCGGTCTCGGTGATTTTCCCTTCAAGATCGTCCGCGAGGTAATCCGCAACACGCAGAGCCGCGCCGATTCGATTACTGTCGTCAATCAAATTAGTCAATACCGCATGAACCACTGAGAGGCAGGCATGTTTGCGTGCAAGTGCGATATCTGTCATGAGGTTTTCCAGAATCGAGGTGACCGTTAGCGAATTTGGCGGCCGAGTCATAGAACAAGGCGGATGCTACTTCGCCCATCACTGCGACGACCACTAAAACTTATAGAAATCGTGACCGTTCACATGCTGTGGGACTCGGAGCAAGGACCGGCTTATCTAGACAACAATCAAACTTTATAGATATTGTAAGATTTCTGTATGCGACTTCCAGTCGCCATTGAGCGCTTAATCCAAGGCCACCTCCAAGCCTGGTGGGAACGCGAACGACGTGGGTTCGATGCCTTTAGCACCTCGACATACCGGTAGCCACACGTCCATGTCGGATAGGTGCCGGGTGCTCAAACGGGGTTCTTCGGTTGCGGCTCAATGACGCATACAAACGGCTTCCATTCTCTCCATAAGTAGATATGGCAACTACATTGGTGCGATGGTGCTGGATGGTCTGACCCCGCCGCGTCGCCCATAAGATGTTCGCTGTTATTCGTAAGGCAAGCTTTGATATGAACGCAACAGATATTCAGAAGGTCGGTGTTCAAGAGGGCCCGCCCATCGCCCTACGAATTCAATGATGTCCGTTTCGCCTCAAAAGCAATCCCTATCCTTACGTGTGCCCCGACTGGGCGTGCGCTGCATTGAACAGACAATCCGATTTGCGAGTGAGAGGTTCGACATTCGGATTGATTTGACTTGCGAAGCGGAAAGCCGTCCCGTATGACAAGCTTGCTGGCAGTGACTCTTGCGATGCCACGGTCGCCTTCGTGCCTGCGCTTTTCGTGAGTATGCAAATAGATCGTGGTCGATAACATCACCTTTTGAAGTTTGTCATCTGTTATCTAGACCCATTCCTGGACGAACTTCTCACGATGTCTTCCGGCGCGCCCCAGTGCTGCCGTGTACCCGGCGAACGATAATTGGCTGAAGTGGTTGACTACGATCCAAAGCGCGATGCGCAGTTTGAGAGTTCTGGCACGCGCTGGCTTCGTGCAGACTTCGGCGCAAGAGGACGTTCGCGAAGCCATTACCGACGTAGAAGAAAGCTGATTGGGCCCTCCATGGCTGGTTATGAGGTATGTTGCTGTCTCCGCGCCTTTGCATCGTCCAATCACTACCGCTTGAGTATTCGATGTTGATCTCCACTCTCTACAACGGTCAATCAATAACACCGTCCCAGCAAGCCGACCCCGTTGTACCGTGGTGGAGTTTCACTAAAACGGTGCTAGCCGCGGCCGCCCTGACATTGGTACGCGACGGTCGCCTCGATTTGGATGCTTCGCTCCCTGAACAAGCTTTCACCTTGCGTCAACTCCTACGTCACGAGGCGGGCCTCGCTGACTATGGCGAGCTTCCCGAGTACCACGCCGCCGTCGCCAATCAGGAATCGGCGTGGCCCGCGGACGAGATGATGCAGCGCCTGGACGGCCATCGGCTCCGATACAAGCCTGGAGCCGGCTGGCGCTACTCGAATGTTGGTTTCATGCTTGTCGCCAGGCTCATCGAACGGGCAGCAGATCTGCCGCTTCAAGAAGCCCTCATGCAGCAAGTCTTGGCTCCGCTTGGCATCTCGGCGGTTCGCTTTGCAACGGAACCCGCAGAACTCAACGGGGAGTATCTCGGCAAGGCGTTAAATTACGACCCCGGCTGGGTCTATCACGGACTGCTCATTGGCCCTGTTTCACAAGCAGCACTTCTTCTGGATCGCCTGCTCGCCGGAAAGCTTCTTCCCGCCAACCTGCTTCAGGAAATGCAGGCGACACGGGTATTGGGTGGCCCAATTGCAGGCCGGCCGTGGGTCACGCCAGGCTATGCTCTGGGTCTAATGCGAGGCAGGATCGAAGACGGCTTAACTCTGGCTGGGCATACCGGATGTGGACCCGGAAGTGTCGTGGCTGTCTATCGATGTGCGGTTGAAGAAGCAGCAGCCTGCTGCGCGGTTTTCTCGACGGCGGCAGATGAGGGAGGTGTCGAAGCGCTGGTCGTACAGGAAATACATGCGGCACTGGAAGCGGTGCGCTGAATTTCGGAGGTCTTGTCCGGCCTCCAGTCGACATCACTCGTCCTCCCGTTTCAACCTCCGCTTCGGGTTGTCCTCAGTCGGGCAGCGACGTTAGACGCACGCCTACCCAAGCGAATTGCATGAAGCTATAGGCAGCCGTTCATGACCTCGGTATACGGAGCAGGTTTACCGCCAGGCTTGCCGTGTCGCGCGGGCACTCACGCGACGGGTTGCCATTAAACGGATCATTCACAAGACATTGCCGTCAGCCGGCGGCATACGGTCGTCGGTGGTGCTGCGCCGTCACACGCCAGTGGCCAGATACTCCGCGGGATTCTTGCCCACTGAGGGCAGTTCTCCATACGTGGTCGCTTTACCGACGAAAGACGGCTCGTGGCGAACAGACAATGGTTTTTACATTCTCTGAATGACGTTCGTCTTTCATATACCGAATTTTTCGATCCCCGCAAGGAGCCACCATGCGTGATCGAGTACGGCAGGAGGCTCGGGCGTCAGTCAAGCGAGGCAGCACGCGTTCGTACGGAGTCTGGGCCTGGTTGAAGCAGGACAGAAACCAAAAGACGCTTCGCTTCCTGGGCGCGGCTATTGCCGCGGCGGTGGCGTTACTCGTCAGCGTTGGCGTCTTTCACAAACCGCCGCCCGAGGTCGCTCCGCAAGCTTCGACTGTCAGCCCTTCCCAACAGCAGAGCGCAGCGCCCAGTCAAAGCGCGAATGCGTCAGGCGGCGCCGCCGTGAACGTGCAAGGTTCAGGAAATTATGTGCGTACCGAGAAGCCATGAAAAGCGTTCGCACGTATCTGCTGCTCCTTCTGACGCTGCTTGCTGGCGCAGTGTCTTCTGAACCCGGTGCGCAGTCTGCGCGAACGCCCAGATCCGCTACCTCACCGACCGTGCCCGGCCAGGTGGCGAACGCGCAGAATGGGCACGCTATCAACGTATCCGGTATCGGCAACGTGGTCAAAATCGGGGGCGACCTCGACGAGAAGACGCGTGCACAACTTGACGCCGCCATCCGTGGCGAGCAGAAGACGCAACGCCTGCTCGCAGAAGTTCGTGTTGAATATAAGAAAAGCGATCGCCACCATTCAGGCGCTGGCGAATCAGATCAACGCCGGGCCCAGAGAGAAAGAAGCGGCGCAGGCCTTGGCCGCGGGAAATTCCGCA